>CAXSZW010000001.1:0-594570 GCA_964242025.1 uncultured Acidobacteriaceae bacterium
CACCAATGCCGCCACATCCATACCACCGGCCACCGCTGCGGCAGCCCCTCGCTCCGCCACGAACTCTTCTGCTACTACCACCACACCACCCGCAAACCCGTCCCGCAGGCCGAATTGGACGCCCGGGACGCGCGAAAAGCCCGCCGCGCCGCCTTCGCCCTCCCCCGCCCGGAAGACCGCGCCTCCATCCAGGCCGCCATCGGCGAAATCCTCCTCCGCCTCGCCGCCAACCAGCTCGACCCCCGCCGCGCCGGCCTCCTCCTCTACGGCCTCCAGATCGCCTCCATGAACCTCCCCCCACGCCAGCCCCAGGCCGACCCCGCCGACACCATCGAAGAGGTAGAAACCCAC
The DNA here is from genome assembly GCA_964242025.1 of uncultured Acidobacteriaceae bacterium. Taxonomy (GTDB): domain Bacteria; phylum Acidobacteriota; class Terriglobia; order Terriglobales; family Acidobacteriaceae; genus Edaphobacter. The sequence continues at coordinate 352 of CAXSZW010000001.1, forward strand.
CCCGACCACGGCCTCATCGCCCCCGAACAGCCCTTTGCCAACCGCATCCGCAAGGAAAAAGACCTCGAACAGATCCTCATGGAAGACTGGGCCCGCGAAGAGCAACGCGAGCAAGAAGCCGCCGCCACCCCCGTCCCCTTCCTCCTCGACACCCTCAACGCCGCAGCCGCCGAAGACGACCCCCTATTCCCTCTCCCCTATTCCCTATTCCCTGCCTCTCCCCAGTCGACGCCCTCCTCTCCCACCCGAAAAAGTAACCCCATCCGCCGCCGCCGCGTCCTAGCCTCCAGATCAGAACCGGGCCACCAGGGCCACAGGAGAGCACATGCCGTACCTCACCACCAAAGACGGAACCGAAATCTTCTTCAACGATTGGGGCACCGGCACACCCGTCGTCCTCATCCATGGCTGGCCCCTCAACGCCGATTCCTGGGAACAGCAGGCGAGCTTCCTCGCCCTCAGCGGCTACCGCGTTATCGCGTACGATCGCCGCGGCTTCGGCCGCTCCTCCCAGCCCTTCACCGGCTATGACTACAACACCCTCTCAGACGATCTCGCCGAGCTCATGACCGCCCTCGACCTTCGCAACGCCGCCCTCGTCGGCTTCTCCATGGGCGGAGGTGAAGTCGTCCGCTACCTCAGCCGCCACGGCTCCGCCCGCGTCTCCAAGGCCGTCCTTATCTCCGCCGTCCCGCCCCTTATGGTCAAAACCGATTCCAACCCCGACGGCGTCCCCTCGGAAAAGCTCGATGAAATCGTCGCCAGTCTCAAAAAGGATCGCTTCGACTTCTTCCACAGCACCTTCTTCCCCCAGTTCTATGGCCGCAGCGCCATCCACCACACCGTCTCGGAGTCCGTCATCACCTGGTCCGAACACATGGCCATGCTCGCCTCCCCCAAGGCCACCCTGGACTGCGCCAACAGCTTCGGCACCACGGACTTCCGGGAGGAGATGAAGTCCCTCACCACACCCTTCCTCGTCATCCACGGCACCTCCGACAAGACAGTCCCCATCGACGCCGCCGGCCGCCACTCCGCCAAGATCCTCCCACACGCCACCCTCATCGAATACGACGGCGAACCCCACGGCCTCAACGCCACCGTTCCCGACCGCCTCAACAAGGACCTGCTCCACTTCCTCGGCGGCGATCACAACACCGTCCCCAAACTCGAGCAGCTCTAACGCCCCAGCGCCTCGCCCAGCCGTCCCCCGGCTGCGGCGAGGCGCCGTTCCGCCTCCGCCCTCTCCACCCCCAGCACCCCCATCGCAATCCCCACCTTCACACTCCCTCCCTCCCGCAGCAGCCGCCCAGCCTCCTCCGCCGTGCACCCCACCGCCCCCCCCACAATCCTCTCCGCCCGATCCACCAGCTTCGCATTCGTCGGCTGCACATTCACCATCAGGTTCCCGTACACCGCCCCCCTCCGCACCATTACCCCAGTCGACACCATATTCAGCACCATCTTCGTCGCCGTCCCCGCCTTCATCCGCGTCGACCCCGTCACCACCTCCGCCCCCGTCGCCAGCTCCACCGCCACCTCCGCCATCGCCGCCATCGGCGAGACCACCCCCGCACCCCCCGCACACGTCAACGCCACCGTCAGCGCCCCGGCCCTGGCCGCCGCCCCCAGCGCCCCCATCACGTACGGGGTCCGCCCACTCGCCGCAATCCCCACCACCGTATCCGCCTCCCCCACCCCGTACCCCGCCAGATCCCTCTCCCCTTCCTCCGGCTTGTCCTCCGTGCTCTCGCTCGACGTCCTCAGCGCCCCATCCCCCCCCGCAATCAACCCCACAAACAGCCCCGGCCCAACGGAAAACGTCGGCGGACACTCACTTGCGTCGAGCACCCCCAGCCGCCCGCTCGTTCCCGCCCCCACATAAAACAGCCGCCCCCCCCGCTCAAACCGAGCCGCCACCGCGTCCACCACCTCCGCAATCTTCGGCAGTGCCTCCCTCACCGCCGCCGCAATCGTCGCGTCTTCGTCGTTCATCACCCCCAGCATCTCCACCGTCCCCATCCGATCAAGCCCCTCGCTCCGCGGGTTCCGAGCCTCCGTCGGCAACCCCCCCAGCCTCTCCCCAGTCCTGCTCACACCGATCTCGCTCATAGAGTCATCATCTCCCACGGCTCGCCCAAACGCACATCCGTCTCGATTCCCGTTTCAGCATCAAAAATTTTACAATTCCCAAAAGCAACTCCGAAGGCTACCCTAGTGTTCCAACGTGACACAAAGGAAGAGTCCATGCTTCGCCGTTCAGCCCGCCCGCCCTCCCGCGACGTGTCTCTGGCAGCAACCGGTCCCACCCGGTTGGCAGGCTCTCCAACATCCTCTCGCATAAAACCTAAGTTCACGTCCGAGTTCCGGGTGTCGACTTCCGGGGTCCCAGACCGGAAATCGGCCGGAAGCCCACTGTACCCCTGCATCACCTCGCCCCACCTGCACCAGTCACTGTCCGAAAGAACGCATCCCGCGCTGATCCAGCGCCCAGCCCCCGCGTCCTTCCCGATCAACCTTCGTTCTCTCAGTCCCTGTAATTGGAGGCACCAATGAAGCACCCATCCCGGAGCATCGTCCAGCTCTTCCGCCAAACCCCAGCCCGCGCAGCCGTCCTCGCCACCGGCTTGGTCCTTCTCTCCACCGGCTGCGGCTCCAACTTCAACGGTGCCGCCGTCAACACCGCCGCCGTTGCAGGATCCATTACCGGCTCCGTTCACGGTGGTCGCCAGCCTGTCTCCGGATCCACGGTGACCGTTTGGGCCGCTGGAAAGACCGGGTACGGCGGCGCCGCCACAGCACTCGCGCACACAACCACTTCCGCGGCCGGAACCTTCAACTTCGGCCCCGCGAGTGGCAACACCTACCTCTGCCCCGCCACCAACTCCGCCACGGCCAGCCAGACCCTCTATATCACCGCTGTCGGCGGCTCCCCCACGACCGGCATCGCCAACCCCAACGCAGCCTTCCTCACCATTCTCGGCGATTGCAACACCGTCATCACCACCCAGCCGCAGGTCAACGTCAATGAGGTCACCACCATCGCTGGAATGTTCGCCCTGCAGCAGTTCTTCACGCCGGATACCACCAACGGCGAGGGCAACTTCGGCACCAGCTCCACCAACAATCAGGGTTTGCTGAACGCAGTCGCCACCTTTAATAACTTGGTCGATCCCGCCGCCGGCACCGCCAAGGCCGCGACCACCGTCACCGGTGCCATCACCGGTTATTCCACCGCACCCAGCGTCACCATCACGCCGGAACAGGCCAAGATCAACACCCTCGCAGATATCCTCGCCGCCTGCGTCAACACCAACGGAGCCTCCACCACCTCCCCTGCCAGCACCTGCGGAACCCTCTTCTCGGATGTGGCTGCCCCCGCTGTGACGGATACCATCCAGGCCGCATACTACCTGGCGAACAATCCCACCAGCACCATCAGCGGGACCAGCAACATCGCTGCCCTGTACGGCACCGTCAACGCTCAGGCGCCCTTTCAGCCCATTCTCAGCGCCGCTCCGACGGATTGGACCATCGGTGTCACCTACGGCTCCAACAGCTCACAAACGGTCGCAGGTTCCCCTGTTTACCTGCTCACGAAGCCTGAGAACCTCGCCGTTGATTCTGTCGGCAACATCTGGGTGGACAACTACTTCTCCACCACCGCCGGAACCGTCGGAAACTCTGTCACGGAGCTGAGTCCCACCGGTACACCGCTCAACCAGATCTTCATCAACGCTCCCGGAACCACCACTGGAACTCTGCTCGCCGGTTCCTTCTCCATCGCGCTGGACCGCAGCAACGACGTCTTCGTCACCAGCTACGGTAAATCAGGTTCTCTCGGAACCACAGTCGCGGAGTATACCGCTGGCGGCACCACCAAGGTCTTCACCACCGGCGCCGGCCCTGGCTCGCTTGCAGTCGATGGCGCAGGCAACACCTACGTCGCAACCACCAGCGCCACCGGCGGAGCAGCCGACCTGGAAGTGATCCCGGCAGGAGCCGCCACCGGGGCAACCGCCACCCGGCTTGCAGCCGGCATCACCGATAGCAGCTTCTCAACCATCGCCATCGACGGCTTTGGGACCGTGGATGTCTCGACTGCCAGCTCCAGCAACAACGGCTTCACGCCGTTCTTCTGCAACAATCGGACAGCCGGGCCTCCCACCACAACCTGCACAACAGGCGCGGTTGTAGGGGCCGGCAGCCCGACCATTGAACCCATTGCAGTCGATAGCGCGAACAGCGTTTGGGCCGGAAGCTACAGCAGCACCGCAGGTCAGGTCTCGCAAACGCTGGTCACCAACTCGTCCTTCACTGGTGGTGTCACGGTCAATGCTTCCACCACGTCCAATCCCAGCCTGCTCTACATCCAGAAGCTTGCTCTGGATGGCGCTGGCAATACCTGGGTCGCTGGCACTTCAGCCTCGGCCGGATCCATCACAGAGGTCACTCCCACGGGTAGCGTCGTATCTCCCGCAACCACGGCTGGATTCGCTCACACGTTTGCTTCGCCGGATGGGATCGCCATCGATGGCTCTGGAAACGTCTGGGTCGGAAACTCGGGCACGGCAGCCACCGCCTCAGCCACCGTCCAGGGCTTCGTCACGGAGATCGTTGGGCAGGCTGTACCGGTCGTCACCCCCATCGCTGCGGGCCTCCCCGCTGTCGCTGGGGCTGCCAATCGTCTGGCTACCCGCCCCTAACCCTCAACCTCTCACTGCCAACAACTGACGGGGAGCAGCCAACGCTGCTCCCCGTATTCTTTGCCCGCTGCCCTGCCGCAGAGTTGCTGCTCCTTGTCCACCTTAGCCATACCAAAAGCCACAAGCTGGCATCCATTCACCACACCATTACCGCCTGGATGCCAGCCGTTGCAACATCTCCGCCACACTCAGTCCCAACACCGGATGCACCCAATCCGGTGCAAGCTCACTCAACGGCCGCAGCACAAAGCCGCGCTCCGCCATGGCCGGATGCGGCAGCGTCAAATCCTCTGTTTTCAACACCATACTGCCCACCCAGATTAAGTCCAGATCGATCACCCGAGGCCCCTTCGCAGGCACCCCCACGCGGTTCCGCCCCATCCCGGTCTCGATCTCTAGGAGCCCAGCCATCAGTCGTGGTGGTGCCAACGTCGTCTCCAACAGCAACGCCCCGTTCACAAACTGCGGCTGTTCCATAAATCCCATAGGATCAGTCACTTGGAAAGAGCTAACCACAATCACGGTGCCAAGCTCCCGGACCCGATGAATCGCCTCCCGCAGGTTCTCCTCCGGCCCTCCAAACCTCGAAGGCAGATTTGAACCTAACGCAACTGCTGCAATCAAAGGGCTTATGCCACTCTCAGGCATGAAGCGGAGCCAACCGCATCGCCGCCAAAAGTTCCGTTTCAGCCTCCACGGCCTCATCGAACCCATGCGCCAGCACCCACGCACCACGGTCCCGCATCAGCTTCTGCACTAAGGCCGTGTGCATGGCGTGGCCCGCCCGCTCCGCTACCACCCGACCCTGAATCCGCCGCCCCGCCAGTGCCAGATCCCCAATCAAATCAAGCACTTTGTGCCGTACAAACTCATCCGAGAAGCGCAGCGGCCCATTCTGCACCCCGTCACGGCTCAAAATGATTGCACATTCATCCGAAGCTCCCCGAATAAGGCCCATATTTCGCAGCATCGCTTCATCCTCCCTGAAGCCAAAGGTCCGAGCCGGCGCAATCAAATTCACATAATCCCCCACAGCCAGGTCACCATGAAATGTTTCACATCCAATCGGCGCCGGAAAATCAATGGTGTAGTCAATCTCGTATCCCGTCCCCGGATAGACCCCAATGAACTTCGACCCCTCCCGTACCTCCACCTCCTTAATAATTTTTAGATATTCCCTACGCCGCCTCTGCCCCCGCAAACCAGTTGTCTGGAACGCCTGAACATAGGGCAGAGCACTCCCATCGAGGATGGGAACTTCCAGGTTGTCGACTTCAACAATGACGTTATCGACGCCGAAGCCGATCAATGCGGACAGTAAATGTTCGGTCGTCTGAATGAGCACCGACTGGCGCATTAGGGAAGTTGCATAACTGACCTTGGCCACATTCCGCCCTGTGGCTGGAATCTCAAAGTTGTCAAGATCCGTGCGGCGGAAAACGATTCCGGAGCCCGCGGCTGCGGGAACGAGACGCATAGAAACCTCGGCACCGCTGTGCAGACCGATTCCCCGGAAGCTGATCTCTGAACGTATTGTTTGCTCTAGGTGAGCATTGCCTGGCACGTTGCGATTCTCCCGCCGGACAAAAGACTACAACTCAAAGAATCAACACTGCTGTGGTAATTTAGCCACAAAATGGACGTTTCTACGCAGTCATTAGAGAGATCTGCCAAGGATCTCCATCTCATCAAGCAGGCGTACGACGCGGGCTATGGGGAGGCCCATCACATTGAAGTAATCGCCCTCTATCCGCGGAATCCACCGTGCCGCATATCCTTGAATTCCATAAGCCCCTGCCTTATCAAGGGGTTCCCCAGTCGCCACATACTTATCGATCTCCTCTTCCGAAATGAGATTGAACGTAACTTGGGTGATTTCGACGTCTGAAACCAGGTGCCCGGGTCTCACGACGGCGATGCCGGTCATTACGGCATGGGTACGACCGGAAAGCGCGGCTAGCATACGTTCTGCGTCGACTGTGCTGAGGGGTTTGCCAAGGATTTGACCCTCAAAGAGGATGCAGGTGTCTGCGCCGAGAACGATGAAGGGGTCATCATCCATGATATGGCGGGCGCAGACGGCCTGGGCCTTCTCGACAGCAAGACGCTGAACATAGGCGGAGGCGGACTCGCTCGGGAACGGATCTTCGTTGATATTAGCGGCTTCGACGGTGAAGGGGATAGCTGCTTGCTTTAGCAATTCGTGGCGGCGTGGTGAGGCGGAGGCCAGGATCAATCGCATTTAGAGGGGCTTGACCGTGATGACGGCCTGCATGGTGTGGGTCTGATTTGTGTCGACGCTAACGGTGTCTGCGCCGGAATTGGCCGTTTCCACGCAGAGGAAGTGGGGCCAGGCATCGGGGGACATGTCGGCCATCGCGGCGGATTTTTCTGCCCACGGGTTCCAGACGACGGTGGTCTCGGAGCGAGACTTGGCAATCTCTATTGTGCGACTCCCATCGTTGATGGTTGTCTTCGCGCCGTTGCCAGGAAAGACCCAGTCGGACCAGCCGGTGAGGGTGAGGGGAGTCGAGGGAAGTTGCTTCTGCTTTTGGGCGTCGGTCTTGTCCAGATAAGTGGCTGATTCCAAACCGGTGACGGAGGTGGTGCGGACGTCGGCGACGGCGAAGTAGGTGTGGAGGGCTTCCTCAAAGCGGAGGGGCTCGGAGCCCGCGTTGGCAACATTGAGGCGCAGGGTGAGGGATTTGCCGAGGATGAGCTCGTAGGCTACACGGAAGTCTTTGAAACCAAGCGCTTCAGTGGTGTCCGAGGATGCGAGAGTGAAGGTGAGGTGAAGATCGTCGCCGGCGAGGGCGGCGAAGGCGAGATTCCAATTGGAGGTACGGGCGAAGCCGTGCTGGCCGCCGCCGGAGCCCTTTCCGCCGGAGCCTAGGCCTTCCGAGCGGGGGCCAAACCATGGGAAACAGACGGGAATGCCGCCGCGAATGGCTTTGCCGAAGACGAACTCCGACTTATCCGACATGAAGAGCACGGGGCCTGTCCCTGCGGGCTGCCAGTGGGTGAGGTGCGCGCCGTACAGGTAGACGGTGGCCTCACAGGCAGGGGTGGTGACGAGGGCGCGGATGAGGCCGTTGTGCTCCTCAAACGAGAGGACGCCGGGGATGGCGAAGGTGTCGATCAGTTCCGAGAGAGTCATGGGACACCAGTGTACTCGGGTGTGGTGGATGCGATCCAAACGATGGTGAAATGTATGGCTAACGTGGTCAAGTGACAGCCATGGCGCATGGTGAGGGGTGCGTCTTTACTGGGGATTTGCGTTTTCGACCATTAAAAAGTGATTTGCGGTGAAAAGTGCACCAAGAAGTGTGCAACGGTGTGGGACGAATCTGTAACTCTTCTGTTTGCCGAGAGATGCAAGGAGGCTTTTCGGTTTCACCATGCGACTCGTGGTGGTGTTGGAAGGGTGGTCCTGAGTGGGCGAAATGGCGCGATGGAAGGCAGGTTCGACGGCTTGTTGGCCGGGGAGGAGGCGGGTGGCATCCTACGGCCCATGATCAAGGCGATTTTGTGCGATATCGATGGAACGCTGGTGCAGAGTAACTGGCTTCATGCAGAGGCGTGGCGGGATGCGTTCCGCGGGTTGGGGATGGAGCTGGAGGTGGAGGAGCTGCGGCGGCAGATTGGCAAGGGCGGGGATGAGCTGGTGCCGGTATTTGTGCCGTGGTGGAAGCAGAAGTGTGTGCAGGAGCCGCTGGAGGCGTACCGGAAGTTCCTCTTTCAAACGGATTACCTGGACAAGGTGGAGCCACTTCCGAAGGTGAGGGAGTTTCTGCTGCGGCTCAAGGAGGCGGGCATACGGTTGTCTCTTGCTTCATCAGCAAGCAAGGAGGACCTGGAGACGTACAAGAAGATCGCCCACATGGAAGACCTGATCGAGGAGGAGAGCTCCGCGGACGATGCGAAGAAGTCCAAGCCGCATCCGGACATCTTTCAGGCGACGCTGAAACGGCTGGGGCTGAAGCCGGAGGAGGTGCTGGCCTTGGGGGATACGCCTTATGACGCGGAGGCTGCGGGGAAGGCGGGAGTGTGGACGATTGGCGTGGAGAGCGGCGGCTGGTCCAGGGAAGACCTGCTGGCGGCGGGATGCGTGGAGGTTTACAAGGATGTCGCGGAGCTGCTGGAAAAGTTTGAGGAGAGTGCGTTGGTGCGGTGAGGGACGGGGAGATAGATGAGCCCCGAACAAGCAAGTGCAAAGGCTTTTACCGGATAGAGACAGGGTGTAGGGGGTTGGTGGTTAGGGAGTAGTAAGGCAGGAGGGGATATGAACGACGGGTTCGATTTGGAACGGTTTGTGGGGGCGCAGGCGGGGTGCTATGAGAGCGTCAGGCGGGAGCTTGCGGCGCGGGAGAAGAGGACGCATTGGATGTGGTTCATCTTTCCGCAGATCAGGGGGCTGGGGTCGAGTCCGATGGCGCAGCGGTATGCGATCTCCGGGTTGGAGGAGGCGCGGGCTTATCTTGCGCATCCGCTCCTTGGGGCGCGGCTGCGGGAGTGTACGGCGCTGGTTGTTGCGGTGCCGGGGCGGTCAATTGGGGAGATCTTTGGGTATCCGGATGATCTGAAGTTTCACTCGTCTCTGACGCTGTTCGACTGGGCGGCCAAAGGAGAAGCAGAGCTGGACGGCGGCGTGTTTACGGAGGCGCTGGGGAAGTACTTTGGGGGCGCGGCGGATGCGGCGACGATGAAGATTCTGGGGCCGACGCGAAAGTAAAGTCACTAAATTTATTGGGCAACGCGGATGGACGCGCGTACACTTTGCGGCAGATAACGTGGAGGATGCGATGGCGGCCACAAGCACGATGAAGGTGCGGGTGTTTGATGGGGCGGGGCAGGTATTTGCGGCGGGAACGGATGTGCTGCTGACGGTGACGGATGGGAACCAGAAGCAGATTCTGCGGAGCGACTTCAACTCCGGGCAGGTGGATGTGACGGGGCTTCCGTTCTATGACAACCTTGGCGATCACTACTCTGTGGTGGCGTATGTGAAGGGGTACAAGCAGGCGGGCTATTTTCCGGTGAAGCTTTCTCCTGAGTCGCCGCAGGAGGTGGACCTGATGCTGATTCCGAATGACGCGACGTTCAACTTTGCGGGGTTGGACTGGGCGGCGGCGAAGGCGATGATGCCGTTTCTGGCGGCGCAGCCGGAGGGGACCGATGCCGCGGCCGAGGCGGACTTTACGACGATGCTGGAGACGAACGGCAGCCGGCCGCTGGCGTGCATGATGAACCTGGTGGCGGCGATGCGGGGGCTCGACCTGGAGGGAAAGACGCCGGTGGATTACCTCCGGCAGGTGCGGTGGGATTCCACGTTTCCGGCGCAGGACCGGTTCTTTGCCTACTGCGATGCGGGGCTGGTGGATGCGGTGAAGGCAGCGGCGGCGAGGGGAGAGTGGGCGCCGGAGCCGGGGGCGGGACTGTTTCATCCCGGGGCGACGCTGAGCTGGAAGCAGGTCCGGTTTCCTGAGGCAAATGTGCAGTTGACGTTCCACACGAATGCGGCGGACACGGTTCCGGGCAAGGGATGGGTGACGGTGGAGCCGGATATCGACTACTACAAGAACCTGCTGGACCACGGGATTCTGGAGGTGGCGCGGAACAAGGTGACGGGGAGTCTGACGGAGCCGGCGCAGGTGTTCGTGCTGCGGTGGATGGAGCATCGGCGGATGGGGCTGCCGGACTTTGCGCCGGGATACACGATTCGATGAAGGCTTGTCCTGCCGGACGGACGCCCTGCGCGGGCGGCGGTCACTTCGTGACTTCTTTTGGGCTTCGCGTGGTCCGGGCGTTGCCCGGCATGGGAGTACGTTAGTCGACGCGGGCTATGAGGCATTTGAGGTAGGTGGTTTCAGGCAGGGTGAGGATGGCGGGATGGTCGGGGGCGGCGCCGCGAGTTTCAAGGAGCTGGACGCGGCGGTGGCTATCGGCGGCGGCGGAGGCGAGGACGTCTGTGAACTCCTGCAGCGAGACGTGGTGGGAGCAGGAGCAGGTGACGAGGGTGCCGCCGGGGTTGAGCAGCTTGAGGGCGCGGAGGTTGAGCTCCTTGTAGCCGCGGAGGGCGCCTTCCTGGGCGCGTTTGGATTTGGCGAAGGCGGGGGGGTCGAGGACGATGGTGTCGAAGCGCTTGGTGTTTGTCCCGGTTTGAGACTCGAAGTCGCGGAGGAGATCGAAGGCGTCGGCTTCGATCCAATCGACGTGGTTGTGGGCGGCGAGTTCCGGGTTGAGGAGGAGGTTGGCGTCGGCGACTTTGAGGGCGGCGCGGCTGGTGTCGACGCCGGTGACGTGGGTGCAGGTGCGGGCGAGGTGGAGGGCGAAGCCGCCCTGGTAGGTGCAGATGTCGAGTGCGCGGCCGTGGGCGTGGGCGGCTGCGGCGGCGTAGTTGAGGCGCTGGTCAAGGAAGGCGCCGGTCTTTTGGCCGGTGGTGGCGTCGTAAGAGAAACGGAGACCGTTGATGGTGAAGACGGTCTGAGTCTGGGCGTCGGCGGGGGTTTCGGGGGAGGCGGGGAGCTGCTCGAGGTCGCGGATGCGGGGGTCGGGGCGTTCGAGGATGGCGGAGGGGGCGAGGCGCTCGGTGAGGATGCGGGTGACGAGGGCGCGGACGTCGGGCTGGGCGGTGCCCTGGGTGAGGAGCTGGAGGAGGATGAGGTCGTTGTAGCGGTCGGCGAGGATGCCGGGGAGGTTGTCGGCTTCAGAGAAGAGGAGGCGGTGGGCGTTGTTTTCGGGGGAGGTGGGGGCGAGGTGCTCGCGGAGGGTGAGGGCGGCGTGGAGGCGGGTTTCGAGGTCGGTGAGGTAGCCGGGGCGGGGGAGGCGGGGGTGCGGGGAGATGAGGCGGAGGGTGATCTGGGAGGCGGAGCTGAAGAGGGCGGTGCCGAGGGGTTGGCCGTTGGGGGTGAGGACGGTGATGAGGGAGCCGGGTTCGATGGGGCCTTCGGGGCCGGGGTGGAGCCGGTCGATGTCGGTGCGGTAGACCCAGAGGTGGCCGGCGCGGAGCTTGTCGGCGGCGCGGCGAGTGACGATGGCGGTGGGGCCTTCGGGGTTCGGGGTGCCGATGCGGAAGGGCCGGAGGTCTTGCGGGGTGGGCATCTCTTATGGTCGCATGAGCTGTGAAAGCGGTCGCGCTTCGCGCGATACCCCACCCTATTTCGCGATGAGACTGCGAAAAAGGATGGGGCACCCAAAGGGGGTTTAGTCGGCGATGTAGGTGGCGATGTCGGCGAGGGTGACTTTGCCTTTGGTGGCGAGGGGGAGCTTGGGGGTCCAGTGTTTTTCGTTGAAGACGGAGTGGTCGCCCCAGGCGATGGCTCCGAGGATGACCTCGCCGATGAGACGGGAGCCGAGTTTGCCGAGCGAGCCCTTGGGCTGGCCCTGGGCTTCGGCTTCTTTGAGGAGGTAATACCAGAGCGGGGTGCGGAAGGCGTCGGCACCGCCGTAAAGGGGCCAGGCGGCGGGGTCGGGGTCGACCTGGGTGGGGGTGAGGGCGGGGATGCCGTAGAAGGCGGCGAGCTCTTCTCCGGAGCAGAGGCCGACCTGGCTGGAGCGGATGAGGTTGCGCTGGATGAGGTTGCCGACGAACTTGATGTCGTCCGGGATGGCGGATTCGGGGAGGTCGAAGACGACGGAGGTGACCTTCCCGTCGATGAGGTTGGACTTGAAGGGGCCGGCGAAGAAGGCGAAGTCAATGACGTGGTCCGCGATGAGGGGCTGCGAGCCGCGCAGGTCGGCGATGTTGCCGTGGGCGTCGGCGGTGAGGGCGTTGTTGAAGAGGGGGATGGGGGTGGTCTGGGTGGGGCGGAGCTGGTAACGCGGCTTGAGCATGGAGTGGCCGAAGCGGAAGCCGATGGCGAACTCATGCGGGAGCGAAACGACGTACTTGCCGGTGGAGAGGTTGAGGAGGGGCTTGTACTTGAAGGCGCCGAAGTTGTGCTTGGCGAGCTCGGCGCGGAGGAAGGCGAGGGTGTCGATATCTGGGCCGGAGTAGAGGATGTAGGGGAGGTACTCGTCCAAGAGGAGGGACTGCCAAGTGTAGAGGGTTTCGATGTAGGCGGCGGTGATGCGTTTGCCGATGTCTGCGATGTGCTGGAAGTGGGTGGTGATGAGCTTGTTGTGCAGACGCATGACCAGGAGGTGAACCTGCAGGATCATCTGGTTTTCATCGTTGCGGGCGTCTGCGATGTAGGCCTTGTGGGTGGAGGGGTCGCGGGGGATGTCGTAGAAGTGGCCGGTCTCTCCGCCGGACTTTTTGTGGAGCTTGAAGGTGCCGTCGTCGTTGAAGAGGGTGGCGGAGGGGGGGAGGTTGTAGAGGAAGGTGCGGGGGCCGTAGACGCTGTCGAGGTCGATGAGGGGGGAGGCGGTGTCCTGGACGGGGCCGGTTTGGGGGTCGAAGAGGTTGACGGCGTTCATGGTGAGGTCATGGTCGATGAACTGGCCGACGAAGGTCATGGCGGCGGGGATGGTGGGACTTTCTAGGCCGGCGGGCTGGGTGGGAGCATCCGGGGTGAAGGTGAGGCCGCGGCCGGGGAAGCTGATGTGGGAGATGAGGCTGGAGTCCAGGAGGTATTTGGTGGTGGGGACGAGGTGCTGGAAGAAGGTGGCCATCTGGTCGCCGATGCTGTTGACGAAGTTGGCGATCTCCTCCTGGGCCATCTCCGGGGCAAGCATGGGGAGCATGCGCGCGGTCATCATGTCGCGGTCGAGGAGGGTGTAGGCCCCGCCGTGACGCATGAGGGTGGTGATGACGTGGCTGACGGGGGTGTCAGGCTGTGCGGAACCTTTGTGGGCGGTGGCGGCGGTGAGGGCTCGGAAGCCGGCCTGGAGGAGCGAGGCGGAACGTTCGTTGGCGATGGACATGGGGAGGGGCCTCCGATGGTAGTGACGGCATGGTATCAGGCCGCCAGGGATTGGGTTGCGGCCTTACCCCTCCCCCGGGGCATACATGTGTAAAGTCTTCAAACGATGTGAGTTAGGTCTGGACCTTGGTTTGAGGGATCAGGTTTCAGGTGTAAGGTTGCGGCCTGCCTGGTCACGACGTGGTTCGTCCTGAGTTTCTGAGCCTGCTTCTATTTTATCAAGTTGAACGGGGTGGTTATGCCAACTATCTTTGGCGTGTAAGTGGTTTGGAATGTTGGGGTTGGGTGATTCCTAGAGAGCGTGGGGGCTTGACACGCGGCTTTACTGAGGATTTTGAGAAAAGAATGTGTAAGTGATTGATGACGTTCAGGTTATGTGGGGTTAAATTAGGAACGGGACCGAGGCTGAAGCCTCGGGGTACCGGGCGACAACGGCAAAGACAAAGTAAGGCTGGAAGCAAGACGCAAGGATCTTCCACGAGGAGGAGAGTGTGGGAGGTTCGAGGCTAAGGCTTGTCCTGCCGGACGGGCGCCCTGCGCGGGCGGCGGTCACTTCGTGACTTGTGTTGGGCTTCGCGTGGTTCGGGCGATGCCCCGGCACCAAACTCTGTGCCGACCAACGGGAGGAGCGACGCGAAGCCGAGGACGGCACGAAGTGCTAGTGGACGGCTTCGCCCTTGGGGGCGCCTTGGCCGGGGCGGTTCTTGCTGAGGAGGAAGGCGCAGAAGACCATCGCAATGGCCATGTAGCAGAGCAGGCGGTAGATGTCCTGGTAGGCGAGGGTGGCGGCCTGGGCTTGGAGCTGGTTATAGATGGTGGCGCGGGCCATGGTGGCGGCGTCGGCTGAGTTGCCGGTGGAGGCGGTGAAGGCGCCCTTCATGGCGTTGAAGGCGGTCATGTATCCGTCAGAGCCGGGCTGCATGGAGTTCTGGAGGCGGGCCTGGTGGAAGAGGCTGCGGTTGGTGACCTCGGCCCCGGTGAGCGCGATGAAGATGCTGCCGCCGACATTGCGGACGAAGTTGATGATGCCGGAGACCTGGTTGGAGGCCTCGCGGGGGAGGCCGACGTATGCGGCGTTGGTGATGGAGATGAAGCAGAAGGGGATAGGCACCATGAGGATGATGCGGAGGAAGGCGTTGTACCCGAAGGAGAGGCCGAGGTTGAGGGTGACCGAGTTCCAGTAAAAGGCGGCGGCGAAGAAGATGAAGCCGATGGCGGCGAGGTTTCTGGCGGGGAACTTGCCGGTAGCGATGCCGGCGAGCGGCATGACGACGACGAGGGCGATGCCTCCTCCGGTGAGGGCCATGCCGGCGATGGTGGCGGTGTAACCGAGGAGCTGCTGCATGAACTGCGGCTGGAGGACGGTGCTGGCGTTGAGCACGCCGCCGACCAGCGCCATGAGGAGGCAGCAGATGGCGAAGTTCTTGTACTTGAAGAGCTTGAGATTCATGATGGGGGCTTTGTTGTTCCACTCCCACCAGATGAGGCCGATGATGCCGACGACGAAGAGGGCTCCGAAGAACCGGATGAAGTTGGAGGCGAACCAGGCGTTTTCCTCGCCCTTATCCAGCATGATCTGGAGGCCGCCCATGGCGAGGGTGAGGAGGCCGAGGCCGATGTAGTCGAGCTTGCGGAGGTTGGCCTTGTCGGCCTTGATCCAGGGGGGATCGTCTACGAAGCGGGTGACCATGATGAAGGCGAGGATGCCGACGGGGATGTTGATGTAAAAGATCCAGCGCCAGGAGTAGTTGTCCGTGATCCAGCCGCCGAGGGTGGGGCCGATACTGGGGGCGAGGACGGCGACGAGGCCATAGAGGGCGAAGGCCTGGCCGCGGCGTTTTTCGTCGAAGCTGTCCGCCATGATGGCCTGGGCCATGGGTTGGAGGCCGCCGCCGCCAATGCCCTGGATGACCCTGGCGAGAAGCAGGATGGGGAGCGAGGGGGCGATGCCGCAGGCAAAGCTGGCGATGACGAAGAGGGTGATGCAGGAGAGGAAGAAGGTCTTGCGGCCGATGACGGAGGAGGCCCAGGCACCGGCGGGGAGGACGATGGCGTTCGAGACGAGGTAGCTGGTGAGGACCCAGGTGCCCTGGTCCTCGCTGGCGCCGAGGTTTCCGGCGATGTGCGGGAGGGCGACGTTGGCGATGGAGGTATCGAGGACCTCCATGAAGGCCGCGAGGGCGACGGTTCCGGCGATCAGCCAGGGATTGACCCTGGGTTTCCAATTTGCGTTTGCCGCCTCCGCCACTGCACACTCCTGTCCCTAGTTCCAGATGTCCGTGTTGTCCCGTTCGATGCAGAAAGTGGGGTTTCGATTTGGGACAAGCTGTTGGGGGATTGTGGGGTTAGCTGGGGATTGGCGCGTGAATGGAAGGGATGCAGGCGATACTGGCGAGGCCTTTACAGAGTCTGGCTCGCGCAGGGTCTCAGCCGGGAAATCGAGTTTCGCCCTGAAAAGCGAAACGCCTCGGGGAAAGGAGCCCCGAGGCGATTTCTTTGTAGAGGAGGTGATGGTCCATGAGACCGATGAAGGTCAAATGGGGGAAGCTGTCGCTTGAACTTCCAGGAGAGTTAACGCTCTTCCTGATTGCGAAAGCCGCAGTGCTCTTTTATTTCTTCCTATAAACCAACACACACTCCGATCCGGTGTCATCCGGGTCGGAGTCATCTTGCGGCGTACATCTGCCAGGACCGCAGAGACTCTATCGACAAGTTGATGCCGATGATTGGGGTTTGTCAATCTTTTTGAGTGGCGAAAAAGCGACCGTTTCCTGAGTTAGTTCTGCTTGGTGGCGGGCTTGCGGACGTTGTTGTGGGCGGTGGTGGCGGGGGCCTGCGCGAGGGCCTGATCGATGGCGGTGTATAGCTGGGTCACGTCCGTGACCTGGGTCCAGCCGGCGCGGGAGAGGACGAAGATGCTGGGGGTGTGCATGAGGCCGATGCGCTCGCCGAGGCGGTAATCGGCCTGGACTTCCGCGGCGAAGAGGCCATTGGGGTCCATGACGAAGGGCATCTGCTGGCCGTGGGCCGGGAACCACTTGCGGGTGAAGTTGTTGAGGTCGTCCTTGCTGGCGATGCTGTTTTGATTGGCGAAGACGTCGCGGCGGAACTGCTCGGCGGTGGCGGGGGAGACCTTGTCCTGGAGGTAGCGGGCGGTGATGGCGGCGTCGCGGCTCCAGAGGTGCTGGGGGAGGGGGAAGTCGTGGCGCGAGAGCGGGATCTTATAGTGCTCGACCGCGGTGTGGACGATGGGGAAGGCGTGCGAGCAGGCGGGGCACTCGAGGTCTTCAAACTCGTAAATCTCTGCTTTTTCACCGGCGGGGAGCTTGAGGACGGAGGTGTCGCGGAAGCTATCGCCTGAGCCGGCGGGCAGGGCGTTCTGGGCGCGGGCAGCGGGGGAAGCCACCACGAGGGCGGCAGCGAGAGCGGCGGAGGCGAGGACGGCGCGGCGAGTCATGAGGGTAAGACGCATAAGAGGTTCCAGGGTTATTTTAGCCGGAAGCGAGCCTGGGATTGACGGGAATGGATTTAGGAGGGGAGATTTCGCAACCGGGAGGGGGGCGTGGCACTCTAATGGGTGTGGCTAAGAGTGTGAAATCAGGTGTGCGCGTGCGCATACGGGCGGACCGGGGCGGCTTTGTGGGCCTTCGGATGAGTGGGGCGGCGCGTGGCGCGGCGGTGATGGCGTGCGGTTTGGCGCTGGGTGCGGCGGGGGCCCAGACGGAGCTTCCGCCTGCTCCGAGCGCGGTTCAGGCGGGGCTGAAGCTGCCGAACGGCGTGGTGGTAAAGCGGGAGACGCCGGGAGCGGTGCCGCTGAAGCTGGATGACGCGATCGCGATGGGCGTGAAGGGCAATGCGCAGGTGATCGTGCAGGGCGACCAAGAGAAGTATGTGCAGGGGTCGATTCTGACGGCGGAGAATGCGCTGCTGCCGACGGTGGCGTTCAAGGGCTATACGCAGGCGCAGGAGATCAACCTGGCGGCGATGGGATTCAACGCGAACTCGCTTGCGGGGATCAGCATTCCGGGATTCGATGCGTCCAGCATCCAGACCATCGTCAAGGTGAATACGACGAGTGCGCAGTTGACGCTGTCGCAGCCGGTGTTCAATCTGCCGGCGTTTTATCTGTACCGGGCCAGTAAAAAGGCGATCGACGCAACGCGGCAGAATACGCTGAATGTGCGTGGGGGGGCGGTGCTGGCGATCGGCGGGCTGTACCTGCGGGCGCTGGCGGATGAGGCGCAGCTTCGTAATGCCGAGGCGCTGGTGAAGCAGGACCAGGTGGTCTATGACCATGCCAGGGCGGAGCGGGATGCGGGAGTGGGGATCAACCTGGATGTGCTTCGGGCGCAGGTGCAACTGCAGCAGGAGCAGCAGGAGGTGATCCGGGACGCGAATGCGGTGGCGAAGGACAAGATTTCCTTGAACCGGGAGATGGGGCAGCCGGCGGGGCAGGAGCTGACGCTGGTAGATACGGTGCCGTTTGCGGAGTATGCGGGGTTGGGCCTGGAAGACGCGAAGGCGCTGGCGTATACGAAGCGGAAGGACCTGCTGAGCCTGGAGGCGCAGCTTTCGCTGGCGCAGGAGACGGAGAAGGCGATTAAGTATCAGCGGCTGCCGACCCTGGGGGTGGGGGGGTTCTATGGCGTGCTGGGGGAGACGACGGGGCTGTACCACGGGGTGTTTGCGGCGCAGGGCTCGCTGAAGGTCCCCATCTTTGAGGAGGGGACGCTGCGCGGGGAGAAGGAGGTGGCGGTGGCGCAGACGCAGGCGCTGCGGCGGCAGATTGAGGGCAAGCGGGTGCAGATTGAGGCGGATATCCGGACGGCGATGCTGGATGTGCAATCGTCCGCAGAGCTGGTGAAGGTGGCGCGGAGCAACCAGGTGCTGGCGGGGCAGGAGCTGGAGGATGCGACGGCGCGGTTCAACGCGGGCGTCGACGACAGTCTGCCGCTGGTGAAGGCGCAGGCGGCGTTTGTGGGGGCGCAGACGCAGGTGATCCAGGCGGAGTTCCAGTACAACTATGCGAAGTTGACGCTGGCTCGGAATACGGGCGTGGTGGAGACGGAGTACAAGCAGTATTTGGGGCGATAGGCTCGTCCTGCCGGACGGGCGCCCTGCGCAGGCGCGGTCACTTCGTGACTTGTAACCGCTTCGCGTGGTCCGGGCGTTGCCTGGCACAAAATCCAGTGCCGACCAGCGGGAGGGCCGACGCGAAGCCGAGAATGGTGCGAAGCACTAGAAGATGTGGAAGTCTACGTCTACGTTCATCTCTACGGGGACGGGGTGGCCGTTTTTCATGGCGGGCTTGAACTTGTACTGGCGGACGGCGGCGATGGCTTTTTCATCCAGGCCCATGCCGATGCCGCGCAGGACGCGGACGTGCTGCGGGTGGCCGTTTTCGTCGACCTGCAAGTAGACGAGGACGTTGCCGGCGAGCTTGGCTTTGCGGGCTTCTTCCGAAAACTCAGGTTCTGGCTGGAAGAGGACAACGGGGGCGGAGACGCTGCCGCCGATACGCTCCAATCCTCCGCCAATGTTGCCGCCAGAGCCGGGGCCGATCCCGTTTCCAGTTCCGCTCCCGAGGCCGGTGCCTTTGCCGTTCCCCATGCTCATGCCAACGAGGGGGGAGTTGGCGACGCCGATCTGGGGTAGGTCGGATTTGGCCATCTTGAGGTCGGTCTGGACGTTGACCGTGACCGGGATGTTGAGCTTCGGCTGCTCCAGCGGGGGGGCTTTGGGTGGGTTGAGCTGCACGGGGGCGAACTTGGGAGGATTGCCGCGGGTGACCGGGGTGGGGCCCTTCTGGCCGCCGCCTCCGCCCATCTGGATGGATCTGGGGGGAGCTTTGAGCGGGGGCGGTGGGGTCTCGACGAGGGAGATGGTGACGGGTTCAGGCCGGGACAAGAGGTGGACCTGGTGGGCGACGACGAAGGCGATGAGCGCGAAGACGATGGCGTGGGCAAAGGCGGCTCCGAAGAGGCCGCGAAGGTTCCAGCCGGAGGTTGGTTGCTGGCCGGTCCACAAGATTGAGTTTGAGGGCAGAGTGGCGGAGGTGGTCATGGGGGGCTCGCTTTCGACGGCTAGGTGGATGCGGGTGGTGAAGTGGTCGGACGGAGACGGGTTGGCGACCTCGTGGAGGACTTCGGAGAGGAGGAGATCGAAGTGGGAGTCTTGTTCGGGATTGTGGTTGGAGTTCATGGGCGGAGTTCCAGCACAGGGGTTAGGGCGACGAAGCGGCGGCGGAGTTCGAGTTTGGCGCGGTGAATGCGGGTGCGGACGGTGGCCTCCGGGATGTTGAGGGCGGCGGCGACGTCGGACGAGCGCATCTCTTCGACGGCCGAAAGGATGAGGGGCTGGCGGAGGTCGTCCGGCAGGCTGGCGATGAGGCGGCGCATGAGGGCGCGATCGGAGGAGTCGAGGGCGTGCTGCTCGGGTGACGGTACGGGGGTGGAGAGGGGGAGTTCGGTAACGTCTGCGGCGTGGCGCATGGCCTTGGCGTGCGACGTGGCGAGGCGGTCGAGGCCGGTGCGCCAGACGGCGCGGGCGAGGTAGGCGCGTTCGTCCTGAATTTCTTCCTGCCAGTGCGGGCGCGAGGCGTTGGTGCGGAAGAGCTTCATAAAGGTCTCCTGGACGGTGTCCTCGGCGTCCTGGCGGTTGCCGGTGAGGGTGAAGGCGACGCGGTAGAGGAACCGGGAGTGCCGGTCGACGAGGGACGCGAAGGTATGGGGTTCGGGCTGGGTCACAGGGTCCGTTTGGGGTGCGCGCTGCGGTGCTGTTGGGTAAGACCGGCAGGGTGGGGCTTTTGTTCGGAAATATTTTGGGGTGGGTCCGGTATGCTGGCGGTACTCATTCCCTGCGAGGTTCTCTCCGATGCGACTGCGACGTTCTTCTGCTCTTTGTCTGGCTGCTGCTGTGAGTTGGCATGGTGTGGCGTTTGCTGCTGGGGCTGCGGCGACTGCTCCGGCGGAGAAGCATGCGATGGTGGTGAGCATTCACCACGAGGCTTCGGACGCCGGGCTGGCGGTGCTGAAGCAGGGGGGCAATGCGATCGACGCGGCGGTGGCGGTGGGGTTCGCGCTGGCGGTGGTGTTTCCGCAGGCGGGAAACCTGGGGGGCGGCGGGTTTATGTTGATCCGCGAGCATGGGGGGGAGGCGCGGTTTCTGGATTTTCGCGAGAAGGCTCCCGCAGCGGCGACGGCGACGATGTATCTGGACGCGCAGGGGAACGTGGTGCCCGGGCTTTCGACCTCCGGGTATAAGGCGATGGGAGTTCCGGGGTCTGTCGCGGGGCTGGCGTATGCGCAGAAGCACTACGGCAAGCTAACGCTGAAGCAGGATATGGCGGCGGCGATTCGGCTGGCGAAGGAGGGGTATGTGCTGAGCGAGGAGGAGGCGCGGGCGCTGCACAGCAAGAACGCGGGGAAGTTTCCGGCGACGGCACATATTTTCCAGCGGGATGGGAACTTTTATAACGCGGGGGACACGTTCAAGCAGCCGGAGCTGGGGAGGACGCTCGAACGGATCAGCGTGAATCCGGAGGAGTTTTACAAGGGGGCGATGGCGAAGGAGCTGGTGGGGCCGGTGCGGGCGCATGGCGGGCTGCTGACGGAGGCGGACCTGGCGGCGTATACCGTCGCGGAGCGGAAGCCGCTGATGGGGAGCTATTCGGTGGGCGGGCATACGTATGGGGTGGTGACGAGTCCGCCGCCGAGTTCCGGCGGGATTGTGCTGTTGGAGACCTTGAATATGCTCAGTGGGGTGGACCTGGCGAAGGCCGGGGGCGACCGGAGCGAGGGGCAGGTGCATTGGATCGCGGAGGCGTTTCGGCGGGCGTATATGGATCGGGCAGAGTACCTGGGGGACCCGGACTTCAACACGATGCCGCTGAAGCAGATGGCGGAGCCGGCGTATGCGGCGGCGTGGCGGAAGGGGATCGACGCGACGAAGCCGACGGCGAGTGCGGGGCTGGTCAGGCCGGCGGGGTTTCTGCCTGCGCCTCCACCGATGGTGGCGGCTGCGGGGCACGAATCGATGGAGACGACGCAGTACTCCGTGGTGGATGGGGATGGGACGGCGGTGTCCACGACGTACACGCTGAATGGGCTGTTTGGGTGTGGGGTGACGGCGGAGGGGTTGGGGTTCCTGCTGAATAACGAGATGGATGATTTTTCGTCGAAGCCGGGGACGCCGAATATGTTTGGGCTGATCCAGGGGCCGGCGAATGCGGTGGGGCCGGGGCATCGGCCGCTGAGCAGCATGACGCCGACGATTGTGACCGAGGCTGGTAAGGTCCGGCTGGTGCTGGGGTCGCCGGGTGGGTCCACGATTATTACGACGGTGGCGAACGATCTGTTGAGCATCCTGGTGAATGGGCTGAGCGTGCAGGCGGCGGCAGATGCGCCACGGTTTCATCACCAGTACCTGCCGGATGTGCTGGATGTGGAGAAGGCGTTTCCGCTGGCGGTGGTGGAGGAGTTGAGGGCGGCGGGGTACAAGGTGAATCGGGCGAATGAGGCGGATGAGAAGAACCCCGGGGTGTGGGGGGACAGTGAGCTGATTGAGGTGAATCCGAAGACCGGGGCGTTGGAGGGGGCGGACGATCATCGGCACACATTTGGGAAGGTGGCGGCGTATTAGCGGGGTGCGGGTGGGGACGGCGGGGTGGTCGATTCCGCGGGACGCGGCGGAGAGCTTTCCGGGCGAGGGCGCGCACCTGGAGCGGTATGGGCGGGTGCTGCAGTGTGCGGAGATCAATAGCTCGTTCTACCGGCCGCCGATGGACACCACGTGGAGGCGATGGGCTGCGGCGGTGCCGGAGGGGTTCAAGTTCGCGGTGAAGGCGCCCAAGGCGATCACGCATGAGGCGAAGCTGGTGGGATCGGGGGAGGCGCTGGCGGAGTTTATAAAGGCGGCGGGGTTGTTGGGGGATCGGCTGGGGCCGCTGCTGTTTCAACTGCCGCCGAAGCTGGCGTTCGAGGTGGGGTTGGCGGAGGAGTTCTTTGGGGCGCTGCGGGAGAGCTACGCGGGGGCGGTCGCGCTGGAGCCGCGGCATGACTCGTGGTTTGGGAATGAGGCGGCGGAGCTTCTCGTGCGGGCGAAGGTGGCGCGAGTGGCGGCCGATCCGGCTCGCGTGGAGGAGGCGGCTGTGCCGGGTGGATGGGATGGGCTGGTGTACTACAGGCTGCATGGGTCGCCGAGGACGTATTACTCGCGGTACACGGAGGAGTATGTGGATGGACTGGCGGGGGCGGTGCGCGGGGTGCGGGCGGAGGCGGAGGTCTGGGTGATCTTCGACAACACGGCGTCCGGCGCGGCGATTCACAATGCGCTGGAGCTTGGGAATCGCGTGTAGGCTTTAGGGACATGGTTTACGGGATTTCAACGCATGTTTTTTTGCCGCAGCGGCTTCATCCGGGGCTGCTGGATTGCCTGCTCGCTGGCGGGGCGCCCAATAATAGCGTCCAGACGATTGAAGTGTTTGCTGCGCGGTATCACTTCAACTACACGGATCGCGGGCAGGTGCGGGAGCTGGCGGCGTGGTTTCGCGATAGCGGCGTGACGGCGAGCCTGCATCAGCCGCTGACGGCGGATGAGACGTACTCGCGCCATGCGGGGCCAACGCTGAACCTAATTGAGCGCGACAAGGGGCGGCGGATTGAGGCGATGGAAGAGGTGAAGCGGGCACTGGAATCCGCGGAGCAGATTCCGTTCAAGAGCTGCGTGCTGCATCTGGGCATGAAGGGCGATGCGTGGAACGAGCATGCGCTGGAATACGCGTTGACGGCGGTGGAGCACCTGGCTGCGTTTGCCGCGCCGCTAGGGGTGACGCTGCTGCTCGAAAATCTGCAGAACGAGGTGACCACGCCGGAGCATCTGCTGGAAATTCTGAAGGTGGGACACTTCGACCGCGTGGGGGCGTGTCTGGATCTGGGCCATGCGCACCTGAGCGATGAGGGTGTGGCAGGGGCGTTGGAGACGCTGCGGCACCGTGTGCTGGAGGTGCATGTGCATGACAACCACGGGGCTGGGTTTGGTGTGGGGGATGAACATCTGTGGCCGGGCGCGGGAACGGTGGATTGGGCCAGCGTGTGGCCGAAGCTACAGACGCTGGGCGGGGAGACGCGCGGAGTGCTGGAGATTCTGCATGATCCCACAGCGACGGCGGAGGATGTGACGCGGCGGGCGCAGGCGGTGTTCAGCGAGCGGCGACGGTTGATGGATGAGGCCGCGCACTCGCAAGCCTAGGCCCTTGAGTGAGAGACTAGAGGGATGGAATCGACCGCAACGAAGACGACGACTGCACGCATCAACGAGCTGGCTGGATACGAAGGGCAAAGCATTACGCTGAAGGGCTGGCTGTATAACCTGCGCGCCTCCGGCAAGCTGCTGTTTCCCATCTTCCGCGATGGCACGGGCACGATCCAGGGCATTGTGCCGAAGGCGGCGGTGCCGGAAGAGCTGTTCGAGACGTTGAAGAACCTGACGCTGGAATCGAGCGTGGAAGTGACCGGCAAGGTAAGGGCGGATGCGCGTGCGCCTTCGGGGTTTGAGCTCGATGTGGAGGCGCTGAAGGTGGTGCAGCGCGTGCCCGATGAGACGCCCTTTCCGATCACGCTGAAGGAGCATGGCGTCGATTTCCTGATGGAGCACAGGCACCTGTGGCTGCGGACGCCGCGGCAGAGCGCGATCCTGCGGGTGCGCGCAACGATTATGCGGGCGGCTGCGCAGTACTTCGACGACAACGGCTTTATCCGCACCGATCCCCCGATCCTGACGCCGAATGCGTGCGAGGGCACGAGCGAGCTGTTCGAGATGAAGTACTTCGACGACGACATGGCGTACCTCACGCAGAGCGGGCAGTTGTATGTCGAAGCGACGGCGCTCGCGCTGGGCAAGGTGTACAGCTTCGGGCCGACGTTCCGCGCGGAGAAGAGCAAGACGCGGCGGCACCTGACGGAGTTCTGGATGGTGGAGCCGGAGATGGCGTACGCAGGGCTGCCGGAGTTGCTGGAACTGGCGGAGAACTACCTGAGCTTCATCGTGGCGGAGGTGCTGAAGAAGCATGTGGGCGACCTGAAGGTGATTGGGCGCGACGTATCGAAGCTGGAGACGATCCAGGCACCGTTCCCGCGGTTGAGTTATGAGGATGCGCATACGATGCTCGTCGAGGCGCATGCGAAGGGCTTGGTGGAGACGCTGCACCAGGATGGCGATGACTTTGGATCGCCGGATGAGACGTACCTGTCGAATCAGTTCGACCGGCCGGTGATGGTGCACCGCTATCCCGCGGCGATCAAGGCGTTTTACATGCAGCCGGACCCCGATGATCCAACCAAGGCGCTGTGCGTGGATGTGCTGGCGCCGGAGGGGTATGGCGAGATCATCGGCGGATCGCAGCGCGTGGATGATTATGACCTGCTGCTGAAGCGGATCAACGAGCATGGGCTTCCGGTGGCGGCGTTCCAGTGGTATCTGGATCTGCGGAAGTATGGGAGTGTGCCGCACGGCGGCTTTGGCATGGGGATTGAGCGCGTGGTGGCGTGGATCTGCGGGCTGGACCACCTGCGCGAGACGATTCCGTTTGCACGCACGCTTAACCGGATTTATCCGTAGCTAGATCGCAGCTTCAATCTGATTGGCTTGCTCCACGGTGAGGTTGAGCTTCAACGCGGCGACGTTCTCTTCCAGGTGCTCCATTGAATTTGTTCCTGGTATGGGCACAATTACAGGCGAGCGGTGCAGCAGCCACGCAAGCTGGAGCTGCGTGGCGGTTGCGCCGTGCTGCTGCGCGAGTGCGGCGAGCTTGCTTCCGGGCTCCTTCAGCTTGCCCGCGGCGACCGGGTACCAGGGCAGGAAGGCGATGCCTTCGCGCTCGCAGTAGTCCACGACGGCTTCATGCTTGCGCTCCGTCAGGTTGTACTTGTTCTGCACGCTGACGATGGGCAGCACCTTGCGGGCACGCTCGATCTGTTCGACGGTGACCTCGCTCAAGCCGACGTGACGAATCTTGCCCGCGGCTTGCATCTCCTTGATGGCTCCGAGCGACTCTTCCATGGGGACCTGCGGATCGATGCGATGAAGCTGCCAGAGGGGGAGTTGCTCGAGCTTGAGGTAGCGCAGGCTCATCTCCACCTGCTGACGCAGGTACGCGGGCCGGCCTAATGGCTCAGACTTGGACGGACCCATGCGGGCGAGGCCGCCCTTGGTCGCGATGACGACCTCGGCGGGATACGGCGAGAGGGTTTCGCCGAGGAAGCGCTCCAACTCCTGCGGGCCGTAGGCATCGGCGGTATCGATCAGCGTGACGCCGAGCTCCACGGCGCGATGCAGGACCTCCGCGGCGTTGATACGGTCGAGCGGCGGACCCCATGCGCCGTCCGCGATGAGGCGCATGGTGCCATAGCCGATGCGCCGGACCGGCATGTCGCCGCCCAGCAGGAAGGTGTCGTTGGTCGCTTGGTGCGGGTTCGTCATGCAGCTTTGGATGCCGGGGTTCGCTTTGCTGTTACCAAGGTTTGGACCCTCCGATGTAAAGCCCCCGGTCAGTTTCGGCGAGCCACCCGTTATACTGGAGGTCTTGGTCAATAAGCTCATCTTCGCAAACCTTGGGCATCGTCCCCTGCGTACGTTTCTTTCGGTCCTGGCGATTGGGGTTGAGGTCACGATGATCCTCACGCTGGTCGGCGTCTCCTATGGCACGCTGGATGCGAGCGCCCGCCGCGCCAAGGGCGTAGGCGCGGATATTCTCGTCCGGCCTCCGGGCACGTCCATCCTGTCGCTTTCGTCCGCGCCCATGAGCGAAAAGATTGTGCCCGTGCTGGGGGCGCGTCCGGGCGTTGCCATCTCTACCGGCACGGTGGTGCAGCCGCTGACCGGCTTCGACACGCTGACCGGCATCGACTACCCCACGCTGAGCAAGATGTCCAACGGCTTCCACTACATTGAGGGCGGCCCGTTTGAAGGACCGGACGATGTCATCGTGGACGAGTACTACGCGAAGCAGAAGAAGGTGCATCCGGGCGACCACCTGAAGCTGGCCAACCATGACTGGCGCGTCTCCGGCATCTTTGAGTCCGGCAAGCTGGCCCGCATCTGCACGCGGCTGGATACCCTGCAGCAGATCACCGGCAACCAGGGCAAGCTCAGCCAGATTTATCTGAAGCTGGACAATCCCGATAAGGCCTCTGAATTTGCGGCCGCACTGAAGCATGACCTGAACCCCGGGGACCCGGATAAGGGCTACCAGATTTATACGGTCGAGGAGTACACCTCGCTGCTGACGGTTTCGAACGTCGGTATGTTGAAGGACTTCATCGGCGTGGTCATTGGCGTCGCGACCATCGTCGGCTTCATCGTCGTCTTCATGGCCATGTACACGGCCGTGCTGGAGCGGACGCGCGAGATCGGCATCCTGAAGGCCGTGGGCGCAGGGGCCGGATACATCCTCAATATTCTCTTCCGCGAGACGATTCTGATGGCGCTCATCGGCACCGTCTTCGGCATCGCCATGACGTACGGGACGCAGTGGCTGATGCTGCATGCGGTGCCTGCCTCGCTGGTGCAGGAGACGGTGTATCTGTGGTGGCCCATCGCCGGCGGCATTGCGATTGTGGGCGCGCTGCTGGGCACGGTGGTGCCCGCAATGAAGGCCGTAAAGCAGGATGCGACCGAGGCTCTGAGCTATGAATAAGCAAGCATGGAGCATGAGCGTCGAAGAGGTTTCAGCCGGCCATTACAAGGGCCGCGCCGTGCATCCGGATGGCCGCGCCATCGAACGCGAAGGCACGGACGCCGCGCATGTGCAGCGCGCGCTGCAGGAAGATATGGCGCAGATGGACTCCGCCCACGCCAACCTGGAGCCGCTGCTGATGCCCATGGACAACGCGCCCATCATCAAGGTGCAGAGCCTGTTCAAGACGTACCGCGTGGGCGAGATTGATGTGAATGCGCTGAACGGCGTCTCGCTGCAGGTCTCGCGCGGCGAGTTCCTCGCGATCGTCGGCACGTCCGGCTCAGGCAAGTCGACGCTGTTCAACATCCTGGGCGGGCTTACGCCGCCGACCTCCGGCACGGTCTCCATCAACAACCGCGACCTGGCCAGCATGAACAATGCCGAGCGTACGGATCTGCGGAAGCGCACCGTCGGCTTCGTCTTCCAGAAGTACAACCTGCTGCCCACGCTGACGGCGGAGCAAAACATCCAGATTGTGCGTGACGTTGCGGGGCGGCCCGTTGAGTTCGACGCGCACTTCCGCGAGGTACTGGAGATGCTCGGCATCTCCAAACGCATGCACCACAAGCCGCGTGCGCTTTCAGGCGGCGAGCAGCAGCGCGTGGCCATCGCGCGGGCCATCGTCAATGGGCCTGCGATTCTGCTGGCGGATGAGCCCACCGGAAACCTGGACTCGAAGAATTCTGACATTGTGCTGAACCTGCTGCGCGATCTGAACAAGCGTCTGGGCCAGACCATCCTGATGATCACCCACAACCCGGAAGCCGCTGCCTACGCCGACCGCACCATCCAGATGCGCGACGGCCAGGTGGTTGGGCAGGCAAGCTGAATCAGTTCAGCTTCTCCAGCAGCAACTGATCCAGCTTGCCGTCTGCGGTGAGGTAGATGAAGGCGCCGAGGCTCTTGCCTGAGCCCTTTACCTCATAGAAATAGCCTTGCATGCCGCCGCGATCTTCTTCATCGATTGCCTCAAGGCTCTTGATCTTGCCCAGCCCGGCAAGGCTCGCCTTGTAGTCCGCGACCACCTGGTCCGTGAAGAAAAACCTCAGATTCTCCGCCAACACAGAGCGGTCCAGCTTACCCGCCTCAAGCCCTTCGATCACGCTCTTCACCAGGCCCTCCGCAGCTGCGTTCGGCGGGATCTTCGCCTTGGCCGTTGGCGCGAAGACCGCGCTCTCCACGACCTTCTGGATCGCGCTGGTGGAGCTCTCCGCGTTGGTCAGCACCGCAATCGCCACGCCCTGCGCGGGGTAGATCGTGTCCAGGGAGACAAAGCCGTTGACCTCGCCGCTGTGGTCGATGACACGCTTGCCATCGCGCACCGCGAGGAAGAAGCCCATGCCATAGCCGCTGCCGTGGCCATCCGGCAGCGCCACCTCAGACTGCATCGTCTGCCAGCTCTCCGGCTTCAAGACCTGCCGCCGCATCACGACCGTATTCCACTTCGCCAGGTCGCCAATGGGCATGGCTAGTTCGCCCGCGCCGAGCATCGTCCCCTTGCCTTCCTTGATGGCCGGACGAAACGGCCCGAAGCCATACTGCACATAGCCAAGCGGAAGCTCAGGCACATCGGAGCCATCAAGATCGATGGCATGGGTGAGACCAGCAGGCAGCAGCACCTGCTCGCGCAGAAACTCAAAGAACGGCACCCCCGCGACCTTCTGCACGATCAACGCGGCCAGCCCATAGTTCGTGTTGCTGTACTGCCACTTGGTGCCGGGCTTGAAGTCCAGCGGCTTCGCGGTCCATTCCTTGATCAGCGTGTAGGTGTCGATGGGCGCGGCCATCTCCGGCGTCAGGTAGTCTTCGGTGTAGTCATCCGAGTAGCCGCTGACCTGGTTCAGCAGATTGCGCAGCGTGATCTCGCTTGCATGGCCAAGCTCCGGAAACCACGTGGACACCGGATCATCCAGCCGCAGCTTACCCTGCTCCACCAGCACCATCGCAGCGGCCGCCGTGAACTGCTTCGAGACTGAACCGACACGAAACGCCATCACTGTCGTCACCGGCGCGGCGGGTGCAAGGCGCGCACTGCCAAAGGCGCCGGTGTACACCACCTCGCCGCCTTGCACGATGCCCACCTGCGCACCGGGAATCCCACTCTTCGTCAGCGCATCCTTCACCGCGGCCTCCAGTCTGGCCTTTGTCGCGGTAGAAAATCCCTCCTGCTGTGCGGACGCCGCATGGAAGGTGAGCCCGCAGAGCAGAACGCGGCAGGCAGCGGAGCGAAACAGCCGGGACAGGGGGCAAAACGGCATACGTGTCATGGAATGTTTATACCCGCGATGCGGCGAGTCCATGAAATCTGCATCTTACCAAGGGTAGGCCGCGAACCCGGCGGCCACGGAACGGAGAACCCATGGCTACATCGAACTTCCTATCCGAGACCCGCACCACGCTGAAGAGACGCGGCGCAATGCTGCTGACACCCCTGTTGTTCCTCATGATTTCAAGCTCTCAGCCCGCCGCCGCCCAGTATCAGAATCATGGCCGCGACAACTTCTACAACGGGGCTCGTGACGGCTCGCGCGGAGGCGGCTATGACCGCGGATACGATCGTGGCGATCGTCGCTACGACAACCACCAGGGCGGCATCGGACCGGGCAAAGGCGCACTCATCGGCGGAGCAGGCGGAGCCGCGCTGGGCGCCATCTTTGGCGGCGGAGCCAAAGGCGCGCTCATCGGCGGCGCGGCCGGAGCCGGCATCGGCGCCATCGCCGGCAAGGCCCACCAGGACAACCGCCGCGACCGCTACTACCCGCGCTAAGTCCAGCAGTTCCTCCCACGCAACACACGAACGAAAGGAACAGCCTTATGACGATTCTTCGCAAGCTGGCCGCATGCGCCACGCTGAGTTCCAGCCTTCTGCTACTCCCCGCCGCACAGGCACAGAACAACATGCAACCGCGTTCGGCACAGGCGCAGACCGCGGGTCCGCAGAACTGGTCCAAGGAACAGTTGCTCACCTCCACGGTGCACCAGGCGTGGCTGCTCAGCGGCAAGAATGAAGCCACCTTCTTTGAGATGGTGCAGCAGCTCGCGGAGCTCTCCGCCACCAACCGCGGCATCAACATTCCAGACGATGAAGCCACCGGACGCCGTTTCGGCAACTACGTGAAGACCACCGCCAAGGCAGACACCGACCAGCTTCTTTATGCAGTGGTGGATAAGGCCGTCGTCATGACGTCCAAGGCCACTGTCCACAAGGCAGGCCAGCCCCGCTAGGTCTCCTAACGCAATACACGCCCACGCCGGTCACACCGCGGCGTGGGTTTTTTTGTGCTTCACGCCATGATGGATCGGATCGATCGGCAACGCCTCGCGGATGCACAGCCGCAGGTACGTCGCAATGCGCGCATCGTCCAGCGCGTCAGGGTCGAAGAGCCGGTTCAGCGCCATGCCATCCACCACCGCGGTAATTGCCAATGATCCCGCACGATGCTCCGCCGCCGTCTGCTTCAGCTCCGGCAGCAGCTCCCGAATCTCCGGCAGCCCACAACGCTCGCGCATCTGCGCATGAAGCTCCGCCAGCCGCTTGCGCCGGCGTGGATGGCGAATGGCATAGACCTTGAACTCAAGGTTCAGCAGCGCGCGCCGGCGGTCGTTGATCAGCTCTCCCAGATACCCCGCCAGGGCGTCCAGCTTCTGCGCGGGCGTGGTGAAGGCATTGATCAGCGTCCGCAGCCGCTGCTGATCCAGCGTGATATCTTCCTCGAAGATGGCGAAGAAGACGTCCTCCTTATCCCGGAAGTTCGCGTAGAACGCACCGCGCGTTTTGCCGGACATGGAGGCGATATCCTCAATCCGAGCCATCTCAAAGCCATCGCGAGCGAAGATCGTTCGTGCCGAATCAACCAGTTGCGCCCGGGTCAGAAGGGCACGCTCCTGTTTGTTCGATGTCGAATTAACCGTTTTTTTTGAAACCCTTGTTTCTGCCCTGAATCCAACAGACTCAAGCTTTGAATCGCGCATACGCTTCACCGCGTCTCACGTTTCATACATACATGAATGTATAAATTGTTGCAACACGCAAGCAAGGCGTAGCAGGAAGTGCCCGGCCATCAGAACGCCAGCGGCACAACACCCGGGAATCGCAGATGCTTTGGGAACAAAACGATAAGGTTCGAGGAGCCACCATGACGACGCAGCACAACCCATCCACGGAACAGACCGGAACCACCAGCAGCCGCCGGCAGGGCTCAGGCGTGACCTCCGCCGCCACCCTCACGCTGACGGTCGCACTGGCCGCCGCACTGCTCTCCGGCTGCGAAAAGAAGCCCGCCGCCGCCGGCCCGCCGCCGCCCATGCCTGTCACCGTCGTGACCGCACAGCCCTCGGACGTGCCGCTGCGCAATGAGTGGGTCGGCACGCTGGACGGCTTCGTCAACGCGCAGATTCAGCCGCAGGTCAGCGGCTACCTGGTCAAGCAGACATACAAGGAAGGTCTCCCGGTCAGCAAGGGTCAGGTCCTCTTCCAGATTGACCCGCGCCCCTTCCAGGCGCTCGTCGATCAAGCCCTCGGCGGCCTCGCGCAGGCCAAGGGTCAGGTCGCGCAGACGCAGAGCCAGGTCGCGCAGGCCAAGGCGCAGCTCGGACTCGCGGAGATCAACGTCAACCGCGACACGCCGCTCGCGCAGGCACGCGCCATCGCCAAGAGTCAGCTGGACAACGACACCCAGACCCGCGAGGCCAACAAGGCCGCCGTCGCAGCCGCCGAGGCGCAGGTCGTCGCCGCGCAGGCCCAGGTCAAATCCGCGGAAGCCCAGGTCGAAACCGCCCGCCTCAACCTCGGCTTCACCCAGGTGCGTTCGCTCATCTCCGGCGTCGCCGGCCAGGCCACCCTGCAGGTCGGCAACCTGGTCAGCCAGCAGTCCATCCTCACCAGCGTCTCCCAGCTTGACCCCATCAAGGTCTACTTCTCCATCTCGGACTCCGAGTATCTCGCGCTCACCAGGCAGGCCCACACCGGCCAGGGCGATCTCCTCCACGGCGCCAACAGCGTGCCGCTCACGCTCACGCTTTCAAACGGCCAGCCCTTCGCCAGCAAGGGCCGCATCCAGTATGTCGATCGCCAGGTGAACGCGCAGACCGGCGCCATCCGCATCGCGGCCGCCTTCCCCAATCCCGGCAACGTCCTCCGTCCCGGGCAGTTCGGCCGCGTCGCCGCGGAGACCGAAGTCCGGCACAACGCCATCCTGGTTCCCCAGGCCGCCGTGCAGGAGCTTCAGGGACAGCAGCAGGTCTATACCGTCGCCGCCAACAAGACCGTCCACGTCGTCAATATCGTGCTGGGCCCGCAAATCACCAACGAGACCGGCAGCTTCTGGGTCGTCACCAGCGGCCTCACGCCCGGCACCCAGGTCATCACGGACAATCTGCTGAAGCTCCGTGAGGGCTCCCCCGTGAACCCGCACGACGCTCCGCCCAACGCCCCCACGGCATCCCCTGCAAGCCCGTCGGCGGGGAGGTAAACATGTCAAAGTTCTTTATTCGCAGGCCCATTGTGGCCATCGTCATCGCCATCCTCACCGTCATCATCGGCACGGTGTCGATGTTCACCCTCGCCACCGCGCAGTTCCCTGACATCGTCCCCACTGAGGTCCTGGTCACCGCCACCTACCCCGGCGCGGACGCCAAGACCCTCTCGCAGGCCGTTGCCACGCCCATTGAGCAGCAGATGAACGGCGTCGACAACTCCATCTACATGAACTCGGTCAGCGCCAACAACGGCGTCGTCCAGCTCTTCGTCGACTTCGACGTGAAAACCAACCCGGACATCGACCAGGTCCTCGCGCAGCTTCGCGTCGACCAGGCGCAATCGCAGCTGCCCGCGCAGGTCACCACTGCCGGACTGACCGTGCAGAAGGCGCTCACCTCGCCGCTCATGCTCGTCGCCGTCAACTCCCCCGGCGGCCAGTTCGGCCAGGACTTCCTCACCAACTACGCCATCATCAACCTGCAGGACCAGATCACCCGCGTCAAAGGCGTCAGCCGTGTGCAGGTCTTCGGCGGCCAGTACGCGCTCCGCGTCTGGGTCGATCCCGACAAGCTCGCCAAGCTCGGCGTCACCGCGCCTGAAGTCATCCAGGCCATCCAGACGCAGAACAACGTCAACCCCGCCGGACAGATTGGCGCGGAGCCCATCCCCAAAGGCCAGCAGTTTACCTATACCGTCCGCACCCAGGGCCGTCTGGTCAAGCCGGAGGAGTTCGGCAAGATCGTCCTGCGCGCCAACCCCGATGGCTCCATCCTGCACCTCAGTGACGTAGCCCGCATTGAGCTCGGCGACCAGGCCTACGCCATCTCCGCGCGTTACAACCAGAACCCCGCCGGCGTCATGGCCATCTATCAGCTCCCCGGCTCAAACGCCGTGGAGACGGCCAAGCTGGTCAACGCCCGCATGGTGGAGCTCGCCAAGACCTTCCCCACCGGCATCTCGTACGATGTCCCGCTGGACACCACCAAGGCCGTCAGCGCCGGCATCCATGAGATCATCATCACCCTCGTCGAGGCTCTCGCGCTCGTCGTCATCGTCGTCTTCATCTTCCTGCAGGGCTGGCGCGCGACGCTCATCCCGCTGCTCGCCGTCCCCGTCTCCCTCATCGGAACCTTCATCATCTTTCCGGCGCTGGGCTTCTCCATCAATACCCTCTCGCTCTTCGGCCTCGTACTCGCCATCGGCCTCGTCGTAGACGATGCCATCATCGTCGTCGAAGCCGTCGAGCACCATATTGAAGAGGGCATGGACCCGCAGGCCGCCACCATCAAGGCCATGGAAGAGGTCGGCGGCCCCGTCGTCGCCATCGCCCTCATCCTCGCGGCCGTCTTCATCCCCACCGCCTTCATCCCCGGCATCACCGGCCGGCTTTATCAGCAGTTCGCCGTCACCATCGCCATCTCGGTACTGATCTCGGCCTTCAACGCCCTCACCCTTTCGCCCGCGCTCGCAGCCCTGCTGCTCAAGCCCAAGACGGAAGAGCAGAAGAACAACAAGGGCCTGCTGGGCAAGCCGTTCGGCCTCTTCAACAAGTTCTTCGGCCGCACCACGGACAGCTTCGTCCACACGTCGGATGTCCTCATCCACAAGTCGTATCTGGCCATGCTCGGCATCGCCATCATTGGCGTGCTGGGCGTCTTCCTCGGCAGCACGTTGCCCGGCGGATTCATCCCCACGGAAGATCAGGGTTATATGTTCCTCGCCCTGCAGCTTCCGGACGGAGCCTCCGCCCAACGCACGGACGCGGCAGAGCAGAAGATCACCGCCGCCCTGCTGAAGACCAACGGCGTCCAGGGCGTCATCGCCGTCAACGACTTCTCTCTCCTGACCCAGGTCCAGAGCACGAACTCTGGCTTCTTCTTCGTCGCGCTCAAGCCCTGGGACGATCGTAAGACCAAGGAAGAGCAGATCGGCGCGCTCACCGCCAACATCCAGGGACAGTTGAACGGCAACGCGGAGGGCTTCGCCTTCGCCTTCCCGCCACCTTCCATCCCCGGTATCGGAACCTCCGGCGGCGTCACCATGGTCATTGAAGATCGCTCGGGTAAGGACGATCCCGCAACCTTGACCCAGAACCTCTATGGCTTCCTCGCCGCGGTCAACAAGCTGCCTGAAGTCGCTGTCGCCCAACCTTCCTACTCGCCCGCAGTCCCACAGCTCTTCGCGGACGTCGATCAGGAGAAGGTCCTGCAACAGCAGGTCCAGCTCTCAGACGTGTACAGCACCATGTCCACCTTCATGGGCGGATACCTGGTCAACTACTTCAACCGCTTCGGCCGCCAGTGGCAGACGTACGTGGAAGCCGAAGGCACCAGCCGCACGGACATCAGCAACATCAGCCAGTTCTACGTCCGCAGCGCCAACGGCGGCCAGGTTCCGCTCAGCTCCTTGATCAAGGTCAAGCAGATCACCGGCCCGGAGTACATCTTCCGCTTCAACGAGTTCAACGCGGCCCAGGTCAACATCACCGGCAAACCCGGCTACAGCTCCGGCCAGGTCCGTGCGGCGCTTGAAAAGACCTTCGCTGAAACCATGCCGCCCGGCGCCGGATACGACTACTCCGGCATCTCCTACCAGGAGGACCAGGCGCAGAAGGGCGTCCCCACCTACGCCGTCTTCGGGCTCTCGCTGCTCTTCGTCTTCCTCATCCTGGCGGCCTTGTATGAGTCCTGGACCCTGCCCTTCAGCGTCCTGCTCAGCACCCCGATCGCCATCCTTGGCGGGTATGTCGCGCTCCACATCCGCACCTTGGAAAACGACATCTTCGCCACCATCGGCATGGTCATGCTCATCGGCCTCTCGGCCAAAAACGCCATCCTCATCGTCGAGTTCGCCAAATCGAACTATGAGGCCGGCATGAGCATCTCGGAGGCCGCTCTCTCAGCCGCCCGGCTGCGCTTCCGTCCTATCGTCATGACCGCCCTGGCCTTCATCTTCGGCTGCCTCCCGCTCTGGTTCTCCTCCGGCGCCGGCGGAGCCTCGCGGCGCATCCTTGGGACCACCGTCATCGGCGGCATGTTCCTCTCCACCGCCATCGGCCTCATCTTCATCCCCGTCACCTTCTCCGTGGTCGAGTACCTCTCGCACCGCTTCGCCCGCGGCGGCAAGGGAACCACCATGGACTCCAAGGCGGACTTCGATCCCGTCGCAGCCGGCAAAGCCGCCGGAGGCGCGCCCCACACCGCACCCCACAGCTCGACCGAAGGAGGTCAGGCATGAACCCCTCCCACCCCATGAAGCTCGCACCCATCCTCGCCCTTGCCGCGACGCTCCTCACCGGATGCACCGTCGGCCCCAAGTACACGCGCCCCGTCGTCCCCGCCGCTCCCGCCTTCCGCGGCGCGGATGACGCCGCCGTCTCCTCCGCCACCGTATCCCTCGGCGACCAGCAATGGTCCACCGTCTTCCAGGAGCCCGAACTCCAGGCCCTCATCAAGACCGCCCTCACCAATAACTACGACCTCCGCGTCGCCGCCCAGCGCATCCTCGAGCAGGAGGCGCAGGTCCAGGTCACCCGCTCCCAGCAGTTCCCCCAGATCACCGTCGGCGGCACCGGCGTCGGCGCCTCCTTCAACGCCTCCGCCCTCGGCTCCGGCTCCAGCAACTCCGGCTCGTCCAACGGCACCTCGAACGGCATCTCCAGCCCCATCTCCGTCGGCTCCTTCTCGCTCGGTGCCGCCTGGAACCCCGACTTCTGGGGCCTCTACCGCCGCCAGACCGAAGCCGCCCGCGCCACGCTCCTCGCCCAGACCTGGGCTCGCAACGCCGTGCGCCTCACCCTCGTCCAACAGGTCGCCACCACCTACTTCACCCTCCGCGCGCTCGATCGCCAGCTCGAAGTCACCAAACAAACCCTCGCCGCCCGCAAGGACTCCGTCCAACTCACCACCACCCTCGCCGATGGCGGCGCAGCCCCCCTCTCAGACGTCCGCCAGGCCGAGCAGCTCCTCTACACCGCCAGCTCCCAAATCCCGCAGTTGGAGCAACAAATCCAGCAGCAGGAAAACGCCATGACCCTGCTCCTCGGCCAAAACCCCGGCCCCGTCGCCCACACCGACCCCAACGCCCTCACCCCGCCGCCCCAGGACCTCCCCACCGGCATGCCCTCCCAGCTCCTCGCCCGCCGCCCAGACATCCAGCAGGCCGAAGCCACCCTCATCGCAGCCAACGCCCAGATCGGCGTCGCCCGCGCCCAGTTCTTCCCCCAGCTCGCCATCACCGCCTCCGCCGGCGTCGGCGGCGATTCCTTCCCCACCATCTTCACCACCGACTCCAAAACCATCTACGGCATCGGTGCCCTCACCCAGCCCATCTTCGAAGGCGGCAAGCTCCGCGGCCAGTACCGCCTCGCCCAGGCCACCAAGGAAGAGATGGTCCTCACCTACCAGAAATCCATCCAGACCGCCTTCCACGACGTCTCCAACGCCCTCATCGCCCTCAACAAGCAGCGCGTCTACCGCGAGCAGCAACAGAAACTCGTCGACGCCGCGCAGGACTCCACCCGCCTCGCCCGCATGCGCTACCAGGGCGGCGCCACCAGCTACCTCGAAGTCCTCACCACCGACACCAACCTCTTCTCCGCCCAGCTCTCCCTCGCCAGCGCCCAACAAGCCGAAGCCTTGACCCTAGTCCAGCTCTACAGCGCCCTAGGCGGCGGCTGGCAATAACCCCGCCCATCCCGCAACACAAACACCAAGGGCGAGCCAACCAGCTCGCCCTTGGTGTGCGCGAAAGCTAAGAAGCTGCGCGATCTACAGGTTCGTTAGGGACATGAAGGACTAAATTGCCTGCCCGATCCATCAGTCTCTTCCTGATAAACCTCCGCCGCCCCGGCGATCAATTTTGGAAAATCTAGGTGATTGCGGTCAGCAAGGTGTGCGAGGTCGACAACCAGATCGCCCATGATTTCCTCTATGCCGTCATCGGAAAGTGTCTGCCCTGTTTCTCGGGCGAAGGCCTCCAGTGCTTGGAGAGCCCAGACTGCTCTCGCTGGGTTGAGATTGTCCGGATCATCAGGAAGCAGAGCCATAGGAACCTCTCTTCGAGGGCGATATGCTGACCATACGGGTCAGTCGCTTAGTCGAATGTTCTATAGTAGAACATTTTTCGGGAGGTCGCAGGTTACCCTCCCTGGGTGAGCAAGCCGCAGAATCTCCAAAATATCGTTGGATCGCGGCTTGCCGAGGCCCGTGGTCTAGTGGTGCCTCCCCTTACTCAGGACGATTTGTCGGGGCAGCTTGCCCTGAACGGGTTCCTGCTTGATCGCGCTGCGATCGCAAAGATAGAGACAGGTCGCCGACGGGTTCTTGATTACGAACTTAAGGCCTTCTCACAGGTGCTCCAGGTTTCCGTTGAGTGGCTCTTGGATGGTCCAAGTGACTGATCCGACCGCACAGTTGCGCTCGGCCACTCGAAGAGCTAAGTCGGATGTAGCCAATAAGATGATCAGTATGTTTCTTCATGAATTGAGCCGTAAGGTCAGCCGTGGATGGCCCCTCCGAGTAGAAAGTGAGGCCTATGCAACGATCGTGAGGGACACATTTCGGAACAGGTGCCCATACTGTGGATGTGATCTACACCTCACTCAATCGGTCGTAGAACACCTCGACGGAATGAACCGTCTGCGCGTTGGCTTGCATGTACCAGGAAACGTCCTAGTGGTTTGCCGCAAATGTAATGGGGAGAAGCGTCGCGACGATTCGTCAAGAATACTCAGCTTGGCTGAGACTGGTTGGGAATCGTTCCTGTCGCACGACTCAAGGCGATGTCCAGTAAACTGCCGCAGCTGTGAATACTGGAAATCCGTGTGGCCCGACGACATGAATCGACGAATCCACCTCCAAGATAGTTTGGCGAGAGTGCGCGCGTTCCGAAAGCAATTCGAATACTTCATAGAGATCAGAACTATCGTGTCGGCGGCTCTGCCAAAGCTGTTGGCCACGCTCTATGCTGACTGCCAAGCCTTCGCCGAGACTGAAATTCACATTTTGCTGGAGAAGTTCGATGAGCTGACCTCGCCGATGGACAACTGACATTTAGGGAAACAGCTCACTCATCGTGTTATTCCCCGGCACCGGGTGCCCCATTCATCGCGCCCTTGTCTCATGCGATGAGTGGGTATTCGCGCCCCGCGCGAACCGCCTTCTTCTCGCGCTACGATACCCTCATGCCATACGGACTGAAGCGCTACCAGCAATCCGAAGCCCTTCACTTCATCACCTTCAGTTGTCACGACCGTAGACCCTACCTCGCCGACCCCGCCTCCAAGAACCTCATCGAGCAAATCCTCGAACGCACCCGCGCCCGTCCTCAGGCCCGCATCTACGCCTACGTCCTCATGCCGGAGCACGTCCATCTTGTCATCAACGAGCCTCCTGAAATTCTCCTCGCCTTATTTCTGAAGTCCCTCAAGCAGGAGACCTCCCGGCAGCTTAAGGGCACCCGCACACACTTCTGGCTCCCCCGTTACTACGACTTCAGCGTCCGCACCCCAGACAAGCGCAGCGAGAAGATCCGCTACATCCACCGCAATCCCGTGGCCCGCGGCCTCGTTTCCGCCCCGGAACTCTATCAGTGGAGCAGCTACAACCACTACGCCACCGGTGAGCGAGGCGTAGTCGAGATCGAATCCGAGTGGCTGGGTGCAGAAAGGAAGCGGACTTGGCTCCGCGAAAACCGCCCCGCCACCGAATAGCCGGGACTGCCACCGCCGGGTGCCCCATTCATCGCAGTCTCACCGCGATGAGTGGGTCCTGCCTCGTCTGTCTCTGCCGTTGTTTCTCTGACAGTCCGACGCTTCAGCCTCAGCATCCAACCCACCCCACACCCAAATCCTGAGCGGCCTCCCCCGCAGCCTCATCGTGGGGGAGGTCGACGAAGGAGCAGCCGTCGCTCCTTCATCCCAACCTCAACCACAGCGAGTTGCTGTCCCTTACCCGCCTTAGCCATACATTTCTCCACAACTTGAACATCATTTATGGACACCAAGTCACGCCGAAGGCAGCGCATTCATCAGCCGGATGTACTTCGCCGAGTCGAACTTCCGCCCCGTACTCGCCCCGCTCATGTACCGCCGCTTCCCAAACACCGGCCGCGAACCCCACGCCCGGTCGAACTTCCCCACAATCGCCCACGCCACCCCGGCATACCCGTTCGGGTCCCGACCATCCAGGAAGTACTTATCATTCAGGTAGATAGCGAACTTCATCGCCGTCTCCGCATCCGGCGTCCACTCCAGAATCTTCTTCGCCCAGTACATCCGCATGTAGTTATGCATCCACCCATGCCGAACCATCTGGATCTGCGCCGCATTCCAAAGCTCGTCGTACGTCTTTGCATGTTCCAGCTCTTCCAGGCTGTACAGCCGCTCCCGCTCATCCCGCGCATGTTCACTGATCGTCTTTCGTGCCCAATCCTCCGCACACTCAGCAGAATCATACACTTGCGAGTACTTCACAAAGTTTACCGCCAGCTCCCGCCACGCAATCAGCTCATTGAAGTAGCTGTCCCGCGCACTCTTGAGCGTCGGATCGGCCTTCGCCGCCGCATCCACCGCCAGCGCAATCGTCTGCGGCCCCACATGCCCATAATGCAGGTACGGCGACATGCTGGAGGTCCCATCCGCCTCCGGCTTGTTCCGCTGAACCTCATAATCTTTCAACAACTTACCCGTGAAATGCTCGAGCCGCCGCAGCCCTTCATGCATCCCCCCGCGCCACCCCTCCACCGGCCCCACGCTCCGGTCCAGGTCCTTCCACCCCCGCGTCATATCCTCATGGACGCTATCTTGCTGAAAATGAGCAGGTTTCCTCCACGCATGGGCGGCATGTGGATTCTCATACGGCACCAGATACTCCGGCAGCAGCTTGTACAGCCTCGGCCGAATCGTGTAAGCCCCGTACTGCGCCTTTTCGATAAGTCGTGACGGCACAACGACATCCGTATCGACCGTCCAGAACGGCACCGTCAGCTTTTCGGCGAGTTCCCGCCGCCACCGCTCCGGCTCCCGCATGGGATTCTCATCCCCAATCACCATGGCGGCGCCCACGTCTTCAACCATTTTCAAGTGCGATTCATGCGGGGCTCGCCTCATAACAAAGGAGATATTCCGCGCCGCCAGGTCCTCCTCAATATCCGGCAATCCCTGGTTCAAAAACACATAATGCCGCAGATTTGCATGCGGAAAGTTGGAAATCCCAGCAAAATACACCACCAGAGGCAGCCCCAGCGCATTCGCCACCACCACACCCAAATTAATCGCATGGTTATCCCTCCCCCTCTGCCCCCGCTGCATCCAGTAGAGAACGCACTTGCCGTTTGGATCCGGCTCTCCATCCCGCCGTATCGTGATGCGGGGATCCTTTGCAAACTCCTGCAGCACGGCCGGTATGACAGGATGGATCGCTTGTGCGGATTGAGTGGCCTTTGTCTTTGTCGCAGTACGCATGCTTTTACGTTAGTCCATTGGGGAGTTCTGAGCGTGAGAGCATATAAGCCGCCTTCATCGTGTAGAAGGTACGATAACTGCCGTTCACTCAAACAAAAAGTGCAGCCCGAAGGCTGCACTGATTGAACTGTCTTCGTCTGGACTTACCAGAGTCCCCAGGCGCGGCTGATGTAGTCGCTCAACGTCATCGTGATCAGCACCAGAAAGGTGAAGAAACCAGCCGCCACCGTCATCTTGATCAGACGAGACTGATACTTCACATGCATGAAGAAGAGAATGACGACGACCGCCTTGAACGACGCAATCGCCAACGCGACAATCGGGTTCAGCGGCCCCGGCAGATCCACAAATGCCGCACCCACCGTAATCCCGGTGAACAGCAGCAGCGTCCCGAAGACCAGCACGTACTGGGACGGAGTCACGATGTGATGCTCCGCATGCTCCGGGTTTAAAACATTGTCTGGATCGTGATAATGCTCGGACATCTTCTTACCCTTTCATAGGTCGTTGTCTGCCTCGGCTTAGTGCGCGAGCGGATGCCGGTTGATGAGATACAGCAGCGGGAACAGGAACAGCCACACGATATCGACGAAGTGCCAGTACAAGCCGAAATTCTCAATCGGCGCCACATATCCGGCGCTGAATTCGCCTGCTTGCGCTCTTGCAATCAACCAGAACAAAATGCCGATGCCAATGATCATGTGCAGGGCGTGCATCCCCGTCATGGCGAAGTAGAGGAAGAAGTAAATCTGTGTCCTCGCAGCCATGTCCGGCGGAAGGGGGTTCTCGCTCGGCTTGCCGGTCTTCGCGTCGATCGGCGGATTGATAAACTCCTTCACGTTGAACGAGGCGCCCGGGACGTGATGATCCTCGAACTTCTGCGTGTACTCGATCGCCTTGACGCCCAGGAACGCTACGCCGAAGAATGTCGTCAGCCACAGCATCAGCACCAGCATGCGTCGGTTGCGAACCTCCGCATAGTAGACGCCCAGGGCCATCGCAAAACCTGACGTGATCAGGATGACCGTGTTCAACGCACCCCACCCGATGACCAGGGTGTTCGAAGCGCTGACAAACGCGTCGTAGTACCAGTTGCGATACAGCAGGTAGGAGAAGAACATCCCGCCGAAGAACATGATTTCGGTCAGGAGAAACAGCCACATGCCAAAACTTCCGGCCTCGCGCTGTTGTTCTTCGGTTTCAAAGTGATGACGATGCTGCGGCAGCACGACGTGTTCGCCATGCGCTCCCAGCTCAACCTCATGATGGACGGCTGCGGCAGTATTAGCCAACGGTGGTCACCTCATTTGCAGTCTTGTTGGCAAGCCATTCGTAGTCGTATGCCTCGTGATTCACGATCGGCACCTCGGTAAAGTTTTCGGTCAGCGGCGGTGACTGAATCTGCCACTCAAGCCCGGTCGCCTGCCACGGGTTGTTGCCCGCGATGGCGCCGTACTTCAGGGACCACGCCAGGTACAGCATTGGCAACAGGTATCCAACACCCAGTACAGTAGCGCCAGCCGTAGAGAGCACGTTCAATACCTGGAACTCCTGCGGATACGCATGGTAGCGGCGCGGCATCCCCAGATAGCCCAAAATGAACTGCGGCAGGAAGGTCAGGTTGAAGCC
Organism: uncultured Acidobacteriaceae bacterium; assembly: GCA_964242025.1. Lineage (GTDB taxonomy): Bacteria > Acidobacteriota > Terriglobia > Terriglobales > Acidobacteriaceae > Edaphobacter. The sequence goes on from CAXSZW010000001.1 coordinate 43,229, forward strand.
GATGAACGTCGTTACGGCAGCCAACTTGGACATCGACTCCGGATACATGCGACCCGTCATCTTCGGCCACCAGAAGTGAACGCCCGCAAGAAACGCCATCAACATGCCACCCACCATGACAAAGTGGAAGTGCGCAACGATGAAGTAGGTCTCGGTCAGGTGGATGTCCATGCCCAGCGAGCCGAGGAAAACGCCCGTCAGTCCGCCGATGGTAAAGAGCCCCATAAATCCGAAGGCGTAGAGCATCGGCGTCTCAAAGGTGATGGACCCCTTCTGCAGCGTGAATGCCCAGTTGAAGATCTTGATCGCCGAAGGGACCGCGACCAGCATCGTCAGCAGCGAGAAGACCAGTGCGGAGTAGTTGGAGACGCCCATGATGAACATATGGTGCGCCCAGACGAAGAACCCGAAGAGCGCAATCGCCACCGACGAGAACGCAACGGCGGTATACCCGAAGACCCGCTTGCGGCTGAAGGTCGAGATGACCTCCGAGATCACGCCCATGCCCGGCAAAATCATGATGTACACAGCGGGATGAGAGTAGAACCAGAAGAGGTGCTGGAAGAGCAGCGGGTCGCCGCCCTTGGTTGGGTCGAAGACGCCGATCCCGATCAGCCGCTCCAGCGCGACCAGCACAATCGCAATCGCGAGCACCGGGGTGCCGAGGACCATCAGAATGGACGCCGCGTAGTTCGACCAGACGAACAGCGGCATCCGGAACCACGTCATACCCGGCGCACGCATCCGGTGAATCGTGACGATGAAGTTCAGCCCGGTGAAGATGGAGCTGAAGCCAGCAATGAAGATGGCTGTCGCGACCGTGACCACGTGGGTGTTGAGATAATGGGTCGAGAGGGGAGTCGTGAACGTCCAGCCCGTATCCACGCCACCCAGTACCAGGCCGGCCAGAGTGAAGGTGCCGCCCGCGAGATATAGATACCAGCTCAACAGGTTGATCTTGGGAAAGGCAAGGTCCTTTGCGCCCAGCATGATCGGGATCAGGAAGTTCCCCAGCGTCGCCGGAACCGACGGCACCAGGAACAGGAAGATCATGATGATGCCGTGCATCGTGAAGAACTTGTTGTACGTGTCCGACGCAACCAGGTCCGGCTGCGGCGTCAGCAACTCCAGCCGGATCAAGCCAGCGAACGCTCCGCCAATGAAGAAGAAGAACGTAATCGAAAACAGGTACAGCATGGCGATGCGCTTGTGGTCGCCGGTCAGCAGCCAGCTCAGCAGCCCATGCTCATTGTTGATGTAGTGCCGCTTCGGAAGCGTGGCCGTCCGTTGGTCGGGTAGATTGACGATCGTAGAAGAGGCTGCGCTCATTGCTTCACCATCCCCGGCGTTGTTGGCGCCGCAAGGTCAGACTGTGACGTCCCCAGCGTCTGCTGGGTCCGGTAGTTGCTGCTCTGGTTCTTGATGTACTCCACCAAGTCGATCAACCCATCTTCGCTGATCTGCCCCTGGTACGTGGGCATGATCGGCGCAAAGCCCGCCGTCACGTGCTGCGACGGGTTCAAAATCGCATCGCGCAGGTACGCATCGTTCACCTGCACCTGGCTTCCATTCGTCAGCGTCAGGGTCGAACCATAGACGCCCGCGAGACTTGGACCACGCGCTGCGGCGGTGCCGTTATGGCAGGCGTTGCAGCCCATGCTCGCAAACAGCCGCTCACCGTTCTGCGCCAGCGACATCCCGCTCGTCGATTCCGCCGTCCACTTCTGGTAGTCCTCAGGAGTCATCGCGGTCACCTCGCCAATCATGCCGGAGTGCTTGGTTCCGCAGTACTGCGTGCAGAAGATATGATACGTTCCCGGCTCGGTGGCATTGAACCAAACCGTCGAGTAGCGGCCCGGGATGACCTCGCGCTTCACCCGGAAGTCCGGAATCGAAAAGCTGTGGAACACATCCTGTGAGATCATCGTCAACTGCACCGGACGCCCGATTGGCACGTGCAGCGCGTTGATCTCGTGCTGACCGCCCGGATGCTCGGCCTTCCACATCCACTGCTTGCCCACGATGTAGATGTTCATCGCGTTCGCCGGCGGATTGTAGATGCGGAAGTACAGCAACGCACCCCACACGAAGGTGACCAGAAAGATCGCCAGCGGAATGATCGTCCACGTGGCCTCAAGCAGCGTCGAGCCCTCCACCTGCGTGGCCACCGGGTTCCGCTCCTTGCGGTAGCGGATGCAGAAGCCGAGCATCAGCGCACCCACCAGCAGGAGGCCGGTGAGCGTCATCCCGATCAGAAAGAAGTAGAGCGCGTCCGCGTACGGCGCGATCGTGGAGGCTTCCCGCGGAAACAAGGCGGAGGCCGCGAGCCACTTCGTCAAAAACTGCCACAGAACTGGACTGATATGCATCGTTACCCTTTATCCCAACGTTTGTCTGTGTCCGCCTCGGTCAAGTCATGCTCACGCCCAAGCTTTAGATCCCTGCGAAACATCAGAAACATGAACCCGCCAAGCGACGCCATGGTCACCATGCCGCCAAACTGCACCACACGCGCCACAATCAACGAGTGCTTATTCGTCTGCGGATCGTAGTGGTAGCAGTAAGTCAGAATGTTCGCGACCGGCGACCCAATCTTGTTGCCCGAGGCCTCAATCAGCCCCAGCAGAACGTCCTTTGGGCTGTACTCCACGCCCAGGTAGTACTGCGCCAGCTTGCCCTGCGAGGTCACCAACTCAATGGAGCTGGCGTGGGCGAACTGCGTCAGCTTGCCGTCCGGCCCTGGAACCCGCACATACCCAAATCCAACCGCGCCGGTCACCGCATCAATCGAAGGCCGCTTGCCGACCAGGAAGTGCCAACCCGCCGCGGTCTCCGGACGGCCATAACGCTTCAGATAGAAGGCCTTCTTCTTGGCCGCCAGATCCGGCGTCTCGCTCGGATCAATGCTGATGATCAGGACGTTGAAGTCCTTGCCCGGCGTCAGGCGCACCATCTCAAGCGCAGCCGTCATCCCATCTAACTCTTCCGAGCAGAGCATCGGGCAGTTGTAGTACACCAGCGAAAGTACCGCCGGCTTGGACGCACTGGCCCCGAAGTAATCGCTCAGATGAACCGTCGCACCCGTCTCATCGACGAACTCCGCATTCAGCGGAAGCTGCTGATTCAGATGCTGCGCAACCTCGACCCCCTTCAGCACCTGCGGAAGCTGATCGCCGGTGTTCTGGCCCGTCTCCTTATCGCCATAAGACGAGACCTGCGCCGCAGCCGAGCCGGCCAGCAGCGACACGCCAAGCAGGGAAGCGGCCAGCAGCATGCGACGCATCGCACCCTGCCTGCTTGGTCCCGTCCGGATTGTCGTCTGCTGCATCATGTCTATCTCTCGCTTCTATTTTAAAGCCTGCTGCCTCTTCGCTTTGTCGGACAAATTACTTGATCGGGTGTAGCTCGGCATGGCCGCCGGACTCCGCCTTCTCGAAACTCATCTTCTGCTCACGCGCTTCAATCGTGTCCAACTCGTATCCCGTCCGCGCGAAGCCGCTGGTCAGCGGCAGCGTCACCTTCGGCGCCTTATCCTCGGCGAGTTGCTGTGCGGGCTGTCCCGCCGTCGCGACCGGAAGACCCTTCTGCGCAATCAGCTCCATCGCCCGGTTGATCGGGATGCGAATCCCCGTCTCACCCCGCGCCTTGCTGTAGTGGTCCAGTAGCAAGTCCTCGCGAGCATGCAGATCCGCCGTCGCCTGGTTGCCGTCGTCCACATCCAGCCGCGGATTCGGGAAGGCTGCCGTCATCTTCTGCAGCTCCTGCTGCTGGATGGCTGCGTTCGACTTCAGATCTTCGCGCTTGCCGCCGTTCGCCAGTGCGCCGGCGAAGATGTCGTTCTTCTGGTGCCACTTGTCCGTCTTGCCGTCCTGGCTCTCGAGCGCCGAGTTGATCGTCTTACCCATAAAGAAGCAGAAGACGAAGAAGATCAGCACAAACCCGAACAGTCCGCCCAGGAAGACCGCCACGCCGCCAGCGTTGACGTCGGTCGTCTCATACCCAAGCTGTGCGCTCTCCGGGCCGCTCTCCGGGTAGTTCACAATGTCGCCGGCGGGCGGCTGGTACTCGCCGGTCTTGCCGTCGTTAGTGGGCATGTTCAGGCTCCAGAATCTCCGCTAGATGCGGATCGTTGGTGTTGACCAGCGGACGCGACATCAACTGGGTGAAGTAATACGCCATCCACAGCGCAATCACAGCCACCGGCACGGTCAGGTAGGCCAGGATGCCGAAGTTTCCGGCGAGATGCAGGTTCCCGGCCGCGTCCTTGAAGTTCGGCTCGATGATCCAGAACATATCGATGCAGCGGGCCAGGATCATGAAGCTGACAATCCATACGATGCGCTTTTTGCTGCGCTTCAGATCGCGGCTCAGCAGCAGGACGAACGGGATCAGCCAGTGGCAGATGAAGTCCAGGGTGCAGATCGTCCACCAGCCGCCGCGGATACGGGCCAGGTACCAGGGAATCTCGTCGGGCACGTTGCCCGACCAGATAATCAGGAACTCGGCGAAGGTCAGGTAGATGTTCAGCATGACGAACGCGAACAGGAACTTACCCAGATCATGCTGCTCGGTGGTCCGCAGCATCGTCTTCATCGGCTCGGTCTTGGAGAGCAGAACCACGGTCAGGATGCTCAGTGCGAGCACCGCATACCCTTGGCCAACCAGGAACTTCAAGCCCCAGATCGACGAGTACCACGTCACATCCAGCGACATTACCCACAGCAGCGCCGCATCCGTCAGGCAGACCACGTAGATAAAGATGCCGGGCCCGGAAAGGTTCTCGAAGCGAGTCCTCCAGCGGTCGTAGCTGATCAGCGTCCCGGCAGCCGGGTCCGCGTCGCGATCAACTGACCACTTGTTCAGCAGGAACGTAAAGGTCCCCAGGATCGCAAAGATCAGAATCGTCTGAATCCAGGCGCTGGTCGGGTTGAACATCGCATGCTTGGCGATGTCGGTCCAGGCATGTTCCTTGTCGATCAGGCCCGCGGCCAGTGCATTCCGCTCATCCTGGATGGAGGGATAAAGCGCCCACTGATACAGGTGTTTGCCCAGCAGCAGCACCGGCAGGATCATGACCGCCACCAGGCCGAGCGTGCGGCTCATCGCCTCAAGCGGCCGGCGCAGCAGCAGACCCCACTTACCGCCGGAGACGTACTGCAGCATCAGCAGGACCAGCCCGCCGCCCGCAAACGAAAAGCAGATCATGAAGCCCAGCAGGTACGCGCGGAGCATGTGCGTCTTGCCGCCGGGGAAGATCGTGAAAATCAAAGATACGACCGTGAAGATCGCAAAAACGATCAGCGCGCGCATCCGCCAGACCGAGAGGATCTCAGGCGAGCCCAGAACCGAGGGCAGCGTTCTGGGTCCATGATGGCCGCTGTGGCCGGTCTCGTGTTGTAGGTTTCCAGATGACATGCTTTTCAGGCCTTCGCGAAATCGAGTTGGTCCAGCTGCTTCAAAACTTCTGTTACTCCGGCTTGGTGGTCAGACCCAGCGAGACCGGATTGTTCGGATACCCGGTACTGCCCTGGCCCTGCGGCGCGTTCGTCGTGATCGGGTTGGAAGAAGCCGGCCCGGAGCTGCGGGAGAGGGCGCTGTGCGCCGGATACTGCCCCGCCGCCGCGCCCGCCGCGCCGATTTCCGCCGTGGGCAGCACAAACGGCTGGCCATCAGGGGTCCCCGTGACCGCGGTCGGCGGGACGGCCCACTCCGCGATGAAGTTCGCCGGCAGGCCTTCGCGCTCGGCGATGTCGGAGAGCTTCTCCACGTGCTGCCCGGAGGCAACCGCATTGTCATCTGCGTTCTGGCTCAACTGCAACGCCTTGATGTACGCCACAATCGCCCAGCGATCCTCGGGGGTCACCTGCGACGCATAGTCCGGCATCGCGCCATAGCCGTTTGAGATCACGTTGAAGAAGTGTCCCAGCGGCGCAGCCTGCAGGCGCGCGGTGTGGAAGTTGCCCGCCTGCGCATAGCCGCGCTGCACAATCATTCCGGCCCCGTTGCCCACGCGCGAGTGGCACGGCGTGCAGTAGACGTTGTACCGTTCCTGCCCGCGAGCGAGCACGTCCATCGTCACCGGAAAGGGCATCATGTTGCCCTCGGCGCCATCCTTCAGGCCGGTATAGAAGTAGCTATCCTCATGCAGTTGTCCACGAGCCACCGTCTCCGCGACCTGCGGACGCGCGGAACGGCCGTCGGCAAAGAAGTCGGTGCCGCGCTGCGGGTAGAACTTCGGCTGGTTGTGCATGTCCTGGCGGCAGCCCACGGCGAAGAACAGGCCCAGTGTTGCGATGGCCGCTGCCGTGCGTTGCCTGGAGAGTAGAAGCGTCGTATTAATGGTCCACCTCCACCACGGAGACCGCGGGGAACTGTTCAAGGAAGGCCCGTGTCTCGCTCAGCGAGAACTTCGGGTCGATCGCCTCAAGGCAAAGGAAGAACTTGTCCGTCGTCGCGCCGCTGCGGAAGTTCGGCGCGTTGAACAGCGGATGGTACGTCTGCGGCAGCCCGTTCATCGCAATCATGCCGAACGCCGCCGACAACCCGGCGAAAAGAATCGTCCACTCATACGCCGGAATAATGAACGCCGGCCAGCTCATCAGCGGACGCCCCGCAATGTTCAGCGGATAGGCCATGGTGTTGATCCACGTCTCCATCAGGAACGCGGTCGTCAATCCCATGATGCCGCCCATCAGGCAGATCAGCGGCACCCGGTTCTTGTGGAAGTGCAACGCCTCCGCAGCCTCTTCGACCGGATACGGCGTGTAGCATTCCATCCGGCGGTAGCCCGCGTGGCGTGCAGCCTCGGTCGCCATCACCAGCTCCGTCGGCGTATTGAACTCGGCCAGCAGGCCGTAGATTCCCTCACGAGGTGGCATTAGACGGTCTCCTCAATCACGGTTTCAGAGTCCGCGCCGCCACGCCGAACCTTGGTCTGCGGCAGCATCATCCGGATCTCGGACATCGGAATCATGGGCAGGAAGCGCACGAAGCAGAAGAACAGCACCGTGAACAGGCCCATTGTCCCGACATAAATCATGTAGTCCCACTTGGTCGCGCGGTACGTGCCCCAGCTCGACGGCAGGTAGTCGCGGTACAGGCTGGTCACGACGATGACGAAGCGCTCAAACCACATGCCCGTGTTCACAATCAACGACAGGATGAACAGGAAGGTGACATTGACGCGCAGTTTGCGTGACCACAGCGTCGTCAGCGGAATCGCAATGTTGGTCAGGATCAGGATCCAGTACGCCCAGCCCATCGGTCCGAACATACGGTTCCACATCATGAAGAACTCCCAGTGGCTGGCCGAAAACCAGCTCATGAAGACCTCCATGCCGTATCCATAAGCCACAATCCCGCCCGTCCCGATCATGACCTTCGCCATGTTGTCCAGGTGGCGCAGCGTCACCATGTCTTCCAGGTGATAGAACTTGCGCAGCGGAATCGCCAGCGTCAGCACCATCGCAAAGCCCGAGTACACGGCCCCCGCAACGAAGTACGGCGGGAAGATCGTCGTGTGCCAGCCCGCAAGCGAGGCCACCGCGAAGTCGAAGCTGATAACCGTGTGCACGGAAAGCACCAGCGGCGTCGAAAGCCCGGCCAGCAGCAGGGAAGCCGTCTCGTACCGGATCCAGTGCCGCGTCGATCCGCGCCAGCCCAGCGAGAGCAGCCCGTAGCTGTACTTGGCGAAGGGCATCGTCGCCCGGTCGCGCAGCGTGCCAAAGTCCGGGATCATGCCCACATACCAGAACACAATCGAGATCGTCGCGTACGTCGACACCGCAAACACGTCCCACGCCAGCGGGCTGCGGAACTGCGGCCACACGTTCATCGTGTTCGGATACGGAAACAGCCAGTAGGCCAGCCACGGCCGTCCGACATGGATCAGCGGAAACGTTCCCGCGCAGACCACGGCGAAGATCGTCATCGCCTCGGCAAAGCGGTTGATCGAGTTCCGCCACGTCTGCTTGAACAGCAGCAAAATCGCCGAGATCAGCGTGCCGGCGTGGCCGATACCGATCCACCATACAAAGTTGATGATCGCGAAGCCCCAGGCGCCGGGAATCGTGACGCCCCAGATGCCAACGCCCTTCAGGAACAGCCATGTGATGCCAATGATCACGCCCGTCGCAATGCCCGCGCCGACGATCAGCCCGAAGAACCAGCCCAGCGGCGTGTTCGACGTCAGCACAATCCCGGCAATCTTCTGCGTCACCGACTTGAAGTTGTGGCCCGGCGCAATGACCGCATACTCGCCCGTGATCGGGTCGATCATCGGGTCAAGCACCGGATCGCGTGGATCGTGAAGTGGACTCTTGGTAGCCATCTATGCCAGCTCCGGATTCGGGTTGATGACGCCTGCCGTATACGTCGTACGCGGCCGGAAGTTGAGGTCCGCCAGCACCTGGTAGTCGCGCTCTTCTGCCTTGCGCTTCGCTACCCGGCTCGTCGGGTCGTTCTGGTTGCCAAACACGATCGCATCGGTCGGGCAAGCCTGCTGGCATGCCGTCACAATCTCGCCGTCCTTGATCGCCCGGTTTTCCTTGTCCGCGTCGATCTTGACCGCTTCAATGCGCTGGATGCAGTAGCTGCACTTCTCCATTACGCCGCGGCTGCGAACCGAAACATCCGGGTTCCGCATGAACTTCAGGCTCTCCGTGTCGTAGTCCGAATACAGCAGGAAATTGAACCGGCGCACCTTATATGGGCAGTTATTGCTGCAGTAGCGTGTGCCCACGCAGCGGTTATAGACCATCGTGTTGATGCCTTCGGGCGTATGCACCGTCGCACCCACCGGGCAGACCTGTTCGCAACCGGCGTTCTCGCAGTGCTGGCAGGCCATCGGCTGGAAGTGCGCCTTGGGAGCATGCAGATCGCCCTCAAAGTACGTGTCGATCCGCAGCCACTGCATGTTGCGCCCAACCTTGACCTGCTCGCGCCCAATCACCGGGATGTTGTTCTCCGCGTAGCAGCTCACAATGCAGGCGTTGCAGCCAATGCAGCTATTCAGATCGATCGCCATGCCCCAGGCGTTCTGCATCTTCAGCGTGCTCTGGTCGGGATGCTTGTAGTCCCAGGCATCCGGGAAGAAGCTGAGATCGTGGTCGGGCTTTTCGCCCTCAGGACCGTACCCAACCTTGTTCACCGAGGTGCCGCTCACGTTGCCCTCGTGCGCGAAGTCCGGGCTCTTCTTCACCTCGTCCAGCGTCGCATAGCGGATGATGCCGCGCTCCTGCGCCTCATGGCCGGGAAGGGAATAGGTCCCCTTGGTGCCGTCCAGAGGATGCTCCAGGTCGTGCTGCGCATAGGCGCCGCGCTTCTCAATCGAGTGGACCTTGGTCACGCACAGGTCGTACGTTCCCTTGCCCGGCGCGATCGCCGCGCCGCCCGCCACCAGAGGAGCATCGCTCGTCCGCAGTGCGTAGGCGTTGAACCCAACACCTGAACCGACGCGGCCCGCCTCGCTGCGCCCATGTCCCAGGTACACCGTCACCACGTCGTCCGGGTGGCCGGGAACCATCAGGATCGGCGCGACCACCTTACGGCCGTTCACGCTCAGCTCAATGGCGTCGTTCTCTTCAATCTTCAGCCTCAACTGCGTGTTCGGGCTCACCAGCGCGGCGTTATCCCAGCTCATGCTGGTCACCTGCTTGGGAAGCTCCTGCAGCCAGCCCACGTTCGCATAGCGTCCGTCGAAGATCGAAGGATCCGCCTTGAACGCAATCTCCAGCCCGCCGGCACTGACCGCCGGAGCTGCTGCTGCACTTCCAGCCGAGGCGGAAGGTGTCTTCGAGCCCGCCGTAAAGGCCGTGCCCTCCACCCAGCCGTCGTGCAGCGCCTTGCGCCACGCCGCGTTCACGTCGCCCTTGATGTAGGTCTTCGCATTCGCGACAACCGCGTCGTATGCGCTCATCTGCGGATTCTCGAGCAGGCCCTGGAAGATCTCGTGCCCGGTTACGCCGCCGTAAAGAGGCGCAATCATCGGCTGGATGATGGTGATTGTGCCATCGTACGCGCGCGCATCGGACCACGTCTCCAGGTAATGCGCCTTGTTCACATGCCAGGTCGTCGTGCTTGCCGTCTCGTCCAGGTGCGTGCTCAACGACGCCGTCACCGGCACCTTGCTCAGCGCACTCTCAAACTCGAAGTCTGCCGGAGCCGTATAGATCGGGTTCACCCCAAGCATCACCAGCCACTGCACCTTGCCGGCGTTCATGTCCGCCACGAGAGACTTGAACTCAGCCATCTGCTCGGTCGGCATCGGATTAACGGTCTCGGTGTAGACGACCGTCTTGCCCACCGCGCCCAGGCTCACATTCAGCGCGTAGGCTGCCAGGTGGGTAGCAGGCGAAGCCTGCTCGCCCGGAATCACGACGCACTTGCCGCCGCTTGCCTTCAGATCCTTGAGCAGCGCCGTCATGAACCGCGCAGCCTCTGGATTCGAGAAGCTGCCGGCAGACCCGCTCGCCAGCGCCAGCGCAAATGCGCCAATTTCGCTCGGCTTCAGCGCCAGCCGGTGCTCCGCCTTGAACCCGGTTACCGTCGGCATGCCTTCGACGACGTACAGCCGGTTCATGGTCTTGCCTTCTTCGTAGCGGTGCCGCTCGGCATACGCGCCGGCCAGCGGCAGGAAGCCAGGATGAGCAATGCCGCCCAGGAAGTCCGCGTCCAGAGACAGAATGACGTCCGCCTCTTCCAGCTTGTACTGCGCGTCCATGTAGCTTCCGAACGCCATCTTCGAAGCCGCACGCGATGAATCCTGGTTCACCGGATCCCACTGCACCAGCTTGGCCTGCGGGTACGCCTTCTGCACCGCCTGCCACTGTGCAGCCAGCGTCGGAGACGTAATCGTCTCACTCAGGAAGTAAAGCCCCTGTCCGCCCGGCAGGCTCTTCGCACCGGCCAGCAGCGCGCTCTGGAATGCCTGGAAGCTGGACTCCTGCCCGCGGAATCGCGGAGCATGGCTGCGGTCCGGATCGTACAGATCCAGCAGCGTTCCCTGCGTCATCGCGTCGGACTTGCCCTTCGCCATCGGGTGGTCGGGATTGCCCTCAATCTTGATCGGGCGGAACGCGTCGGACTTCACCAGCACCGGAATCGCGCCGGTCGGGAACGGGTGTGCCGTCGCGAAGTACATCGGACGACCCAGCACCAAGTCCTCCGGCTGCTTCACGTACGGGAAGATCGGCTCGTCCGGCTGCTTGGTGCAACCGGCCAGACCGGCCAGCGCGAAGCTCGCGCCCATTACCTTCATGAAGCCGCGCCGGCTCACCGCATCGGTCCACTCGCCGGCCTGCCGGGGAAACTCCTCGCCCAGCATGTCGTTGAACTCCTGCGTCGAGGACAGGTCTTCCAGGTTCTTCCAGAAGCGCTTGCCCGTCTTGCCCGCAAGCTGCGCCTGCACCGAAGCCAGCGTCATCTTCTCGCCCGGCGCCGGAGCGATCAAGTTCACCACCTGCGCCTCTACTGCATCCTGATTTGCCATTCCGTCCATCGGTCTCTCAAGCTGTTTGGTCGAGTTCATCGGTGGCACACCTCGCAGCTCGAAAGCTCGTTCGCCGTCCGGATGTGGTACTTCCCATTCAGATACATCCCCAGCTCATGCTGGCTCGTGAACTTCGTATAGCTCAGGTTCGCGGCCGGAAGAATATTCGCCGGAGGTGCATCGCTCACCGTTTCGCCACTGCCGTTGATCGCATGCGGAGTCATATTCGTCCCCGCCGGATTACCCGGAATCCGGGGACCCGCGCTCAACTGCTGCAGCATCGCAATCTTCGGCTCGTCGCCGTTCGGGTCCTTGGTCGTACAGGCGACGCCCTGCGCCGTCGGCACGCCCGTCCCCTTCGTATCCTTGCTCTCCGCGCACCACACCGGCTTGTCGCTCGAAGGTCCGGCCCACGCCATGTTGTAGATCTCGCTCGTCGGCCGCAGATTCACGCTCGGGTTGCGATGGCAGTTCAGGCACCACTCCATCTGCAGCGTGTTCTGCTGGAACATCAGCGGCATCTCGTCCACGCGGCCATGGCAGCTCGCGCACCCAATGCCCTTGTTCACATGGATCTCGTGGTTGAAGTACACATAGTCCGGCAGGTCATGGACCCGCACCCAGTTGATCGATTCCCCCGTCGCCCAGCTATGCCGCACCGGCTGCAGCAGCTCTGCATTCGTCCAGATCTGCGCATGGCAGTTGATGCAGGTCTTGGTCGGCGGAATCCCCGCGTAGCTGCTCTTCTCCACCGACGTGTGGCAGTACTGGCACTGCAGCCCAAGCCCCTCCACGTGGTGCTTGTGGCTGAACGGTACCGGCTGGTCCGGCCGCTGACCCTGCCGCGTCACCCAGGGGGAACGCTGCAGCGAGTTCAGGCCAACGCCGAGCGCGATCACGATCAGCCCGGTCAGTACCAGGCTCGCCCGGGCCAGCGCGTTCGAAGTGCGGTCAAAAACTTGCGCCATGAGTGCTTCCTGCTTCCTCTGCGTCTAAATCCTGAAGGCCCGCTCTCACGGCCCTTCAGGCTGCTCTGGAGATTCAGTCGTCCTGCGTTCCAACTCCGCGTCCGTGCCAACCCTGCGTAGCCGTGGGGCCCTTATTCTCTACCCAAACCAACAGCTCCGGGTAAAACTTCCGTAATACGACGTGGAAAACTGAGTACTAAGAACTTCACTATAGCAGTCCAAATTGCCCAATCCTGCGTACCGCAATCCCGTGGCCCAAAATTTTTATCCGCCTCATTCGATTATCGGAATTCCCCTCCGCCCCGAACTCCCGCCCCACACAACATCTCGTGCCACCTGCAACAAACACCGCTAGTGACGCGGCTTTTCACACCGTATCGAACCTGTAACTCCCACCACTTTAGTCCGAGTTTGCTAATCGCCCAGGCCACACCAACCCCTGCCCTGGTATAGCTTGGTCTGTATCGTAAGCGACATACCCCACCCATGCCTCCACCCAACTCACGCCCCCGGCCCCCCGCCTACGACACCACCCTCGCCCTCAGCCAGCTCGCCGCAGCCGACCCCAAACTCGCCCGCCTCATCCAGCGCGCCGGCCCCTTCACCCTGAAGCTCGCCTCCGCCAGCTCCCCCTTCGAAGCCCTGCTCCACTCCATCGTCTACCAGCAGCTCCACGGCAAGGCCGCCGCCGCCATCCACGCCAAGCTCCTCCGCTCCTTCAACCCCACCCACTCCCCCAACGATCTCCCCGAATCCCTCATCCACCCCACCGCCCAGCACCTCCTCGACGCCCCCAACGACCAGCTCCGCGCCGCCGGCCTCTCCCACAACAAGGCCCTCTCCGTCCGCGACCTCGCCGCCAAAACCCTCGACGGCACCGTCCCCACCCTCGCTCGCATCCGCCGCATGTCGGACGCCGACATCGTCACGCACCTCACCCAGGTCCGCGGCATCGGCGAATGGACCGTCCAGATGTTCCTCATCTTCCGCCTCGGCCGCCCGGACATCCTCCCCACCAACGACTACGGCGTCCGCAAAGGCTTCGCCCTCACCTTCGGCAAGCTCAAACCCACGGACAAAGTCACCCCCGCCGACCTCCCCAAGCCCGAAGTCATGGAGCGCCGCGCCAAAAAATGGCACCCCTGGTGTTCCGTCGCCAGCTGGTACCTCTGGCGCGCCTGCGACCTCGCCACCACCGACAAAGCCGCCGCCAAATAGCCCTCGGCGAGGGAAAGCTCCGCGCACCCACAAATCACGTCATCCCGAGCGAAGCGAAATGCGACCTGCTTAACTTTGAGCGGACCAGCCAAGAAGCTCGGTAACCGTCCGAACCCCTGTATTGGCTGTTGCTGTTGCCTGTTCTCTGAGGGGACAGGAAAGGAAGTGTCATCCTGAGCGAAGCCGGTCGCGGCTTCTCGCGACCGGCGCAGTCGAATACCACCACACAATCAGGATTGAGCGGAAAGTTAGACAAGTTCGGTAACCGTCAGGACCCCGAGGAAGCCCGTCCCACCTCAATCCCATCCGGCTCGCGCGAGAACGCCAGTCCGCTTGCTTGATAGCCCCACCCTCGCTTTTCGCTTAGACATCCAGCCCCACTCCCGTATCCTCACCCCATCTCCCAAAGAGGACCGGCATGACCCGCACCCTATCCCTGCTTCTCGCCGCCTTCCTCTTCCTCACCACCCTCGCCACCGCGCAAGACCCCCACCACCTCCAGGCCCCCATCCTCGGTACGTCCTTCGACCTCCCCCAGAACTGGCTCTTCTCCCCCACCGACTCCCCCGCCTACGCCTCCCCCACCCTCGACGACTCCACCTGGACCACCATCTCCACCCAGAACCAGCTCACCTCCTACGGCTTCCGCAACTTCCCCTTCGCCTGGTACCGAGCCCACCTGCAAATCCCCCCACAGTCCCAACACCTCGCAGTCGAGGTCCAGCGCGTCGTCGGCCGGTACGAGCTCTTCGTCAACGGAACCCGCATCGGCGCCTTCGGCAACATGGCAGACCACAGCAACACCCACCCCGATAACTTCCAGTCTTACCCCATCCCGGACTCGCTCCTCGCCGCCTCGCACGGCACCCTCGTCCTCGCCTTCCGTTTCTCCCTTGCCCAGCTCGGAAACAACGGTCGCGGAGCCTCCATCCCCATCGCCAACTACGCCACCGTCACCCTCGCCAGCCAGAACGACGTCCCCCTCGCCGCCAGTTACTTCGCCGCCCACAACTACGGCCTCGACATCGCCGAAGCGCTCCTCTACAGCCTCGTCGGCCTCCTCGCGCTCGCCCTTTTCCTCGCCCTCCGCGGCCAGCAGGAGTACCTCGCCCTCGCCCTGACCCTCCTGCTCAGCGCCACCAGCGGAGCCCTCCAGACCTACGCCGCCATCCACGCCCCCACCCCGCATGACCTTGACTCCTGGATCACGGAACTCCTCTCCGGCCTCGCTACCGTCATGTTGGTTGAGTTTGTCTGCATCATCCTCAAGCTCCCGCGTACCCGCCGTCTGCTGATCCTTCAATTCGTCCTCGTTCTCACCCGTCTCGCCGGCCCCCTCGCGTACAACGGCTTCCTCCCCAACATCGTGGGCTTCGTCCTCTACTTCCTCCCCCTGCTCATCGTCTTCGTCCTGCTTCCCGTGCTTGTCCTCCGCAGTTGGCGCAGCTCGGTGGACGTCCAGCTCCTGCTTCCCGCCATCCTCCTCTTCGCCTCGTCATATTACTTCCGCTTCTTCGTCTGGCTCGCTTACTTCCTGCACCTGCTCCACCACCTGCCCTCGCCGCCGGACTTCAACCTCGGCACCTATGACATCGGCCTCAGCCAGTGCGGCGATTTCGCCTTCCTCGTTGCCATCCTCTTCTTCATCGTGCTGCGCACCATCCGCATCACCCGGGACCGCAGCCGTATCGCGGCGGAAGTCGCAGCCGCCGGAACCGTCCAGCAGCTTCTCCTCGCCCGCTCCAACCAATCCACCCCCGGCTTCCAGGTCGAATCCGTCTACCTCCCCGCAGCCGAGGTCGGCGGTGACTTCTTCCTCATCGCCCTGGCGGCAGACGGCTCCCTCATGGCCATCGTCGGCGACGTCTCCGGCAAAGGCCTCCCCGCCGCCATGCGCGTCGCCATGATCCTCGGCATCCTCAACCGCGAAACCTCCCGCGCCCCCGCCACCGTCCTCGCCAACCTCAACAGCTCCCTCCTCTGCCAGGGCGAGCTCGGCTTCACCACCGCCTGCTGCGTCCACCTCTCCCCCGCCGGCCAGTACACCCTCGCCAACGCCGGCCACATCTCCCCTTACCTCTCCGGAGCGGAGCTCACCGCCCCACCCGCTCTCCCCCTCGGCCTCGCCCCGGACCAGACCTATGAAACCCTCTCCGGATACCTCGACCCCGGCCAGTCGATCGTCCTGCTCTCGGATGGCGTCCCGGAGGCCCGCAGCCCCAAAGGCGCACTCTACGGCTTCGACGCCCTCCCCACCCTCACCCTCCGCCCCGCCAGGGAAATCGCCCACACCGCCCAGCACTTCGGCCTGGGCCAGCAGGATGACGACATCACCGTCCTCACCATCGCCCTCGCCCCAGCCTGATCCCCCAATCCGTCCACCCCCGGGGTAACTTTCGTTGGTGACGAAGGTAGAGGGTTTTGAAAGGTTGAGTACATGCCTTGATACAGGCCTAAGTCCTTTGCTTTCAAATTTTTGCGCAAGAAAGAGCCAGGGGAGAGAGTTTCCCCGAAAACCCTCCCAGCTCACATCGTTTCCTCCTTCGGTCACCACTCGAAGTATGCTGAATCAACCTGATTTCGCACCACCACGGCCGAGGTTCGTTCCAGATGCGTCTTCGCCTCACCCACATCCGAACCCTGCTCGGCCTCTGCCTCCTCCTCGGCGGTCTCCATCCCGCCCGCTCCCAATCCAAACCCCACCACAAAGCACCCCCGCTGGACGCCGCCATCCAGGCCGATCAGCCCACCCCACCCGAGCAACCGGACCAGCCCCAAAAGCCCCCCCTCCCCGACCCCAAAGGCCTGCAAAAACAAATCCAGTCCCACGTCCGCGACCAGCTCAAAAACCTCAACATCGATATCACCGACGACGACGACACCGAGCCCAAATCCCAGGCCCCCAAGTTCGGCATGGATCCCCGCGACATCCTCACCGTCCCCTTCGGCGACCGCATCAACATCTCCTCCCCCTGGCTCTTCTCGACCGGCAACGGCCCGGACTTCGCCTCCCCCGCCTGCAATGACAAGGACTGGCTCGTCCTTGACACCACCAAGCCCCTCTTCACCAACATGATCTTCAACGCCAATGAGGTCTGGTACCGCACCCACATCCGCGTCGCACCCTTCTCCCATGACCTCGCTCTCACCGTTGCCGAGTTCGGCGGCAGCTACCGCGTCTTCGTCAACGGCCATGAGATCGGCGGCTACGGCCGCATGAAGGGCCACGGCGACTTCCTCATCGCCCGCTCCGCCACGTTCCCCATCCCCAACTCGCTCCTGGAGGAGTCGGACCTCGTCATCTCCATCCACGCTTACATCGGCACCGTGGACCGCGCCTCCTTCACCCTCAAGGACGGCATCTCCCCCCAGACCTCCATCTTTCTCGGCCCCGCCGGCATCCTCCGCCGCGATGAAAAGTCCTACTTCGCCAACGGCCTCTCAGAGGGCATGAGCATCCTCACCCTCTGGGCCGTCCTGCTCATCCTCGCCATCGCCCTCTCCTTCCTCATCCCCCGCGTCCCGGCTTACCCCCTGCTCGCCATCTTCGCCGGCGGCCACCTCATCGGCCTGCTCCTGCTGGACTTCGCGGACTTCCATTACCTCTCCCGCACCCACTGGCTTGCATGGCCCGCCCACCTCGCCCTGCTCGCCTCAGACCTGGCCGCGCTGGAGTTCTGCCGCGTCATCGCCGGGGTCCGCCGCCGCACCTGGTTCATCGCCTTTGAAATCTTCTACATCCTCACTGTCGCCTCGCTGCTTCCCGCGGCGCTCGGCCTGGTCTCCTACGTCGTCTATACCGCCCTCGGCCGCCTGGCGTTCTACTGCTTCATCGCCGTCCTCATCGTCCTCATCGCGCTCGGCGTACGTCGCCGCAAGCAGGACGCTTCCATCCTCGCCGCGGTCGGCGGCGTCTACGTCTTCTACCTCATCGTCTGGAAGTCCCTGCAGTACATGGTCTTCAGCTACGCCTTCCTCAACCGCCTCTCCAACGCCTTCACCGACCGCGTCCTCCCCACCCCCACCGGCGAGCTCGCCGTCGTCATCGCCTTCCTCACCCTGACCCTGGTCCGCACCCTTCGCATCGTCCGCGAGCGCGCCTCCATCGCCTCTGAGATCCAGGCAGCCCGCACCATGCAGCAGCTTCTCCTTGGCAAGGCCTTGGAGGCCACCCCGGGCTTCGCCATCGAAACCGTCTACCACCCCGCAGGAGAAGTCGGCGGCGACTTCTTCCTCGTCTCCCCCACCCCCGACGGCGCCGTCACCATCATCGTCGGCGACGTCTCCGGCAAGGGCCTGCTCGCCGCCATGCGCGTCTCCATGATCCTCGGCGTCCTCCGCCGCGAACCCTCCCGCCAGCCCGCCGACATGCTCTTCGGCCTCAATGAGGCCCTCCTCACCCAGGGCGAAATGGGCTTCACCACCGCCATCTGCGTCCGCGTCGAACCCTCCGGCCGCTACACCGTCGCCAACGCCGGCCACATCTCCCCGTACGTTCTCGGCAAGGAGGTCGCCACCCCCCCGGCCCTCCCCCTCGGCCTCGCCGGCGACCAAACTTACGAGACCATCTCCGGCCGCCTCCAGATCGGCGAACGCCTCGTCCTGCTCTCAGACGGAGTCCCGGAAGCCCGCACCCCCAAAGGCGAGCTCTACGGCTTCGACCGCCTCTCCACCCTTACCCTGGAGCCCGCCAGCTACATCGCCTCGGTCGCCCAGAAGTTCGGCCAGGATGACGACATCACCGTCCTCACCATCGCCTGCTTCCCCGTCACCGCCGTCCCCGCGCCCCCACCGCCGGTAAGCTCCGCCGTCCCCCCACCCCCACTCGTCCCCGCCTAATTTACAGCGGCGCGATACTTTTCCCCACCCAATCGGTCCATTCTTCTTCGCTCACCTCACTCGCCGCAGCCTTCTTGACCATCTCCGTCTCTTCCGCCTCCGAAGCAATCAGGCGATATCCATTGATGCGAAGAAAGACAATCAGGACGGCAAGTCCAACACGCTTGTTCCCATCGATGAACGCATGATTTTTGATCAGTCCAAATGAGAGCGATGCCGCCACCTCGGCGATAGATGAATCCGGCTCATAGCTCCACTTGCTTTTAGCCCTCGCATCGCTGACTCCAGCAGACCGAGATCACGCAAACCCGGAGAGCCTCCAGAGCGCTCAATCAGTCCTTTATGCACCAGTTAAACAGACCTGACAGAGACAAGACGCATTACTTCGCTAGTTCCCGGTAACTGTTGCGGTGCTCTGGCTCAGTGGCGAGAAACGCCTCCATCACTTCTTGGTCGCTCGCATACTCCATCTCGTTTCTGGCACAGTCGCATGGCTGAGTCCCAGCCTTCTCTGGAACTTTGATCTCGACCAGATCGCCCTCCTTCAACCCAAGCTCCTTGATCGCTTCCGCCGGCAGCATCACCCCGAGCCCGTCCCCAATCCGTTGGATACGCAGAACCATGCCCAATATCCTACGCTTCTCTCTGCACTAACCCGCTCAAACGCCTACACTTGAAGCAGTCATCACGGGACAACCGTCCATTCCGGTAAGGATTCCAACTACCCTCATGCGCAAGTCCCCCTCAAAATCATCTTCGGCCCGCGCCACCCAGAAGTCCGCCCCCTCCAACCGCTTCGTTTGCGTCCACGGCCACTTCTACCAGCCGCCCCGCGAGAACCCCTGGCTCGAAACCGTCGAAGTCCAGGACTCCGCCGCCCCCTACCATGACTGGAACGACCGCATCACCGCCGAGTGCTACGCCCCCAACGGCGCCTCCCGCATCACCAACGCGGAAGACAAGATCGTCCGCATCCTCAACAACTACTCCCGCATGAGCTTCAACTTCGGCGCCACGCTCCTCTCCTGGCTCGCCGATAAGGCCCCCCGCGCCTACCACATGATCCAGGAGGCCGATCGCGCCAGCGCCGTCCGCTTCTCCGGCCACGGCTCCGCCCTCGCCCAGGTTTACAACCACATCATCATGCCGCTCGCCAGCACCCGCGACGCCCTCACCCAGATCCGCTGGGGCATCGCAGACTTCGAGTACCGTTTCGGCCGCAAGCCCGAAGGCATGTGGCTCGCCGAAACCGCTGTCAATCGCCACGTTCTCGACCTCCTCGCCCAGGAAGGCATCCTCTTTACCGTCCTCGCACCCAACCAGTGCGCCCGCGTCCGCCCCTACCAGCCAGAGGACCCCACGCACTGGTCCGAGACCCCCAACGACTCCGTCGACCCGTCCCAGCCTTACCGCGTCTGCCTCGACGAAGGCCGTTCCATCTCCGTCTTCTTCTATAACGGCCCTAACTCCCGCGCCATCGCCTTTGAAGGTCTCCTCGACTCCGGGGAAAAGTTTGGCGAGCGCCTCCTCTCCGGCTTCAAGGCCCAGCCCTCCGGCCCACATGACCGCGCCCAGCTCTCCCACGTCGCCACCGACGGCGAATCCTACGGCCACCACCACAAACACGGTGAGATGGCCCTCTCCTTCGCCCTTCACTGGCTGGAGGATAAAGGCCACGCCACCCTCACCAACTACGGCGAGTTCCTGGAGAAGTTTCCCCCCACTTGGGAGGCCGAGGTCGCGGAAAACACCTCATGGTCCTGCTCCCACGGCGTCGAGCGCTGGCGCTCCGACTGCGGCTGCAACGGCGGCAAGCCCGGCTTCAACCAGCAGTGGCGCGGCCCCCTCCGGGACGCCCTGGACCTCCTCCGCGACGAGACCGCACCCCTCGCCGAGGCTCTCGCCAAAGATCTCCTCGTCGATCTCTGGGCCGCCCGCGACGCCTACATCCACGTCGTCCTCAACCGTGAAAACCCGGACCGCGCGCCGGAGTCCCTCGAGCGCTTCTTCAACGACCACGCCACCCACGCGCTCACGCCGGACGAGCGCACTACCGTCCTCACCCTCATGGAACTCCAGCGCCACACCCAGCTCATGTACACCTCCTGCGGCTGGTTCTTTGACGAGATCTCCGGCATCGAGACCGTCCAGATCATCGCCTACGCCGGCCGCGTCCTCCAGCTCGCGCAGGAGCTCTTTGGCCGCCCGGATGTCAACGGAGCCCCGCGGATCGTCGGATCTGAAGGCACCACTCTCGAGTCCCGCTTCCTCGCCATCCTCGCCCAGGCCAAATCCAACATTCCCGACGTTGGCGACGGCGCCGAGGTCTACCGCCGCTACGTCACCGGCATGAAGATCGGCCTCGAACAAGTCGGTGCCCACTACGCCATCTCCTCCATCTTCCGCAGCTACCCGGAGGACGGCCAGATCTTCTGCTTCGACGTCCACCGCGACGTCCAGGAGGTCTTCGTCTCCGGCCGCGGCAAGGTCGCCCTAGGCCGCGCCAAGGTCCGCTCCCGCATCACGGAAGAAACCGAAGAGATCTGCTTCGCCGTCCTCCATCTCGGCGACCAGAACCTCTCCGCCGCCGTCCGCCGTTATACCCCCGCCGACGTCCTTGCCTTCGACACCTTCACCGCGGACGTCCGCGCCGCCATCCGCAAGGCTGACCTCCCGGAAATTATTCGACTGATCGACCGCTTCTTCGCCCCGCAGTACGACCGCCGGTCCCCCGCCCCGCACATCGTCCTCGACCCCGTCGACCCGCAGCCCGGCCAGCCTGAATCCGTCATGGGCGCGGTCGAACCCGGCATCGCCCACACCGTTAACCCCCTCCAGTCCCCCTCGCCCAACGGCCACGGACTTTCCAACCACGCGCCCATTCCCACCGCATACTCGCTCACCTCGCTCTTCGCGGACGAGCAGCACCGCATCCTCCGCACCATCCTCAACGCCACCATGGGCGAGATGGAGGACTCCCTCCGCAAAATCTACGAGGACCACGCCTCCCTCCTCCACTTCCTCACTGACGCCGGCATGACGCCGCCTCCCGCGCTCGCGCTCGCCGCCAGCTTCGCCACCAACTCCAGCCTCCGCCGCGCCATTGAGGCCGACCCCTTCGACCCCCAGGAGGTCGCCGACCTCCTCCTCCGCGCCTCCACCGACCACGTTCCGCTCGACGCCCAGACGCTCGCCTTCGCCGCCGGCCAGCGCATGAAGAAGGCCATGGTCAAGCTGGAGGCCACCTCCGAATCCTCCTCCCAGGCTGCCCTTGCGGCGCTCCACTCCGCCTGCACCCTCGCCGACCTCATCCGCTTCATGCCCTTCGAGGTCATCATCTGGCAGGCCCAGAACATCTGGAACGACCTCCTTCGCCGCACCGACATCGACTACCGCTCCGCCGAATGGCGCGAGGGCTTCAAGAAGCTGGGCCAGGCCATGAACATCGCCGTCGACGAGCTGGTCGTCGAGGAAGACGTCCCTGCTTTTTGAGGGCTTTACCCCTCCCTGTATATGAAGTTGCGCAAAAATTTGAAAACAGGGGACTTAGGTTTGTATCAGTACCTGTACGAGCAAACCTAACCCCTACCTTCGTCACCCCGGAAAGTTACCCCGGTGCCGGACGAAACGGCATGCAGCAACTCCGTGCCGGACAACGTCCGGACCCCAGCCGCTTATCCCTACCCAACCAGATCACCCGTCACGAAGTGACCGCCCCACGCGCAGTGGGCCTGTCCGGCAGGACATGCCTTGCTCCCAAACGAGCAAATGCCCGGGCCGTAAGGCTCGGGCATTGTGCGAGTTTCAAGCAGGCGGCCCGTAAGCCGAATTCTGTTCTAGGCGATCATTCCTCTACGCGACGCATTGCTACGGCGCTTTAGCAACCTACCCGCAGGTTTCGGCATAGTCTCTCCTCGCCTGGGCGCATCGGGCTAATGCGCTTGCGGCCGCCTGAGGAGTGGCGGCTGCATCCCTGCCTATTTGGTCTTGCTCCGTGTGGGGTTTACCATGCGGCTCCGATTACCCGAAGCCCGGTGCGCTCTTACCGCACCCTTTCACCCTTACCGCCTGCTCCCGGAGGAGCGGACGGCGGTCTGCTCTCTGTTGCACTGGCCGTCCAGGAGCCTTCACAAGCTCCCGTCCCGGACGTTATCCGGCACACTGCCCTGCGGAGTTCGGACTTTCCTCCCCCAACCAACACCTCGCGGCGAGATTGGCAGCGATCGCCCGGCCGCCTGCTCCCTGTATCTTATCCCACGCGGAACCGCACGCCCCCACTCTCCGTACACCCAGACACGAGTAAGATTGTCCGTAACTCCATGGAATTCAAGGAAGCCCTCAGTCTCGCGCTGCAATCGCTCTGGGCGAACAAGCTTCGTTCCGTGCTCACCCTGCTTGGCGTCGTCATCGGCGTGGCCAGCGTCATCGCCGTCGTCACGCTCGTCAACGGCGCGAACATGTTCGTCATCCAGAAGTTTTCCAGCTACGGCGCGGACGTCTTCACCCTGACCAAGGCCCCCGCCTTCTCCACCAATCCGGACGATTACATGAAGTTCCAGAAGCGCAAGAACGTGCTCTTCTCCGACTTCCAGTACATCCAGGAAAACTGCCGCCACTGCGAAGGCATGGGCGCCCAGCAGGCCTCCTCCGGCAAGCTCGTCCGCGGCACCCAGGCCATTACCGACGCCACCATCCGCGGCTACACCTGGCAGATGCCCCAGCTCCAGAATCTCGATATCACCGAGGGCCGCGGCCTGACCGACACCGACGACGAGCATGCCTCCCACGTCGCCATCATCGGCACTGACGTCCAGGACAACCTCTTCCCGGGCACCGACCCCGTCGGCCAGGAGCTCCGCGTCGATGGCGCCCCGTTCACCGTCATCGGCGTCGTCGAAAAGCAGGGAAGCACCTTCGGCGCCTCGCAGGACAACTGGGTCGGCATCCCGCTGGAGACCTACCAGAAGGCCTACGGGACCCAGAAGACCGTCACCATCTACGTCAAGGCAGGCTCCGCCGGACCCCAGCTTGAGCAGGCGGCCGACGAGGTCCGCGTCCTGATGCGTGCCGCCCGCCACGACGCCCCCGGCGCGGAGGACTCCTTCTCACTGGACACCAACAACACCCTCGTCGGCTTCGCCAGCACCCTGACCAACTCCTTCGGCCTCGTGCTGGGCGCCATCGCGCTCATCTCGCTGGTTGTCGGCGGCATCGTCATCATGAACATCATGCTCGTCTCGGTCACGGAGCGAACGCGCGAGATCGGCATCCGCAAGGCGCTCGGAGCCCGCCGCCAGGACATCCTGCTCCAGTTCCTCATCGAGTCCGGCGTGATGGCCGGCATCGGCGGCATCTTCGGCGTGGCGCTCGGCGTCGGGGTGGCGGAGGCCATCACCATCATCGCCGGCTTCCCCTCCGCGGTCGCCGCCTGGAGCGTCATCGCCGGCCTCCTGATGGCCACCGCCACCGGCATCTTCTTCGGCGTCTACCCCGCCCGCAAGGCCGCCGAACTCGACCCCATCGTGGCCTTAAGAGCAGACTAGACGTCTCTCCTAACAACGAAGAACGAACCACTGAGAACTCATTCATGACAATTACCGACCAAAAAGAAACCGTCAAGATGGCTCTCGACACCCTGCGCACCAACAAGCTGCGCAGCGGCCTGACCATCCTCGGCATCGTCATCGGCGTCATGACGGTCATCATCATCTCGTCCGTGGTCAACGGCCTCAACTCCAACGTCTCCAACCTCGTCCAGAGCCTCGGCTCGAACATTCTCTTCATCTTCCGTTTCCCCGTCTTCTCCGGCAAACCCACCACGGAGATGCTTTCCCGCAAGCAGATGACGTACGACGACGCCGTCGCCATGCGCGACCTGCCCCACGTAGTCGCCGCGTCCCCATCGCTGCGTTACGCCCAGCAGACCAACTTCGGCGCCATCGGATCCACCGCCATCAAGGGCGGCAACAAGAGCATGCAGGGCACTACCATTGAAGGCGATACCCCCGCCCTGAAGGACGTCGTCGACCTCGATATCGCCGAAGGCCGCTTCTTCAACGAGAACGACCTGGAACGCGCCTCGAACGTCACCGTCCTGGGCTACGACACCGCGGACGAGCTCTTCGGCGTCGATAAGGCCATCGGCCAGGAGGTCGTCGTCGGCGGCATGACCTTCAACGTCGTCGGCGTCGCCGCCAAAAAGAAGACAGCCTTCGGCGGCGGCAAAAACCCCGAGGATAACTTCGTCTACTTCCCCGTCACCGTCTTCCACAAGCTCCACCCGGAGGTCCTCGACTACTGGATCATGCTCAAGTACGACGACCCCAAAAACGTCGGCCTGGTCCAGGACGAGCTCACCGAGCTGCTCCGCCGCCGCCGCAAGGTCGCCAACGAAGCCCCGGATAACTTCGCCATCTTCGGCACAGACTCGCTCACCCGCCTCTGGAACCAGATCACCGGCGGCCTCTTTATGCTGCTCTTCGCCCTCTCCTCCGTCGCCCTCATGGTCGGCGGCGTCGGCGTCATGAACATCATGCTCGTCTCCGTCACGGAGCGCACCCGCGAGATCGGCGTCCGCAAGGCCATCGGAGCCACCAAGCGCACCATCATGGCCCAGTTCACCCTGGAGGCCGTCACCCTCTGCGCCGTCGGCGGCGTCATCGGCGTCGTCCTCGGCAGCGCCATCGCGTTCGTCCTGGCCATCTTCCTCCCCTCCCAGGTCTCCGTCTTCTGGGTCACGCTGGCCTTCGGCTCCGCCTGCGCCATCGGGCTGCTCTTCGGCGTCTATCCCGCCTACAAAGCCGCCTCCCTCAACCCCATTGAAGCCCTCCGCTACGAGTAAGAACCCCAATCCTGCCAACACGTCCGATAGACTAGGTACGTGTATCTCCTTCCCCTGGCCCTGGAGTCCCTAACCGCCCTGCTCACCGCAGCCGGCCTCGGGTACATGGTTCTGGCCCTCTGGGGCGCACGAGACTTCGTCCACTTCCTCGCCCGCCAGCGCTCCACCCCCGCCCCAACCCCCGCCGTCACCCTCCTCAAGCCCCTCAAAGGCGTCGACCCCCGCATGTACGCCGGCCTCGAATCCCACTGCCGCCAGTCCTACGCCGGCCCCTATGAGATCGTCTTCGGCGTCCACTCGCTCTCGGACCCCGCCGTCGCCGAAGTCCACCGCCTCCAGCAGCAGTTCCCCCACATCCCCATCAAGCTCGTCGAGTGCTCGCTCCGCCTCGGCACCTCCGGCAAGGTCTCCAACCTCGTCCAGATGCTTCCCCACGCCGCCTACGAGCACGTCATCATCAACGACTCCGACATCTTCGTCTCCCCCCACTACCTCACAGGCGTCACCCGATTCTTCTTCACCCCCGCGCCCGCCGGCCAGCCCGACACCCCGGTCGGCATGGTCACCGCGCCATACCTCGGGCAAACCACCCCCGGCCGCACCCTCTGGGCCCGCCTGGAAGCCCTCGGCATCTCCACCGACTTCATGCCCGGCGTCCTCACCGCCCGCAAGGTTGAGCACGGCATCCGCTTCGGCCTCGGCTCCACCCTCGCCATGACCCGCACCGCCCTCGCAGCCGCCGGCGGCATGGACCCCCTCGTCGAATACCTCGCCGACGACTACGAGCTCGGCAAGCGCATCGCCGCCGCCGGCTTCCGCGTCGAGCTCTGCGGCGAAATCGTCGAAACCACCGTCCCCGCCTACGACCTGCAGCACTTCTGGGACCACCAGATGCGCTGGGCCCGCTCCACCCGCGACTCCCGCAAGCTCGGCTACATCGGCCTCGGCGTCACCTATACCGTCCCCTGGGCCATCCTCACCGTCATCGCCTCGGGCGGCGCCCTCTGGAGCGTCTCGCTCCTCGTCTTCGCCTCCCTCGCCCGCATCGCCGTCGCCCTCACCATCGGGGTCGGCCTCCTCCGCGACGGCCAGGTCCTCCGCGACCTCTGGCTCCTCCCCGTCCGCGACATGTTCGGCCTGTTGTTCTGGTTCTGGTCCTTCGCCGGAGACACCGTCGTCTGGCGCGGCGAACAATTCCACCTCCAAAACGGCCGCATCCACAGGGTCTAAACATCTCGCACCCAGATGCAATGAGCGATCAACAGATTGAATGAAGGTCCATCAGAACTACGACGCTTACAAATTTGTTGCTAATAGAGTTGTGGGACTTACTAGTTCGAATCGAACTGGGACCAAGGGGCGCAACTGAATAGTCACTGCTGTTCCCATCTTGGCATCTGCAAATTCCTTCAGGACTACAGACCGTTGTAGAACTTTCGCGCGATCAATCTGAATTCTTGTCGGTCCAAGCCGGATAGGAGTTCCAAAAAGCGTGGCCGTCGCGTTTTGATGTTCCAAACGAAGGATGATCTCGTCGCGAAACTGCTCTGGAATGACCTTTGCATTCTCTGGAGACTTTTCAAATGTCGTCGTGAATCTTTCGAGTTCAGCGGGTTCGTTCAAAGCAAACGACCTCAATAGTAAGAAGGTCTTTTCCTCATCAGGCGAAAGCTTCAATGTGGCGGGCATTGGAAATGTAACGTTGAACTTTGCAGCAATGGCAGCCAGATCATTGACGAATCTAAAAATCCAGATCTCAATGACAATGGCAGCGGGTCGACGGTGAGAGTACACAGATGACCATTCAATTTGAGCGAGGTGAGTTCTAAAGTGCATCCAGTTTGTAAGAGCTTCAGCGCGCCGCAGGCTTTCGCTACACTTTGAATTTCCTGTCCCGGTAGATTCAATGAAATTGTCGCGGTTACGTCTTCTGCGGTATTCAGTGGCAGCACCAGCGTGATCCCGAGTGGTTGGTTGCCAACGGTCGAAATCTCAACTTCCTCGATACCGGATCGTACTTTACGAAATTCGATATATTCCAGCGTCGCTTGGTTATCCGGGTCGGAGAACGCAAGCTTAAGCGGGATAATGCGATCATCCGGGATCGACTGCACGCTCAATGCCACCGTTCCGGGAACAAAGGTCATTTCCGAAAGCAAAGGCATCGTACTTCTGAAGGCACGAAGCTCCGCGGGGTCCCAAGTCTGTTCTTTACCAGTCCGAATGAAATCCAGAAACTTTTGAGTTCCTGACTCATTGAATTTGAAATAGGAAGCAACTGGGTCTTTTCGCAGAGCTTCGTGATCCCTTGCATACGCCTTGACGATTTTGCGTCCGTCGGACCTAGACGAGACGAAGTACGGTTCTTGCGGGAACGGAAATACACTGGGCCCTCGCTCGCCGCCGAAGGTCACCTCGTATGTAAATCTCGGATCGCGATCCTTGAGGCGATCTAAGTATTCTTCTGTATTTTCCGTCGCTAGCTTTTCGAGCTCGGCGTCCCCTACAAAATCCATTCCGCTCGCAGATGCCTTAATAAGCGACTTTAGCTCTTGTACATCAAGTGCGAGATTAGGGAAAAAATGATTTCTTATGGTGCGTCGGAACATTAGCTCTCGAGCGAGCTCCATTGCGTCGAAGGGGTCAGCTATCGTTATGCCTTGGCTTAGATACGATTCCTGCAGCCTCGTAAACCAACGCATGGCTTTGGTATCGAGACTCAAGTTTAGGCAGAGTATCCACAATCTAGGCTGGACATTCTTTATCGCGTCTCGAAGCGATTCTTTGATTTGGTGTTTCTGCGAATCTCCGAGGAGCGTAACAGTGAACGCTTTGCATTGCCATACGGTTGGGCCTTCGGCCAGATCTCCCTGGAAGAGATCGACACCCTCATCTCCAGCAGCTCCCTCGGGATATCGCACCTTCGCCGAGGGAAAGCGTTCTGATATCACGTGAAAGCAGAGTTGCTGAAAGCTGATCTGATCGAGGTCTTTGATCTGTCGAACAAGAGAATCCACTGGGCCTTCACCTCCGCAAGTAATCCGTCCAATTATCGCTCTCTGCCGAGCAAGGGTGTAGAAAGCAGCCAACCATGCCCCCCGACATCCCCACCCTCCTAACCCTCCTAGCCTCCCCCACACCCCCACCGCCATCCGCGCCGCCCGCGACCTCCGCTGGCTCTCCGAGTCCGACCCCGCCGCCCTCGCCCCGTACCGCAAGCCCCTCATCCGCCACGCCCTGCACACGCCCGACGTCCGCACCCGCTGGAACCTTACCACCGTCCCCGGCCATCTCCCCTTCGAAGGCCCCGGCAGCAAGCCAGACCGCGACGCCGTCATCGACTGGCTCTTCGAATCCCTCGCCCACCCCAGCGGCCTCGTCCGCACCAAATCCCTCCAGGCCCTCTTCGACCTCTCCGCTGGAGACACGCCGCCCGACCGAGCCCTGCGCGCCCGCATCCTCCCCTTCGCCCGCGCTTCCTCATCGACGGCACGCCCGCCATGCGCGCCCGCCACCTCCTCCGGTTCGCTGCGAACTAAGATGAAAGGGCCGGCTACCAAGTAGCCGGCCCTCCGGATAACCCACAGCCGTCTTACACCTCGACCGTCGCCGCCTCAGCCGCTTCCTTCTCCTTGGCCTCGTGCAGCGCCTTCTGCTTCTCGCCTACGCCGTTGGTCCACTGTCCCACGGGCGTGGAATCGATCGGCGAGGTCACTTCCGTCCCCGGCTGCGGCTCGTACGGCGTGATATCCAGCCCTTCGCCGCCCTTGATCTCCGACTGCACGGTATGCAGGCCATTGCCGCTGTTCCACGGCCCCTTGAAGTCCGTCTCCCCGTACTGGCTCTCGCCGGTCGAGCCGTTGAAGAACTGGTCTACCAGCCCAGGCGTCGGTTGGATGATCCCCACCGCGAACTGCGGCTTCTCCATGCTGTCCAGCGCCGCCGTAAACGCGCGCATGTGCGTAATCTCGCGCGTCATCAGGAACTGCAGCGCCTCCTTGGTCCCCTGGTCCTGCGTGAACCCGATCAGCCGCTCATACACAATCTTGGCCCGAGCCTCTGCCGCAATGTTGCTCCGCAGATCGACCGCCAAGTCCCCTGTCACCTTCAGGTAGTCCGCCGTCCACGCATTCCCCATGGAGTCGAACAAGGCCACACCGCCACCGCCCGCGATCGCAACCAACGGATCGGCCTCGGCCGCCTCGCGCTCGTCCTTCATCGGCTTCAGGTGCATCCGGATCATCGCGCCCACAACCTCAAGGTGGCTCAACTCTTCCGTGCCAATGTCCATCAGCAGATCCTTGCGCGCCGCATCCTCGCAATTGAACCCCTGAATCGAATACTGCATGGCCGCCGCCAGCTCCCCGTTCGCGCCGCCAAACTGCTCCAGCAGCATCCGCCCGAACTTCGGATCGGGCGTCCCTATGTTGACCGTGTACATCAGCTTCTTAACGTGGTGATACATGGTGCACACTCCGAATGGCGCAGAAGGTTGAGGAGCCGAAAGGATTCCATCTGCAAGAACCTTTCGGTGTGAACAAAGATTGGAGCGAACAAAGACTGGAACTGTACCGTCATCTCGTACGATGCCAAACACCCCCCGCGCGACTACTCCTCTTCCTCCCAACAGGTAAGCTCATCCCATACCCATGCGCCCCTTCGAGTGGCTCCTCGCCATCCTCACCCTCGCCGCAACCCTCACCCTCTTCCTCCGCCCCCGCCCTGCCGCGCTTGCATGGCTCTTCTGCCTCCTGGCCCTCACCGCCTTCACGCTCCACGCCCTCCGCGAAGGCACCCACTGGCAGCTCTACCCCCTTTACCTCGCCGTCCTCCTCACCGTGGCCCTCCTCGCCCGCCCATCCTCACCGTGGCTCGCCCTGGCCCCCCTGAGCCTCACCGCCGCCTCCCTGGCCCTCGCCTGGGCGCTCCCCATCTTCCATCTCCCCGCTCCCACCGGCCCCTACGCCGTCGGCACCCGCACCCTCCACCTCACCGACCCCAACCGCCACCGACCCCTCGTCGCCCAACTCTGGTACCCGGCCCAACCTACCGGCCCCCTCGCCCCATACCTGAATCCAGCCGAGATCAAACCCCGCTTCCGCTACCTCTCCCTCGTCCGCACCAACGCCCGCCAGGACGCTCCCATCGCCGCCCAGGCCCCGCGGCTCCCCATCCTCCTCTTCGGCCCCATGTGGGGCGGCCGCCGCACCCAGTACACCTTCCTCGCGGAAGACCTCGCCAGCCACGGCTACCTCGTCGCCGTCATCGACCACCCCGGCAACGCCGCCCTCCTCCAGCTCCCATCCGGCGCCGTCCTCCCCGGCACCCTCGCCACCGCCCTCCAGGACCTCCACACCCCCGCCGCAATCACCGCCCTCTGGAACCACGAGCTCACCGTCTGGCTCGCCGACAACCGCTTCGTCCTCACCACCCTCCTCGCCGACCCGTCCTTAGCCCCACGCATCGACCCCACCCGCATCGGAGCCCTGGGCCACTCCTTCGGCGGAGCCGCCGCCCTCAACCTGCTTGGTCAAGACCCCAGGGTCCTCTCCGCCCTCAACCTAGACGGCTGGACCTTCGCCGGCCTCACCACCCGCACCACCCAGCCCGCCCTCCTCCTCTACTCCGCCGCCCCCGCCGCGGAAGACCCCATCCCTGAAACCCTCCCCACCGCCCCCGACCAGGACTCCCAGCTCGAGCGCGCCGACCGCATCCTCGTCGACGCCAACCTCGCCCAGCACGGCGGCCTCAAAGCCTACGTCCAGGGCTCCCAGCACATGGACTTCACTGACCAGACCCTCCTCTCCCCCCTCCAGCGCCTCACCCACACCGGCCCCGTCCCAGGCCCCCGCATGCGCCAGCTCACCCGCACCCTCGTTCTCAGCTTCTTCGACCAGACCCTCAAAGCCCGTAACCCAAACCCCACCTTGCCCAACTACCCCGAACTCCGCCACACCCGGTAGTGCCACGATTGGGTGCCCCATCCTTTTCGCAGTCTCATCGCGAATAGGGTGGGGTATCGGGCGAACGCCCGACCGCTCTCCCATTCCCGCCACAGAACCTGCAGTTCCTCTCCCACCTTAGCCACACCATGCACCACAAGTTGGACGCCATCCACCACACCCGTCCGCCATGGTGACCCACCCCTTACCGCTTTGTTCTCAACACCTCATCCACATCGTCCAGCTTCGCGTGGAGTTCCCCCAACCGCCGTGAAAGCGCCTGAATCTCGCTCTCCGCCCTTACATTCACGTCGAAATCCAGCTCACTCCGCAGCCGGTCCCGCTTATCCTGCCGGTTCTGGCTCATCATGATCACTGGCGCCTGAATCGCCGCCAGCATGGACAAGAATAAGTTCAATAGAATGAACGGATACGGGTCCCAGGCCTTCCCCCGCAGAATTACATTCGTCGCCGTGTACACCGTCAGCGTCACCGCAAACGCAATAATGAACGTCCACGACCCCCCAAACGACGCCACCTTATCCGCCACCTTCTCCCCTCGCGTCTCCTCTTCCTCAATGACAACATTGGGGTTACGCGCCGCTCGCAGCCGCACCAGCTCCTGCGACGCATGAAACTGCCTCGCCATCACCGTCATCATGTCCAGCCCCGCCATCGGCTTTTTTGTCAAAAGCACGGAAATATCATGCTGATCCACCTCCAGACACGTGGATTCCTCCTTCGCCACCGCCGTCGTATGGTGCGGACTCTGCTCCAGCATGGATGCAAACCCGAACAGCTCCCCCGGCGCCGGCGTCGCCACCAGCACCTCCTGCCCGTCCTCGTCGATCGTCGTCACCGTAACTGCCCCGGAAAGAAGCACATACGCCCGCGTCCCGGTCTCGCCCACCTTGTAGATCCGTTGCCGCGCGGAAAACCGCGCCACTTCCACCTGCGCGGCAATCACCGCCAGTTCATCTTCATCCAGCAAAGAAAATAAAGGCACATTCCGAAGCTCATCCGCTGTACAGGGCATAGTCCCGCCAGTCTAAAGCAATCGCGTTAGCGATTGGCCTGATTCGACAGAATCCTTTTCCCCCCTGCGTTTACAAGCACATACACCGCCCCCGGCAGCTTTAGAACCGGCCGGTCCTGATCATGCGGGTCCTCCCACAAGAAAATCCTCTGTGGCCCCGCCCACTTCGCCGCAATCGAATCCCTCGTCTCAAAGATCTGCGGCGCATCCGGAAAATAGCTCCCGTACCAAAGGTTCGAGCTCCGCCCCTCCACGATGTGCAGGTCCATCCGCCGCAAATAAAATCCCAACGTAGACCCCGCCTCATACTCACCATGCACCACTATCAGGTCGTCCGCACGCACCTGATCCGTAATGCTTTCGGCCAACTGATAGCTCGTCAGCGTCGGCGAGAAAATAGCCAACCCTCGCCAAGCCGCCAGCAAAAACACCAGCGCAGCCCCGGCGGTTACCATGACCGACGCATGGTATCGTCCGCGTCTCTTCAACCAGAACGCAACCGGGAGCCCTGTCCCAAGCGCCACTGCCGTCAGCGCAAGCGGCACCCGAAACATCCCCATCGCCTTGGCATTCAAATCCAGGAAATGCCCGAAGCTCAGCGCATAATCCCCGGGATTCTGCTGCAGCAGGGAAGCGAGATCCGTCCCCGGCACCGGTGCCCCCGCCTTCGCAATCAAGAACCCACAAGCCCCCGCCGCCAGAACGCCCAACCCCGCCAATACCCCAGCGGCCTTCACCCCCATGCGCCGCTCCGCCAGCCATCCCGCAATCATCAACATCATCGCCGGCAGCGCCGGCAGCACGTAGTACTCCTGCCGCGTAGAAACCGAAAAGAACACCAGCGGAATCGCCGCCCAGAGCCCCAGCAGCAGCCCAATCCGTTCCTCCGGCGTCAGTTCCAAACGCCGTAGCCGCAGCCGCCACTCCCCTCGCAGCGCAGGCACCGCCCACCCCACCGCCTGAAACAGATATCCCGACCATGGCATCAGCCACACCAGGATCAACCCATAAAACACCAGCAGCGGAGCCGTGTCGTAGTCATGCGGAACCCGCAAGTTCAGATACCGGTACACCTGCTCATTCACAAAATAAAACCACGTCCATCCATGCACATTCCCGTCCGTCGGATACGGCACCTCCCAGTGCCCGTTCACCCGCGCCAGCCCCCCCGGATGGCCCTGCGGCGGATTCGCCAAACCCGCCAGCACATGCCACGGCACCGCCAAGACCAGAAACAACGCCACACTCTCAGCAACCCGGAACTCCCTTACCCGCGCCCACGCCCCGCGCCACCCCCGCGTGCAGAGCAGATGCGCCCCCACAATCGCCACCGGAAACACAATCCCGATCAACCCCTTCGTCAGCACATTCAGCGCACAAGCGCCCGCAAACCCCCAGCACACCGCTCGCGAGGGCTTCTGCTGCCCCTCACTCACGAAGTAGCAGGACATAGCCAGCGTCAACCACAGGCACACCATCACATCTGGAATGTTGATCCGCGAAAAGATGAACATCCCAAAGCTTGAAAGCGCGATGAGTCCCGCATACAGTCCCGCCCTCGCACTGCCAAAGGCCCTGCGCCCAAACCCCTCCAGCACCAACACCAAACCCAGCACCGCCGCCGCCAGCGGAACCCGGGAAGCCGCCGTCGTCGCCCCCAGCACCTTCATACTCGCCGCCATCGACCAGTAATACAGCGGCGCCTTCTCCAGGTACCGAATCCCATTCGCATACAGCGTCACCCAGTCATGCCGCAGCAGCATCTCCCGCGCCACCTCCGCATGCACGCTGTCCGCGTCATCCAGCAGCGGCGGCGCAAACAGCGCAAATGACCCATACAGCACCACCCACACCGCCGCCAGCACCGCCCAGTTTGACCAGATCGCCCGTCTATTCACCCCTCCAGACTACCGCCCCGCATCTATCATGGAGACTCGTGGACCCACTCACCCAACTCGGCCCACCCGCCGAACTCATCTTCGGCGACTGGTACCCCGCGCTCCGCACCGACACCCTCCGTCCCGGCAAGACCACCACGGCCCTCCTCCTCGGCGTCCCGCTCCTCCTCGGCCGCAAGCGGGATAACTCCCTCTTCGCCATGCGCGACCTCTGCCCTCACCGCGGCATCCCCCTCTCTGCCGGTTGGTTCGACGGCGAAACCGTCCAATGCAAGTACCACGGCTGGAAGTTCGAGCCCTGCTCCGGCCAGTGCACGGAGATCCCCTCCCTCACCGGCCTCGACATCCTCCAGCCCACCAAGATCTACGCCACCAGTTACCCCTGCGAAGAGCGCGACGGCTACGCCTGGGTCTATCTCCCGGAACCCGGAGTAAGTCGCCAGACTAACTCCCTCCCACCCATTCCGGAAACTCCTAAGTTCTCCCATAAATTCCGCTCCGCCCACTTAGTCGCGGACTTACCCTGCAATGTCGACCACGGCATCATCGGTCTCATGGACCCCGCCCACGGACCCTTCGTCCACCAGGCCTGGTGGTGGCGCAGCGCCGCCTCCATCCATGAGAAGACCAAGCACTTTGAGCCCATTCCACAAGGCTTCCGTATGTCTTCCCACGCGCCCTCGGCGAACTCCGCGCCATATAAGTTACTCGGCGTCTATGGCCAACCTATCACCACCACCATCGACTTCGTCCTACCCAATCGCCGTTATGAAACCATCCGCGCCGGCGATAAGTGGTTCAGCAGTCTCACCACGGTAACTCCCGTAACTCCCTCTACCTGCCGCATCGACGTCATCGCCGCCTGGAACGTCTTCTACAATATTCCTTTCGTAACTCCGATCGCGAAGTTCTTCGGCGCACGCTTCGTTCGCCAGGATCAGCAGACCATGATCGAGCAGGCCCAGGGCCTCCGCTTCCGCCCCGCGCTCATGCTCATTGACGACGCAGACAAACCCGCCAAGTGGTACTTCGCCCTCAAACAAGCCCGCCTCACCCACACTGGCGACCACCCCCTGCAAGGCCCGGTCACCCTCCACTGGCGCAGCTAGGCAAGGCGACCGACATTCATCCCGCCCCGACAAGATCACACGTCACGAAGTGACCGCCCCGCGCGCAGCGGGCCCGTCCGGCAGGACAGTCTTTACCGAGCCGCCCTCACAGCCGCTCGAAGCGCCTCAACCCCACCCGCTTTCACCCCGCCGTGCCCACAGGCGAACTGCGTCACAGGAAAATCCAGTAGCCTCTGCGCACTCGCCAGCGCCGTTGCCTTACTCCACGTCGCCCCATTCGGCAGCGGAAAGTACCAAGGAGCCCATCCACTCACCGCCAGCCTGCCCACCCCCACCAGCGCATCCCCGGCGAACAGCGTCCCATCCCGCTCATCCAGAAACGAAAAGTGCCCCGGAATATGTCCCGGCGTCGCAATGCACCGCAGCGACCCATACAGCTCCCCATCCGTCACCGTATGCGTCACCTTCGCCGCGATCCCCGGCACCCCACCCTTGACCGGCACCGCCGGCTCCCCCGCCACCGTGCTCTTATCCGGAGGCCGCAGCAGCAGCGGCAAACTCCGCTCGCTCGCCACCACCGCCACCCCCGGCAGCTTCCCCACCAGCCCATCGACACTCCCCACATGGTCCACATGCGCATGCGTCAGCAGGATCCGCTTGATCGCCGCGCCGGCTTCTGCGGCCGCCCGCAAGATCGCGTCCTCAGACCCCTTCAGCCCCGCGTCCACCAGCGTAAAGCCATCCGATTCCCGCACCAGGTAGCAGTTCACCAGCCCGAACTTCGTCAACTGATCCGCATGGGGAGAGATTACTGTCCGTTTCATTCCCTCTGAGATGCGCCGCATCCCATTCCAGGATTGAAATCTGCATCCTCTTCCCGCACAATCCATCTACTCAGTAGAATAGTCGTTGTTCCAACATTGATCCTCCCGAGGTCCCACCATGTCCAGCCTTCTCGTCATCGAGTCCAGCCCCCGCGGCGACTACAGCATCTCCCGTGCGCTCACCGCCAAGTTCGTCGCCAAGTTCCAGCAGACCCATGCCGGCGCCACCGTCGTCACCCGCGACCTCTCCAAAACCGACCTCCCCTTCGTCGACCTCCCCTGGATCGCCGGCGCCTACACCCCCGTCGAGCAGCACTCGCCCGAGATGACCAAGGCCCTCGCCGTCTCCAACACCCTCATCCCGGAGCTCCAGGCCGCCGACCACATCGTCCTCGGCACCTCCATGTACAACTTCTCCCTCCCCGCCAACCTCAAGGCGTACATCGATCACA
Source organism: uncultured Acidobacteriaceae bacterium (assembly GCA_964242025.1). Classification (GTDB taxonomy): domain Bacteria; phylum Acidobacteriota; class Terriglobia; order Terriglobales; family Acidobacteriaceae; genus Edaphobacter. The sequence goes on from CAXSZW010000001.1 coordinate 79,805, forward strand.
TCTGCCGCGTGAACGTCACCTTCACCCCGCAGTATGAGGGCCTGCTCAAAAACAAGAAGCTCACCATCATCATCGCCTCCGGAGGCGTCTATACGCCCGGCTCCCACACCGAGTCCTACAACCTCGAGAGCGCCTACCTCAAGCAGATCTTCGGCTTCATCGGCATCACGGACGTCACCATCGTCCTCGCCGGCGGTACCAGCGCCGTCTCCATGGGCAAGACCTCCCAGGAAGACCTCGTCGCCAGCTTCACCGCGGACGTTGAAGCAGCAGCAGCCTAACCGTCACTCAGCAAAAAGAGCGCAGCAGCCAGAGTCGCAAACTCTTCGCTGCTGCGCTTTTTGTTTGCTGCTCTTGGCGGCAGCTTCTTCAAATGCTTTCCCATCCGAAACGATCAAGCTGATGCTTTACTCCGCAACCTCAGCCAGCTTCAACGGCCGATCCGTATGAACTACGTGGAACGCGACCAGGCAAGGCGCCATCACAATTGCGAAAAATCCCAGAACCACGGCTACGTCGACCATTGATAAATCCTCCCGGCGTAGGCTGAAGTTCTAGCATCTTGCCTGACCTCACTCGCCGCTAACCCCTTCATCGGCCCTCCTCCCAGCCCCCTCACCAACATTCACTACAATCTGCGCCTTCGTCATATGACCCCTGTTCATGCGGCTTTTCGGCAGGCTAAAGAAGAATGGGCGCCGCAGCCGGAGTCTCCCCTCCTCGCTGCAGCGCCCGGGCTTATCCGTCGCGGAAACTTACTCCGCAACCTCAGCCAAGTCCAGCGGACGATCTGTCTGTACGACATAGAAGCCCACTACGCAGGGCGCGAAGACAATTGCGAGAAATCCCAGAACCACGGCTACGTCAACCATATAAAAATCCTCCTGGCGTTAGCGGAAGTTCCAATCACGCTTGACCTCACTAACTGCTAACCCCTTCATCGGCCCCCTCCTCAACCCGCTCACCAACATTCAACACAATCTGCATCCGCGTCATATGACCAAAGTTGAACGCATAGAATGTCCCTATGACCTTCGCGGAAGCCCTCGATCACCTGCATGAGTTGGCCCCCGAACTCGCCCCCTCCCCGGACCCCACCGCACCCCGCCGCAAGTTCGATCTCGCCCACATCCGCCGCCTCCTCGCCGCGCTGGGCGACCCCCACAACGCCGTCCCTGCCGTCCTCATCGCCGGAACCAACGGCAAGGGCTCCACCGCCGCCACCCTCGCCTCCATCCTCACCTCCGCCGGCTACCGCACCGCCCTGTACACCAGCCCCCACCTCATCCGCGTCACAGAGCGCATCCAGCTCGCGCACCCCACCCTGCCATCCGAGTACGGCGCAACCATCTCCGCAGGAGCCGCCCCCGGAGCCGACGGTCCCCTCGTCCTCTCGGAGATCCCCGAGCAGGACTTCGCCACCTTCTACACCCAGGTCGAAGACGCCGCCACCGCCCTCGTTGAATCCGGCGACCTTCCCCACCCCCCCAGCTTCTTTGAACGCCTCACCGCCGTCGCCTTCTGCTTCTTCGCCGCGCGCCAGGCTGAAATCGCCGTCCTGGAAGTCGGCCTCGGCGGCCGTCTCGACGCCACCAACGTCGTCACCCCACTCCTCTCCATCATCACGGACATCGCACTCGACCACCAGGACTACCTCGGCGACACCATCGCCCTCATCACCGCGGAAAAGTGCGGCATCCTCCGCGAACGCGGCACCCTCATCACCCTCCCCCAGCTCCCGGAAGCCAACCACGCCATCGGCCTAGCCGCCACCGCCCTCGACGTCCACGCCATCAACGCCGCCCGCTTCATCCCCCCCCCCCAACGTGCTTCGAATGACCTGCCAGGAATGCGTCATCCTGAGCGAAGCGCAGCGGGGCCGAAGGACCCCGAAGAACCAAACCTGGCCGCGAACGTTCAACCCACTTCGCCACAAAGCTCAAGCTCTTCCGGATTGGCGTCGGCCTACTCACCCGGCCCCTCCGACCCCATCGTCACCCTCCCCCGCAACCGCTACACCCTTTCCCTGGATGCCGGCGAAACCCTGGAAGTCGACTCCCCGCTGCCCGGCACCCACCAGCAGCGCAACATCGCCCTGGCCATCGCCGCGGCCCTGGAACTCCGTACCCCCACCAACCCCATAAGCAACCATACCAGTTACAATCTCGCGGAACCCGCTCAGGACTGGCGTTCCACAAGCAACCAACTCAGTTACAAAATCCCAAACTCTGCCATCGAAGCCGGAATCCGCAACGTCCACTGGCCGGGCCGCCTGGAATTCATTGCCCCGAATCTCCTCCTTGATGTCGCCCACAACCCCGCCGGCGCCTGGACCCTCCGCTCCGCGATCGCCGCCCTCCCGGCCACCCAGCCCCGCACCCTCATCTTCTCCTGCCTCCGCGATAAATCCCTTGAGGAGCTCTCCCGCATCCTCTTCCCCCTCTTCGACTCCTCCCCGGATGCAGACCCTGAGCGCCGTCTCGGTGGGAGAAAAGACCATCTCATCCTCGCCCCCATCCCCAACCCACGCGCCGCGGATGTCCACGATCTTCTCGCCGCCGCCCACGCCCTCGGCGTCCCCGCTCACGCCGCCCCGCACCTCGCCGCCGCCCTCTCCCAGGCTCGCCAGATCACCCCGCCCGGCGGCCTCATCATCGCCACCGGCTCCGTTTACCTCGTCGGCGAGATCCGCGCCCTGGTCCTGGCAGAACCCCACGAGCTCACCGCATGAACCAGCCCCTCCCGAGAAAACGCCCGGCCATCGCCTGGCTCACCTACCTCCTCCTCATGCCCCTCATCGCCATCGCGACGGCCTTCTTCGGCTCCATCGCCCTCACCTGCGCCCTCTGGGACAAATCGGGCCGCCAGCAGCACGCCATCGCCCGCGCCTGGGCCAACGTCCTCCTCTGGATCTCCCTCTCTCCCGTCACCCTCGTCAACCGCGGCCACCTCCACACCCATGAAGTCGCCGTTTACGCCTCCAACCACCTCAGTTATTACGACACCCCCGTCCTCTTCGCCAAACTCCCCTTCCAGTTCCGCATCCTCGCCAAGCAATCCCTGTGGAAGGCCCCCTTCATCGGCTGGTACCTCAATCGCTCCGGCCAGGTTCCCATTGACGCCAAATCCGGCCGATCCGCCATCGCCGGTCTCCTGCGTGGCGTCAAAACCCTTCAGGCCGGCATGCCCCTCATGATCTTCCCGGAAGGCGGCCGCGCCGAGCACGGCATCACCACTCCCTTCCAGTCCGGTGCCGCCTTCATGGCCATCAAGGCCCAGGTCCCGCTCGTCCCCCTCGCCCTCATCGGTACCTACGAGCTCCTCCCCATCCACACCTATCACCTCACCCCGCGCCCTCTGAAAGTCGTCGTCGGCGACCCCATTCCCACCCTCGGCCTCACCACCAAAGACGCCGAACTCCTCACCCAGCGCCTCTACGAGGCCATCACCACCCTCTACGCCCAACACACGTAGCGCTAAAAAAGTGCGTGCCATGGTGAGGATAAATCCCCTCGAATGAAGACTTTGCGGGCACTCCCACGCGAAACAAAGACTTTACACCTCAGGTCCAAACCTAAGTCTTTTCCTTTGAATACTTTACACACATCCAGGTGGGTGGTTACCCCACCGCACCCTTCTTCCCACCCACCGCCCTCACCACCAGCGACACCCCAAAGCTCACCACCACACACTGCACCAGCAGCGAAGCCTTATACGACCAGCCCGCAAAGGCAAACGACCCCGCCACCCCCCACATATAAATCTCCCCCAGAAACGCCTGCCCCCACCGGGCCCTCTGCCCCGCTCCCGCCACCCGCGCCTTGATTGCCGGCAGAATTCGTGGAACCAGCGCCTGATACGCCGTATACGCCGCCCCCAGTTTCTCCGTCAGAAACGCCTCCTCCCCCAGAATCAGCCGCACCTGGATCACCGCAATCGCCACCACGGCAAACACCGCCCCGGTCCTCGGCATCAGCAGCGCCAACGCCAGCGTATGCAGAAACGTCCCCAGATACAGCGGATTCCTCACATGCCGGTACGGCCCATCCGCCACCACCCCCGCATGCATCGCCCCGTCCTGCACCACCCCTGCCCCCAGGTATGCCGACCCCCACGTCCGCAGCCATGCCCCCCCCACCGCCGCCACAATGCCAAACCCGAGCAGCGCATCAAAGGCCGTGCCGATGCTCAACACGCCCGCCTCACTCAGCTTTGCCGCCAGGTACCCCCATAGGTGCGCATTCGCCCCCGTAGGGTCGGCATGGAGCAGATAGTTCCAAGGCGCCGTGAATCCCAGCACAAAGACCGCGGCATGAAGCCATATCCTAATCCGAAATTCAAACGCCGAAGCCTTCATATGGCCGGAACCACCGCGCTCTTACCTGTCTCAAGCGACGCCCGCGGGTCCAGCTTCTGCACCTTACCCGGCTCCGCCTCGTCCTTGTACACCACCCCCGACTTCATCACGAAGGGCACATGCTGCAGCGTCGTAATGTCCTTCAGCGGATCCCCCTCCACCGCAATCACATCCGCCCACTTGCCCACCTCCAGCGACCCCGCCTTATCCGTCCACCCCATCAGATCTGCCGCATTCAAAGTTCCCGCCTGCAGGGCAGCCAGCGGACTCATCCCATAATCCCGCACGTACACCTCAAACTCATGTGCATTCAGCCCATGCGGATATACCGCCGCATCGGTCCCCAACGCCACCTTCACTCCCGCGTCGATCGCCTTCTTGTGGTTCGCCTTCATCGCATTACCCACGTCGATCATCTTTTGCTGGTAAAACACCGGCAGCTTCCCATACTGCCGCATCCAGTCGATCAGGTAAGCGGTCGGCACCAGGTACGTCCCATGCTCCTTCATCAGCTTAATGTCTTCGTCGTTCACATAGGACCCATGCTCAATCGAGTCCACCCCGGCCCGCGTAGCCAGCGCAATCGCCTGCGCCCCGTGCGCATGAGCCGCCACCTTCCGCCCCAGACGATGCGCATCTGCGCAGATGGCCTGCATCTCCTCGAGCGTGTACTGGCTCGCCTGCGGGTCGTCCCCCTTCGACAACACCCCCCCGCTCGCCCCAATCTTGATCACATCCGCCCCATACTTGATGTTCTTCCGCACCATCGCCTGGACCGCCGGAATCCCATCCGCCACCCCCTCGCCCACCGCATGGTACTGCTCCGGCAGCAGGTTTTCGTCCATGTGCCCGCCAGTAATTCCTAGGGCTGGCCCCGACACCTGCATGTGCGGCCCCGGAATATGCCCCGCGTTGATCTCATCCCGCAGCGCAACATCCGTAAACCCGTTCGCCCCCACGTTCCTTACACTCGTGAAGCCCGCTTCAATCGTGGTCTTTGCGTTCTCCACGCCGAGAATCGCCTCCTTCCCTGGCGTCATCGAGAGCTCAAAGTACGGATCGAAGTTGTTTGCCATCGTCAGGTGCGTGTGCACGTCAAACAATCCCGGCAGCACCGTGTACTTCGTCAGGTCAATCTCCTTATCCCCAGCCTGCACTGGAGCGCTCGTCGTAGCCACAATCGCCGTAATCCGATCCCCCACCACCACAATCGTCTGTCCCGCCGGCTCCTTGCCCGTATGCACATCCACGATATGCCCCGTCCGTATTAAGGTCCGCCCCGCTGCCGGAGCCGCGCCCTGTGCCCACGCGACGCTCACTGCCAAAACACCACCCACGAACCAAACAAGTAACGACGGACGAAAGTAGTTCATAGTTCTCCTTAGATTTGTTGAGTTCTTCCTGCGCCTTTGGGTTTTTATCTTCCTGACCTGCCTCAGCCTCTCCCCCTGCTCCTACTCTTCCGCCTGCGCATTTAGCGCCGTCAGCAGCGAGTCAAAATCCTCCAGGCTCCCATATTCAATGATCACCCGTCCCTTCCCCTTCTTGTCCTCCACCCTCACCCTCAGCCCCAGCGAGCGCTGCAGCCGCACCTGCGCCTCTTTCACATTCGCGTCCTGCTTCGCTTCCGCCTGTTGTGCCTTTTCCATCTTCCCCGGCTTCGTCTCCGGATGCATCAGGTGCTGCACGTACGTCTCCGTCTGCCGCACACTCATGGAAAGCGCCGCCACCTTCTGCGCCGCCGCCGTCATCTGCTCCGGTGTTTCCAGCCCCAGCAGCGTTCGCGCATGCCCGAAGCTTAGTTCGCCGCTTTCCACCCGCGCCTGCACCAGCTCCGGTAATCGGAGCAATCGCAGAAAGTTCGCCACCGACGCCCGCTCCTTACCCGTTCGCACGGCCATCTGCTCCTGCGTCATCTTGAAGTCGTGCGCCAACCGGGCGTACGCCCGCGCCTGCTCCATGGGGTTCAGGTCTGCGCGCTGCAGGTTCTCGACGATGGTCATCTCCATCGCCTGCTCGTCGGACACCTCGCGCACAATCGCCGGAATCGTCGGCTTTCCGGCTTGTTTCGACGCCAGCAGCCTCCGTTCCCCGGTGATGAGCTGATATCTGCCTGCGGCAAGCGTCTTCACCACAATCGGCTGCACGACCCCGCTCGCCGCAATGGACTGCGCCAGCTCCGTCAGCTTCTCCGGATCAAACGCCGTCCGCGTCTGGAACGGGTTTCGTTCGATCAACCCCACCGCTATTTCCAGCGGCTTGCCCGTGGCTTCCGGAGCGTCTGCGACGGCACTTGCCTGTACGTTCACCGTCTGCCGGGCCGGCAGCAGCGACTCCAACCCTTTGCCCAGCGCGCGTCTCTTTGGATCGATTGCCATGACTACTCCTTCGTTCCGTTTCGTTCAAGAATCTCTCGAGCCAGATCCCGGTACGCCTCTGCTCCGCGGCTCTTCCCGTCGTAGAGCGCCACAGGGAGGCCGTGGCTGGGAGCTTCAGCGAGGCGAATGTTGCGGGGGATGGTCGTTTTGAGGAGCTTTTCTCCGAAGAACTCTCGCAGATTCTGCGTCACCTGCTGGGTAAGGTTGGTGCGGTCGTCGTACATCGTCAGCAGGACGCCTTCGAGGCCCAACTCCGGGTTGAAGGCCTGTGCCACACGGTCCAGCGTCTCCATGAGCTCGGAGATACCCTCCAGGGCAAAGTACTCGGCCTGCAGTGGCACCAGCAGCCCGTCCGCCGCGACCAGCGCATTCAGGGTGAGCAGGTCGAGCGCCGGGGGGCAATCGAGGAGGATGTAGTCAAACTTCTCCCGCACCAGTGCGATTGCCTCGCGGAGACGAAACTCTCGGCGCTTCTCGCTAACGAGCTCCAAGTTGGCGCCGATGAGGTTCTTGCTTCCGGGAATCAGGGTCATGCCCTGCACATCCGTGGGCAACATCGCCTCTTCGAGCGTTGTTGGGCCGAGGAGGATGTCGTAGATGGAGAGACGCTGTTCTTCTCCGTCTTTCTGCCTGCGCACGCCGAGGCCACCGGTGGTGTTGGCTTGCGGGTCGCAATCGATCAGCAGCACCGTTTTGCCTTCGAGCGCGAGCGAGGCGGCGAGGTTGACGGCGGTGGTGGTTTTGCCGACTCCGCCCTTCTGATTGACGACGGCGATGACTCGCGCCTTTGCCGGTGCGGTTTGCTCGACGGGCACGTTCCTGTCTTTCTCGACCTTGCTCATTTGGGTTTCCCAAGACTAACAAACTTGTAGAGGGTGAAAATTTCTTGGAATGTTTGCGTGTGGATGGTTTGTGGGTGTTCCACGTGGAACATTGGCGCTAAGTCATACAATTAAGGTGGGTTGCGGGAATGATACTTCTCGTCGCACCATGCGAATGTGATGGTGAGAACGTGGATCAAGGTATGGATAACGTGGCTTACTGTTCCACGTGGAACATGGTGGTCAGGAACGAGATCGAAGCGAGAGGACGCGCCGGTCAGTGCCCGGGATGGGGATTGCGGGATTATCGGCCGAAGCAGACTTGAGGTGAGCGACGACCCCGCCTGCAGCGACACGTTCCCAAGCGGCTTTTAGGGCGACCTCGGGATCATCTACGGCTCGCAGGGTGGCCACGTCAAAGACCCGAGCTGCCGGCATGGTCTCCACGCGGGCAGCCCAGACCTCCGTCTGCAATCCAAGCGTCCGCACCACTTCACGCAGGAAGCTGGCCTTCTTGCCCTGTGACTCCGCGAGGGTCACCTTCAGTGCGGGGCGGGCGAGTTGTATGGGAAGGCCCGGGAAGCCAGCGCCCGAACCGACGTCCAGCAGTGTCGTGGCCGCTTCCGGCAGATGGCCAGCCGCAAACAGCGACTCGCCGAAGTGCATCCGGACGATCTCATGAGGGTCACGGATAGCTGTCAGGTTGGTCCGGGCATTCCACTTCAACAGAAGATCCAGGTAGGTTGAGAGCTGACCCAGCAGGACGTCACTGGGATCTGGGTAGAAGGGCTCGACTAAGCCGGCAATCTCATGCAGCGCAAGCGTCGCCATTAACCGACCGAGACGAGCACGGCGCGGGGCTTCCACGCAGCCGCTTCCGCTACAAACCGCCCGAAGAGCGCCTGAGATGCCTCATCGGCGGCGAAACTGCGCTCCGGATGCCACTGCACGCCTAGAACGAAGTGCGCCGGATGGCCTTCAGCATCCGCAAGCTGCGACTTGACCTGTCCACCCTCGATGGCCTCCACCACGCCGTCCTGCGGGCACCGCGCCACCACGCGCAGCCCGTCTCCCGCAATGCCCACCGCCTGATGGTGCGACGAGTTCATCGGCAGCCGCCCTTCGGCCACGATGGATGCCAGCAGGGAACCGCCTTCCACCTCTGCCGTATGCGCGACCGCCACGCTGGGACCCGCGCCGTGGTTCACCGGCATCACGTTGAGATCCTGCACCAGCGTCCCGGCTCGCCAGACGTTCAGAATCTGCATCCCGTAACAAACGCCCAAGATGGGCTTGTACAGATTGTGGGCATCCTGAAGCAAAAGCTCGTCCACATTTTCCCGCGGCAGATCGGCTGGGGCGGTGCCTTCCTGGAGCTCCTGCCCGTACTTCTCCGGTGTGACGTCCGCGGGGCTTCCCGGCAGCAGGATGCCCTGGCAGGTGTTCGCCAGCTCCGCGATCTCACGGGGCGTCAAGGTCAGGGGTACCTTTACGGGTTCCCCCCCGGAGAGGCGCACGGCGTCGGCGTACGCTCCCCAGTTGCGGTCGTTGTAGGCGAGGTCCGCGCTGGTGGGGACCGGGATGGCGATACGGACTGACATGGCTTGATTTTAGTCCTTGAACGCGACGCACAGAAGGCCGGACGCGCCTCCACGGGCGGGTCCGGCCTTCTGGGATGCTGCGCTACTCCAAGGGTCGAACTACTTCTTGGGCGGAGCGATAGTGTCCTTGGCGGTCTTGGCAACGCGGAACTTGACCACGGTCTTCGCCTTGATCTTGATGGTCTCACCGGTCTGCGGATTGCGTCCCAGGCGAGCCTTGCGCTCTGCCTTGACCAGCTTGCCGATGCCGGGAATGGTGAACTCACCGTTCTTCTTGGTCTCCTTGACGGCGGTCTCTGCCAGCAGCTCGAGGAATGCGGACGTCTGCTTGTTCGTGAGTTCCATCTTCTCTGCCATCGCGCGGACGAGCGCGGTCTTGGTCATACCCTTTGCCATGTTGATACTCCTTCGTTCTTCGTTTTTGAGTTGAGTTGCCTTCAACACAGTCCCGGAAAGGCAGTGGAAACAGAGGAACCGCGATCGTCGCAGGATTGAGAAATCGCCTGTATTGACGCGGGTTCCACGCTGCTTTGCAAGAACCGTACCGCAATCCACCTTCGACTCTTATCCGTGCTTTGTCAATCGCATTTCCCCGGTTTCCACAGGTTTTTTCTGGTTTTTACAGGGTTTGTCCGCTTTTTGGCACTGTTTCTCCCTGAAAATGCTTATTTTGTCGCACCCGATGCCTAAAACAGCGGCTCCCTGGCCCGGACCTTCAAGGGAGCGTTGAGCAGGGAAACGAGGGGTGCGGCGAGCCGAAAGCGGGTCACAATCTCCTCCAGCAGCTTCGGCGAGGTCGCCATGTCCGCCGGCAGCTCCGACGTGACGCCCCACTGGCGCTGCAGGATGAGGTCCAGCGCGGGATGATCGGCAGGGAAGCCCTTGGGCGCGCGCGTCAGCTTCAATCCATCGAACTGCAGCATGGGCGCGGTCTTCAGGGTCGGCGGGCGCTTTGCGCTCTCGATCTCCTTCAGGATGGCACGCGCGTCCTGGTGGTGGTCCAGCAGATGGCGGCGGATGGCGAGAAGCTGGTCCCGTTCCGGCATGTAGGCGCCGGCGGAGATGTGCACCTCCGTCGCGCTGATGTGGAAGTAAAAGCCGCCGCCGGAGGTCTTTTCAAGCCCCGTCCGCGCCCACCACGCGGCGATCTGGTGTTTGTACGGACGTTTGTCGTTTGAGAAGCGGATGTCGCGGTAGATGCGCATCATGGCCTTGGCGGGCGGGCGGACGTGATCCGGGGCGAACTCCACCAGCGCGTGGTTGATCTCCTCAATGAGCGCGAGCATGGGCGTCTTCAGCTCCTGCTCGTAGACGGTCTTGCGGTCGTTGAACCAGGTGCGATCGTTGTTCCGCTTCAGCCCGCGCAGAAACGTGATCGCCTTGGGAGAGAAGTGCGTGGCCATCTCTCCATGCTAGCCGCCGATGCGCGAACCGGTCCTGTGCAATACGCTGGTTGCAGCATGTCCGCGCCAGCCAGAACTGAGACCATCGTCGCCATCTCCACGCCACCCGGGCGCGGCGGGATTGGCATGGTGCGCGTCTCAGGTCCGGAGGCGCGTGCGGTGGTGGAGCCGCTGCTGCGAATGCGGCGTCCGCTGGCGGCGGGGCGGGTGCGGTTTGCGGAGATTCTGGACCCGGCAGACGGACGAACGGTGCTCGATGAGGCGGTGGTGACGTTCTTCGGCGCGCCGCATTCGTACACGACGGAGGATGTGGTGGAGGTGGCGTGTCATGGCTCGCCGGTGCTGCTGGATGCGGTGGTAAGAGCGTGTCTGGCGCGGGGTGCGCGGCTGGCAGAGCCGGGTGAGTTTACCCAGCGCGCGTTCCTGGCGGGGCGCCTGGACCTGACCCAGGCGGAGGCCGTCCATGACCTGATCGCGTCGTCCACGCTGCACCAGGCGAGGGTGGCGGCGGCGCAGCTTGGGGGGGCGCTTTCGCGGACGGCTGCGCCGGTGAAGCTGCGGCTGGTGGAGCTGATTGCGACGCTCGAGGCAGGGGTGGACTTCGCGGAGGACGATCTGGACCTGCTGCCGCAGGCGGAGATTGCGGGCAGGATTGGTGCGATCGCGGAGCCGCTGCGGGAGCTGGCGGCGAGCTACCGCTACGGACGCATCGTCCGCGAGGGCTTCACGCTGGCGATTGTGGGGCGGCCGAACGCGGGGAAGTCGTCGCTGTTCAACCGGCTGCTGGCGCGGGATCGGGCGATTGTGACGGCGCAGCCGGGGACCACGCGCGACCCCATCACGGAGACGCTCGCGCTGGACGGGATTCCGGTGCACCTGGTCGACACGGCGGGCCTGCGCGAGGCGCCGCTGGGCGCGGAAGGCGAGGCGGAACGCGCCGGCATCGCACGCACCGGCGCAGCCATGGCAGAGGCGGACGTGATCCTGCACGTGCTGGACGCGACCGCGCCCTTCACGGCGGAGGACGCGGCGACGTTGGCGTCGTTTATGGGTCGGCCGCACCTCGTGGTGCTCAACAAATCCGACCTGAAGCCGGGCTCAACGCCGCCCGCGCAGGCGATTCTGACCAGCGCCCTTACCGGTCTCGGGCTGGACACGCTCAGGGCGGCGATTTTGGCTACGCTCACGGAGGCGCCGCCGCATGAAGCCCCGCTGCTGACCAACCTGCGCCAGCAGCAGGCTATCGCCGCTGCTGTGGAGGCGCTTGGGGCCGCACACCGCGCCGCCGTGGAGGCGTTGCCGCATGAGCTGCTGCTGCTGGACCTGTACACGGCGCTCGAGGCGCTGGACCGCCTTACCGGCGCGACCAGCACGGAGGACATCCTCAGCCTCATCTTCTCTACCTTCTGCATCGGTAAGTAGTCGACCCCGGGGCGCGAATGGTGGGGCGAACGTCATGGATCGAAGGTGGTATGCCGAAAGAGCTATGATTCCCATAGTCTTGAGCTCCGTCCAACCTACGGAGCCCGGTAGCGCTGCAGCATTTGCCCGACTTCTCCTACCCGGTTCTTCTTTGGCGCGACGAGAAAACTTATGGCGCCAAATCGCGTTCAAACGAAGTGTCTCTTTCGGGGGACGCCAGTTTAAGGAAGTTGGGTTTACGTTTATGTTGAAAGTTCTGGTTTGTCTCGCCGGTCTCGCCGCGCTTGTCCCTACCCTCAGTGCCCAGGCGACCTATACCGCCACCCGCCTTGCCTCACTGCAAGTAGGCGTTGAAGGCTCTGCCTACACGCTGGATTACGACGAGGGATACGAAGAGGGGCTGGCCGTCTACGCCGACCTTGACGTCACCCGCCACTGGGGAATTGAAGGCCTGTACCGCAATGCGAGCATCCAGACTCCGCATGACATCGGCGAAAACCACCTGCTCGCCGGCCCGCGATACCACATCACGCACGGACCTTTTCAGCCTTATGCCAAGGCGCTTGTCGGCGAAGGCACCATCAACTTTCAAAAGGGATACAACGCCAGCAGCTACTCCGAGCATTACTTCATTTATGTACTGGGCGGTGGAGTCGACTTCCGCGCCTCGCGTCACATCAACGTGCGCCTCATCGACTTCGAATATCAGCTCTGGCCGGGCTTCCGGGACCATGGCTTGACCCCGTACGGCTATAACGCAGGGGTTGCTTACCACTTCTAGTCGCGCTAGCCGCTGTTGGAAGGGGCATGAGGACCGTCCACCTGCAGCGGCGTCCGTTCAATATCCCCCAGCACAACCGGGCTGCTGCTTCCGCTCAGCGGCCGCAGCAGGAACATCCTGAGCTGCCCATAGCCTTTGGCCATGTTGGTATAGCCCACGTAATCGCAGGCAAAGTCGTTGCCGCAGCGCAGCGCCAGCACGGCGGCGAAGGTCTCGGTCACGTAGACGCAGCCCTCGGGGGTAATCGGCTCAATCCTCGCCGCGCGGCTGACGTGCGCGCCGTAAAAGTTCATCCGCTTCAGCATGGGATCCATCAGCTCGTACGCCGGGCCGAGGTGTCCGCCCAATCGCAGCCTCAGATGGTCCGGCAGGCCAATCTTTGCCAGGTCGATCCCGTGCATCGCCTCCTGCAGCTTCAGCGCCAACGTGGCCGCGACCCCGACATCCGCCAGCACCGCGAAGATCCCATCACCCCACGTATTCAGAAACGCAATCTCCGGACGATAACTCTCCGTGGCCTCCGCCAGCAGACCCATGATCTCCGTGGCGAACGGCGGCAGTTGCAGGTCGTTCAGCTTGCTGAAGCCATGCACATCCGCAAACAGCATCGCACGAATCTCCCGGCTGCCTCCGGGCTGCGCATGAAGCGGCGGCTTGAAGTGCGTCAGGTCGTCCACGACCGTGCGCTCGCCGCAATGGATGGTGTACTGCGGCAACCCGGCATCCAGCCACGCCTTCATGTCGATCGCCGTCCCGGCCGCGCCGCTCCTGGCCTCCCCATCCCACACCGAACCCTGCAGGACCGGCGCCTGCATGTGCCGCGCCGCCAGCACCGCCAGCCCCATCCCCAGCTGGCTGCAGTAGTTGAACAGGCTGTCATGGTGCATGTAACTGTCTTCGGTCGCGTACCGCACCGTCTTCGCCGCTTTATAGCAGGCGTGAAAACGCTCCACCCACTCCCCGCCTGCGGACCGCACGGACTGATCCAGAAAATCATCCACCGCAAACGGCAGCACCACGTTCAGCGTCGCGCCCCGCGCCAGCAGGGCCTCGGCGAAGAGGATATCCGCCCCCGCCGCCAGCGACCCGTACCCTGCCCCCACGCCCCTGGCTTCCAGCAGCGCCTTAATCTCCCCAGCAACCCGCTCTTCCTCCTGCGCCGGAAAGCGTCCCGGCTTGGTCTTTGCTGCAATAATGTGGCCGGTGTAGTGCATCACCGCCGGCGGCGTAAAGCGGCGTAGAAACTCCGGCTCCAGCCCCATCGCCTCGGCGATCCGCCGCAACTGCCGGCCGGTCGTTGCCACCTCCGCGTAGTGCCCCGCGCCATCGGCCAGCACCTCCGCCGCCAGCACGGCGGCGCCGTCAGTCTCACCCAGCAGCAGCTTGGCCTCCAGCAGGGTGGCCAGCAGCCAGTACCGGTCGGAGCCGTCGGTCGTCAGCATCAGCGCTTCAACCTCTCCCAGCACCGCCCGCGCAAGCTGCCGCGCCGCCCCCATATCCCCCGTCCACAGCGCCAGCGAAGCCGCATTCACCCCGGGGTAGTACGCCTCGCGACGACCCTCCGTCAGCGCCGCCGCATACGCCTCCTCGTAGATCTTCCGGGCCTCCCGGTGGAATCGCAGCCGATCCTCCCCCCGCGTCGCAAAGCCCTGATCCTTCTTCAGCCGCCCCAGCAGCGACCGCGCCTCCTGGTCCATGCTCCCCGCCAGCCCAAACGCCTCGTATTTTTCCAGCGCCAGGTCCACCGCCCCCGCGTTCGCCAGGCTCAGAACGGCCAGATGCGCAAATCGTGTCTCCTCCGGCCACGCCGCATGACCCTCCACCGCCAGGTCGTAGCTGCGGAAGAACTCCCCGTTGTAGAAGAACGCCTTCGCCGTCTTGTACGCCTCGCCGGAGCTCTGCACCTCCGTCGCTCGAATCTCCATGCATCCCCACCGTTCTTCCTTGGTCATGAAGGACTTGACAAAACACTACCCCAAAAACACCCGGTGCCGGACGAGAGGTTCTCGCCCGGCGACGTTTCTTCGCTGTATGTTTGCTGGAGGTCCAAGGCTAAACCTTCTGCTTTAGATGGTTTGTAAGCCCGTGGCAAGGGTCTTCTACCGCTTCCCCTGGATCACCTTGCCCGCGTTTACGCCTAACCCGGCTTTTCGCCGAGCCCGTTTCGCCGCAATCTCCCGCATCTCTTTCCCAATCGATGTCTTGTTCATGATCATCTGCGTCGCAATGGAAATCAGGTTGCCGACCGACCAGTAGATCGCCAGTCCCGCCGCGTACCTGTACGTCATGTACCCGGAAAACAGCGGCATCATGATCGCCATCATCTTCTGCTGCTGCGGGTCCACACCCGGTGAGGGCGTGTACCACTGCACCAGAAACTGGCTGATCACCATCAAAACCGGAAGGATGTACCAAGGGTCTGGTGCCGTCAGATCCGGAATCCACGCCCAGTGCGCCTGCCGCAACTCCACCACCTTCGGCAGCATGCCAAAGAACGCAAACAGCAGCGGCATCTGAATCAGCGTCGGAATGCACCCGCCGAACATGTTCACTCCGTTATCTTTCTGGAGCTGCATGATCTCGGCGTTCATATCGTTGCGCTTCGGGTCGGTCACCTTCAGGTTCTTGTACTTCGCCTTGATGGTGTCCATCTGCGGCTGAATCCGCTGCATCTTCAGCGCAGACTGCATGGTCTTGATGCGCAGCGGCAGGATCAGCAGGTTGATCAGCACGGTGAGGATGATGATGCACCAGCCCCAGTTCTGCGTCGCGTACTGGTGGATCACAAACAGCGCCAGGAACAGGTATTTGCCGATGATGCCGAAGAACCCAAAGTCCAGCAGCGGCTCAAGCGTCGCGTTCGAGCCATTGGCCCGTACGTTCTTCAGCACGCTGATCGCCTTCGGGCCGGCGAAGATCCTCGTCTTCGTATGCCCGGAGAGATCGCCGATCGCCGCGCCCAGGATCGGGACCTTCACGTTGTCCTTGGCCTCATCGCCCTTCGGCGTATGCGGCACCCCGTGCCCCAGCCCGTTATGCCGGTTCGCCTTCGGCACCTCAAGCTGGTTGTCCAGCGTCGCGACGGTCGCCGTATCCGGCGCATCCGGCAGGAAGATCGCCGCGAAGTAAAGGTCGGAGACACCGGCCCAGTCAAAGCTTCCGGTCAGCGTATTGCCTCCGGTTACTTTGCCCGGGGCCAGGTGCTTCTCCTTCTGCTCCTGGCTGTAGTCCACCTGCGCTCCACCATACGCGCGCGCATCCTCCTGGTCGCCAAAGCCACCGGGCCAGCTCACCAGCGTACGGATGGGCGCACCGTTGCGCAGCACCACGGTGTCGGCATGCAGCACGTAGCTGTCGTCGAAGGTGAACGTCTTGGTCACCTCGTACTCGCCCGCCACGTAGTGGAAGGAAAGCGTCGCCGGAGCCGTCAGGTTGCCGGTCGCGGAGGGCAGGTACAGCGCGGACGCAAGGTTCGCCGTCAGCGAGGGATCATACGTATACAGCGCCAGCGGATACCCAAACGACTCCGCGGCCTGCGTATGCACCAGGTCCAGCGGCTGCCCGTAGGAGTCCTTGTACCGCTTCAGGATCCAGCTCGTCGCCTGCGCACCCTTGTTGGAAAAGGTGATCTTGTACAGCTCGTTCTCCACCGTCGTGGTGGATTCCGCCGCGGCGACGACCGGCTGCACCGCCGGCACCTGCACCGTCTGCCCAGCGACCGTGGCGGCCACGGTTGGCGTAGGCTGCTGCGCCTGTATCTGCGCCTTATCCGCGTTGGGAGAGGCGGTCTGCGGGTTATGCTTCGCGTGATAAAACTGCAAGGCGAAAAAGATCACCACCATCAGCGTCATGATGATCAAAAGCGGACGATTGTCCTGCGGTGCGCCCTGCTGGTTCGGATTCTTAAACTCTGCCACTTGAGTGATACCTGTCTTTCTGCTGCTCAAAGCTGACGGCCGCGCAATCTGCGTGGATTGGCCTGCCTGAATGATAAATGGTCACGCCTCACGGCACCGGATCGTACCCACCCTGGGACAGAGGATGGCAGCGCGCAATCCGCGCCGCCGCCATCGGCACCCCCCGCATCACCCCATGCCGATGAATCGCCACATAGGCATACTCACTGCACGTCGGCAGAAAGATGCACTGCGAAACCCCCACGGCATGGATCATCGGCGAGACCAGCCGCTTGTAAAACCCAAACACCGCCTTCAGCAGGACGTCCTTCATGCCCGCGTGCTCGATTGCTTGCTCAACATGGTCTGGATCAGCCGGAAGATCTCACCCACCTCGCGGTCCAGCTTCGCTGCATCCATCTCCAGCACCGTCCGCCGCGGGTGCAGAATCACATCCGCCGGAAACTTGATGGCCCCGGCGTGGCGCCGCACACACTCGCGCAGCCTGCGCTTGATGCGATTGCGCTCCACCGCCTTGCCCAGCACCTTGCCTACGGTCAGCCCCACCCGGGGCCCGTCCGTCGGACAACGACGCGCCGTTCCATCCGGCCCCAACTCAGGCCGCACGGAGACAAAGAAGCTCATCTGCTTGGAAAACTGCTTGCGAGAGGACTTGTACACGCGCTGATACTCAGCGTGCTTGCGCAACCGCAACAGCGCATTGGGAGAGGACGTCGCCATTATTCTTCCAGGCCCGCCATCTGTTCTTCGAGCGTGCGCGTCATCGCCGTCTGCTCGCCACCCGTATGGTGCGTGGTCACCGTCTCGACCAGCGCGATCAACGTCTCTTCCTTGGCTGACGTGTTGTGCCTTACACCCCGGGGCACGATGAAGACCTCGCCCGGATGCAGCGTGACCGGCCCACCATCCTGCTCGGCGCGCCCAATCGTCAACGCACCTTTGAGCACGAGAAACATCTCGTCCTCAGCCTCATGCGTGT
Organism: uncultured Acidobacteriaceae bacterium; assembly: GCA_964242025.1. Lineage (GTDB taxonomy): Bacteria > Acidobacteriota > Terriglobia > Terriglobales > Acidobacteriaceae > Edaphobacter. The sequence continues at coordinate 97,464 of CAXSZW010000001.1, forward strand.
GCCAGGGAAACTCCCCGCACACCTTGGCCACCTTCAGGTATTGATCATTGACCCGCCCCAGGATGCGAGGGCTCCAGAGCTCCGGCAGGGAAGCGGCAGAGTTCTCAAGCGAGATCGGGGAGGAGGGATTCTTCATGGCAGCGTTCAGGTCCGAGTCGACTCCCATCCAACAGACTCGACTCGGACACTCCTGCGCTTCAAAAAAGGAACTAGTCGCGGAATCCGGCGGACACGGCGATCTTGTGACGGCCCTTCGCGCGGCGGCGGTTCAGCACGGCGGCGCCGGACTTGGTCTTCATGCGGGTAAGAAAGCCGTGGGTCTTGGCGCGATGGCGGCGGTTGGGCTGGAACGTACGCTTTGGCATGGAACTTCAACTCCTGTTACGAAACTTGGATGTGTGTCGCGGCCTGGCCCTGTCAGTCAATCCGGTCGTAGAAAACCGGTCTCAGGGGCGAACGCTCAGAGTGCAAAGCTCCGCGACCATGGCGACAATTCCTGAGTATACGTCAGCGAGTGGAAAACGGGAAGAAAATAGCGCGCCACCGCATCTCCACACGCCCGCCCGGGTTCTCTTCTGGGTGCGCCAGTCAGCAGAAATTTCGCATCGAACCACGAAGCAACGAACCGCTCCGCGTAACTCTTCCCGGCTTCTTCACCATGGACGGTGCAACTCGAAGTTTGCTTAAAAAGCCCTTGAAAAAGCCTCTATTTTCCGTGCTACCATCAAACCCGCTCAGTAACTTGCTTCACAGTCACGCATCAAGCTTCCGCTGTTCTTCCGCTTGACTGTTGCAGAATTTTTCGCTCGTATCCACGTCCTTCGCGGACACAACGTACGAGACACCTTCGGGCATTGATCGGCTAAACCATCCAACACCCGTTCGCCGGGTGCGGGGAGAGCCGTTCGCTGTTTTATTGCTCCCATTTTCGGAGCTGCTCTACCCGCAACAACCGGTGCGAGTCGGCTAAATGAGTTTAGACAAGGAAAGTCAAAGCATGTCATTCGTCCCTACGGCCACCGCCGTACTCAATCACTGGGTCCGCATCCTCGGTGCGCTTGAAAAAAAGATCAATCGCCAGTCCTTTGAGACCTGGTTGAAGCCGACGCGCTACTCGCGCACGGTAGGCAAGACCCTGTACGTCCGCATCCCGTCCGCACAGTTTGAACATATCGGCGAGAAATACGGCCAGCTGATTGAAGAGGCCATTGAAAAGCTCGGCTTCGAGATCGATTCCGTCGAGTTCGAAACCCCGGCGCTCGATCCTCCCGCGCCCCGCGTCCGTGAGGATGGCGGCTTCGCTCCCATGCCCAGCCGCGATGCCAGCCCCACCGGCGGCGTTCGCCAGAGCAACAGCAACCGCACCGCCGCACCGTCCGCCCCTGCCGGCATCAGCACGGAGCAGGCCCGCTTTGACTGGAACACCGCCGCCCAGCTCAACCCGCGATATCAGTTTGACGCCTTCGTCATCGGCAGCGGTAACCAGTTCGCCGCGGCAGCCGCGCAGGCCGTCGCCGAGCGCCCCTCCAAGGCCTACAACCCGCTCTTCCTTTACGGCGGCGTCGGTATGGGCAAGACCCACCTCATGCAGGCCATCGGGCATGAGGTCAAACGCCGCCAGCCCCACGCGGCCATCACGTACGTCAGCGGTGAGAAGTTCACCAACGACATGATCAACTCCGTCCGGTATGACAAGATGACCGGCTTCCGCGACCGCTTCCGCACGGTCGACGTCCTCCTCATCGACGACATCCAGTTCCTCGCCGGCAAGGAGCGTACCCAGGAAGAGTTCTTCCACACCTTCAACGCGCTGCATGAGTCCATGAAGCAGATCGTCATCGCCAGCGACCGCCCCCCCAAGGAGCTGCAGGACTTTGAGGACCGCCTCCGCAGCCGCTTTGAGTGGGGCTTGATCGCCGACATCCAGCCACCGGATCTTGAGACCAAGGTCGCCATCCTGCAGCGCAAGGCAGAGAGCGAAAACTCCACCATCCCCACGGATGTCGCGCTCTTCATCGCCTCCAACGTCCGCACCAACGTCCGTGAGCTCGAAGGCGCGCTTATCCGCGTCATCGCCTGGTGCTCGCATCATGGGGTCGAGTGCACGCTCGCCGTCGCCCAGCAGTGCCTCAAGCAGTTCATCGATACCCAGGTGCGCAAGATCACCATTGAGGCCATCCAGCGCGCCGTGGCCGAGCACTTCGGCATGCGCGTCTCGGAGCTGAAGCAGAAGAACAACTCCCGCCAGATCGTCGTCCCGCGCCAGATCGCCATGTACCTCGCCAAGCAGATGACGGAGGCCTCCCTTCCTGAGATCGGCCGCCAGTTCGGCGGCAAGCACCACACCACCGTTATGCACTCCATCGGCAAAATCGACGAGCTCCGCCGTAACGACAAGGACCTCAATCGCACCATCAACAAACTGATGGAAACCTTGAGCTAAAGTCGTACGCGACTCACCATCCGAAGTGCCGTATCGTCTGCTCAGGAGTGCATCTCACTCTCCAGAGGGCAGAGGATGCGGCATTTGTTCTTTGCGGGCCTCGTGCTCGCCACACTCAACTCCATCTCCGCGCAGCAGCCGGAGCCCCCCATGCCCGCCGTCGCGGAGCTGCGCACCCGCGCCGTCGCCAGCTATAAGAAGAGCGAGCAGGCCCGTGAGCGGTACATCTGCCGCGAACGCATTGAGCAGCAGGAGCTGAACGGCAGCGGCGCCGTCAAAAAAACCAGCGTCGATGAACGCGAGATCTTCTACGTCAACGGATTCCAGATCTCCCAGGCCGTCAGCAAGGACGGCAAGCCGCTCTCCGCCGGCGATCAGAAGAAGCGCGACGAGACCGTTCGCAAATCCATTGAAGCCGCCAGCGATCACCGCAAGCCCAAAGCCGACGGCTTTGTCCTCAACGCCGGCGATATCCTTCGCCTCGCCAGGCTCCAGAACGAACGCCGCATCCTCGTCGCCGGCCGCCCCACCATCGTCTTTGACGTCGTCCCGGATTCCTCAGCCAGGCCCTCCGGCATTGAGGAAAAGCTCGTCGCCGCCATGGCAGGCACCGTCTCCATCGACGAAGCCACCGGCAACCTCCAGGACGTGGACACTCACGGCGTCCGCGATGTGAAGGTCGGCGGAGGCCTCGTCGCCAACGTGCACAAGGGCTTCGCCATGCACATCCTGGTCGCCCCCCAGGCGGACGGCGTCTGGCTCCTCAAGCTCGCGGAAGGCACCGGCGACGCCCGCATCGGCATGCTCATCCACTCCGGCGTCCGCTTCCGCCAGGAAACGCAGGGCTGCCAGCTCGCTGACGTCTCCACGCTCCAGACCGGCGACAAGGCCCACCAGGCTCCCGCACCCAGATAGCTCCGGACGCCTTATCCTCAGGCCCGCACCATCCTGTTCAAATCCAAAGCCGCCTAACCGTTCCTAGTTTGAACAACTTGGAGCACCTTCCCACCTTCGCCATCTACTCTTCTCATCTCCGGCCTCCCTGCGGTGTTGGAAAGTGGGAGAAGCAGGGACCCTCTGTCATCTCCGTCCCAGCTTTACCTGCTCTGCGAATCCACGGTCGCCGATTTCTAAATCCCGCCTCACCCCTAAGTTGTAGTCCCTCATCACCTTCCGCAGGAAATCCACATATCCTCCACAAACGGCTACTCCGTCTTGTCTTTATCTCTCTTTCAAGCCTTTTCTTAGAAGCCGTCGCGCTCAAACCGCAGTCGCTACAATCCGGATTGGGCCTCGCCGCGGAGCCAACCCAAAAGCCCGTCCACACACACAACCCACCGGTTTCCCACAGAGATTTCCCTCGCCCGGATTGCCCGCCTGTCACTAGAATTGGACCATCCCGCGAGCGCCACGCGCGCCTCGCCCCAACCAAGCCACCACAGACGGAGACCGCCACGTGACGACCCTGACCGAAGAGCCCGAGACCAACCTCACCTCCGTCGCCCCGGCTCCCACCGGCAACCTCGAAATCACCGTCTCCCGCGCCGAACTCCTGCGCGAGCTCACCGCCGCCCAGTCCGTCGTTGAGCGCAAGACCACCATCCCCATCCTCTCCAACTTCCTCTTCGAGGCCACCAGCGAGGGCGACTCCGGGCGCCTCACCATCACCGCCACGGACCTTGACCAGAGCCTGCGCACCTCCTGCGCCGCCAAGGTTAAAAAAGCCGGCGCCTGCACCATCCCCGCCCGCAAGCTGTACGACTACATTCGCCTCCTGCCCGAGGGCGACATCTCCATCAAGCTGATGGACAACCACTGGGTCCAGATCCGCGCCGGCCGCTCCAACACCAAGATGGTCGGCATGGCCCGCGCCAACTTCCCCCAGGTGGCCGAGTTCCCTTCCTCCGGCGGCTACAAGCTCTCCGTCGCCAGCCTCAAAAACATGGTCTCCAAGACCATCTTCGCCATCTCCAACGAGGAATCCCGCTACACCCTCAACGGCGCCCTCCTCGTCCTCAAAGCCGAATCCATGGCCATGGTCGCCACTGACGGCCACCGCCTCGCCCACGTTGAAAAGCTCGGCGAATCCCTTGAAGGAATCTCCGGCGAAAAGAAGACCCTCATCCCCCGCAAGGCCCTCTCGGAGCTCTCCTCCCTCCTCGGCTCCACGGACGCCGAAACCCTTGAGTTCGCCGACGACGACTCCACCCTCTTCTTCAAGGTCGGCGGCCGCGTCCTCACCAGCCGCAAGCTCACCGGCCAGTTCCCCAACTATGAAGCCGTCCTCCCCCGCGACAACAACAAGTTCGTCATTGTCCGCTCGGAAGACCTCATGGGCTGCATCCAGCGCGTCGCCCAGTTCGCGGATGAGCGCTCCGGCGCCATCAAAATCCGCCTGGAGCAGAACGAACTCAAACTCTCCTCCTCCTCCACCGACGCCGGCGAATCCGAAGACACCATCGAAACCCCCTACAACTACGACCCCCTCGTCGTCGGCTTCAACTCCCAGTACCTGATCGACTTCCTCAAGGCCATCGGCAACACCGGCGAGGTCCGCCTCGAGTTCAAGGACGCCCAGTCCGCCGGCCAGATGCGCCCGGAAGACGGCAACGAAGACGTCAAGTACCGCTACATCCTCATGCCCATGCGCATCTGAGCGCTTCGCACCGTCTTGGATCGCTCCGCGATGAAAACCACAAAGGCCCGGACTCACCTCCGGGCCTTCCCTTGCTTTCCTGTCATTCCCGCAGGGAACCTGCGTCTGTCGCTCTCCGAACTTACCCCAGCACCCGCCCCGCATCCTTGGCAAAGTACGTCACAATAAAGTCCGCGCCAGCCCGGTGCATGCCCAGCAACGACTCCAGCATCGCCCGTTCCCGTTCCAGCCAGCCGCGTTCAAACGCCGCCTGCAGCATACTGTACTCGCCGCTCACCTGGTAAGCCCCCATCGTCACGTCGAACCGGTCCCGCGCCGCCCGCACCACATCCAGGTACGGCATCGCCGGCTTCATCAGGATCATATCCGCCCCCTCCGCCAAATCCTGCTCAATCTCCCGCATCGCCTCCCGCACATTCGCCCCATCCATCTGGTACCCCCTCCGGTCGCCAAACTGCGGAGCAGAATCAGCCGCCTCCCGGAACGGCCCATAAAACGCGCTCGCAAACTTCGCCGCATAGCTCAGGATCGGCGTCTGCTCATGCCCCCCTTCATCGAGAGCCGCCCTGATCGCCCCCACCCGCCCATCCATCATGTCGCTCGGCGCAATCACATCCGCCCCCGCCCGCGCCAGCGAGGCCGCCGTCTTCGCAAGCAACGCCACACTGGAGTCATTCTCCACACAAAACTCGTCCCCGTCCGGACCTTCAGAGCGGCTCACAATCCCGCAATGCCCATGGCTCGTGTACTCGCACAGGCAGACATCCGCAATCGTCACCAGGCTCTTCAGCCCACGGTCGGCCTTGAACGCCCGCAGCGCCGTCTGCACAATCCCATCGTCCGCCCACGCCCCGGACCCCTGCTCATCCTTCTCCGGCGGCAGCCCGAACAGCAACACCCCACCCAGCCCCAGTGCCGCACACTCCGCCGCATCCTTCAGCGCCTCATCCACGGACACGTTGAACACCCCCGGCATAGACCCAATCGGCTTCCTGATCCCCTCACCCGGCACAATGAACAGCGGATAAATCAGCGCCGAAGGCCGCAGATGATTCTCCCTCACCAGCGACCGCAACGCCTCCGTCCGCCTCATCCTCCGCATCCGCTTCACCGCCCCACCACTCCCCATCTCAAACCTCATCCCCCAAGAATACGTCGCCGCTCATTCCTCCGCCATCCAAGGACGCCTCAGTTCAAGTCTCTGTTACCGTAGCCAAAGCCGGAAGAGGTCAGCAGCATTAGCGCTGCAGCGATTACAAAAGAAAAAGGAGCACATGCAAGGCATGAACCTCTTCGACGATCTCCCTCGCAGATACTTTCTGCGAACCTCCGCGCTGGCGTCCCTTTCGCTTTCAGTTCCACGGCATGGGTGGGCCGGTGGAGAAGACCTCAGTGCCTGCGCCCAGGTCGTCGAAACCTACGTGCGCGACCATCAGTTCCAGGGTGTCGTCTCGTTAAGCCGCCACGGCACACCGTCGTTCTGGAAGACGACAGGATTCGCAGACGTGGAAACACGCGAGCCGATGGCGGCAGCTTCGGTCTTCGGTATCGCGTCCATCTCCAAGATGTTGACCACCGTCTCCGTACTCCGCCTCCAGGAAAAGGGCATCTTGCAGTTGGATCAACCCGTCGCAACGTACTTGCCGTACTTCCGGAAAGATCTGGGAAACAAGTTGACCCTGCGCTACCTGATGGCGAACAACAGCGGCGTGCCCAATCTATTCTCGTCGGCAACCAAGGCGGACCCGGCCATCAATGAGCAGCACCTGACAACGGAGCAGGCCGTCCATCGCTTCTGTGAAGGAGATCTCATCTTCCCTCCCGGCCAACGGTTCGACTACTCCCTCTCCAACTGGATCCTGGTTCTGGCGATCGTGGAGGCTGTCACCAAACTGGATTACGCCACGGCTATGCGGCAACTGACGCTTACTCCCCTCGAACTCAAAGCCACCACGACAGAACCGAACGCCACGGCTGTGCCCTCCTACGACAACGCGACCCCACCCGCCAGGAGAACGCAGCCGAGACCGCCGTACGCCGCCGCGGCTGGTGGGTACTTCAGCAATGCCACCGACCTCATGCGGGCGGCTCACCTCATCTTCGATACGGCCTTCCTCTCCGCCGCATCGAAGCGGGAACTCACTACGATTGAAGTGCCATCGGACCAGTACGCCCTCGGGGGACGTATACGGGAGGTCCACGTTGGATCGCAGATCGTTCCAGCCCGCATGGGACACCGGGAATACGTTGGGGTACCGCTCGGTCCTCGGCCATCGGCTTGACGGAAAAGGAACCGTGGTCGTCCTGAACAACACGTCCATGTCACAGAAGACGCTGGATGAATTCAGCGATGCTCTGCTGGAAGCATTCAACTAGGTGAGGCACACGGAAGGTAGTGTTGCTGAGCGATGTAGTGGGCGTCGTAGGCCGCTAACTGAACCGCATCCCAATCCCTGCATCAGCCGAGCCGCTGCCCATCCTTTGCATACGTTGTCGCTTCCTGAAGGCTCCTGCCAATGCGGCGCGCCTTTTCCGTAATGAATGCCGCTTGCTCTTCGGAAAACGTCTCCCGAGCCGTCTCCCCAAAGAGCTCCAGCCACCGCGTAAAGTGCTGCGGATCCAGCCCAAGCCCCAGGTGCCGCATCGCGGGATCACCCTTATACCGTCCCGTTGTCAGCAGCACCGTCGACCAGAAATCCTTCAGCACCGCCAGATGATGCGGCCAGTCAGCCACCACCGCGTTGAAGATTGGCCCAATCTCCGCATCCATCCGCACCTTCGCATAGAACGCATCGACCAGCCGACTGATCTGCTCTTCAGAAATATTGGAACTCTTGGAATCATCCATACTCTGATACAGCATAGGGCTTCGTTGCGCTGCTTCGAAAAGACAGCCTCAGCGCCAGCACCGAACTCACAAGGAGCACTCATGAACGTCATGCTCTTCGGAGCCTCAGGAATGGTCGGCCAGGGCGTCCTCCGCGAGCTCCTCTCGGACCCCGCCATCACCCAGGTCCTCTCCATCGGCCGCACCGACCTCCAGCAGCAATCGGAAAAGCTCCGCCAGATCATCCGCCCGGACCTCTTCGCGCTCGACGATCTCGAAGCTGAATTCCGCGCAGCCGACGCCTGCATCTTCACCCTCGGCGTCTCCTCCTTCCGCATGAAGGAGCCCGCATACCGCCGCATCACCTTCGACCTCACCCTCTCGGTCGCCAACCGCTTCGTCGCCCTCAACCCCAACATCGCCTTCCTCTACGTCTCCGGCCAAAGCACCGACTCCTCCGGCCAGGGCAAGGTCATGTGGGCCCGCGTCAAGGGCCAGACCGAAAACGCCCTCCTCGCCCTCCCCTTCCGCGCCGCCTACATGTTCCGCCCCGGCGGCATCGTCCCCCTCCACGGCATCCGGTCGAAGACCCCCCTCTACAACGCCGTCTACGTCCTCCTCGGCCCCATCCTCCCCTGGCTCGCCCGCCGCTTCCCCAAACACATCACCACCACGGAAAAGCTCGGCCAGGCCATGCTCAAGGTCCTCCCCACCCCCGGCCGCGCCGTCCTCGAAACCACCGACATCGACCGCCTCGCCAGCCAGTAGAAAAAGTGGCTTTTGCGGGATAACCAACTAGGAGTCAGAAGCTAACCCACATCGTTGGAAGACTTTGCACACTATGGCCGGGGGGGTCCCTGCCTCACCAGCGCGTCATACTCCACCCCGGACACTCTCGGCCCCAGTACCCAAAGCGTATAAATCCCCAGCGCCGTCCCCAGCGGAACCTTGATCAGCGTCAGAATCGACATCACAATCGCCAGCGTCCGGCCCCACGGCTTCATGGTCAACAACCCATAACCCGTCAGCAGCGCCAGCCCCGCCATTACGCACGTCGTGAGCGCGATCACCGGCATAAACGCCTCCAGGAAGTGTGGATGGAAGTGGACGCTGTCCCCAAACCAGTCCCGATGCCGGCTCCACTCATGGACCGCAAACCCCGACACCATCCCCAGCAGCAACCGGTACACCCCCCACAGACACCACGTAATCCCCATCGGCTGCAGGTTCTGCCGCACCCGCTGGCGCCTCGCCTCCATCAGCGGCACATACCCCGCCGGGTAGCCCGGGTAGGACGTCAGCGGCATCCAAGGCTGCTGCCCAAAGCTCGCGGGGGGCGCCCCACCAGCCCGCGCACCGCACTGCTTACAAAAATGGGCTCCATCGTTCTGCCCGCATCCACACGCCGCACAGACCATCGCCTTACCTCCAGCGCATCATGACAGCCTCATACGCAGCCCCGGTCATTCCAGTTCCATCCCGCCCGGCAAGGCTTACCATAAGCGAGTGACCTCGCTCCTCCCGCAAATCCCCGCCCCGCTCCTGGAATCCAGCTCCCTCGCCCTGGAATGGCCGCGCCTCCGCGACCACATCGCCGCAAAGGCCGTCAGCCCCCTCGGCCGCGCCTTCACCCTCGCCCTTGAGCCCTCAGCCGACCTCCCCTGGATCACTCTCCAGCAGACCCGCACCGCCGAGTACCGCGCCTTCCTCTCAGCCGGCGGCTCCTTCGACTTCCACGGCCTCTTTGATCCCGCCACCCTCCTTGACAAGTCCCGCATCGACGGCACCGCCTTGGAGGCTCTGGAGATCGTCTCTCTCCTGGGCCTCACAGAGCGCGTCGCCGCCTGGCGCAGCCTTCTCACCGCATCCGACTCCGGCCGCCGCCTCGGCCCTGCCATCCGCACCCTCTCCGACCCCCTCCTCCCCCATGACCTCGCCGCCCTCCTCCGCACCCTCCGCGGCAAAATCGAACCAGACGGCTCGCTCTCAGACGACGCCAGCCCCGAACTCCGCCGCATCCGCCGCGCCATGGAAGCCCAGCACCGCGCCATCGAGGCCTCCCTCCGCCGCGCCGCCCGCAGCCTCCGCGAAGAGGGCAGCACCCAGTCCGCCACAGACGACATCATCACTGTCCGCGGCGAGCGCTTTGTCATCCCCATCAAAGCCGAGTTCAAGCGCAAGGTCCCCGGCGTCATCCACGGCAGCTCGTCCTCCGGCCAAACCGTCTTCGTCGAGCCCTTCGAAACCATCGAGCAAAACAACGAGCTCGTCCGGCTCCTCGATGAAGAGCAGTCCGAAATCCATCGCATCCTCGTCGCCCTTACCCGCGCCATCGCCGCGGAAGCCACCGTCCTTTCGCTTGGCACCGCCATCCTCGCCGAGATCGAATCCCACTTCGTCCGCGCCCGCTTCTCCCAGGACCTCGACTGCGTCACCCCGCTCTTCGCCGAAGCCCTAAGCCTCAAGTCCGCCCGCCACCCCCTCCTCGAACTCCGCATGCGCCAGGACGCCCTCGCCCTTCCTAACAACTCACAACTAAGAACGAACAACTCGCCCCGCCCAACCCCTCTCACCCTCGCCCTCACCCCAGAAGCCCGCCAGCTCATCATCTCCGGCCCCAACACCGGCGGCAAAACCGTCTCCCTCAAAACTCTCGGCCTGCTCGCCCTCATGGCCCAGGCCGGCCTCCCCGTCCCCGCTGAAGAAGCCTCTTTCCCCCTCTTCACCGCCCTTTACGCTGATATCGGCGACGCCCAATCGATTGAGCGCAACCTATCCTCTTTCTCCGCCCACGTCGTGAACGTCGACCACATCTCCCGCCAAGCCGGCCCGTCATCCCTGGTCTTGCTGGACGAGCTCGGCTCCGCCACCGATCCCGAAGAAGGCGCAGCCCTCGCCGTCGCCGTCGCCGGCCACTTCCTCCGCCTCAACGCCTGGACCGCCATCACCACCCATCTCACCTCGCTCAAGGTCTACGCCGCCCAGCACCCCGGCGTCCTCAACGCCGCCGTCGGCTTTGATCAGGCCACCCTCACCCCCACCTACGAGCTCCGCCTCGGTGTCCCCGGCGCCTCCGCCGGCCTCAATATCGCCGCCCGCCTCGGCATGCAGCCGGACATCATCACAGACGCCCGCGCCCAGATGACCACTCAGCAGGCCGATATCGGCGCCTTCCTCGACCAGCTCCACGACCAGCTCTCCGCGGCGACACAGGAGCGCGTCTCCCTCAAGCGCCGTTCGGAAGAGGTAGCCGCCGAACGCGCCCGCCTCGAAACCGAAGGCCGCGCCGAACAAAAACAGCGCACCCGCGAACTCGAACAAAAACTCACCCGCCTTCTGGAAGACTTCGAATCCCAACTCAAAGAGACCGTCAACGAGATCGAAGACAAAACCGTAGCCCGCAAGATCCAGCGCGACTCAGCCCTCCGTATGGCTCGCGTCCGCCGTGAGTTCTCAGACCAGTTCAGCTCCACCGTCCTCGCCCACACCACCGGCGCAGACCGCTCAGACACCAGCACCCCCCTCGTCCGCAAAGGCCCGCCCCCCATCAAGGTCGGCGACTACGTCACCCTCAAATCCCTCCGCCGTCAGGCCACCGTGGACCGCGTCATCGATGCCCAAAACTTTGAGGTCTCCATCGGCCAGATGAAGATGCGCGTCCCCCGCTCGGACATCGCAGACGTGGAAGTGATCCGCGCCGTCACCCCGCTCGAAGCTGCACGACGCCGCGGCGGCATCACCGTCCAGACCTCCAGCGGAAGCTCCCTCGGCGACTCCGACTCCGTCTCCCGCGAGCTCAATGTCATCGGCCGAACCGCCGCCGAGGCCGAAGACGAAGTCTCCCGCTACATCGACCGCGCCTTCCTCGCTGGCCTCCCCCGCGTCCGCATCGTCCACGGCACCGGCATGGGCGTCCTCCGACGCACCCTCCGCGAGTTCCTCAAATCCCACCCCCACGTCGCCACCTTCGAAGAAGCCTCCCAACAAGAGGGCGGCCAAGGAGCCACCCTAGTAGACCTCCGCCAATGACCCAGTTACTTTCCCAGCTTGTCATTTCTGGCGAAGCCAGAATCTCCGCATCTGTTTTGCCGTTTCCGGTTCTGGTATCAAATCAAGCTCGGCCCTTTGCCTCTTCCATCGCCCACACCATTTCCCACCCACCCAAGTTTCTCGCCCAAAACACCCCTAAAAACACCAGCAAATTCACGTGTCAAGCCCCAAACTCACCTAACCCTCACATTCTTAGGGACATAGAGTTGGCGTAACCACCCAGGCCAAACGCTTATAATTGAACCTATGAAGAAGAGCCCTGCGCCACATCGGCCCAGGGCTCTTTTTCGTCTGTAAGCCAAAAAGAATGAACTACTTACCGATAAGTACAATGGAATGAATATTTTACGATCTAATCCACTCGTAAACCGCCTGCTTTCAATATTTTAGGTAAAACAAGGGGGAGTGCCCCACCATCACCTTCGACAACGCCTCAACCCAGGTGCTATCGTTCCTCCCGCATACCTCCTGGCCGGACGCCGGTTGCCAACGCTCCCTCGCGCCCACAGGGCACCCCCAAGCAAACGAGGACAGCTCCATGGCAACCTTCGCAACACCCCCCACCTCTGAAACTCACGCTGGCTTCGACACCCGCCTCGGCCCCGGCGCCGCCGCCTTCGTCCGCGGCAAGCTGGAAATGCTCATTGACGGCAAGCTCACCCCCGCCTCCTCCGGCAAGACCTTCCCCGTCTACAACCCCTCGAACGGCGAAGTCATCTGCCACGTCCCGGAAGGCGACCATGTGGACGTCGACCGCGCCGTCCACGCCGCGCGCCGTGCCTTCGACCAAGGCCCCTGGGCCACCATCAGCCCCTCGCAACGCGGCCAACTCCTTTGGAAACTCGCGGATCTGCTGGAGCAGCATACAGACGAGTTCGCCGAACTCGAATCCCTCGACAACGGCAAGCCCGTCTCCGTCGCCCGCGTCGCAGACGTCCCCCTCGCCGTAGACCTCTTCCGTTACATGGCCGGCTGGGCTACCAAGACCCTCGGCTCCACCATCCCCCTCTCCGCCGGCCATGACTTCCTCTCCTACACCGTCCGGGAGCCCCTCGGCGTCGTCGCCCAGATCATCCCCTGGAACTTCCCGCTCCTCATGGCTGCCTGGAAGCTGGGCCCCGCCCTCGCCACCGGCAATACCGTCGTCATGAAGCTCGCCGAGCAGACCCCCCTCACCGGCCTCCGCCTAGCCCAACTCATCCAGGAAGCCGGCTTCCCCGCCGGCGTCGTCAACATCCTCACCGGCTTCGGCGAGCCCTGCGGCGCACCCCTGGCCGCCCATGACCTCGTAGACAAGGTCGCCTTCACCGGCTCAACCGAGGTCGGCAAGCTCATCGCCATCGCCGCCACCGGCAACCTCAAAAAGGTCACCTTGGAGCTCGGCGGCAAGAGCCCCTGCATCATCTTCCCGGACGCGGATATGTCTCAGGCCATCGGCGGCGCAGCCTCCGCCATCTTCTTCAACCAGGGCCAGTGCTGCTGCGCCGGCTCCCGCCTCTTCGCGCATGAGAGCGTCTTCGACCAGGTCGTCGAGGGCATGAGCAATATAGCCGGCAAGATCAAGATCGGCGAAGGCCTCGACCCCTCCACGGAGCTAGGTCCTTTGGTCTCCCAGGAGCAGTTCGAGCGCGTCACCGGCTTCATCGAAAGCGGACGCGAGCAGGGAGCTAAGTTCGGCTCCGGCGGCAAACGCCACTCCGACCGAGGCTACTTCGTCCAGCCCACCGTCCTGCATGACGTCCATCCGAAGATGAAGGTTGTCGCCGAAGAGATCTTCGGACCCGTCGTCGTCGCGCAGAAGTTCTCATCGGACGCCGATCTCGAACGCCTTGCCGCCCAGGCGAACGATTCCATCTACGGCCTCGCCGCCAGCGTCTGGACCCGCGATATCTCCGCTGCCCACAAGATGGCTCGCCGCATCAAGGCCGGCACCGTCTGGGTCAACTGCCATAACGTCTTCGACGCCGCCCTCCCCTTCGGCGGCTACAAGCAATCCGGCTGGGGCCGCGAAATGGGTGCCGAAGTCCTCAATAACTACACCGAGGTCAAGGCCGTCACCATCAAGCTGTAACGCCGCCTTCACAGTGCATCCCGCCATGCGGAGCCGATCGCAGCGTCATTGCTGCGATCGGCCTCTATTTGTTCCAACACGTGCACAAATAGTGCGGCATATCCGCACCTCTTTCGAGCCGCGCCCATCAACCCGCAAAAACTTTGCTCAGAAATTTGCGACCAGTCCCATGCCGCCAGCGTCCAAGCAGGATGAAGACAGACATCCGCTGGCCCGAACGCTTCCTCCCCGCCAACTCAGCCGTCTTCGTCTCAAACGAGATCGTCATCGCCGCGCCGCCGGAAGACGTCTGGCGCTGGCTCATCCGCGCCGGGTCCTGGCCGCAGTGGTACCCCAACTCCTCAGACATCCACTTCATCTCCACCTCCGGCCCGGACCTGCGAGAGCGTACCCGCTTCCGCTGGAACACCTTCGGTGTCCGCATCACCTCCAAGGTGCTGGAGTTTGAGCCCTGCGCCCGCATCGCCTGGCAGGCGGAAGGCATTGGCCTCGACGCCTACCACGCCTGGCTCCTCACCCCCCTGCCGGACGGCGGCACCCACGTCCTCACCCAGGAGACACAGCACGGCTGGCTCGCCAATCTTGCCAAACTCTTCATGCCCCACCGCATGGAAAAGAAGCACGAGCTCTGGCTCCAATCCCTCCAGACGCGCGCCCAGTCCGGACCGCCGCCAGACTCCGTCCCCACCATCAGCCGCTCCCAACCCACCCGCCCCACCACGGAATACCTCGAAGGCTAACCGGAACGCCTCACGGCCACACGACGCGGAGTTACCGTCCTGCTCTCACCGCCTCATAAAAGACCCCGCACGCGCTCACCACAATCCTCCCCGGCCCCGCCAGTACCACCGTGTCCCCCGGCACCTCCGTCGTAGCCCCGGTCACATCCGCATCTTCATGCTGCAGGTCCACCTCCTGCACGCTCGCCGTCTTGATCCCCAGTGCTTCCAGCCCGACCCCATACTCGTTAGCAAACTCCTTGCGAGTCAACGTCCGTACGACCGCCCGAATCCCATGCAGCGGCACCTCTCCACCCTGCCACGTCATCGCATGTGCCTGATACGTCAGCTCCGACCCCACCAGCGTCCTTGCCCGCTCCGCGTCCCAGCACCCCACCCGTTCCGTTGGCAGAATCCGCTGCACCCGCCACTTCCCCACCAAAGAGCTGGGAACCTGCGCCGCCATCCTCCCTGCCATTCCTGTAAGGAACATCCCTGCAAGAACAAGAACCCACGGCAAAAACCGTCTCCGATTGCCGGAAGAATCTCTCAAACATGCCATCTCCATAACGTAACCATAGACGGAGTCAACGCCTGAAGGGTTGCGCTGAACCCTTCGTGGCTCGCTCCGAATCAAATGAGAGCAAGCCGCGCGAGTACCGCACCGATGCGGCCATTCTCTTTCCGTGCGGCGTAAGATAAACGTGCTAAGTGGAATCGCATCGTCCGATAGGGATTGGAGAACGTTTTGGCAGACACAGTTTTCGATGTAGTCATTGTGGGCGGGGGCCCAGCCGGGTATACCTGCGCCATTCGCGCCGGGCAGTACGGCCTCAAGGTCGCGCTGATTGAGAAGACCGACAAGCTGGGCGGCACATGCCTTCACTGGGGCTGTATTCCCACCAAGTCCATGCTCTTTTCCGCCGAAATCTGGGATCACCTCAAGCACGCGGCCAACTACGGCATCGACGGCGTTGAAGCGCCCAAACTCAACTGGACCAACCTCCTCAAGCGCAAGAGTGACGTCACCATCAAGCACACCAAGGGTCTTGACTTCCTCATGAAGAAGAACAAGATCACCGTCTTCCGCGGGCATGGCCGTCTCACCGGTCCGGCGCAGGAAGGCGTCTTTACCATCAACGTCACGGATGAGGACAAAGGCAAGCCGAAGGACGCCCAGGCCGAAGGCTACGACACCCAGAAGCCCACTGAGGTGAAGGCCAAAAAGGTCGTCCTGGCCATGGGTTCTGACGCCCGCATGTTGCCCGGCTATAAGGCGGACGACACCATCCTCACCAACATGGAGATCCTCACCCTCCCCGCCATGCCGAAGTCGCTCGTCGTTATCGGATCCGGTGCCGTGGGCGTGGAGTTCGCCTCCGTCTTCAAGAGCTTCGGGGCGGACGTCACCATCATCGAAGCCCTGCCGCGTCTGGTGCCGGTGGAGGATGAAGAGATCTCAAAGGAACTCCTGCGGCTCTACAAGAAGCGAGGCTTTGAGGTCTTCCTCAGTGCCAAGGTGGAGAAGATCGAAAAGAAAGACGGCGGTGCTGTCGTATCCTTCACGGATTCCGACGGCAAGCCGCAAACGAAAACGGCGGAAAAAGTACTCGTCGCCGTAGGCCGCGCGCCCCGCACGTACGACTGCGGGTTGGACAAGGTCAACATAACCCCGGACCGCAACTTCATCATGACCAACGAGTGGATGGAGACTACCGAACCCGGCATCTACGCCATCGGCGACATCGTAGGCGGCCTGCCGCAGTTGGCGCACGTCGGCGGCATGGCCGGGCTGGTCGTAGCGTCCAGGCTCGCCGGAAAGTATGCTCGTCCGGTAAATCGTCAGCGCGTCCCTGGCTGCACCTACTGCGACCCGCAGATCGGCTCCGTGGGCCTCACCGAGGCGCAGGCCAGGGAAAAGGGCTATCAGGTCAAGGTTGGCAAGTTCCCCTTCGTCGGCAACTCCAAGGCCACCATCCTGGATTCGCATGACGGCTTCGTCAAGGTCGTCTCGGACGCCAAGTACGGTGAAGTCCTCGGCGTCCACATCATCGGCCCGTATGCGACGGAGATCATCGCGGAATGCGTCACGGCCATTGAGCTGGAAGCCACCGTGGAGGAGATGATGTTCACCATCCACGCGCACCCAACCCTCTCGGAAAGCCTCTTGGACGCCTTCGCAAGCGTAGAAGGACTCGCGGTCAACGTCTGACCCATCATCCTGGCGCAGCCAACGATCAATAGCAGAGGCCGAATCCATTTGCGATTCGGCCTCTGCTTCTGGAGTCTATGTACATTCAGCTTCTATCTGCCGGGCGGGTCTCGTATGCGGAGGGTCTTGCCCTTCAGCAGCGGTTGGTCGCTGCGCGGAAGGCGGACCTCATCGGCGATACGCTCCTTCTGCTGGAGCACCCGCCCGTGCTCACCTTGGGCCGCAACGCAAAGCGCGAGAACATTCTGGCCTCCGATGAGCTTCTCGCTCGCAAAGGCGTCGAACTCCACGTCATCAATCGCGGCGGTGACGTCACCTACCACGGCCCCGGCCAGCTCGTCGGCTACCCCATCTTCGACCTTCGCGGCGACCTCCCCGGCAAGCGCGGCCCGCACCTCGGCCCCGTCGATTTCGTCCGGCTCATCGAAGAAGTCCTCATCCGCGTCTGCGGCGATTTCCGCGTCATGGCGGAGCGCGTCCAATGCCGCACCGGCGTCTGGACGCTCGCACAAGGGGCGGTACCGGAAAAGAAGCTCGCCGCCATTGGCATCCACGTCTCCGGCGGCGTCACCTCGCACGGCTTCGCCCTCAACGTCACCACGGACCTCCGCGACTTCGACTGGATCATCCCCTGCGGCATCGCAGACCGCGGCGTCACCAGCCTTGAACTTGAGTCGCCAGTGGACCCCGCGCCCCTCGCTGCGGAGCTGATGGAGCAGGCCATTCACTCCGTCTCCCGCAGCTTCAGCCGAGTCTTTCAACGGCAGATGATCTGGGCGGAATCACTTGATGCCCTGCTGGCGCTTCCGTGCGGTAAACAATCACCCGTTCTATAACCGCACAGCAACAAGCCAATCCCCCGGCCCAAGTCTTATAATCCAGTGGCGCAGCACGCCATTTCCGCACCACGAGAAGGATGTTCCATGCCGACTGATGTAGTCATGCCCCAGATGGGCGAATCCATTACCGAAGGCACGCTGACGAAGTGGTTGAAGAAGCCCGGCGACACCGTCGAGCGCGACGAGCCGCTGTTTGAAATCTCCACCGACAAGGTGGACGCAGAGATTCCCTCGCCCGCAGCCGGCGTCATGGGTGAGATCAAAACCCCGGAAGGCTCGACGGTGCAGATCAACACCGTCGTCTGCACCATCAACGAGGCTGGCTCTGCATCCACTCCTGCAGCGGCTCCGCAGCCTGACCTGAAGGCGGACTCAGCCACGCCCGCTGCTGAGGCGACCGCCGCGCAGGACGCAGCCATCCCCGCCCCTGAGCCCGAAGCCGAAGTCTCCGGCGGCACCGAAGTCACCATGCCCCAGATGGGCGAGTCCATCACCGAGGGCACCATCACCAAGTGGCTCAAAAATATCGGCGACACCGTCGCCCGTGACGAGCCCATCTTCGAAATCTCCACGGACAAGGTCGACGCTGAAATCCCCTCCCCCATCGCCGGCACCCTCACAGAGATCAAGGTCAAAGAAGGCGCTACGGTCACCGTCAACACCGTAGTCGCCATCATCGGAGGCGGCGCCGCCAAGCCCAAACCTGCCACCCCGGCACAGCCCGGAGCCCCCACACCGGCCAGTGCCCCCGCAACCCCTTCAGCCCAGGCATCCCAGGGCGAGGCCCCTCGTTCCTCACCGCTGGTCCGCAAAATCGCCAGTGACAACAACGTCGACCTGCACCAGCTTTCGGGCACCGGCTCAGCCGGCCGCATCACCAAGGCGGACATCCTCGGCCACCTTGAGAATCCTTCCGCCGCCAAGTCCAGCCAGCCCACCACCCCGGGCATCGCGGCGGCAGCAGCGGCCACGCAGCAGAGTCCTGCCCAGCAGGCGACTGCGGCTCAGACCGCCGCCCAGACCGGTTCGGTCGCGCAGGCCGCCTCACTCTCTGCCGTACAGTCGGCCCCCGCAACCACGGCACCCGCCAAGGCTGCGGGCGGCGTCCAACAGCCCGGCGAGCTCGTCCCCATGACCAAGATGCGCTCCATCATCGCGCAGCGCATGGTCGAATCCAAGCGCACCAGCCCGCATGTCCACACCGTCTTCAAGGTGGACATGACCCGCATCGTCAAGCTGCGGGAGCGTGAAAAGAACAAGTATGAGCAGCGCAACGGCACCAAACTCACGTACATGCCGTTCATCACTCGCGCCGCCATCCAGGCGCTCAAGAAGCATCCCGTCGTCAACGCCGCCATCCAGGGCGATGCCATCCTCTACAACAAGAACATCAACATCGGCATCGCCGTCGCGCTGGACTGGGGCCTCATCGTCCCCGTCATCAAGCAAACGGAAGAGAAGAACTTCCTCGGCGTCGCACGCTCCATCGTGGATCTCGCAGAGCGCGCCCGCACCAAGAAGCTCGCCCCGGATGAAGTCTCGGGCGGCACCTTCACCATCACCAACGCAGGCATCTTCGGCGAGCAGTTCGGCACGCCCATCATCAACCAGCCGCAGGCCGCCATCCTCGGCGTCGGCGGCCTTAACAAAGAAGCGCTCGTCCTCACGGACAAGGACGGCCAGGACACCATCGCCATCCGCTCCGTCCAGCGCTTCACCCTCGGCTTCGACCACCGCATCGTAGACGGCGCGGACGCAGGAAAGTTCATGTCCGACTTCAAAACCTACCTGCAGGACTGGAACGAAGACATCGGCTAACCAACGTCAGATTGAACAGCAAAAGCGGCAGGCTCCCCACTTGGGCCTGCCGCTTTTGTCTGTCCTTACGTCTCCCTCGTTTCATCGCTGATCCGCTCCAGCACCCGCCGGAGCACCACCCGCTCCTCCTCGGACGCATGGAAGACAATCGGATTCTTGCGGATGTACTTCAGGTTCAGATTCACGACGTCAGAGGCCATCAGCACAAACAGGTTCCCCGCAATCGGACGCCAGAACAACTCCCGATCCACGGTCTCCCCGCCTTCCTTCGCCTTCTCATACTCGTCGCGTAGAAATCTCCGGGGCTTGGCCAGCGTGATGTTTTGCAGGCTTCCATCCGGCCCCAGCATCTTGTCCTGAACCCTCCCCTGATACAGCGTGGAAGACTTCGTCAGCACATCCGCATCCAGGAAGAAATCCCCCGTGGGCAGCAGCATCTCGGACAGCAGCACATGCCACTCGGACACACGCGGCAACACCAGCGTGGCAAGCAGCGCCTTCGGCCAGCCCCCAGGCAGCGCGGCGCGCAGTGTGCTGTAGTTCCGAATCGCCAGGTTCAGCGCCAGCGCAAACACAATCACCAGCACATACAGCCGCCACAACACGCAAACGTTCATCCAGTAGAAGCGGTGCAGGCTTCCAAAAAACTCCGCTCGATGCGTATCGAAGAACGGCGTACTGTAGACGCCGGAAAAGACGGTCTGAAGATCGGAAAGGTGGCCGTTTTGTTCCAGCGCGCCCGTCACCCGGGCCCACGCCGCCGCAATGCCAAAAGGAACCACCGCCTGCACAATCGAGCGCGTCACCTCTTCGCTTCGACTCTGCACCAGCGTCTTACGCGGAACCGCAAATCCAAGAATCAGCCGGGCAATCAAGCCGGGCCCAAAGAGGTATGCACCCAGCAACAGGGTGAACAGGATTGCCAGCACTCAGGCTACAAGCTCCCGCAGGTCAGACAGCTTCAGCGTCATCACGCCCGCAGAGGTTGGAATCTCGGCGCTCTCATGAGCCCGCAGCTCGCTTACCACCTGGTCCTCATGCGATTGAATAAACCGCAGCATCTCGTCTTTAACGATCGTCTGATTCGCCGCAATATTCACGTCGATCATCGTGAGCAACCGTTCTATCTCTCGTCCGTTCATTCACGCTCCACAACTACTCAAGACAATTAGACGCCGCACTGCGCCTGAGCGTACCACGTTCAACGGCGAACGTAAGGCGAAAGTGGTCACCAGGACTGCCTTCAGAAGTAACCATCATCGTTACGAAAGTAGCTTACAGCGCGGCTTTCGCGCGCAGCACCCGCTCCACCGCTTCCTCCGCCGTCGCGCCCACCGCGCTCAGATGCCCCATCTTCCGCCCCTTCCGCGGCTTCAGCTTCTCGTACAAATGCAGCCGAACTCCCGGCACCGCCAGCGCCTTATCGAAGCACACCTCACGCGCGGAGCCATCCTCATTCAGCCACAGATCCCCCAGCAGGTTCGCGATCGCCGCCGGCTGCACCACATCCACATCCCCCAGCGGCAGATCGCACACCGCGCGGATCGCCTGCTCGAACTGGCTCGTCACGCACGCCCGTTCGCTCTCGTGGTAGCTGTTGTGCGGCCGGGGAGCCAGCTCATTCACCAGCAGCTCTCCGCCCTTCGTCACAAACAGCTCCACTGCCAGCAGCCCTTCCAACCCAAACGTATCGGCAATCTCCTCCGCAATCCGCCGAGCCTCCGTCTCCATCGCAGCCGGAATCGGCGCAGGAATCACGCTCCAGTCCAGGATCTGATTCTCATGATGGTTCCAGGCCGCCGGATACACCTTTACCTCGCCGCGCGGGCTCCGCGCCACCATCACGCTGATCTCACGCTCCAGCTCAACCGCCGCCTCCACCACCCCAGGCCCCTCACCCAGCGCCTCCCAGGCCCCACGAACATCATCCTCCGTTACCGCCTCAGCCCCAAACCCAACCTTCCCCTGCCCCCGCCCGTCATACCCGCCCGTCGCGCTCTTGCAGAAGCACCGCCCCAGCTCCTGAATCGCCGCCCGCGTCTCATCGAGCGTCGTCACCGCCCGGTACGCCCCCACCGGAAACCCATGCTTCACCAGCCAGTTCTTCTGCTCAATCCGATCCTGAATCACCGCGAGCATCGCCCCGCCTGGCCGCACCGGGCAAAACGTCGCTGCGGACGCCATGCTTCTCTCGCCAATCTGCTCAATCTCCAGCGTCACCACGTCGCACCCACGCGCCAGCATCGCCGCCCCGCGGCTGTCGTCCCACCCCGCCTCAATACATCCATCCACCACAAATCGCGCCGGGCACCCCGGGTCCGGGTCCAGCACCAGGATCCGATACCCCATCCCCCGCGCCGCCATCGCCATCATCCGCCCAAGCTGCCCGCCGCCAAAGATCCCAATCGTCGCCCCCGGCAGCAGCGGCCCCGCGCTCACGCCGTCACCTCGCCGTCCAACGTCTCCGCCAGCACCTGATCCCTGATCGCCGCCCGCCGAGCCACCAATCTCTCCTGCAGCTCCTTATCCGTCGTCCCCAGCATCGCCACCGCCAGCAGCCCCGCGTTCGCCGCACCGGAAGCCCCAATCGCCAGTGTCCCCACCGGCACGCCCTTCGGCATCTGCACGATGCTCAGCAACGAATCCATTCCCTGCAACGCCGTCGCCGCCACCGGCACTCCCAGCACCGGCACCACCGTCAGCGCCGCAATCATCCCGGGAAGGTGCGCCGCCCCGCCCGCCCCGGCAATGATCACCCGCAGCCCACGTTCCACCGCCGTCTGCGCATACTCCACCATCAGCTCCGGCGTCCGATGCGCGCTCACCACCCGCGCCTCATACGCCACGCCAAACTCCTTCAGCACCTCGACCGCCGCCTTCATCACGGAATAGTCGCTGCGGCTCCCCATCACCACGCCCACCAGCGGCCCTGCCTGCATCGTTTGCCCAACGCTCATGCCCACATTATAGGGTTTGCTGCAACGTCACCATCACCCTCGCTTCGCCCAAAGACTCGCATTCAGACAAGCCACCACCCCATCGACAATCATTCCCAACCCCTTCACAAACTCCTGCGGATCGTTGATCGCCCCTCCGGACTCAATCGCATTCTCCGCCACCGAGACCGCCACCGCCCGCTTCTGCGCCCCCGTCCCCGCGCCGTACACCGTCTCCATCCCCTGCACCACGCTGGGCAGCATCGCCACGCTGTGCAGGAACCGCGTCATAAAGAACATCCGTCACGCTCCTCAGTTATGCTTCCCGCCAAAGTAGCTGATCGCCAGGTGCACCATCGTCAGCCCTGTCCCGAACGCCGCCATCATGCCCTTCATCCGCTGCACACCCTGTTCGTTCCGGCTCACCCGTTCTTCCATATGGTGCAACCGCCCCGGCTGCCCAATCCCCATCAGCTGCTCCATCTGGCTCTTCAACACGCTCAAATCGTTCAACACCTTCGCCTCAAAATCGGTCATCCTCTCTCCTTCCCCGGCCTCACCCCACCGGTAAATGAATCGCAATCGCGCTTGATGCACGCGAGTAAAGCGGCGGCGTACTGCCGTCGTACATCCGCACGTAAAACGTCTCCCCCGTCGCCGTCACCGGAATCGTGAACCCCCGCACCGGGCTCCGCAGCACCAGCCCGCCGTCCGCAGTCCCAAACCCACCATCGTAGCTCCGCACCTCGAACCCCCCACCTGCCGGCGCATCCATCCCCGCATCCACCAGCAGCGCCGTGTTCGCACTCGTCGCCGGAACGACGGTCAGGTGCTGCAGGTTCGCAAGCACCCTCACCGCCTCGCTCTGGCTCGCATCCGTCGCCATCGCCGGAATCAACGCATCCGCCGCAATCGCATCGCTGAGCGTCAACCCCAACCCCTCCGCCCAGTCGTTCGCAAACGCCATCTGGTACATCCTCGTCTCTGGAACTGACCCTCCATCGACCACCGTCACCTTCCGCACAATCGCGTTCAAGCTGCTGCCGTTTGCAGTCAGCCTCAACACATCGCCCGGCCAGACGTCCACCCCCGCCGGATTCACCGTCGTATAGCTCCCCGCCACCGCAGCGGACCGGCTCGCCGCAAAGCTCAGCACTGCCGCTGCCGCCGCCTCACAGTCTTCCGTACACCGCGCCGGCGGCTTCACCACATGCCCCAGCCACCGCGCCGTCCCCACTCTCCCGCCCGCCGCCTCCGTCGCCACACTCAGCTCATCAGCCAGCCTCGCCACCGCTCGCGTCGTCCCGCGGTACGCGACACTTACCACCTCGCCCACCCCCGGCTCCCGCCCTGGAAAGAACGTCACCCGTCCCGTCACCGTCGTTCCCGTCAGCGTGCAGTCCGTGCCCGTCCCCGCCACGCCCACCAGCCTGGTTGAAACCGCCCCCGTCGCCGGGTTCGTGCTCCTTACCCAGCCCGTGCCTGTCCGGTTCACCCGCACCGCGCCCACGCTGCCAAACAGTTGTACGCTGTTCACCGCCACCAGCGTCGCACTCGCCGGCGAACTCGTCACCGCCCCGTCGTACAACACCGTCACCGGCGTATTGGACGATAAGCCCAGGTCGCTCACCTCAAACACAACCGACATCGGCGCCGCCACCAGCCCGCCGCCAAACTGGTTCACCGCAAACCCGCCCCCGCTCTCCGACATCGCATAGTAGGCCTGCTTCACCCGCAGCAGCTCCGGACAGTTCAGCCGCAGCCGGAACCTATAGCTGTGTCCACTCAACACCGGGAACACCCTCCCCACCTCGACCCCACTTACCACCGGCACCATCACCGTCTGCCCGGAGCTCTGCCTCACGTTGAACCCCGCAAACAGGTTCGCCTGCTGCACGGACCCCTGATACACCCCGCCCAGCACCCCCGCTGAAGCCCCGCTCAGCCTCACATTCGCCAGCTCCACCACCAACGTCCCGCCCATCTCCACCGGGTCGAGCGCCGTCAGCGTCGTCTGCCCATCCAGCCCGTTGCCCCCGCTCATCGTCAGTCCTCCCGTGCCCCGCGCCAGGTGCGACCCCGGGTCCGCCACCGTCCACGTCGTCCCGTCGATCGCCGGAAGCGAAAAGTCGTCCCGGATCAGCACCGCATTGCCCTTGTTCACCGCCTCCGTCTGCCCCGTCAGGTCGAAGATCGCCGTCGTCCCATCCCCCTGGAACAGCTCGTTCCAGTACACCGCCGGCTCCATCGCCCCGCTCACGGTCACATCGTTGGCCAGCTCCCGCACCGCCCCGGTTCTCAGCGCGGACACGTTCAAAGACCCCTCCCCATCGCTCAACCCATGCACCGTACCGCCGGCGGGGGCCAGCGTCACCGCACCACCCAGCACCCGGTACGCGCCATACGCCGCACTCGCTGCCGCACCCGCATTCACGCTCCAGGCCGCCGCCGCATCCGGCTCAAACACGCCCACACTCCGCATATGCGCCACCGCCGCCGTCCCAAAGCCGTTCGCTCCGCTTCCCAGCCGCCCCAGCAGCGATTTCACAAGCGTCCCGCCATCCGTCTCCAGCCCCATGCCCAACCGCGTCAGCCCCGCCTGCTTATCCAGCAGCCACTCATCGCTCACCGCCTGCAGCGCCAGCCGGTACACCGCGCCCTCGCTCGCCGCCCCTGCATACTCGGCCACAGCCTCGGTCGTTAGATACCCCGTAAACAGCACCGTACCGGCATCGGAGGAGACAATCGCCCGCCCCCTCCGCACCGGCGTTGCCAGCCCCGCCCCAACAGGACCGGAGCCCTCCAGGCAAACCATCGCCTCCATCGTCGAAGGCGCATTCAGCGTCCGCGTGATCTTCAACCCACGCACCAGGCAGCCGCTATAGTCCACCGCCCCCCGCCCATCCAGATTGTCGATCGTCAGCTTCAAGCCGCCTCCTCGTTCTCCGCAGCCGAAGCCGCCGTCCCAGCCGGAACCGCCGTCTCAATCGGAGCTACCGTCTCAACCGGAACCACCGGCCCCAGCCCCCGCATCGCCCTCACCTCGGCCACTGACAGGATCCCCGCGTTCAGTAGTTGCACCTGCATCGCCACCTCTTCCTGCTCGTTCCGCGTCTCCAGCTCGTTGAACTGGAACTCAAACTCCCGCCACCCCAGCAGCTTCCCAAACACATCCCGAGAGATGTGCTCCGCCACCAGCTTCGCCACCGGCTTCACCGCGCTCTGGAACGCCTCATCCGCAAGCTCCCCGGCCGTAGACCGGTTCACATCGGCGGACAAGCCCAGCATCATCGGCGGAAGGTCGAACGCATTCGCAATCATCCGGATCAGAAACTCCTGCCATGCAATCCGCAGGTCCGCATCCGTCCCACCCGCAAACCGAAGCACCTCCGGCTTGTTCTCGCAGCTCAGCACCGGCACCCGCCCCGTGCCTTCAATCTCGTCCTGCCACCACCGGATCAACCGGTCATGCTGTTCCGGAGTCGCATCGTTCAGCCACAGCGCATACTGCACCACGCTGTTGCTCGCCAGCCGCCCCGCATACCGGTTCGCACTCAGGAACTGCCCAATCGCCTCGAACGCCACCTCCAGCCGCCCCAGCCCGAACGCCGTATGCGTCCGCGGGTTTAGCCGGATATAGATCAGCTCATCGTCCCGCAGCGGAGTGACTGCATCTTGTCCAACTTTGCCAGACGAAAAACCATAATGCGCCACATCCAGATCACCATCCCATTTGGGGTTCACCTGCACCGCAGCCCCGTCAACAGCGAACAATTGGAACGGGCACCATAAATCACCGGTGTTTCGCATCTCCACCGCCCCAAACCCACCCACCAGCACATCCTCCAGCACCTGCTCCCAAAGCGTCCGAAAGCTGTCCCCCGCGTTCGGTTCTTCGAGCGCCCGCCGCAAAGCCTGTTTCTTTTCTTCAACATCCGGAATCACCCCCGCGTCATACCCCCGCCGAACCTTGATCTGCCAGTCCATGCTCGCAATCCGGTCCTTCACCAGGTTGATCGCTCTCCGCGCCACCGGCGTCTCCGCAAATTTCCGCAAATTCACCGCCGTAGCCCTCGGCATCGACCCCTGCGCTCCCCCCTGACCCACATACGGGTACGGGGTCAGGATGGAAGGCAGCGGCACCGTCTTCCGTTCTTTCCCCGCGTCTTTACTGGCTTTGATCGCCTCGCCCTTCTTCGCTCGTCCCGCCTCGACCGAAGCCAGCACCTCCCACGCACCTCGAACCCGTTCTCCAAAACCCATGTGCACCTCCGTGCAGTCTTCGTCCAAAAGAAATGGGCGCAACCAGAAGGTCACGCCCATCACACCAAACTTATAAACTCATGCCCCACTCCCGACCAACGGGAGGGCCTCAAAAAATCATCCTTACCCCAACCAGATCACGCGTCACGAAGTGACCGCCGCCCGCGCAGGGCGCCCGTCCGGCAGGACAGCGTCTTACATCATCAACTCAAATCTTGCCGTCTCAGCCGCGCCATCCAGCTCCGAAACCGTCAGCACCTCAATCTGTTCATCTTCCATCGTCTTTTTGGCAAACTGATACTGCAGCACGCCCTCATCGTCTTCGTCGGCTGCATCACCAATGTCTTGCAACGATTCCACCACCGCTGTCACTCGCAACTCCGCCTTGAGCTCCCGCCTGAATCCGGCCCTTAGCTCCCGTGAAGACAACGCCAGCCCCTTGGCTGCGCCAACATCGGATCGCAACGACACAGCTTGGAACATCCGAATGATCGCGTCTGGGTTAGCTTGCCTCTCAGCCTGGTACCAGCAATCAATCCGCAACGGATCTCCCTTGCGGGTAAATTGAGCCGCTCGAGTTCTCCGATAGATGAACGCCCAAACGTCATCGCCAAAGGCCGTCTCCATCGTCTTCAAAATCGCGGCCCGCCCACTCCTTGTCCTCACCCGCGGAACCCTCATCGGCTCCACGTACATCCGCATCAGCAGCTCCATCTCCGCCGCCATGTTCTCTGCCAACGTCGCCCTTGGCTCCGTCATCTGCACGCTGTTTGAAAGCGAATCCTCCAGCGTCTCCAGCACACCCTTCGGATCACGCACACTCACGCCCGCCCGCATTCGTCCCGCAATCTCCTGCTCCAGCGCCTCCAGCAACCCCGTATCCGCATCAGCATCCAGGCACCGCACCCGGCCCCAGTCCCGCGTAAACCGAACCTCAGCCCGCACCGCCGCCCCACTCGCCGGCGCCGCTTCCCGCAGCACCACGCCAATGTTCACGAACTCGCCCTTCACCACATCCGGCACATACCGGATCAGCGAGAACTCGCAAGCCAGCCGCTCCATCGCAAGGCCTTTCTTACATCAGATATTTTCCAGCCACTTCCGTCCGTTCAAACATCTTCGGCACAACCACGCTGCTCCCCGTGTCCCACATCGCAAACGGCTGACGATCAGAGTCCCGAAACGCCCCAATCAGCTCCCGCACCCGCTTCCGCCTCGCCAACATCTGCTCCACCAGCCGTTCCATCTCCGTCAGGTCGCCGCCATACCACTCCGGCGGAACCCCTTCAGCGATCCCCCACAGCACATCCGCCTCCATCGCCTCCACCCGGCTCAGCCAGGGCTCAAAGCTCTTCCACCCCGTCACCCCCGCATACACGCTGTTCCGCGCAAACACCCCGCGTAGCGGCGAATCAGGAAAGCTCCACTCCCCCGCATTGAAGCAGAACCCCTGATCCACAAAGTGCGCCCTGTACTTCCGCTCTCGCGCCCCGCGCTCAAACACCGCCTGCCGCCCATTGCAATTGCCCGCCCACTTATCGACGCACAGCATCCCCCAAAACTCGCTCAGGTTCTTTACCTCCCCCAGCTCGCTCTCCGGCAAATAATCGACCACCCGCCCCGGCATCAGCCCGCCCACAAACTGACTCCCAAACTGCAGCCCAGCCACGCACCGTTCCCGCTTCCCCTGCCCAAACTCCATCACCAGGTCGCCCGTGTTCTGTACCAG
This sequence comes from uncultured Acidobacteriaceae bacterium, assembly GCA_964242025.1. Lineage (GTDB taxonomy): Bacteria > Acidobacteriota > Terriglobia > Terriglobales > Acidobacteriaceae > Edaphobacter. The sequence continues at coordinate 126,027 of CAXSZW010000001.1, forward strand.
CCAATCGGTGACCTCAACCACCTCGCAAGCCGGAACCGTCAACCCCACCGCCGCCGCCAGCCGCGTCGCCAGCAGCTCATTCGCCAGCACTCTCACTCCCTGCGGGTTATTCCGGAACTTCACCACCCACAGCTTTCCGTCCGCCCCCAGCATCAACTGGCTCTGCGCCCCGCCCCGCATCTTGCGTATTGCCTGCACAGCCAGCACCGCCAACCAGGAAGCCCTCGCCTCACAGCATACGCCCGCTCCGCCCGTTCGCAGTCGCCATTCCAAGCCTCTCCGCCCGCACAGCCTGCGCCACCGCCATCGCCATCAGGCAGTCGTCGTGGCAGCCGTTTGCTGCCCCCGTCCGCCCCCCCGCGAAGCTTACGAACGTCCTGCACTCCCGCAGCAGCCGCCCGCTCATAAACATCCCCGGACTTTCCTGCAACAGCGTACCCAGCCGGCTCAACATCCCGGGCTTCGACCCCGCACTCGTCAGCCACCCCGCCGTACCGCCCTGCTCATACACCCGCGCATACCGCTCCGCCGAATCCAGATACGCCAGCACCCCGGCCCCGTGGTTGTTCCGTTCCACCGCAATCTGCGCTCCGCCATACTCCCTCGCCAGCTCGGCCGAAACCCTCGCCAGCTCCAGCGGCCCCAGCCGTTCCCGCAGCTCAGCGCACTGCAACCCGCTCGCTAGTTCGATCACCTGCACCGCGCCAAAGTCCCCATCCGGCCCGCCGCCCGACGTGTCCACAGCCACCAGGTACTCTTTACCCACGATCGGCGGCAAATACACCAGCAGCGCACCACCTCTTCGACGCTCCATGGCGCGTGGCAACTCCGCCATCCGAGCCTCAATCGCCCCCACCTCAAAGCAGCACTGCCCCGTCGCCTTGAAGCAGCTCACCGCATCCTCGGCAAACTCCTGCGCCCTCAACCCTCGGAAACTCTTCTCCAGCTCCCGCCGAAACCCAATCTGCCCCGCCGTCAGCCCATGCTGTTTCACCAGCCGAGCCTCATCCCCCGTCCAATCCTCCACCGGAGCCGCCACATACCGCCCTTCCATCCACCATGGAAAGAAGTGCCGCACAAAACCCGTCTCCTCCGCCCGCTCCCACTCCTCGTAGAAGCACCCGTAGGCCCCGCTCGCCGTACTCTCCAGGCACACCTCGCCCCCCGGAGCCATCGCCGCTCGAAGTCCCGCCAGCGTCGCCCCCGCATCCCCCGGCCACCGGCTCACCTCGCTGCAGTGCAGGTTCTGGATCGTCAGCCCCCTGCCCGCATTCGGATCCCCAGCGCTCACCACCCGGAACTCGCTGTCGATCTCCGCAAACACCATCTGCCCCGCATTCGCCCTGCTCCGACGCAGCGGACCTTCGCGCAGAGGCTCGGGCAGGTTCTCCCACATCCTCTGCACCACCGCGAAGATCCCCTCCGCCGCCTCCCGCGTATGCGCCACCTGCACCGTCAGCACACCGGGCTGCATCACCGTCCGCAAAAAGAACTGCCCCGCAACCCAGGTCGTCATGCCCATCTGCCGAGCCTTCAGCACAATGTTTTTGCGCCCTCGCTTCGCCTCAAACTCCCGCTGCACCGCATTCGCTCTCAGGCCAACCGTCCGGCCCTCGCGGTCCCGAATCCTCAGCAGTTGCCTCGCATAGCGCATCCCGGCATCCGCATCCTCCGGCTTATCGCTTCGCAGCGTCCTACCCAGCCTGAACAGCACCTGCTCTTCCGTGTCCCGCATTCAACCCCCACACCAGCAGCAAGGGCCGGCATCTGCAACGCCGGCCCCGCCCTTGTCTCTCAAACCACAGCATCCCTTGCTAGCGAAGAGGCCAGCCCCCCATCATCGCGTTCTGTGCGATGAATGGGACACTGGACTGTACCTTCAGCGTCTCTACTGCGTCCGCTCCCACTTGCAGCCGCCGGTCGCCAACGGCCCAGGAATCGGCACAAACAGCGCCTTCGCTCCCACGCTCACTGTCGTAGACCCCAGCAGGGTCTGCCCGGAAACCGGCCCCACCGTAGCCGCCGCGCTCCCCACGTTGACCATCTGCCGTTGCAGGGAGTACCCCGTGCAATCAGGCAGCGTCACCGTCTGCGCCGCGGTCCCGGTCAGATCCAGAAACCGGTCCGCCGCCGTCTCCTGGTAGTTCGTCGCCGCCGTCTGGTTCCGATTCGTCTCAGTTGACCCAGTCAGCTCGTTGAACGCATTCTGCATGATCGCCGTAATGTACGGCTCGCAGGCAGGCCCAGGGTGCAGGTTATCCGGAAAGCACGCCGTATTGCTGGAAGCCCCGTCCGCCCCAAGGTGCGGATCCGTCGCCAGGTCCGCCAGGTTATCAACGCCCCATCCAAACGCCTCCGCCCGCAGAATCGCGTCCAGCCCGTCTTTGGACGCATCCACGCTCGGTTGCGAGTTGGAAACCGCGCTGATCTCCGTCGCCAGGATCACCCGCGAACCCGCCGTCTTCGCCTTCTGCACCATGCAACGCACGCTGTTCGCAATCTGCCTTGGGCTCTGCGTGGAATACAACATGTCATTGATCCCTCCCCAAAGCATCGTCACCGTTGGCCCGGAGGTCTCCGCAATATGCGTCCCATACGTCAGGTCGAACATCAGGCATCCATCCAGCATGAACTCGCCGGAGTACCCCAGGTTCAATCGGTCGTAGCTCGTGTCATTCGTCGCCATCGCCCCCAGCCACACCGTGGAAGGGCTCAGTTGAACGCCATACGTCCTGGAGTCCATGCCTCCCACAATGAGCGGATTCGCATGTTGAATCGGACGGAACTTCGTCTGCACACCCTTGGACTGCATGTACTCCAGCCCGCTCTGCGCAGCCGCCATACCGTCGCTCACGCTCAGGTTCGCGCCCCACGCCCACACCGCGGCCACCTTGCCCAGGAACCAGGTCCCCGTCAGTAAGCTCGATCCCCCAACCTGGTAGTTCCCGCTCGTCGGAGATCCGCATGTTCCCGCGTCGCCCTGCGTAAGGTATCCTCCAACCTCCGCTCCGTCATACAGCAGGCGCGTCTTCGTCACCACGCCGCCCACGTTGCTTCCGCACAGCAGCGTCACCACATGCCACCCTGCCGTAATCCCCTCATTCGCCTCCGTGTTGTCCGTCGTATACGCCTGGAACTGTTGCGATTTGCCCAGCCCCACGCCCGCCACCAGACACAGATGGCTGTAGTCCGTCCCGCAAAGGATGGAAGGATTCTGCCCGTAGTTGGCAGGATCGCCATACTGCGGCACCTGCACTCCCGCTCCCGTCCCAAACGGAGCCTCGTAGAAGGCGAACTGCCACGCCTTGGCCCCGTTGATCGCCGTCGGCAACTGCACATACTGCCCCAGCGTGGTGAAGTTCAAGTCCTGCGTTCCCTCCCATACCGGCCCGTTGATCGTCGCGTCGTTGCCGTGGCCGCTGGTATCGTGAGCCAGCGTCCCCGTTCCTTCTGTCAGCAGATACTCACCCAGCAGGTCGCCCCTGCGTGCCATATTGCTCGGCGCCGCCGTCGTATACCCGCCGCTCGCCACCAGCGAAGGCTGGAGCGCGCCCGTGATCGAACCCGCATTCAACGTCGTCACGTTCAGCGTCCCAGCCGTCATCGCCTGCGGCGTAAAGCTATACTGCGTGCCCCGCAAGTTGAACGTCAGGTTGCTCGTTGCTGGCGAGTAGTTCATCTCATCCAGCCCCCCGCTCGTATCCATCTGGAACAGGTCGTAGCCGCTGTTCCAGCGGTCGCATCCATGGCTGTTGCAGTGCACCTTCACCACCGCGCTCTCGCCCGCCTGCGCTTCCAAACTGTCGTTCCAGATGCCCGTCACACCCAGTGCCGCGCCCGGCGGCACATGCGTGCCTCCATTGCCAAAGTACGCGCTCGCCCCGGTCTCGTTATGGATCACCCAACCGTTCAACGCCGACCCCGTCAACCCCCCATACGAGATCCCAGCCTGCGTCGTCCGCACCGGACGCGGCAGATACTGCGTAATGAACTCCGTATCCCCCGCCACCTCCTCCTGGAAGTAGTGCGGAATCTCCACTGCATCCCCGGCAGCCCACGCCACCGTGTTGGCGGCCAGCGTCATCAGCCCATCCACCGCCTTCGTGGCAGGGTTATAGACACCCAGCACCTCGGCCATCGGATATAGCATGTAGCTCCCGTTCAGGTAGCTCGCCGTGCCTCCGCTCGTGGAGCTGTTCGCCCCCGCCTGCACATACGTAAACGTCGTCCGGCTTGTGGACGTGACCGGAAACGTGCCGTTGTAGCTCGCATCCGCCGCTCCGCTCACCGTAACATTCAGCCCGTTGATGTCGAACGGCAACGCACTCGCCTCCGTCACCGTCACCACACCGCTGGCCCGCACCAGTGAGGTCAGCACCGCGCTCGCATTCGCAAAGCCGCTCGTCGTGCTGTTCTGCCCCACCACGGACGTCCCGCCGCCCGCATAAAACAAAGACGTCCCTGACGTCGACCCAATCACCGGAAACACCTGCCGGATCCCGGCCGTCGTATCCACCGTCTGCTCCAGCCCATAGCCGCAAAGCCCGCCCACCGCCACCGCCGCACCCGTCGCATGCGGACGATGCAGGTTCAATGACAAATGGCTCCCATCCACCACCGTATAAGCCGCCGTCTCAAAGTTGCTCGGATTCCCGCTTCCCGTCAGCACATCGGACACGCACGCCACGCCACTGGACGACGGCAGCGCCGCCGTACTCGTCTGATACCCCGCCGGCACCGAGCTCGTGCTGATCGGCACCGTCACCGTCCCCGGCGCAATCGCCCCCGCGGACGTCGGAATCGTCTGCGCCGTCTGCAGCAGCACGCTCACCGGAAAACTCGTCCCCGTAAAGTTCGCCGCCGGCAACGATCCCACCACCGCAGACCCGCTGATCACCGATCCCCCCGTCAACACCTTCGCCGGGTTCTTGTCGATCATGTACCGCCCCTCGCCCTGCGTCCCCGGACCGGAGGTCGTCGCCACCTGCACCACCGTGGACCCGGTCGTGCAGCCCGTCGAGCACGTCCCCCCAAACACCGACGTATCCTCAGCCACAATCAAATCGAAAAGATGCGCTCCCTCATCCGCATCATCCCGGATACCGCCGGAGGAAGTCATGTACAGCCCCGACATCACGCAGTCGCCAACCCCATAGCAGTTCTGGCTGGACCCCGAAAGCACATGCTGCCCCGGCGTCGTGTACTTGCCCGTCAGATTCAGCGCCGTGTACGTCGTCTTGAAGTACGGAGCCACCCCCTGGATCGCCTCCGGAAACTCATTCGACCCACCCGTCAACCCAACGCTGTTGATCGCCAGCCCCGTCCAGAACTGTTGCCCGCCCGGCTCCGTCGCATACACCTGCGGCGCACTCTGCGTAGACGTCAAATTGATCGTGTGCGCCACGTTGATGCCATTGCCACTCGTGTTCGGATTGAAGTAGTTCTCCTGCTCCGACCCGCCCCGATGATCCTGCACCTGCGTCGAGTTGTTCAACGCCGTCGCATTCACCGTCTCCGTCACCGGGTACGTCTGCTCCACCTGGATATCGCATCCGTTCGTGCAGTCTGCGCTCGCCGCCGCATTGGCAATCCCGTTATTCCCCGCGCCATTCGCATATTGACTCGCGTACAGCGCCCCATTAAGATTGTTCACATCCAGTTGCGTATTCGGTGGCTGTGTCACCACCTGCGTAGCCTGCGGCAGCAACTTCACGGATCCACCAGCGCCGCCGCTTAGACCCGCAATCTGCCCATCAACATACCCCTTATCCGCCGCCTGCAGCGGAGCCGTAGGATCCCCCGGAAGCACTAGCGGCCCCGTCATCGTATCCCCGCCCTTCAACACATAAGGCGACGTATCCTCCGGACTTCCGCTCAACGCCCGTGCAATCGCCGTATCCACATAGCTCTTGCTCACCGTCTGCATCGCCACGCTCAGCGGCAGCACCGTGCTCCGAATCGCGCTCACCTTCACCGGCGTAGCGCTCACCGGGACAATCCAGTACTCCTTCGTCACGTTCCCATCGCCCAGGTGATACACCACCGTGTAGTAGCTCCCCAGCGGCGTAGCGCCCGCATTGGAAGCCAGCGTCACGCTCAACGTTCCACCCGCGCCAATCGTCACGGACGTCGACCCAGCCGGAACCGAATTCCCCGCCGCCGTCACAAACGCTGGCCAGCTGATCAGCACTGTCCCCGTCGCACCCGTGCCATCGGCCTGGTAGATCGTATCGGCCACCGTCGTCGTCGCCAGACCCTGGGCCAGTGCCACGCGGCCTTCACTCAACGCCGCCAGCGCCATCATCCCCAGCATCAACGTCCACGCCAGTCCAAACTCCACCAGCGTCCATCTACTCCGCGTCCATCCCATCGATACCCCTCCAAATCTCTTGGTGCTCCGCACCTCTAAATGCCTCGCATCGCCGCCGGTAGATAGCTCCTGAAGCACACCACCATCTCCCCGTCGTTCGCGTCCTTCACCGGCAGCGCTCCAAAACTCCCCGCCAGCCGCACCGTTTCAAGCTCGCCTGCCTGCACCCCAACCAGTCCTTCACTCTTCTCCGCCGCACCGCTCATCGCCTGCAACCGCGGATAGTGAAACGCCACCCGGTCCCCCTGCACGCCCTCCAGCACAAACAATGCAGACCATTCCTGGAAGAACGTTCCGCCCTCCCGGTCGCAGAACCCCACCACCCGGCTCACCTTCATCCCGGCCGTCGGCACACCCGCCAGCAGCGCAGCTCCCAGCGTCAACACGCCGCCATCGATGTCCGTTACCCGTCCTACGTTTAGCGTCACACGCCGCACGTAATGAACGCTCGCCCCCACCGTCCCGGCGCTCTTCACATATCCACCGCTCACGCCGCTTCCCACAAAACCCGTCTGACCGGCATAGTCCACATCCACCGCAACAACGTCGCCAACCGCAAACCCCGCCGCCGCATCCGTCCCTACATCCAGCGTGGAAGCCGTCGTCGCGCTCGATCCCGCCGTCAGAGGCACAGCCGCGGCAGCCGTCCCGCCGCTTCCATTCGCCGCCGCGCCCGGTACCGTCCGCAGCACATTCATCTGTTGCGACCCAGCCGTCAGCGCCATCTGCACCTTGCCCCAGCTCTCAAACTCCACGCTTACCGTGGCGTAGATCTCGGTCCGCACCTGCCCGTCCGCAAACCCCGGAGCCCCCGTCACCAGCGGCTCAATCTTCGTCCCGGTCTTTCTCGTAAACCCCTCGCACCAGCCCAGGTCCACCCACGGCGCAGGAGGAGAGTCCAGGTTGAACCCCGCCAACCCACTCGCATCGAACACCGTCGCCATACCCGCCGCGCGGTTGACCGGAGCAAAGTACGCCCGCACCCGCCTCGCCGCCGGAGCCACACTCGCGATCAACTCACTCGCCATAGCAAAACACCTCGACCGTCGCTGTCCGTTCCATCCGTTCGTTCTGCATCACCGCCGGCCCAAACACCGCATCGCCCCAGAACACATTCGTCCCATCGCCAGCCCCCGCCGTCGTCTGCCCGCTCCTTGTAGCCACCTTGGGCACAAACCGAGGCGAAGCTCCCAGCGCCGCACTCAACTCCTCATCCATCGCCGTCAGCGCCCGTCCACGATCCATCCCCACCACGCCGCTCGATCCATCCGTCGCATACTTGATCTCGCATTGCATCGCCGTCATAGCCAGCGCGCCCTTCGTGTTCACAAAAACCTTCGTCCACCGCAGGCAGAACGCATCCACCACTGCAATCCCCGCAGCCGTTGCCCCCGGCAGCTCGTTCTCCACCACAATCACGCCCGGCCTTGTCACCCCTCGAATCACCACGGTTCGCGCCGCATTCCCCGCCGCCACCCGATCCCGCAGCATCAGGTAAAACGTATCCTTCAAACTCTGCATACCCCTCCCTTCACGCGGCCCACGATGCTCGTCATGCTGAGCGCAGCGAAGAACCTCCGTAGTTACCGTTGCCGCCGTCGTTGCTGTTGTCTTGGCCTCTAGGTACCCCGAGGCTTTAGCCTCTGGGGCGCGTTTTTAGCCGGCTCAAACCACCAGCCCCAACTGCCCCCGCACCTTCACCCGATACAAATAAACCTCCCCAAACGCCTCCGCACTCGTCACCGCCTCAATCGCCAGCAGCGCCTCATCCACCAGCACCCCCGCAGCCTGCGCAAACAGCACATCCGCCGACTCATACTCCAGCGACCCCACCAGCCCCAGCACCGCACTCGCTGAGACAAGCAACTCATATTGCGCAAATTGCGTAACCGTCCCGTTCGTCTTCCGAAAGCAGACCGGTCCCAGCGTCAGATCTTGAAACGATGGAGCAGCCAGCCCCACCTGCTCCTCCACATCCCCCGGCGTCCCCGGCGAAGGCACCCTCAGCTTCACCATCCGTCCGCCGACACCCCTCAGCAGCGCATCCGCAATCCTCCTCTGCGCCCCGCTCATCCCAGCTTCTCCGCCACAGACGGCGCCAGCATCGCCCGCACTCCTTCGTCGATCAGCACGCCGCTGAAGTACTCCATCTGCATCGTGTCCAGCTTGCTGCTCTTCACATTCAGCGCCGGCGTAGCCTGCGCATTCCTGACGATCTGCGCACAAGCCACCTTAATCTGATACGGAACGGTTACAAATCCCGCGGTATACGTCACCTCCGCCTCGTTGTACCCAATCCCCAGGAAGTTCGGGGCAAACGTCAGCTCCCGCGCGCCCTTGTCCACATCGATCGTGCTCACATCCAGCGCAGACCACGTCCCCGGCAAACCGAACGCCGTCGCAATCGCAAACCCGTACCCCTGCAACCCCCCAAACTCTCCGCGTCGTCCCCGCGTATACCGGACCCGTGCGCTTACCAGCGCCCCATCCAGCAGCGGCCCATAGCTCAACCGCACCGTCTGCGCTCCCGCTGTCAACCGCAGCCGCTCCGTGTACTCCGCCGCCATCAGCGTCGCCCGATGGCAATGCGCCTCCATCAGCGCAGAGGCCATCGTCACCAGCCCATCTCCGGTATCAGCGCTAAGCCCATAGGCCTCATACTCTGCCGGCAACAAATACCCCATCGCACTCTCCTCCAAAAAGAAAGGGGCTGACGCGAATCAGCGCCAGCCTTTCCCTGTCTCTTACTGCCTTACGCTGCTCTTAGCGATCCACCAATACCTGGTAGTGCGCATAGTTCGCACCCTTCACCACCACGCCGCCAAACTTCACCACCACATACTGCGAAGCCAGGCTGCCCGGAACACCGAGCTGGAAGATCCTCGGATTCGGATCGCTCAGCCAGTGATACTCAATCATGTCTTCGGTCACAATGTAAGCCGGAAGCACCGCGCTCCCGCTTCCCGGAACGCCCGTATAAGGCAGCGTCCACTCCGGAATCAGCGGAATGTCTCCAGCCTGCGTACTCAGCGTCTTCACCGTAAAGCCGGACGTGATCTCCTTGGTGCTCAGCACCACGTTGAACTCCGTCTTCATCTCGCGATCAATCAAATCCAGCAGCACCGGATTCGCATAAATCGCCGTCGGCCTCACCCCATAGCTTGAGCTCGAAACCATCTGCGCAATCGTGCTCTTCAGCCCATCCACAATCGAGGCATTCGCCCCAATCGTCAGCGTGTTGCCGCCCGCTGCAATCTGCGCCGCCGCGCCAAAATATTGCGCCGTTGTCGGCGAGCTCAAGCTCGTGTCGTTGCCGTTCCACAACGCCACATCATGCGTCCGAAGCACACCATCCACGGTGTCCTTCAGGTCCTTCGCCTGCAGATACGCAAACTGGCTCTGCTGCGCCCCCAGTTCGATATCGAACAGGTTGTAATTAATCTGCGCCACCAGCGCCTTCAGCGGCACACTCCGCTCCACCCGCGTAGGCGAAACCAGCGGAGCCACAATGTTCCGCGGGTCCACAAATCCGCTCGCATCGGGGCTCGGAATCGCCGTCTCTTCAAAGTAGCGCGAGGGATGCCCCGTCGCCGGAACCTGCTTGATCCGCTGGCCAAACAGCCCACGCCGACGAACCAGGTCGGTAATCTCAGTCTGGTACATCGGCACTTCAATCGCGCCAGGTCCAATGTAGTCCGCAGCCGCATGAATCTCAGTAAACTTCGCGTTCATCCTCATCCTTTCAAAACAAAAAAAAGCGCACCCTCAGGCGCGCCATGTCTCTCACCCACTCGTCAACTGCGCTTAGCCGATCAACCCAGCCCGCAGCATCTGTGCCTTCACCGCAATCCGCTGTTCAATGGACAACCCTGCCAGCGAGGCATCCAGCGCCCCGGCATTGGTCCGCTCCTCCGCCACGCCAGACTTCGCCATCAGCGTCGCAACGCCCGCGGGCAGTGTCTTCCTGCCACCCTGCCCACGCAGCATGGCGATCGTCGCCTCTGCCACGCCAAGCCGTTCCTCCAGCTCAGCCTCGCGAGATCCCACTGCCGCCAGGTCAATCTCCTGCAGCTTCGCCACCGCACTCTCCATCGCTGCCGCCGCGGCTGCCAGCCGATCCACCTGCGCCCCCAGCTCGTCCTTCACTTCCATTGCCATCTCCATCCGCATCTCCCCTTACCTTGTCGCCGTTGTAGCCGCCGCGTTCGCAGCCGCAGGCGATTGCACATTCAGAATCGCCACCACCGCGCTGATCAGGCTCGTCACATAGTCCGGAGTCGCCCCAATCCCCGCCGTAGTCAGCAACTGCGTCACCGCGCTCCCCACCAGCGTCAGCACCTCTGCCAGCTTTTGCGCGCCCGTGCCGTTCTGCACGCCGCTCGCCGCATACTTTTGCTCCACCAGAATCACCGCATTCTGGATCAGCGTAGTCACGCCTTCCACCGCCGTAATCTGCGGAGCAGCCGCGGGAAACAGCAGTGATGCCAGCTTCTCCGCCGGAACCGCATACTGCACCGCCCACTGCAGCCCCTTGGCAAAGTCTTTTCCAATCGTCTGCAACACACCCAGAAACGCCATACACTCTCCCTGCCTGGTTTCATCCAGGCCCATCCGCAACCCAACTTGTAACCGCGACTGATACGAATACCAGGCCCGTCTCAAGCCCGGGCCATCTCCCCGGCCACTGCCCCAGCTTGTGCCCGAGCCACCCGGAAGCTCGTCCCGCGATATGCTGCCTTGTCCCGCAGCAAAATCGCCGCACCGGTAAACGTCGCCTTCGTCAGCGTCCACACGCTCGCCCGCATATCGGCGACATGAGCATCGGCCAGCTCATAGCTCATCCCCATCTCGCCCTTGCAGGCCGGCCCCGCCTCCATCTCAGGGAAGTCCCGCGCAAACAGAAACCCCGCCACCATCAGCCGTTTCTCATCGAGCGTCGCCTCCGTGATAATGCCGCACTTCTGTCGAGCATCATGGCCATCCCAGCCGGCCTTATAGTCCACCGCCATGCCCAGCAGACTCGGCAGCGCCGCCTCCGCGGCAGCCCTGGTCAGTACCACCCGGTGCCCCCGTGCGCCGCTCGGAGCCTTATCGCTCGCCACATCCACCAGCGTCAGGCACCCTTCAAAAGGCAGCCGGTTCGGATGCCCATGCACCTCCGGAAACTCCACCGCCATTGCCCGCAACTCCAGCGCCGCATACCCCATCGCACGTCCAGGCGCGGGCCACGCCGCCTCTCGCCTCGACGAAGCCAATCGCCGCGACACCATACCCGTCCGTCCCGGGTTCAACCGGTGCAGTCCATCCTCAAACGCCATTCACACCTCCATCACCACTCCTGCCGTTCCCGCGGACTAACAATCAACCCTTGTGGAACCCGTGCGGAACCCTTGTGCCCCATCTTCGCGACAGGCTTTATCGTCGCTAAGGTGGGCATCGCCAAAGGCGACCGCCGTTGCTTCTGCCGTTCTCGTCGCCGTTGCTCCCGCACTTGTCTCTGAAATAGGTCCGTGCTTCAGCCCGGACATCACCTGCTGACCAGGAACCTGGGCTTTAGCCCCCGGGACATGCTTTCCTCTCCCCCAGGGCAAACCCTCAGTCCTCCCGATCCTCATCCAGCACAAACGGCGCCAGCATCGCCGCCTCTTTGGCCTCCCGCTCGTCCTCCCGCTTCCAGTCCTCCATCAGGATCTGTTCCAGGTCCTTCACCTTCCGCTTCCGTCCCGCTGGCTGCACCGGTCCCTGGTCCAGCCCGCAGATCACCACCAGCAACTTCAGGTGAGCAACGCTCCCCTTCTTCGCCTCACGGATGAGCGTTTGCATCAGCGCCGGCAGCGCCTCCGCAAACCGCGCCCTCGTGTACACCCTGCAGTTACCCGGCCGGGGAGCTCTTCCGAGCTCCCCACCCGTCAGTCCACCCTCGTCCTCCACTGGTTCAGCCGCCCTTTCCGCTTTCACGTACTTGCCATTCGGCCCACGCGCCCTCTCCATCCGTCAGCACCCCCACATGCCCAGCAAGCTTGCATCCAGTCCAGACGCAGAAAAGCGGGAGCCGAAGAACCCTCATCAGGCCTCCGCTCCCGCTCATCTCTCACTTGCTTCTCTAGAATAGCAGGTTCACCACAGTGGTTACGCCAACTATTTTCAACTTTTTTCTCCTTCCGAATCAACCACTTAGCTCAATTTATGCCTCAGAGGGGGCTTGACAAACGAAAACACTCATGTTTTAGCGACTCGTCCTGCCTAACCCCCTCAAACAAGGAGACTTACAAGCTCAGGAAATCAGCCTGCAACCTGATCCCTTAGCCCCGGCCCTCCCTCTTCAACCAGCTCCGGCGCTTCAGAAGCGCAACGCCCAAGCGGCTGCAGCAGGCCTTTCCGCAGGAACATCGTGGTCAGCGCATCCAGTGCCTCGGCATACCGCCGAACCACCGTCCTCAGGGTGATCCCAAGCATCGCGCTCGTCTCCCCCTGCGTGTACCCCTGCAGCGCAATCCGCCGCACCAGGTGTTGCTGTCCCTTGTCCAGCTTAGCCATACACTTCTCCACGTCGTGGACGTAAATCACCACATCCTCAAAGCTATGGATGGTGTGACTCGTGACATGGCCACGAAACAGCTCACGCCCAAGCAGAGACGGCACTCTCCCCGCCTCCATGGACATCGTCTGGTACCGCCGCAGCATGGCCTCCGTGTACTTGCGGTAGAAGGCCAGCGACAGCTTCGGTTTCTTCGCCGGTTCAACCGCAACCAGCTCCACCGGAGCCTCCAACGCAGCGGCCTCGGCCGCCTGCGCCTGCACCAGCCGCAGGCTGTGAGGCCCCTTCCGGCCCAAATTGGGCATTTCGCTCGCACTAGCGGAAGCGCTCTCTGCATACGCCCAGATCACCGGCAAAACCACCACGGCCGCGCTCATCGCGCACCCCCTTCAACCAGCCGCAACGTTCGTCGCTGATCCACCTTCAAAGAGCGCACCTGCGTCCTCTTCAGCCGGGCCCGGATCCCTTGTGCAGCAGGAAAATCAGCCAGCTTGCAGGAGCAACCACGGCAGTAGACTCCGTCCGCCACGCCAGCGCGAATCCAGAGTGCTCCACATCCTTCACATACCTTCAGGTCCATGTGCAAGTCATTCATTTCGTTCTCCCAGACACACTTCTCCCCTATGCGAGCCTCCATGGTTTCAGCGGTCGGACGGGCTCGCGCAGGTTGCTAGTAAGCTCCGCCAGGCTCGCTTCAGGATGTCTATTGATCCTGTTCACTACCCGCGGCGCTACGTTGGGGTCAGGCCGGCCGCATCCTGGGAAGAATCACGGTCCGCAGCCATCGTGTACAGCGCTCCATCGCCAAGCCTTTAGGGGATCTCTCCCTCCACCATCCCATCGCTGGCCATGCTCTTTCCATTTGGAAAGTTTCATGGTTATAGCCCGCCGAATCCGACGTGTCAACACCTCTTTTTTCACAGTATTCAAATTCCAATAAGACCAATAGAGAGAACCTGTTAGCTCTTAAAATGGCCGTGATTAGACAAGTTTTACAGCTATCATCAACAGTCAATGCACTTTCGCTTTTTATTCGTCTCCATAGCCGCACCCGTAAACCATTGATAAACTTACACCCATGCTCTCTCGGCTTTACGCGAAGTGGATGTTTGCCTGGGAGACCGCGCTCACCACACGGGACACAAATCGTATCGTCCGCCCCTTGGAATGGGGCTTCGATTGGCTGCCAGATTGGCTCCCTCCGGCCGATCCCGCAGCCCCCATCACGGACGAAGCCCGCATGATCGCTCTCAGCGCCGCCATCGCCGCGCGTTCAGACGAATTCTTCGGCTACACCACACCCACCGACTTCGTCTTGGAAGACCGCCATCCACAACTTTTTCCTACCAACGTCCGCCCCAAAACCCTCGCGCAAGATGCTGATTACAAACGGAAAGCGCTGACCGGCGAGCTTGAGACCGCGCCCTTCCTCCGTTTCACCTCTCCGGTAACCACACCCTATCCGGAAAATGATTACGTAAATGCACGTTGGTACCCAGAAAGTAATGAGCAGCGGGAGCGGTTTGAACGGTTGGGGAAGCGGAAGCAGGCGATGATTGTGATGCCGCAATGGAATGCGGATGCGTTCTCTCACAACGCGCTGTGCGAGATTTTTAAGCGTTTTGGGATTGCCTGTTTGCGACTCTCCAAGCCTTATCATGACATTCGGCGACCAGCGGAGCTGGAGCGATCCGACTACGCGGTGTCATCCAATCTGGGGCGTACGATCTCCGCGTGCCGGCAGGCGGTGGTGGACATTCGCGCCTGCGTGGACTGGCTGGAAACGCAGGGATATGAGCAGTTCGGTGTGCTTGGAACGAGCCTTGGGTCTTGCTACGCCTTCATTGCAGCCGCGCACGATCCGCGGATCCAGGTCTGCGCCTTCAATCATGCTTCCACGTGGTTTGGCGATGTGGTGTGGACCGGCCAGAGCACACGCCACATTCGCGAAGCGTTTGAGCAATCCGGGTTGACGCAGTCTACCCTGCGAGAGTGCTTCCTGGGCATCAGTCCGATGGCTTATATGGAGCGGTTTGCCGCGCATCCGAAGCGGGTGCTGGTGGTGCATGCCAAGTACGATCTAACCTTCCTGGAGGAGTTTTCGCTGGATGTGATTAAGAACTTTAAATCGTATGGTGTGGATTTTGTTTCCAAGGTGTTGCCCTGCGGGCACTACACCACGGGCGAAACACCCTATAAGTATCTGGATGCTTGGTACCTGGGGAAATTCATCCACGACGCCTTCAAGGAGTTGAGCCGGAGGGCGCTCCGGACTACTCCGCAGACTGAGAAAAGCCAATAAAAGCGGCCAAACAGGGGATGAGGAGCATGGAGATGAAGATGGATCCGATCATGAGGTCAGGCATTGGTGGAGTCTCCCTTTTAGTTACTGGCAGGTGCGGTGTGAAGCAAGAATGCCGTACTTTGGTAACCGGTTACCATACAACTTTGGTCGATAGACTTTCGGGGGACGAAGGCCGATGAAGGCGGGTTGCGGGTGGCATAAGATGAAGCCATGCCGATTGACCTGAGTGCCCCGCTGACCGCCGCCGACCCCGAGATTGCCGCGCAGATTGAGAAGGAGGTTCTTCGTCAGCACGAAGGGCTGGAGATGATTGCGTCCGAAAATTTTGTGAGCCGCGCGGTGCTTGAGGCCGCTGGGACCGTGTTCACGAACAAGTATGCGGAAGGTTACCCGGCGAAGCGGTACTACGGCGGGTGCGAGTATGCGGATGTGGTGGAGAACCTGGCGCGGGCGCGGGCAAAGAGCCTGTTTGGGGCGGATCATGCCAATGTTCAGCCGCATTCCGGCTCGCAGGCGAATGCTGCCGCGTACATGACGTTGATTCAGCCGGGCGACACGATTCTGGGGCTGGACCTGGCGCATGGCGGGCATCTGACGCATGGGCACAAGCTGAATTTTTCCGGCAAGCTGTACAAGATTGCCGGGTACCAGGTGCGCAAGGATACGGAGACGATCGACTACGACGAGCTGGAGGCGCAGGCGGAGCGGGAGCGGCCGAAGGTGATTGTGGGGGGTGGGAGTGCGTATCCGCGGCAGTTTGACTTTGCGCGGATGCGGCAGATTGCGGACAAGGTGGGGGCGTATCTGATGGTGGATATGGCGCACTTTGCGGGGCTGGTGGCGGGTGGGGCGCATCCTTCTCCGGTGCCCCATGCGCATGTGGTGACGACGACGACGCATAAGACGCTGCGGGGGCCGCGGGCGGGGATGATTTTGTGCCAGCAGGAGTTTGCGGCGGGGATTGACCGAAGCGTGTTTCCGGGGCAGCAGGGTGGGCCGCTGATGCACGTGGTTGCGGCGAAGGCGGTGGCGTTCCGCGAAGCGTTGGAGCCGGAGTTCAAGACGTATGCGGCGCAGGTGGTGGCGAATGCGAAGGCGCTGGCGCAGGCGATTCAGGACAAGGGATATCGCATTGTGTCCGGCGGGACGGATACGCACCTGATGCTGATCGACGTGTTCCAGAAGGGCATGTTTGGGAGTGAGGCGGAACATGCGCTGGGGGAGGCGGGAATTACGGTGAACAAGAACGCGATTCCGTATGACACGAACCCTCCGCTGAAGCCGAGCGGCATCCGGATTGGCACGCCGGCTTTGACGACGCGGGGGATGAAGGAAGCTGAAATGAGCACGATTGCCGGGTGGATTGTGCGGGCGCTCGAACACCGGACGGACGTTGGTGAGCTGACGAAGATTCGCGGCGAGGTGTTGGAGCTGGCGGAACAGTTTCCGCTTTATGAGTATCTTCGGGCGTAGATTTCGGGTAGGGTTCATGTGGTAAGGAACGGTGGATTTGCTGGTAATTTGCGCCTGGCGCAGGTGAGAACGGGCAACAGCAGATGCAACGACTGAGCTTCTTCGCTGCGCTCAGAACGCTCGCCGTTACCCTTCAGAGAGAGCTAAACCGATGATGGCGATGGCGATGTTGTCCTGGATTTTTGCGGTTCCGGCGCTGGGTTTTGCGACGGGGCTGCGCACGATGACACCGATGGCGGTGCTGTGCTGGTTTGCGTACTTTGGCCATTTGCCGATCCACCAGAGCTGGGCGTTCTGGGTGGCCAAGCTGGTGACGGCGCTGGTGTTTACGGTGCTGGCGGCGGGAGAGTTGATTGGGGACAAGCTGCCGATGACGCCGAGCCGGATTACCGTGGGTCCGCTGCTTGCGCGGGCGGCTTTTGGGGGGCTGGTGGGGGCGATTGCGGCGACGGGGCTGCGCGGATCTGCGATTGAGGGGGTGCTGCTGGGGGTGATTGGGGCGCTGGCGGGGTCGTTTATCGGGTACCAGCTGCGGAAGTTGATGCGGAGCCACCTGGGCTGCTCGGACTGGCCGCTGGCAGTGGCGGAGGATGTGGTGGCCATTGGGTTGAGCGTGGTGGCGATGGGGATTGTGACGGGGTAACCTCGCGGTAACCAGGTCACGTTTGGGTGGGGCTGGAGATCGTTATGCGGGGGTGCGTCTGGTTACGTTTGTGGTAGAGGAATGGCGTGGGGTTGACCATCGGGGTTTCGGGGGAGATGGTTAAAATCGTTACGACTTTTAGGTGAAAGGTGTACGGGTTTATACGATTTTTGGGTGGGTAACAGGGGTGTTTGGGTACTGGTTTTGGGGGTTCACCATGGGGTTGGGTGTGGTGAATTGTGTCCAGATTGTGGTTTTTGGTATGGATAAGGTGGATGAGGGACTGCATGATGTCGTGGATAGGAAGAGAGGGCGTACCCCAGGGGCTAAAGCCCGCTTCTATGGCAGCTTGAGAGACCCAAGGCTGAAGCCTTGGGGTACCTAGAAGCAAGGACAACAGCAACAGCAACTACAAGAGCAAGAGCAACGACAAGAGCAAGAGCAACGAGAAGAGCAAGAGCAACGACAAGAGCAAGAGCAACGACAAGAGCAAGAGCAACGACAAGAGCAAGAGCAACGACAAGAGCAACTGCAAATACAGAGGTTCTTCGCTGCGCTCAGAATGACGTGCTTTGTGGGTTATCTGGGGAAGAGGAATTCGGTTTTGAGGTCGGGGGCGGGGGTGAGTTGGAGGTGGGCGTCGAATTTGCGGCCGGCTTTGGAGGTGAAGCCCTTGATGAGTTTGGTCTGGTGTTTGGGGGAGCAGAGGGCCTTGACGTCGGCTTCCGTGAGGGTTTTGCCGGCGACGATGGTCTGGATGGTGAAGGTGCAGCCTTCCTGGAAGCGGGCGCAGCCGTAGAACGGCGTGCCTGAGGCGGGGGTGCGTTTGGTGACGAGGCCGGCTTTGCAGCGGGGGCAGAGGAGGTCGCCTTTGGCGAGGGAGGCGCGGGCGATGGGTGGGGCGGCGGGGGCCTGCATGGGGGCGGAACGGAAGACGGCGGGGATCTCGTGGCGGAGGGACTCGGAGACCTCGGCGAGGATGGAGGCGGCGTCGAGTTCGCCGCGTTCGACCTGGTTGAGCTTGGCTTCCATATCGCCGGTGAGCTCCGGGCTGGCGAGGTGGGGGAGGACCTGGGCGATGAGGGCGATACCCTTGCCGGTGGGGTCGAAGAACTTGCCGTCGCGGATGAGGTAGTTGAGATCCAGTAAGCGCTGGATGATGGCAGAGCGGGTGGCTTCGGTGCCGAGGCCTCGGCCCTTCATGGCGTCGCGGAGCTCGTCGTCGTCGATGTCGCGGCCGGCGGTTTCCATGGCGGCGAGGAGGGTGGCATCGGTGAAGCGGGGTGGGGGTTTGCGTTCCTTGGTGACGAGCTCGGCGTCCTGAACGGGGAGGGATTGGCCGACACGGACGGGGGGGAGGGATTGCCGGTCTTCGGGGTCGGTGTTGGGGTCTGCTGCGGCGGTGGGGTTCGAGGTGAGGATGGTCCAGCCGGGGGCGATGAGGCGGGTGCCTCGGGCGCGGAAGGGGTGTTTGGGGCCGGCTTCGGCGCCGATGGCGAGGTCGATGCGGGTTTCTTCGGTCTCTTTGTCGGGGAGGAAGATGGCAAGGAAGCGCTCGGCGACGAGGGTGTAGATTTTGCGCTCGTCTGAGCTGAGAGAGGAGGGGGCGGGTTTGGCAGTGGGGATGATGGCGTGGTGGTCGGAGAGCTTGGCGGTGTCGACGAAGCGCTTGGAGAGCTTGGGCCCGTGCTGGGCGCGGTGGAGGGCTTGGTCGATGATGGGGGCGCGGTCTGGGGAGAGGCGCAAGGCTTTGAGGATGGCGGGGAGGCCGGGGACCATGTCGTCCGAGAGGTGGCGGGAGGAGCTGCGGGGGTAGGTGATGGCCTTGGCTTCGTAGAGGGACTGGGCGATGGCGAGGGTGCGGTCGGCGGGGAGCCCGTAGCGGCGGTTGGCTTCTTTTTGGAGCTCGCCGAGGTTGTGGAGCTGGGGGGGAGGGGTGCGGCGGGGTTTGATTTCGACCGCGGTGACGGTGGCGGGGGTGCCGGGGGGGATGGCGGCCAGGATTGCTTCGGCTTCGGGTTTGGATTCGAAGTCGTGCCTGGACTCCTTGCCTTCGGACTTTGGGTTGAGGGCGCGGGCGATGAAGTCGCCTGTCGGGGCGAGAAGCTCGGCGTGGACTTCATAGAAGAAGGATTTGATGAAGCCGGCGATCTGGTGGTGGCGCCGCACGATCATGGCGAGGGTGGGAGTCTGGACGCGGCCGACGGAGCAGGTGATGGCGTTGTGGAGGGTGGCAGCGCGGCTGTGGTTCATGCCGATGAGCCAGTCAAGCTGGGCGCGGGTGAGGGCGGCGGAGGCGAGGGCGTCGAAGTCCGAGGCGGGGCGGAGGCGGGTGAGGGCGAGGGCGATGGCGTCCTCGGTGAGGGAGGAGGTCCAGAAGCGCTGGACGGGCTTTTGGGAGCCGGAGAGGGCGTAGATGCGGCGGAAGATGGCTTCGCCTTCGCGGCCGGCGTCGGTGGCGTTGACGATGGAGGTGACGCGGGGGTCGTTGAAGAGGCGGAGGACGATGCGGAACTGGTCTTCGGTGCGGGGCTCGGGGACGAGGAGGAAGGAGGTGGGGAGCATTGGGAGGGCTTCGCGGCACCAAGGCTTGCCCCACGCGGGGTTCATCTCGCCGGGCTCGGCGAAGCGGACGAGGTGGCCGATGGCCCAGGTGACGAGGTCTGAGGAGCCGCGGAAGAAGCCCTGCTCCTTGTGGGTGCAGCGGAGGGCTTGGGCGAGATCGCGGGCGACGGAGGGCTTTTCCGCGAGGATGACGCGCATGACTGGGGGTAGTTTACAGGGTGGCGGAGGCGCGGGTCAGGGTTTGACTGCGGCGGCTCTTTTGCGGGGTTTGGACGCGACTGTTTCTGGTTGGGTAAGGATGGGCTGGAGGTAGCGGAGGATGGCGTCTCGCATGGCTTGCTGGAGGCGCGGGCGGGCGCTGGGGGAGGCGGGGGTGAGCTCGTCCAGGATGCCGCGAAAGATCATGAGGGCAACGTGGCCGTGATGGGCCGCCTGGGCGCGCGAGAGGGTGGGCCGCTCGCGCAGGAGGCGTGCGGCGATGAAGTCCACGAAGACCTGGCCGAGGAGCCGTTTCTGTTCACGGGCGGCGGCGGAGAGGGGGGCGTCGAGTACGAGGGTGTGGAACTCCGGACGCTTGCGGTTGAAGGTCATGCAGACGTTGAGGAGTTCGTGGATGGCTTCGTTGAAGCTCAAGGTGCCTTCGGGGTCGATGGCGCGTTCGGCTTCCGCCATTTCGCGTGCGTAGGTCTCCGCCAGGGCGCTGGCGATGGCTTCCTTGTTGGGGAAGAACTGGTAGAGCGTGGCGGGGGAGACGCGGGCCTCCGCGGCGATGGCGTTGGTGGTGGTCTCGTGATAACCGAGGCGTCCGAAGACGGTGGCCGCCGCGCGGAGGAGTTCCGCCGAGCGCTGCTCGCCGCGGGCGTTGCGCTTCCGGTTGGGATCGAAGACGGCCACAGAACGATTCTCGCAGAAGGGAAGGAATCCAAGTTAATACTTGCAACTTTGTGAGAGATACAAGTATCTACTTGCATAGGAGGTGAACGGACATGTTCACAGTGATGGGACTTACAGGCAACGTAGGCGGTGCGGTGGCGGAGAATTTACTGGCGGCAGGCAAGACCGTACGCGGCGTGGTTCGGAATCCAGAGAAAGCGAAGGCGTGGGCCGAGCGCGGTGTTGAGCTGGTGCAGTCTGCGTATGACGACGCCGAGGGGCTTGCGAAGGCGTTTGCGGGCGCGGAGGGCGTCTTTGCGATGATTCCGCCTGACTTTGCGCCGGCGCCGGGTCTGCCGGACCAGAAGCGCACGATTGCGGCGATCCGTGCTGCGCTGGAGCAGTCCAAACCCGGTAAGGCCGTGTTTTTGTCCTCCATTGGCTCCGAGCAGACGCATGGGCTGGGGCTGATCACGTCCACCCACCTGCTGGAGGAGGCGACGCGCACGCTGGGGCTGCCGGTAGCGTATCTGCGGGCGGGAAGCTTTATGGAGAACTGGCTGGGCGCGGTGGATCATATCCGTGCCACGGGAGAGATGCCCTTCTTCTACAATCCGCTGGAGCGGAAGTTTCCCTTGGTGGCGAGTCAGGATATCGGGCTGGCAGGCGCCACGGTGCTGCAGGAGAGCTGGACGGGGGAGCGAATTGTTGAGGTGGATGGGCCTGCGGGGGGGACCGATCTGTTTGAGACGGCGGCCGCGTTCGGCAAGGCACTGGGCCGTGAGGTGAAGGCGGTGAGCCTGCCCGAGGCGGCGTGGCAGAGCGTGCTGGAAGGGATGGGTACGCCGGCGGACCGGACCGGGCTTTATATCGAGATGGTGAAGAGCTTCAACTCGGGTTGGATCCACTTTGGCAATCCGGGAACCGAGAGTTTTCACGGTCCGACGACGATTCAGACCTTTGCGGAAAAGTCTTTGCAGCAGGCAAAGCGGTCCTAACGGCGCGCGTTTGAGGCTGGTGTGGACAAAGAAAGGCCCACGGCTGCCGCTCCTTGGGAGCAGGGGCCGTGGGCGCCGGCAGAGCCGTCTCAGGCGTGGACTCCCAGCAGTACGTGTCGAGCGGGGAGTTCCGAGGTGCCTTGATGAGGGGCTAGGAGCCGGCTAAGTGAAAGTCGTTGGGCGGGCCATGGGCTGGTGCGATGGGCCAGGCTAAATGGACCAGTTCTGGACGCCTCCAAGGAGAGCGGCACAGGAGAAGGCCGGAGGTCCGGGCCAACTGGGCACGGTGAAGCCGGTGCGCGGGTGGACGTGGCGGGATTCGGATTCAGCGTGATGGGCGGCGAGCCCTTCCACGATGGAGAGGCGAGCCGTCTCGCGCTCCGTGCGGGAGGTGCGGGCCCAATAGACCAGGAAGCCCTGTCCGCAGACTCTGCAATGAAGTTCGGCGTTGGTATTGGTCCGCTTGCAGAGCACTTGCATGATGATGGCCCCCTTCTTCCGATCCCTTGCATGCTTCATCGAACCGCTTGGCCGATGAGTTGAGACTAGGGGATGGGATTGGAGGGGACAATCACCCCGGAGTGGGGCGGAGGAGGCTGATTGTGTCATTACGGATGGATGTGACTGAAACGCGGAAGGACTGAACAAGTGGGCAGGATTTGCCGAGAGGTAGGCAAACGCAAGACGGCCGGGATCCAAGGGATCCCGGCCGTATGGTTTTGGTGCGGGTGAGGCTTAGCCGCGGTTGCCGCCGGCGACAAGGAGGGCTTCGCCGTTGATCCAGAAGGAATCATCGGAAGCGAAGAAGGCGACGACCTTGCCGATATCGTCCGGCTGGCCGATGCGGGCGAGGGGTGTCTGCTTGATGATCTGGGTGTGGAAGTCTGAGCCGAGGAAGCCGGCGGTGTGGACGCCTTCGGTCTCAACCATGCCGGGGCTGACGGAGTTGACGCGAATGTTTTTGGGGCCAAGCTCGCGGGCAAGGGAGAGGGTGATGGCATCGACTGCGCCCTTGGTGGCCGAGTAAACGCTGGCGTTGGGCTGGGCGGACTTGCCGACGACGGAGGAGATGTTGATGACGGCGCCGCCGGTGGCGGGGAAGTGCTTGACCGCGGCCTGGGTGGTGAGGAGAAGGCCGAGGACGTTGAGGTTGAACTGCTTGTGGAAGTCTTCCGCGGTGATGGCTTCCAGCGGGGCGAAGCCATAGATGCCGGCGTTGTTGACGAGGACGTCAATGTGGCCGAAGGCCTTGACGGTGCCGGCAATGAGGGCGTCGATGTCCTTCTGCTCGGAGACGTTGGCACCGATGGCGATGGCCTTGCCGCCGGCCTTGGTGATGCGCTCGACCACGACGTCCGCGCCCTGCTTGGACGAGGAGTAGTTGACGACAACGGATGCGCCTTCCGCGGCGAGGTGTTCTGCGATGGAGGCGCCAATGCCCTTCGATGCGCCGGTGACGATTGCGACTTTCCCTGTGAGCTTTGCCATGATGTCTTCCTCTTTCGTGTGCTGCTACTCGCGTTGCGATACTTCGATGTTTCTGCAACTGTCGAATAGATGGGGGTGGGGTGGGGGAAGATTCAGGAGAATTTTGAAGGGCTAGATTGTGCCGTCACCATGCGGGTTTGTGGTGGTGAATGATGTCCAAGATGTGGATTTCGGTATGGCTATCGTGGTGAAGTGACAGCGACCGCGTGTGGTGAGGGGTGCGCCTTTGCAGGGGATTCCGCGTTTTGACCAGGAAAAAGTTCTGTTGTGGTGAAAGTGCACCAAGAAGTGTGCAACGGGGTGGGACGGATCATGGGGGGAGGCGGGAATGACGCGGGGTTTGGGGCGTGGGGCGCAGCGAACAGCGGTTGCGATGCAGTGAACGGTCGTGGCGAGGGGCTAAAGGGATTGGAGGGAGGCCAGGTAGGCTTGCCAGGTTTCGCGGCGGAGGGTGGCGGCGACGAATTTTCCGGTGCGGGTGGTTTCGATGAGGCCGGCGGACTCAAGTTCCTTGAGGTGGTGGGAGAGGGTGGGGGCGGTGATGGTGAGGCAGGAACGGAGGTCGGAGCAGCGGGCTTCGCCCTGGGCGATGCGGCGGAGGACTTCAAAGCGGGAGGGGTCGGCGATGGCGCGGGAGATGGCGAGGGTTTCGCGGAGGGTGAGGGGTTCGAGTACGGGTTGGGGGGTTGTCATGGCCGAGGGTACCTGGTGTGAGTTTAGATGCGGGAGCGTAGCTCATGCCTGTTGGGCGGGGTTGCCGAGGGGGGTGGTGGAGGGGCGTTTGGGGGTGTGGTCGAGGGTATTGCGGATGGCGAAGAAGGCGGGGGTGGGGCGGTACTGGGGGTCGAAGGGGAGGGAGCGCTGGGGCCGGTTGGGTTGTTTGCGGTGGTGGGTGGGGCCGTCGTTGAGCCAGGTGCGGCGGTTTGTGACGCCCCAGGTGAGCATGAGCTTGACGGCGGGGTTGGCGAGGGCGACCTGGAGGAACGAGGCGTAGGTTTTGGCAACTTCGGCGTCACGGATGGCGGGGTCATTGGAGGCGATGTCGTCTTCGTTGACGTCGAGCTCGGTGAGGTAGACCTCGAGGCCCATGGACTGGATGGCGGCGATGTATTCGGCGAGGCCGGGGCCGAAGGTGTCGGGTTGGGCGGCCTTGATGTGGGACTGGATGCCGACGGCATCGAGGGGGACGCGGCGCTGCTGCATGGAGCGGAGGAGATCGAGGATGAGGCGGCGGCGCTCGGTGTGTTCGGCGGAGCTGGTTTCGACGCCGTAGTCGTTATAGGTGAGCCTGGCGTGGGGGTCTGCGGCGCGTGCGGTGTGGAAGGCGAGTTCGATGTAGTCCGGGCCGACAGCGTCATACCAGAAGGATTTGCGGAGGGCTGCGGGCTGGGCGTCCTTGGGGAGGATGGCTTCGTTGACGACGTCCCAGGAGTGGACGCGGCCGCGGTAACGGGAGACGACGGTCTGGATGTGGTCGACGAGGAGCTGGCGGACGTTGACGGAGCCGGCAACCTGGGCTTCGGAGAGCCAGGTGGGGACGGAGTTGTGCCAGACGAGGGTGTGGCCGCGGACGAGCATGTGGTGCTGGGCGGCGAAGGCGAAGAGCTGATCGGGGCCGGAGAAGTCGAAGCGGTCCTGGGCGGGGCGGAGGGCGACCCACTTGAGTTCGCCTTCGGGGACGAGGATGCCGCATTGGTCGGCGACGAGCTGAGCGAGGGTGGGGTCCTGGGTTAAGAGCTTGCTGGAGATGGCTGCGCCGGAGAGGAGGCCGCGCCTGTGGGCGTGGGCCTGGAGAGAGGCGTGGCCGGCGACGGCGAGGGCCTCCGGCGGGAGGGTGGTGGGGGCCGGGCCGAAGTCGGGTGGGGGGAAGTGTTGCTGCTGCTGGGAGGTGTTGAGGCCCATCTCGTCCTGATGTTGCTGGGGTGGGGTGGTGGTTTGCTGGGCGAAGAGCGTGGCGAGGGGGTGGGCGGCGACGGTGGCCTGGAGGGATTGGGTGAGGAGGGTGCGGCGGGTCAGCATGGGAGAGAGTGTATCGGGTTTGTGGCGCGAGAGATTGAAGGGCAGTTGGGCTTCGTCCGAGACCTGACCGTGCCCGACGCTGAGGCTGTCGCTCGAGGATGGGGGACCCGGTTCGTTGTTGAAGAACCCATGTAAACGGATCAGCTTGGACAGAGGTTAACTAACTCTATGGTCAACTCAACCAATTTTTCTTCTTGCTCCCGAGGAATGGGAGCGAGCCTTGCAATCGGGCCCGATGCCATCCCGATCGCCCAGTAAAGCCGCCAAATTGTTTTCTTGAATCCTTGTTCTTGAAAGAGTGAACTAACCACCGGACGATCAGGAACTTCATGGGCATTTGGGCGCGATGAAGGCGATGGGTGGGTAACCAATTCGCTGAGTGTAGCGTACTCGATTTGATCTATAGGAATCGGAGCTCCAAGTTGTTCTAGCTTCTTGCGAACAGCTACGGGACTGAATTCCTTCTTTCGGAACCTGTCATCTCCATTTAGCCATTCAGAGGTAGCGTTTGTGTCTACCCAGAAGAGATTCAGGAGATTCGCGATTTCTCCAATGCCTCTGACCAACGAAAGAGCTTCGTCATAATAGCCCGTCATAATCAAGCGTCGCGATGCAATCCCGTGATTCACGATTCTTCCAGCGAGATACTCGAACAAATGCCCTTGCTCTTTACATCCCCAGTAACAGATTGAGAAGTAATACAGCAAACGCAGCAGTTGCTCAAAGGCGAAGCTCGCTTCCTGAATAGAGGTATACCGAGCAACATAGCATTCTGATTCTCGAAGGCACTGTTGTTCGTACGTGATCAATTCATCGGTGAAAGGAATCATAGTGCCTTTCTAAAGCTCGTTTGTTCGTTCCCGTTGCAGCATCGTAACGCCTCACGTGGATGGAGGCGATTGGTGTGGGTGGGGGGATGCGGATATGCTTGTAGGTCAGGCGGGGTTATGAGCGAGGCGATTGGTTTGAATGGCGGCGATGGCGTGAATGGCGCGGGTGTGACAGGGATGATTCGGGTGCAGTTGCCGGATGGATCGGTGCGTGAGGTGGCGAGGGGGACGACTCCGCTGGAGATTGCGACGGCGATTTCGCCGAGGCTGGCGGCGGTGGTGGTGGTGGCGAAGGTGCGGCCGCTGGCTGGGCTCGACATCAACCAGAGTGAAGGTGGGACGGACGATGCTCCGCTGGTTGAGGGTGCGACGCGGCTGGATGCGCCGGATGCGGGCAGCGCCGAGGCGATGTATGACGCGGCGATGGACCCGGCGGCGGAGCGGATTGTGGACCTTTCGACACCGCTCGAAGAGGATGTGGAGCTTTGGCTGTTGAAGGAGGGGGATGAGGCGTCACTGAAGGTGCTTCGTCACAGTGCGGCGCATGTGATGGCGACGGCGCTGCTGGAGCTGTTTCCCGAAACGAAACTGGCGCATGGGCCGGCGACCGAGCAGGGATTCTTCTACGACGTGTATCGGGAGACGCCGTTCAGCGAGGCGGACCTGGCGGCGATTGAGGCGAGGATGGCCGAGGTGGTGGCGCGGGATGAGCGCTTTGTGCGGGAGGTGGAGCCGCGCGAGGTGGCGCTGAGTGAGTACGCCGAGGATGGCGAGTTTATGAAGGTGCACTTCATCGAACGGTTTACGGAGCCGGGGGATGAGGTGTCGCTGTACCGGAATGGGAAGTTTGTGGACTTTTGCCGTGGGCCGCATGTTCCCAGTACGGGACGGGTGAAGGCGTTCAAGGTGACGTCGGTTGCGGGGGCGTACTGGCTGGGGGATGAGAAGAACCAGCAACTGCAGCGGATCTATGGGACGGCGTTCTTCAATGGCAAGGAGCTGGAACAGCACTTCAAGCGGCTGGAGGAGATCAAGGCGCGCGATCACCGGGTGCTGGGCAAGCAGCTTGACTTGTTTTCGATCCAGGAGGTGGCTGGTGCGGGGCTGATCTTCTGGCATCCGAAGGGCGGGCTGGTGCGGAAGGCGATGGAGGACTGGATGCGCGAGGAGTGCATTCGGCGCGGGTACGAGATGGTGTTTACGCCGCATATTATGAGGCGGGAGCTGTGGAAGATCAGCGGGCACGAGGAGAACTACGGGGAGAATATGTATCCGGCGATGGAGCTGGATGACGCGGAGTATCGGCTGAAGCCGATGAACTGTCCGGGGCATATTTTGATCTATAAGAACAGCCCGAAGAGCTACCGCGACCTGCCGGTGCGGTATGCGGAGCTGGGGAATGTGTATCGGTATGAGCGCAGCGGGACGATGCACGGGCTGCTGCGAGTGCGCGGGTTTACGCAGGACGATGCGCACATCTTCTGCACGCCGGAGCAGATTGAGGGCGAGGTGGAGGCGTGCATCGAGTTTGCGGAGAGCGTGCTGCACACGTTTGGGTTCCAGGAGTTCAAGGTGGAGCTTTCGACGTGGGATCCCGCCGATAAGAAGTTTATTGGCGAGCCGAAGCAGTGGGATGCGGCGGTAGGGTCGCTCAAGAATGCGCTGCAGCGGAAGGGGATTCCGTACAAGACGATTCCGGGCGAGGCGGCGTTTTATGGGCCGAAGATCGATATCAAGCTGGTGGATGTGCTGGGGCGGATGTGGCAGTTGAGCACGGTACAGTTTGACTGGAATCTGCCGGCTCGGTTTGACCTGCACTATAAGGGCGAGGATGGGGAGCTGCATCAGCCGGTGATGGTGCATCGTGCGCTGTTTGGGAGCGTGGAGCGGTTCTTCGGGGTGCTAATTGAGCACTACGCGGGGGCGTTTCCGTTCTGGCTGGCTCCGGTGCAGGTGGGACTGGTGCCGATCTCAGAGAAGCATCTGGAGTATGCGCGCTCGGTCAAGGCGCGGCTGGCTGCGGCGGGGGTGAGGGTCGAGCTGGATGAGCGGAACGAAAAGATGAACGCGAAGATTCGGGAGTTTGGGATGCAGAAGGTGCCGTTCATCCTGGTGATGGGGGATAAGGAGGCGGGGGCGGATGAGGTGAGTGTGAGGACTCGGGGTAAGGGGGATGGCGGGGGGATGAGCGTGGAGAGCTTTCTTGCGAAGTGTGGGGAGTTGCAGAAGGTGAAGGGGGTTGAGCTTTAGGGCTGGTCCTTCGGCTTGATTGGTGTGTTGGAGGAAGGTGGTCGGCTTCGCGGAGGCCCACCTTAGGCCCGATGATGTTGGGCCGAAGATGGGAACAGGAGAGTCGTGGCGTAGTAGCAAGCTACTCGGGGGTGTGGGTGGGTTCGGTGTTGGGGTCTGAGCTGTCGCGGACGTTCTTCTGGACGGTGATGGCGGCGAAGAGGCTGAGCAGGAAGGCGATGCCGTAGAAGCCCTTTTCGGAGAGGGTGAGGGTTGCGTTCCAAAGACCGATGGTCATAAGCAGGATGCAGATGCAGAGCGAGATCCAGCAGAGGCCGTAGTAGATGTTGGTGACTGGGATGCCGTCCAGGCGGTCGCGGACGCTCTTCTGAAGGGAGACGGCGGAGAAGAGGCCGTACATCAGCACGGTGAAGAAGTAACCCTTCTCGTTGAGCTGCATGGAGGAGTTCCAAAGGCCGATGGCGAAGGTGAGGGCGCCGGCGAAGAGGGCGATCCAGGCGGCCCCAATGAAGGCGGCGGATGGCTTGCGGTAGACGGGTGGCATGAAACTCCTGACGATGCTCTGCGGGGTGAGCCACGGAAAAAGCGGCTTCGCGCAGATCATACTATCGCGGCCGGGCGCGGACGCCGAGGCCTTTGTGCTGCGGCTTTGTGGGGATTGGGAAGCACTGAAGGCTGTGCTATCCGGCTCAGGGCGGGGTTTCTTGCATCCAAACGGGAGCAGGACACAGGAGCGAGAGCATGGCGAAGCAGATTCTTGGAACGTTTCAGAGCCGGGACGCGGCGGATTCAGTGAAGGACGCTTTTATCGCGGACGGATACAAGGCGTCGGACCTGATGGTGATGGTGAATCGTGAATCGCCGGAGCCACCGGAGGATGCGCGGCTGGAGGTGGGGAGCAAGGGTGAGGAGGGGTTTGCGGGGCTGGAAGAGAAGGTGGGGAAGGCGGTGCTCTCCATGATGGGTAAGGCGAAGACGGTGGAGGGGGACGGGTTTGAAGGCGAAGGGAAGGGCGGCGCGCTGCTGGGGGTGAGGGTAGAGGACGATGCGGCGGAGGCTCGGGTAAGGGCGTTGCTGGAGCGGCACTTTGCCAGCGACATTGAGGTAGCGCAGGCGGATTGAGCGTGCAGTCGTGGTTAGAATGCGGGGGGGGTATGTTCCGTCTGAAGGAGAGCATCCATGTGAATGCTCCGCTGGACCGGTGTTTTCTGCTCTCAACCAACCTTGCGCTGGTGGAGCAGACGATCCAACTGAAGCCGGCGGAGGGGAAGATGAGCGGGCTGGTTTTGGGGGGCGACCGGCTGGTGTGGCGCGGGTGGAAGTTCGGGCTACCGGCGATGCATGAGACGTTGATCACGGAGTATGAACGGCCGAAGTTCTTCCAGGACACCATGGGAAAGGGAAGGTTCCGTTTCTTTCAGCATGACCACCATTTTGAGTGGATCGATGGGCACACGGTGATGTGGGATGTGGTGCGGTTCTCCATGCCAATGGGGGTGGTGGGACGCGTGGTGGGGAGATTGGTCGTGGTGCCGCATGTGATGAAGCTGATGCTGCGAAGGATGGAGCTGCTGAAGCGGGTGGCGGAAGGCGATGGCTGGAAGGAGTATGTGGGCGCGGCGAACGTGGACGAGGCAGAGAGCATCTCACCTGTTGCGAGGTGATTGCTGTGAAGGCTGTGGTTCTGCATGAGTACGGCGGTCCGGACAAGTTGAAGTGGGAGGACGCTGCCGACCCGGTGGCGGGTGAGGGGGAGGTGCTGGTGCGGGTCTCGGCCGCGAGCATCAACCCGGTGGACTACAAGATGCGGTCCGGCGAGGCGCAGGCCCGGTTTCCGGTGGAGTTTCCGGGGATTATTGGGCGGGATGTGGCGGGCGTGGTGCGGGCGGTTGGGGCCGGCGTGACTGGCTTCGAGCCCGGGGATAAGGTGTTTGCGCTGGCCTGGCACACGTATGCGGAGCTGTGTGTGGTGAAGGCGAGCGATCTGGCCAAGGTGCCGGAGGGGATGGATGTGGTCCATGCGGCGGCGCTGCCTTTGGTGCTGGTGACCGGGGAGCAGTTGATCCGGCTGGGCACGAAGCTTGAGGAGGGGCAGACGGTGCTGGTGACCGGAGCCAACGGCGGTGTGGGTCGCTCGGCGATCCGGACGGCGAAGAAGCTGGGGGCTAAGGTAATTGCCGGGGTTCGGAAGAGCCAGCTTGAAGAGGCGAAGAAGCTGGGTGCGGATGAGGCGATTGCCCTGGATGATGAGGCGGCGGTGAAGGGGCTGGGATTTTTGGATGCGGTGGCGGATACCGTGGGGGGTAAGACGGGGGAGATGCTGCTCGGCAAGGTGAAGCAGGGTGGGGTGTATGCGTCCGTGGTGGGGCCGCCGGCGAACGCGGGACACCATCCGACGGTGCGCGTGGAGGCAGTGAAGGCTGCGCCCGATCCGACGCGCATGCTGGAGCTGGCACAGGATGTGTTGAGCGGGAAGCTGGCGATCCCGATCGACCGGATGATTGCGATGGAAGATGCGGGCGAGGGGCATGCGGCGGCGGAAAAGGGCGGGATTGGGAAGGTGCTGCTGTTGGCTTGAGCGTAGGCGATCATAGGGGCTGGGGTGAGTACCCCCCCTCCCCCGATGGTGCGTAAAGTCTTCGAAAGAGATGAGTTAGGTCGGGACCGGGTCAGTTCTTCGTTGTGAATTGTTTGTTCTTAGTTGGTGGCGCGTCACGACGGTGATTCGTCCTGAGATTTGGCCTGTCTCTATTTTACGGGATTGGGTGGGGTGGTTGCGCCAACTCTTTTTGGCGGCTAAGTGGTTCGGGGTGTATGGGTTGCGGGATTCCTGCCGCTTCTGGGGGCTTGACATGGGAGTTTGCTCGGGATTCCTACGGAGGAAGTTGTAAGAGTTGTGATTTGAATGGTTTACGTGGGACTGGCGAAGATATTTGCGATGTGAACGATTCTTTCTGAATCGCATCCTACTAGTTGGTAGTCTATATGGTATGCAGGGAGAGACGGCAGATCGCATTCTTCAAACGGCCAAGACTTTGATCGCTGAGCTTGGCTACTCAGGATTCAGCTACGCCGATATCGCTGAGGCGGTGCAGATTCGCAAGGCGAGTATCCATCATCACTTTCCTACAAAGGCGAACCTGGTGGTCGCGGTCCTCAGGGCCCATCGCGAGCGGTTGCTGCAGGGGACACAACTCCTGACGCAACAGACGGACGATCCCATGGCGCGCCTTCAGGCGTATGTCCAGTACTGGGAGGGCTGCATCCGGGACAAGAGCCAGCCATTCTGCATTGCGGCGCTGCTGGCCGCGGAGCTGCCGAGCCTTCCGGACGACGTGCGGGCGGAGGTTCAGCGGCATTTTGTGGCTTTGAACGAATGGATTCGCCAGACTCTGGAGGAGGGCCTCCAGAGGCGCACGTTGAAGTTGCAGGGAACGCCGGAGGATGAGGCACAGATGTTGATGGCGACGGTTCACGGCGCCATGCTTTCCGCCCGGGCGCTGGGACGATGCGAGGTGTTTCAGGCCGTGACGGCTGGCGCCTTGCAGCGGATCTCTGCGAACTGATCCTAACCTTAGGGAGTGAGGCTCTGAGAGCCTTGCTTCTGCTTACTCAATCTACCAACTAGAAGATAGCCAAAGGAGATCTCACATGTCGAATCTTGCCGCAACGGAACAGCTTCAAGCGCACTCGCTTCGCAACCTATACTTCACCCGTACGGCCGTCCAGTTTGCCTGGGCGGGGACGGTCCTGGCGACTGCTGCCAGCAATCCCGCACTGGCCGGGGGTCTGCTAATCCTGTATCCGCTGTGGGACGTGGCGTGCACGGTGTATGACCTGAGGTCTTCCGCACGCGCCAACGCCGGACGGCCCACCGCGCAGTATTTCAATGCAGCCCTGGGAATGCTGGCCGCGCTTGCGATGGCGCTGACCGCCTTCAGGTCTCCGCAGTATGCGGTGGTCGCGTTTGGCGCGTGGGCCCTGGCTGCCGGGCTGGCGCAGCTTGCGGTGGGACTCTCCCGCAGAAAACAGTTGGGCGGGCAATGGGCGATGATGCTGAGCGGGCTGCAGTCCGGGGCGGCCGGCGTGGCCTTTATGCTGGGAGGGCTCCACGACAAGACGCACATCAAGGATCTTGGAGGGTATGCGATCTTCGGCGGGATTTACTTTCTGATTGCGGGGTTCTTGATGCATCGGAAGTTGTCGCGGAGCGAAGTGGACGGGGCAGGCGCCGTCGCAGGACGGGGATGATGGCTTGAGCAGGAAAGCCCTCTCCGAGACGATTCACCGAGGCGGCTTTGGGGAGAATCGTCCCGGCTTTGCCGGGCGCAGAATGGTAGTGCAGGGTTGATCCGGAAAGGATGGGCACGATGGGGGACGAGGCGATACGGGCGGCGCTCGAGGCGCACTGGCGAGCGTCCGCGGCGGGGGATGCGGAGGCGGAGCACGAGATTTACCACGACGACGCCGTTTGCGAGTATCCGCAGTCCGGGGAGCGGATTCTGGGGCGGCGAAATCTGCAGGCGCTGCGGAGTCATCATCCGGGGAAGCCTTCGGGGTTTGAGGTGAGGCGGATGGTGGGGAGCGGGGCGTTCTGGGTGACGGAGTACATGATCCACTACGAGGAGCGGGTGGCGTATACGGTGAGCATGATGGAGTTTCGGAAAGGGAAGGTGGCGCGGGAGACGCAGTATTTCTGCGAGGCGTTTGAAGCTCCGACGTGGCGAAGGGAGTGGGTGACGAGCGGGGCGTGAACGGGCAGGGGATGAGTTAGAACGAGCGTTTTGCTGGAGAGGAAGGCCGTCGGGTTGCGCCCGATACCCCACCCTGCCCGACGATGATGCTGTCGGTCGAGGATGGGGCACCCGGTCGTGGCCCGCAAGCGTAAACTGACGTGGATGCTGGCACCGGCGCTCGCTTTGTTGCTTCTATTTGCACCCGCTCCTGTCGACTCCACTGCCAGTCGGCAGATCGCCGCTCCTTGTCCGTTGGTTGAGAAGCGAGCGATTCAATATTTGGAGGAGCACGACTTCTACACGAGTAGCAAAACTGCGGGCGACGACATCCTCATCGATCTAGGCAACGACAAGGATGCCTCGACACCCTCAGCAAGGCCGCTCGTCCTGAATCGCTTCTCTGTTCACAAGTACACACTGCCGAGGCATCTCTCACCTTTGAAGGCATATTACGATTTCCGATTAGAAGGTCACCTCAGGTTGACAGGAGCGAACGAGAGCTCCTGCAACGCTACCCTTGAATTCGAAATCAGCGCGTATGAGTATGTTTGGGCCCTCGGAGTGATTGACGATGGCTACCGATCAAAATTCATCTCGAACGGAGTGCTTGAACGACTTTACATCGACGCTATCGGAGATCTCTTGATAGGAGCCAAGCACTGAACGCGCTTAGGGGAAGAGGGAGAGTTTGCGTGGCATTTCGATGCCGAGGTGCTGGTAGGCGAGGCGGGTGGCGACGCGGCCGCGGGGGGTGCGGTCGAGGAAGCCGATCTGGATGAGGAAGGGTTCGTAAACCTCTTCGAGGGCGTCCTGCTCTTCAGCGAGGGCGGCGGCGAGGGTGTTGAGGCCGACGGGGCCGCCATCGTACTTTTCAATGATGGTGCGGAGGAGGCGGCGGTCGAGCTCGTCGAAGCCGTGGGCGTCGACTTCAAGCATGGTCAAGGCGGCGTTGGCGGTGGCGCGGTCGATGACGCCGGCGGCGCGGACCTGGGCGTAGTCGCGGACGCGGCGGAGGAGGCGGTTGGCGATGCGGGGTGTGCCTCGGGAGCGCATGGCGATCTCGGCTGCGCCGTCGCGGTCTATCGGGACCCCTAAGACCTCCGCGCTTCGTTCAACGATGAAGCGGAGTTCGTCGTCGGTGTAGAACTCGAGGCGGAGGAGGATGCCGAAGCGGGCGCGCATGGGGGAGGCGAGCAGGCCCGGACGGGTGGTGGCGGCGACGAAGGTGAAGGGCTTGATATCGAGGATGAAGGTGCGGGCGGCGGGGCCGGAGCCGATCATGATGTCGAGCTTGTAGTCTTCGAGGGCGGTGTAGAGCTTTTCCTGGAGGACGGGCTGGAGGCGGTGGACCTCGTCAAGGAAGAGGACTTGCTTGTCCTTGATGTTGGAGAGGATGGCGGTGAGGTCGCCCTGGATCATGAGGGCGGGGCCGGAGGTTTGCTGGAAGCCGACGCCGAGCTCGTTGGCGATGATGGCGGCGAGGGTGGTTTTGCCGAGGCCCGGGGGGCCGAAGAGGAGGACGTGGTCGAGGGCTTCGCCGCGGGACTTTGCGGCTTCAAGGGCGATGGCGAGCTGCTCCTTGGCCTTGGACTGGCCGATGAACTCGGCGAGGCGGGTGGGGCGGAGCTTGAGCTCGAAGAGAGCGTCGTCGTCGAGCGTGGTGGCGGAGACGAGGCGGTCTGGATCGGGGTGGGGCGGGTTGGGCAGAGGACTCACTGTGGCGATGGTAGATGGTGAGCGGCTGACAGTAAATGCGGACGCAAAAGCCCTGCCACGAGGGCAGGGCTTTTATGGATTGCTACAGGGTTAGGCTGCGACGGTTTCGGCGACCTGGAGGGGGTCGATGGAGACGAAGCGGCCCTTCTGGCCGCGGTCCTGGAAGCGGACGACGCCGGAGATCTTGGCGAAGAGGGTGTCGTCCTTGCCGCGGCCGACGTTGAGGCCGGGCTTGAGCGGGGTGCCGCGCTGGCGGACCAGGATGGAGCCGCCGGAGACGGTCTCACCGCCGAATTTTTTAACGCCGAGGCGTTGTGCATTGGAGTCGCGTCCGTTTTTGGAGGACCCTAGACCTTTTTTATGTGCCATTTCTGATTCCTCATGCGCTCAGTGCGCGGTGTGTGAGTTTAGGCTTTGAAGCTTTTGCCGTTGGCGAGGATCTCGTTGATCTTCACTTCCGTGAAGCTCTGACGGTGTCCCTGCATGCGCTTGTACTGCTTTTTGCGCTTGAACTTGAAGACCAGGATCTTCTCGCCGCGGCCTTCGCCGACGACGGTTCCGGTGACCTTCGCGCCTTCGAGCGACTGCTCAAAGCTGCCTGCTTCACCGCTCACGGCGAGGACTTCGCCGAACTCGACCGCGCCGTTGTCATGGGCGACCTTTTCAATCTTCAACACGTCGCCCGGGGCAACGCGGTACTGCTTCCCGCCTGTGCGGATCACTGCATACATGGTGGAACCCTCATACGCGGTGGCGGATCGGCTTGAAATCAGCTCGGATGCCCGCTTCCCAGCGCGTTCTTCAGTACTGGATGGGTGGTGCCTGGCGGCAGTCGGGACGCCGGAAAGCGTACGAATGCCGAACCTATGAAGTGTATCGTGAGTCTGGGCGGCGGTCAATCCGGGCTTGCTTTTACAGCAGCTCGACTCCGGGCAGACGGGCGGCCCTGCGGTCGAAGGTGAGGGTGCGGTCGCAGCCGGCCCATGCGGAGAGTCCAACAATCAAAGCGTCATCGAACGAGCCTCTTCCCGCTCTCAGCAAGAGCATCGCGGCGTAAACCTCATCCCTATTCTGGAACTCAATCGATTCCACCAGGAGCACTTTCTCCACGGCAGCGGCGACCTGTTGCGCTGAATAACCGTAGACGCTACGCAGGACCCAGACGAGCTCGGCGATGGTCACAAGGCTTACGAAACCGGGGTCTTCCGTGGTGAGATGCCGGTCCAGCAGCGCGGCCACCTGCTCTGTCTGGACTGCATCATCCTGGACGATGTACCGCGTGAGGATGTTGGTGTCGAGACCGGTTATTGCCCCAGAAACCTACGGTATCGTTCGGTTGCGCCTTTGGCGATCCCTTCTTCCATCTCTTCCAGGGTGACGGGCGTGGCGCGGTGGCTTTTGAGGATGCCTTTGAGGGCAGTGATGGGAATAGTGGGAAGGATTGAAAGACGCCCATCCGGGTCGAAGAAAAATTTGACCGTGTCGCCGGCCTTGAGGCCGAGACGCTCACGGGCCTTTTTAGGCAGGGTCATCTGGCCTTTGGCGGTGAGGGTGGACTGCATGGCCCTGGCCTCCTTGAGGAAGGCTTTCCGGCGCCCGGCGGTATCTGTGGCTTGCGTGGGGACGGACGTGCCTAGGACAGGTGTCCGGGCTGGGGCAATCTGAGTAGATCCCATCGTGACAGCCTCCTTACCTTTCTGCTTAAGTAATACTCTCCTTCGATGAGCGGGGCAACGCGGAAAGGCTATGTCCTGCCGGACGCGCCCACTGCGCGTGGGGCGGGCACTTCGTGCCTTGTGTTGGGCTTCGCGCGGTCCGGGCGTTGCCCGGCATGGGAGGGATCAGGAGATCCATTTGAGGAGGCGGATGATGCCCATGGAGGCGGGTTTGGAGTGGGCGGAGACGTCTTTGCGGGCGTGGATTTCTTGGCGGCTGGCGGCGTAGTAGCGGAAGGCTTCCACCATCATCTGGTTGTTGGTGAGGGTGGGGGTCCAGCCGAGGCGCTGCCGGATGTGGCGGGTGTCGAAGATGAAGTCTTCCGCGATCATGCGGTAGTGGTAGGGGCCGAGGGGGGAGACCTTGAGGTCGTGCGCGAGCTTCATGGCGAAGAGCGTGGGGGCCTTGGGAAGCTGGGCGACGCGGGCTTTTGTTCCGGCGGCGTCGATGACGGCCTGGTAGACCTCGCGCAGGGATGTGACGTTTTCTGAGCCGATGTGGAAGAGGTCAGAGCCGGGGTAGGCGAGGGTCTGGATGCAGGCGGTGGCGAGGTCCTGGGCGTAGATGAACTGGTATCGGTTGCCGCCGGAGCCGACGACCCAGACGCGCTTGCCGTCCTGAATGAACTCGAACAGGATGGCGAGGAGGCCGAGGCGGCCGCTATCGATGATGGTGGGGCAGCGGATGGTGACGATTTCGAGGTCGGGGAAGGCGGCAAGGGCGCGTTCGGCTTCGAGTTTGGAGCGGCCGTAGAGTTCGACGGGGGCGGGGGGCTCGTCTTCTGCGACCTCGTGGCCGAGGTTTGAGGCCCAAAGGCAGTTCGAGCTGATGTTGACCAGTTTGCGGACGCCGGCGGCGCGGCAGGCGGCGGCGATGTTGCGGGTGCCGTCGACGTTCGAGGTCCAGAGTTCTTCGTCGGAGATGGTGTCATGGGCTAGCATGGCGGCGCAGTGCATGACGGAGGTGAAGGGGGTGGCGGCGAAGAGTTCGGCGAGAAGCGCGGGGTTGCGGATGTCGCCGCGGATGCTGGTGAGGGCGGGGTGGGTGTCGGGGTCGGGGACGAGGTCGATGTTGGTGACGGCGTAGCCCTCGGCGAGGAGGCGGCGCTTGAGGATGCCGCCGAAGAAGCCGGAGGCGCCGGTGACGAGGATGTGCTGTGGGGCTTGGGTGTCGTGGATGGTCATGCGTGGGGCCTACTCCTCAACTCATGCTGACGTGGAAGTTCCTTTTAGATTTTCGCGTGAGCCGGATTGGATCGTGGCGAGATCCATCTCATCGGGGTCCTTCGACTGCGTAAGCCGCAAAGTGCGCGGCTTACTTCGCTCAGGATGACGCTTCTGTTGTGAATCAGAGTGTAAGGTTGTTTGCCGCTCATGCGGCCTCGGCGAGCTTGCGGCGGCGGGTCTGGCTGGGGAGCTCGGCGGATTGGAAGAGATAGACGGTGAGGACGGTGATGATGGGCTCAAGCGGGTGGCGGAAGCGGGCCTGGACGGTGATGAGGTAGTAAAGGAGCGGGAAGAGGGCGAAGGCCCAAAAGAAGAGCCATGCGCCGGGGATGCGGTTCCGGATGGCGAGGGCGAGGCCGAGGATGCCGGAGAGGGAGAGGAAGGCGTAGTTGGCTTCGCGGGTGGCTTCGATGAGGACGGTTTTTTCGACGGGGTGGGGGACGCTGACCCAGAAGAAGAAGACGCGCAGGAAGGCGTGGCGGACGAAGAGGGTTGGGTCCTGGCGGATGAACTGCTTGGCGCGCTCACCCTGTTGTTTCGAGAAGGCGACTTCGCCGAGGCGCTCGTAACGCTGGAAGACGGGGTCGGCTTCAGCGAGGGGGAGGGTGCCGCCCCAGGGGAAGCCGGAGTTGGAGGGGAGGACGGACTCGTAGAGTTCGGCGCCGAAGTTGGCGCGGAGGGGGATGAAGGCGTGGAAGACGCGCTCGTTGCGAACGACCCACGGGGTGAGGATGGCGAGGCAGACGACGGCGGCGAGGGTGGCGTTGAGGAGGGCGCGGGGGATGTGGCGGGGGGCGCGGGTGAGCTCGGGCCAGATCATCCAGAGGCCGCAGGCGGGGAGGAAGGTGAGGAGCGAAGAGTTGGAGAGGGCGATGACGCCCCAGAGGGCACCGAAGAGGAGCCAGCGGCGGGGAGATTGGGGGTTGGTTTCGGCGGGGTCGCCGATGGCGCGGACGCGGAGAGCCAACACCAAGACCCAGGAGAAGAGGAAGGCGGTGAGCGCCATGTCCCAGACCCAGTGGACGGCGTACTGCATGGCGGCGGGGTAGAGCGCCCAGAGCCAGCCGGACCAGAGGGCGACTTTCAGCCCCTTTGCGTCGCGGCCGAAGCAGCGCCAGGCGATCTCGTAGACCAGCGGTGCGGTGGCGGCGGAGAAGAGGCTGTTGAGGGTGAGGATGGTCCATGCGGACTTGAGGGTGTAGACGCCGAAGAGCTTGAAGACGCCGGCGAGCAGCAGGGGGTAGAGTGGCGGGGTCCAGGCGGTGGGGCCGGAGTGGCCGTTGAAGGGGTCGGCAAAACCGTGGCCGGTGGCGAGCGCGCGGGCGATGCGGCCCATCTCCCAGCCGAACTGGAAATGGTCCTGGATGAGGCGGATGCGGAAGGTGTGGGCGAGCGTGATGAAGGCCACGCGGAGGAGGAAGCCGGTCCAGAAGAGACGCGCGGGGAGACGGGAGGGATTGTCTTCAGCGCGGAGCCAGCGGAGGAAGGGCATCTTCTGGATGATAACGGCTGTGTCCTGCCGGACGGGCCCGCTGCGCGCGGGGCGGTCACTTCGTGACGGGTACTGGTTAAGGACGGGTGAGGAAGTGCCTTGCTGATCGTAGGGCCAAGGCCATGATGGTCAGGGCGGGGTTGGCGGCGAGCGCGGCGGGGAAGGTGGAGTTGTCGCTGATCCAGAGGTTGGGGATGTCATGGGCGCGGCCGAAGGGGTCGACGACGCTGGTGCGGGGATCTGTGCCCATGCGGGCGGTGCCGATGGTGTGGGCGGAACGCTCGAAGGTCCAGATGTCGGCGGCGCCGGCGGCTTGCCATGCAGCGGTCATGATCTTCGCGCCGTGGGCGGACATGCGGCGTTCGTTTTCGCCGTAGGAGAAATGGATGAGGGGCTTGGGGATGCCGAGGCCGTCGCGGGGGTCGGGCTCGGAGGAGAGCTCGAGGAAGTTGTGGTCGTAGGGGAGGCAGTCGCCGTTGATCCCGATGCCGGCGATGTGGTTGTAGCGGTCGAGGTAGTGGACGAGTTCGCGTCCGAAGAGGCCGCGGCCACGGGCGGCTTGCCTGGCGAAGGTGACGGGGACGACGCCGAGGGGCTGGACGAGGTAGCCGCCGGCGAAGTTGGCGTCCTTCGGGCGCATCAGGTCTTCGGTAATGAGGGAGGCGGGGAAGCCTTTGTTCATGCGCATCTCCGGTGCAAAGGTGCCCCAGACCTGGGTGGCAACGTGGGCGGTGAAGTTGCGGCCGACCTGGCCGGAGGAGTTGGCGAGGCCGGTGTGGAGGAGGAGGCGTGGGGTTTCGACTGCGCCGGCGCAGAGGAAGACGGCTTTGCAGCGCTGGCGGACATCTTGCCCCGCGTGCCGATAGATGACGGCTTCGATGTGGCCCTGGGGGTTGAGCTCGATGGCGTGGGCGAAGCTGTTGGCGCGGATTTCGGCGCCGGCGGTGAGGGCGCGGGGGAGCCAGGTGACGTCCATGCTGCCCTTGGCTCCGTTGAAGACGCAGCCCTGGTGGCAGAAGCCGCAGCCGACGCAGGGTTGACGCTCGGGGTATCCGGGCTGCGTGTATGGCGCGGAGACGGCGGCGATGGGGGCGGGGGCGGTGCGGATGCCGAGCGCGGCGAAACCCTGCTGCATGGCATGCGCGGGGGCGTTCAGGGGGATGGGGCCGAGGGGGTATTTGCGTGCGGGGTCCCAGGGGTAGGGGCTTGGGCCGGAGACGCCCATGAACGTCTCCAGTTCTTCGTAGAAGGGGACGAGGTCGGCGTAGTCGAGGGGGAAGTCGACGCCGAGGCCGGAGTCGGTGTGGAGCTTGAGGTCGCGCTCATCCGCGCGGGGAGCGTATGCGCCCCAGTGCAGCATGGAGCCGCCGACGCCGGTGCCGCTGTTGTTGCCGCCGAAGGCCGTGGGGGTTTCGCCCGCGCTGATGCGCTCGTCGAGCCAGTAGAGCTCGGACATGTTGGGTTCGTCTGCGGCGTATTCTTCGGCGGGGTTCCACCATCGTCCGGCTTCGAGCGCGACGACGGAGAGGCCGGCCTCGGCGAGCGTCGCCATGACGGGCGCGCCGCCCGCGCCGGTGCCGATGACGACGACATCGACGACGTCTGAGGTGCTGAAACGCTTCATCGTGCTGGCGTTCATTGCGTTTGGCCTTCTGTTGCGGGCTTGGGCTCCCAGGATTCGACTTCGCCGATGGCGATGGAGACAAAGCCCTGGTGCGAGGTGTGTGCGCCACCCACGCCGATACCGCTGTAACCGATGCGCGCGTAGGTGGCGGGATGCGAGATGTAGGCGGTGGTGGCATCGCCGCGCACCTCCTCAAACCAGCGCGCTTCAGGCGAGCCTTTGGCCGCGGCGAACTGATGCAACAGGGCGTCCCTGGCTTGCTCGCTCATGCGGTCGAAACCGCGTGCGGCCAGGTCATCCAGGCCCTTGCGGTACGCTTCCACGTCTTCCGGCAGCACGGAGTAGCGCCAGCCATCGCCCTTGCCGGTGGCGAGTTGCGCTGCGATGGTGCCGGCAAGATCGATCTCGTGGCTCTCATCCTGCGGCACGACGCGATCGCAGAGCAGCCGCAGCATCTCCATCTGCGAGGGTGTGAGCACGTCTGTCTTCGCCGGCCCGGCGATGCGCTCTTCCAGCACGGCACGGGTTCTCGGCGAGACGCGGTTGGAGTCGATCAACTCCTGATAATGGGGTGGAACGAGCGGTGCGGCCGAGCCCAGCCCGGTTACAACTTCACGCAGGATGGCCGTGAGCGCTTGCGGCTTCTCCATCGGAACCAGGTGCGAGGAGTCCGCGACAATACGTAACTCCGCGTGCGCAAAATGCGGCATGGTGAGCTCACGCTGCTGGTCCGGCCCAAGCGAGCGGTCTTTTCCTCCCGCGACGATAACCGTGGGCAGGTCCAGTACGCCGACGCGCTCCGCCCAGTCTTCCTTGCTGCCGTGCTCCAGCCACGCCACCCAGGCTGCGCGGTTCATCTTCAGGACCTCGGTGACGGCGCGCTCCAGCACCTCCGGCGGAAGGTCCCGCTCATCATTCTTGGTGATGTACGCCCGCGCGCGCTTGCGGTCATCGTCGTGTGCCTCCCCCAGGTTGTCCAGCATGGAGCTGCGCTTATCGCCAGCCATGGGCTCAGGCGAAGGCGGCGACGGCGCGATCAGCAGGAGGCCCGCGAGCCCGTCCAGCCGCTCCGCATGCATCGCTCCGCGTCCATGGCCATCGGAGGCTCTGGCCGACGCACGATCCGCGATCCGGCGCGCCATCACCGCCGCAACCTTGCCGGACATGCTGTGGCCGACCAGCACGTATCGTCCAAGCTGCAGACGCCCGATCAGATCCTCAACCGCATCCGCCATGTGTTCCACGGAGTATCCGGGCACGTCGGCGGCCACGCCAAATCCCGGCAGATCGACTGCAGCGGTGCGGACGTCATCGCCTAAAAGCGCGAGCACTTCATCCCACTCCCGCGTGCTTCCGCCCAGGAAATGCATCAATACCAATGCCGGTTGTCCCGGCCGTCCCGTTCCTTTGACTGCTGCCTGCAACATCGCGTACACGTCCTTCTCGTTCTGTTTTCTTCGTCATATCTTTGCTGGTACTCAAATCGGATGCGAAGTCATGGCCCTTGACTCCGCGGAAGATGGCCTGAGCTGTCCGGCTTCGATGACATGAACAGACCGGTGGCTCGCGGACGCCTGTCATCAATCGCGGTTCTCTGTGGCGGCTGGGTTCTCTGTTCGCGCGCTGGCGTTGCTGAGGCAGGATAAACTCCGCGTATGAATCTGGCTGCAACAATCGTCGCCCCGTCCATTCAAGTTCTTCGCATGCATCCTGACGCCCAGCTTCCGCGTTACGCCCATACCGGGCCTTTTGGCGATCTGGCCGCGGACCTGCATGCCGTCTCCGAGTGGAAGCTGGAGCCCGGCGAGACCGCTGCGGTGCCCACCGGCCTGGCGCTGGGCCTGCCGGACGGCTTCGGCGCGCTGGTGGAGGATCGGTCCGGGCTGGCAGTGAAGGGCATCACCACGCTTGCCGGCGTCATTGACCCTGGTTACCGCGGCGAGATCAAGGTGGTCATGACGAATCTCTCATCCCTTCCGTACACGGTCACGCCGGGCGCGCGGATTGCGCAGTTGCGCATCGTGCAGCGGATTCAGGCGAAGTTTGAGGCTGTGGAGACGTTGGATGAGACGCCGAGGAATGCTGGCGGATTCGGGTCGACGGGCGTTTAGCGAGCTTTCCTTAGCACGCT
Organism: uncultured Acidobacteriaceae bacterium; assembly: GCA_964242025.1. Lineage (GTDB taxonomy): Bacteria > Acidobacteriota > Terriglobia > Terriglobales > Acidobacteriaceae > Edaphobacter. The sequence continues at coordinate 169,020 of CAXSZW010000001.1, forward strand.
GGCCGGTAACCGAAACGCCCCATCCCCGGTGCATCCCGGGGGGCTCATCATGCGACAATCGAAGCAGCGAGCCATGGAAAACCAGCACGTCCAGCCCACCCAGACGACCCCGCCCAGCCAGATTCCCGCGCCCACCGTCATCACGCCGGCGCTGTTGAAGACCCATAGCATCACGGATGAGGAGTACGCGCGCATCGAGCAGGCGCTCGGCCGTACGCCCTCGCTGACGGAGCTTGGCATCTTCTCCGTCATGTGGAGCGAGCATTGCAGTTACAAATCCAGCCGCGTCCACCTGAAGCGGTTGCCCACCAAGGGCACGCGGCTGGGCGGCCCCGGCGCCGTAGTGCAGGGGCCCGGCGAGAACGCCGGCATCATCGACGTGGGCGAAGGCTGGGCCTGCGCGTTCAAGATCGAAAGCCATAACCACCCCAGCTACATTGAGCCGTACCAGGGCGCGGCGACGGGCGTCGGCGGCATCCTGCGCGATATCTTCACCATGGGCGCGCGGCCGCTAGCGGTGATGGATTCGCTGCGCTTTGGGCCGTTGACTCCGGGTGAGGGCAAGGCGGACGGGTCGATCGACTACGCACGCAATCGCCAGACCATGACCGGCGTCGTTCACGGCGTGGGCGGATACGGCAACTGCTTCGGCGTGCCCAACCTGGGGGGCGAGACGCGGTTTGAGGCGTGCTACTCCGGCAACCCGCTGCTGAATGCATTTGCGCTGGGTCTGGTGCGGACGGATGAGATTTTTTATGCGAAGGCTGAGGGTGTCGGGAACCCAGTGTTTTATGTGGGGGCAAAGACGGGCCGCGACGGCATTCATGGCGCGACGATGGCCAGCGAAGAGTTCACCGAAGGGTCGGAGCAGAAGCGGCCCAACGTGCAGATGGGCGATCCGTTCCTCGAAAAGCTGCTGCTGGAGGCCTGCCTGGATGTGATGAAGACAGGCGCGGTCCTGGGCATCCAGGACATGGGCGCGGCGGGCCTGACCTGTAGCACCTGCGAGATGGGGGCGCGTGGAAGCCTGGGCGTGACCATTGAGCTGGATAAGGTGCCGCAGCGCGAGACCGGCATGTCCACCTACGAGATCATGTTGAGCGAAAGCCAGGAGCGTATGCTGCTGGTCGCCGCGAAAGGCCGCGAAGACGAGGTGCTGGCCGTCTTCCGCAGGTGGGGGCTGGACTGCGCGGAGGTGGGGATCGTTACGGCGGATGACGTGATGCGGGTGTATCACGGCGGCGTGCTGGAGGCAGAGATTCCGAATAAGGCGCTGACCGACGATGCGCCGGTCTATCACCGGCCTGTCGGGACGTGGACGGCGCCGGTGCCGAAGGATCCCCCGGCGGGGGTGCTCGAGGCGCTGAAGAAGCCGCGCGACTACACCGCGGACCTGATGAAGCTGCTGGCCAGCGCGAATATCTGCGACAAGCGGTACATCTTTGAGCAGTACGACTCCATGGTCCAGACCAACACCGTGCAGGGCCCGGGCGGCGAGGCCGGTGTCATGCGCATCAAGGGCACCGGGACGAGCGGCAAGGAGCGTGGGCTGGCCATGGCGCTCGCCGGCAACGGCCGCTGGTGTTATCTCAACCCCAGGCTGGGCGCGATGCACGCGGTCGCGGAGGCCGCCCGTAAGGTCGCCTGTACCGGCGCGACGCCGGTGGCGGCCACCAACTGCCTGAACTTCGGCAATCCGCAGAAGCCGGAGATCATGGCACAACTTTCGCAGGCGATTGACGGCATCGCGGAGGCCTGCAATGCGCTGGGCACCCCGGTCACCGGAGGCAACGTCAGCCTGTATAACGAAACCCTGGGCGAAGGGATTTATCCGACGCCGGTGATGGGCATCGTCGGCATCCTGGATGACGTGACCAAGGCCGTGCCGAGCGCCTTTCAGGCCGTCGGCGATAAGGTTCTGCTGCTGCAATCGACCGCCGGCCTGGACTCTACCGGCGAAGCAGAGCTGGGGTCCTCGGCGTACGCTGCGCAGGTGCTGGGCGGCTTCTGGGGCACGCTCCCTGAACTGGATATTGCCGCGGAGGCCGCTCTTCATCGCGCTCTCGCGGAGCTGGCCGCACGGGGTCTCATTCGCTCCGCCGCCGACATCTCCGATGGCGGCCTGGCCGTGGCGCTGTCCAAGGCTGCGCTGTCGAGCGGCATTGGCGTCCGCGCCACGCTGGGCGGAGCAGGTGAGGCGGACTATGCCGCCGCGCTCTTCAACGAGAACGCCACGGAGGTCATCGTGACCTGCGCGCCAGAGGACTACGCGCTGATCTGCACGCTGCTGGACGAGACCGGCGAGATCTGGCCGCTGGATATCGGCGAAACGATTGCCGATGTGGTGGAGATCAACGCTGCCGGAGTCACGCTCGTTGAAGCGGGCATCGATGAACTCCGAAGCCCGTGGGCCGGATCGCTCGAAGCGCAGCTCGCCGAAGAGGTCTTCGCATGAGCACCACCTTGAGCCTTGAACTGGAAGCAGAGCGGATGCAGGATCACGAAGCCCAAGAGCACCTCGACAAACTCCGCGAGGAGTGCGGCGTCATGGCCGTCTACAACCATCCCGACGCGGCGCGGCTGACGTACTGGGGGCTGTATTCGCTGCAGCATCGCGGCCAGGAGTCAGGCGGCATCGCCTCCGCGGACGGCGAGCACATCAACGACATCAAGGGCATGGGCCTGGTCTCGGAGATCTTCACCGATGACGTCCTCCAAAAGCTCCCCGGCCACCTCGCCATCGGCCACACGCGGTACAGCACTACCGGCGACTCCGCCCTGCTGAACGCGCAGCCCATCTCGGTTGAATCCACCAAGGGCCTCATCGCCATCGCGCACAACGGCAACCTCATCAACCTGGGCACGGCCAAGGAGCGGCTGGAGCGCGACGGCGCCATCTTCCAGACCACGTCCGACTCCGAGATCATCATCCAGCTCGTCGCCCACTCCAAGTGCACCACGCTGGTGGACTGCATGGCAGAGGCGCTGGCGCAGGTGGAAGGCGCGTTCTCCATCGTCATGATGACGCGCAACCGCATCTTCGCCGCCCGCGATCCGCACGGCTTCCGCCCGCTCTGCATGGGCCGGATCACCGGCGAGGATGGCGCGCCGGACACCTTCTGCTTCGCCTCCGAGACCTGCGCGCTCGACCTGTTACACGCCAAGTATGAGCGCGATGTCGAACCCGGCGAGCTCGTCATGGTCAGCGAAGACGGTGTCACCAGCCGCCACTTCGCCAAGGGCGTCGTCCCCAACGCCTCCTGCGTGTTTGAGCACGTGTACTTCGCGCGCCCGGACTCCAAGGTCTTTGGCCGCTGGGTTCAGTGGAGCCGCGAGGAGATGGGCCGTCAGCTTGCCCGCGAGTCCGCCGTTCCTGCCGATCTCGTCGTCCCCGTACCTGACTCCGGCGTCACCGCCGCGCTGGGCTACGCCGCGGAGTCCGGCATTCCGTTCAACTTCGGCCTCATCCGCAACCACTACGTCGGCCGCACCTTTATTGAGCCCACGCAGCGCGTCCGCGACTTCGGCGTCCGCATGAAGCTGAACCCCAGCCGCGCCCTGCTTGAAGGCAAGCGCGTGATCCTCATCGACGACTCCATCATCCGCGGCACCACCTCCCGCAAGATCGTACGCATGGTGCGGGCCGCAGGCGCGACCGAAGTCCACCTCCGCATCTCCTGTCCACCCACCATCAGCCCATGTTTTTACGGCGTGGACACGCCCAGCAAGGAGCACCTCATCGCCGCGAACAAGTCGCTCGAAGAGATTCGCCAGTACATTGAGGCGGATACCCTGGCGTATCTTTCGCTGGTTGGCCTGACCCACTCCTGCACCACGGGCGAGCCCGCCGACGGCCTCTCCCCCGCAAGCTTCTGCACCGCCTGCTACACCGGCGATTACCCCACCCAGATGATCGACGTCAGCGAAATCCTGCCCGCCAGAGCATAAATACGCCCTGCGCGGGCGGCGGTCACTTCGTGACACGTCTTGGGCTTCGCGTAGTCCGAGCGTTGCTCGGCACAATCTTCATTGCCGACCAACGGTAGGCCCACGCGAAGCCGAGAACAGCACGAAGTGCCTTCAAAGCTTCACGGTCCGCAGATACTCGCGGCTGGCCTTCATGCTCGCGTCCACCGGGATCTTCGTGTCGTCCTGATCCAGGAACGCATACCTGATCCCCTGCGCCTTCGCCTGCTTCAGCAGCGCCGGCCAGTCGATCGTGCCCTTGCCCAACTCCGTGCAGTAGCTCGTCGCCTTATCGCTCACCACATAGCTTATCGGCGCATCTTTGGTCCGATCCTTCATATGCACCAGCACCGCGCGGTTCGCATACTTGCGCAGCATCTCCGCCGGATTCTGCCCCGCCGTCGTCAGCCAGAACATATCGAACTCCAGCTTGACCGTCGCGGCGTCCGTCCCGTTCATCAACACTGTCCACCCGTTCGAGCCGTCGATCGGCTTGAACTCGTAGTCATGGTTGTGAAACGCAAACTGCATCCCCGCCTTCTTCGTCGCCTCACCCCAACCGCTGAAGTGCTCCGCCGCCTTCTTGAACCCGTCGAGCGTCAGCTTCTGATCCTCCGGCAGCATGGGGCAGATCAGGTACTTCAAGCCCAATCCATGCGCATACTCCAGACTGGCATCCCGGCCCGTGTAATCGAAGTGCCCTGAGATCGCCTTCAACCCCGCATCCGCAATCATCTTCTTCAGCTCCGCCGGCGAACGCTTGTAGGCAATCGGGTACAGCTCCACCTGCTCGAACCCCGCGTCATGGATGGCCTTCAGCGCGGCGGCCAGATCCTTCTCCGCCTGCTTCCGCACCATATACATCTGCACCCCGTAGGTCATGCCCGGGCTCATCTGCGCCATGCCTTCGGCGCCGCGGCCAAGCACACAACCCGCGGCCGCTACCTTCGCTGAAAGCTCAAGAAAACTCCGTCGTGTCGTCATTTATCCTCAATCTCCGTGGGTTGTTTACCCGTGTACGGCGCGCAGCAGTTCGGCCCGGACGGCTTGAACTCCATCAGCTCCACGCGCGTCTGATCCGGGTCATACAGGTTCAGTTGTACCTTGCCGTCGCGACCCAGCTTTGCCGCCGTGCAGTTCGGTCCCGCGCAGTGGTTGGCCGCCAGCGTCTTCATCGCCGCTTCCATCGTGGGCACGCCCAGGGAGATGTGGTCCGCCACGCCATGCTCATGCAGGTCGCTTGTCGGCGAAATGTGCAGCATGTACTCCAGCCAGTCCGTACCCTCCGGCACCTGCAGCGCTGCCCAGTCAATCTCGCCCGGCACCTTGCCGCCGCCGCCGGACCAGTATGGCCGGAACCCCAGCAGCCCGCGCCAGAAGGCATCCTCCTTCGCCCGATCCTGCACAATGTAGCCCGCATGGATCAGCCGCCGGCTTGGAGCCTTGGCTGAGGCGGCCAGAGCCTTGCCCGGACCCAGGGGCGAGGTCCCGCTCTGCACAAAGAAGACCAGGTTCCCCTCCGGATCGCGCACGCCAAACTCGCCGTCGTGAAGCGGCTCCGCCAACGCCACGCCATGGGCGGTCAGATACTTCGCCAGCCCCGCTGCATCCCGCGTCGTAAACCCCACAGCGATCATCCGTTCGTTCGCCCGCGGGGCGGCTTTGGGCACCAGCTCAATCCATTGCTGCGCGTTCACGGGGTAGATCAACTCGCCCTTGGCCTCATGCCGCTCATACCCCAGCGTGTCGCCGTAAAGCCGCTGCGCCCCCGCGGGATCGCTGGTGTAGAACCGCGCAAACGCCACACCGGTGATCGCAGGACGAGCCTGCGCAGCCAGTGGCGCACTCATCAATGCAGGGACAAGAGACACAACGGCAAGCACAAGCGATCGAATCATATGGACGCCACTTTAGGCGTCCGCCTCCACCAAAGTCAAAGCGCCCCAAACATCGGGGCGCTCTGCGTTGATTCAACGGAGGTTTGCTCCGGGCCTTACTTCTTCGCTGTCTTTTTCGCGGCGGAGGAGCCAGCCTGCAGCTCCGGTTTGGCCTCGGCCTCATCCTGCTCGCTCTCCTGCTCGGACTGCTTCTCCTTGGCGGTCTTTGGCTTGGAGTCCTCGTCCTCTTCATCCTCTTCTTCGTCTTGCTCCGCGTCCTTCAGGATCTGCTTGGAGGCGTTGAGCACCAGCTTTCCGGCGTTCTGCTCTTCCTTCAGGGTCTCGGTCAGCGTCGCGACAATCTCCTTTTCGCCAAGCTGCTTCGCCATCGCGATCGCCACCGTGTACCCGGCGATCTCATAGTGCTCCACCCGCATCGCCGCGCCGATGATGCCGGCGTCCTTCAACGCGCCCTCTTCATCTTCTTCGAGCGCCTCCTGCACTTCCTTGATGGCGCCTTCCATCCCCTCGCAATGCTTGCCGGTTGGCTTCTTGCCCAGGGTCGTAAAGACCTCCCGCAGCCGCACGACCTGGCCCTTGGTCTCCTCCAGATGCTGTTTGAAGATCGCCTTCAGCTCCGCGCTTTCGGTGCCCCTAGCGGCCTTCGGCAGCGCCTTCAACAACTGGTTTTCAGCGCTGTATAGATCCCGCAACTCGTCGATTAAAACATCCTTCAGACTCATAGCCTCAAATCCTCCTTGACTGTAGGGCGTTCGCTCAATGGGCTCACGCCACGTCATACGATGTGAGGCAACAAACCCGCGCCGGGTTACCTCCGGTCTTCTGAATCGCCAAAAATCAGGGCAGCGCCGGGCCGGGGAGACCCTCGCCGCTCCTGCCGGCAGGACGCTTTCCGCCGAGATCCCCGCTTCGACCGGGTGCGGCCCGTCACAGCCCCAGCCTATAATGCACTATGGCAAGCACTCTGCCGGCCACCCCGCAGCCCGCCTCCCAGGCGCTGCCGGAGCCCGGTCCTCTGAACCCGTCTCTCGCCCCCGACCCGCCGCAGTCCAACGCCGGTATCGAGCTTGAGTCTGCGCTTCAGATCCCCGCCAGCCGCCCCGCACGCATCCCCTCTGATTTGTCCCGTGACACCACCCACACGTTCGACCTCGCCGAACCCGCCGGCTCCTTCGCACCGCTCCAGCCCGCACCCGCCCCGCTCGCGCCCAACGCCCCGCCCAACTCCATTGAGGCGAAGTTCGATCACCTCCTCGCCACCGTCCACCACAACCGCCCCATGGACGATCTTGAGATCATCCGCCGCGCCTGGGCCTTCTGCATCCAGCAGCATGACGGCCAGAAGCGCGCCTCGGGCGAGCCGTACATCATCCACCCGCTGGAGGTCTGCCAGATCCTCGCCGACCTCAAGATGGACTCCACCGCCATCGCCGCCGGCCTGCTGCATGACGCCGTCGAAGACACCGACGTCACCACCCCTGAAATCGCCCGCCGCTTCAACGAGCAGGTCGCCCACATCGTCGAAGGCGTCACCAAGCTCGACAAGATCAAGTTTGCCAACCGCGAAGACCACCAGGCGGAGAACATCCGCAAGATGCTCCTCGCCATGGTCACGGACGTTCGCGTCGTCATCATCAAGCTCGCGGACCGCCTGCACAACATGCGCACGCTGGAGCACCTGAAGCCGGAAAAGCGCCAGCGCATCGCCCAGGAGACCCTCGACATCTACGCCCCGCTCGCCCACCGCCTCGGCATGGGCAAGCTGCGCGGCGAACTCGAAGACCTCGCCTTCCGCTACACCGACCCCGACGCCTACAAGCAGGTGGAAGAGGAGGTCGAATCCCTTCGCGGCGCCAATGAGGACTTCCTCTCCTCCATCGTCGCCACCCTGCAATCCAAGCTGCAGGAGTCCGGCATCCAGGCCCGCGTCGAATCCCGCATCAAGCGCCTCTACTCCATCCAGCAAAAGCTCGCCTCCCAAAAAATCCCCGTCGATCAGGTCTACGACCTCCTCGCCATCCGCGTCATCTGCCACACCGTCGGCGAGTGCTACGCCGTCCTTGGCCTCCTCCACGCCCAGTGGCGTCCCGTCCCCGGCCGCATCAAGGACTTCATCGCGATGCCCCGGCCCAATTTGTATCAGTCCCTGCACACCACGCTCATCGCCGCCGGCGGCCACCAGTTTGAGGTCCAGATCCGCACGGAGGAGATGCATCGCATCGCCGAGGAAGGCATCGCCGCGCACTGGAAGTACAAGGCCGGCGACGCCGTCTCCGCCAAGGACGAGCAGCGCCTCGCCTGGGTCCGCCAGCTCATGGAATGGCAGCGCGAGATGACCGACCCCAACGAGTTCATGTCCACCCTCAAAATGGACATGTACCCGGACGAGGTCTACACCTTTACCCCCAAAGGCAAGGTCGTCGTCCTGCCCAAGGACGCCAGCCCCATCGACTTCGCCTACGCCATCCACACCGAGGTGGGCAACACCACCATCGGCGCAAAGATCAACGGGCGTATTGTCCCGTTACGTACCCGGCTTAGAAACGGCGATATCGTCGAAATCTCCACCCAGACCGGCCACGCTCCCAGCCGCGATTGGCTCTCCTTCACCAAGTCCAGCCGCGCCCGCAACAAGATCAAGCACTGGCTCAATGAGCACCAGCGCGAGCGCGCCATGGACATCGGCAAAAAGCTGCTGGAGCGCGAAGCCCGCAAGTGGAAGATCACTCTTTCCAAGTTCACCGCGACCGATTACACCCGCGTTGCCAACGACTACGGCCTCGGCTCGGAGCCGGAACTCATCGCCGGCGTCGGCTTCGGCAAATACAGCGCCCGCGTCGTCCTCAACAAGCTGGAGCCCGGCTCCACCATGGCGCCAGAGGTCCCGGAGCCGGAAGCAGGCGTCACAGACTCCATCAGCAAGATGTCGGACGCGGTCAAGCGCGTCTTCTTCGGCAAGGGATCGGACTCGCTCCAGGTGGAAGGCCAGGACGACCTCCTCGTCTACCGCGCCCGATGTTGCAACCCCATCCGCGGCGAAGAGATCATCGGCTACGTCACCCGCGGCAAGGGCGTCGCCGTCCACGCCCGCGTCTGCCCCAACGTTCAGAACCTGCTCTATGAGTCCGACCGCCGCATCCAGGTCGAGTGGGGCGACGAGCACTCCAAAACCGCCGGCGGCGCCAAGCCCACCACCTACCCCGTCAAGCTCACCATCTTCTGCGAAGACCGCGCCGGCCTGCTCAAGGAGTTCACCGCCATCATCGCGGAGGACGGCACCAACATCCGCTCGGTCGATTCCAAACCGGCCACCGACGGTACCTTCGTCGTCGACTTCGTCATTGAAACAGTCGACGTCCGCCACCTCACCAAGCTCACCCAGAACCTCAAAAAAGTCCCCGGCGTCCGCGACGTGCAACGGGTTCAAAAGATCTAGCCCACCCCATCCCCCGCGCAACAATCCCGCCTTGGATCGAGCCACGCCCCATTGCCGTCACCCGTTCCACGTCGTTAGCATGGTGCTCATGAAATCAGCATCAGTGAAACTGCTCCTGAGCTTTGCCGCGATCATGAGTCTGTCGGCAACGCTCGCCGCGCAGACCAATGGACCGGATCCAGATGAAATTCCCCTCCCTGATGTCAAGACCGTTACAAAGCCGCTGCCCGGCGTAGACAAGCTCCCGGTACATCCTGAGTTGCCGGACATCCTGACCATGAACGATGGGACGAAGGTGACCACGGCTGCCCAGTGGGAGAAGCGCCGTCAAGAGATTCGCACGATCCTTGCCTACTATGCGGTTGGAACCATGCCTCCGCCGCCGGGCAATGTACAAGGCGAGCAGGTGAGCACACAGCTCCTGCTGGATGGCAAGGTGAAGTACCGTCTGGTCAAGCTCACCTTTGGGCCGGAACGCAAGTTGGAACTTTATATCGGCATCTTCACCCCCACGGACGCCAAAGGCCCTGTCCCAGCCATCATCTCCCAGACCACCGAACCGCCCGGCGGCCCCACACTCCCGCGCAGTCCTCAAGGGCCCACGCAAGGCAAGGGCACGGATGTGCTCTTGCTCGTGGGACAAGGCAGCGCTACCCCCGCAGCGGGTGCCGCGGTGAATCGGCCGCCCATGACGCCACCGACCGCAGAGATGATCGCGACATCCCGGGCTGACCTCTTCGCGCGCGGTTATGCCCTGGTGACGTACAACGACAACGACTGCGCGGAAGACACCACCCTGCGTGAGCCGGATGGAAGCTTCACCTTCCGTCATACACGCTTCTACCCCGCGTATCCGGGATACGACTGGGGCATCCTCGGAGGCTGGGCCTGGGGTGCATCCCGTGTCGCCGACTACCTCGTTACCGATCCCGCAATCGATAAGACGAAGCTGATCATCACCGGCGCATCCCGAGCCGGTAAATCGTCCATGGTCGCAGCCGCCTTCGACGACCGGCTGATGGGAGCGCCCGTCGTGACCGGCGGAGGCGGGGTCGGGGCCTATCGTTTCGCCGGCCCGGATAACAGCGAGACGCTGGACATGATGGAACGGAAGTATCCCAACTGGTTTTCGCCCCACCTTCATCAGTTCTGGGGACAGCAAGAAAAACTTCCCTTCGATGAGCATTGGTTCCTCGCACTGTGTGCGCCCCGCCCCTTTATCGCTCTGGAAGGCGATGCCGACACCATCTCCTATCCCGGCGCGGTCGAGCACTCCATCCGCGCGGCTTGGACGGCCTATGCGCTCCTGAACGCACAGGACAAGCTGGGCGTGCACTACTCGCACCACGCTCATGCATTTACCGGCGAAGATTGGACAGCGTTGATGGACTTCGCCGATCAGAACCTTCGCGGCATGACGTCCTCCAAAAGCTTTGACCATTTCCTGACACCGGACCAGCGCAAGGCCGCCGTCGCAGAGGCCACCACGCACGCCCCACCAAAGGCCAAACCTGCTGGCGATCCCGGCCCCCCGCAGCAGCCATAACCCTGCCAGGAAGACGAGCCTGGAGACAGATCGCCACTGCACTGATCCTCGCCGAATGAGGACGGAGGACGGCCTCACATCGGCGGATGACGGTACGAAGGACGTCGAACGCCCCTCCAAAAGTGCCCACCCAAAAACGCACGCCAAGGGCCAAAGTTAACCAGAAAGGTAGTGGCTGGCCACCATCAAATGAAAATACACCCCAAACACGCTGAACCCCGCGATTGACGCGGGGTTCACCATCGCTACTTGCTGCTTCTTGACCACGATAGCCACACCAGAAACCACCATCAGCCACGCATCCACCACAACGTGGTGGACATGGTCAAAACCGCTACTTTCCCTTCGAAACGGCCTTCTTTACCGCCGTCTTCTTCGCCGCCGCCTTCAACGGCACAGCAGCCGCAACCGCCTTCCCCTTCGTACTCCCGGTGGTCGCCGTCTTCGCCAGTAGCTTTACGATGGCCGTCCCAACCGGACTCCCCATGCCCGTACACGCATCCCATCCCGCCGCCGCCGAAAACCCCCCGTTATTTCCGGAAGTGATATCCCGGAAGCTCGTCTTCGCGGAAGCCGCGTAGATCGTGGGGTTGATGAACCCTGCCGACTTCTTGTTGGCCGCATTGGAAAGCGCAATCAACCCTGCCCACAGCGGCGCAACCGCACTGGTCCCGCCGTACACGTAGTTCGCCCCATCCACCCGCACCGAGTACCCCGTCGCCGGATCAGCATTCCCTGACACATCCGGCACCCCGCGCCCACCCGCCGCCACCGTCGCCTTGGGCACCTTCGCATTCGCCTGCCACGTCGGCAGCGGAAACACATTGCTCACCCCGCCACCCGTCGCCCCTTCATTCGCAGCCGTCTCATTCCAAACCACTTCACTCGTAATCTTCGCGCCAGACCCCACCAGCTTCGTCCCGCCGCACCCCAGCACATGCGGGCTCGACGCCGGAAAATCCACATGGTTCGTCTTCCCCGCCACGCCGTCGGTCGAGCCGTTATCGCCGCTCGCCACCGTAATCGTCACGCCCAGCGCCGCCGCCGCCTGGCACGCATTGTCCAGCGCTGTCATCGATTGCGCCGTCCACGTCGACTCCGGCCCGCCCCAGCTGATCGAAATCACACTCGGCTTGTTCGTCGTGTCATGCACCGCCGTGGAGATCGCATCGATAAATCCCTGGTCCGTGTTCGGCGCAAAGTACACCGCAATCTTCGCCCCTGGAGCCACCGCACCCGCCACCTCGATATCCAGCAGCACCTCCCCATCCGCGCTCGTCGCCGTCGTCGGCGCGTTCTTCGCCTTATCCACCAGCACTGCCGTCACCGTCGGAGCGGTCACGCCCAGCCCTTTGAAGTACGCCGTAATATCCGCCGCCTTGTACCCGCCACCCAGCTCGATCAGCCCAATCGTCTGCCCCGTCGCCTTCGCGCCCGAAGGATAGCCATACAGCGTCGCCACCTGTACTGGTGTGTAGGACACATTCGTCGCATGGGGACTCGCCACCCCACCCTCCTCCACCTTCCGCACCCGGTAGTGCGGCTTCGCCTGCGGGCGGTTATCCAGCCCCAGCACCGCCGTCACATGCCCAATCAACTCTTCCGGTAGGCAGATCTCGCCTTCGCGCACGCGATACTTCGTGCCATCCATCTCATGCGTCTTCAGCATCACGCCAAACGCCTTCTCCATCGCCGCCTGGCTGCCCGTCACGTGCACGGTCCTGTGCCCCGGCTTCGGACCCTCCGCCGTCAGCCCAAACTCCGCCGCAAACGCCTTCACCACCTTCACCGCGGCCGGATCGCCCGCATGGCGCTTGTTGTACTCCGCCCGCGTCAGCCGGAAGCCCGCCTTCCCCAGCTTCTTCGTGTCGATCGCCTCCTTCGGCCTCGTCACCACGGACACCGTGAACTTCCCGAAGCTCGCCTTCGCCGGCTTCGCACCCTCAACCTTCGTCGCCTCCGCGCCTTCCAAAGGAGGAGCAGCCACCGCCGCAGCCTTCGTGCTGCCGGCCAGCGCCACCCGTTTCTGAGAACTGAATCGCTTTGCTGCAGCCATGAGAATGCCTCCAGAAGATCGTGCCCGCTTCGAGTGACCAACGTACCCGCGGGGCTACAGCATACCGCATCGCCCTGTGCAAGCAAGCCGTACCATTTCGGACGGCCCTAAGCCCTTACAGCCCACACTCCTTCACCACAAACGCATACATATCCGCCGTCACATCCAGCTGCTTTGAAAGCGGCATCCCACCGCCGTGCCCCGCCCGCGTCTCCACCCGAATCAGCATCGGCTCGGCGTCCTGCGTCTCCCGCGCCGCCTCCTGCAGCCGCGCCGCATACTTGAAGCTATGCGCCGGAAACACCCGGTCGTCGTGGTCGCCCGTCGTAATCAGCGTCGCCGGATACCTTACCCCCGCCTGCACATTATGCAGCGGACTATACGCATACAGCGCCTTGAACTCCTCCTCGTTGTCGCTCGGCGACCCATAGTCCGGCTTCCACGCATACCCAATCGTGAACTGGTCGAACCGCAGCATATCCAGCACCCCCACCTGCGCCAGCACCGCGCCAAACAGCTCCGGCCGCTGCAAACTCACCGCCGCCACCAGCAGCCCGCCATTCGACCCGCCATTGATCGCCAGCTTCTTCGCCGATGTGTAACCGCCCTTGATCAAATACTCCGCACACGCAAGAAAGTCGTCGAAGACGTTCTGCTTCTTCGTCTTCGTCCCCGCCAGGTGCCAGCTCTCGCCGTACTCCCCGCCCCCGCGCAGAATCGCCTCCGCGTAGATCCCGCCCATCTCCAGCCAGGCCAGCCGCGACGAACTATACGCCGGACCCAGCGACACGCTGAACCCCCCATACCCATACAGCAGCGCCGCAGCACTCCCATCCAGCTTCGTTCCCTTCTTCATCGTCACGAAGAGCGGCACCTTCGTCCCGTCTTGACTGGTCGCAAACACCTGCACCGTCTCATAAGCGCCCGGGTCGAACTGCAGCTTCGGAGCCTTCCACACGCTCGTCGCCCCCGTCTCCAGCTCCAGCCGGTACACCGTTCCCGGCGTCACATAATTCGTAAACACAAAGAACACATCGCGATCCTCCCTGCGCCCTCCGCCCATCCCCGCCGCCCCAATCCCCGGCAGCACCACCTCCCGTATCAGCGCGCCATCAAGCCCCCGCTGCTCCACCTTCGTCTTCGCATCCACCAGGTAGCTCAGCAGCAGCATCTCCCCCACCATCACCGCGCTCTCCAAGGAGTTCTCCGTCTCCTGCACGATCGTCTTCCAGTGCTCCGGCTCCGGCCGCTCCAGGTCCACTGCAACAATCCTGCTGTTCGGAGCGTCCTTGTTCACCATCAGCCACACCCGCGCCCCCACATTCCCCACAAACCCATAGATCGCGTCATCCACCGGCGCAATCGGTATCAGCCCCACCTCCGGCCCCTGCTTCTCTTTGATAGACAGGTCCTTCACCGCCAGCGCATTCGTATGCCCCTTGCCCGAGCTCAACACCAGCCAACGCCCATCCTCGGACACGCCGCCGCTCACCAGCATCTCCTTGTCATCCGCCCGCTCATAGACCACCGCGTCCTCACTCTGCGCCGTCCCCAGCGTGTGAAAGTAAAGCCGATGAAACCCCTTCACCTCCTTCAGCGCCGCAGCCTTCTCCGCCTCACTTGAAACCTCCGGCGCTCCAAACCCCGAGTAGTAAAAGCCCGAGCCATCCTTAGCCCACCCAATCCCGCTGAACTTCACCCAGTCCACCACATCGCTCAGCTCCTCGCCCGTCTCCACCACCTTCACATGCACTCGTTGGAGATCGCTCCCCGCCTCGCTCAGCGCATACGCAATCAGCCGCCCATCCTCGCTGACGCTATAACTCCCCAGCGCCACGGTCGCGTCCGCGCTCAGCGTATTTGGATCCAGCAACACCTTCGCCTCGCCGTCCTCGCCCTCTTGCCAATACAGCACGCTCTGGTTCTGCAGCCCCGTATTCCGCATGTAAAACAGCCGCCCACCCTCACGCTCCGGCATCCCCACCCGCTCGTAGTTGGTCAAATCCATCAGCCGCTTATGGATATGCGCCCGCTCCGGCACATCTGCCAGGAAGCTCTGCGTCAGCGCATTCTCCGCCTCCACCCACGTCTTCAGCTCGACTGACTCCAGGTCTTCCATCCACCGGTACGGATCGCTCACCCGCGTCCCAAAGTACTCGTCCACCTGCTCCACCTGCCGCGCCGCCGGATACGTCAAAGTCATCGTTTAAACACTCCTATCGAAAGCCTACTACCCAGTCCTGCCGGACGGGCGCCCTGCGCGGGCGGCGGTCACTTCGTGACGGGTATACCGGTCGAGTCGCCCCGTGCATCCTCGCTCCGAACGATGTTCGGCACATGCCGGGCAACGCCGGGACCCATACAGCCTGGACTCACCCCGACCAGATCAAAAGTCACGAAGTGACCGCCCCGCGCGCAGCGGGCCCGTCCGGCAGGACAAATCCTTTCCATCCTCTAAAATCTCTTCATGCGCATTCTCATCGTCGGAGCCGGAGCTCTTGGCGGCTACTTCGGAGCTCGTCTCCTGGCCGCCGGGCGCGACGTCACCTTCCTCGTCCGCCCTCGCACTGCTGCCCTCCTCGCCGCCAATGGCCTCGTCGTCACCAGCCCCCTCGGCGACCTCACCCTGCCCCCACCCCGCACGGTGCTGGCGCAAAACCTCAACACCCCGTATGACCTCATCCTCCTGAGCTGCAAGGCCCACGATCTTGAAGACGCGATGACCTCCTTCGCCCCCGCCGTCGGTCCAGACTCTTCGATCCTCCCGCTGCTCAACGGCATGGCCCACATGGATGCGCTCGACGCCCGCTTCGGCCGCGCCCACGTCCTCGGCGGCGCCACCATCATCTCCGCCGTCCGCTCGCCTGAAGGCCAGATCCGCCACCTCAACCGCCTCCACGCCCTCCACTTTGGCGACCGTGACGACCCCTCGGGTCCCCGCATCCGCGTCATCGCGGACGCCCTCGCCGCGCCCGGAATCGAATCCCTTCTCAGCCCCAACATCCTGCAGGACATGGCGAACAAGTGGATCTCCATCGCCACCGCCGCCGGCATCACCTGCCTCATGCGCGCCCCCATCGGGAACATCGTCGCCGCAGGCGGCACCCCCCTCATCCAGCAGCTCCTTCAGGAGTCCACCGCCATCACCTCCGCCCTGGGTTACCCACCCACCCCGGAGTACCTCCAAACCATCCTCGCCAAGTGGACCGAACCCGGCTCCCCCTTCAAATCCTCCATGTTGCATGACATCGAATCCGGCAACCCCATTGAAGCCCACCCCATCATCGGCGACCTCCTCACCCAGGCCGCCCGCCACGCCGTACCCTTGGCCATCCTCCCCATCATCCACACCCACCTCCTCTGCTATGAAGCCACACTCACCCCATCAATCGCGCCGACCTCAGGGTAACTTTCCGGGAGGTGACCAAAGCAGGGCTATCGTTCTGGTAAACAAAACCTAACCCTTTTGTTATCAAATTTTTGCGCAGAAACACCCCGGGGGAAGGGTCCCCTCACCCCCACATCCCATACACTCACACTCATGCGAGCCCTCGCTCTCCTCCCCCTCCTCCTCACCGCCGCAGCCCTCGCCCAGGCCCCGCCCGAGCACCCCACCCACACCCCGCCCACCTCCGACTACACCCCCGCCCCCCAGCAGCCGGACACCCCTTACGTCCTCCGCTCCACCACCAATCTCGTCCTCGTCCCCGCCCAGATTCAAACCAAAAAAGGCGACATGCTCTACGGCCTCAAGCGTGAGCAGTTCGTCGTCGAAGACAACGGCGTCCCCCAGACCATTCGCCTCGATGAAGACACGGATGCCCTTGGCCTTTCCCTGGTAGTGGTCGTCCAGTGCTCCCGCGAGGCCTTCCGCCAGTTCAACAGCATGAAGGGCCTCGCCTCCATGGTCGATTCCCTCATCGGCGGCGCACCCAGCCAGGTTGCCATCGTCGACTACGGCTCAGACCCCCAGCTCGTCGGTAAGTTCACCGATAACCCCGACAAGCTCGCCAGCTACTTCGATAAGCTCGAGCCCTGCGAGGACGGTGGCGCCGTCACCCTCGACGCCGTCGATTACGCCAACAAGCTCTTCGACTCCACCCCGGAGACCTCAGCCCTCACCCGCAACCGCCGCGCCATCCTCGTCATCGGCGAGACCCGCGACCACGGCTCCCAGATCAAGCCCGAGACCCTTATCGCCTCACTCGGCCGCACCAACACCGTCGTGGACGCCGTCTCCTTCAACCCCGGCAAAACCTCCATGGTGGACTCCCTCATTCACGGCCAGTACGGCCCCGGCCCCATGGGTCTCATCTTCATGGCCGTCCAGGCCGTCCGCAAAAACGTCCCCCACGCCCTCGCGGAGCTCACCGGCGGCGAGTACACCAACTTCACCACGCAGAAGGGCTTCGACCGCGGCATCGGCCGCCTCTCCAACCACATCCACAACTATTACCTGCTCAGCTTCCAGCCCACCGCCGCAACTCCCGGAGCTCCCATCGCTCCAGGCCTCCACCGCATCACCGTCAAGGTCCCGGACTACCCCGACGCCCAGATCCGCTCCCGCCTGACCTACTACGCCGGCGACACCCCACCCCCCGACGTCCCCGACGAAAAGAAGTGAAACGCAAAAAGTAAGGGCAGTCCGGACGTCTCCGCCTCGGACCACCCTTTACGTCCTCATCCTGCGTTTGCTGCCTTCTACTTCACTGCGGGCACGGTCACGTTTTCGCCCACCCTCACCTTATCCGGATTGTCGATTCCACTCGCCTTTGCGATCGCCTCATAGTGATTCGCGTCGCCGTAGAACAGCTTGCTCACCTTGCTCAGGTTATCGCCGGCCTGGATCGTGTACTCCTGGGTGTCGCCGCCGGTATTCGTGATCTCATGCTTCAAATCCGCATACTGCGGATCGACTGCCTTGATCGCATCCCACACCCGGTCAAGCACAACCTTCGAAGGCACAGTCGCCACCAGGTGATACTGCTCCCCAGTCAGTTCCGACCCGACAAACTTGGCCCCGTACGGCTCAAACTGCTTCACCACATCCACCACCGGCTCATACTTCGCCTTCAACGCTTCAAAATCCGCCATCGTTTCTTCTCC
The DNA here is from genome assembly GCA_964242025.1 of uncultured Acidobacteriaceae bacterium. Classification (GTDB taxonomy): domain Bacteria; phylum Acidobacteriota; class Terriglobia; order Terriglobales; family Acidobacteriaceae; genus Edaphobacter. Next base: position 187,028 of record CAXSZW010000001.1, read on the forward strand.
TCTGTTCCACTTCTTGTCTCTGTCTGATGCCCCCAGCCACCCAGCGTCTGCCTCTCCGCAGCACAATTCACAGCAGCATCACGAACATCCGCGACTCAGAACTAAAATCATTCCATGCCCCACACAAAGACCGCCATCTCCACCCCCTCCGCCCCCGCCGCCATTGGCCCATACTCCCAGGCTATTCGCATCGGCGATACCCTCTATACCTCCGGCTGTATCCCCACCGACCCGAAGACGGGCGTCTTCGTCCCCGGCGGCATCACGGAACAGACCACGCGGGTCCTGGAAAGCCTCAAAGCCATCCTGGCCCAGGCCGGCCTCGATCTCTCCCACGTCGTCAAGACCACCGTCTTCCTCAAGGACATGAAGGACTTCGCCGCTATGAACGAGGTCTACGCCAAATTCATGGCCCCGGAAGGCGTCATCCCGCCCGCCCGCTCGACCGTTCAGGTCGCCGCGCTCCCCAAGGATGCTCTCGTCGAGATTGAAGTCATCGCCAAAGACCCGTCTGAAGCATGAGCCCAACAGCATGAGCCCCGACGAAGAAGCCATCCGCACCCTCATCCACCGCTGGGCCGCCGCCTCCGAAGCCGGCGACTGGCCCGGCCTCCAACCGCTGATGCACCCGGATGTCACCTTCCTCACCGCCGGAAACGAGCCGTTCGGCCGCGATGTCTTCCGCATGGGCTTTGACCACATCGTCTCCACCATGCGCTTCCACGTCGTCTCCAACGTGCGTGAAATCCAGGTCTCCGGCGATCTTGCCTACGCCTGGGGCCACGTCGAGGTCACCATCGCTCCGCGCGAAGGCGCCCCCGGCCCCACCGTCAACCGTCACGGCCACGTCCTCTCCGTCTACCGCAAATCCCCCACCGGCCAGTGGCAGATCTGGCGCGACGCCAACCTCATGCTCCGCTGACCCCAAAAAGTCCGAACCCGCCCTCCCCGCATCCAATACCCAGGAGCACATCCATCATGTCTGACACCCAGAGCCCCACCAAAATCCAGAAGACTGCCGCCGAGTGGCGCGCCGAGCTCACCCCGGAGCAGTTCCACGTCATGTTTGAGAAGGGAACCGAACGCGCCTTCACCGGAGCCCTCGTCAACAATCACGCCGACGGCATCTACCACTGCGGCGCCTGCAACGCCCCACTCTTCACCTCGGACACCAAGTTCGAATCTGGTTCCGGCTGGCCCAGCTTCTGGGCGCCCGTCAGCCCCACCGCGGTCGAAACCCATGAAGACAACACCTACGGCATGCGCCGCGTGGAGGCCACCTGCGCCACCTGCGGCGCCCATCTTGGTCACATCTTCCCGGACGGCCCCCGCCCCACCGGCGACCGCTTCTGCATCAACAGCGCCTCCCTCAAGTTCCAGGAGAAGTAGCTCAGGCAGCAGCGCGAAAAGCCCCGACTGCGTGAGCAGCCGGGGCGTCGTACTTAAGTCTCAAGCCTGAAGCTAAACCTTGACGATCTTGCCGGTCTTAATGCAGCTCGTGCACACGCTGATGCGCTTGGAACCGCCGTCCACCTTTGCCTTGACTTCCTGCAGGTTCACATTCCACCGGCGACGGGTCTTGTTGTTCGCGTGAGACACATTGTTGCCGAACTGCGGGCCTTTGCCGCAGAGTTCACATTTGGCTGCCATTGCTTTGGTGCTCCTGAATCGTCCGATCTCGCAGATCGAGGGAATGCGCAGAAGAACTTCCGTCACGCGCCGAAATCGCGCAGTTGGCAGGAAGTGAAAGACACAGACGGAACAGCCGTCGGCCTTTACCGCGTCAGAACTCAGAATACCATTCCCCCTCTACCCTGACAAGCAAACCTCCGGCGGTATAGTGGCGCAGTGGCCTCAAAACCCGCGCGCGACCACTGAATGCACCTCACCCTCAAAACCTCGCTCGGCCTCGTCATGCTTCCGCTCTACTTTCTGGTCACCCTTGTGATCGGCTGGCTGAGCCGTGGCCGCGCTGCCAGCGCCAACTCTTACCTCAACGCCACCCGCTCCATGCCCCTGCCCATCGTCACGGCAGCCTACCTGGCCGCCAACTGCGGCGCGCTGGAGATCGTCGGCCTCAGCGCCATGGCCGCACAGTACGGCGTCGCGGCGTTCCACTTCTACTGGATCGGCGCCATCCCCGCCATGATCTTTCTCGCCCTGTTCATGATGCCCGTCTACCGCCGCAGCGGCGTCCGCAGTGTTCCGGAGTACCTGGAAGCACGCTATGGCCCCAGCCTCCGCCTGCTCAACGCCTGCGTCCTCTCCATCGCCATCCTGCTGCTTGGCGGAATCAGCCTGTACGCCATGGCCCAGGTCCTCGCCGTCGTCGTCGGCCTCACCTTCAATGCCAGCGTCCTCCTCTCCGCCAGCGTCGTCCTCGCCTACGTCCTGCTGGGCGGCATCCGCGCCACCATGTACAACGAGGTCTTCCAGCTCTCCGTCATGCTCGCCGGCCTGGTGCCGCTCGCGGTCAGGAGCTGGCGCGGCGGCGCGGCGCTCGCCCTCCCCGGTGAAGAGCTCCGCGCCCATCTCTGGAACCCGCTTCCCATCGCCTCATCCTCCAGCTTGCTGGACGGCTTCGGCACCGTCATCGGCCTCGGCTTCATCCTCAGCTTCAGCTACTGGTGCACGGACTTCGTACAGATGCAGCGCGCCTTCGCCGCCCGGTCGGAGCAGGAAGCGCGCCAGACGCCCCTCTGGGCCGGCTTCGGCAAGCTCGCCTTCTCGCTCATCGTCGTCCTCCCCGGCCTCGCCGCATACCGAGCCTTCCCAGCCCTTGGCCACACGCAGCGTTTTGACCAGGCCCTGCCGCTGCTGATGCTCACCCTCTATGGCCCCGCAATGCTCGGCCTTGGCCTTACCGCTATCGTCGCCAGCCTCATGTCTGGCCTCGCCGCCAATGTCTCCGCCTTCGCCGCCCTCTTCACCCAGGACCTCTACCGTGCCCACCTCCGTCCCGCCCAGTCTGAGATCCACTACCTCCGCGTGGGCCGCTGTAGCGTCGTCGTCGCCATCCTGCTCTGCACCACCGCCTCTTTCCTTAACTTCTTCTTCAACAGCCTCATGGAGCACGTCCAGCTCATCTTCTCCATCTTCGGTGCGCCCTTCTGGGCCATCTTCCTCCTCGGCATGGGCACACGGCGCACCACGGAGCGCGGAGCCATCGCCGGCTTCCTCAGCGGCACCGCCGTCGCCCTGCTGCATCTGGTGGCCGTAACCCTCGGCTGGCTCCGTTACGGCAGCGTCATGAACGCCAACTTCCACGTCGCGACCTACGCCTTCTGCACCGCGCTCGTCGTCGGCTGGACCGTCAGCGCCGTGCAGGTGTCCGAGCCCTTGCAGCAGACCTCCACCGGCCTCGTCTTTCATTGGCGAACCGGCCTTACAAGCACCGGCAACCGGCTCATCTGGACGCTCTCGCTTCTGCTCATCGCCGCATGCGTCTACCTCAACGTCCTCTGGAGATAGCAGCAGCCCACGTCGCCAAGCCTTGACGCACACGCATACAATTCCCCTCACTGTCTCCGATCTTTCAAGGACGCCCCTCATGCCGTCGCCTCGCCTCCGTTCCCTCCTGCTTTGTGGCTCACTCCTGCTCGCCGCAGCCGGCTCTCTCGCCGCCCAGAGCTCTACCGCTCCCCATACCTTCACGGTCAGCGGCAAGCAATTCCTGTACGACGGCAAGCCCTTCCAGGTCATCTCCGGCGAGATGCACTACCCCCGCGTCCCCCGCGCCTACTGGCAGGACCGTTTCCAGAAGGCCCGCGCCATGGGCCTCAATACCATCACCACGTACGTCTTCTGGAACGTCCATGAACAGAAGCCCGGCGTCTATGACTTCTCCGGCCAGAATGACATCGCCGCCTACATCCGCGAGGCCCAGGCTGCGGGCCTGCATGTCATCCTCCGCCCCGGTCCCTACGTCTGCGCGGAGTGGGAACTCGGAGGCTACCCATCCTGGCTCCTCAAGGACCGCAGCCTCACCCTCCGTTCAGACGACCCCAGATACACCGCTGCCGTCCACACCTGGTTCACTCGACTCGCGCAGGAGATTCGCCCGCTGCTCCTGAAGAACGGCGGCCCCATCATCGCCGTCCAGGTGGAAAACGAATACGGCTCCTTCGGCGACGACAAGGCCTACCTCGAAGCCCTCAAGCACGAGCTCATCGCCACCGGCATGGGCGACGGCCTCCTCTACACCGCGGATGGCGCATCCGAAGTCCCCAAAGGCTCTCTGCCTGAGCTTCCCGCCGTCATCAACTTCGGCACCGGAGACGCGGAGAAGAGCTTCGCCAAGCTCACCGAGCTGCGCCCGGAAGGCCCACGCATGAGCGGCGAGTACTGGGCCGGGTGGTTCGATCACTGGGGCGACAAGCACCACGCCACCGACGGTGACAAGGAAGCCGCCGAGTTTCGCTGGATGCTGGAACATGGCTACTCCGTCAGCATGTACATGTTCCACGGCGGCACCAGCTTCGGCTGGATGAACGGCGCCAACTCCAACGGCACCAACTTCCAGCCAGACACCACCAGCTACGACTACGACGCCCCACTCGACGAAAAGGGCGAGCCCCGCGCCAAGTACTTCCTCTTCCAGAAGGCCATCGCGGACGTCACCGGCACCAGGCCCTCGGCTCTCCCCGCCCAGCAGGCCCGCGCCGAGTTCCCCATCGCCCCAGCCATGCAGGCCGCCTCCCTTTGGAGCAATCTTCCCACCCCCATCAAGTCGAAAACGCCCCTGACCTTCGAAGACCTCGGCCAATCCTACGGCTACGTCCTCTACCGCACGCCCCTTGCTTCCGGCTCAGGCGGCACCCTCATGCTGGACGGCCTGCACGATTACGCCCAGGTCTACCTCGACCAACACCTCATCGGCACCCTCGATCGCCGTCTCGGCACCAACACCCTTGAAATTCCCCGCCAGACCCACGCCGCAACGCTGGACATCCTGGTCGAAAACTCAGGCCGCGTCAACTACACCAAGGTCATCCGCACAGAGCGCAAAGGCCTCACCGGCGCAGTCACGCTCGCCGGCAAAGCGCTCGACATCTGGCAGATCTACGGGCTCCCCATGGACGATCTCTCCCGCCTTCACTTCACCGCCGCGCCCTGCACCGGCCCGTGCTTCTTCCGCGCCCAGATGACCGTCTCCTCACCCGCCGACACCTACCTCGACACCCGCGCCCTGCACAAAGGCGTCCTCTGGATCGGCGACCGCGCCCTCGGCCGCTTCTGGTCCGTAGGCCCGCAGTACGCCTTGTACACTCCCGCTCCATGGCTACAGCCCGGTGCCAATACCATCACCTTCTTTGACCTTATGGGCGACGCAACCGACCGCCTCAGGACAGCCAAAGACCCCATCTTCGGTGCCACCACATCCAGCCGGGATTAGCCCTCACGCCTCCCCAGCCCACCGCCGGGCAGCAACTCCATTCCCACCTGCTACGATTCCACCCATGTCGGTCCTCCAAGCAAAACGTTCAGCCTGCTCCCTCCTCCTGTTCGTCGGCCTGCTATCGTCCAGCCGTCTCATCGGCCAGACTCCCGCCCGCCCAACCCCTCCCACGCGCGACCCCTCAAACCCCGCGTACGTCCCCGCCAAAGAGCTCCCGGACGCCACCCTCCCACTCCCAACGCAGGACGGAAACTTCATCCTCGGCCCCACCCACCCCGCTGCCCCGGAGATGACCCCCGCCGCCTCCATCCCCCAGGGCACCGTCGCCACCTTCACCCTCAACTCCTCTGAGAGCACCCTCTACCCCGGCATCGCACGCGACCCCGGCACCTTCGGCACCGCAGACCCCTCAGACCCGGCGAAGCTCATCGTCACCACCAGCCATCCCGCCCCGTACACCCGCCGCGTCACCGTCTACCTCCCCGCCCAGCGCACCCCCGGCGCCGTCCTGCCTTTCATCGTCGGCGCCGACGGCCCGGACCCCGCCCTCTTCACCGCGCTCGATTCCCTCATCGCCGCCCATCGCATCCCTGTCATGGCAGCCATCTCCATCTCGAACGGCTCAGGAGACGCCCAGGGCAGCGAGCGCGGCCTCGAATACGACACCATGTCCGGACGCTACGCCGAGTTCGTCGAAACCGAGATCATTCCCCGCGTCGAAGCCGAATACCACATCAAGCTCTCCCGCGATCCCGACGCCCGAGCCACCATGGGCGGAAGCTCCGGAGGCTCCTGCGCCCTCATCATGGCCTGGTACCACCCGGAGCTCTACCACCGCGTCCTCACCTACTCCGGCACCTACGTCAACCAGCAGTGGCCCTCCAATCCCCAAACCCCGCACGGCGCATGGGAGTTTCACGAGCACCTCATCCCGCAGTCTCCCGCGAAGCCCATCCGCCTCTGGATGGAAGTCGGCGATCGCGACAACCTCAACTCAAACGCCCTCCGCGACAACATGCACGACTGGGTCCTCGCCAACGAGAACATGGCCCGCGTCCTCGCCGCCAGGCACTACCACTATCAGTTCGTCTTCGCTCGCAACGCCGGTCACACGGACCGCGCCGTCAAACAGCAAACCCTGCCGGAAGCTCTGGAGTACATTTGGCAGACCTACCAGCCAAAGAGCTAGCGCATCAACCAGCAGGCGCACGCAAAAAGGCCCTCCACGCTGGAGGGCCTTTCCATATCCATCTTCAAAGCCAATCGACTCGGGAGTATTCTCCACGAAGCCAACCACTCTCAGATCTCTCTGCACCCCTCCAAGCCATCGTTCCTTCAGCTTGGAAATGGTAGGCACGAGCGGATTCGAACCGCTGACCTCTACCGTGTCAAGGTAGCGCTCTAACCAACTGAGCTACGCGCCTGCATGCGTCTCCTCAGTCTAACCGCAAGCCCGCCCAGCCGCAACCTGACCCCGCATCCTGCTTAGCCCGCCGCCGTCTCCACCGGCGTGGAAACCCGCCGGATCACAATCCACGCATACTGCGCCGCGGACAGCGGAGCCAGCACCGCAATCGCCCGCAGCAGCAACCCATCCACCTCCATCAGGTACGGCACGGCAAACACCTTGCTCGCCATAATGCCCACCACCGCCACAATCTGCACAAACGTATTCATCTTGCCGAAGATCGAAGGGCGGAAGTCCCGCAGCGTATTCGTCGCAAACAGCAGCGTGGAGATCAGCAGAATCCCGAAGTCCCGGCTGAATACCAGCACCGTCACATACCGCGGAATCGCCCCCACATGCGTCAGCACCAGGAACAGCGTGGAAAGCAGCAGCTTATCCGCAATCGGATCCAGATAAAGCCCCAGCGTCGTGGACTGCTCCAGCCACCGCGCTAGCACCCCATCCAGCCCGTCGGACACGCCCGCCAGCATAAACAGCCCAAACGCCAGCCCATACCGCCCGTCCAGGATGTTGATCACCAGGAATGGGATGATGAACAGCCGGAGCAGCGTCAGCAGGTTGGGAGCGGCACGAAATTGGCGAAGGAAGGGCACAGACGGACTACGTCATGCTATCGCACCCGGACCCCGTCCCGGCGGCGAGCCTCCTAAACCCGGTTGCATCCCAAACTTCACAACCGTACACTCATATAAGACTGGTCTTGTCCCATTTAGCTTTCGGGTTTGGTCCGTCCGCCGGTGCCTCTTATGCTGCGACTCACCAAAAAAGCCGACTATGGCCTCATGGCCCTCAAATACCTGGCAGAGCAGGCCGCCGTACGCGAAGGCGCCGGCAACGGAGCCCAGTCGGCCAAGGACATCGCAGACGCATACCATATTCCCCCGCAGCTCCTCGCTAAGATCCTCCAGACCTTGGCAAAGGGCGGCCTGCTCGTCTCCACCGCCGGCACCAACGGTGGCTACTCGCTCGCCCGCCCGGCATCGGAGATCTCGGCGTTTGAAGTCATCCGGGCCATTGACGGCCCCCTGTTCATCACCAGTTGCATCACCATTCACGGAACCTGCGACCTTGACAGCCATTGCACCATCAAAGAACCGTTGCGCAAGGTCAATGACTCCATCAAGGACCTTCTCAGTGGCATCCGCATCGGCGATCTCATCGAAGCCCCGGACCCCGCCCACCAGCATCGCGGCGCCCCCGTCGGCGGCGGCCTCGTCAGCATCGCACTGTAGCCATCAGCGGCAAAAGTTTAGCACCAACAATTTAGGAGCCACACCATCATGACCGAAGAGACCGCCATCGCCCTGGAACAGAACAGCAACATGACTCCCAACGGCATGATCATCACGGAGAGCAAGTCTCCCCTGCCGGAAGGCGTCACCCTGCCCATTTACATGGACAACCACGCCACCACCCCCATGGACCCGCGCGTCCTGGACGCCATGCTCCCCTACTTCGGCAAGGTCTTCGGCAACGCCGCCAGCCGCAACCATCAGTTCGGCTGGGAAGCCGAGCAGGCCGTCGATAAGGCCCGCGAGCAGATCGCCAAGCTCATCGGCTGTACCCCCAAGGAGATCATCTTCACCTCCGGCGCAACTGAGTCCAACAACCTCGCCATCAAGGGCATCGCAGAGATGTACCGCGAAAAGGGCAACCACATCATCACCCAGGTCACCGAGCACAAGGCCGTCCTCGATACCTGCAAGAAGCTCGAGCGCATGGGCTACGACGTCACCTATCTCCCCGTCGAAACCGATGGCCTCGTCTCGCTCGATAAGCTCAAGGCTGCCATCACGGATAAGACCATCCTCGTCACCATCATGTTCGCCAACAACGAGATCGGCGTCGTCCAGCCCATCACGGAAATCGGCGCGCTCTGCCATGAGAAGGGGATCCTCTTCCACACGGACGCCGTCCAGGCCGTCGGCAAGATCCCCGTTAACGTCCAGGCCATGAACATCGACGTCATGTCCCTCACCGCCCACAAGATCTACGGCCCCAAGGGCGTCGGCGCCCTCTACGTTCGCCGCCGCAACCCCCGCGTCCAGATCACGGAGCAGATCAACGGCGGCGGCCATGAGCGCGGCATGCGCTCCGGCACGCTCAACGTCCCCGGCATCGTCGGCCTCGGTGCCGCGTGCGAGCTCGCCGGCGCCGAAATGGTCTCCGAGTCCGCCCGCCTCACCGAGCTCCGCGATTACCTCAAAAAGAAGTTCGAGTCCGCCCTCGACTACCTCCACGTCAACGGCAACATGGACCACCACCTCCCCGGCAACCTCAACATGAGCTTCGTCCACGTGGAAGGCGAATCTCTCCTCATGGGCATCAATGACATTGCCGTCAGCTCCGGCTCCGCCTGCACCTCGGCCACGCTCGAACCCAGCTACGTCCTCAAGGCCCTTGGCCTCGGTGACGACGTCGCCCACTCCTCCATCCGCTTCGGCCTCGGACGCTTCAACACCAAAGCCGAAGTCGATTACGTCTCCGACAAGATCATCGACATCGTCCACCATCTCCGCGAGATGAGCCCCCTCTACGAAATGGTCAAAGAGGGCATCGACCTCAGCAAAATCGAATGGGCCGCCCACTAACCTGTCTCGTGCCGCGGAGCAAACAAGAGGGGATCGAATGCCACAACCGGCATTCGATCCCCTTCTCACTGCGAACTCATCTTCAACAGCCGATGGGCCTAGATCACATGAAGCCCAGGTAGCCTGCGTTTGTGAAGAACGCGAGCGACGATGATCTCGACTTTCCCAACCTCATAGAACATGACGTGGCTTTCGCACTCCATCCGTCGCAGTCCAGCGCGAATGTTGCCGCAGTCCCGCCCAAGCATCGGATACGCTGCGAGCCTCTCGCAGCAACGTTCAATCGCCTCAAGGTATCGGTCCGCCTGCGCTTCATTCCATGTTGCTCTCGTAAACACTCCGATATCGATAAGATCCGCTTCAGCCAACAGCGAATACCGAACCCGCAGCATTACCGTGCCGACCGCGCCGGAAGCCCTGCCTTCTCCCGAACCCGCGCAAACACATCCCCCTCGGCCAGTCCGCTCGCGAAGCCATCCTCAATGTCCGCTCGCAACGCGATCAGCTTCTCTTCATCCTCTCGCTCCAATTTGCGTAGAGCCTCCCGCACGACCTCACCTGCATCTGCATAGTGCCCACCCTCCACCATGCTCTCCACGAAGCTCCCCAGCTCCTCCGGCAAGTCCACGCTCAGGTGAGTCACGATTGCACCTCCCGCACACACATAGGGTACCGCACACTCAAATCTCACCCCCGTCTCACCCGCTTCAGCGTCTCCAGCTCATCCAGCGTCTTCGGCCAATCCTTCCCCAGCAGCCGGCTCAGCCCCCTGTCTGCCAGCAGCTTGCCCCCGTTCTGGCACCGCGCACAGTAGTTCGTCTCATTGTCCGCATACCGAATCCGCTGCACGGCATCCCCGCACACCGGGCACGGCAGCCCATACCGCCCATGCACCGCCATCTCCGGCCGAAACGCCGTCACCTTCTCCGGAAACTTCTGCCCCGCCTCCGCGATGAACCGCGCACACCACTCCCCCAGCACCTTCCGAGTCGCCGCAAACAGCGCCTCCCACTGCGCCGCCGTCAGCTTCTGCGTCTGCAAAATCGGCGACAACCGCGCCTCATGCAAAATCTCATCCGAGTACGCATTCCCGATCCCACTCAGCACCCTCGGGTCGGTCAGCGCCCGCTTCAGCGTGTGATTCTCCACCGTCAGCGCCGCCTTGAACTCCTCCGCCGAGCACGCCATCACATCCATTCCACCCGGGTCGAGCCCCTCGAGCCCCGCCTCACCCGCCACAACATAAAGCGACGCCCGCCGCTTCGACCCCGCCTCCGTCAGTGTCAGCGTCCCCGTCGCAAAATCAATCCCAAGCAACGTCCCCTTCCTCCCCAGCACGGCGTTCGGCTCCTTCCAGTGCAGCCTCCCCGCGATCATCAGGTGAATCACCAGCCAAATCCGGTCCTCCGGCCCCGAGCCTTCAAGCCCCAGCGCCACCCGCTTCCCCACCCTCCTTACCTCCACCACCCGCCGCCCCACCGCCTCCTCCAGCTTGGGCGCCACCGTCCGCAGCAGAAACGGACTCTGCAGCCGAATCCCCTCCACCCTCTCCCCCACCACCCGCGCCCGCAGCGCGAACAGGTAGGCCTCCACATCCGGCAGTTCCGGCATCCATCCTCCCAGCGGCGTCTCAGCGCCACTTTAGACCTTCCGCACCTCTTTGATAAGAGCTATCATCTAAGAGAACGAGGACAACACCCATGGCATACAGCGATAAGGTAGTCGATCACTACAGCAATCCCCGCAACGTCGGTCAGCTTGACAAGTCTTCGGACGCCGTCGGCACCGGCCTCGTCGGCGCCCCGGAGTGCGGCGACGTCATGCGCCTTCAGATTCGCGTCAACCCCGAGACCCAGGTCATCGAGGAAGCCAAGTTCAAGACGTTCGGCTGCGGCTCGGCCATCGCCTCCAGCTCCCTCGCCACCGAGTGGGTCAAGGGCAAAACCGTCGCGGAAGCCCTCCAGATCTCGAACACCGACATCGTCAAGGAACTCGCCCTCCCCCCAGTCAAGATCCACTGCTCGGTCCTGGCCGAAGACGCCATCCGCGCCGCCATCGGCGACTGGAAAAAGAAAAACCACGTCGAAGAGACCGCCGCCGCAGCCGCCGAAGCCGTAACCGTAGGCCACTAAGCCTAATCCCAGACAAAACGGTCCGGCGGCCACATGGCAGCCGGACCGCTGTCGTCTGCGCATCCAAAACTGTCCGGGTGCCCCATTCATCGCAGCTTCATCGCGATGAGTGGGACGTAAGCCGCCCAGCTAGCTGGCAGTTGTTTTGCAGGAGTGTTCAAGAAATGGCCATGGTCACCCTTCAACCCGGCACCTCCGCCCCGCCCCCGGCAGCCTCGGCCTCCAAAGACCCCCTCGCCGGCATGACCCTCCTCACCGCCGAAGGCCAGCAGCCCCGCGCCAAGCAGGCCATCGAGATCACCAAGAACGCCCTCAAGCGCATCCGCATCGCCATGGCCAAGGAGGGCATCACCCCCTCCGCCGGTGGTCTCCGCGTCGGCATCACCGGCGGCGGCTGCTCCGGCCTCTCGTACAACATCCGTTTCGACACCCAGCCCCGCGACCGCGACCGCACCTTCGTCTTCGGCGAAGGCCTCGAAACCCCCAACGACCCTTCCGGCGCCCAGCCCGTGAAACTCTTCGTCGACCCCAAATCTTTCCTCTACCTCGCCGGCATGGTCCTCGACTTCGAAGAAACGCTCATGCGCCAGGGCTTCAACTTCATCAATCCCAACTCCACCAAGAGCTGCGGCTGCGGCTCGAGCTTCTCCGCCTAGCACCTAATGTGTTGACAAAGTGTCAACAAGTTGTTGACACTGACCATATGGCAAACCGTCAGTTGGGGTTTCGCGCGAGTCCGCAAGAAGAAGAGCTGATCAACTCCGCCGCCCGGCAGGAGAAGAGAGCCCGTAACAGCTTCCTGTTGGTCGCTGCCTTGGATCGTGCCCGTTCCGTGCTTCAACCCGAGGCGACCCCCCCTCCCTTATCAATGGTTTCGGTCGAGGAGGATCCTCTGCTGGCAGCCATCGGATCCGGACGCCACATCTGGCAGGACGAGCATGCAGATGAGTACATCAACAAGCTGCGCAGTGGCTGGGATTCCACGGCTGATCTTGCTCGAGCAGCCATCTTGACCGCTGCTTCGGAAGACGGAAAGTGAGTCGTATCTTCTGGGATTCAAACCTTTATATTTATCTCTTTGAGGATCACCCAGTCTTCGCCACACCCACCCGCCTTTTGCGCCAGCGGATGCGTGAACGCGGAGATGATCTCCTCACCTCATCCTTCACCATCGGAGAGGTACAAGTTGCACCGCGCCGTAAGCAGGATCATCCCCTCGCGGAGAGATACGCCTCCCTCATCCGCCAGAGCAGCACGATCCTCGTCTTCGATGAAGTGGCTGCTGATCTTTACTCCCGCATCCGGGAAAATCCGGCAATTCGTCCCCCAGATGCCATTCAACTCAGCTGTGCCTCCGCTGCCGGAGTGGAACTCTTCATCACCAATGACCGGAGCCTGCACCGGCTCACGGTTCCAGGAATTCACTTTATCGCTCCCCTGAGCCACAACCTGCTCTGAACTCCGGAACCGAACCCTATGCCCGACTACTTCACCATCTTCTCCCTCCCCCGTCATCTCCGCATTGACCTCGCCGCGCTTGAAACCGCCTTCTACGCCCAATCCCGCAAGCTCCACCCGGACCGCTTCGCCTCCAAGCCCGCGGCCGAGCAGGAAGCGGCCCTCGCCTCCTCCTCGCACCTGAACGACGCCTACCGCACCCTCAAAGACCCCATCTTCCGCACCCAGTACCTCCTCTCCCTCGAAGGCGTCGAACTGGAAGAGCAGTCCAAGGCCGCTACCGAAGCCGCCCGCACCTCCGGCACGGAAAAGAAGCAGCTCATCCCCCCCGAGCTCCTCGAAGAGGTCTTCGAGCTCAACATGCAGCTCATGGAGATGAAGGCCGCCAAGGAGTTGGGCGACGAAGCGGACCCTGACTTGCGCCGCGATCTCGAATCCGCAGCCAAAACCTTCGCCACCAAAATGTCCGAAACCCAACGCGTACTCGAATCCCTCTGGCTCCAGTGGGACACCGCCGTAGACGCGCAAGACACCTCCGCCCAAAGCGTTGCAAAGGACGAGATGGTCACCCTCCTCAACAAGCGCAGCTACCTCCGCAACCTCGTCCGCGACGTCACCGCCGCCTTGCAGACCTAGCCTGGCACCCGAATCCGAGTACCTTCGCCGGTGAGGCTATCTTGTTTCGTTTGAAGACTTTACACCCACCCACCATTGAAAGCAGAGACTTTAGCTGCTAAAAACGTGTAAGTCCACAACTAACCCTCATGTTTTGAAGACTTTGCAAGATACCGCAGGGAGCCCCTCCCTACTCGATCCCGAGCCGTTTCACATAATCCTGCACCTGCCCCAGATGATTCAGGTCATGCCCCGCCATCGTCTCCAGCAGCGTCTGAAAGGTCATGGTGCCGCGCTCCGGATGCGTCATCTCCCGCGCAAATTCTGCCGCGCTCAGCTCACCCACCAGCTTCACATTCCAGATTCGCGAGGCACGAAACAGCTCTAACCCCTCAGGCAGGCTGTAAGCCGCATAGTGCCTCGCCCACTTGTCCTGGTCGAACGGCTGCACTGTCGGCTCGTGCTCCGCCAGCGTCTGCCGCAGCCGAAAACTGAACACCAGTTCGCAGTCCGCCATGTGCGCCACAATCTCACGCACGCTCCACTTCCGCGGCGCAATCGGCGCCTCAACCTGCTCCGGACTCAGCACACAGGCAGCCTGGTGCAGCAGCGCCGGGGTCGCCGAAATCACCGCCCGCGCATCCAACTCACCAAGAAACTTCGCATAAGGGTTCAATTCCATCCCAAAAACCTACCACGCCCAAAGCTTCGCGCGAAGCTAAAGTCCATTGCAGCTCCTGCGCGGCCGTGTAGGACAATGAAAGCAGCGCCGTCGCTCAACCGGAAGCATCGAACATCAGGCAGCGCAGCATACGCACTCAGGACAGGATCAGCATCGTCATGGCAGAACCCCGCAACCTCGTCGTCGGCATCGATCTCGGCACCACCAACTCCCTCGTCGCCTACATGCAGGACGACACCCCCGTCGTCATCCCTGGCGAAGACGGCGAGCGTCTCGTCCCCTCCGTCGTAGCCTGGACTGACGATGGGGTGGCCGTGGGCAACGCCGCCCGTGCCACCCTCCTCGCGGCCTCCGCCTCCGCCGTCTACTCCGCCAAGCGCCTCATGGGCCGCGACCTTGAAGACATCCAAGACGAGTTGAAACTCTTCCCCTTCCAACTCGCGGAAGGGGCCAAACCCGGCGAAGTCCTGCGCCTCAACGTTGGTGGCCTCACCCTCACGCCGCCCGAAATCTCCGCTTACGTCCTGCTCCAGCTCAAAAAGAACGCGGAGCGCTTCTTCGGCGCCCCCGTCACCAAGGCCGTCATCACCGTCCCGGCATACTTCAACGACGCCCAGCGCCAGGCCACCAAGGACGCCGGTCGCATCGCCGGCCTGGACGTCCTCCGCCTCGTCAACGAGCCCACCGCCGCCGCTCTCGCCTACGGTCTCGACAAGCAGAAAGACGGCATTATCGCCGTGTACGACTTCGGCGGCGGCACCTTCGATATCTCCATCCTCAAGCTGCACGAGGGCATCTTTGAGGTCATCTCGACAGGAGGCGATACCCACCTCGGTGGCGACGACATCGACAACCTCCTCATCGCCATTGCGCTGGATGACATCGCCGGAGACCTCGGCTCAGAAGTTGGACAAGCCGTCCGCACCAACCCAGAGGTCGTTCAGGCCATCCGCAAAGCCGTCATCGAAGCCAAGATCACCCTCTCCGATCACGCCACAGCCCGGCTCCACGTCTCCATTCCTGGCGCACCCCCCTATACCCGCGAGATCACCCGCGAGCAGTTCGAGACCCTCATCGCCCCGGTCATCGCCCGCACGGCCGCACCAGTCAAGCAGGCCCTCCGCGACGCCGCACTCGAACCCTCGCAGATCGATGAAGTTGTCATGGTCGGCGGCAGCACCCGCATCCCCGCTGTCCGCACCCTTGTCACGCAGCTCTTCAATCTGGACGCCCGCGGCAAGAAGCTCCACACGGAGCTCAACCCCGACGAAGTCGTCGCCCTCGGCGCCGCGGTCCAGGCTCAAATCCTCTCCGGCAACGCCTCCAGCGCCGCGCTCGAAGACCTCCTCCTCCTCGACGTCACCCCGCTCTCCCTCGGCATCGAAGCCCTCGGCGGAGTCGTGGCCAAGATCATCCAGCGCAACTCCACCATCCCCGCCAGCGCCACCGAGCACTTCACCACCGGCGTCGACGGTCAGACCAACGTCGCCATCCACGTCGTCCAGGGCGAGCGCGAACTCGCCAAGGACTGCCGCTCCCTAGCCCGCTTCGACCTCAAGGGCATACCGCCCATGGTTGCCGGCCTCCCTCGCATCGAGGTCAAATTCCTCATCGACGCCAACGGCATCCTCCACGTCTCCGCCCGTGAGCAGCGCAGCGGCAAGGAGGCTGAGGTCGAGGTCAAGCCCACCTACGGCCTCACCGACGAGCAGGTCGAATCCATGATTCTCGACTCCTTTGATTATGCCGAGCAGGACATCACCGAGCGTCAAGTGATCGAGGCTAAAAACGAGGCCCAGACCATCCTTGAAGCGAGTACAAAGGCCAAGTCCTCACCCGCCTGGCAGCAGCTCACCTTTGACGAGATCGCCAAAATCGAAGCCTCCACCACCGAGCTCAAGGCCTCGCTCACGGGCGGCGACCACCGCATCATTCGGAAAGCCATTGAGAGCCTCGATAAGGCCACCCGACGGCTCGCGGAAGTCATGATGGACACCGCCATCTCCGGCTCCATGAAGGGACAGACCATGCAGTCCGCGGGCGACCAAATGGGCGCAAACCTCGGTGCCACCCCCTCCGCCCCACACGCCTTCGCTCCCGCCCAGATCGACGAATCGAAGCCCGCCCCGCTCCCTAACGACCTCGAAAAAGCCGAACAGAACCCTGAAACCCCCGGCGAATCCACCGAAGACTAAGCGCGCAGTTAGAATCACCCTATGTCAGGTTCAAAGCCCCTCCCTTTCGTCGACGTCTCCGTCCCACCCGCCGCCGGCATCGTCCGCGTCACCTTCCTCCCAGAGGATAAGACCGTCGAGTTCCCCTTCGACACCCTCCCCTACGAGGGCCACGGCGAACCCATGAGCTTCCTCGACGTCGCTGAAAACTACGACATCTTCCTCGACCACGCCTGCGGCGGAGTCTGCGCCTGCACCACCTGCCATCTCTGGATCAAGCAGGGCGCCACCGGCATCTCTGAACCGGAAGATAAAGAGTTGGACCGCATGGAGACCGCCGCCGACATCCAGCTGAGCAGCCGCCTCGGCTGTCAGGCCGTCATCGAAAAGCCCGGCGCATATACCGTTGAGATCCCCAAGTGGAACCGCAACTACGTCCAGGAGGGCAAGCCCGTCGCCGGTGCCCCCGCGCGCGACTACGGCAACATCAAGGAATAGCCCGCGACCAATCCCCTCCCGCTCCGTCCAACCCCTATTCGTCAGCGTTGTCAGGGCCGTTTCCGTGCCGTTTCGAGCAACTTCGCACCCGCGTAAACTCGCAACCCGGCCCCGGCTCACCTATAATCAAGACTTCCCCCGGACCCAACCGGTTTTCGTACGGGACGTGATTTCATAAGGCAGTGAGGGTGTGCGTATCTTTACCGTGAACCGACCGAGCGGAAGCTCCCAGAAGCACTTGAACGAGCCAGCAAGCGGGGTTTCTGGTCCCCAGGCCCACCTGACCTCGCAGTCCTCCTCCCGCCCGGCGACCTCGTCCCGCAGCCGCATCTCCGCGTATTCACTTGCCGTATTGATCGCGTTCGCCGCCTCGGTCCCCAGTGGATGGTCGCAGACGCCGGACGCGGCCCCTGCTCCTGCGCAAGACCTCCAGAACGGCAACGCCCAGACCCTCTGCCAGCCGCAGGTCATCGGCAACCGGCGCATCCCGAAAGAATCCGTGCTCGCCCGGCTGTTCTCCCGCCAGGGCAATCTCTTCGATCCCACTATCATCGAGCGCGACTTCAACTCGCTTTGGAACACCGGCTACTTTGAAGACGTCCGCATCGAGCGTGTCGACACCCCCGCCTGCGTCCAGCTGGTCATCTACGTTCGCGAAAAGCCCACCATCCGCGAGATCAACTACAAGGGCCTGAACGCCGTCTCGCTGTCCGACGCGCAGGAGGCCTTCAAGAAGGCCAAAGTCGGCCTGACGGTGGAGAGCCAGTACGATCCCACCCGCATCAAGCGCGCGGAAACCGTCCTGAAGGAGCTGCTGGCCGAGCACGGTCACCAGTTTGCGACCATCAAGACCGAGGCGAAGACGATTCCGCCCGCTGCCGTCGGCATCACCTTCAACATTAAGGAAGGTCCGACGGTCAAGGTTGGAAAAATCGTCTTCGACGGCAACAACAGCATCCCGGACCGCACCCTGCGCGCCGCGATGAAGAACTCCAAGCCCATTGGCCTGCCGCACTCCATCGTGCTTGAAAACATCTTCGCCCGCACCTTCGACGCCTCCAAGCTGGACGAAGACGCTGAGCGTGTGCGTCAGGCTTACCGCGACAAGGGCTACTTCAAGGCCCTGACCTCTGAGCCCAAGACGCGCATCCACGACACCATTGGCTTCAACCCCTTCCTGCTGAAGCCCACCGTGGGCAAGCGCATCGACATACTGATGCCAGTGGAAGAGGGAGCCCGCTATCGCCTGGGCGGCATCACCTTCAAGGGCAACGCGCACGTACCGAACGTCCGCGTGCTGCGCGCGCAGTTCGCACTGAAAGACGGCGAGTACTTCAACGCCACCGTCTTCAGCAAGGGCCTGCAGCAGCTCCAGAAGGCCTACGGCCAGCTTGGCTACATCAACTTCGTCGGCAGCCCGACGCCTCGCTTCGATGAAGCGAAAAAGCTGATTTATCTCGATATCGACATCGACGAAGGCAAGCCCTTCTACATCTCTCGCATCGAGTTCACCGGCAACAGCATCACCCGCGACAAGGTCATCCGCCGTGAGTTGCTCGTCGAAGAGGGCCAGGTCTACAACTCGCAGCTTGTGGATCTTTCCTTGCTGCGCCTGAATCAGCTCAATTACTTTGAGACCCTGAAGTCCGACACCGACGTCGAGACCCGGCAGAATGCCGATGACGGCACCGTCGACCTGCTGGTCAAGCTGAAGGAGAAGGGCAAGAACTCCATCGGCCTGAACGGCGGTATCTCCGGGCTTTCGGGTACGTTTATCGGGCTTAACTACGAGACGAATAACTTCCTCGGCCTGGGTGAGACGCTGTCCGTGCAGGCCAACGCCGGCGACCTTTCGCGCAACCTCTCGCTGGGCTTCAACGAGCCGTACTTGCGCAACAAGCCCATCTCGCTGGGCTTCAATATCTTTACGCAGAAGTACGACTTCAACCCGGCCAAGAGCTACAGCACGACGGGAAACACGAATCTTTCAGCCGCGCAATCCTCGCTCCAGACCAACTACAACGAGTCTCGTACTGGCCTGACGATGTCTCTCTCTGAGCCGTTGCGCCACTTCTACCACACCAAGGGCGTGGCCCGCGTGGGTGCGTCATACTCGCTGTCACGGTCCACGCTCACGACGTTCAACAACAACACGCGCAGCGTCTTCCAGAACCTCGCCTTCCGCTCCGGCGTGGAGGGGTTGAACCAGCTTAGCGGCATTATCACCTCCGTCTTTACGCCGACGTTCACGCTCTCCTCGCTGGATCGCGGGCAGGGTCCGCACAACGGTAAGGACCTGAACGTCCAGGTGCAGATTGCCGGCGCCGGCGGAAACGTCAAGTACTACTCGCCTGCAATTGCGTACCGCCAGTTCTTCCCGATGAAGGGTCTCAAGGTCAATCGCGAAGGCCACAACGTGCTGGGCTACCGGGTACAGTTCGCCCATGTCGCCGGCTTCGGCGGCGAAGTGGCCCCGCCGCAGAATCGTATTTACGGTGGCGGTGAATCCGACGTCCGCGGCTTCGACGTCCGGGCGAACTCGCCATACGTCTTTATTCCCAACCGCGTGCTGTTCAACCTGACGAACCCGGACGGCACGACGATTCCGATCAACCCAACGAATGCCGCGTTGGGCAACATCCAGATTCCCATTCCGGTCTACCGGCTGCAGCCGATCGGCGGCGACACGCAGATCACGTCCAACGTGGAGTACCGCATTCCGATCGTCAACCAGGTGACGTTTGCCTTCTTCACGGACTTTGGCCTGACCTTCAACGCGCAGGGCTCGCAGTTGCGCCAGAGCGTCGCCGGGCAGTCCACGGTGGACAGTCCCTCCTACGGTTGCCCGACGTTCGTCAACGGCGCCTGCTTCGGCGGCCAATCGGTCAAGTTCGGGCAGTACCTGAACACGGTGGCTGGATCCAACTTTGTGCCCCGTATGTCGAACGGGGCAGAGCTGCAGGTGATTCTGCCGATCGTCAACGCCCCCTTCCGCATCTTCTACGCCTACAACCCGCTTCGCCTGTACAAGGACCTGCCGCAGCAACTGGCGGTTCCCAACTCCGAGTTCCGCAGCTTCTTCCCGAATTCCGGCGCAGGCCAGTTCAGCTACCAGCAGGCGCTGCAACTGTACGGCGCGGACTATGTGCTGCGTGAGCCGCGCAAGACCTTCCGGCTTACGGTCAGCACCACCTTCTAACTTCGCTGGAGCATGCAGGGCATCGGCCTGTGGGCGTTATCGCTCACAGGCTTTTTGCCGCGTGGCCGTATGATCGTTTCATCTTCTTGAGGTGACGATGCGCGGACTTGTGTTGGCGTTAGTGTTGGTGGCGGTTCCGGGGTGGGCGCAGCAGCCTTCAGTCGAGGTGGCGCGGTATATCAAGGTGCCAGCGGCGCCGGTGATCGTGCTCGAGCATGTGCGGGTGATCGACGGCACAGGCGCGGCTCCGCTGACGGATCAGACAGTGACGCTGCGGGACGGCAAGATCGCCGCGGTGGAGGCGGCGGGGAAGTCTCCGGCTCCGGCGGGGGCGGTGGTGCTGGACCTGACTGGGCGCACGGTGATGCCGGGGCTGGTGGGGATGCATGACCACATGTACTACATCGCGCGTCCGAATGCGGATGCGTCCGGCGCGTCCGAGGCGCCGCTGATGGTCCCGCAGATGGCGTTTTCTTCGCCGCACCTGTACCTGGGTGCGGGCGTGACGACGCTGCGGACGACAGGGTCGGTAGAGCCTTATACGGATCTAAATCTGCGCCGGCAGATCGATGCCGGCATGCTGCCCGGACCGCATATGGACGTGACCGGGCCGTATCTGGAGGGGCCGCACTCCCCGTTTCTGCAGATGCACCAGTTGAAGGATGCGGCGGATGCGCGGGCGACGGTGGACTTCTGGGCCGCGCAGGGCGTCACCAGCTTCAAGGCGTACATGAACATCACACGCGAGGAGCTGAAGGCTGCAATCGATGAGGCTCACAAGCTAGGGCTGAAGATCACCGGACACCTGTGCGCGGTGACCTATCCCGAGGCCGCGGAGTTGGGCATCGACAACCTGGAGCATGGGTTCTTCGTCAACACGCAGCTGGATCCAGGCAAGCAGCCGGATCTTTGTCCGGCCACGGTGGGCGGGCCAACGCTCGCGCAGATGGGGCCCGATTCTCCGGAGGCGGACGCGCTGATCAAGCTGCTGCTCGCGCATCATGTGGCGCTGACCAGCACGCTGCCGGTCTTCGAGTCCAGCGATCCGAAGCACCTGAGGCTGCAGCCGAGGGTGCTGGAGACGATGTCTGCGCCCACACGCGAGGCGTATCTCTACACACGAAACCTGGAGCTGAGCCGCCCACCCGCGAAGGCTGCGGCGGACCGGGCGTTGCTGTTCCAGCATGAGATGGCGCTGGAGCGGAAGTTTGTGGCGGCGGGTGGATTGCTGCTGGCCGGGCCGGACCCGACCGGCGATGGCGGCGTGCTTCCGGGGTTCGGGGATCAGCGGGAGATTGAGCTGCTGGTGGATGCAGGCTTTACGCCGGTGGAGGCCATTCGGATCGGCACGATGAACGGGGCGACCTACCTGGGACGCGCGGCGACGATTGGAAGTATCGCGGTCGGCAAGAACGCGGACCTGATCGTGGTCAAGGGCGACCCCAGTTCGCAAATCAGCGACATTGAGAAGACGGAGATCGTCTTCAAGGATGGCGTGGGATATGACTCGCAGAAGCTGATTGACTCCGCCAAGGGGCGGTATGGCCAGTATTGAGGAACCGGGGGAGGCGCTTTCCCCTCCCCCCCATGCCGACTACATATTGGTGTGGCCGCCGCGCATGTCTTCGTTAAAGGTCGGTTTGATGAAGGTCAGAGCCTCCTGCAGCTCCGCGTCGTAGCCTGCGGCTTTGGCGAGAAGCGCAGGCGTGGCGGTCGCGTAGGCCGGGTCGGCGGAAAGTGTGATCAGGCCCTGCTCCACCAGCGCGGCGACCGAAAGCTTCAGGTCCGCGACGGTGGCGTTCAGGTACTGCGCGTCGCGCGGGTCGAGCAACCAGACCGGCACGCCTCCGCCCAGTGCGCCGGAGAGCCAGTAGGTCTTGGCCGCGAGATACGCGGTGCGCTGCGCCTCGGACGTATCCGTAAAGACAAACTTGTTGTGGCGCGCGGAGTAGTACCGCGTGGTGACGGGCACGGGCTGGCGGTTGCCGCTCTTCACCAGCTCAAGCTGGCCCTGGTCGAAGGTCTTGCGGATGGCGTTGAAGATAAACGACTCGGCAAACGGCTGCTCCGGGGCACGCAGGGCTTCGCGGAACGTGACGGTCATGGACGCGGACAGCTTCGCGTTCAGCGGCGAGTCATGCCCATCGATGAGCGCGGCCTGGCCATGGACAAGCGAGGTGTCGGCCCCGGCGGTGGACTCATGGAAAGGCCAGGTAAAGGCGGACAGGCGCAAGGGCAGGCCGGCCAGCGTCAGGTACAGGTCCGGGCGCGGGCTTTGCAGGCGCTGCGCGGACTCCTTCAGGTACACGGAAAGATCCGCGGCGAAGCTGGTCGGATCAAAGGTCTGCGAGAGCTCCAGGATCTGGGTCTTGCTGTCATCGGTGGCGAGCGCCAGGGTAAAGCGGAGGGTCGGCGTCGCGAACGCGTTGGCAGTGGACTCGGTGGACAGCACCTGGAGGCCGGCGGCGGAGGCAGCAGCGGCAATCTGGGAGGCAAGGGCGGGGTTGACGACAGGCTGTGTTGCGATCATCCCCTCATTTTACCGGTGGAAGGCCCGGACGGGGGACACTCAACGCCGATCATGGCGGAGGCGACCGGTCGAGGAAGCTCGAAAGAAGTTGGAACTTTGCCGCTTTGACGACATCTCAACGCCGGGACTGTAAAGTGTTGATCGAAACGATACAACCAGGAGAACTGCGATGAAGTTGAGCGGCAACACAGTGTTGGTGACGGGTGGCGGATCGGGAATTGGGCGCGGGATCGCGGAAGGGTTTCACAAGGCGGGAAGTCAGGTCATCATCTCCGGGCGGCGGAAGAGCGTGCTGGAAGAGACTGTCGCGGCCAATCCGGGGATGAAGTATGTGGAGCTCGATATCGAGGATGCCGTAAAGATCAAGGCCTTCGCGGAGAAGCTCATCCAGGACTTCCCGGCGCTGAATGTGCTCATCAACAACGCTGGCATCATGAAGCCCACGGTGGCCGGTGACGGGCCAATCGACGACGACGTCCTGGTCTCCACCTTGACGACGAACGTGATGGGCCCCATCCGCCTGACCGGCGCGTTGATCGACCACCTGAAGCAGCAGAAGACGGCGGCGGTCATCAATGTGACCTCCGGGCTGGCCTTTGTGCCGCTGTCACCGGCGGCCGTGTACTGCGCCACCAAGGCGGCGCTCCACAGTTACACGCTCTCCCTGCGGTTTGATCTCCGCAACAGTGCCGTGAAGGTGATCGAGCTGCCTCCGCCCTATGTTCAGACGGACCTGACCCCGCAGAACGCAAGCGATCCGCGAGCGATGCCCCTGAAGGACTACATCAAGGAGACGATGGAGCTTCTGGCGACCGATGCCGATGAGATCCGGGTGGAGCGCGTGAAGATGCTGCGGCCAGACGCCGACTACGAAAAAGAGGCTCCGCTCGTTAAGAAGTTCAATGAGATGATGACCGCCGGATCGCACTGAGCCGAGCCTGCAGCAGCATAGAGAGGCCTTGGAGGCCGTTCCTTTTGGGGCGGCCCCTTTTCTTTTGCCGTGGGTGTTTCATTGTGCGGGGGCGGATGGCATCTTAGTTTGAAGTGGAGCGAAGGGGGCGTGGATGAAGGTCTGGATGGTGGGAGCGTTGCTGCTGATGGCCGCGGGCATGGCGCGAGGGCAGGACGCGCATACCCTGCTGACCACGCTGCTGGAAAACGAGCAGGGCGCATCCGCGCACCGGGGCCGGTACTCCTACATGAATGAGGAACGATCCGATCGGACCGGCGGCAAGCTTTGGACGGAGAAGGTGGTGGAGACGCCGGTGGGGCGCGTCCGATTGCTGGTGGCGGAGGATGGGCAGCCGCTGAACGAGGCGAGAACCATCGCGGAACGGAACCGGCTGGCCAACGACGTGGCGCACCCGGAGGCGTTCGCGCAGAAGGAAGCCTCGCAGGCCAACGATGAGCAGCACGCGAAGCAGATGCTGGCCCTGCTGCCGAAGGCGTATCTGTTCGACCCGCCGGAGACGGAAGGCGAGACCGTGCGGGTCCGGTACAGGCCCAATCCGGACTACCAGCCGGAGGGTATGGAAGAGCGCGTGATGCATGCAATGACCGGCTCGGTCGTAATCGACCGGCAGAAGATGCGGCTGCGCGAGGTCGATGGCCACCTGAACGGCGACGTCAGCCTCGGCTTCGGACCCTTTGCCGTAATCAAAGCCGGCAGCAACTTCGCCACGCAGCGCGAGCACGTCGACGGACCAGACTGGAAGACAGAGACGGTCCACACCGACATCGCCGGTCGCGCGTTGATGCTGAAGACGCTGGCGCGCAAGCAGGAGTTGAAGCGGTGGGGCTACAAGAAGGTAGGCGACGCCCTGACCGTCGCCCAGGCCGTCGCGCTGGTCGAGGAGTAAGGCGACTGCCTGTTATTTTGATGGGATGAACGAGGCCAATCAGCGGGCAACCTGCGCTCTGGCCGTGCACTCCATCTTCATGGAACGCGAGAGGCCCGAGCGGTGAGCGCTCCGCGTGAAGACAGGCGAAAGCCCAAGGGGAACCCATGAAATCGATAAGTGCAATGCGTGCAGTGGTATGTGGCGTAGCAATGCTCAGTGCGGGCGGCTTGATGGCCGGGGCGCAGGATACGGCCACCCAGGACAAGATGTTCCTCATGAACTCGGCGGAAGGCGGCATGACCGAGATTCAGGCCAGCCAGCTTGCGCTGAAGAAGAGCAAGAACGCAGACGTCAAGGCCTTCGCGCAAAAGATGGTGGACGATCACACCATGCTGATCGCACAGATGAAGCCCTTCGCGGACCAGATGGGCGTCACGCCCCCGGCGAAGCTGAAGCCGGAGCACATGCAGGAGATGGCTCGCCTCAAAGCGATGAGCGGCGACAAGTTCGACAAGGAATACGTGACCGCCATGGTCGCCGACCATCACAAGGATCTCGGCGACTTCATGACTGAGCGCGACACCACCAGCAAAGCTGACCTGAAGGCCACCGTCGCCAAGGGCACGGACGTCATCAAGGAGCACACGGAGATGATCGACCAGATCGCACAGAAAGATGGCATCCCCACGCCTCCCATGCCGGCAGCGACCTCACCCGCGATGTAAGCAGGAAGCAAACGGCACCGGGGCCGGCCCTCAGGGACCGGCCCTCTCTTTTGGTGCGGACTCTATGATGTTGAAATGGAGTCAGGCTTCGAAGTAACGCAAACGGCGGAGACCGGCGGTCGCAGGGGGCGGCTGGTACTGCCGCACGGAACGGTCCAGACCCCCGTCTTTATGCCGGTTGGCACCGCCGCAACAGTCAAGGCCGTCGAGCAGGGCGTGCTGGAAGGTCTCGGCCAAGACGCCGCCGGCACCGGCATCATCCTTGCGAACACCTACCACCTCTACCTCCGCCCCGGCCACGAACTCATCCGACGCATGGGCGGCGTCCACCGCTTCATGAGCTGGACCCGCCCCATGCTCACCGATTCCGGCGGCTTCCAGGTCTTCTCGCTCAGCAAGCTGCGCAAAATCACCCCGGAGGGCGTCGAGTTCCGCTCCCACCTGGACGGCTCCAAGCACTTCTTCTCGCCCGAGCACAGCATGGCCGTGCAGATCGCCCTCGGTGCCGACGTCATGATGGTCTTCGACGAGTGCGTCGAGCACCCCGCCACCTACGAACGCACCCGCGAATCCATGGGCCTGACCCACGCCTGGGCCGCCCGTAGCGCAGACTACTTCGCCGCGCACAGGCACGAAGTCCCCTGGCACGCGGCCCTCAACGGCCAGACCCAGCGCCTCTTCGGCATCGTCCAGGGCGGCATGTACGCAGACCTCCGCAAGGAGTCCACCGAGCGCCTCGTCGCCATGGACCTCCCAGGCTACGCCATCGGCGGCCTCGCCGTCGGCGAACCCCGCGAGGTCACCCGTGACATGATCGCTCGCACCCTCGAGCACCTCCCCAAGGACAAGCCCCGCTACGTCATGGGCGTTGGCTACCCGGATGAGATCGAAGAGTACGCCCGCATGGGCGTCGACATGATGGACTGCGTCCTCCCCACCCGCGCCGGCCGCCATGGCCTCGTCTTCGCCCGCATCGACGGCCAAATCGTCCGCATGAACATCAAAAAGCAGCAGTACGCCGAAGACCAGTCCCCCATCGACCCCGCCTGCACCTGCCTCGTCTGCCGCCGCTACTCCCGCGCCTACCTCCGCCACCTCTTCGCCAGTGGCGAACCCCTCTCCGGCACCCTCCTCAGCATCCACAACCTCGCCTTTTACCTGGACACCATGACCCGCGTCCGCGCAGACCTCGCAGGCCCGGCATGACTCACGCCCGAACCCGCTTCCGTATCGCCGCCTGCGTCCTCGCCCTCGCCATGGTCCAGCTCGCCACCCTTGGCGAAGGCCTTCGTTACGCCCTCGCCGGCCTCGCCGATTTCCGCGCCTTTTACGCCGCCGGCCACATCCTCCGCACCGGCCAGGCCGCCAACCTGTACGACTACGACCTCCAGCACACCGTCCAGAACACCCGCATCGGCGGCCGCACCGCCGCCCTCCCCTTCGTCTACCCCGTCTACGCCGCCGCCCCCTTCGCCCCGCTGTCGTACCTCCGTTACAAGACCGCCTTTTACACCCTCCTCGCCCTCAACCTCGTCCTGCTCGCCCTCGCCGTCTGGGTCATGCTCCCCTGGCTCACCCCCCTGCGCACCCTGTGGCCCCCGCTCCCTTGGCTTCTCTTCGCCTGCTTTTACCCCGTCGGGATCGCCCTCGTCCAGGGCCAGGTCTCGCTCTTCCTCCTGCTCGTCTTCTGCCTCTGCTTCACCTCCCTCCAGCGTGGTCGCGACGCCCTCGCCGGAGCCCTCCTCGCCCTCGCCCTGATGAAGTTCCACGTCGTCCTCCCCCTCGTGCTGCTCTTCTGCCTCTGGCGTCGCTGGAAGTTTTTAACCGGCTTCCTCGCAGGCGCAGCCGGAGTCTTTGCCGCCTGCCTTGCCCTCGCCGGCGTGCAGGGCATGAAGAACTACATCCACGCCATGACCCTCGCCGCCCGGACCGGCGCAGTCGGCGCCACCCGCGACGCCTACCAGGTCTTCAGCGCCAAAATGCCGAACCTGCACGGCCTCACCTTCGCCCTCGCCCACGAGTCCCGCTGGGGCACCCTCCTCCTCGCTGTCCTCTCCATCGCCGTCCTCGCCTGGACCGCCCGCGCGGGCCCGTCCTTCCCCCGAGCCGTCGTAGCCGCCCTCCTCGTCAGCTACCATCTCCACCTGCACGACCTCAGCCTCCTCCTCCTACCCTTGTCCCTCATCCTCAGCGCCGCCCTTGAATCCATCCCGGAATCCAAACCTCGCTGGCCCATCCTGGCAACCGCCCTCCTCTGGATGCTCTCCCCCCTCCTCACCTGGATGAGCGGCCTCGGCCTCAACTGGGCCATGGCCCTCCTCATGCTCCCACTCCTCGTCCCATGGAACCGCGACCCAGCTCTGACGCCGCGCTAAACCCACTGCGGTATGCTTAACGGCTGAGGTGTGATGTGTTCAGTGTCGCGGCAGTTTGGATACAAAGTCTGGGTGGGCTCGCCAATTTGGGCGGAGTGGGGCAACTGGCGCTGCCGGTGTTGTTCTTCGTAGCGCTGTACTTCCTCATGATCGCCCCCAACCAGAAGAAGCAGAAGGCCTGGCAGTCCATGCTCGGCGGCCTCAAATCAGGCGACCGCGTCACCACCAACGGAGGCCTGCGCGGCACCGTCATCTCCGTCAAGGACGATATCGTGATCGTCAAGGTACAGCCGGATGGCGTCAAGCTGGAGTTCGTCAAAAGCGCCATCGCCGCTGTCACAACGGAAGAAGGATCCTAGCCCGCCCTCTCCGGGCGGGATTTGCAAGGGTGCGATAGACTGAAGTGATTCAAAAACTCAAGTCTGCGTTGCCTCGTCGCGCGTGCATTTGAACACCTCCACCAAGACCACACCGTGGCCCGCCCCAGGGCGGCCCCGGATGAAGGATAGAAAGAGGAGCCGCCCAGCGCTGACCATGCGCGCGGACGGCCCTTACGGACATCATGGGCAATAAGCTGGGCACCAAACTGGCACTCATCGTCGTCGTACTGCTGTTCTTCGTGTACGGCATCATCGGCATCCCCACGCACGGCTTCAAGCAGGCCATCACGGACCGCATCCACCTCGGCCTGGACCTCAAGGGCGGCACCCACCTCGTGCTCGCCGTGCATGTGGAAGAGGCCCTCGCGTCGTCCACCGACCGCGATGTCCAGCGCCTGGAGGCCTCGCTCGCCGAGGCTGGAGTGCCCGGAGCCAAGGTCTCGAAGACCGATCCCGCCCATCCTGAGATCATCACCCTCACCGGCGTCCCCGCCACCTCCACCAGCGCCGTGCGCTCCCTGGTCGGCACCCAGGCCTACGCCGGGTATGACCTCACCAGTCAGGGCGATGGCTCCATGAAGCTCACCCTGCGGCCCTCCGCCGTCCAGGACCTTGAAAGCCACGTGGTCGAGCAGTCCATCGAGACCATCCGTGAGCGCATCGACAAGCTCGGCGTCTCCGAACCCGTCATCCAGAAGTACGGCCTCGGCGATAACCAGATCCTCGTCGAACTCCCGGGCGTCGACGACCCAGGCCGCGTCGAAGAGGTCATCCAGTCCACCGCCAAGCTTGAAATCCACGCAGTCGACGGCAGCCCCGCCGGCTTCGACGATGAAGCCGCCGCACTCGCCTCCGTCAACGGCACCCTCTCACCGGACGACTACATGGTCCGCGGAACCGGCTCCGCCGGCGCTCCGGACCGCGTCTACATCCTCAAGCGCGCCAGCGAAGTCGAGGGCACCGACTTCCGTGACGCCCAGCCCTCGACCGACATGAACGGCCGCCCCAACATCACCTTCACCCTCACCACGGAAGCCGGCGAGCGCTTTCTCAAGTACACCCAGGCCCACCTCGCCTCCGGCCCCACCCCGGGCTCCATGGCCATCGTGCTGGAAAACAAGGTCCGTGAAGTCGCCTCCATCAACGGAGCCATCCGCGACCAGGGCGAGATCACCGGCGGCTTCTCCCAGGAGCAGGCGCAGGACCTCAGCCTCATGCTCCGCACCGGCGCACTCCCCGCCTCGCTCGCCCCCATTGAGACCCGCACCGTCGGACCCTCGCTCGGCGCGGCCAGCATCCGCCAGGGCGTCGTCGCCGCCATCGCCGGCATGGCCGCGGTCATGATCTTCATGCTCGTTTACTACAAGGGCTCGGGCATCAATGCCGATCTCGCCCTCGTCCTCAACCTTGTCATCCTCCTCGGCTGCATGGGCTTCTCCCACGCCACCCTGACCCTCCCCGGTATCGCCGGCGTCATCCTCACCATCGGTATGGGCGTCGATTCAAACGTCCTCATCTTCGAGCGCATCCGCGAAGAGATTCGCGCCGGCAAAACCGCCGCCACCGCCGTCAAGGAAGGCTTCGGCCACGCCTGGATCACCATCGTCGATACCCACGTCACGACCATCGTCTCCGCCCTGATCCTCATCATTCTCGGCAGCGGCCCGGTCAAAGGCTTCGCCGTCACCCTGATCTTCGGCCTCCTCGCCAACCTCTTCACCGCCGTCTACGTCTCGCGCCTCATCTTCGACGCGCACCTCCAGGGCAAGGAACGCACCGCCTCCCTCTCGATCTAAAAAAGCCAAGCTGTTCGCGGCTCCGGCCGCACGAAGGACGATCAAACTCATGGAACTGTTCCGTCAACCAAACGTCGACTGGCTGGGTCGCAAGTGGTACTTCCTCAGCTTCTCGCTCCTCTTCTCTGTCGCCGGCATCCTCAGCCTGCTCTTCTGGCACCACCTCCCCCTCGGCGTCGATTTCAAAGGCGGCACCCACATCACCGTCCACTTCAGCAAGACCCCCAACGAAGACCACATCCGCTCCGCCATGGATCGTGCCGGCATCAAGGACGCCCGCATCCAGCGCATCAGCGGCGCGCCCGGCCAAGCCTCCAACCAGGAGGTCATCGCCCTCCCCCAGGCCACCGCCACCGACGCCAACCACGATCAGGGCCGCTCCCAGGTCGAGTCCGCCCTCACCGCCAACTACCATGACTCCTCCTTCGAGGTCATCCAGGTCGACATCGTCGGCCCCACCGCCGGCAAGCAGCTCCAGCGCCAGGCCGTCTACGCCACCCTCTACTCCCTCCTCGGCATGCTCGCCTACCTCTGGTTCCGCTTTGAGCTCATCTACGGCGTAGCGGCCGTCGTCGCCGTCTTCCACGACACCCTCATCACCATCGGCGCCTTCTCCCTCACCAACCAGGAGATCACCCTCACCGTCATCGCCGCCATCCTCACCCTCATCGGCTACTCCATGAACGATACCGTCGTCGTCTTCGACCGTATCCGCGAAAACCTCGCCCTCAGCCGCCGCGAAACCCTCGCCACCGTCGTCAATCGCAGCATCAACCAGACCCTCAGCCGGACCGTCCTCTCCTCCGGCCTCACCTTCCTCACCGTCCTCTCCCTCTTCCTCTTTGGCGGCGAGGTCCTTCACGGCTTCTCCTTCGCTCTCGTCGTCGGCATCCTCATCGGTACCTACTCCTCCATCGCCGTCGCCGCCCCCATGCTCGTCGCCTGGCAGGACTGGCGCGCCAGGCACGGCAAAGCCTCCGCCACCCTCCCAGCCGGCCGCGTCCGCGCCTAGCCACGCACCTCCAACCCCACACGGCCGAGCCCACCAGCTCGGCCGTCGGCATTTAACGCCCAAACTTGAGCCCCGTCCACCCCCGCGGGAACAATTTTGACAACCGTGGTGTCTAAGGTGGTACAACTCTCTCACCAGACAGTTGTACGAATCTCCTGCTTGAGGCTGCTTCCATGTTTGAAGATTCCCTTATCGATTCCGGCGGGCGGCTGAAGACCAAGTCCAAGTACTGGATGATTGGTACTTTCGTCTTGAATGCTGCGATCATTGCCGTCCTCATCATCCTTCCGTTGATGTATCCGGAAGCGCTGCCCAAAACGATGATGACGTCGATGCTGACGGCGCCCCCTCCTCCTCCGCCTCCCCCGCCCCCTCCTCCGCCCGCTGTGGTCGTCAAGCAGGTCAAGGTGGTGACGGTGCAGATGGATGATGCCCTCCATGCACCCACCAAGATCCCCAAAAAGATTGACGACTCCAAGCAGGAGGCCGCACCCCCGCCGCAGATGGCGACCGTCGTCGGCATGGGCGGCATGTCCGGTGGCGCCCCAGGCGGCGTTCTCGGCGGCGTCATGGGCGGCGTCGGCACCGCGCCTCCCGTCGTGGCCAAGGCTGCTGAAAAGCCCAAAGGTCCTCAGCGCATCTCGGGCGGCGTTATCGCCGGTAACATCATTGAGAAGACCACCCCGGTCTACCCGCCCATCGCCAAGGCCGCCCACGTTCAGGGTTCGGTGGTGCTTCACGCCATCATCTCCAAGACCGGCACCATCGCCAACCTCTCCGTCATCAGCGGGCCTGCGATGCTGCAGTCCGCGGCCCTCGATGCCGTCAAGCAGTGGCGCTATAAGCCGTACATCCTGAACGGCGACCCCACGGAAGTCGATACCACGGTCACCGTGAACTTCAACCTCGGCGGCGGTTAGAGCCGGGCTGAACAAAAGTTTTTCGAGCGGATACGCTGCAGGTTGAAACCGATTGACCCGCAGCGTCGTCTCCTCCCTCGATTGAGATCAAGCCCCGAAGCGGACTCACCCGCCCACTCGCAAACCTAGCGGCAGGCTGAGCAAACCAAGTTTCAACGACAGATCCACAGCCCGGAGGAAAGATTCCAGTGATTCTCGCCCACATCGCACACGCCGCCTCTTCGATTCATGCCTCCGCCTCCCTCGCCATGTTCCAGGAAGCTGCCTCCTTCTCGCTCACCGATATGTGGAGCAAGATGACCTGGATCCCGCGCGGCATCGTCATCATCCTCTTCATCATGTCCATCTGGTCCCTCGCCGTCATGATCGATCGCGCCATCTACTTCTCGGCAGCCCGCACCCAGTCGCGTGAGTTTGCTCCCAAGGTCGCCGGCGCGCTCAAGAACGGCAATCTCGATGAGGCCATCAAGGTCGCGGACAAGACCAAGAAGTCCCACCTCGCGGAAGTCGTCACCTCCGGCCTGCAGGAGTTTCGCTCCTTCGGCTCCGGCGGAGCCATCTCGGAAGAGCAGATTGAGTCCTCCAAGCGCGCCCTCGAGCGTTCCGAAGCCATCGTTCACTCCAAGCTGAAGCGCGGTCTCGGCGGTCTCGCCACCATCGGTTCCACCGCACCCTTCATCGGCCTGCTCGGCACCGTCATTGGTATTCTCAACGCCTTCCAGTCCATCGCCTCCTCCAAGGCAACCGGTATCGGCGCAGTCGCCGGCGGTATCTCGGAAGCGCTCGTCACCACCGCCTTCGGCCTCATCGTCGCCATCCCCGCCGTCATGGCGTTCAACTACTTCACCAATAAGGTGGAAGCCTTTGACGTCGAGATGGACAACAGCTCGTCCGAGCTCGTCGACTACTTCATCAAGCAGAGCCACCGCTAAGCAGGCGCTTCAAGCTGTTGTTCTAAAGGGCGGGACGCAAGTCCCGCCGCTAGTCTAACCCTCTCCATGCGGTTCAGCCGCTGAGGGAATGCTCGGACGGAGTAGAGAAACATGGCGATTTCAAAGCGGGACGAAGGAAAGAAAGTCAACAGCAACATCAACGTGACCCCCATGGTGGACGTGATGCTCGTGCTCCTGATCATCTTCATGGTCATCACGCCGATGCTCAACAACAAGGTCTCCGTGGACCTGCCCACCGCGGCCGCAGCCGTGGTCATGGACAACGCCAACAAGGAAGACGCCGTCACCGTCGCCGTAACCCGCGATGGAAGCACCTTCCTCGGCGGCGACCGGGTTCAGAACGACGACCTCGGCACCAAGATCACCGCCAAGCTGCAGGACAAGACCGATAAGGAAGTCTTCCTCCGCGCCGATAACCGCGCCAACTACGGCAAGGTCATGGACGCAGTCGATGGCATCCGCACCGCCGGTGTCAGCCAACTCGGCCTCCTCACGGAAAAGACCGAAAAGTAAGCAGTTTCGCGTATGGCACGGGTTTACCGTGCCATAAGCCGCCAGACTCAATCCGGCTTTAGCCGCTGAGAGACAAGCTTTTAGAACACGCAGCAAGCAATCTAAGGAGAACTACTATGGGAATGGGTGGTGGAGGTACAGGCGGAGCGGTCTCAGAGATCAACGTGACCCCGCTGATTGACGTCTTGCTGGTGCTGCTGATCATCTTCATGGTCATCGTCCCGGTTACCCCAAAGGGTCTTGAAGCGATTGTCCCCCAGCCGCCCAAGAACCCGCAGCAGTCGGAGCCGGACTCGACGACCATCGTCGTCTCCGTCCGCGGAACCAAGGCAGGCGATGTCTCTTACCTGATCAACCAGGACGCCTTCCAGAAGCAGGATCTTGAGCCCCGTCTCGCGTCCATCTTCGCGGTCCGCAGCACCAAGGTCATGTTCGTCAAGGGCGATCCAGACCTCTTCTACGGCAAGGTAGCCGAAGTCATCGACATGGGCCACCAGGCCGGCGTCGACAACATTGGCATCATCACCCCCCAGGTAGAAGCCGGCCACTGATCTCCGCAGCATAAAGCACCAACAAAGACAGGCGACTCCACAAGGGTCGCCTGTCTTGCGTCTAACCCCTCGTGATCGTCTGCCACATCGGTGCCCCATCCTTTCCATAGCCTCATCGCGAACAGGGTGAGCTATCGGGCAAAGCCCGGTAACCTCGGCACCAGTTACCACCCACCTCTCGCCACCGCACCCAGAAGAACACGCAGTCCCTCACCCACGATAGCCATACCTCGAACCACAACTCCACCATCCACAACGCCTACCACAACAGTAACCCCACACCCCACACCCGCCTCATCCCACCAAAACCTCGCGTTACCCGAGAACAAAGTAACCACTACGCTCCAAGCACACCTCACAGATGGTAGAAGTGATCCGCCCCAAGCACGAGCACTAGCGTGATCCCAGCAATCGCAATCTCCCCAATCGCCCCCACCAGGAACGGCTTGAACCCCTGCTTCATCAGATCCTTGAAGCTCGTTCGCAGCCCGACTCCCGCAAACGTCAGCAGAAACGCCCACCGGCTCAGGTTCCCCAGCGCCGCAATCTGAGGCCGTGTAAACCCGTATGGAATCAAGGCGGCAAGATGCGGAAAGGCTTTAGGATCCAGCGTTCCGAGCGTCGCAATGAGAGAGATGAACAGGAAGCCCAGGACAAACTTGGGGAACTTCTTCCAGAGAAACGCCCCCTTGTTCCCGATCGCCGCAGCCTGCCCCTTCCGCGCCCAATAGATCGCGTAGCCCAGCACCACAAACCCAATGCACGCATTACGGCACGTCTTGGCCAGCACCGCAAACTTCCCAGCCGCATCCGAATACAACGCCCCCGCCGCAGTTGCCTCCGCGGTATTGTCCACCGCCAGCCCCGTCCAAAGCCCATAAGCGTGATCAGACATATGCAGCGCATGTCCAACTAAGGGAAAGAAAACAAGCGAGATAGCTCCAAGAGCCAAAATCGCCGCAATCGCCACAGAAGAATCTTCCTCATCCGCCTCAATCGCCCCCTGCGTCGCAATAATTGCAGAAACCCCACACACACTCGACCCCACCGCAAGCAGGCTGATCAGCTTTGGAGGCAGGCTAAAGGCTCGCCCTAGGAAGGTCATAAACGTAAGCGCCAGCAGCAATTCAATGAAGATCAGAACAAACGAGATCCCTGAAAGGTGAAGAATATCCCCAAGAATGAACCGCGCGCCTAGGAGGATAATTCCCGCCTTCAACCAGAACTCATAGGTAGCCACCCCCGCCCGAAAGATTCGCGGCACCCCCACCGTGTTCGCAATCAAAACCCCAATCAGAATCGACCACAACACATATTCAATATTTGGCAGCACCTGATGATGCACTTTGCCGTAGTGGGAGATGGATTGCTCAATAAATTTACCGGCGTAACCCACCACCACCAAAAGAATAATGCCGGGAAGGAGGCCGGGGATCCCGTGTTTATTGTGGTCGGTGTGGTTGTGGGGGCTGGGGGTGGGGAGGGTTGTGGCGGTGGTCGCCATGGGGAACTCCTTTGGTTGCAGCGTTACCAGGCAACGGTGCGGATAAGGTTGGATTTGACGAGAAGGGCGAGGGCGAGCGAGAGGATGACGGCCCAGGTATCGAGGGAGAGCTTCTTGAGGGGCATGGGTGCCTTCCTGTATGGGTGCGAACAGACGGGCACTTTGCGAGTGCCAGGTCAATGGAATGTGGGGGATTGGGGCGTTACGGGGTGGGGACTAACAACAACAGGACTGGCGACAGGGGCACATGCGGCAACAGACGGCGAGTTGGGGGGTGCTCTGCATGTGTAGGTCTAGATGTACCACAAAGGCTGGGGATTCACCAACATCCACCATAGCGGCGACCGTGTGGTGGATGGTGTCCAAGTTGTGGTGAATGGTATGGCTAACGTGGTCAAGTAGCAGCCACTCCGCATGGTGAGAGGTGCGTCTTTCTTGGGGATTTGCGTTTTCGACCATGAATTTTTGATTTGTGGTAAAATGTGCACCAAAGAGTGTGCAACGGTGTGGGACAAATTGGTAAGGCGCTTGTTTGCTATGGCTTGGGAGAGGTCTTGCGGGGCTTGACCACAGGCGTGCTGGGCTGGGTGGAGGCGCGCTGGTGGTTG
Organism: uncultured Acidobacteriaceae bacterium; assembly: GCA_964242025.1. GTDB lineage: Bacteria > Acidobacteriota > Terriglobia > Terriglobales > Acidobacteriaceae > Edaphobacter. The sequence continues at coordinate 222,951 of CAXSZW010000001.1, forward strand.
AGGGCCAGGAGGCGGGCGAGGATCTCCTGGGTGGTGAGGGAGGAGGGCCAGCCGTAGGCGGCGAAGACGGCTTCGTCGAGGGTGCGGTGGGCGTTGGCGAGCCAGGTGGGGCGGGCGTTGTAGAGGTTGGTGAGGGTGCGCTTTTTGAGTTCGGCTTCCGGGGTGTCCGGTGGGTTGAGCCAAGCGTCACGAAGGCGGACGAGTTCACGGGCGGACTCGGCGATGGCGCGGACGATGGGGGATTCGGACTCGGAGGGTTCGGTGCCGGGGGGCCAGGGGAAGGGGAAGGTGTCAAAGCAGGTATTTGTATTGTATGTAGGGTCATTGCCCACCCCATGGCGAGAAGAGGTAGCCTCAAACCATGTCAGGTGAGCTTTGCTGTGTAAAGTGCCTGCGAAGTAGTCGGTGTCACTCGCAAGCACGACGACGCGAGTATCTGGCACGGTCTCTGGGGAACACCAAATGAAGAATCGATGCTTGGAAACCCTTGATGTGACTAATGCACGCGCCAAGGGCTTGAGAGCAGCCTTGAGGTGACCGCCGCTCCTCCCCAACCGCCACCAATTCCGTTTGCGCTGACCGTCACGGTTCTCTAGCCGCTTTGTCTTCACCGTCTTGACAAGGTGCTCAAAGGGGCCTTCGTAGAGGGCCGCTTCTTGCTCAGACATCTCACCAAAATCGATGATTGCGCGGTGGCGAGGGCGATCAACGATGTCACCTCCGTTGATCCAAGGCTTGATCACGTCGGAATTTGGCCTTCCGTTCGGGTTGGATTGCGCCAGCAGAAATTGGCTGAGACGTTCTGAGAGTTCAAATTTGCCAACTTTGACTGGACCTTGGAATGCTAGTCCCTTATTCTCTTTGAGTCGTTTGGCTGCAGCGACTTGCGCTCCCGTTTGCAGATTCACATGGATCGCTTCTACCGCATCACCGTCTAAAGTCCGTGATTGCTCGTCTCCATTATCGAATGCAACGATCGACGATCTAACTTGAGCACCATCCAAGACCCATGCTCTGTCGCTCCAAGCCATAAAGATCGACGCGCTAGCAGCCACTCTATCGAGCACCTTTCTGTTCGCCCCTTGCCTTATCGACTGAGTAGCCAGCAAACCCACGCGCTGGACTGAACCCTCTGCAACAAGTGCGCGTGCTTTTTCAAACCAGTAGGTGACTAGATCGGCCTCGGCGCCGACTCTTCCTTTGTAAAGTGCAAAGAGTTCATCTGTTCTCTTTTCCAAAGCCCGCCGCAGTTTCTTTCCTCCAAGCCATGGTGGGTTGCCGACGATGTATTCGGCCTGGGGCCAGGTGGGTTCGTAGGGTTTGCCTTGGTCGTCGTAGCGGAGGATGGCGTCTGCGTGCTGGATGTTGGTGAGGACCTTGAGGAGGGGTTCCTTTTCGTCCTTAACGGCGTGGTCGTGCTTCCACTGGAGGAAGCCGATCCAGACGACGATGGAGGCGATCTCATGGGCGTAGAAGTCGGTCTCGATGCCGAAGAGCTGGCCGGGGTGGGGGATGGGGTCGAGCGAGATGGAGAGGCCGTGGGCGAGGCCGAACTTGCGGGCGTCCCACCAGAGATCGAGAAGGCGCTTGAGGGCAATGTAGAGGAAGTTTCCGGAGCCGCAGGCTGGGTCCAGGATGCGGACCTGGGAGAGCTCGGCGGCCCAGTCCTGGAGGAGGGTGAGGGTCGAGCGGGATGATGCGGTCGTCCGAGAAGAGGCCGCCGTTGAAGTGGGGGATGTTGGAGATGCCGAAGAAGCCTTCGGGCTGGCTCATGGCGGCGAAGAGGTGGGGGAGCTTGCGGTTGAACTTGATGGGGGAGTGGCGGTCGGTCTGGACGAGGGCGCGGAAGGTGTGGCTGGGGAGGAGGCCGACGGAGTCGGCGAAGAGGCAGAAGACGAGGCGCATGAGGAAATGCGCGATCTGCTCTTTTGAGGGGCGTTCCGGGGCGGCTGCTTTTTCAAGCTCGAGACGCTGGGCGAGGCGAAGGAAGTCCGCGGCGGCTGCCTCGGTGACGCGGGCGGAGGCGACGCCGGGGCGGAGCTGGTTGAAGTCGCCGAAGACGTGGCGGAGGACCTCCAAGGGCGGCAGGGCGGAGGTGGCGGTGTCCTTCTGATGGAGGAGGTCTTCGAGCGAGAAGGCGTAGGTGCGGGAGGGGAGGTTCTCAAACTTGGTGTGGACTTCAAAGCGGGCGAAGTCGCAGACGATGAGGAGGGGAGGGTTTTCGAGGGCTTCGTGGTATTCGTTGAGCTGCCTGTAGGCCTTTTTGAGGTCGCCGCCTTTGGATTTGTACTCCCAGGCGAAGAAGCCGCGCTTCCAGACATCGGCGTAGCCTTGGTCGTTGGTGCCGGTTTTGCTGACGCGCTTTTCGAAGGTGTAATTTGCGCCGATTTCGTCGGACTGGGTGGGGTGATCGACGCCGAGGACCTCGCAGAGGTCGCGGAAGTGCTGCTGCGCGGCGGAGCGCTCGGAGAGCGAGCTGGCTTCCCATTTGCGGACGAAATTGAGGAGATCGATAGGCATGGGGCGGCTTGGTTATTCTGACAGATTTGCGCGGGTGGAGTCCGGGCAAAGCAGAAGGGCCGCCTCGGAGGGCGGCCCTTCTTGGTGCGGGTGGTGCGGGTTAGTTGTTGTCGGAGTCTTCGCCTTCGCGTTCGGCGCGCTTCCAGTTGAGGAGGTCGCCGAGGGTGGTGGACGAGGAGGAGGAGGTGGAGGACTGGACGCCGGGCTTGTTGCCGCCCTTGCCCTTGTTGCCGCCGCCCTGATTCTGGCCGGCCTGCTCCTTGTAGAGCTCGACCTCGGCGCGGCTGGCTTCTTCTCCGACTGCGCGGATGGAGAGGCCGACCTTCTTCTCTTCCTGGTTCATCTTGACGATCTTGAACTCGTGCTCGTCATCGACCTTGAGCTCGACCTGCTTGCCGGTGTCATCCACTGCTTCGGAGACGTGGCAGAGGCCTTCGACGCCTTCCGCGATTTCAACGAAGGCTCCGAACTGCGCGGTGCGCAGGACCTTGCCCTTGATGACGTCGCCGATGCGGTGCTGGGCGAAGAAGGTATCCCAGACGTCGGGCTGAAGCTGCTTGACGCCGAGGGAGAGGCGACGGTTTTCGGGCTCGACTCCGAGGACGATGGCGCGGACCTTCTCCCCCTTTTTGAGGACTTCCGACGGGTGCTTGATGCGCTTGGTCCAGCTCAGGTTGGAGACGTGGACGAGGCCATCGATGCCGTCTTCGATCTCAATGAAGGCTCCGAAGTCAGTGAGGTTGCGGACGCGGCCCTCAATGATGGCGCCGGTGGGGTATTTGTCTTCCAGGGCTTCCCAGGGGTTGTCCTGGAGCTGCTTCATGCCGAGGGAGATGCGGCGGTCGTTGGGGTTGACGGAGAGGATGATGGTGTCGACTTCGTCGCCGGGCTTGACCATTTTGGACGGATGCTTCATCCGCTTGGACCAGGTCATCTCGGAGACGTGGACGAGGCCTTCGATGCCCTGCTCGAGCTCGACGAAGGCGCCGTAGTCGGTGACGGAGAGGATGCGGCCGCGGACCTGGGCGCCGATGGGGTAGCGCTCAGTGGCGTCGAGCCATGGGTCAGGCGTGAGCTGCTTGAAGCCGAGCGAGACGCGCTGCTTGTCCTTGTCGAACTTGAGGACCTTGACCTGGATCTCATCGCCGACGTTGACGAGGTCGCGGGGGTGGGTGAGGCGACCCCAGGACATGTCGGTGATGTGGAGCAGGCCGTCGAGGCCGCCGAGGTCGACGAAGGCGCCGTAGTCGGTGAGGTTTTTGACGGTGCCGGTGAGGACGGAGCCCTCTTCCAAGGTGGAGAGGGTGACGGCCTTCTTGGCGTTCTGGTCTTCCTCGAGCAGCTCCTTGCGGGAGATGACGACGTTGCCGCGCTTTTTGTTGAGCTTGATGACGCGGACTTCGATCTCGGTGCCGACGTAGGCGTCGAGGTTGCGCACGGGGCGGACCTCGATCTGGGAGCCGGGGAGGAAGGCCTTGATGCCGATATCGACGGTGAGGCCACCCTTGACGCGGGAGACGACCATGCCCTTGACGGGGGTCTTGTCATTGGCGGCGGCTTCGAGGACGTCCCAGACCTTGTGGCGCAGGGCTTTCTCGTGGGAGACGATGTATCCGCCGCCGTGCTGCTCTTCGCGCTCCACCACTACTTCGATCGAATCGCCTGGGTTGAACTTGTGGGTTCCGTCCGGGTTGACGATCTGATCGAGGGCCAGGAGGCCTTCGCTCTTGAGACCGATGTCAATGATGGCGTGCTTGTCGGTGATTTTGACGAGCGTGCCGGTGACAATGACTTCCTCTGCGGTCAGGTTCTGTGCGGCGGCGGACTCGACTGCCTGCTCGCGGTCAAAGTTTGCGAGTGCGGCGGCGAAGTCGGAGTCGTCGTACTCGTGCTCGGCGTCCTCTGTGGAGGCGGAGAGCGAGGGGGCGATGTGGCCGCTGGCCGGATTCTCTGAAGGCGTGGTGTTGAGGTCGGCGGTCTCGGAGGGAGTGGTTGGGGTGGAATCGGATGACAGGGAGTTGTTCTCTGTCGCTTCGGGCGCGAGGGTTTCGATTTCGGTGTTCAGGGGTTTGCTCTCGATGTACTCAGGATTATGGTCGTCTACCATGAAGATGCTGACTCCGGGATCCAAGAAACTCCTGCCGGATTCGGTCAAGGGCGTTGGTGTCTTGGGGAGGGGACTCCCCTGCACGGCTCGCACACAGGAACGAATTGGAAGGCAGGGTCAAAACAGGAGCGGCTGCACTTGGATCCCACACGCAGTGACTCAATGAAAAGAATAAACCTGCGGGGGATGTGCGTCAAACCGACGCCGGATTCAGCGGAGGTTTATGCAGTCTCCTGTTGGATGCAGCAGGTGAGTTTTGGATGCGGATTTGCGGCGGATGCTGGAGCGGGGGATACTCGGGGGATGGACAGGTTATGGACGCCGTGGCGGTATAGCTACATCACTGACGCGAAGCCAGGGGGCCGCAAGGGGGTCCCGCCGGAGTTGGAGGGGTGGCCGGGGCCGGTCACGGACGGGGACACGGGGTGCGTATTTTGTAATCTGATCGGCGCGGTGGACTGGGCGATCTCCGGGGGGATGGCCAAGGACGAGGCGGAGCGGTATGGGCTGGTGGTGGCGCGGACGGCCCATGGGTTTGTGTGCTTGAACCGGTATCCCTACTCCAGCGGGCATGTGCTGATCCTGCCGTACCGCCATACAGATTCGCTCGCAAAGCTCCCGGTGGAAGAGGCTGCGGAGATGATGGGAGAGGCGCAGCGGATTGAGCTGGCGCTGCGACAGGTGTATAGCCCGGACGGGATCAATCTGGGGATGAACCTGGGCAAGGCGGCGGGGGCTGGGGTGGCCAACCATCTGCACCTGCATGTTCTGCCGCGGTGGTTTGGGGATACAAATTTCATGACGGCGACGGCGGAGACGAGAATCCTGCCGGAGACGCTGGAGAAGACGTGGCGAAGGATTCGGCGGGCCTTGAGTGGCGAGCATGGAGAGGCCAACGCCGAACTACTCCCGTGAATCCCCCAAATAAATTACCAGGGGGCGGCGTTTCCGTAGCGAAATATGGTATATGGTCGATTTAGGCACCTCCCATGGGCCTTTTTCGCTTGCTCCTGTACCGGGACAGAACCCTGTATCGCTCTTGGACCTGAGCACCGTTTTGGACTTGGACATCTGGACCGTAACCCTGAGCAGCTTTCCAGCATCTCATCACCTGGGCGAAGACTCGTAGATCGCACCGGATTCACACGACACGCTCTGCGGTGTAAAGGCCTTGCGTCGCCTCTGCGACCGTTTCCATCCATTGTTCATCCCCACCTTCCTGCGAGGTACGTCATGGCTTTACCCTCTACTGCAATTCCCGCGTCGGTACGCTCCCATGGGCCGGAGGCCCGCGTCTCCCGGTCTGGTGCGCCGAGCGCTCCGAAGCCGTTCCTGGTTGCGGCTGCACCTCTCCTTTCGCCGCAGCATCCGAAGTTGATGGCTCGCGTGGACGCGATTGCATCGTCTACCAAGAGGGTTCAGGCACGATGGGTGCCACAGGAACCGGAAGACGCCAAGCTGACGGGGGCGACACGATCCCTGAACCGTCGGTTGCTGGGCCTGAATGTAGGTGGATCGCTCATGCGTCCTGCTTCTTGAGGAGGCGCTGCAAGCAACTGCAAGTGAGGAACCCTGACTACGGTCAGGGTTTTGTGTTTTGCGGGGCAGGCGCGACCGGAGCGGCCGGCTTGAGTGTGTCATCCGGATCAGACCGCATATGGCCATGTCTGTGAGGGACAAGGGTGAGTTCGAAGTTAGTGATCTTCCAGGCGCCAGAGGCGAGGCGCTGGTAGACGCGGGTGTATCGGTACTGGCCGGTAAGAGGTGTGCCGTTGTTGGTGCCTTCCACGTCCGTGAGTGAGGTGACGATGGCGACCGGGCCGACGAGTTTGACCTTCCTATCTGAAAAGTCGATTTTGGTGACGACGAGCGAACGGGTGCGGAGTCGGTCCAACTGCTGGGTCTTGGTGTTGACCTCTCCATTGATGGAGATGCCGACATAATCGTCTGCAAGGAGGCGGTCCATGGCGGCGACGTCACCGGCGAGTTGAGCCTGCCGCCACTGCTGCTCCATCAGTTCGATTTCATGCTTGGCATCGCGCTTTTTGTGGCGCTGCCCGGAAGATGCGGTGGGGATGGCGAGGCCAAGCAACAGGCACAGGGCGGCACAGACTGGGGTGAGGAGCGCGGCGGTGGGACGTCGTCGCAACATAGGCGGATGGTAGTCCGGGAAGACGGGGCGAGTCAAAGAAGGCACGCTGTGCGGGCGATCTTGCTATGCGGCCGGGTCGGGCAGGCAATCCTGCGGCAGCGCGGCGAGGAGGTGCTGCTGGATGTCGCCGCCTTCTGCGGCTAGACGTACGCGACAGGCTTTGAGGATGATGACGCGGTCCGCCGGCATGAAGGCGTCGAGCCGCCTGATGAAGGCATCTGCGAGAAAGACGCCAAGGTGCTCGAGATCGATGCTGAAGCTGGCGCGTTGCGTGAGGGCTGAAGTTGGAAGGTCTCCGTCCATGGTTGAGGCTCCTTGAAGAGACGAGGGGAGGAGGCGTCTGGTTTTTTGGTCCTTTGGTGGGCTACAGGATTGCCAGCTTCTTGGCGGTGGAGGTGAGGATCTCGAGCGACTGGTCGATCTGGGCGCGGGTGTGCTCGCTGGTCATGATGGTGCGGATACGGGCTTTGCCCTCCTGCACGGTAGGAAAGGCGATGCCGGTGGCCATGAGGCCGGCATCGAAGAGGGCGCGGGAGAAATCCATGGTCTTGCGGCCTTCGCCGATGATGATGGGGGTGATGGGAGTCTCGCTGGCGGGGGTGTTGACGCCGCCGATGTTGAAGCCTGCGGTGGCGAGCTGGTCCTTGAAGTACGCAGTGTTATCCCAGAGGCGCTGGATGCGGTCGGGCTCGGATTCCAGGATGTCGAAGGCGGCGATGCAGGTGGCTGCGACCGATGGGGGGTGCGAGGTGGAGAAGAGGAAGGGACGGGCGCGGTGGTAGAGGAAGTCGATGAGATCGCGCGAGCCGCAGACGTATCCGCCGAGCGCGCCGATGGCCTTGGAGAGCGTGCCAACCTGAACATCGACCTTGCCGTGGACGTTGAAATGATCGACGGAGCCGCGGCCATTGCGGCCAAGAACGCCTGAGGCGTGGGCGTCGTCGACCATCATGATGGCGCCATATTTTTCGGCTAGCGCGGCGAGTTCGCCGACGGGGCCGATGTCGCCGTCCATGGAGAAGACGCCGTCAGTGATGATGAGTTTTTTGCCGGGGTCACTCTGGATTTCCTGGAGGATTTCCTCGCAGTGGGCGACATCCTTGTGGCGGAAGACCTTGATTTTGGCACGGGAGAGGCGGGCGCCGTCGATGATGCTGGCGTGATTGAGTTCGTCGGAGAGGATGAAGTCTTCCTTGCCGAGGATGGAGCTGACGGTGCCGGCGTTAGCGGTAAAGCCGGACTGGAAGACGACGCAGGCCTCAACGTTTTTGAAGGCGGCGATCTTTTCTTCGAGCTCCATGTGGATGCGCATGGTGCCGGCGATGGTGCGGACGGCTCCTGAGCCGACGCCATGGACGCGAATGGCCTGTACGGCGGCTTCCTCCAGCTTGGGGTGGTTGCAGAGGCCGAGATAGTTATTGCTGGCGAGGTTGATGACCTTGCGGCCATCGTAGGTGCAGACGGGACCCTGGACGTCTTCGAGCTCGCGCAGGCGGAAGAAGGTTCCGGCCTGGCGGAAGGTGTCGAGCTGGGCGGTGAGGTGGGCGAGCTGGGGGCGTGGGGCGGTAGAGATCGGGGCGATGGTCGGGGCGGTGCTCATGGGGCCATCGTAAATGTTTTTGTGGGGTGAGGCCGTATGGGCGGTATTCGTGCATCCGACTTTGATAGGGCTAGAGGCCTTGACAGTCCGCGAACTTTGAGGAGAGAACGATGACGATGAAGAACGGAATTGCGGTTTCAGTGCTGGCCATGACGCTGGCGTTTACAGGCTGCAAGAGCGCACAGGATAAGGCGAATGACGCGGCGATCGCGCAGGCGAAGCAGCTGGCTACGACGACCGGGCAGCCGCAGCAGGTGGTGTGGACCGATAAGGACGGCAAGACGACGACCGTGCTGGTGCAGCCGCCGGCTCCGGGGCAAACGCAGCAGCAGGTGACGACGACGGTGGCGACGGCGCAACAATCGGGTGGGACTGCGACGCAGAGCACGACGACGTCTACGAGTATGCAGCCGGTGGTCTCGACGGTTCCGGCGAACACGCCTGCGATGGCTCCGGGGGTGGCGGGCGGGGTGGCCCCGGCGACGAGCGGTCCGGCTCCGGCGACGACGTCGGCAGATTCGGGGCAGCCTGGCCCGGCGCCGGTGGGTGCGCCTGCTCCGGTTGCTGGTGGGGGACCGATGATTTCCCCGGTGACGGTGGAGATTGCGCGGGGGACAAACCTGGCTATTCGGATGAATCAAACGATCAGCGTGAAGACGGCCCGGGCGGGGGATCACTTCTCCGGGGAGCTGGCGCGGCCTGTGATCCGCAACGGAAGCGAGGTGATTCCAGCGGGGACGCCGGTGGAGGGACGGGTAGACGAGGCACACCGGAGAGGGCACTTCAAGGGGCGTTCAAGCCTGGAGTTGAGGCTGACCTCGCTGCGGATGGGTGGGCACGAATACCGGCTGGACACGCGGGAGAACTTCCGGACGAAGAAGGGTAAGGGCAAGCGGACGGCGGCACTGATTGGCGGCGGGGCGGGGTTGGGAATGCTGGTGGGCGGACTGGCTACGGGCGGCGTCGGGCTGGTGGTGGGTGGACTGGCGGGCGGAGGACTGGGGACGGCGGTCAGCGGGCTGACGGGGAATCGAGATCTGGCCATTACGGCGGAATCGATTGTGGACTTCAAGCTGGCGGATGATCTGGTTGTCGCGCCCATGTAAGACTGCTGGGAGTCATGGACGGAGACGCCGGTCAGCCAATGACCGGCGTTTCTTTGTGTGCGAGGTGCTGCTCGATGAGGGCGGTGGCCTGGGTGAGGGTGACGGGGTCGTCGCCGAGGGCGGCGAGCCAATGGGTGGGATGGAGGGTGGCTTCGCGGCGGAACCAGGTCATCTGGCGCTTGGAGTAGTTGCGGTGGCCTTGCTGGGCTTGTGCGATAGCTGCATCCAGGGTGAGTTCCGAGCGCAGGACGGCGGAGGCTTCAGCGTAGCCGAGGGAGGTGAAGGGGCGGCACTCCGGGCCGAAGCGGTCGATGAGGCGGCGGGTCTCCTCTACGAGGCCGTTGGCGAACATGGCGGCGGCGCGGGTGTTGATGCGGTCGTAGAGGGTGGGGCGGGGGGGGGAGAGGGCCAGGCGGAGGACGCGGTAGCCGGTGAGGGCGTCGCGGTGGGTGTGCTCCCGGGCCGTGGTCATGGGGTGGCGGTTGGCGAGGGAGACCTCGATGGCACGGATGAGCTTGGGGATGTCGTTGGGGTGGATGGCGGCTGCGGCTGCGGGGTCGAGGCGCTGGAGGGTGCGGTGTACGTGCTGGGGGCCGCGGCGCTCGGCGCGGTGGCGGAGGAGGAGGCGAAGGGATGGGTTGGCTTGCGGGGCGGGGTGGAGGCCGTCCAGGAGGGCGCGGGCGTAGAGGCCGGTGCCGCCGGCCAGGATGGGGAGAGCGCCGCGGGAGGCGATGCCGGCGAGGGACTCGCGGGCGTGGCGGGCGTAGTCGCCGGCGGTGCAGGGCTCGGTGGGGTCGTAGAGGTCCAGGCAGTGGTGGGGGACGAGAGCGCGCTCAGCGAAGGAGGGCTTGGCGGTGCCGAGTTCCATGTGGCGGTAGACGGCGACGGAGTCACAGGAGAGGATCTCGCCGCCGAAGCGCTGGGCGAGGGCGAGGGAGAGGGCGGTTTTGCCGGAGGCGGTTGGTCCGAGGAGGAGGATGAGGGGAAGCATTATTGAGGGATAGGGAATAGTTGAGTTCTGCCTACTCCATACAGTGTTGCGTAAAAATTTGATTCTGCTGGGGTTAGGTCTGGTTCGAGGGGTGTATGGAAGGTGGATATGGGGGTGACTTTTTTCTAGGGGCGCCACCAATTGGGGTGGAAGATGGTGTGCGGGTGGGCTCGCCAGAGGAGGGCTGTGAGGGCCAGGAGGGCGAGGAGGAGGAGACCTCGGAGTTGGCGGCGGCGCTCGGCGGATTGGGGGGTGGGGGGCATGGTCGGCTTGTCCAAGAGAAACAAAGGCGGTCGGGCTTGGCCCGATACCCCACCCTGTCCGACGATGAGACTGTCGTCCGAGGATGGGGCACCCAGAGTACGCAACGGTAGGAACCAAGACGGCACGAAGTGCTATTCAGCGCCGCGGCGGTATTGCTTGATGATGAACTGGATGCGTAGGTCAAGCTGCTGGCCGCGGAAGGCGGGGGGGAGCGGAGGGTACTGGCCGACGCCCTTGATGCCTCCCCAGGCGGCGCGGTTGATGGCGTCGTCATGGGTGGAGTCATCCAGGTGCATGTAGCTGAGGGTGCCGTCCTTTTCAATGCGGAAGCGGATGAGGGTGGTGCCTTCCTTGCTGAGCGGGGGGCGGGTCTCCTCCGGGATGAGCGGGTACCAGGAGGCCTTGATCATGGCCAGGATGCGCTTGATATAGGGCTCAAAGTCAACGCCCATGGTGTCCGAAAGGATCTCCGCGCCGGTGTTCATGCCGGGGTGCTTGGGGGTGGCGCCGACGCCATCGTCCACGCCTGCGCCGCCTGACCCGCGTGCGGCCGCGGCGTCACGGGCGGCCTGGGCGATGGTGTCGCCGGCAGTCTGGGAGTTATTGAAGTTTGGGCGTCCGAAGGGGGAGGGTTTGGGCGCGTCCGGAATATTCTGGATGGGCTTGGGCGCGGGCTGCGGCTTGGGGGGCGGAGGCGGTTGCGGGGTGGGCGGCGCCTGGGTCTGGGCCTGCGTGGGTGCGGGTGCCGCGGCTTTCGGGGCTGGTGCGGGAGTGGGCTTCGGGGTGGGGATGGGCGGGCCGGCGCGGCGCGGGGTCTCGAGCACCTTCTCTGGCGAGGGGTGTGCGGTCTGGGCGACGGCGGTCTTATCGCTGATGGCCTTGGGGGGCGTCTTGGGCAGGAGTTTCGAGAGATTCTTGGGGGTCTCGAGGTAGGTCAGCTCGTGTTTTTTATCTTCCTTATCCTGGACCTGGACGACCTGCGGGGTGTGCCAGAGGACGCGGGGCCCGTAAAAGACGAACCAGGCGAGGGCAAGATAAAAGATGAGCGAGATATAGATGGATTCGCGGAAACGGGAGCGCGAACGGTCGTCGTCCAGCGAGTCGAGCAGGCGCACGAGCTCGTGGTGATCGAGCTCACCGAAGCGTCCGGCTGGAACTTTGATGGGGGCCGGCGGTTCCTGGACCGGATTAGGTGGGGTTTCGAGGGAGGGCATTCCGTTCTTCTGTCTGACGTTCGGGCGGCACGTTTAGTTTATTGGATTTGCGTATTCAGTGCCGGGGCGAAGGTTGTATGGGGTGCGGGGAAGTTAGACTGTTGCAGTATGGATCGATTTGGCGCGGACCTGAGGGCGGTGGTGGTGACGGTGAGCGATCGCTGTGCGGCGGGGACGCAGGTGGACCTGTCCGGGCCGGCGGTGGCCAGGATGCTGGCGGACGCGGGCATGGAAGAGCCGGTGCGGGTGACGCTGCCGGATGAGATGGGCGAGATTGCCCATGCGCTGCGGCATCACGCGGCCGAAGCGGACCTGATTGTGACCACCGGCGGGACCGGGCTGGCGACGCGGGATGTGACGCCTGAGGCGACGCGGCTGGTGTGCGACAAGCTGGTGACGGGGCTGGCGGAGCGGATGCGGGCAGAGGGGCTGAAGGAGACGCCATACGCACCACTGAGCCGCGGGGTGTGCGGATGCGTGGGCCGGACGCTGGTGGTGAATCTGCCGGGCAGCCCGGCGGGGGCGCAGACGTCGCTGCGGGCGATTCTTGGGATTTTGCCACATGCGTTGAACCTGCTGGCCGGGCGGACTGCGCATGAGGGCGGCGCGGGTGTGGGAGAGGACGCTTGAACGGGTTGGCGATGCTTTGGCTGGGAATCCCGTGGAGGCGGATTGGCGGGTGGCTGGTGGCGGCGAAGGTCTGGCTGCTGGTGGCGCTGAAGCCGCTGGGCGTGTTCGGGATTCTGGGGCTGGCGATCATCGATTCCTCGTCCATGCCGCTGCCGTTTCTGGACCCGCTGGTGGTGAGCTATGGCGCGGCGGATCATCGGAAGGCGTTTTTGTACTGCCTGATGGCGGCACTGGGGTCTGCACTGGGGAGCATGGTGCCGTACTACCTGGGGCGCGCGGGCGGGGAGCTGTTTCTGCTGAAGCGGATCAATCGCGAGCGATATGAGCGGCTGCGGGACCGGTTTGAGAAGCAGGAGTTTCTGGCGATTATGCTGCCGGCGATGTGTCCTCCGCCGATGCCGGTGAAGCTGTTTGAGCTGGCGGCGGGCGTGTTTGAGATGCGGCCGGTGAGCTACTTTCTGGCGATTGCGACGGGGAAGTTTGTGCGGTTTCTGGTGGAATCGATTCTGGTGATTGTGTACGGGCCGGCGATTCTGGAGACGGCGCTGCGGATGGTGCATCGTCACCTGGGGAGCGTGCTGGCGGTGCTGGGGATTGTGGTGGTGGGGATCCTGATTTACGTGCTGCGGCGGGTATTCGACCGGCGGAAGGGAATTGTGCTGCCGGTGGAGGATGTGGTGGACAGCGAGGCGGTTGAGGTTGGGCCGGGGGATGCGCTGTAGGGGGCAGCGGGGAGGGGATTCCCGTTGTGGGATGGGAGTGGAATTTACTGGTTGGCCTGGCGCGAAATCCGCTTAGGCCGACACAGCTTCCCTTGTGAGCTGCGGCTTGTTTGGGCCATGGACGGTCGCCAAGGTTTCGCCCTGACAGGCGAAAAGCCCGGCGTATCAGCGCCGGGCTCATCACTCACAAAGGAGGTTGCGTATGGACTACAACAGGTCCTGGTTGCGCATCGAGATCGTGATCGACTGGAAGCTATTCCTTTCGATTACGCTCGCTGCGGTGATTCGGCACTTGCTGATCTAAACGCAGTAACAACCCGGGGCAGTCGCAGTTCTGTCCCGGTCACATGTAGTATCTATCGGCGAGCGGGGTGGGGGCAAGGGGTTTAGCGCTGGAGGCGGCCGTTCATGCGGGTTTCAATGGCGCGGTCCCGATCCCGGGCTTGCATGTCCAGAGTGACGCTGCCAAGGATGGGTGGCTTCGAGCGGCCCTTGAGGAGGACGGTGTCGTAGAGGAAGCGGGCGTCGGTGAAGGCGACCGTGGTGAGGGGGTGGTTGGGGTCGGAGAGGTCGGGGGACTCGGTGAGTACGGGGTACTGGGACCAATCGAGGTAGATGCGGCCGAGGGCGGTGCGTTTGGCGGCGAGGATGGGGAGCGTCGTCGCGGGTTTGTAGAGGGTGTCGGAGGGAATGGGTGGGGGAATCTCGCCGGTGCGGGTGTTGATTTCGGCGAGCTGGTAGAAGCCTGGGGTGTCGACGATGGCATGCCAGGCGAAGGGGTTGCCGGGGGAGGGGCTGGCGAAGATGCGGTCGACCTGGGCGGTGATGGGCGGCGCGCCGGGGAGGGACTGCGGCATGGGGGTGGATTGGGCGATGAGGCGGATGGCCTTGGCGTGCTGGTCGAAGCGGAAGAGCCAAAGGGCGCAGATAGCAACCAGCGAGGCGATGGCCCAGCCGCGGCCGGCGAAGCGCGGCTTGCGCTCGCCAACCTCTGAGTTGATGAGGCCGAAGAGCAGCGGCGCGACGAGAGCGAGGAGGAGCAGGAGGAAGAAGATGGGTTCGAAGATGAAGACGAAGGAACCGGCGTACCAGTGGGGGTTGAAGGGGAAGAAGGGGCGGAGGCCGTAGTTGTTGGTCCAGTCCAGGAAGAGGTGCGAGAGGAGGGCGAGGAGGGTGAAGGCGTAAAGGAGGGGCCAGTTTGGCGGGGCTTTGGTGGCGGGGCGCTTGCGGAGGCGGTGGAAGAGCCAGAAGGCGGCGGTGAGGAGGGCGGCCTCAAAGGGGAGGCCGAGGAAGGTGTGGGTGAGGCCGCGATGGTGCTCGAAGCCGGTGAGCGGGCCGGCGGCGGACCAGAGGGTGTCGATGTCGGGGAACTCGGCCGCGACGGCCATGGCGGCGGTGGCGTAGGCAGCGCGGCGGTTGAGGCCGGTGCGGGCGAGGACGGCGCCGGTCAGCATGTGGGTTACGGGTTCCATAAAAGCAGTATGAGGCAGGGAACGGCAGGATGAAGCAGGATGGAGCAGTTCTGTAGTCTGGTGGGGAGGATTTGCGGATGAAGCACACCAGTTTAGAGGAGCAGGTGGAAGAGCTGCGGGAGGAACTGCGGCACCATGAGCATCTGTATTACGTGATGGATGCGCCGGTGCTGACGGATGCACAGTACGACGCGCTGATGAACCGGCTGAAGGCGTTGGAGGCGGAGCATCCGGAGCTGGTGACGGCGGACTCGCCGACGCAGCGGGTGGGGGGGAAGCCGGCGGATGGGTTCCAGAAGGTGGCGCACTCGCGGCCGATGTTGTCGCTCGACAATGCTTACAACGAAGAGGATCTGCGGGCTTGGGATGTTCGGGTTCGGGGTGGGCTGGCGGACCCGGGGGCACTGCGGTATACGTGCGAGCTGAAGCTGGATGGGCTGTCTTTGGCGCTGCATTATGTGCCTGGTAAGGGTGGGGCGGTGCTGGAGCGTGGGTTGACGCGCGGGGATGGAACCACGGGTGAGGATGTAACGACGAATGTGCGGACGATCCGGTCTGTGCCCATCTTCATTCCGCAGGTGAAGCTGGATGCGGCGGGGCTGCCTGCGGGGTTTGAGGTGAGGGGCGAATGCGTCATGCCGCTGGCGGCGTTCAAGAAGATGAACGCGGAGCAGGAGGCCGCGGGGCTCGCTACGAAAGCGAATCCGCGCAATGCTGCGGCGGGGACGATTCGGACGCTGGAACCGAATATTGTGGCGCAGCGGCGATTGGATTTTTATGCGTACTTCCTGCTGAAGGCAGAGGGTGGGGAGATGTTGTTGGGGTCGCAGGCTGAGGCGCTGAAGGCGCTGGGGCTGGCGGGGATGCGCGTGAATCCGGAGTTGGCGACGGTGGATTCGATTGATGGCGTGATTGAGTTTGTGGCGCGGTGTGAGCCGCTGCGGGACACGCTGGGCTATGAGATTGATGGGATTGTGATCAAGGTGGACCTGGCGGCGCAGCAGCGGCGGCTGGGGTTTACGGGCAAGGCTCCGCGGTGGGCGATTGCGTACAAGTTTGCCGCGCGGGCTGGGGTGACGAAGCTGCTGGGCGTGGCGTTCCAGGTGGGGCGGACGGGGAAGGTGACGCCCGTTGCGCTGCTGCGGCCGGTGCTCATCGGCGGAACGTCCGTCAAGCGGGCTACGCTGCATAACCCGGATGAGATTGAACGGCTGGGAGTAAGGATTGGGGACTTCGTCTCGGTTGAGCGGGGCGGGGATGTGATTCCCAAGATTACCGGGGTGGTGCTTGAAAAGCCTCGTGGGGATGAGGCGATTGTGTTTCCGGAGAAGTGTCCGGAGTGCGACAGTGAGCTGGTGAAGGTGCCGGGCGAGGTGGACTGGCGGTGCATCAATGCAAGCTGTCCGGCTCGGCTGCGTGAGGAGCTGATTCACTTTGGGCATCGCGGCGTGATGAATATTGAAGGGCTGGGCGAGGCGATGGTTGCGCAGTTACTCGGGCAGGTGGCTGTTGAACCTACTCAACCCGAAGAAGCCGGGATGGATGGGGTAGCGGCGGTTGAGGATGCAGAACTTGAGGAGGGCGCGCCGAAGCAGGTGCGGGAGCCGCTGGTGCGGTCGCTGGCGGACGTTTACAAGCTGACCAAGCCGCAGTTGCTGGAGCTGGAGCGCATTGGGGATAAGAGTGCGCAGTCGCTGCTGGATGAGATTGCGCAGTCGAAGAAGGCTCCGCTGTCCCGGCTGCTCCTGGGGTTGGGGATTCGGTTTGTGGGGGTGCGGACGGCGCAGTTGCTGGCTTCGCACTTCGGCTCCATGGAAGACCTGATGACGGCGTCGGTGGAAGAGCTGACGGCAGTGAATGAAGTGGGTCCAAAGGTGGCGGAGGCGATTCGGGAGTTCTTCGATGAGCCGCGGAATCAGGCGTTGATCGCAGAGTTCAAGGACCTGGGGCTGAACTTTACAGCGGAGAAGCGGGTGACCACGACGACGCTTGAAGGGCTGACGTTCTGTTTGACGGGGACGCTGCCCACGCTGACGCGCGAGTCGGCGAAGGAGAAGATTGAGAGTGCGGGCGGGCGGGTTTCGGGCAGCGTGAGCAAGAAGACTGACTATGTTGTGGCGGGGGATGAGGCGGGGTCGAAGCTCGAAAAGGCGCAGCAGCTTGGGGTGAAGGTGGTGGATGAGGCGGGGTTGCTGGGGCTGCTGGATGAGGCTTAGGGCGCGGAGGGCGAGGCGTACTTGAGCTCGAAACGGATGACGTGGAGCGGGGTGTCGCCGGTGTTTTCTGCGGCGTGGCCGTCGGCTTTGGAGGCCTGAACCGTTCCGGCTGCGGAGAAGGTGCGGAGTACGGCTCCGCTGCCGTCCTTATGGGTGTAGCGAACGGTCGAGGGCTGCACGATGTAGGACAGTCCGGGCCAGGGATGGGTGTGGAAGGGGTCCCTGGCGTGGGGCGGGAGGCGGACGTCGAGGACGCGGACCTCTGCATTTTCAAAGAGCAAGGTGTTGTTTTCCGGCGCCGTGGTGAGGATGTCGTCGGGGGCAGAGGTGGCGGGCTTCCAACCCGGGAGGCCGCAGCCGGGGTGCTTGAACTCCACGCGGATGGCGTGGAAGGGCACGTCGCCGGTGTTTTCGGTCCAATGCGGCCCTTCAGACGCCTTGATGGGGATGACGCGCGGCTTGAAGTTGGGATCGGTGGGATGGCTGCGATGGTCGGTGCCGTCCGGAGTGTCGTAGGTTCCCGCGCCCTGGCGTTCGATGTACATGACGGAGGGCAGGCGGTGGGTGTGGACGGCCTCGCGGGTGTGGGGCTGCGAGTGAACGTCGAGGACGCGGACGTCCGCGTCTTCAAAGAGAACGGTGTGATTGGCGGGTGAGGCGATGAGCGCGTCCTGTGCGTCGGGTGCGAGGGTCTTGCAGGGTGTGTCCGACCGGGCGTCCGTCTGGGCGTGGAGTGTGCCGGTGAGCAGGGCCGCAGCCAGCAGGAGGGTTGGCTTCATGCGGTGATGGTATCGCGAAACGGACTTGATGAATGAGGGAGTCGTGTCTTTACGATGTGCGCTCGCGCCGGTAAAAGGGATGCATGATGATGGCTTTTCCCCACGGTTCTTCGTGGGTGTAGTGGAAGTTCATTCGTTCAATCAATGCTTTGGAGGCAAGATTTCCGGGTCCATGTCCGGCGACGAGAGCGCCGAGTTTAAGCGTATGGAAGGCGTGCTCAATGAGGGCTTTCGCAGCTTCTTCTCCCAGTCGAGCGCTCCAGAATTTGCGGGCGATGTGGACGCCGATCTCTGCAACATCGTTCTGGTCGTGGAAGGGACGGAGACCTGCGCAGCCGACAAACTCGTTGGTTTCAAGAAGGAAGATGGGCCAGTACTGAAGGCCGATAGATTGCTGCTGGGAGATTTCGAGAGCGAGGCGGGATCGAACGCCACCGTCGTCGTAGGGGCCTCCCATGTACCGCATGACGCCGGGATCCTTCCAGAGAAGCGCTGCGAGAGGCTCATCCTGCTGCGTCCAAGGACGGAAGCCGAGGCGTGTGGAGGTTAGAAAGTATGTCATGGTCCTTGGTGAATCTTATCTCGCCGTTCCAGCGAGGCAACACCAACGAGCTCTGAGGGCTGAGCCTGAAAACCGTTGATAAAATTGCAGGATGGCTACGCTGACTGCGCTTTCTCCTGAAGTTCTTGCCAAGTACCAGCCTGTGATCGGGCTGGAGGTTCACGTTCAACTGCTGACCGAGTCCAAGGCCTTCTGCGGGTGCGTGAACAAGTATGGCGGCGAGCCCAACACGCACACCTGTCCGACGTGCCTGGGGCTGCCGGGGGCGCTGCCCGTGCTCAATCGCAGGGCGGTGGAGTTTGCGGTGCTGGCGGCGAAGGCGATCCACTGCGAGATCCGCGAGACCAGCGTGTTTGCGCGTAAGAACTACTTTTATCCGGACAATCCGAAGGGCTACCAGATCTCGCAGTTTGACAAGCCGATTGCGGAGAACGGCTGGCTGGAGGTGCCGGAGGGCGATGGCTCGACGGGCATGACGAAGCGCATAGGCGTGACGCGGCTGCACATGGAAGAGGACGCGGGCAAGAGCGTGCACGACGGGTTTATGGATTCGGTGACGAAGACATACATCGACCTGAACCGCTGCGGCACGCCGCTGGTGGAGATCGTGAGCGAGCCCGACCTGCGCACGGCGGACGAGGTCTTCGAGTATCTGACAAAGTTGAAGGAGATCCTGCTCTACACCGGCGTGAGCGACTGCAACATGGAAGAGGGATCGCTGCGGTGTGATGCGAACGTGAGTGTGATGCTGAAGGGGGCGAAGGAGTTTGGGACGAAGGCTGAGGTGAAGAACGTCAACAGCTTCCGGTATATCCGCTCGGCGGTGGAGTACGAGATTGAGCGGCAGATTGGCGTGATCGAAGACGGCGGGCGCGTGGTGCAGGAGAGCCGGCTGTGGAACAACGCGGAGGGGCGCACGTACAGCATGCGCAGCAAGGAGCAGGCGCACGACTACCGCTACTTCCCGGAGCCGGACCTGCCGCCGTTGGTGGTCGGGGCGGAGTGGCAGACTGAGATTTTGAAGGCGTTGCCGGAGCTTCCGGAGGCTCGGCGGGCACGGATGGAGACCGAGTACGGCATTACGCCGCAGGATGCGATGACGTTTACGGCGACGCGGGCGTTTGCGGATCAGTTTGAGGCGGCAGCGAAGAAGGCGAAGAGCCCTCGCCGCGTGGCTGCGCTGCTGACCAGCGAGATCACGATGCGGGTGAGGGCGGCGGGGATTGAGATGGAGGCCTCGCCCATCACGATGGACGGGCTGGTGCTGGCGGCTGATCTGGCAGAGTCGGGTGAGCTTTCCAGCAAGATGCTGAAGCAGCTGCTGGATACAGCTTTTGCGAATGGCGAGGACTTTGGTGCGGTGTATGAGCGCGAGAAGCCGCAGCAGATCTCGGACACGGGCGCGATTGAGGCGATGATCGATGAGGTCATTGCAGCGAACCCGAAGCAGGTGGATCAGTATCGCGGCGGCAAGAAGACGGTGAGTGCGTTCTTTGTCGGGCAGGTGATGAAGGCGAGCAAGGGGCAGGCGAATCCGGCCGTGCTGAATGAACTGGTGATCAAGAAGCTGGATCAGGCGTAGAAAAAAAGACTGAACACGGATTTCACGGACACGCGCGGATTTTTGCCAGATCCGTGGTCGTCTGTTTTTATCCGCGGTCTGTCTTTGTTCTTGAGGTCTAATAAGGCGATGCGTTCTCGGTCTGCAATTGGCGTGGTTGGGTTGGGTCTGGTGTGTGCGGCTGCGGGCTGCGGACTGGCCCGGAAGGCGCGTGTGGCGGAGACGACGCCCGCGCAGACTCCGGGGCAGGCCCCTGGCCAGGCGCCTAGCCCGCTGCCCACGCAGTTGCCGGCCAACACGGTCATGCTTTCAGCCATGATGCGCGAGCTTTCCACGCAGCCGGGGTTCACGGAGAAGTTCCTGGCGGAGGTGCAGGGCGGCGCGAAGAAGGCGGGCGCGGCGCTGCTGACGCCGACCCTGGTCGACTACCTGCGCGAGATGATCCTGGGCAAGAACTGGGAGGGGCTGGATCGCTTTCCCGGGTGGACGATGCGGGAGATCAACCCGACCGTGCGGGTTGCCGGGCATGTCGTGGCCAAGGACGACAAGGTGGACAGCATGGCCACCGCGGGCGGGGCGCCCAGCGGACGGCCGACGGACGGCGCGGCCAGGAAGAGCCCGGTCGCGTACCTGGACCTGGGCGAGTATGGTCCGGAGCGCAGCGGCACGGTGTCACTCGATGAGCCCGCGACGGGCAAGCCCTTCAACACTGCAGAGTACGTCAGCGAGGTGGGCGCGGGTGTGACGCGGGGCGATGGACCCAACCCGGAACGTGCGCCTCACCATGCCGAAAGCCAGCGGCTGGTGGATATCCTGAATCGTCTCAGCCTGAACGGCAGTGAAGGCACGGGCGCGCTTACGGCCAGCTTCGGCGGTAAGACGGCAGGGTCGCCGCAGGATCTGATCGCGGCGATTGCGGGCAGCGGCCACCAGGTCAAGGTGGCGGACTCGCGCTACTTCGCCAACTTCGGGCACCTGCATTACAAAGGGCAGGACGTGATGATGCCGTTCTGGGTGAACTCGCTGATGATTGTGCCGGGCACAAAACGTCCCCTGCTCGTGCCCGTCTCGCACGCGGAGTACGAGTGGTTTATCACCGGCCCGAAGCTGAATGCGGAGATCAGTTTTTACTTCGGCATCGACGGCAAGGCCGAGTTTCGCACCATGGACCAGCTTGACCAGGCGTGGGTCATGAATCGTCACGCGCATGAGTACACAGGGCCTCGTGCGCTGGAGGTCACGCGGCTGGCCGGGCGGCTGGTGCAGGCCTATCAGCACCAGCATCAGGCACGGCCCAAGCTCCCCTTTGGGGGCTACTACGCGCTGGGGGTATGCCAGGATGTCGTCGCGGCCATTGAATTGAAGATGACGGGCGCGACGACGCTCTTTCCCAACACGGCGGATGCGTCGCTGTTCACGGATGCTCGCGACGCGGAGGTGAACGCGCTGATCCATGCCATTCCGAAGGATCGGATGGGGCGGCCACCGCAGGCGGAGCGTATCTTCGGCTCGCTGCCCACGGGCGACTCCGATGAAGAGCTGGCAAAGATCACCGTACCCGGGCTTGGCGCGGACCTCATCGCAGTCCATGACGCATGGACCACCGGCGACCTGCGCCGCATTCGTCCGGCATGGGAGGTGTGGGCCAGCCGTGGCGCGGCGGTGCTGGGCGTGGCGCTGGGCTTCGGTCTGGCGTGGTGGCTCAGGCGGCGGTCGTCGCGGCGTTAGCTCCTGCACTCTTTCTGGTGCAACCCTCGCACCTCTTCAACGCCTCCTACTTCTTTGAGGTGATGCATCATGGCAACCAAGAAGAGTGCGGCCCGGAAGTACTCGCCGGCAGCCGGAGAAAGCGTTGAGCGTGAGATGAAGGCGATGAAGCAGGGCAAGCTGACGAGCGGCCGCAGCGGCAAGAAGGTCACGAATCCCAAGCAGGCCATTGCGATTGGGTTGAGCGAGGCTCGCGCGGCAGGCAAGAAGGTCCCGCCACCGCCGGCCAAGAGCGCCGCCAAAAAAGCCTCCGCCAAGAAGACTGCTGCCAAGAAGACCTCGGCAAAGAAATCTCCGGCTAAGAAAGCTTCAGCGAAGAAGTCCCCTGCCAAGAAAACTTCGGCCAAGAAGACTTCCGCCAAGAAGTCGGCTTAGGCTGCCATTACTTCTTATCGCTGGACGCGCTGCTGGCCGGAGCAGCCGCCGGTGCCGGTGCTGCTGCAGCAGGAGCCGCGGCCGGCGTGGCTGAGCCACCATCCTTGGCTGCGGGTGCGGCGGTCGTACCTTCACTCTTGCCGCCTTCACTGGCTGCCGTAGCGGGTTTGGCGGAGCCGTAGCCGTCCGCGTACCAGCCCCCACCCTTCAGCGAGAACGCCGGCGCGGAGAGGACGCGCTGCAACGCGCCCCCGCAGTGCGGGCACGTGGTGATCTCGGGGTCGGAGAACTTCTGGATCTTTTCCGTGTGGCGATGGCAGGCGGTGCATTCGTACTCGTAGAGCGGCATAATTTCAGTGTCCCTCCCTTGAGTTTACTCAAGGACGAGCCTAAAGCGTCGCCGCCCGCTGCCGATGTGCAGGGCAATGACCTTCGCCGGCACTTCCGCATCGTTGCATCCCCGTCTTTTCACGCAGACGCTGCTGAGGCCCTGCATGAGCCGCGCGAGGAACCTTCCCCGCACCGCCTCCGGCCACCTTGCCGCGCGCCGTGCCCGGCTTGGCACACTGGCGCTCAGCCAGCCCCACCCTTTTCCGCGACCGAAGACGGTCGTCCACACGCGGAAGCGCTCCCGCCTTGGCTTGCTGCTGCTGATGGTCTCCGCGCTCTTTTTTTCCTACTTCCTCTGGGTTTAGCCGGAGGACCTACTTGCTCTCCGCACCGGCGCTGGCTGCCGCCACCCGCGGGCTCGCTTCCCGGGCGTCGTTTGCGCGCTTGATCAGCTTCTTCAGTTTGCCTTCCACGTTGGAGCCGGAGCCCATCATCTCCGCCGTCAGCACGCCGTCGGAGTCGATGGTGAAGTAGTGAGGAATTGCCTCCACGCCAAAACGGTCACTCAGCTTGTGGTCGGCGTCGCGATACTGCAGCCACGTCATCTCATGCTTGCCGATGAAGTCCTTCCATTTGGCCTCATCGGCATCCCAACTGACGCTGATAATGACCAGAGGCTGTCCGGCAAACTCCTGGGCAATCTTCTTCAGGTGCGGGAGTTCCTCGTTGCATGGTCCGCACCACGTCGCCCAGAAGTCGATGAGGACCACGCGGCCACCCATGGCATCCAGGTTGAAGCGTGAGCCATCGAGCGCCGTCACCTCAAACGCCGGGGCCATCTTGGCGAGCGAGAGCGCGGGGTTCTCCGCGAAGTGACGCGCCCGGATGCGCATGGGGTCCGTGGGCGAGGCGGAGTCCGCGCACGCCGTAAACTCCTTGCTCGCCTCATCCGTCTTGCCCATGCGCGCCATGACGCAGGCGTCGGCCCAGCGTGCGGAGTTGTTCTTTGGAGAGTCCGTCAACGCGCTTTGCAGGATGCTGTGCGCAGCCTCCAACTGCTCCGGCTTTGGCTTCTCGCCGCCTTGCGCCAGCAGCGCCCGGCCATGCATGCCCTCTGCAATGGACTTATCCATTGGAGTCTTCGCCACCTGCTCCAACTGCACGGCCGTCGCCACGGCGTCCTTGTAGCTATGTAGGCCCATCTGCACGTCGAAGGCCGAGTCCAGGCATCGCTGACAAGCACCACCGGCGAACTTGTTCGCCTTTTTGTAGTCGTCGATCGCAAAGTTGTATTGCTGCCTGCGCATCAACTCCTTCGCCTCCTGCATGGTCTGCAGAAACTTCGGATCGGATTCGTAGGCAGGAAGAGAGGGCTTGGCCTGGGTGACGGCGGGCGGGGGCGTTGCAGGCTGCTGAGCGGGTGCGGACAGCAGAGGATACAGGGCAAGAGCAGAAAGAAGAGCAGGAAAGACAGGGCGCAAGGAAAGCCTCCGGAAGCTGAGGCTATCTTGCGCCCTGATGATGGTTCAACTCAAGCAAAATGGGCGATGATGCGGGTTGCACGTCCCAAAGCGGCTGACTATCCCTTCGCCAGCTCGATCAGCCGCACACTGGCGATGGCCTCCACCTTCTTCAGCGCATCCAGCGCCGGAGCCGCGGCCTGCGCGCTCGCCACATCAATCTGCACCACTGCCAGCGCCTGTCCCTGCGGCACCCGTCGAGCCCGGTTGCTCCCAGCCGAATCCGCCGCGCGTCCCAGCGCGAAGTTGGCGATGTTGATCTGGTGCTCCCCAAGGATGGTCCCAATGCGCCCGACAACGCCCGGCACGTCATGGTTGCGGATCGCCACCAGCGTCCCGTTCAGCGGCGCCTCAATATCGATGCCGTCATACGTCAGCAGGCGCGGGCTGGTGCCATGCAGCACGGTCGCGGACGCACTGGTGTCAGACCCGCCCTCTGCCAGACCGCTGCCCGCCGTATGCAGCACCAGCTTCAGCACGGAGCCCGAGCCCCCTGTCGCAAACTGGCGCTTATCTTCCTGGATGCGGATGCCGCGCTCCTGCGCAATCGCCGCCGCGTTGATGCGGTTCACTGAGTTCGAACCCTCCGTCTCCGCGAAGATCCCCGCAATGGCCGCGTTGCGGATCAGCTCCGTCTTGCCCTGCGCAATGCGCCCCGTATACGTCAGCGCGATGCTCTCCAGGTTCCCCGGTGCAGCATGGCTGAGGAAGCGTCCCAGCCGCCCCGCCATCTCGATATACGGCGCCACCTCCAGGTACTCCTCATGCGTCAGCGACGGCAGATTCACCGCGTTCTGCACCACGCCCAGCTTCAGATAATCGCGCACCTGCATCGCAAGCTGGATCCCGATAGCCTCCTGCGCCTCATCCGTCGCGCCCGCGATGTGCGGCGAAAGCAGCACGTTCGGCAGCCCGAAGTACGCCGAGTCCTTCAGCGGCTCCTTGTGGAACACATCCAGCGCCGCGCCCGACACCGTGCCGCTCTTCAACCCGTCCACCAGCGCGGCATCCACAATCAACTCCCCGCGCGCGCAGTTCACAATCCGCACGCCGGGCTTCATAATCGCGATGGAGTGCGCGTTGATCATGCCTTCCGTCTGGGTCGTCAGACCCACATGCAGGGTCAGGTAGTCGGAGTTCTTGAACAGGTCGTCCAGCGAGAGCAGCGTAATGTTGTTCTCCCGCGCGATCACCGGCGCGATGAACGGGTCATACCCGATCAGCTCCATCCCAAACGCCGCCGCCCTCCGCGCCACCTCCAACCCAATGCGCCCGCAGCCCACGATGCCCAGCGTCTTGCCCCGCAGCTCCACGCCCTGCAGCGATTTCTTATCCCACACCCCCTCATGCATGCTCTTGTTCGCGCGCGGAATGCTGCGCCCCATCGCGATCATCAGCCCCAGCGTCAGCTCCGCGACCGCCACGGCGTTCGCCCCCGGCGTATTCATCACCACAATGCCGCGATGCGTCGCCGCGGCGGTATCGATGTTGTCCACGCCCACGCCGGCGCGGCCGATCACCCGCAGCTTTGGCGCATCCTCCAGCAGCGCCGCATCCGCCTGCACGGCGGACCGTACGATCAGCGCGTCGGCATCCTTCAGCTCGTCCCTCAGGTTGGTGATCTTGTCGGCGGTAATGCAGTTCCAGCCCGGTTCTTGTTGCAGAATGGCTAACGTTGCAGGGGAGACCTTCTCGGCGATGACAATCTTCATGGTCCTCCTAGTTTATGGAAGAAGCCCGCCCGAGTCCTCCCCGGCCCCAAACTTTCAAGCACCATTCTTCGTGCAGTCACCGCCTCTTCATACGCTGAGCGGAAGCTTTATTGCAGATGACGCAGCCCATTCTGCAGTAGGGAGCCGCCCCATGAGCGAGTCGACTGTCTCTTACCTGTGGCGCGAACCCGCCGCCGCCAAAGGCTTCACCCACGCCGCATCGCTCCACTCCCACACTAATCAGAGCCGGGAAACCCTGGACTTTATCGCGGAACTCTCCACCGACTTCCCTATCCTCCAACCCGCCATCCGCTGGGCGGAGGCCCGTTGCGTCAAGCACTCCGGCATCCGCCCGGACTACGCCCGCTCCTTCTGGACCCCGCCCCTGAATCCCCGCCTCGCTTTCGCCCTGGAGCGGGACCAGATTGAGCAGACCCTCCAGCTCTCCGCCCACGTCTCGCTGTCGGATCACGACAACATCCAGGCCCCCCTGCTCCTCCGCGCCGTCCCCAGCGCCTTGCAGATGCAGGAGGTCCCCATCTCCACCGAGTGGACCGTCCCTTACGCCACGCCCTCGCTGAACACCCGCCCCACCGCTTTCCATCTGGGCATCCACAACCTCCCTGCCGCCTCCGCCTCCGCGTGGATTGCCCGCCTCAACGCCTTCACCGCTCTCCCCGTCGCCGCCCGCCCCGCCGCGCTCCTGACGGAGATCCTCGCCGGCCTCGCCGCCATCCCCACCGTCCTCATCGTCTTCAACCACCCGCTCTGGGACCTCTACCGCATCGGCGCCGCCGCGCACCAGGTGCTCGTGAATGACTTCCTCGCCACCAACGGCCAGTTCGTCCACGCCCTGGAGCTCAACGGCCTGCGCAACTGGGAAGAAAACCGCGCCGTCCGCACCCTGGCCGGCCAGTGGAACCAGCTCATCCTCTCCGGCGGTGACCGCCACGGCATTGAGCCCAACGCCAACGTCAACCTCACCCGCGCCTCCACCTTCGCGGCTTTTGTGCAGGAGCTTCGCCGAGATCGCATCAGCCACGTCCTGTACATGCCGCAGTACCGCCAGCCCTGGAAGCATCGCATCCTGCAGTCCACGCTGGACGCCATCCGCAACCATCCGCACCTGCCGGAAGGCTCTCGCCGCTGGGATGAGCGCGTCTTCGCACCGGACGCCAAAGGCGAACTCCGCCCCCTGTCGCAAATCTGGAACGATCAAAAGCCCCCCATCTGGATCGCCGGGCTCCTGCAGGCGGTTCGCCTCATGGGACGCGCCCCCGTCTCCGGCGGCCTGCGCCTCGCCTGGAACGATAACGCCGCCATGCAAGCCGCACTCAGCCACCCGGAAGCCTAACTGGCCTTCTACTCCTGCACGGCGACCGCGGGCTCTTCCTCAGAAGACAAGGACATCGTCTCCACGCAGTTCCGCCCCGCGTGCTTGGCCTTGTACAACGCCGCATCCGCCAGCCGGAACAGCTCGGACTTCTCCGTCTCCCGTTCCGGCGTAATGGCCGCACATCCCAGGCTGATCGTCACATACCCCCACGGGCTGCCCTCGTGCGTAATCTGCAACTCACGGATCGCCAGACGAATCTCGTCCGCCAGATGCTGCGCCCCGGTCAGGCTGGTATGCGGCAGCAGCAGCGCAAACTCCTCGCCGCCAAACCGGGCAACATGGTCCTGCGGCCGGTGGCAGCGCTCCCGCAGCACGGTCGCCACGGCGCGTAAGCATTCATCGCCCTCGTTATGGCCATACAAGTCGTTGAACTGTTTGAACAGGTCCACGTCGGCCATAATCATGGCCAGCGGCGTGCCCAGCCGCATCGCACGCTTCCACTCCTGCGCAAACTCCTCATCCAGAGACCGCCGGTTCGCCAAACCCGTCAGCCCGTCCATGCTGGCCAGCATCAGCAACTGCTCATTGGAGATGTTCAGGTCTTCCATCAGCCGCCGCCGTTCCCGGATCACAATCGACGCGGGAAACAGCGCCAGCACATGAAAGCCCAGAAAGAACTGCAGCGCCACGCCCTGCGGCACAAACAGCGCTTGCGGCCACTGCCCGAAGAGGCCAATCCCATGCGTCGTCAGGTACACGGAGAAGAAGCACAACCCCGCCATCGCAATCGCGGAGCCCGTGAAGGAGAGCGCCAGGTCCACCAGCAACAGCGTCGGATACACCAGAAACGTCAGCGGATACCGCGGAAACGAAAGCGCAATCGCAAAAGAGACCGAAGCCAGCACCAGCAGGCCCACCGTCCGCGGCAGCATCGCCCGGCGAAACAGTTGCCGCATCTCCGCGGAGCCCACGGAGAGCGCCAGCGGCAGCATCACCGCAATCCCCAGCGCATCCGCCGTCGCCCAGTCGTTGAACGCCACCAGGTACGGCTGGTTCTGCACCCGCTGATACAAAAACGCCGCCATCACCCCGGAGACCACCGGGCCCAGCAGCATCGCGCCTGAAAATCGTAGAAACATCCACCGCTTCCGCAGCCACTGGTCCAACGTCGTGAACGCCGGCAGCAGCAACGCGCTCAGCACCACCTCCACCAGGCTGACCAGCCGCAGGCAGACCTCCAACCCCACGGCGTTATGGTCCAGACACTCGCCAATCCCCGTCCCCACGCCGATGCCAATCAGCATCGCCGGCCATTCACTGCGGGAGCGCATCAGGAGCAGCGCAATGCTGACGCCGTTCAGCGGCCACAGGATCGTCCAGCCACTTGAAAATCCAAACCGATTCAGCCCAAAGTCCGCCACCGCGTACAGCGCCGTATAGAGCAGGCTCAGCCTGACCGTGCGGTAGAGCTTCGGTTGAACTCCCGTGTTCAACAACACTCTACCTCCCGCGCAAGGCGTTCCCTATACAGACGTACCTTGCGCCATTATCGGTTATCCACCGATAAGCAGGAGAATTTGCCGCGGCCACCCTCGCACCGTGGTCATGCGTAAAGAGTTGTATGCCCCGGCCCGAAAAGGCCCATTCCCGCCTTATTTCGCCCCGTTATCCCGCGTCCACGTCTCCGTCCGCCCAAACGCCTTGATCCCCACATACCCACGCAGCTTCAGGCTGTCGCCCTCGCTCGTCATCGACCCGTGATACGTCTTCCCCGACTTCGGGTCATACAGCTTCCCATCGTCCGCATGCGCCGCATCCGTCAGGTGGAAACCCGTCCCAATCTCCAGTCCCACCAGCGGCCGCTGCCTCAGACTCTTATCCGGATTGTTCCCATCATTCGTCCCCGGAGCCGTATCGCTCAGCTTCAGCAGCTTCGCGCACACCTCCGCCCCGCACATATGAACCTCAATCTTCGCCCCCGCCGGCTCCTTCCACGTCCCTAAGACGCCAGTGCCCAGCACACCCTGCCCCATCGCAGCCCCGCACGTCACCATCAACCCAACCAGCCCAACCATCGCACTCCGCATCACACTCTCCTCACTTCACCGGAATCCCATCCAAGCTCATCAACCTGCCCACCGGATACATCCCAACCCGGTTTGCCTTGCCCCAGTCCGACCGCCGATAAAACCAATCCAGCCGTGCCGCCGGGCTCTCCGCAAACGCCTTATCCGCCTTCACCTTCGCCTCGAACTCCGCCTTCAGCTTCGGGTCCGCCGCCATCATCTCTCTGGCGAGCCTTTCTACCACATATCCCTCGCCATATTCCTTCTGCTCAAAGATCGAATCGAAGAACCCCCACTGCAGTGCCGAATCCGGCCCCGCCGGCTCCAGCCATTCCATCGCCACCGGTCCCAGCCGTTGGTCTAAACGCACCACCGCCGAACCCGCCGGGAAATTCCGCCGCTCCTTCACCGCCGCACACGTCCCAAACTTCCCCGCCCCATGCGTCGCCTCCCCGTTGAACGTCGGGTGACGACCCTCAAACGGCGGATCCTGCCACGTCATTCCCCCGCACTGATACGTCTCCACCTCACCCTCCCACGCCGCCGCCGTCCGTTCCACCTTCACCCCATGCAGCGTCAACCGGTTGATCACCTGCACCCACTCCGCCGGAACCAGGTACGCCACCGGAGCCACCACCTCCGCCGCCACCTTGTACCCCACCTGCCGCGGCAGCTCGATCACCTTCGCCACCCGCGAATACTCCACCCACTCCGCCCCACTCACCTCACTTTTCGTCCGCTTCGACGCATACCCCTTGAACGCCAGCGGCTCCGTCTTCCCACCCCACGCCACCGCCAGCGGATACCGCTTCCCCGCCCAGCCCTTGGACTCCGCATCCGCCGCCGCATTCAACTCCAGCAGCTTGTCCGCGTCGCGATTCACCAGCTCCATCAGCCCTGCCAGAGCCTCATAGTTCCCCGTCACCCGCGTCCGGTAATCCTTCAGCATATGCAACTCGATCAGCATCGACGGCCGCCCCGTCAGCGCCGTGTACCCCGTCGAAAACCGCGGCGGATCGTCATACACCGCCAGCCCCTTGCTCAAATCCTTGTCATCCACCAGCTCCACATACGTACTCAACGCCACATGCCCATGCGCGTTCGTGTACCCCGCGATCGCTGGCGCCGCCACCGTATCCACCCACTCCCGCGTCCCCTTCGCCACGTTCGGCCCATCGTCGATCGAGAACGTCACGTCATACTGAAAGTCCGCCCCATCCGTCACATGGTCGTCCACAAAGAAGTCCGGATTCCACCGGTTGTACATCGTCAAAAACGCCCGCGTCTCCGGCGCATCCGCCTTCAGGTAATCGCGATTCAGGTTCAGATTCGTCGCATTCGCCCTCCACCCCATCAGCGCCGGCCCATCCTGGTTGATGCGGTTATACGCGCTCCGCCGCTCATGCCCATCCGCGTTATAAATCGGGATGAACACCAGCACCGCCCGCTCCAGCAACGCACTCTGCTTCTTGTTGATCACCATATCCCGCAGCAGCGCCAGGCATGCATCCTTCCCATCCATCTCCCCCGCATGGATGGAATTCTGCACCAGCACAATAGGCCGTTTCGCCGCATGAATCGCCGCCGGATCGAACACCCCATCCTTGCTCACCACCACCACATCCAGTTCCCGCCCCTCCCCCGTCTTGCCAAACGGCACGATCCTCACCTGACCCGGCGCCGCCCCCGCCACCCGCTTCAGATACGCCATCGTCTCGTCGTACGTAGGCGTGGTCGCATAGCACGTCGTCTCCGCCGGCGTAGCCCACTCCCCCTTGTCCCCCGCCACACACGCCGGAGCCGCAACCTTCCCCATCAACCGCTCATGCGCCACCGTCTGCGCCCCTGCTGAACCCGCCACCAGCCCCAACCCAACCACCGCAACCAAAACTCTCATCCCCGCACGATATCACCGCAACGCCTCTCTCCTGACCCCGCACGAACCGTCCCGCCCCTCCTCCTCATCCAACCCCTCATGAGCACTCGCACCCGCACCATCACCCTGGAAGAGCACTTTGTCACCGAGTCTTTTCTCCGCGCCACCGGCGCCCATGACAAGCCGGTTCCTCCCTGGCTCGCCGCCCTCCAGCCCAAACTCCTGGACCTCGGGGCCGGACGCCTCGCCGCCATGGACGCCGCAGGCATCGATGTCCAGGTCCTCTCCCTCGCCGCCTTGGGCTTTGACGCGCTGGACGCCGCCACCGCCACCACGCTCTCGCATGACGTCAATGACGAGCTCGCCGCGGCCGTTCGCGCCAACCCATCGCGCCTCGCAGGCTTCGCCTCCATCGCACTCAAAGACCCTCACGCGGCCGCCGCGGAGCTCCAGCGCGCTATTCAGACCCTCGGCTTCCCCGGCGTCCTGTTGGATGGCACCACGGACGGCCTCTTCCTGGATCACCCCCGCTTCACGCCCGTCTTTGAGGCCGCCGCCGCCCTCGGCGCCCCCATCTACCTCCACCCCGCGCCCCCTCCGGAGACCGTCTTTGAAACCTACTTCACCGGTCTGCCGGAAGGCGTCGGGCAGATGCTCTCCATCGCCGGATGGGGTTGGCACGCGGAGACCGCGCTCCACACCCTGCGGCTCATCACCTCCGGCCTGCTGGACCGCTTTCCCACCCTCCAGCTCATCATCGGCCACATGGGAGAGATGCTCCCCATGGCCCTCGCCCGCACCTCAAAAGCTCTCTCCCACGCCGCCAAACTCCGTCAGCCCGTGGCCGACTACTTCCAATCCAACATCCACCTCACCACCAGCGGCTACTTCACCCAGCCGCCCCTCCGCTGCGCGCTGGACGTGGTCGGCATAGACCGCCTCATGTTCTCCATCGACTACCCCTTCAGCGCCACCACGCTCGGCCGCGACTACCTCACAGAGCTCCAGGCCGTCCTCAGCCCGGACGACCTCGCAAAGCTCACCCACCGCAACGCGGAAGCACTCCTGAAGCTCTGACCGCCCCCGCGACGGTTGCCCCATGCTTTGCAGCGTCATCGCAAAGGGTGGGGTATTGAGCGAAGCTCGACCGTTCTCTTCCCTTGAGGCAAGAACCTAAAAGAAGAGCTCCACCGAAACCCCAAACCGCTCACCCAGCCGGCGAATCTGTTCCTTATTCAACTCCCGCCGCCCCCGCATCACCTCGGACACAATACTTGGCGTACCAAACACATTCACCAGGTCCTTCTGTCGCAACCCATGCTGCTCCATCAGAAACCCAAGCATCTCCAGCGGCGTCGCCTTTTTCAGCCCATACCGCTTCTCTTCAAAGTCTTCGATCAAAAGCGTCAACATCTCCGCCAGTTCCAACTCATCCGCGCTCGCGGCCTCACCCTGCTGCTCCAACTCGTACAGTGCGGCAATGTACCGCTCGTTCTGCTCCTCCGTCCGAATTACCCGGGGAGAGAACTTCGTCAACAGCGCCGTATATGCCGGATTCACCGCAACTGCGCTCATAGCTTCCACCCTCCTTTGTCATACTCAGCATGGGTCAGCACATGCCGCAGATAGAGCCGTCCCGTCTCGTAATTGATCTCAACAATCAACCGGAAACTGTTCCCCTTGATGTTGAAGACGGTGAACCGTCCCACACCATCCGCCGAAGGAAACACCTTACGAACATCGTCGAGAGACTTCCACTCAGCCCTCTTTGTGATCCGATACCAGGCGTCAAGCGGCACTGAAAGTCCAGCGTGTTTCGTCGCGCCTTCAAGTAGCATCTTGCGGCTGATCACGTGCATGAAGAAGACCTGATACTCATGTAATTCGCAAGTTGCGAACAAGTCAAGCCCGTTTGAAGCCTCACGGAGTCTTTGGCACCACCGGCTGATCCACCCCCCACAGCGCCTGCCCCGCCAGCACATGATCCACCCTCACCCCTGGAAACAGCACCCTCAGCTCCTTCGCGCACTGCTCCATCCCCGGCTCCTCGCTCACCTCATGCCCCAGCAGGATCATCCCCTTCTTCCGTCCCTGCGCCACCGCGTCCCGCACATACTCGACGCCCTCCCACTCCGCCGCCTCCCCCGCCACCAGCGCATCCACTCCCGGCACATTCAGAGCCCTCACCTGCTTCTCCAACCCCCCCGCCCCAGGTATCACCGCCAGGTGCGTCACCGTCTGCCCCGGATCGCCATCCACCCGCACCGTCTTTCCGCCCAGCTTCGCGGCCAGCATCTTCGCCAACTCCCCCAGCGTCGTCGGCGGAATCGTCACAAAGTACTGCGCCAGCCGACCCTCCATCGCCGGCGTGCCCTTATCCCACCCCGCGGTCCCCTTTGGATACCCGGCCCACCCCAGCGCCTCATACACCCCCATCAGGATGTGATCCCCCGCCGGGTCCGCATGGATCTCATCGTGAAGCCGATACACCACCAGGTGGTGCTCGTCGATGTATGCCCTCTTCGCCAGGTACACGGGATCGTTCACAAACCCCTTCACGTCATCGGGATGGTTATAGAACGTCGGCTCATGGCTGATCACCAGGTTGTCCCCCAGCCGCACCGCCTCCCGCAGCACGTCCATCGTGTCCAGGAACGTCGTCACAATCCCCGTCACCTTGGTGCTGGGGTCGCCCCCCTTCAACGTATCGACGGTATTCTCCGGCCGCGCATCCGCATACCGGTGCTGCATCTTCGTCCACGCCTCCCCCGCCGTCATCTGCTGCGCACCCGCACCCCGCGCCAGCGCTCCCAACACCATCAAACCTGCCACCAGTCCAATCACTCTCATGCTCGCCATCCTAATCCGTCCGCCATCAGGAGTCGCTGTTCCTCACCCACCTTAGCCATCCCGTTCTCCACACCTTCGATACGATTCACCACCACATTCTCCATGGTGAATCCCGCAACCTGAAACAGGTACAGTGGTCAGATGCGTCCGCCCCGCGTCGCCTACTTCCCGGATTCGTTCCATGAAATCAACGGGGTAGCCCACACCTCGCGCAACTTCGTCGCCTACGCGGAACGCCATTCCCTGCCGTTTCTCTGCGTCCGCGCCGGCGCCTCCATAAAACGTGGGAAAACCATGGAGACCGTGCAATTCCTCGAACTTCCCCGCTCCTTTGCGGCCATCGGCGTAGAGAAAGACCTCGCCTTCGACCCCCTCTTCTTCCGCCACGCCCAGGCCATCGACGACGCCCTCCACGCCTTCCAACCTGACCTCATCCACCTCACCGGCCCCTCTGAATTGGGCATGTTTGCTGCTTATTTCGCCCACAAGCTGAAGATCCCACTCGCCGCAAGCTGGCACACCAACGTCCACGAATACGCCGCCCGCCGCCTCCCCCGCCTCAGCGCCGCCGCAGCGCTCCACGTGGAACACACAACGTTAATAGCCACCGCCCATTTTTATCGCCAGGCCCAACTCCTCTTCGCCCCCAATTTAAATCTCTGCAACATGCTCACCACCCACACCGGAAAACCGGCTCACCTCATGCAACGCGGCGTCAACACAACACTCTTTGACCCCTCCCACCGCACCCGCGCGTTGGACGAACGGCCCTTCACCCTCGGCTTCGTGGGACGCCTTTCGCTCGAAAAAAACGTCGCCCTCCTTCCCAGGATTCAGCAGGAGCTCACAAGCTCCGGCATCGACGCCCGTTTCGTCATCATCGGTCACGGCTCGGAGGAGACCTCCCTCCGAGCCGCCATGCCCAACGCCGCCTTCCCCGGCGTCTTACGCGGAGATGCCCTCGGCCACGCCTACGCCGACATGGACCTCTTCGTCTTCCCCTCCCACACCGACACCTTCGGCAACGTTGTCCTCGAGGCCCTCGCCAGCGGCGTTCCCGCCATCGTCACGCCCAACGGGGGCCCATGCACCATCGTTCAACAGGGCCACACCGGCCTCATCGCGGAAGACGGCCAGTTCGCCTCCGCCATCGCGTCCATCCTCCGCGATCCCGCGCGCCTCGCCGGCATGCGCACAGCTTCCCGGGAGTACGCGCTCACCTGTACCTGGGATGCCGTGTTCAACCGAGTCTATGCCGCCTACGAGTCCATTCTCCCAGCGCGGTAGTGCTGCTACTCTGGCGGTGCAAGGTATGCCGCCCCGAGATTTCACGATATGAAGCGTTCCCAACAGGTCACCGCCCCACTGCTCGCCGCCGCCGCGCTCAGCCTGCTCTCCGCCTGCAAGCGCGGGCCGGAGATGCAACGCTGCGTGGATGAAAATAACCGCGTCGTCGATCCAAGCTTCTGCGCCACCCAGCCAGCCCTCAGCGGCGGCGCTGGCGGTGCTTACGGCTCCGGCTATCGCCCGTTCTACCACTTCTACTATGGCGGCGGAGGCGGTTACGGCATCGGATCGACAGTGACAGGTGGCAGCTATGCGCCCATCGCCGGACACTCGTACTCGTCGACAAGTGGAACCGCGCGTGGCGGTTTCGGCAGCTCGCACGGCGGCGGGGGCGGTGAAGGTGGCGGCGGAGGAGGAGAGTAAATGAAACGAATTCAACTCAGTCCACGGATTGACTGGCGGGAGAAGGTCTCCGCCGCAGGCCTGACCTTTCACTCGCCCAGGGCCATGTTCCCCCAGCCATACTGGGATGAGTCCGCGGCATACCAGTTCACGGCGCGGGAAGTCGATACGCTGGAGGCGGCGGCCAACGAACTGCAGCAGATGTGTCTCGCCGCCGCGCAGCATGTGATCGATAAACAGCGCTACGCCGAGCTGGCGATCCCGCCGGAGGCGATCCCGCTGATCGAGTGGGCCTGGAACCAGGAGCCGCCCGCCATCTACGGGCGCTTCGATATCAGTTGGGCCGGCGAGGACTCCGGCTCCGCGCCCAAGCTGCTGGAGTACAACGCCGACACGCCAACGACGTTGCTTGAGGCCGCAGTGATCCAGTGGTCATGGCTGGAGGAGGTGGCGCAGCATCTGCCCGGCATGTCGTTCCTCCATAAGGCGGACCAGTTCAACTCCATCCACGACCGCTTGATCGCGAAATGGAAGGACGTCGCCTCCTACCTGCAACAGCCGGTGTACTTTGCTTCGCTCCAGGCCAACCCGCCTGACCCTGAAACGGCGCTTGATCTCGCCGAGGACTACCTGACGACCGTCTACCTGCAGGACACGGCGAACCAGGCCGGACTGGAAACGCGGTCGATTGCGATGCAGGACATTGGCTGGAACCAGGATCGCCAAGCCTTCGTGGATGTGGATCCGGAGGAAAATCAGATCCTCTCGCTCTTCAAGCTGTATCCGTGGGAGTCGATGGTGGCGGAAGAGTTCGGTCCCGCGGCCCTGGCCACCTACCGTCAGATGACCTGGATTGAGCCCATCTGGAAGATGCTGCTCTCAAATAAGGGGATCCTGCCCATCCTGTGGGAGCTGTACCCCAATCACGAGCTCTTGCTGGAGGCACACTTTGAAGCCGGCGCAAGCACGTGGACGCCGGTGCGTACGGGCGGCGCGGACTGGTCCGGGGAAACGGGTGGCGGGCTCACCTCGTATGTGCGGAAGCCGCTGCACTCGCGTGAGGGAGCGAACGTGCAGATCGTGCGGCCCAACGCGCAGCTTGTCGCGACCGGAGGTCCCTACGGCGACGGTCCCTTCATCCGTCAGGCGATCGCTCCCGCCGCGGTCTTCGAAAACCCGCTCGGACAGCCCAGATATCCCGTCTTAGGCCTGTGGATGATCGACCAGGAGTGCGGTGGCATGGGCATCCGCGAGTCTGCCGGGCCGATTACGGATAACCTGAGTTCGTTTGTCCCGCACTTCTTCCGGTAAGGACGATTCAGTTGCGGTGGTCGCGGTAGTGCACAGCCTCTGAGATCCCGATCCAGATGTCCAGCAGGCCCATGCCGGAGATGATCCCCCGCACGAAGCCGAGCCGAAGCACGGCCCAGACATGCGGGTGCGATTGCAGCATCCCGTTGCGGTCCCAGATGGACGGCCACCACGGCAGCACCGTCACAATCACCCCAAGGTAGACGCAGAAGATCACAAGGATAAACAGCGAGACGCGCTGTAACCAGAGCGGCGCGGCCGGCGTGGGTTCGGGAGGACGGACCTGCTCGGGCGGGTCGCGGAAAAGTTTGGGCTGAACGGGCATCCGGGTGCTGGGTGTCTCCAAGCATCCACGTTAGCAGAGCGAGCCGGGGAACGGAATTGGACCGGGCTGCGGATGCGACGCCGGGACCATCGCTTCGGTTAAAAGGTGTACTTGATCGAGCCCTCCGGGAAGCGAGGGAGCTGATCCTGTTCACTTGTTGGAGAGTCCAACTTATATTGCTGCCAGTGAGGTTGCCAAAGGTTGGAATAGAAGTTTTTCTGGCCGAGCACATTCAGCAAACCGATGTTCCAGGTGAGGGTGCCGGAGTGGAACTTGCGCTTTTGCTCCAGGCGAACGTCCAGCCGCCCGTAGACGGCGGAGCGGACAAGGTTGATCCGGGTCAGGTCATACACGTCGCGGTTCTCGGCGATGCTGGTGGGGATGTCGTCCGGGGTATAAGGGCGGCCCGAGGCGCCGCTATACCGCATGGAGAGCGAGTAATTTCTGCCCAGCTTCATCAGCGACACCAGGTTGGCGGTCAGAGGTATATCGTAGTTCCCGCGTCGCAGAACGCCATCCAGACCGCTGTACCAGGCGCGCGTATAGCTGGCACTGGCACTGAGATGCAGGCGGGACGTCGGCTGCGATTCCAGATTGAGCTCCACGCCTTCCGTCCGGCCGTGGCCGGCGCTGACCAGCGGAAAGATAAGAAAGGATTGACCGAAGGTGTCCGCAACGTTGGCCAGCGAGAGCGAAGGATAAGCCATGGGCACCGGGTAGTTCATATACAGCTTGCGGTACGCCGAAAAGGTGAGGCTGGCATGGTCGTGGCGCAGCACGTCGAGATCGAACGTAGTGTGCTCCGCCTTGATGGGCGCAAGGGCGTGGTTGGCAGAAAAGGCAAGCAGGTAAAGGTAGGCCGGCATCTGCGTGTACTCGGCGTAGCCAATACCCACGCGGTGGGAGGAGACAGGAACGCTGAACAACGCGCGAGGCGTGAGGCTGGTGTGATCCCCAAAACCCCAATGGTCGGCGCGGCCGGAGAGGGTGACGGTGGCGTCCCCAATCAGCGCGATCGTCGCTTGCGCAAAGGCGCTGTCCACGTTGGTGTGGAACTGTTGCAGGATCGAGGTGGCGGTGGGGGACGCGGGGGCGGCGCTATAGGGATTGGGCAGCGGCACCGGCTGCTGAATGTTGTAATCGATGCGGTTCAGTGAGTGCGTGATGCCGCCGGAGGCCAGCAGCCAGGGCTTGATCTCTGACGTCAGGTCATAAGTCGCGGTGGAGGTGCCTTCGTGCGAGTTCTCCACATACGTGGTCTCGTTATTCAGCAACTGGTCGGCTTCATGAATGTTCTGCGCCTGCTCGGCATTGGAAACGGTAAGCACGCCGAAGGTCTTGCCGGAAAAAACATGCTGCCAGTTCATTCCGGTGGTGTTGCGCCACCCGGAGTAGTTGATGTCGAAGGGGTTCGTCTCGCCGGGATCTCCAGCATCCGGGCGAATGGCAATGGAGTCGATGCCGGTCAGCGAAAGACCCCACACCCGATCCCGTTCCCCAAAGTTGCGATCCGCGCGGACCAGGCTGTTGGTGTACCTGGGCACGCCGTTCAGGCCAATGTCATTGGTCAGCAGGTTCAGCACGCTCTCTCGGCCGGAGACCAGCAGGTTTCCGTCACTGCCCCACGGCCGCGACGTCGTGACGCCCACCCCGGCGAAGCCCGCTTCAACAATCCGGCGAGCCGGACGGCTGCCCTCCGGGACGGTGTTGATCTCGATGACAGAAGACAGCCGATCCGCGAAGTGAGCGTCATGCACCCCGGAGTGCAGGGTCAGGCTCTCAATGGCGTTGTTGTCGATCATGGACACGAACCCGCCGGTCGTATCGGATAGCGCAAGGTGGTTGATCGAAGGGATCACAATGCCGTCGATGACGAACAGGTTCTCCACCGGGTTGCCGCCGCGCACCAGCAGGTCGTTGCGCTGGTCATTGTCGGAGATCACGCCGGGCAGCAGCTGGAAGTAGCGTGAAGGATCGCCGAACGTTCCAGCCGTCTTCTCAATCGTGTCCGCGGACACCTTGATCTGCGCGGCGTGGCTCGCGGTGGAGTAAAAATTCTGGTCCTGCACCAGGATGTGTTCGCTCGTCTTCAGCTTGGCCGAGGACGTGAGCGTCGGCGAGATGTCTTCCGCCGCAAACAGCGCCGCGGGCGCGGGCGCGGTCAGCGAGGACGGCGTCACGGCGTGCACCAGCGACTCCGCCAGGCCCTCAGACGCAAGCTGCAGCGAACTGAATTGCATCCCCGCCTTCTCCTTCAGGCACGGCGCAAGGCTGAAGCCGGTGGCGGCCTTGGCATTGGCGGCGGCGACGCCCCCTGACTCGCAGGCAGGCGCAACCGCCCAGCAGGAAGAGGTCGCGAACACCGTCGCGGAGAACGCGAGGGAACGGCGTGCAGAGAGACGAAGGAGGGCTTGAAAGCGGCGCATGGGGGCCTCGGATCGCGGGAGAGCGATGCTTGCTTTATCGGGCGAAAACCATCCTTCTTGAGGCATCGAGCCGACGGTTTGTACAAGGCTGCGACATCGCTCAAGGACGTACAGAGCCTGCAAATCGAGAAGCACAACGAGCCTTCATGAGCGTCTTCACAGCAACCAGCAGGCGTCGTCCGCAAGAGCGAAAGCTTGAGCGGCAAATGGACTCCCTCGGCGCCGCCCGATGAGACCGCCCTCAATCTGTGCTCACTCCGGCACAAATCACCACGCGCCTCGGCATCGTCCCGGCAAGGCCCTGGCTTGCGGCTCGGGTGGCCGCAGATGCGAGAATGGAAGGGATGCTACAACTCTCAGGCGCGGGAAAACGATTCGGGCAGAAGCTGCTCTTTGAAGAGGTGAACTGGCTGGTCACGCCGGAGGAACGCACCGGGCTCGTCGGCGGCAATGGAACGGGCAAATCCACGCTCTTAAAAGTCCTGGCCGGGCGGGAATCGCTGGACTACGGCACCATCTCGCGCACCAAGGCCATGACGCTGGGCTACCTCCCGCAGGACGGCCTCGCCATGCGCGGCAAAACCGTCTTCGAGGAATGCCTGAGCGTCTTCGACGAGCTGCGCGGCCTTGAAGACGAGGCGGAAATCCTCACCGGCAAGCTCTCCGACCTTGCGCCGGACAGCGCCGACTATGAAGTCGCCGCGGCGCGTTACTCGCACATCACAGACCTGATGCACGCCAACGATATCTACACCCTGGACTACCAGGTGGGCACGGTGCTGGGTGGCCTGGGCTTCGGCCGGGAAGACTGGGAGCGCCGCACCGAGGAGTTCTCCGGCGGCTGGCAGATGCGGATTGCGCTGGCCAAGCTGCTGCTGGAAAAGCCAAGCCTGCTGCTGCTCGATGAGCCGACCAACCACCTGGATCTCGAGACCCGCAACTGGCTTGAGGACTACCTGCGCAACTACGAGAACGCCTTCATCCTCATCTCGCATGACCGCTACTTCCTGGATCAAACGGTCAGCAAGACAACGGAGTTATGGAATAAACGAGCTCACTTCTACTTCGGGAATTACGAAAAATATCTGACGCAAAAAGAAGAGCGCAAAACCCAGATCCTCAGCGCTTACAAAAATCAGCAGGACCGCATTACAGACCTGGAAGCCTTCATCAACCGCTTCCGCGCGCAGGCGACCAAGGCCAAACAGGTCCAGTCGCGCATCAAGGAGCTGGAAAAGATTGAACGGATTGAGGTGCCGGAAGAAGAGGCCACCATCCACTTCACCATCCCGCAGCCGCCGGCCAGCGGCCGCACGGTCATTGAAGTCAACGGGCTCACCAAGGTCTACCCCACGCGCGACGGACGCGGCCAGAAGACCATCCTCGAGGATGTCACCTTTCAGATCGACCGTGGCGACCGCATCGCGCTCGTAGGCGCCAACGGCGCCGGCAAATCCACGCTCATCCGGATGCTGAGCGGGCTCGAGCCCCCCACGTCCGGGACCATCAAGCTGGGTCACAACGTGCTGGCGGATTACTTCGCGCAGGACCAGTACAAGGTGCTGGACGGCGCGGCGAAGATGCTGGATGACATCGCGGGCACCGCGCCAAAGGTTCCCGTGGTGGAGCTGCGTAGCCTGCTGGGCTGCTTCATGTTCTCCGGCGACGACGTCTTCAAGCAGCTCGGCGTGCTCTCCGGCGGCGAACGCAACCGCTACGCCATGGCCAAGATGCTCGTCTCCCCGGCAAACATGTTGCTGCTGGACGAGCCCACCAACCACCTGGATCTTCGCGCCAAGGACGTGCTGCTGGACGCCATCCGGAAGTTCTCCGGAACCGTCCTCTTTGTCAGCCATGACCGGTACTTTATCGATGGGCTGGCCACCCGCGTCTTTGAGGTGGAGGAGCGGCGAGTCCACATCTACCCAGGCAATTACGAGGATTACCTGTGGCGCAAGCAGGGCGGCCCGGAGAAGGTCGCGGCAGACCTTGCGCCCCCGCCAACTCCGGTTACAGCCTCTGTTGTCTCAACACCCGCGCCACAAAAACCCGCGGTGAAAAAGCTGAACCCCATCAAGCTGAAGCTGCTGGAAGATCAGGTGGCAGAGGTGGAAGAAAAGATCGGCGAAATGGAAGAGCGCATCGCGGCGGCAGAGGCGAAGCTGGGAGTCTTCACCAGCGCGGAAGAGGCGCAGAAGGGCTCGGCGGAGCTGGACCGTATGCGAACCGAACACACGCTTTTGACCGCGAAGTGGGAGCAGTTCGGAATGGAACTCGAACTCCAGCGCGACTAGC
Source organism: uncultured Acidobacteriaceae bacterium (assembly GCA_964242025.1). Taxonomy (GTDB): domain Bacteria; phylum Acidobacteriota; class Terriglobia; order Terriglobales; family Acidobacteriaceae; genus Edaphobacter. The sequence goes on from CAXSZW010000001.1 coordinate 264,725, forward strand.
TCCAGGCCCGCTCACCGTAGCCTGTCACCGCTTGGCAGGTGGGCAAAATGTTCCATCCACCATGCGCCAGATCCCCATTGCGTTCTCATCGCGAAGCTCCACCGGCAACGCCGCCTGCGGAAAACTCTGGTAGCAACGCGGACGCACAAACCGCAGCATCGCGGCTGAGCCCACGCTCGTAGAACGGCCATCGCTGGTGGCGGGATAAGGACCGCCATGCACCATCGCATGGGAGACCTCCACGCCCGTCGGGAAACCGTTGAACAGCAGCCGTCCCACCTTGCGCTCCATGATCGCAACCAGTTCGCGGTTGTCGGAAAGGTCTTCTTCCGTTCCAAGAATGGTCGCGGTCAGGTGGCCTTCCAGCTCATCCGCTGCACGCAGCATCTCTTCCTTGCGCTCGTAGCGCACCAGCACCGTAGATGGCCCAAACAGCTCCTCCTGCAGCGTCTGCTGCGTGCTGTACGTCTCCACGTCCGTCTCCCAAAGCACGGCGCCGCCCTCGCCGGAGGCGGTATGCTCCACGCCCAGCCTCCTGCGTTCGGCAAGGCCTCGCGTGTAGGCTGCCGCAATGCCCGGCGTCAGCATGGTAAAGCCGCCGCATCCCGCAGTCAGCGTTCGCAGCTCTGCGGTAAACTCCGCCGCGCCCGCGCCACCAGGCAGGAAGACGACCCCGGGTTTCGTGCAGAACTGCCCCGCCCCCAGCGTGAATGACGTATGCAGCCCCTTTGCCCGCGTACCCGGATCGGTCAGCGCACCGGCCAGCACGAACACCGGGTTGACGCTGCTCATCTCGGTGAAGCAGGGAATCGGCCTCTCTCTGCCCGCAGCCAGGTCCATCAGCGCTCGTCCTCCGCGCCTGGAGCCGGTAAAGGCGACCGCCTCTACGCCCGGATGCGTCACCAGCGCTGCTCCCAGCTCATAGCCCGCGTCGAACAGCATGGAGAACGTGCCCGGAGGAAGACCCGCATCCGCTACCGCCGCGGCGATGATGTTCGCGGTCAGCTCGCTCGTTCCCGGATGCGCGGCATGGGCCTTCACAATCACCGGATTGCCCGCCGCCAGCGCGGACGCCGTATCGCCGCCGGCCACGGAAAACGCCAGCGGGAAGTTGCTCGCGCCAAACACCGCCACAGGCCCAGTCGGGCAAAGCATGGAGCGCAGGTCGGGTCGCGGCAAAGGCTTGCGGTCCGGCAGTGCCGAATCAAGCCGCGCATCCACCCAGGATCCTTCCTCAATCACGGAAGCAAAGAGCCGAAGCTGGTTGCTCGTCCGCCCCACCTCACCCGTCAGCCGAGCCTCCGGCAAACCGGTCTCCAGCATCGCCCGCGCAACAAGCGCACCGGCTGCCTCCTCAAGACCCTGCGCAATGGCACGCAGCAGCCCGCCGCGCCGCTCCGCGGACCCAAGCGCATCGCTCTGGAATGCCTCCAGGGCGCCCGTTACCGCCGCATCCAGCTCATCCACGCTGGCTGAATGGAAGGCAGGCTCCATCGCTTCGCCGCTTGCGGCACTCACCCCGTGAAAGGTCTTGCCACCCGTCACGCCACGCACCCCTGCTACCCAGGACAGCCCCGTCATCTGCATTCCTTCACCTTACCTCGTGCCATGGCTGTTCCTTGGCCATCTTAGCCATACAAAAAACCACAACTTGGAACCCAATCACCACATCCTGCACCCATGGAGTGGCCGCCTCAAGCCTCGTCCGCCCGCTTCCGGCCACCGCGTTCCGCGCTCTTTGCGGCCGCAGTCGACTCCCGGATCACCAGCTCAGGGTCCAGCTTCACCACCTCCACAATCTTCTCCTTCGCCAGCTTTTTCAACAACATACTGGCCGCCACGGCGCCCATCTGGTGCAGCGGCTGCCGAATGGTCGTCAGGCTGGGCACAACGTAGGAAGCGGCCGGAATGTCATCAAAGCCCAGCACGGAGATGTCCTGCGGAACACGTAGCCCGGCATCGTGGAGAGCCCGGATGCTGCCAATCGCGGAGACATCGTTGAAGCACAGAACCGCCGTGAAATCCCTGCGCCGCAGCAGCAGTTGGTTGATCCCCGGATAGCCCAGCTCCGGCGAGTTCATATCCTTATCCAGCCGAATAATAAGGTCCGGCGACACGCGAAGCGAAAGCGCCCGCGCCACCTGCAGCGTCGCTCTCCACCGGCTCTGCGAGTCCGAACTGAACGGCTGACCATGCATGTACGCAATCCGGCGATGACCCAGCCGGTACAGATGGCCTAGCGCCAGCTCCGCCGCGCGATGGTGGTCCAGCACCACATTGGTCACCCCGGCGATGGCCGTATGACCGGCCACGCACACCGCCGGCACCGGAAGCTCGGCCTTCAAATGCGTGTCAATCGCAAGGATTCCGTCAATCCCGCGGGCGCGCAGCAACTGCGGATACTCCGCCACCAGGTCCTTCTTATGACGATGGTGCGCCGTAAAAAAAAAATATCCTTCCTGCATCAACACATCCGCCGCACCACTTAATACCTGCGAGTGATAGCCATCGCCAAGCTCTGGAATCAGCACACCGATGGTTCGCGTCGTCATCCCTTGCAGCGAGCGCGCAATCAGGCTCGGCTGGTAACCGAACTTCTTTGCCGCCGCCTTCACCCGTTCCCGGGTCGCCGGCGGAATCGACCGGCCGGGCACGTTGTTCAGCACAAACGACACGGTCGCGGGACTGAGATCGAGATACTCCGCCAACATCTTCAGTCCCACACGCTGACCGGTCGGCGGTGATGTGGCTGCTTTTCTGGGCATGTTTTTTCCGGGATGGGATTGTTTGCTGCGCTGCTCGGGCCGTCCCAACAGTCTAACTGCCGCATGCGGCTAGCGCGCCGATCCATCCCGCGCCCAGAAGCGGAGCGAGGAAACCATCGCCACACCCAACATTGCCACGCATCCCGCCATGGGGACTGCCAGCCCCGTCCGCAACGATCCCTGCCGCGCGGAGACCACGCCCGTCAACCAGGGCAGGCAAGCCGATCCCACGCCGGCGATGAAGAAGATGGCGCCTCCTCGCTGCCAGCGCAGCGCCCAGGCAAGCAGCAGCGGATACGCGGGTCCCAGGCCGAAGCCCAGGCAGAACGCCGCCGCCACAATCGCGCCACCCTGCTGAAACGCGATCAACGACAGCGACGAAGCTGACATCAACGCAAGGCTCAGCCGGACGGTCCGTGCCTCACTGATCCGCGTCCCGATCAGGCTCCAGAAGAGGCGGCTCAATAGCAAGCCAGCCCAGAAGCAGGTAGGCGCTGCAATCGTCTCAGCCATGCTGTGACCGCCGCGGCGCGTGTAGGTCGTCAGCCATCCCCCCGCGGAGGCCTCCACGCCGGTCACCAGAAAGACAAGAACCAGCAGCCCCAGCGGCGTTCTCCGCAGCAAGGCGAACGCGGAACCCTGCCTCGTTGAAGCGCTTTGCAGTCCCAACCCACGCAGCATCGGTGCCGCCATGGCCAATCCTGCAAACAGTAACGCCAGCCCGATAAACATCGGCCCCAGCCTCTCCGTCGTAACGGCGTGCAGCGCCAGTGTCGGACACAGGCAAGCACCGATTGACCACACCAAATTTAAACGGACCATCTCAGTCCCTTGCCCCGCCGTCTGTTGCTGGCGAATCAGGCTGATGGAGGTCATGGTCGTGCCCAGCCCAAGTCCGTACAACGCCATCAGAGCGTCCGCGCCCACGCCTCCGCATAAAGCCAGTCCGGAGGCCGCCAGCGCAGTGGCCGCGCACCCGAGCCACAAGGCCGTACGCAGCGACCCACGAATCAGCAACGCTCCCACGGAAGACCCGATCCAGGCCAGCAGGAAGAGCTGCCCTCCCTGTCCATCCTGCATGTGCCACTGCGAAAGGAAGACCGGCAACAGCACGCCGGGCAATGCCACCCCCACACCGCTCGCCAGGAAGCCCAGATAAAGCAGCCCCGTGCTCCACCGCTTGGAGGCCCCGCCTCCGGTACCGGGAGCATGATGCGCAAGGTCATGAAGCGATCGGCTCATAACAACACACCGTCCTTGACATGAACGCCACTCTCTCCCTGCACAAGCCCACGGCTCCCTGAAATCAGTCCGCCCATGCCCCTGCTGACCTCTCCGCGCGATTGCGCTTGCCCTGATAGTACGTGGGCCACCGCATGGACACCCACCCGAAGCCGGGCTGAACCAACGAAGTTGGTCCGACCAAAGGGAAGATATCCTTTCCGTCATCCCGCTTCGCTGCGGCAACGCTTCTCAGCCCAGAAGCCAAATCTGCTCCCTCGTTCCGCGGCCCACCCCTGAACGATATGAGCCGTCTCCCGCACCCAGACATTCCAGCTTGGCCCTACCTCTTTCCCCAAGCGGGAGGGGGAACCTCCTCTGTGTCTCCCTTCGCTTGACAAACGTTGAGCCGCTGCCGGATCATCACTGTCGATTCGTCATAAACAAACGCTTGTCTTGGATAAAGACCCGGTCGCCCCAATCTGGCGACCATCGCTAACTGAACCATTTTTGGAGGCAGTATGAAGTCACTTCTTTCGGCCGTGAGGATCGCTCTCATCGCCCTTTGCGCCTTCGGCATGAACACCGCCTACGCGCAAAGCACCAACTCCGGCGACATCCGCGGCACCGTCACGGACACCACTGGGGCCTTGCTCCCAGACGTCACCGTTACCGTCATGAACAAGGACACCGGCGTGACCAAGGTGCTGGTCACCAATCGCGACGGCCTTTACGACACCTCGTCCATTGTCGTCGGCAACTACCAGGTCACCTTTGAAAAGCCAGGCTTTTCCAAATTCGAGCGCTCTTCCATCTCGCTCCAGGTCGGTATCTCCACCGTCAACGCCGCCCTCAAGGTTGGAGCCACCACGGAAGAGGTTGTCGTCAACGCGGACCTTCCCCTCCTGACCACGGAGAGCGGTGAGCAGTCCACGACGCTCGAAGCCAAGTCCATGGCGGTCCTCCCCAACTCCGGTCAGGACTGGCAGAACTTCACCATCCTGATTCCCGGCACCTCTGGCGCGCCCCAGGGCTCGGCCGGCGCAGTCAATCCCGGTCAGGAGATCTCCGCTAACGGAAACCTCCCGTACAGCAACGTGCTCGCGGACGGCTCAACCAGCACGCTTTCGCACAGTGCCAACGCGGACGTCAACGTCTTTGAGACGGTGGCCGAGCTTCAGGTCTCCACCTCCGCCTTCTCCGCCCAGTACGGCATCGGCGGCATCATCTTCAACCAGATCAGCAAGGGCGGCACCAACCAGTTCCACGGCTCCGCCTACGAATACCTGCAGAACGACGACTTCAACGCCGCTCCTTACGGATTTGGAACGAAGGTGGTTGTACCCAAAGCACGTTTCGACAACTTTGGCGGATCAATCGGCGGGCCCATCCTGCACGATAAGGCGTTCTTTTACTTCAACTACGATCAGATCATCAATCATGGAAGTGCGAGCAACACGTTCCAAACCATTCCAACTGCGGCCGTCATGTCGGGCGACTTCACCGGCCAGCCGCTGATCTACGATCCAACCACGCAAACCATCGGTCATGACAGCGCCGGGAATCCATATCCCATCAGGAAGTCGTTCCTCAGTGAGTACGGATCCAACGCGGTTCCTGCGGCGCTGCAGGACAAGGTAGCCCAGAACTTCCAGAAGTTCTATCCCACCGCATCCAATCACATCCCGAGCGGGCAATTCGTCGCCGGACAGCTCAACGCAAACAACGGGCTTCTGCAGAACAACTGGTACTCCAGCGTTCCCAACAGCAATCCCTTCCGCAAGTACTTCGGCCGGTTTGACTACGACGTCACCAAGAGCAATCGCATCACCGCATCCGTGACCCAGGGCGACAACCCCGCCGTATTCCCCAACTCCGTCTCTGCCTGTCCCGTCGGCTGCCAGAGCGGCGATGTCGAACGCTACAACTCACAGGTCTCCGATGTCTGGACCATCAACTCTCATCTCATCAACGAAGCCCGCATGGGATACACCTATCAGGGCAATTTCTACAACGACCAGGCCTTGGGCAAGGGGTACGCGGCACAGCTTGGCTGGCAATTCGCCAAGGCAGACGACTTTCCTTCTATTCAATTCATTACCAACTACCCCTATGCCTGGATCAACCCCAGCGCAAACGCCGTCTATAAGGAGCACGTCTTCGATCCGTCGGACGTGGTGACGTTGATCCGCGGCAAGCACGTACTGCACTTCGGTGGCGAGTTCCAGTTCTTCCGTGACGACTCCACCGCATGGGGAAATACCAACGCCGGCCAACTGCAGTTCTCTGGCCAGTACACCCAGCAATGGACGTTGGACGCCAGCGGTAAAGCCTCCCCTAACACCGCCACCGGTACGGATTACGCGGACTTCCTGCTTGGCGATGCCCAGAATTGGAATGCGCAGGTCTCCCCGGAATATGGCGGCCGCATCAAGAGCCCGCAGGTCTTCATTCAGGACGACTACAAGGTTCGTCCCAACCTCACCGTCAACCTCGGGCTCCGTTACCAGATTCGTCACGGCTGGAATGAGGTTCACGGCAATGAGGCCATCTTTGACCCAACCATCCCGAACCCTGCAAACGGGCAGCCGGGCGCGTACTGGTATGGCACCACCAAGGCCAACGGCCGTGGTTCGCTGCATGACAACGTCTACACTACCTTCCTGCCGCGCGTCGGGTTCTCCTACCTGCCGCATCCCAACATGACTATCCGCGGCGGCTTCGGTATCTATGCTTATAACCTCAGCCTGGATACCTATGGCAACGGGATGGGAAGCGCCATTCAGAGCTCCGGAAGTATCTCCGATCAGACCAATGGCATCACCCCGGTCACCGTCCTCGGTGGAACGGGTGCGGGTCTCCCATACAGCGCAGCCTCCACGGATCCGGCCCGCTTCAACGGCCAGAACGTGAGCTATAACCAGTACCACACGCCCACCCCCAGCATCTATCAGTGGAACCTGGCGATTCAGCAGGAGATCAACACCAACACGGTCTTCGAGTTGGCGTACGTCGCCAGCCACGGCTTCAACCTCCAGTTCCCGGTCAATATCAACCAGATTCCACAATCGAAGTTGCGACCGGGCGACAGCAACGCCGATCGCCCGTTCGTGAACTACGGTTCCATCCAGGGCAGCACAAATAACGCCATCTCCAACTACAACTCGCTGCAGGCCAGTCTCAACCGCCGTCTGGCGCGTGGCTTGAGCTTCGGCTTCAACTACACCTGGTCGCACTTCCTGGATGATCAGGATTCCTCCAGCTGGGGCAATCGAGAGGGTCAGCAGAACTACCAGATCGCCAATGATCCCGGAGCAAACTACTCGAACTCTAACTTCGACGTCCGCAATGCTTTCAAGGGCAACATCGTCTATCAACTTCCCATTGGAAGCGGAAGGCAGTTCCTCAACCACAACTACATTCTTGACAAGTTGATTGGCGGATACCAGGTTGCAAGCACCATCCAACTGACCAGCGGCAATCCGTTCACCATCACGTCAGGGTCTTACTCAACCTACGATCCGACCAATGGCGCTCCATTCCCGAATGTCACCGGAATCAGCACGGAGCCCAGGGGAGGCCGTACCATTCAACAGTGGTTCAACCCTGCGGCCTTCTCGCTGCCCGCGCCCGGCACCTACGGGAATGCACGACGGAACAGCATCTATGGTCCGGGAATTGAGCTGATCAACATCTCAGCCGGCAAGAAGTTCGATATCTACGAGCGCGTCAAGCTCCAGATTCGCGCGGACGCCACCAACGCCTTCAACCATCCGAGCTTTGGATTCCCAACCACCACCAACGCGACCGTGGGTGCTTCGCAGGCGCCAGGCCAGGCATACTCTCCAACTGCGTTCGGCGTTCAGCAGATCAACGGCGTCCAGGTCGGTGGCCGCACCATTCAACTCGGCGCTCGTCTGGAGTTCTAACCTTCACCCTCTCACCGCGAATGGACGGCCCCGGCCGTCCATTCGCTTCTTAATCCAATCCCGCAAACAAGTATCATGGGCTAGGTATGCGTCCCCTCTCGCTCCTCTGCTGGCTGCCGCTTCTGCTGCATCCGGCCCTCTCGCAATCCGGCCAAACTCCGCAGAGCCAGCTTGCCCGTCACGCGCAACAGGCTCAGACTTACATCTCTCAGCATCAACCGCAGAAGGCAATTCCAGAGCTTCAGGCCGTCGTCGGCCTTGATCCCAATAACGTGGAAGCCCGCGCCAACCTCGGTGTTCTCCTCTTCTTCCAGGGCCAGTTTGCCCCCGCCATCCCACAGCTTCACGCCGCCCTCGCGCTCAATCCCAGCCTGACCAAAATCCAATCCCTTCTCGGCATTGCGGAGCGTCGTACCGGCAACGACCACGCAGGCCGCGCCGATCTTGAAGCCGTCTTCCCGGCGCTGGATGAGAAGAAGCTCAAGACCGACGTTGGCCGCGAGCTCATCGCCAGCTACACGGCCAGCGGCGATCTCGATCGCGCCGCCACCGTCATTGCGGCGCTGCTCAAGCTCGATCCCACCGACCCCGCCCTCCTCTACACCTCGTACCGCCTTCACGCAGACCTCGCCGTAGAAGCCCTCCTGGCCCTCGGTCTCGCCGCGCCGGACTCCGCTCAGACACACCAGGCCATGGCCCACGAGCTCCAGCGCGACCGCGATCTTCCCGGCACCATCGCCAACCTCCGCAAGGCGCTCGCCCTAAACGCCAATCTCCCGGGCATTCACTTTGAACTCGCTGAAGCCCTGCATGCCTCAGATGATCAGCGCCTCCGCACGGAGGCGATGCAGCAGTACAAGCTCGCCGTTCAGACCGCTCCGGATGATCCCAAGGCCGCTACCCGTCTGGCCGATCTAGAAGTCGAACAGGGCGACCTTCCCTCCGCCTCCGTCCACTACAACCAGGCCCTCAAGCTCCAGCCCAACGATGCGGACGCAGCCGTCGGCCTCGCCAACGTTCTCGCGCAGAAAGGCGATCCCGCAGCCTCCGCCACCATGCTGGAGCAGGTGGAAGCCTCCGACCCCACCAATGCCCTCGTGCACTTCCGCCTCAGCACCGTCTACCGAAAATTGAACCGCCCGGATGACGTCAAACGCGAGCTCGCCGCCTATCAGCGTTACAAAGACGAGCGCGAAAAACTTCGCCTCGTCTATCAGCAGATGCGCGTCGCTGCCCCCCAGGACGAAAGCCCAAAGCCGCAATGACTCTCTCTCTCCGCCTCGGCCTAGCCATCCTTGTAGCCGCCTCTCCCGCATTCCTGCACGCCCAGGCCAAGTCCGCCGCTCATGTGCCCCAGCTCGTCGATATCACCGCCTCCACCGGCATCCACTTCGAGCACCTCTCCAGCTCCGACCAGAAGTACATCGTTGAGTCCATGAGCGGCGGAGTCGCCCTCATCGACTACGACGGCGACGGCTGGGCAGACCTCTACTTCACCAACGCCCCCAGCGTCGCCATGGCACTCGCCGGCAAGACTGCCCGCAGCGCGCTCTACCATAACAACCACGACGGCACCTTCACGGACGTGACCGACAAAGCCGGCGTCGCCACCCCCTGCTGGGCCATGGGCGCAGCCGTCGGTGACTACAACAACGACGGCCGCCCGGACCTCGCCGTAAGCTGCTTCGGAGGCGTCGTACTCTATCGTAATAACGGCGATGGCACCTTCACCGACGTCACCCACCAGACTGGCCTGGACAAGGACAAGGGCTGGGCCACCGGCGTCACCTTCGGCGACTACGACGGAGATGGCAACGCCGACCTCTTCGTCCCGCATTACGTCGACTTCGATATGAAGGACCTCCCGCTCTTCGGCTCCAAGGTCACCTGCCGCTACCACGACGTCCCGGTGCAATGCGGCCCGCGCGGCCTCAAAGGCTCGCCGGACACCCTCTTCCACAACAACAGCGACGGCACCTTCACGGAAGTCGCGGCGCAGGCCGGAGTGGACGACCTGCACCGCTTCTTCGGCCTCGGCGCCGTCTGGTCGGACTTCGATGGCGATGGCAAGCTTGACCTCTTCGTTGCGAACGATGGTGAGCCCAACTTCCTCTACCACAATGAAGGCAACGGCCACTTCAAGGAGATCGCCTTCGAAAGCGGCGCTGCCGTCAGCGAAGAGGGAACCGAGCAGGCCAACATGGGCGTCGCCCTCGGCGATTACCTCAACACCGGCCGCCTCAGCATCGCCGTCTCCCACTTCAGTGACGAGTACGCCGCCCTCTACCGCAATGAGGGCGCCCTCAGCTTCACCGATGTCTCCCGCACCGCCGGCATCGCTCGCGCCAGCGTCCCCTACGTCGGCTGGGGAGACGCCTTCCTCGACCTCGACAACTCCGGCTGGCAGGACCTCGTCGTCGTCAACGGCCACGTCTACCCACAGGTCGATACCGGCAGCGCCGGCACCTCCTACCGCGAGCCCAAGCTCATCTACCTCAACCAGCATGACGGCACCTTCCGTGAAGCCGGTGCGGAAACCGGCCGCGCCGCCCGCATCCCTCAGGTCAGCCGCGGCCTCGCCGTCGGCGACCTCTTCCACCGCGGAGCCCTGGATATCGTCGTCGAAAATCTCGTCGGCGCACCCATGATCCTTGAAGCCAAGCCGAACCCCGGCAACCATTGGATCAGCCTCGCCCTTGAAGGAAGCCCAAAGAACAAACTCGCCCTTAACGCCCGGGTCCGCGTCACCACCGGCAAGCAGCAGCAACTCTATGAAGTCCGCAGCGGCGGAAGCTATCTCTCGCAAAGCGAGCTCACCGTACACGTCGGCCTCGGCGCAGCCGCATCCATTGACAAGCTGGAGATCCTTTGGTCAGACGGCTCCACGCAGACTTTCACCGGAGTCCACGCTGACCGCTTCTACGCTCTCAGGCAAAACGGAACCCTCACCCAGCCGCCGCAGTCCCATTCAGCTTCACGCCCAACGTCTCCGTAAAGTCTTATTGGACAAGCAGACAAACGTTTGTCTAAAATAATCCCGCCACCCCGTACCCTCATTCCTGCCATCTTCACGTCAGCCCGGAGTCACCATGCGTCCCACAATCACCGCATCCTGCACTGCCCTCTTCCTCCTGGCCTGCGCCTGTTCCCTGCAGCATCCCGCCGCCCGCGCCCAGGTCACCGCGCCCATCGCCGCCGCGCCCGCTGATCAGCAAGCAGAGCGCTTCGTCGCGGACCTCATCGGCAAGATGACGCAGGAAGAAAAGATCGGCCAGATGAGCCAGGTCGCTCTCAACACCAACCAGACCACCCCGCCCGATCAGCAGGTCAAGGACGGCAAGGTCGGCTCCTTCCTCTTCATCACCAACGCCGCGGAGATCAACCGCCTGCAGCACGTCGCGGTCGAGCAGAGCCGCCTGCACATTCCCATCCTCTTCGGCTTCGACGTCATCCATGGCTTCCGCACCATCTACCCCGTCCCCATTGCCATGGCCGCAAGCTGGAACCCGCAGGTCGCGGAAACCGCGCAGACCATGGCCGCGCGCGAGGCCAGCGCCACCGGCGTCCGCTGGACCTTCGCACCCATGGTGGACATCGCGCGAGACCCACGCTGGGGCCGCATCATGGAAGGCGCCGGTGAAGACCCCTTCCTCGGCTCCGCCATGGCCGCCGCGCAGGTTCGCGGCTTTCAGGGCGCAACCCCCGGCGCGCCGGACCGCATTCTCGCCTGCGTCAAGCACTTCGCCGGCTACGGCGCAGCCCTGGGCGGCCGCGATTACGAGGAGTCCAACATCTCGGACGAGCAGCTCTGGAACGTCTACTTCCCACCATTCCGTGCCGCCCTCAACGCCAGCGCGGGCTCCCTCATGTCCGCATACATGGACCTCAATGGCGTCCCCGCCACCGGCAATCGCTTCCTCCTGCATGACGTCCTCCGCGACACCTGGCACTTCCACGGCTTCGTCGTCAGCGATTGGGAATCCATCAAAAGCCTCACCGTCCACGGCTTCTCCTCAAACTCCGCAGACGCCGCAGCCCGCGCCGTCCACGCTGGCGTGGACATGGAGATGACCAGCAGCACCTTCCGCGACACTCTCGCGTTCAGCCTCAAGCAGGGCGCCGTCACCCAGCCTGAGATCGACCAGGCCGTCCACGACATCCTCCTCGCAAAATATCGCCTCGGCCTCTTCAAGCAGCCATACGCGGACGTCGCTGCCCAGCCCTCGCGCATGGTCACCCCGGAGCAGCGCGCCGCCACCCGCGCCGCCGCCACGCAGACCGCAGTCCTCCTCCGCAATGAAAACCACACTCTCCCGCTCGCCAAAGCTCCCGGTAACATCGCCCTCATCGGCCCGCTCGCCAATACGAAGATCGACATCATGGGTTCATGGAGCCTCGCCGGCAAACCCGCAGACTCCGTCACCGTCCTTGAAGGCATGAGCACCCGCTTCGGCGCAGACCACGTCAAGTACACCACCGGCGTCGAGATCGAACGCGAGCAGCCCTCCATCTTCGACGCACAGTTCGCAAGCCTCAAGCCCACGCTCAAAACTGAGGAAGCCCGCACCGCCGAGTTCAACCACGCCCTTGACCTCATCAAGCAGTCGGACATCGCCGTCCTCGTCCTCGGCGAACTCCAGAACATGAGCGGCGAACGCGCCTCCCGCTCCAGCCTCGACCTCCCCGGCAAGCAGCAGCAGCTTCTGGAAGCCGCCGTCGCCACCGGCAAACACATCGTGCTCGTCCTCATGAATGCCCGCCCGCTCAACATCACCTGGGCCTCGCAGCACGTCCCCGCCATCCTGGAGGCCTGGTACCCCGGCACAGAGGGCGGCAACGCCATCGCCGACCTCCTCTCCGGCAACGCCGCCCCAGGCGGCAAGCTCCCCGTCACCTGGCCCCGCAATGTCGGACAGGTCCCGCTCTATTACGCCCGCACCACCTCCCAGATTCCAGACCGTCCGGGGACCCGTTACTGGGATAGCTCCTCCGCCCCGCTCTACCCCTTTGGCTACGGCCTCACCTACTCCGCCTTCGCCATGGACAACCTCAAACTCTCCGCCGCGACGGTCGCCTCAGGCGGCACCTTTGAAGTCTCCGTAGACGTCCACAACACCGGCAGCCAGGACGCCGACGAGGTCGTCCAGCTCTACACCCATCAGCGTGCCGGCAGCGCCTCCCGCCCCGTCCGCGAGCTTAAAGGCTTCCGCCGCGTTTCCGTCAAAGCCGGAGCCACGCAGACCGTCACCATCCCCATCAGCACCACGGACCTCGGCTTCTGGAGCCCCCAGACCCACCACTGGTCCATCGAGCCCGGCGACTTCGACCTCTGGGCCGGCGACGACGCCACCGCCACCACCCACGCCTCCTTCACCATCACCCGTTAGCAGTCTCTCTAACGCTCAAACGTGTACAGCGAAGTCCGCGCCAGCACAAACAGCGTCCGCCCATCCTTGCCGCCAAACGTCAGGTCGGTCGGACGCTCCGGAACCTCCAGTGTCTCCAGCAACTTGCCCTCACGCGAGTACACATACACCTGCCCCGCCGCGATATACACCCTGCCATCCGGCCCGGTGGTCACGCTCTCGCCTCCACGCTCCGCGAACAGCTTCAGTCCACCCAGCGTTCCATCCTCGTCCACGCTCCCCACATACGTCTTATGCTCCTCCTCAGCCGTCACATAAAACGGCTGTCCCGGCGTCACCTTGGCCAGCGCGAAGCTCCGCAGTACATCAGACATCTTCGTCCCGTAGTACAGCTCCCCATTCACAAAGTCACGCCCCGCCGGCAACACCGTAGACCCATCCTCCGACACATACTGGAACTCCCTCTTAAGCGGCTCCGGGGCCGTCCTGTCGCCCTTCAACGTCCAGTAATCCACCGGCAGGTACTCCGTCCTTGATCCCACCGCGGTCGCGGGCTGAGGTTTAAGCACGCTCATCTCCTCCGCCGGCGCATCCGGCTTCAGGCTGTACACAGTCCCCTTGCCTTCATACGAGACCACCATCAGGTTTCCAGCCTTATCCATCGCCAGGTTGACTGCGTCCATCGGCGCATCCCGCACCACCTCCACGCCTCGCTCAGCGGACCACCGGTAGATCTTCTGCCACCGCGCATCCACAAAATAAATCCGTCCCGCCCCATCCGTCACCGCACCGGAGATGTTGTAGAACCCCGTCGCCACCCGCTTCGCGCCTCCAGCCGCCGCAACCGCCCCACCACCGCCGACGTTCAACTCCTGCAACTCCCGAAACCTCGTCCCAACCCCCGCATCTGCATCCCACACCGCATCGTCGAAGGAAACCTTGCTATCGCTATCCACATGCAGGTTCCGGAATCGCACATCGTTCGAGCCCGCCACCCGCACCGCATACGGATACGTCCCCTGCATCCCCACCACACGATAGCTATGCATATTAGCCACCAGCACATGCTCAGACCCATCAATCTCCAGCGGCAAACAAGACGGCCCCTCGCCGTGCTCTTCCTCGGTCTGCAGCGCGATTAACTCCCAGTTCGCCACCCCATCCAGCTTCACCTCCGTCCGAACGTGGTGTTCGCTCGAAAGCTCATACACATGCCCTTCCGTCCTCGTGTGCGACACATACATCCCCGCCTGCGCAAACGTATCCGGCGTCCAGATATCCGTGAACACCCCGCCCCCTCCGTCCGTCACCCACAGGCTTGGATACTGCCCATCCCACCGCTTCTCCGCATCCGGATCCGCCGTATGCGTGCTGTTGTACGGATTCATCCGCGACCCATCCGCCGCGTTCGTCCCATGCCCACCCAGAAACCGCACATCATCCATCAGCGAGTCCTTCCCCGCCCGCCACATCGCCCCCACCGCCCGCCGGTTCACCCCACCCGTATACAGCCCAATCCCACTCACCACATTCGTCCCGCCAGCCGGAGTCGACAGTAACGCAACCGGCCCACCCGCCCCATCGAACCCCTCCGTCTTCTCCGCCAGGTAGAACTGGGTTGTACTCGGATGCAGCCCAAGGAGCACCGTCTCCGGCCGCAGCGCAATCGTCCGGCTCACCTTGTATCGCCCACTCGGCACATACAGCACCTTATTTGACTTCACCGCGCTTTCAATCGCCGCCGTGTCATCCGTCACCCCATCGCCCTTCACTCCCAGCGATTTCAAATTCACCCACCCCGCACTGTCCGGCAGCGCCTTGATCCGCGCCGGCAACATCTCCGGCATCCGCGTCAACGCCTCACTCTGGAACGTCGTCCCAATCTCCGCCGCCCCACCCATCCGCACCTTCAACCCGTGCGAAAACTCCCTCACCCGATACATCCCGCCCGCCCCACGCTCCTCATCCCCACTCTTCCGAAACCGCGCAAACACCGGCACCCCACGGCATACCACATCCTGCACCGAAATCTCCGTCCGTTCGTTTTTCTCATTGCTCACCACAATCGCCGGTCCGCTGATCTCCTCGAACCTCGTCTCCTGCACCCAAAGCTCATCCGCATAGCCCGCCTCGATCACCACCGCACTCGGCACCCGCGCAAAGCGGTCCCGCACCAGCGTCAGCCCGGCCTCATGCTCCCTGATCGCCGCCTCCCGCTGCCCTTCAAAGCTTGAATCCAGCAGCGTAAACTGCCAACCCGGCGAAGGCTTCCCTGTCACAATTCCGTACTGTCCGCCATAAAAATGCAGGTCCTCCGCCTCATTTCCCGCATCCTCAATCCCCGCCCGCCCGGACCCAATGTGAAAGTCCATATGCGTCAGAAAACAGTGCTGCGCATAATGCGACCGAATCCCCACCGCCCCCGCATTCCCCTCACCCATCGCAAAGTCCACATTGCTCATCGCGGAATAAAACGTCCCCGGATTCGCATCGCTCACCGTAGCCGCAGGCACCGTCCCCGGAAACGCCCCACCCGCACCCCGCCCTCCACGCGGATGCCTCGCCCCCGCAAAGAACACCATGTATCCCGTCCCCACCCCAAACCCTTCCGCGTGATCCCCCAGCATCAACACCGGCCGATGCGCCCCATACCCAATCACCCGCACCCCCGGCCACACATAGAGCGTCTTCGAGATCCGATACCGCCCCTCCGGCACAAACACAATCCCTTGCCCGGTCGTCTCCTCCACCAGGTCGATCGCCGCCTGCAGCCCCGCACTATCGTCTCCCACGCCGTCCCCATGGATCGTGCGGCCATCCTTCACCACATACACAGCCTTCGCATCGTCCACCCGCGCCGTGTACACAGAAGACGAACCCCACGCCACACCGGAAGCCATCAGGCACGCCACCGCGCCCAAAACCCGCAACACACTCATCGCATCTCCTTGAAGTTCTTACCAGACGTACGTCGCCACATCCCCTGCATCCAGCTTCGCCGCAAACTCCCTGCCATGCGCCTTCACATGGAACTCCTGCGCCGCCGTGCCAGGATTCGCCACCAGCAGCACCGTCTTATGCTCCGGCGTGGCGAACGCCACATTCGGCAGCTCCTCCGGTCCCTGCGATTGCACCCGCACCGCCCCCGGCCGCACAAACTTCGACACCTGCGCCACCGTGTAATACGCCAGCTCCCGCGTTACCGTATCCCCGTCGATCGTGATCGCTCCCTGGCACACCGGGCACCCGCCCTCATTCGTGTGCGGTCCAAACTTGGGATCGGCCGCCAGATTCCAAAGCAGCACATTCCTGCTCCAGTTCCGCGTCGCCCCAATCACCACCCGGCTCGTCGAATGCGCCAGCTTCAACGGCGCCTGCTCATCCTCCTGCGTCACCATCTGCTCGGTAAAGTAAAGGTCCTTGTCAGGATGCGCGTCATGCACCTGCGTCATCGCATCCACGGTCCCCCCATACAGATGAAACCCGGACCCCTTCACATACTGAGCCGCATCCGCATCCGCCAGCACTTCCAGCGGGTAGTCCGGACGATCGCAGTTATGGTCATACAAAATCACATCTGTCTTCAGCCCTGCTTTGCGAAGCGCCGGTCCCAGCGCCGTCTTCAAAAAGTCTCGCTCTTCCGGCGCCGTCATCAACAGGCTCGGCGTGTTCTTCGGATTCAACGGCTCGTTCTGCATCGTGATCGCCTTCACCCGGATCCCCTGCGCCGCCATCGCCTTTACATACTTCACCAGGTACTGCGCATACACCCCGTAGTACTCCGGCTTCAGACTCCCCGCCTTCGGCTTCTCATCCGTCTTCATCCAGGAAGGTGGCGTCCACGGGCTCGCCAGAATCGCAATCTTCGGATTGATCGCCAGCAACTCCTTCATCACCGGCACCACATCGGCCATATCCGGTCCCAGTGCAAAGTGCTTCAACTCCGGATCCGTCTCACCAGCCGCCAGATCGTCATACGTAAATACCTTCTCGTTCATGTCGGAAGCGCCAATGCTCAGCCGCAGATAGCTCACCCCGGCCGCACCCGGTCCAGTCCCAAACAGCTCCTTCAAAATCGCCGCCCGCTTTGCCGGCGACATCTTCATCAGCAACTCCGCGCTCCCACCCGTCAGCGCAAACCCAAACCCGTCCATCGTCTGCATCTTGACGTCATCGGCCACCTCAATCACCGGCCCGCCCTCACTCGCAGGCGCAAACGCCAGCCGCTTCGGCTGCTCCGCAATCAGCGCACTCCGGTCCGCCTTGCTCAACCACACATCCACACCACGCGGAGCCTGTGCCGCCATCGCACCCGCACACACCACACCCATCACCACCGAGCAGAAGACCTTCGCCAAGGCACTCATCCTTTCGCTTACGCCGCCGGCTTCTGCCGCGGACACCAGCGATGAGACGATAGTCCCCACACCTCTGTCAAGGCGAACCCATCGAAACAAACGCTTGTCTAAACCTTAGAGCACTCCATCCCACACCCGAAGCTCCGCCTCATGCGGTCTCCGCTCCACCCGGCTCTGCTGCCCCGGTCCCCGATCATCCAGGATCATCGTCGCCCGTTCCTTCACGTCGTACTGCGGCCACGCCGGCAGCCCCGCGGCACTCGGCGCACCCGTCTTGATAAACGCCACCCAAGCCGCATGCATTCGGTGCGCGAGCTCAGCCTCCTGCTCATCATCCCCCACATGTACGTGCGGCCGGTCCCAAACCATGCCCGTATCCAGGGCGTGATACGCATAGTCCTTCAGCCGCCCCTTCGTCTCCGTAAAGTCCATCCGGTACATCCACGCTGCGCCGCCGCCCGCAACCTGCGCCTCTGTCAACCGCACAGAGGGCACCCAATACTCCTCAGCCGTCAGCGCCCGAATCCTTCGCTGCTCCACCGTCAGCTCCGGATACAGCGCCGCATACTTCGCATACACCGCCGCAAACGTATCCTGTGAAAGATTCCCCAACTCCGCCGCACTCGCATCATGGTCCGGTTGCGGCCCCACAAACGCCGCACTCTCATCTTGGTTCGTCCCAATCAGCAACCGCTTCCCCTTCACCAGCCCCCGCGCGATCCCCTTCACCGGCATCTCCGTCAGAAACACGCCATCCATCTCCGGCCTCATCGGAAAGTGCTGCGGCCACCGGTCGATAAAGTCCCGCTGCACCGGCAGCAACGCATCCCCCGCCGCACTCAGCAGACTTCCGCCCGTCTTCTTCCAATCCTCGGCAAAACCCGCGCCAATCGCCAGCGCCGTCGCATGAGGCCACACCCGCTCCGCCCCGCCGCTCTCGCTGATCGCCTGCTGAAACAGGTTCTTCGCCTCCGGCACACCCAGCAGGATGTCCGTCAGCTTCGCCCCCGCGGACTCGCCCCCCACCGTCACCCGCTCCGGATCGCCCCCGAACGCCGCGATGTTCCCTCGCACCCACTCCAGCGCCGCGACCAGGTCCCGCAACCCGTTGTTCGCGCTCCCCGCATAGGCCTTGCCAAGCGCCGGCTCCAGGTCCACAAACCCAAACACGCCCAGACGATACGCAACCGTCACACACACCACACCCTCGCGCGCAAAGCCGCTCCCATCGAACGTCGGCTCAAACGAATGCCCACCCGTAAACCCGCCCCCATGGATCCACACAAAAACCGGAAACGGCCCCTTCCCCTCCGGAGCCCACACATTCAGATACAGGCAGTCCTCACTGAGTTCGACTCCCTTCGTCCCCGTTTGCAGCGGAGCCGCCGCAAACCTGGTCGCATCCCGCTCCCCCACCCAGGCCGACTTGCGCACCGGCGCACGAAACCGCAGCGCCCCAACCGGCGACTCCGCAAACGGCACGCCCTTGAACACCCTGCACCCATTCAGACACTCCCCGCGCAGCCGCCCCGCCGCCGTCTTCACCACCGCCTCGCACGAAGCCTGCCCAAAAAGCCCACGCGAGTACACCCCACCCGCCACCAACCCCGCCCCCGCCACAAACCCACGCCGAGAAATTACACGATGATCCATGCACCCTTGTACCAGACCCTCCCCACCCCTCGCGTTACTATGACCCTAAGACCCTCTACATCGGAGCCCACCCGCCCATGGCCAAGCACCATTCGCTGCTGCTGTCCGTCCTTCTCGTCGCGCTGTTTGCCCAGTCCCCGGCTCATGCCCAGAACATGGACCCCGACTACGCCGCCCGCGTCAAGGAGTGGACCACCAAGCCGGAGTTCCTCAGCCCCCTCGTAGACCATCTCCCCACCTCCTCCGCCGTACCCTCGCCCAAAGACGTCCTCGGCCACCACATCGGCGCACCCAGGCAGCTCACCTACTACGCAGACGTCCTCCGCTACTATGACTCCCTCGCCGCCCACTCGCCCATGGTCAAGGTCACACGCATCGGCAAGACCGAAGAGGGCCGCGACTCCATCATCGTCTTCATCGGCTCGCAGGACTCCATCGCCCACCTCGATCAGAACCGCAAGAACCTTGCCCGCCTCGCCGACCCACGCGGCCTCTCCGACTCCGATGCCAAAACCCTCATCGCCCAGACCAAACCCATCTACACCCTCTCCGGCGGCCTCCACAGCGCAGAGCTCGGCCCACCCGAGATGCTCATGGAGCTCGCCTACCGCCTCGTCACCGAGGACTCCGACCTCATCCGCAAGATCCGCGACAACGTCATCGTCGCCATCATGCCCGTCGCCGACCCCGACGGCCGCGACCGCTCCATCGACTGGTACTTCCGCCACAACGTCGACATCACCGACTACGACAAGATGACCGGCGTCCCCTACTGGGGCAAGTACACCAAACACGACGACAACCGCGACATCAACTACGCCGGGTTGGCGAATCAAAACTTTCTAAGCTGGTATTTAGCCTGGCACCCGCCCATCATGCACGACCTCCATGAGTCCGTGCCCTTCCTCTACGCCTACTCCGGCCAGTCCCCCCAGAACCCCCTCTGGGACCCCATCGTCTACGCCGAACTCCCCATGTTCGCCAACTGGGACATGGCCCAGCTCACCAAGTACGGCATGCCCGGCGTCTGGAACCACGGTTACGTCGACGCCTGGTCCCCCGGCTACGTCGCCATCATGTCCACCAACCACAACGGCATGATGCGTTTTTACGAAATCTTCGGCAACGCCGGCGCCACCACCATGAAGCGCACCATCTCCCAGCCTCCCAATCCCGCCGTCTCAGGCGGAGGCGGCGGTGGCGCTGGCGGCAACTTCACCACCCGCACCTGGTTCCGCCCCAGCCCGCCCTACAAAGAAGTCCTCTGGTCCATGCGCAACAACACCAACTACGCCGAAACCGGCGTCCTCAGCTCCCTCCAGTTCACCGCTGCCTTCCCCCAGGTCATCCTCGAAAACTTCTACACCAAGAGCCTCCACGCCCTCACCAACGGCACAAAAGACGCCCCCTTCGGCTTCCTCATCCCCTCCGACCAGGAGGACCCCACCCGGGTCGCCTTCGTCACCCACATCCTCCGCATGCAGGGCATTGAGGTCGGCCGCGCCAAGTCCCCCATCCACCTCTCAGACGGCGATTACCCCGCCGGCTCCCTCATCGTCAAAACCAACCAGCCCTACGGCCCCCTCGCCAAAACCCTCCTCATCAAACAAGTCGACCCCGACCCCGAACTCACCACCTACGACGACAGCGCCTGGACCATGGCCCTCATGACCAACACCGTCATCAAGCCCACCAAGGACATCGCCGTCCAGCAAATCACCGCAGACCCGGTCGACTCCCCCACCGCAACTACACCCCCGCCGGCCATCTCAAAGACCTCCCCACCCCCGCCCTCTACGCCATCCCCGACCACGGCTCCCCCAACCTCGTCACCCTCCGTTACGCCCTCCAAAAAAGTAATCCAGACACCCCCATCCAGATCGCCGAAAAGCCCTTCACCATCGCCGCCACCACCTTCCCCCCCGGCACCTTCCTCATCCCCGCCTCCGCCGCCCAGTCCCTCAAGCCCCTAGCCCAGGACCTCGGCCTGGACGTCATTGCCCTCGCCAAATCCCCTGACGTAAAAACCCACCCCGCCACCCTCCCCCGCCTCGCCATCTTCAGCACCTGGTCCGGCACGCAGGACGTCGGCTGGGTCCGCTTCACCTTCGACCAGTACAAGATCCCTTACGACCTCATCTACAAAGAGCGCGTCCTCCAGGGCAATCTCGCCCGCGACTACGACCTCATCCTCATCCCCAACCAGGTCCGCTCCGCCAAGCAGCTCGTCACCGACATCCCCAAATCCAAGCTCCCCCTCGACTACGTCAAATCCGACAAGTTCAAGTTCCTCGGCGACTACGGCTCCTCCCCGGACATCACCGGCGGCATGGGCAACGCCGGCGTCCTGGAGCTCCAGCGCTTCGCCGAATCCGGCGGCGTCCTCGTCACCCTCGGCACCTCCAGCGCCTTTCCCGCCGACTTCGGCCTCACCCCACTCATCGACACCGGCTCCCCCACCCCCAAGCTCTACGCCCCCGGCCCCGTCGTCGAAGCCGAGATCACCCACCCCGAAAACCCCATCTTCTACGGCTACTCCGCCTCCACCGTCCCGGTCCGTTACGCCAACGGCCCCCTCTTCCGCATGCCCGCGGACATGAACCGGGACAACGTCCTCATGCGCTTCCCCGGCGGAGAAAAATCCGTCCTCAGCGGCCTCTTCAACAGCCCGGACGAGATCAAGGGCCGCGCCGCCGTCGTCGTCGCCCCCGTCGGCAAAGGCACCTCCGTCATGTTCGCCACCAACCCCATCTGGCGCTGGCAAAACCTCGGCGAGTACCGCATGATGTTCAACACCCTCCTCAACTTCCACAACCTCACCCCCACACTCACACCCGCTCCCAAGGCGCCGTCCGCCGCCCAATAAGATCAATCCCACCACAAAAACGCACGTCATTCTGAGCGCAGCGAAGGACCCCTGTATTTCGTCGTTGCTGTTGTTGTTGCGCTTGTCTTTGCTGTTGCCCGTTCCGGGTGCCCCATCCTTTCTCGCAGCTTCATCGCAAAATAGGGTGGGGTATCGGGCTGAAGGCCCGACCGCTGTTGCCTGTTCTTCGCTCTCCAATCGTCGCCAAGTCACCTCACGCTATACTCACCACATCCCGAATCACAAAGAGGTGGCACCTTGCCGTTCGTCCTCCCCAAGCCCCGCATCGCGCTCGCCGTCATGGCGACCGCCTTCGCCGTCCTCACCTCTCTCTCCGCACAGGAAAAGCCCGAAGAAAAAGTAGTCGTCTCCGGCCCCCGCCCCACCATGCCCCACCCCTCGGAGCCCGCTGACTCCATCACCGAAGGCTCCGTCACCGTCGGCGGCACCCCCATCGCCTACCGCGCCGTCGCCGGCACCATCACCGTCGGCGCAACCGACCCCCAGGACGCCACCCTCGGCTTCGACGGCAAGCCCCTCCCCGACCTCGGCATCAAGCTCCCGGAAAACTCCGCCGACGCCCCACCCACCGCCCGCATGTTTTACGCCGCCTACTTCAAAAAGGACGCCCCCGCCAACACCCGCCCCGTCACCTTCATCTACAACGGCGGCCCCGGCTCCCCCACCATGTGGCTCCACATGGGCACCTTCGGCCCCAAACGCATCGTCACCCCGGACACCCAGCACCAGGTCGGCGGCCCATACTCCATCGTCCCCAATGAATACTCCCTTCTCGACGTCTCAGACGTCGTCTTCATCGACGCTCCCGGCACCGGCCTCTCCCGCACCTTCGGCAAAAACAAAGGCGAAGCCTTCTACGGCGTCGACGCCGACGGCCACGCCTTCGAGCGCTTCATCCGCCGCTTCCTCTCCAAGTACGACCGCTGGAACTCCCCCAAGTACCTCTTCGGCGAGTCCTACGGCACCCCCCGCTCCGCCGTCCTCGCCGCAGACCTCCGCTCCGTAGACCTCAACGGCATCATCCTGCTCTCGCAAATCCTCTCCTTTGACAACTCCGTCGACGGCCCCAACGCCAACCCCGGCGTCGACCAGGCCTACGCCCTAGCCCTCCCCACCTACGCCGCCAGCGCCTGGTACCACCACAAGCTCCCCAACCAGCCGCCCGCCCTCAAACCCTTCCTCGCAGAGGTCGAACACTTCGCCCTCACCGACTACATGGCCGCCCTCCTCCAGGGCTCGGAACTCCCCGACTCCCAGCGCCAGGCCATCGCCGAAAAGCTCCATAGCTACATCGGCCTCCCCGTCGACTACCTCCTCAAATCCGACCTCCGCGTCATCGGCAGTGCCTTCTCCGCGGAACTCAAAATCGATGAAGGCATCACCACCGGCCGTCTCGACTCCCGTTACCAGGGCCCCGCCGCCGATCCCATGAGCGGCAACTCCGGTTACGACCCCCAGTCCGACGCCATCACCTCCGCCTGGAACACCGCCATCAACCAGTACATCCATAACGACATGAAGTTCGCCCGCGAAAGCACCTACCTCATGTCCGGCCGTGACGGCGGCGAGTTCTCATGGATCATGACCCACCGCCCTCCCGGCGGACGCGGCGGCCCCGGCGGTCCCGGTGCCGCAGGCACCACGGAGACCGGCACAAACGTCATGCCGGACCTCGCCTACCGCATGAAGATGAACCCCAAAATGAAGATCATGCTCGCCGGCGGCTACTACGATCTTGCGACGCCCTACTTTGAGGGCATCTATGAGATGCACCACCTCCCCATCCCCAAGGCCCTCCAGTCCAACATCAGCTACCACTACTACGAAGCCGGCCACATGATCTACGTCCGCGAGGACATCCTCAAGCAGTTCCACTCGGACGTAGCCAACTTCATCAAATCCACCGAAAACCCCAAGTAGCCCCAGCGCCTTCCTTGCCCCGCCGGGTGCCTCATCCTTTGCGGTCTCATCGCAAAGGGTGGGGTATCGCGCGAAGCCCAGCCGCTCTAAATTCTCCCGTCCACAACCCCCGGGTGCCCCATTCATCGCAGCCTCACCGCGATGAGTAGGACGTAATACGCAACCCTCGTTGTCTTCCTCGTAATTCCCCCCCCCAAATCCGAGTGCCTCTGCCGGTGAGCCTATCTCCCCTGCAATCAATACTTTGCAGCCACAAGCGACGCAAACAAAGACTTTAGCTCGCTAAAACTGCCAGGTCCGAACCTAACCCCAATGGTTTGAAGACTTTGCACACAAGTCGGGGGAGGGTGCTCCCGCCAGCACCATCCAAATCCCCCTCATCCTCGTATCAAAGCTGGTTACCGAAGAATTGAAGCAAATGTATTGACTCCGCCTCCGTGCCGCATTATGGTGGCCGCATTCCCCCAGTTCCAAGTATCAGATTCCACACGATCTCCCCCGAGTCTCACACCGAGATCGCAGCTTCACCAGTCTGCTTCCGTCTGAAGGGCCTCGTGACACACCGCATCCATCCGGCAAACCCTCGCCGTACGCTCCATCTCTGCGCTGCCGCGGCTCTCTGCCTGCTCCCCGCCGCGCCCATGCTCGCCCAGATCAGCGCCGTCCCCGCGCAGGTCGCCCTCCAAAGCCTCCACATCGACATCCTCGAAGGCGAGGGAGCCCTCAACAACATCCGCCAGCGTGACGCCCGCGAGCCCGCCGTCCAGGTCACCGATGAGAACCACAAGCCCGTCGCCGGCGCCGTCATCCTCTTCACCGTCCACTCCGGCCCCCAGGGCGCGGGAGCCACCTTCGGCGACGCCCAGTCCCTCACCTTCTCCGCCACCACCGGCCCGGACGGAATAGCCCACGCCCCCACCCTCCACCTCGCAAAATCTCCCGGCTCCTACACCATTGAGGTCTCGGCCGCCGTCGGCGCCCTCGTCGCCAGCGCCATCATCCACCAGAGCAACGTCATCGGCGCGCTCGACTCCACCTCCTCAAACGCCTCCAACTCCGCCACCGTCCACCACTCCATCCTCGGCATGAGCAAGACCGTCGCCATCACCGTCGGTTCGGTCGTCGTCGTGGGCGTCGTCGTCGGAGTGGTCCAGGCCACCAAGAGCAATGGCACCAGCCTCACCCTCGGCCAGTCCTCCATCGGCCCGTAAATCCAGCCGTATCAGTCGCCCGTACTTGCAGTCGGACCCAGAGCACAGGACACAGGAATGACGGAACACCTCACAACCCGCAGCGCGGTCGCCAGACTTACCCTCTGCGCCGCCGCGCTCACCCTCACACCGCTCCTCGCGGGCTGCGGCTCCAGCATCATCGCCGCCCTCCCCTCCGCCGGGACCAAGTCTATCCCCGGCGTGCCCGCCGGACCTATCCTCGGCTACGTCTGGTCCGCCTCTGACGCCACCCTCCGCCCCATGCTCGGCGTCGTAGGCTCCGGCGTCATAGGCCAGTCCATCGTCCCCGCTGGCGCTTACGTCACCGGCGCCGCCACCAGCGCCACGGACCTCGGTCTGGTCCAGGACGCCACCGGAGCCCTCTTCCTCCTGGACCTCCCTACCCCCACCCCCACCCGCGTCGCCACCGCCCCCCCCCAGGCGCAGATCATCTTCTCCCCCTCCGGCACCTCCGCCATCGCATACACCCCCAGTGCCTCCAGCATCCTGCTCCTCTCAAACCTCACCACCCAGCCCACCACCAAAACCCTCACCGTTCCCACCGGCACCCTCCTCGCCTCCGCCATCGTCAGCGACGCCGATACGGTCCTACTCGCCACCCAGTCCACCCCCGCCCGCATCGGCACACTCTCTTCCTCCGGGCAGTTTTCGCAACTCGCCACCACCGCACAATTCGGCGGCATGAGCTTCGTCACGGGAGCCGAAGACGCCCTCGTCGCAGACGCCGGCAAAAATACCCTTACCCGTCTCCACAGCGTTTCGAGCTCCCCGTCCTCGCAGCTTCTCGCCTCCACCAGCCTCAATCAGCCCGTCGCCGTCTCCGCCTCGCGCGATGGCCGCTGGGCCGTCGTCGCCAACGCCGGCGACCAGATTGTCGTCCGTGTCGATCTCAAGAGCGCCACTGCCAACACCAGCCTCGCCTGCTTCTGCCAGCCCGCCCAGCTTGCCTCCCTTGCCGGCGGCGCCGCCTTCCGCGTCAACGACCTCACCGCCGGTCCCGTCTGGATCGCAGATCTCACCGGTGCCGCCCCCAAGATGATCTTCGTCCCCGCCATCCACTAAACAGTTTCCCCTCCAAATAAGAGGCCGATGCACGCAGCGCAGCAAACCCGGTTCCGTCGCTCAAGCTCCCTTCCGGAGCCAGCAGAGTCACGGACCCGTATACCAGCGTCTCTGCGTCGCATGCTCCGTCTTTATCTAGGCGTCCTGGTCACATTTGCAGCAACATTGGCGGGAGGTCAATCTCCCACTTATCGCATCACCAGCGCATCCTATCAGGGCACAGACGGACGCCTCAGCAGCACCGTCCCTGCCGGGGCCAACGGCGCAACCCTCCAACTCACCGGCAGCTCTCTCCCCACCATCCAGCAGCAATCCAGCCTTCTCGCGTGCTTCTATACCGGCTACGGCAGCACGGCCGGCATCCAACTCGCCGCCCCCACCTCCGCCACGACTGAGCCGCTGGTCGTCCCGGCTTCCACCATCACCTCCATACCGACCTCCACCTTTACCGCGCCAAACAACTACGCACTTTCCGCAAAGGTCTACTTGATTCGCTCCGGCCAGGTCTGCGACGGCACCTTCGACGCGACCCTCACCAACCAAGTCCAAGTCACCATCGCCGCCCCACAGATCGGCACTTACAGCGGCCCCACAAACATCCCTCAGACCAACGCCACCACCGGCGTTCGCGCCGCACCCGTCTCCCTTGTGCTCTCCGGGAGCAACTACCAATCCGACAGTGCGACCAACGGCACCTCCACCTCCATCTCGTTCGGTTCCTACGGCGCTTCGACCGCCACCTTCCTCGGCAACTCCCAGTCTCTTTATGTCCCGATCCCACCCGCCTTCGCGTCCGCACCAGTTGGATCCACGGCTCCTCTAAGCCTATGCTTCACTGGCAGCCCCGGGTACACGGTCTGCACCACCCCCACTCCTGCCATCACCCTTATCGTCGCGGCACTCGCGGCTAGCACCGGCACCATCACTGCCACGCCCACGCCTGTCCTTACCTCCGGCCAGACCACCCTCGCCGCACAGTTCGGAAAATCCACCGGCGCGACCGGCGCTCCCGGAGCCCCGTCCGGTGCCGTAAGTTTCATAGCTGACGGCACGACGCTCCCACCAGCAAAGCTCGTCCTCGATTCCACCGCCACCTTCGTCACCCAGACCTCCACCATCACTACGCCCGTTGCCCCCATCCCCGTCATCACCCCCGCCGCCGGCACCTATACCTCTTCCCAAACGGTTACCATCACAGATTCCAACCCTGCTGCCGCCATCTACTACACCCAGGATGGAACTACCCCGACCACCTCCTCCACCCGTTACACCCTGCCCTTCAGCATCTCCACTTCGCAGACGATTAGCTCGATCGCCGCTGCCTCTGGCGCATTGAATAGCGCCGTAGCTTCTGCTGCGTACTCCATCAACATTCTGCCT
This sequence comes from uncultured Acidobacteriaceae bacterium, assembly GCA_964242025.1. GTDB lineage: Bacteria > Acidobacteriota > Terriglobia > Terriglobales > Acidobacteriaceae > Edaphobacter. The sequence goes on from CAXSZW010000001.1 coordinate 292,498, forward strand.
CCATCGCAGTTGGCCTTCTCGGTGCAACCCGTCAACACTGGGATCAACGCCGCGATCACCCCCGCCGTCCAGGTCGCTATAGAAGATGCCAACGGCAACGTCGTCACCAATGCCACCAGTGCTGTCACTCTCGTGCTCCGCAGCAACCCCGGCCAGGCGACGCTCGGCGGCACCCTTACGGTCAATGCCTTCAATGGCATCGCAACCTTCTCCGATCTCACGCTCAACCAAGTGGCCAATGGCTACACCCTGTACGCCACCAACGGAAGCCTGACGCCCGTACTCAGCAGCGCCTTCAATATCACGCTGCCCCCCATTACCATGACCTTGCAGAGCGCCCTGATCGGCATCGGCTCGACGCTTAACGGCACCTTCACGCTCACCCAGGCCGCGCCAACAGGCGGCGTCACGGTCAATCTGTCCAGCTCCATCCCGGCCAACGCGACCATTGCTCCCGCCAGCGTCACCGTAGCTCAGGGCCAGACCACCGGCGCCTTCACCTATACGGGCGTCGCTGCCGGGAGCTCCACTCTGTCCGCCAGCGCCACCAACTATCAGACCGGAACCGTTCAGGTCACCGGCACCGCAGCCCAAGTCAGTCTCGGCACCATCCCGCCGGTCGCCCCCGGCCAAATGGTTAGCTTAGCCCTCAGCCTCGCCACAGCCGCCCCGGCCGGCGGCACCACGGTCAGCTTCACCAGCAGCAACCCGAGTGTCGCCACGGTCACCTCGAGCGTCTTCGTTCCCGCCGGTCAGCGCACTGCCGCTACCAACCCGCAGGTCACCGGCATCATCATCGGCACCACCACCATCACCGCCACCGCCCCGGGCTACGCGCCAGACACCCGCGCCGTCAACGTCACGGTCGTCGCGACAATCAATCCCACGAACACACAGATCAACCTGAGCACCTCGACCAACACCACGCTCAATATCTCCGCTCCCGCCCAGACCGGAGGCCTCACCTTCCGACTGTCGTCGGACGACGCCACCACCGCCACTGTGCCCTCGACCGTAACGGTCATTCAGGGTTCCACCTCGGTCAACATTCCCATCAGTGGCGTCAAGGCCGGCAGTACAACCATTCGTGCTAATTCCACAGGAGTCACGGAGGCAACCGGGACGGTCACCGTGTCGAGCGCGATCAACGGTGGAACTGCGCTTACCGGATACGGCCTCGAGTCGGGCATCAACCTCTACCTTCCTGTCTCCCCGCCCAATCCCGTCACCGTTACGGTCACAGCGAACAACCCGGCGATCGCGACCATCTCGTCTACCCCCACGGCGGTCGGCCAAACCACGCTGACCTTCAACAACATCACGTCGAACTACATTGGCGCCGTCTACGTGCAGGGCCAAAGCGTCGGCACAACGACGCTCACCATCTCCGCCTCTGGTTATACCAACGGCACCACCACCGTTACGGTCGATCCCACCGGCTTCGTCTACTACGGGACGCCCAACTTCTCCACCACCAGCTTCTCCAGCGCCACCAGCCAGGGCATCTACCCCGTACCTCTAACCCCGTCCACCCTACAGGTTGCGTCTTTCTTCGGATACTCCATCAACCCGGGTTCCGCAGCGATCACCATCCCCCTCACGAGTTCTGACACTGCCGTCGGATCGGTCATCAGTCCCGTCGTCTTCCATGCCGGCGACACCCAGCAGCTTGCAACCTTCCAGCCCGTCGGCCCTGGTACGGCGAACATCACCATCGGCACCCCACCCGCTGGCTTTAGCGTCGCCTCGCAGTATGAGCAGATCACGGCCACGGTTACAGCCCCTGCGATCGCTGAGAACAACCTTCTGACTGGCGTCAACCTGCAGACCAGCACAGGCATCTACCTTCCGGTCGCGCCGCCATCTCCGGTTACGGTGACCGTCACCAGCAACGGGCCCGCCATTGCTGTTATCTCCAGCAGCGGCACCGTCGTCGGAGGAACAACACTCACCTTCACCAACGTCTCTTCGACGTACATCGGCACCATCTACGTTCAGGGCCTGACCGCGGGAAATACAACGTACACCGTCTCCGCGCCCGGCTATACCAGTGGAACAGCAACTATCACCTCGGATCTCTCCGGCTTCGCTTACTACGGCGTTCCCAACTTCTCAACCACGACGCTCTCCACACCCAGTGGAATCGCTGTCTATACCGCCGCCCTGAACCCACAAACGATGAACGTGGATCAGTTCTTCCTTCCGGTCAGCCCAGGCGTAGCTCCAATCAGTGTTTCCATCACCAGTTCGAACACTTCTGTAGGAACCATCACCACCAGCCCCGTCATCTTTAATCCGGGCGATACCGGGCAATCCACCACCTTCCAGCCAGGCACGGCCGGAACCACCACTCTCAGTATCGGCACACCTGCCGGCTACACCACGCCCGCGCAATACCAACAGATCACCGCGACCGTCACCGCCCCGGCCATTACCGAAAGCGACGTCACGACCGGCGTGAATCTCCAGTACGGGACAAACATCTATCTGCCGGTGACGCCGCCAACGCCAGTCACCGTGACGGTTAAATCGAGCGCCGCGGGCGTTGCATCCCTCTCGAACAGCTTGACCACAGCGGGAACGGATACCCTCACGTTCAACAACGTGTCGTCCAGCTTTGTCGGCACCATCTATGTCCAGGGGCAGACCGTGGGAACATCCACCCTCACCGTCTCCGCGCCTGGTTACACCACCGGGACCAATACCCTGACCGTGAATCCTTCTGGCTTCGCCTACTACGGCGTGCCGAACATCAACACCAGCACCTTCTCGAGTCCCAACACCATCACGGTCTACACCGCAGTCTTGAATCCCAGCTCTTTGGCTGTGCAGAATTTCCAGCTTCCGTTGAACCCCGGTGTCACGGCCGCAACAGTGCCCATCGTAGACTCTGCTCCCAGCGTGGGCACCATCGGCTCCAGCGCCTTGATCTTCCACGCCGGCGATAGCTATCAGCAGACTACCTTCACACCCGTTTCGGCCGGTACCGCCAACCTGACGCTCGGAACCCCAGCAGGCTTCACCACGCCATCGCAGTACCAGCAGATCACGGCGACTGTCTCAGCGCCTGCCATCTCGGTCAGCAACGTGACCACAGGCCTTTACCTTGAGACAAACCTCGGAATATACCTCCCCGTAGCGCCTCCGAATCCCGTGACCGTCACCGTCACCAGCAATGGCCCACTCATCTCCACCATCTCGAACAGTGCTACCGTCGTGGGTACAAACACCCTGGTCTTTACCAACGTCACCTCCACGTACGTTGGCAATATTTTCGTTCAGGGTGCCAGCATCGGGGCAACCACGATCACAGTCTCCGCGCCGGGATACACCAACGGTGACGCAACGATCACGGTCAACCCGTCGGGCTTCACCTATTACGGCATACCGAACTTCACCACTACCGCAAGCTCATCGCCAACCACGCTGACGATTTACCCGACGGTTCTCAATCCCGGCACCCTCACGGCCTACACTATCGGCCAGCAAGTCAGTCCCACTGCGGGCAACGTCAGCGTTCCGATTGTGAGTTCGGATACAGGCGTCGGAACTATCACCACAAGCCCCATCATCTTTATGCCCGGAAGTTCCTACGTCCAGACGAACTTCCAGCCCGTAGCCACCGGCACCACAACCATCACCATCCAAACGCCGACCGGGTTCAGCACTCCGTCGCAGTACACCCAAATCACGGGTACCGTGCAATGATGCGTTCACTTCCAGCTCGGACTGATGCAGCGCTGCACGGAGTGCGGCCAAGCCTGCGCGCAGTCCTGTGCGCTCTCCTTGCCCTTGGCTCTGCGACAGCCGCTGCACCATGTTTGAAGGCACAGACCACCCAGCCGGCCAGTCTCCCCGTCGTTATTGCAGACTTCAACCACGACGGAATTCCCGACGTTTTAGTCCCGTCCAACAATGGCGCGACGGCAACCATCGCACTTGGAACCACGCCGTACGGCACATTCAGCACCCCGAAGGGTGTCACCTTTCCAAGCACCTGCAACCGCCTCTTCCCGAACCTATCGACGGGTCAGTTATCAGTAGGAGACTTTAACGGCGACGGCTTCCCGGACCTTTTCTTTACCTGTGGAGGTGCCTCCACCGGTGTGATGTTGGGCAATGGCGACGGCACCTTCGCCACGCCAGTTCTGCTTTCAGGCGCCACCTCAGTCTCCGCTGCCCTGGTCGGCGATTTCGACCACGACGGTAAAACGGATCTGGCCTTGATCGGAAGCCCGGACAGCGGCCAAAGCACAGGAATTTTGTTCTACAAAGGAAACGGTGACGGCACCTTCGCCGAGCCCGTTTACTCGACGTTCGGTTCAGCTTCCAACTTCTTCTCCACGGAAGTCGTCAACGGAGCCACCACCGCAGATATTAACGGCGACGGCTACTCCGACCTCCTGATCAACGGCCAGCTCACCGATGCGACGAAGACCCTCAGCGTCTTTGGGAACAATAAGGATGGCACCTTCGGAACGGCATCCCAGGCGACCAGAGTACCCAACACGACGGCTGTTCTGGGGAACGGCCCGGCAGTGACCACCTTCACTATCCTGCCCGCCAACATCTACGGGAGTGGTTTGCCGGACATCGTCTTCTCCAACTCCGGGACGACGCCCGGTGTCCTCATCCTCAAGAACACAAGCACCGCCACAAGCTACTCCTTTGCCTCGCTCGTCTCGCAACCTTACACAGGGTTTCAAGGTGCGCAGGTCGGCGATTTTGCAGGCACTCTCTTCTCGGATCTCGCAATCTTCAACGGCACCAGCATCACCGTCTTCGCCAATGACGGAAGCGGAAACTTCACTGCGAACTACGCCGCTCTTGCGGTCTCATCAACGTCCAGCCTCTTTTCGGTGGCGGACGCCAATGCGGACGGTTACTCCGACATCTACATGGCCACCAGCCCATCCGCCGGCGGCCTTCAGCTTGCTGTAAACCTCGTCAGCGGCACAGCCACAGCCACCTCGCAGCCGTTCTCGCTGGGCATTGGAACCAAGGCCGTCTCCGCGACATGGCCCGGCAACGTTAACCTCGCCGGATCAACCGCTACCGGCACGCAAATCGTCAACGGCGCCGCCCCATCCGCCGTCATCAGCAGCTCCAAGAACCCGTCGCTTGTAGGCGACGCCGTCACCTTCACCGTCGCAGTTACGTCAGCAGTCGCCTCAACACTCATCCCTTCAGGCTCCCTGATCCTTCAGGACAATGGCACGATGCTGACGAATAGCCCTCTGGACAACACCGGAAAGCTCGTCTACACCACAAGCGCGTTGAGCCAAGGAACTCACGCCATCACGGCTATCTACGGTGGGGATTCCTACTTCGCTGGCGCCACGTCTCCCGCACTCTCGCAAGTGGTCAATCACGCTGCCGCGGTTGCCCCCACTCTTACCTGGGCCGACCCAGCTGCTATCGCATATGGAACCTCGCTGAGCGGCACCCAGCTTGACGCCATCGCGACAGACGCTAGTGGCTCCGTCGTTCCCGGCACCTTCGCCTACACACCCGCGGCGGGAGCGATTCTCAACGTCGGCCTCCAGACCCTCAGCGTGGTCTTTACCCCCAACGATCTCTCCAGCTTCCTTACCGCAACCAAGTCCGTTTCGTTGAATGTGCTCCAGGTCTCGCCCACCGTCACCCTCGCCCTGTCATCCGGCGGAAATGCTGTCACGATGCTCGCAGCCGGAAGTACCCTTAAGCTCACGGCGACGGTCAACTCCACCGGGACAAGTGGGATGAGAGGCCAAGTCAACTTCTGCGATGCCGCGGCGCCCTACTGCACAGACATTCACTTCCTCGGAACGGCGCAACTGACCAGCGGCGGCACCGCCACTATCAGCCTTGTGCCAGCTATCGGGGCGCACTCTTACAAAGCTGTCTTCCTTGGAACGAAGAACGCTGTCGCCAGCGTCTCCGCGCCCTCCGCGGTTACTGTCACCGGCAAGTACCAGACCGCAACCACGGTCGCCCAGACTGGCACGGTAGGGAATTACACCCTGACCGCAACGACGATCGGTTCGGGTTCGTCCACGGTAGCACCAACCGGCGCTGTCTCCTTCCTCGATCAAAGTAACGGCAATGCCGTCCTTGCTTCGGCCCGCTTGGGTGCAGCGACGCGTGCCCTCACTCTCGTCCAGTCGGCATCGCCGCCCACGGGACGCGAGGCGCAGTTCATCGCTATTGCGGACTTCAACGGTGATGGCAGACTAGACCTTGCCGTTGCCAATCAGGGCGCCCCAGGCGTCCCGTCCACCGGCCGCACCATCAGCATTCTCCTCGGTAAGGGTGATGGCACCTTCACAGCGGCTCAGTCTCCGGCGACCGGTAATGGACCCACCTCCATCGCTGTAGCTGACTTCAACGGCGACGGTTTCGCGGACCTCGCCGTCACCAACTTCGGGGATAACACGATCTCCCTCCTCCTCGGCAACGGAGATGGAACCTTCAGGGCCGCCTCCACCGCATCCACCGGAGCGGGTCCATACGGCATCGCAACCGGTGACTTCAATAGCGATGGCAGTGCCGATCTCATCGTCACGAATAGCACTGCCAACACAATCACCGTCCTCCTCAGCAACGGCGACGGGACCTTCACCGCTGCCGCCAGCGCTCCTGCTACCGGCGTCGGGCCACAGGGCATCGTCGTCGGAGACTTCAACGCAGACGGCAAAGCTGACGTTGCCACCGCAAACACCGGAGGAAGCGGCCTCACCGTCCTCCTCGGCAATGGCGACGGGACCTTCACTGCCGGCGGCAGCAGCGGGTCCGCCCAGGTCACTGGCGGCACACTGCCGCAGCTTTCCCTCGCGGACTTCAATGGCGATGGCAAGCTGGACCTCGTCGTAGCCAGCCAGACAAACGGCACCCTCACTGGCGCCATCCTGCTCGGCAACGGCGATGGAACGTTCACGAACGCGTCAGGCCTCGGCTCTGATCCAACCGACTCGTTTGCCCTCGCAGTCCGCGATTTCAACGGAGACGGGAATTCTGACATTGTGGTCGTCGACAACCACGGCACCACCCTCCTACTCGGTAATGGTGATGGTACTTTCGCACCCGGCGCCAACGTACAGGCTGCAAACGATGCAAGCTTTGAATCGGTTGCCATAGCGGACTTCAACGGTGATGGCATTCCAGACATCGCCTCTGCCAACTCAGACGATGACCTCGTTACGATCCTGCTCACACAGGTGACTCAGACCGTTACCGCCACTGCTACTGGCGTCTCCCCTCTCGGAACGGGCACACATCAAGTCATCGCCAGTTACCCGAGCGACACCAGCTATGCGGCCAGCGTCTCCCAACCAACCAGCCTCAGCGGCTCGCAGATCGCCCCCACCCTCAATTGGATCCCGGCGGTCTCCAGCATTGTGTACGGCACACCGCTTGGCGCGCAGCAACTGAACGCCGTCGTGACCGGCCCCAACGGGGTCGCAGTCAACGGTATCTTCACCTATCTCCCCGCCGCCGGCACGGTCCTTACAGTCGGCAGGCAGGTCTTGAACGTGAGTTTTGCCCCAACCGACCCCACTTTCATACCTGTCTCCGGCACCGCGACAATTACCGTTACCCCGGCCGCCCCCGTCCTGACCTGGGCCACTCCATCGAGCATCGCGTACGGCATCCCACTCAGCGCCACGCAACTCAATGCAAGCGTCGTAGGAGTGGCCGGCGCAGCTCTCCCCGGCACGTTCACCTACACTCCGGCGGCTGGAACTGTGCTCGCGCCTGGAACCCAAACCCTGACGGTGCGTTTCGTTCCCACGGATGCCATCGATTACACGATCGCCACTCGCACCGTAAACCTCCTTATCACGGGCGTCACCCTCACCTCAGTCACGCCCAGCACGGCTATTCTGGGTGACGGCGATAAAACAGTTACTCTTGTTGGCTCAGGCTTTGTCTCCACCTCCGTCGTCCAAGTCAATGGAACAGCGATCGCCGCAACCCTGGTCAACCCCACGACGCTGACCGCCGTCATCCCGGCGGCAAACTTCGCGAAAATTGGAAGTCTGCTGATCGTGGTCGTCGATCCTAACATCTCCCTGACCAGTTCACCGCTCACCATCACTGTAGCGGCTTCGTCGCCCTCAGTGACGCTCGGCGGACCATCCACCACGGCTCCGGGCTCCCAACCCTCCCTCTCCCTATCCATCAACAATCCTTACCCGGTGGAACTCACGGCTGTGTTCAACCTTGCCTTCGCTCCGGCGGTCACTCCGGCGATCGATGATCCGGCCATTCAGTTTGCGAATGGGTTGCGAACCTTCACCTTCATTATTCCGGCCAACTCGACGGCCGTTCCGCCCATCCTGCTGCAATCAGGAACGGTAGCCGGAACCATCACCATACCCCTCACCTTGACCGCAGGGGGCAGTAACGTCACGCCCGCGAACCTTCAGCCTGTCGTCATTGTGATTCCTCCAGCTGTTCCCATGGTGTCGACAACCACCGTCACGCGCAACGGCAGCCAGTTGAGCGTGGCTATTCATGGTTTCTCCAATACCCGTGAGGTGACGCAGGCGACCTTCCACTTCGTCGGCATAGGAGGCGCTCAGATCGACACGCCCGACATCGTGGCGCCGATAGGCCCCCTTTTCACGGGTTGGTTCGGTTCAACGACGTCCGCGCAGTACGGCTCGACATTCACCTATACCCAGGTCTTCAATGTGAGTGACAACGCGGCAAACATCGGCACTGTCCAAGTGACGCTGACAAACTCGGTCGGTGTCTCCGTGTCCCAAACCGCCCAATAGGGTACTCAGAAACCAGGATTTCCTGTTTACTCAGCTGTTTTCCGCACGTATACTTCGGCCAACGAATACTTCTGGTCCTGGGTTACACAAGCGAAGGTGTCCTGGCCGGCTTGGTTGACTTGCCGCCGCAGCCTTTGCTGATCAGAACGCTTCATCACTTCATTCATGGAGATTTATCACAATGAACCGTAAAACTTGGGTCAAACCCACCATCGAAGTAGCTCAGATCAACGCAGCTCAGGCTGGTTCCTTTTCCACCACCGACAACAAGGCTACCCACCGGTCGTAACATGCTCTAAAGCACCCGTGGTTTGAAGTTGGAGTTTGCAATGTCTTCCATCTACGGGATATGGAGGCGCTCCGCCCGAATCGACCTCGATTCGGGCATTCGTTCGTTATGTGCAGCCATGGCCCTTTATGGCCCGGACCGCAGCTTCGCCCGCAAAGAAAATCAGGTCGTGCTTGGCGGAAATCTTCATCGTTTCCTGCCCGAAGACCAGTTCGACGATCAGCCAGTTCTTTCTACCGCTGGAAGGGATTGGCTGGTCGCGGACGTCCGCTTGGATAACCGCGAAGAGCTCGCGCTAGAGCTCCGGTTGACTCCCGCCCGCCTTTCTTCCATCTCAGACTCATCCCTCCTCATGCTCGCTTGGGAAAAGTGGGGCTACCAATGCGTTCATCATCTGGTTGGCCCCTTCGCCTTTGCCGTCTGGAGCCCAGACCGCCAGGAGCTCTTCGCCGCCCGCGACCACATGGGAGAGCGTCCCCTCTTCTTTCATCGCAACAACGATTTCTTCGCCTTGGCCTCGATGCCGAAGGGCCTGCTAGCGCTCCCCGGAGTAGACCGGGGTCTGGACGAAAAGATGCTTCTCGACACCCTCGTTTTGGCGCGGTACAGCTCGGCCCGCAGCTACTTCAAAGGCATTGAGCGCGTCCCTCCCGGCCACTTCCTGCGCGTCACCCCGGCATCGACACAGGTCGTCGCGTACTGGCGCCCCTTCGAAGCTCCTCCCATCCACTTCCGCCGGGATGAGGAATATGCGGAAGCCCTCCTCGAGATCTTTGATCGCGCCGTCAAAGCGTGCCTCCGAACCAAGGGCCAGATTGCATCGCAGTTGAGCTCCGGCCTGGACAGCTCCTCCGTCACCGCCGCCGCCGCCCTACAGCTTGCCAAAGAAGGACGGCGAATAACCAGTTTCACCGCCGTCCCCCGCAAGGACTATCGCGGAACCGGCGCTCACGGGCGTCTCCCTAACGAAGGCCCCGGCGCTGCAGACGTGGCCCGCCTCTACCCCAACATCGACCATCTCCTCATCGATTCAGCCGGGCGCGACCTTATCTCCACCATTACCCGCCTCTCGGATGCGGTCGACGAACCCATCCAAAACAGCATCAACGGCCTTTGGATCGATGCGATCCTCGCAGCCACCGCCGCTCGTGGGGCCAACGTCCTCCTTGCGGCGCCTCGCGGAAATCTGACCATCAGCCACACCGGCATGGAGGCCCTCCCCCAGATGCTGCGGAGCGGCCGCTGGCTCCAACTTGCACAAACGGCGCATCAATTCCGCCAGAACGGCATGGTCTCCTTTCGTAACTCCGCCGCGCGCGCCATCGAGGGAAGCGCCCCCGGGTGGCTGCATCGCCGCCTCAACTCGACCGAGCAATTTGACCTTTCCTACTCCCCCATCAACTTAAAACTGGCGGACGGTAACGATCTCCGGGAAAAAATCCTCAACCAGTTTTTCCCCAATCGCTCCGACCCAAACCTAGAGCGTCAGCATCTCTTCCAAGTCTATGAAGTCGACACCTTCAACGCAGGCTATCGCGCCATCCACGGTGTCGATGTTCGGGACCCATGCGCCGATAAGCGGGTCGCCGAGTTCTGCTTTTCCGTCCCTTACCAGCAGTATGTCGTGGGCGGCTTTCCCCGCTCCCTCGTTCGCCGAGCTATGAAGGATCGCCTCCCCACATCAACCCTTACCCGCACCCGCCGTGGCCAGCAGGGTGCCGATTGGAATCTCACTATGCGCGACGCCATGCCCGGCCTCCGCCACCACATCGCCCTCAACGGCACCTCCCCGGAAGCTTGCCGCCTTCTCGACCAGGCCCGCATGGCCGCCATGCTCGAGCACTGGCCCGAAGAAGGCGCCGAGTCCATGCAGGTCACCCAGGGCTTCAGCGACGCCCTCTGCCGCGGCTTCTCCTTTGGCTACTTCATCCGCCGCCACGAGCGCCCCACTCACCCCTCCTGAACCTCCGCCCCTACCTCAGCCTCAATCTCCGCCTGCAGCTCTTCCCATGTTCCGCTTCGTTTCACCCGGCCCTCCGCCATCAGGTACACGCGGTCCGCCACCCGTATCGCAGACGGCCGGTGCGAGATCAGCAGTGTCGTCACCTGCCTTCCGCCACGCACCGTCTTCAGAATCGCCTCCTCATTTTCCAGGTCCAGGCTATTCGTCGCCTCGTCTAGAATCAGCAGTTCCGGCTTCAGCAGCAACGCCCGAGCCAGCGCAATCCGCTGCCGCTGTCCATGTGAAAGCCTTATCCCTCGGTCCCCCACAGTCGTGTCCATCCCTCCCGGAAGCTCCCTCACAAACTCCGCACTTGCCTCGTTGAGCGCTCCCAGCAACTCCGCCTCGCTTGCATCCGGCTTGGCCCACAGCAGGTTAGCGCGGATGCTGTCGTTGAACAGCAGCGTGTCCTGGCTGACATATCCAATCCTCCGCCGCCATGCCCGCGCATTTCCGGGCGTGATCGCAACCCCGTCTGCCCGCACCGCTCCGTCTTGCGCCACCAGCAATCCCATCACCAGGTCCGCAACTGTGCTCTTCCCAGCGCCGGATCGCCCGGCAACCGCCGTGATGGCTCCCGCCTGCAGCCTCAGGGACACCCCATCCAGCACTCGCCCAAAGCCAGCCGCATACGCAAAGCCGACCGCATCAAGGGTAAGCTCCTTCACCAGTTCCGGTGCGCGTTCCGTGCCTCCCTGTTCCGCGTGGCCTGCGCAGTCCAGCAGTAGTGCTTCGATCCGTCCATACGCAGGCAGATCCGTCAGAACGGCTGTGGCCTTTTCCTGCAGGGTTGTCAGCCGGGGCGTAGCCCGTAGAAAGGCGAAGAGGAAGATGAGCATGGTCGCAGTGGAGAGATGCAGCGGCTCCAACCCCAGCAGCGTAATCCCGCACAGCACCACCAGCGAGGCCGTCTGGAACTGACGCGACGCCGCTGAGGCCCGCCACTCGCTCCGGGAAAGCTGCTGCAGCATCGCGCCATAGCGTTGGTTGAACAGTTCATGCTCGGTATCCTGCGCCTCAAACGCCTTTACCACCTTCAGGTTCTGCAGCCGTTCCATGGAGGAATCAAACACAGCAACTGTCTTCTCTGTAATGGCCGCTCCCGCACCATACGCCTCCCGCCCCCGTCTTCTCTGCCACGGGATCAGCAGCCCAAAGCACACCAGCGCCACGCCCGTCAGCACGGGCGAAAGGTAGAGCACAAGCCCCAGCATCAGCGCCCCCACCAGCCCGCTTGAGATCGCCTGCATGAGGTTGTTGGTAACCTGTCCGACCCGGTCCAGCCCGGCGGTCAGATGCATGGTCAGGTCGGAGGCGCGAACCCGCGTGATGTAAGCCCAATCCGCATGGACAATCGCCCCGAAGATCTCCGAGCCCAGCCTCCCGCGCACCTTCAACAGCACACCCAACCGCAGGGTCGTCAACACGCCGTTCAATTGGGCCAGCACGCCAACCAGCAAGACGATGCTGAGCAGCAGCGCCGCAGGCCACCACGTTTGTGGAAGCCCTGTCGCCGCCAAGAGATGAAAGAGCATCTGGGTCTTTGGGCCCGGCACGGCGGGGTGCCCTGCATCCCCAAACAGCGCCAGCAGCGGGAAGATCATCGCCAGGCTGACGCCTTCCGCCAGCGAAAGGAAGATGGACAGCAGGATGGCAGCGACCATTTGCCCCGGCGCGGCCCGCCACAACAGCCGCCCCATACCTTGCAGCGAGCTCACAGCTTCCGCGCGCGAGGCTCTTCCGATCTCACCCATTCCGGACACCCCCTGCAAGGCTGCGACGATTCTAACCGGCACCGAACCCGGGGGGGCCGTACCCAACCTCACTCCCCGAGCTATCATGCCTCCAAGACCAGAATGAGTGTCATGCCGCCAGAAGATCTTCCCTACGAATTCCGCTTCGGCCCATTCCTCTTCCATTCGCAGATGGACGTGCCGGAACTTGCGGGCGTCTCCGGTGCCGGCACCCTCCCGGTGACCATTCGCCGAGGTGTTGTGCCGCGTGCGCTGGAGGGGGGCGAATCCTGGGGCTCCCACTGGATCAATGCCCCGGACGAAGCGCTCTTCACTGTCAAAGAGACGGCCCGCTATCACGTCAGCCATGGTGCGTTTGTCGTGGTGGACGTTACGGAGGGGGCGCCTCCCGGTGACGTCTCCGGGTATCTCCTCGGCGTCGTGTTCGGTATCCTCTGCCACCAGAACGGGATGCTTCCGCTGCACGCCAGCGCTCTCTCCACCGGCGGCGCGGTGACGGCGTTGCTGGGTAACTCCGGGGCGGGGAAGTCGACGCTGGCGGCGTTTCTGGAGCGGCGCGGCCATCGCGTGGTCGCGGACGATATCTGCCTGCTGACGGTGAGTAGCGGCGAGGTGATTCCGGTTGCGGGCTGGATCAAGCTGTGGCGGGAGAGTCTGGAGCAGCTTGGGAAGCAGGTTGAGGCTCGACAGCAGACCTTCTCGGATGAGGACAAGTATCGGGTGACGCTGGCACAGGCGAACGCGGGGCGGCTGCGGCTTCGCAATGTCGTGCTGCTGAATAGAGCGGGCGAGACGGAGACTGTGAGACTTGAGCCGGTTGCGGCTGCCGAAGCGATCGCGGAGATGATGAACTTTACGTATGTGGGTTTTCTGCCAAATCTGAAGGGGGGCTTTCCACGCCTTTTCAGCCAGTGTGCGGAGGCGCTGGAGGGGGCTAGGTGCTATCGGTTGAGGGTGCCTTGGGGATGGGACAAGATTGCTGAGACGGTGGAGCTAGTTGAGCGGGAGTTGCTTGGGTTTGGGGGGTGAAGTGGGGGGGGGCACCCTGGGCGAATGTGTGCAAAGTCCTCCAACGATTGCACTTAGGTCTGGACCTCAGGTTCGGTGCAAGCTAAAGCCTTTGTTTTCAATAGTAGGTGGCTGCAAAGTATTCATTCCATAAGACTTATCCTTGACATGGGGTTGGGTCGAAAAAGGGATCGGGAGGTGGTGAGGGGGGAAGAAGTCCGCCACGCCCGAGGAGCTTTGGGCGTGGCGGGGTTGGGTGAAGACGCCCGATCAGCCGTTCTGGCCGTCGGCGTCTGTGCGGAGGGTGCGGTAGCTGGCATTGCCGCGGGACCAGACGAGCAGGAGAAGTTCCTTTCCGGCGGGGGCCTGGTGGGCCTGACCGGCAAACTGGCTCGCCGTCTGGACGGCTTTGCGGTTGACCTCCAGGATGACGTCGCCGGGCTGAATTCCGGCTTCGTCTGCTGGGCTCTCCGGGCGGACGCTCTGGACGACGGCTCCGTGGAGCTGTTCGGGGGCGTTGATCTGCTGGCGGAGGTCCGAGCTGAGGTCCGAGACGGCTAGACCGAGTTTCCCGGAGTTTGCCTTTGGGCCGTCCTGCTGATCGCTGTCCCCATCCTTCTGGGCGACCTGGCTGTTGGGTTTGTAGGTGCCGACGGTGAGGTTGAGGGTTTGGGGGCTGCCGTCGCGGATGACGCCGAGCGAGAGCTTGTCTCCGGGCTGCATCTGGCTGATGCTGACCTGGAGGGCGCTGGAGTTGGGGATGTCGCGACCGTCGAGTTTCTCAATGACGTCCCCGGCCTTGAGACCGCCGCGGGTTGCCGGGGAGTCCGGGGTGACCTGGGCGACGATGGCTCCGTTGGCTTTATCGAGCTTGAAGAAGTGAGCGTTATCCGGCGTGACGTCATTCATGCTGATGCCGATGTAGCCGTGCTCAACCTTGCCATGGGCGATGAGCTGCTTGGTGGTGGCCTGGACGGTTTGGGAGGGGATGGCGAAGCCGGCGCCGGCGAAGGAGCCGCTGGAGGTCATGATGCCGACGTTGATGCCGATGAGTTCGCCGCGAGAATCGACGAGCGCGCCGCCGGAGTTGCCGGGGTTGATGGCGGCGTCGGTCTGGATGAGGTCTCCGGGCTTGCGGGGATCGTTTTCAAACTGGTTGGCGCGGTTGAGCGCCGAGACGATGCCGCGGGTGACGGAGAAGCGGAGAGAGCCGAAGGGGCTGCCGAAGGCGAGGACGGTCTGGCCGGGGATGAGGCGGGTGGAGTCGCCCCAGGCGATGGGCTGGAGACCGTTGGCTTCAATTTTGATGACGGCGAGGTCTGTGAGCTTGTCCGTGCCGATGACCTTGCCGGTGAAGATGCGGCGATCGTTCAAGGTAATGCGGATTTTGGTGGCGCCGGCGACGACGTGGTTGTTGGTGACGATGTAGCCATCCGGCGAGATGATGACGCCGGAGCCGATGCCGTGTTCAAGCTGGGGCTGCTGGCGCTGGCCGCGGCCATTTCCGCCGCCGCCGAAGAACTGCTCGAAGCCGGGGGGAAGGCCCTGGGGGAGCTGCTGACGTTGCTCTTCGGAGGCTTGCTCGTCCGGGTTGCCGGTGCCGGTCACTTCAACATTGACGATGGAGGGAGTGACGCGGGAGGTGACGGTCTCCATGGCGCGGTCGAGAGCGGTGAGGGCGGAGACGGCGGTATCGTCCAAGGGCGCGGTGGCACTGGCGGCGTGGACGTTGCCATGCGCGATGAACATGGAGGCGCCAAGGATGAGCGAACCGGCGATGGCGGTTGGGGTGGAGTAGAGCCTGGCGGTTGAAACTAGTTTATTAGTTGATACAGACATGGGCTTGCTCTCCTGAATGACTTTGCAGACAGCGTTGGTGGTTAGAGTTGGAAGATGATCCAGCCGCGGGGCGTTGCAACGGCCACGGTGGAGACGAAGGTGTAAGAAATTTGATCGCCGGAGGCGGCGGTGAGGACCAGGCGCTGAGGCCGCGGGGTCTCGACGGGGCTTATCCAGTCAGCCTGCAGGATACGGACCGGGCTGGGGCGCGGCGTGTTGCGTCTGACGCGGTGGATTGGGTGGGGTTTGATGGTCGCGGGCTGGACGGCCTTGATGAGGGTGGGTTTGGGGCTCGAGACCGGAACGTGGAAGGTGGCGGGCTGGAAGGTGGCGCCGCCGGTGGTTATGGGGGTGGGGGAGAGTTCGGCGGATTGGGTGACCGGGAGGGCGAAGAGGATGAGCTGGGGGGTGTGGACCAGGGTGAAGGTGCCGCCAGCGAGGGTGAGGAGGAGGGCGGCGGTTGCGGTGCGGGTCTGACGGGGCGACATCGCTTGCGCGGGTGCCTGGAGGATGCGGTGGACGCGGCGGGAGAGTTCGGACTGGCGGTGGACGGGGCCGATACTCCCGAGGAAGCCGAGGGCGAGGGAGAGACTGCGGCGGAGGAGGCTGTGCTCTGCAAGGTGTGTGAGGCAGGTGGCGTAGGCCTTGGGAGTGCCGGTGGCGCGGAGGACGCGGTCGTCGCAGGCGAGTTCGCGCTCGAGGCAGAGGCGGCGTTCGACCCAGAGGAGGACGGGGTTCAGTGGGACCGCGACGAGGGCGAGTTTTTGGAGGAGATTGGTCCAGTCGTCGCGGCGGCGAAGGTGTTCGGTTTCGTGGAGGAGGACGTGGTGGAGCTCGGCGGGGGTGAGGGAGGCGAAGAGGCTGGGCGGGAGAAGGATGCGGCGGGAGAAGAAGCCGACGACGCTGGGGCGGTCGATTTGAGCGGAGAGACAAACAAGGGGGAAGGGGGCGCCGGGTTGGTCGGGGACGGGAGTGGCGGAGCGGGCGAGGCGGCGGAGGGCTAGGGCGCTGAGGATGAGCTGGGTGGCTCGGATGAGGGAGGCGGTGAGCCAGAGGGCGGCTACGGGGATGGTCCAGATGGGGTTGATGGCAACGCTGTGAGAGGAGGTGGCGTGGGGGGTGGGGAGGAAGGGGAGGGCGAGGATGAGGGTGAAGACGGCGGTCCAGATAAGGGAACGGGCGGCGGCGGGGATGCTCGGGAGCAGACGCAGGCAGAGGGCTACGGCTAAGGCAAGGATAAGGCCCTGCACGGTGGAGGCGATGAGGGCGTTGGTGAGGGTGAGGAGGGTCATTGGGCGTCCTCCTGGGGGTCCGGCGGGGCGGCGGCGATGGCTTGTTTGAGGCGGGCTAGTTCAGCGGGGGCGATTTCGCCGGAGCCGAGCATGGAGAGGAGGAGGCGCTCGTGGGAGTTGCCGAAGAAGCGATTGAGGACGTGGCGGATTTCGGAGCGGCTGGCTTCGTGTTCGGCGACGGCGGCGGAGTAGAGGAAGGCTCGTCCTTCCTGGCGGTGGGTGACGTAACCCTTTGATTCGAGGACTCTGATGGTGGTGAGGACGGAGTTGTAGGCGAGGGGATCGCCGGGGAGGGCGGTGACGACCTCGGCTACGGCGGATTCGCCGCGCTGCCAGAGGATGCGCATGAGCCTGAGTTCGGCTTCGGTGAGCGTGATGGAGCGGCGCGGGGGCATACGTGAGGGGTAGACGAGCAACTAATGGACTAGTTAGCACGTGTGAGAAAAAGGTGGCTGCGCGATTGGGAGCGGCGATCCATGCGGATCCGGTGTGGTGGATTGTGTCCGACACGTGGATTTCGGGTGGACAAACGTGGTCAAGTGACAGCCACCGCGTATGGTGAGGGGTGCGTCTTTACTGGGGATTCGGGTTTTCGACCATGAAAAGTGATTTGTGGTGAGATCTGCACCAAGAAGTGTGCAACGGTGTGGGACGGATTGGTAAGTGCCCTGATTGCTTGAAGTTGCGGAAGGTGATTTGGAAGGGACCATGCGGGTGTGGTGAGGTTAACCAGAAGCTAACTGCTGGGCCGAAGCTTGTGGGTTGCGGCGAAGCGCTCGACCCAGCGGAGTTGGTCCGGGGTGTCGGGGACTTCTACGCCGCGTGCCCTGGTGAGGCGCTCAAAGGCTTCGTTGGGGGAGAGTCCTTCCGTGGTGAGGAGCGCGGCCAGGAGCATGGAGGAGCGTCCGATGGAGGCGAAGCAGTGGACGGCGATGCTTCGTCCGGCGTGGGTGTGGGTGCGCAGCTGCTCGATGAAGTTGGCGAAGGACGCGTAGGAGTGTGGGGTCTGGTGGTCCGGGATGGGGAAGGAGAGGAAATGGAGGCCGTTTGCGCGGGAGAGTTCGGCTTCTTCGGCTAGACCGAGGCTGGCGGCTTCGACGGGTTCGAGCATGGAGACGAGGACGTCGATGCCGGCCTGCTTGATCTGGAGGAGTTCGTCTTTGAGGCGGACGCCGCCGCGGGGGCGGAGGATGAAGGCGAGGCGGGTTGAGGAGCCGGTTTCTATCCAGTAGGGATCCATGGGGAGATGGTAGTCTTTGCTCTGCGCCACGCGAGAACTGACCGTGACGACAGGAGTACGTGGAAGGATCTCCTCTTTCAAGTCTGTCCAGAGCTGATGTAATCAGAGCATGGGTCAGGATGAGGCACGTACTGTATCGCCAGGGGCGCCGCATTTTGAAACCGTAGACCTGCTTCGTGGGCTTTCGATCCTCGCAGTGGTGTTGCTGCACTGTTTGATACGCTTTGGCGGCAGCGGTGTCCGGGTCGGCACCGGTCTATCGAGGTATTGGCGTCATCTGATTTTTCAGAACGGCGGCAATGGAGTCACGGTATTCTTCGCGATTTCAGGTTTTCTTATCACTATGACGAGTCTGCGACGATTCGGTGGACTTGCGCGGATGAAAGCCGGGCTGTTCTACCGCCTTCGCTTCGCTCGAATTGCGCCTCTCCTGACGCTCCTTCTGACCGTGTTGTGTCTCCTGCATTGGGGTAGTCTGCACTCCGATGCTTTCGAGGCCTGGCATGTCAGAAGCGCCGTCGGATTGCCTCGGGCTTTGTTTTCGGCGGCAACTTTTCACCTGAACTGGCTCGAGGCCAAGACCGGCTACCTGCCTGCAAACTGGGATGTCCTGTGGTCTCTCAGCGTGGAGGAGATGTTCTACCTTTTCTTCCCCTTGGTCTGCATCGTCCTGGTTGGTGAGCGATCCCCACTGCGACGTATCGGCTGGCCGCTGCTGTTCGTCCTGGCCGCCGCACTGCTAGTGCTGGGTCCATGGGCGAGATCTGTATGGATGGCTTCCAGTGAGATTGCACAGGAGAAAAGCTATCTGGGAGGAATGAACGCCATTGCACTGGGCTGCCTGACTGCATTGCTTTGTCACCGTATGTCACACGCGGCTCGCGTCAGCCGAAGATGGCTTTATGGCACCGAGGCGCTCGGCTGGCTTCTCATTGCCTGGATAGCCAGTTGGCCGTCCTGGCACTGGCTACGCAGCACCGATCACTTTCTTGCGAGGCACGATCTGGATGACACCGTGCTGCCGTTGGGTGTTTGCCTGGTAATGCTCTCGACGGTCCTGCGGGATTCAGGCGGAGGCGGCATGCTGACTGCTCCGGTGCGATGGTTCGGCAGGCACAGCTATGAGGTTTACCTGACGCACGAGTTTCTGGTCATCCTTGGTGTTGAGGCGTTTTTGCATTGGCACGGAAGGCACCCTGCGCTTTGGACACTGGCCATCACGGCAGCAACAGCTCCGCTGGGTTGGGCTGTAGCGCACTGGTTCTCTGAGCCAATGAATCGCACGTTGCGCGGGGCTCGGCTTGGGAACGCTGCTCGCCCCTAATGCGCTCAGCGTCGTCGGCAATGACGACCGGCTTGTCGGAGGTAGTCCTTGTGATCCTCCGGAGACGGCATTATCGGCAGGTGCGGGGTTTTAGGGCGGGTGCTTCGTCGGCCTCCCCGCGGTGGGACTGCGGGGAGGCCGCTCAGGATGGGGTGTTTGTTGTGCGCCTGTGGGACCCGAGGCTGAAGCCTCGGGCTACCTAGAGGATGGAGTTTTGCGAAGCGGAAACTTTATGGTTGACATTGCCGAGGAATCCACTACCTTATGGTTGTGAATCAATTGGATACAACGTTTGCGGCTTTGTCTGATCCGACGCGGCGGGCGATGATCGAACGGCTCTCGCGTGGGCCTGCCTCTGTGCATGGACTGACGGAGCCGTTTCAACTGTCGCAGCAGATGATTTCAAAGCATATTGCCTCCCTGGTGCGGGCTCGGATTGTGATGAAGACGAAGCGTGGACGGGAGAGTGTGTGCACGCTTCGGCCAGAGGCAATTAGAACAGTGAGCGAATGGGCGATGAGCTATCGCCAGTTCTGGGAAGAGAGTTTGGACAAGCTGGATGCGGTTGTAACTCAGATGAAGAAAGAGGAGATGAGAGATGGCAGATAACACGAGTCATGGGACCGAACGGATGGTGATCACGCGCATTTTCGATGCGCCACGCGAGCTGGTTTGGAGGGCTTGGACGGACCCGAAGTACGTGATGCAGTGGTGGGGGCCGAAGGGCTTTACCGCGCCTGTTTGCACGATGGATTTTCGTGTGGGCGGGAAGTTTCTGTGCTGCATGAAGTCGCCGGATGGGCAGGAGTTTTGGAATGGCGGGGAGTACCACGAGATTGTTCTGCACGAGAAGATCGTTTCGTCGATGTACTTTTCCGACCCGGAGGGAAACAAGGTTGAGCCTGAGCACTATGGCATGGAGCACGAGGCGATTGAAGGGGCGTACGACACGACTCTTTTCGAGGATCTTGGAGACGGGCGGACGAAGCTGACGTTCATCGGGAACGAAACGATGGAGGAGGCGACCAAGAGCGGTCAGGTCGAGGGCTGGAATCAGATCCTCGATAAGGTTGCTGAGGTGGTTGCGGGGTTGGCGCAGGCGGGATGATGGGGTTGGGCTGGATGGAACTGAGGAGCGGCGGAGGCCTGGTTCGACCGGGCTTCCGCCGCTTGGCTGTTTTGGAGGGCTATTGCTGTTGGTAGCGTTTGAGGACGTCTTCGAGGGAGAGGACGCCTTCGAGGGCGCCGCGGGTGGCTCGGTTGGAGATGGGGACGACGGGCCAGCGTCGGAAGTAGGGAAGGGCGGTGGATAAGGGCTGGTCGGGGAAGATGAGGGGGGTGCGGTCGGAGCCCAGGACGGTTTCGAGGAGGGCCTGTGGGTCGGCGGGCGAGTTGGTTTCCGGGTTTGTGCTGGAGCTGTCGAGGGCGGTGAAGAGGGTGTCGAGTTCGGATTTGCGGGCGGCGTACCAGCCTCCGTCGCGGCACTGGATGAGGATGGCGGTGGGGGCGATCGCCTGGTGCTGGTCGCCGCTTGCTTCGTGGTTCTCGTTCGTTTCGCGGTGGGCGAGGGCCTCGCGGGCGCTTTGGAGGGTTTGGCCGCCCTGGAGGATGGGGAGATTGACGGGGAGGAGGGCGTCCTCAAAGTGAAGGGTGGACTCTTCGCGCTGCTCCTCCATGGAGGGAAGGTAGAGGCCGTCCTGGTGGGTGAAGAGCTCAAAGATGGGGACGGGCTGGAGGGCGCGGGCGAGGAGGTAGGCGATGGTGTTGGCGAGGATGACGGGGAGGATGATCGAGTAGTTGCCGGAGACTTCCAGGATCATGAAGACGCTGGTGAGGGGGGCTCGGAGGAAGGCGGCGAATAGGACGCCCATGCCGACGAGGGCGTACGAGCCGATGGAGCCGGTGGCGTAGCCGGGGAAGTAGTGTTTTTCAAACGCGCCGACGGCTGCGCCGAGCATGGCTCCGACGAAGAGGGTGGGGGCGAAGACGCCGCCGGGGGAGCCGCTCGAAAAGGAGATGGTGGTGGCGATGATTTTGAAGGCGGCGAGGAGGAGGAGGATTTTGAAGGTGAACTGGGCGTGCATGGCGGCGTCGATGCCGGAGTAACCGGCGCCCATGACCTCCGGGAGACCGAAGTAGCCGATGCAGCCGACGAGGAATCCGGCGATGGCGGGGCCGAGCATCTGGAGGTTGGGAGACTGGCGGCGGACGAGGGGGCGGAGGTAGCCGAGGGATTTGGCGAAGATGAGGGAGGCGACGCCGCCGACGAAGCCGAGGACGGCGTAGGCGAGGAGCTCGCGGGGGTCGCGGAGGGCGATGGCGGGGACGCGGAACATGGGTTCGGAGCCCCAGAACCAGCGGGCGACGACGACGGCGGAGACGGCGGCGAGGACGATGGAGCCGAGGACGCCAGCGGTCCACTGGCCAATGACTTCTTCAATGACGAAGAGGATGGCGGAGATGGGGGCATTGAAGGCAGCGGCGAGACCGGCGGCGGCTCCGACGGGGGCGAAGATGCGGAGGCGCTCGCGGGAGAGGCCGACCTTGCGGCTGATGAGGGAGGCGGCGCCGGCGCCGATCTGGAGGGAGGGGTCTTCGGGGCCGGTGGAGAAGCCGCTGCCGATGGCAAGGGCGCAGAGGAGGAATTTGCCGATGACGGTGCGGGTGGAGATATAGCCGTTGTGGATGTAGAGGGCGGCCTTGGTCTGGTTGACGCCGGAGCCGCGGACGTGGGGGAAGACGAAGCGGGTGAGGACGGCGATGACGAGGCCGGCGAGGGTGGGGACGAGGATAAGGCGGGGTTGGTGCGGGGCGGGGGCGGAGCCTTGCAGGAGGACGGTGAGCCACTCGATGGCCATGCGGAAGCTGACGACGAGGAGGCCGGAGATGATGCCGATGAAGATGGAGAGCAGGAGGAAGACGCGCTCTTCGCGCTGGGGCGAGGAGAGCTCCGGATTGGGGCTGGGGTGGGTTGCGGTGCCGGCGATGGTCGCGGCGTGTATTGAGGTCATCTACGGCTGGTCCTTGAAGGTATTGCCTGTGGCGTGGGCGAGTTTGAGGAGCAGGGCGTCGTCGCCGGTGGGCTGGCCGCACGTCTGGGTGTAGTCGTGGGCGGTGATGAGCTCGGTCTGGTTGATGAGGAGGGTCCAGGTGTCCTGGGCCTCGGCGCTTTGGAGCAGGGCGCGTCGCCCGCGTCCGTTGGAGGTAGCCGCGGACCACCGGCTGGAGAGAGAGGCCAGGGGGATGGGAAGCTGGGATGGTGAGGCCGCGGGCTGCGCGGAGACCTGGGCGATGCAGGATTTAAGGCGGCTCTGGGCGATGGATGCGGCGAGGAGGATGTGGGCGGCGCGGTCCGAGGCGGGTTGATCCCGGGTGAGGGTAAGCTGCTGGATGCGGCGAGCGTTTGCGAGGAGGGTATCGAGGTCTGGAGTGCGGGTCCGGTCTTGCTGGGGTTCTTCGTCCAGGGCTTGCTGAAGCAGGTGCTGGGCTTTTGGGTAGTCGCCAAGGGCATAGGCGAGGCGGCCTGCGTGCTGGAGCGCCTGGGCGTTGTGGGGGTCGGCGGTGAGGACTCTTGTGTACGCGGCGAGGGCGTCTGCGGGGGCGTCAGCGGCTTCCAGTTTTTCCCCGACGAGGAGGGTGAGCGTGGGATCGTTGGGGGTGTTGCCGGAGACGATGAGGAGCTCGTTGCGGGCTTCTGAGAACTGGCGCTGGGCGATGAGGAAGTCGGTCAGCTCCAGGCGGACCTGGCGGCGGCGGAGGATGGCGTCGCCTTCCCAGGAGCCATAGAGGGAGGCGCGGTAGAAGTCGATGGCCTGCTTGTTTTCTCCGCGGGTGCGGGCGAGGCGGGCGAGCTGCAGGTTGATGAAGCCCTCGCCGGGGCGGGTCTCCCAGAGGGTGAGGAAGTAGTTGGTGGCTTCGTCGGTGTGGCCGGCGCGGGCGAGGGCCTGAGCGAGGAGGAGCTGGTCCGGGCGTTCATCCGGCGCGTAGGAGAGGGCGGTGCGCAGGGCGGTGACGGCTTCATCCGGGCGGCCCTGGGCGAGGGCCTGGCGGCCACGGTCAGCCCAGCGTACGGCGAGGTCCGCGCGGTGGCTTTCAAAGGAGCGGAAGAGAAAGAGCGTGACGCCGAAGAGGGCAAGCGAGACGGCGATGAGGACGAGGAAGGCGACGCTATCGTGGAGGAGGAGTTCGCGCTTGGGGACGGTGGTTTGTTCGGCGACATCTCCTACGGAAGCCATGGGTTAAGCATACTCGGTTGAGCGGGACGGTGTGCGCATGGTGGGTGGGGCGCATCTGATTTGGGTAGGAGGGCCGCAGGTATGAGAGCGCTTGTATTCAACCCGGGAAGCAACTCGTTGAAGTTTGAGGTGGTGGAGGTGAAGGCGGGGCAGCAGTCGGCGAGCGAGGCGACGAAGGTGGTGAGCGCATCGTTGGATGACATTGGCAAGGAGACCAAGCTGAGTGTGTTTGAAGGGCGTGAGCTGAAGCGGCAGGAATCGTGCGAGGCGAAGGATATGGGTGCGGCGGTGAGGCTTGCGCTGGCGTGGTTGCGGAAGCAGGGGGCGGTGGAGGGGTTGGAGTTTGTGGGGGTGCGGGTGGTGCATGGGGGTGCGAAGTATGCAGGCGCGGTGCGGGTGAGCGATGAAGTACTGAAGGATATCGAGGCGATGGAAGAGCTGGCGCCGCTGCATAACAAGAGTGCGGTGGGGATACTGGCGGTGCTGAAGGAGGAGCTGCCGGAGACGGCGGCGATGGTGACGTTCGACACGGCGTTTCACCGGACGCTGTCGGAGGTGGCCTGGCGGTATGGGATCGAACGGGAGGTGGCGGACAAGCATGGGGTGAGGAAGTATGGGTTTCATGGGCTTTCGCATCGGTACATGCTGGAGCACTATGCAGTAACGGTGGGAAAGAGGCCGGAGGAGTGCACGCTGGTGACGCTGCACCTGGAGAGTGGGTGCTCGGCTGCGGCGATCTGCAAGGGCAAGAGCGTGGACACGACGATGGGGCTGACGCCGCTGGAGGGGCTGATGATGGGGTCGCGGTCAGGGAGTGTGGATCCGGCGATTGTTCCGTACCTGATGCGGCGTGAAGGCAAGAGTGCAGAGGAGGTGTTGACGCTGCTGAATAAGAAGTCGGGGATGATTGGGATTGCGGGCGGGTCGCTGGATACGCGGGTGCTGGAGAAACGGGAGGATGAGGCGGCGAGGTTGGCGCTGGCTATGTTTTCGTATCGGGTGAAGCTGGCGGTGGGGGCCTACCTGGCGGCGCTGGGAGATGCGGAGGCGGTGGTGTTCGGCGGGGGGATCGGGGAGGATTCGCCGTGGCTCAGGAGCGCGGTGTGCGAGGGGTTGAGGGGGTTTGGGATGGAGTTGGATGCGGAGGTGAACGCGGGGGCGAAGGTGGGGCAGGCGAGGATTACGCGGGATGGGTCACGGCTGCAGGCCTGGGCGATGCCGGTGGAGGAAGGGTTGCAGATGGCTTATGAGTGTGCCGAGGTTTTGAAATCGTAACTGGAACGGTTACGGACTGGTGCGTTCGAGGAGGATGACGTTGTCGCGCTGATAGTCGACCTTCCAGCCGCCGGTGTGTTCGAGGAGATAGACGAGGGGGGTTTTGGGCTCGAAGAGTACGTAACGGATGCGGTGTTTATCGAGGAGGGCCAAGGTGTCCTCGATGCGGATGATGTCGAGATAGTCTTTGAAGGTGCCGTTGTATTCGAAGATGTCGACGCGGGAGTCTACGAAGACGGGGACGTTGCGGAGATTCCAGGTGAGGTAGCCACCCCAGAGATATTCGTTGAAGAGATTGCCGTGGAAGGGAAAGGACTGCAGGAAGGGCAGGGCGTCGGCGGGGTACTTCTTGATGGCCTCTTCCGCATGAGGGTCCGGGTGGCGCATGCGGCCAATGACAAAACCGAGCAGCGCGATGAGGATGGCTACGTTGACGAGGGCGCGGGTCGGGGGTTCGTTATCCGCCTGGCGAGGCGGGAAGCACTGCGCGAGAATGGGCGCGGCGAGGATGGCGAAGAGGATGAGGAAGCGCGTGTAGTTGAAGGCGGAGTAGAGGCCGATGGCGAGGAAGAGGAGCTCGTACGTGCGCCATTTGCGACCACGATAGAGCTGCCAGAACGCAAGGAGCGCGAGGCAGGCGAGCATGGTGAGGCCGCGCGGGGAGTGGAAGTCGAGGCTGTGCCACTCCTCCACGTTGGCGACGTTGAGCTTCTGATGGAAGGCGAGGTTGAAGGGGTAGGCGACCAGGCGCCAGCCGTATGGGTTGATGAAGAGGGCGCAGACGCTGAGGACGGCTGCGGTGAGGAGGGAGTTGCGGTGGGCTGTGGGGAAAGGATCGGTGAAGATGGCGCCGAGATGGACGGGGATGGAGTTAGCGATGAGATAGACAACGAGGAGGACAAGGCCGATCATCCACGAGCCATGGGTGTTGACCCATAACGCGAAGAGGAAGGGAAGCGCCCAGACGAGGCGGGGGCGCTGCTCCGAGGCGCGCAGGATGAGGAGTTCCGCGATAAGGCAGATCCAGCCGAAGAGCAGTGTGCGGGGGCCAAAGGAGACGGTGGCGAAGACAGTGGCGAAGATCGAGACGGTGACTGCGGCGACGATATTGCGCGAGCTGCGATAGGCGAGAAGACAGAGGCCGAGGATGATGGTCTCCACGGCGAGCAGCGTGACAATGTAAACGCCCGCTGCTCCGGCGAGATGCCAGCCGAGGTAGAAGGGGAGTTCGGCGATCCACTCATGATTCATCCATGGCGCGCCTGCCGCGGTGAAGGAGAGGGCATCCTGCGTGATGAAGTGGTGGGTGGAGAGCTGCAACTGCACGTCGCGCAGGTGCCACCAGATGTCAGGATCCGCCATGGTGCGCGGAACGCAGAAGAGCACAAGCACGGCGAGGGCGACGACCATGAGGGTCGGGAAGCCGAGCAGGCGGTTGGTCCATCCGGCCGGTTGCGAAGAAGGCATGTGCAGCGTGGTCCTCAGGCGTTATGACTTAAGTAACAGCGAACCCTGCGCTAAAGCTCGAAGCAGGATGGTAATTCGATTCTTGCGGAGTTAATGTTGCATGTGTATCCCCCGTTTGTGCAGAAACGCGACAGTGGCGCTCTGCATGACTTGATCGGCTGATGTAGGGCTTGGGTTAATCCTGGTGGAAAGATTCTTCCTGGCGTATGGCTGGATGCGCCTTGTAGCAGAGTCTGCGGGAAAAGACACTCCCTCTTTTCGGTAGTCCGAAGCCCCGTCCGCGCCATTACGTTTGGTCCCAAATCGCCGCCCGGAAATCACTGCGCCGGGTGCGGTTCCGGCTAGTCTGAATCAACGCAAAGAGCCTGCGGAGAAGCTGAAGATGACTTCTCGTGGGACTCCAGCGAATTTAGTTTTCGGAGAAAGTCCAATGAAGAATGCAGCCCTTTTGATCAAAGCTTTGATGCAGGATGAGTCCGGCCAGGACCTCATCGAGTACGCCCTTGTCGCCGGCCTCGTCGGCCTTGCCGCAGTGGGCGCGATGTCCGGTCTGTCCACCAAGATCAGCACCGCTTTCAACAGCGTCGGCAACAGCCTGACCAGCTCGATCTAGCATCGATCGAACGAAGTCTCCTGGCTCACGCAGGCTTTCTCCTGGGGCGGCGAATGGCAAGAGCCATTCGCCGCAACTCAACTTATGCGGGCAGCGTTCCGCCTTGCTGAACCGAATCTGGAGTAGACGATGGCTGTATCCGCAAGGGCTGTTCGCTGGGCCGCAACGGGCCTGGATCGTATGGGAGGCGTGAGCCGATGAACTGGAGCCGTCTGACCTCCGCGATGTTGATCGCTCTGCTGATCTCCGGCGTATGCACCTACGTCGTGAGCCGCAAGATCAGCGCGCCGGTGACGCAGCAGCAGGTTCCAGATCAACGATATGCCGCGCCCGCGCATGCGATGCAGGCAGGCGAGGTGATCAAGGCGGACAGCGTTGAGATGGTGGCGTGGCCGGCGAGCAAGCCGATCTCCGGGGCGTTCGCGAATCCGCAGGAACTGGTAGGACGCGCGATGCTTTATCCGCTGGATAAGGGCCAGCCGCTGACTGAGAAATTTGTAACTGCTTTGGGAGCAGGAACCGGACTGGCGGGAAAGATTCCTGCGGGCATGCGTGCTATCGCACTGCGGTCCGATGAAATTATGGGTGTCGCGGGCTTTCTGCTGCCGGGCTCTCATGTGGACGTGCTGGTGACGTATCACACGGAGAAGGATCCGGAGTCGATCACCGCGACGGTGCTGCAGAACGCGGAGATTATCGCGGCCGGACACCAGATACAGCCGGACCCCGAGGGCAAAGCTGCCCCGGTGACCGTGGTGACGCTGTTGCTGACGCCCGATGATGCTGAGCGCGCGGTGCTTGCGAGCTCACAAGGATCGATACATTTTGTGCTGCGGAGCGGATCTGATTCCGACAAACCGCACGAAGCGCCCATGCTGCTTTCGCAGTTGAGCGGTGGGCCCGCGCCCGTTGCTGCTGCCTCTGCGGTCCCCCGTCCGCGTATGGAGGTGCCGCGTGCGGCGCCGCGTCCGGTGCAGACGGAGCTTGTGGTGCAAACGATCCTTGGTGACAAGCAGATGACGGATACGTTTACCAGGGCGGTCAAGCAATGAAGCTCGCTTGTGCGATACAGCGGGCCTGGGTGGCGCTGATGATTGCTTGTGGATGCGCCTCCGCCGCATTCGGCCAGGATGTGGCTGTGCCGGTTCCGCACAGCCTTTCGCTGAGCAGCACGGGCTCCAAGGAGACGCTGCACATCATCGTGGGGCAGTCGCTGATTCTGCGTGGCATCAATCCGATGAAGCGCATTTATGTGGGCAATCCCGCCATTCTGCAAAGCTATACCTCGGCGCCGGAAGAGGTGGTGTTGACCGCGAAGATGCCGGGGGTCAGCAGCCTGGTGGTGTGGGATAGCGTGGGGCAGGTCTCAAACTACAACGTCTCCGCGGATATGGACGCTGCTGCGCTGCGGCGCTCGCTGGCGGATGCTTATCCGAATATGCCGGTTGAGGTGGAGAGCGTACAGGACCGAATACGGCTCTCAGGCGCAGTGCCGACTCCGGAGGTTTCAGACGGCGTGGTGAAGCTTGCGGCGGTGTACGGCAAGGAGATTGCGAACTCACTGCGAGTTGTTCCGGTGCATGGAAAACAAGTTCAGTTGAAGTTACATATTCTTGAGGTGGACCGAACGAAGCTGGATCAGTTCGGTATCAACCCTTCGTACAATGGCACAAAGATTCAGTCGACGGGAACGACGCAGCAGTTCAGCAACCCGCTGAATTTGACGTTTTATAACGCGAAGACAGGGCTTGGGATCCAGATCCAGGATTTGGCGGAGAGGCAGATTGTGCAGGTGTTGGCGGAGCCTACGCTGAACACGATGAGTGGGCTGCCCGCGCATTTTCTGTCGGGCGGTGAGTTTCCCTTCCCGGTGGCGCAGAGCAGCGGCAACAACAGCACCGCGGTCACCATCCAGTTCCGCACGTATGGCGTGAAGGTCGACTTTCTTCCCACGGTCAATGCCGATGGGACGATTCGCCTGAAGGTTTCGCCGGAGGTGAGTACGCTGGACTATTCCAACTCCGTGGCAATTGCGGGCTTTACTGTGCCTGCGTTATCCACGCGGCGGGCGGAGTCTGAGGTGGAGCTGCAGGATGGGCAGAGCTTTGTTTTGACCGGGTTGCTGGATCGGCGCACGACGGACCTGCTGGCTCGCGCACCGGGCATCGCGGATGTTCCGATCCTTGGCCAACTCTTTCGCTCAAAGAACCTGACGCACTCTGTGGTTGAGTTGGTGGTGGTGGTGAACGTGTCCGTCATCGATCCACTGAAAGATCCAGGCAAGGTGATGGAACCGAATTGGGGCGTGCCGAACCTTGACGTGCCGAAGTTCGATAAAGCGCTGGGTACTGTGGCTAAGCATGACGCGCACTAACAAGAGACGACTGGCCCTTCCACCATGCAGATGACTCCGCCAAATCCCGAGCAGCTTGTGCAGGCTGTCTTCAGCGTGTGCACCACGCCGGAAGTTTCAAGCACTGCACTGGTGGCGGTCAGCACGGTTCCGGGCGCGGTCTTTGCGGGGGAGTTTCAGGAGTACATCGCTGGGGATCGGCGGCCGGAGTTTCCTCATGCCATCAAGAGTGCGGCGGGTATCGTTGCATTGATCGATTGCGATCGCGATCCGGAGCTGGCGCTGGAGACGATGGAGCGGCTGCAGCATACGTTTTTGCACAAGGTCAACCTTGTGGCAGTCGCTTCGCGCACGGACACGCCGTTTCTGCTGCGTGCCATGCGCGCCGGATGCAGCGATTTCCTGAGCAAGCCGGTGGATATGCTGGAGCTGGCGTCCGCGCTGACGCGCTTTCAGAATGCGCACCTGATCGCAAGCAAAGCCTCGCAAAGCCATGGTAAGTTGATTTCGTTTTACGGCGTCAAGGGTGGTGTCGGGAACACGACGCTCGCGGTGCATCTTGCGATCCACCTGGTGCGCCGGCATCACAAGAAGGTTTTGCTGATCGATCACAAGCATGAGCTTGGGCATGTGGCTCTGCACCTTGGCATCAAGGACTGTTCATACTATTTTGACGGGCTGCTGAAGAACTCGGAGCGACTTGATTCCGACCTGCTGGAAGGTTTGGTGACCCATCACTCCAGCGGGCTTCACGTTATTCCTTCTGCTGATAGCTGCTCGACGGCGAACGAGTTTTCGCCTGGTGCGATCGAGCGTGTGATGGACTACCTGAAGAAGCAGTATGACTTCGTTCTGATCGATTCGACCATGCAGTATCAGCAGACGGTTGCGCCGCTGCTGGCTTCGTCGGAGATCGTTGCGCTGGTGGCGACGCCGGATGTCGCGGCACTGCGCGATCTGGCACGGCACATTGAACATCTCAGCCTGTCCAACAATTTTGCGGGCAAGTTACGGGTCATCATCAACCGCTCTACCGCGGATGATGCAGTTCCGTCGCAGGAGATTGAGAAGGCTGTCCGCTTCCCCGTCTCAGTTTCCGTACCGAATAATTTTTCCGAGTTGGCGCGTGCGGTGAACTCCGGCGAACCCATTTCACACCAGCATCGCGGCGGGTTTACGCAAGCCATTGCAAAGTGGGCGGGCGTACTGGCGGCCTCCAGCGCAGGCGCCAATGTTGCCAGTGCGCTTGTGGAAGAGAAGAAAAAGTTTGCCTTCTGGCGTTAGGCCAAAGCATGTACAAGGTATTTGAGGAATTCTGATGAGTGCAATTCTTCACATGACGGAACCGGTTCGGCTTCAGCCGCCACCCATTGAAGCGCGGGTGCAGGCGGGTGTCAGCGAGGCCGCGCGATATCAACTGAAGGCGACTGTGCACCAGGAGCTGATCAAGCGCGTGGACCTGGAAAAGCTGGACTCGATGCAGCACGATCAGACGGGACGCTCGCGGCTGCTGATCACAATCAGCCAGTTACTGGGCGAGCAGAACACGCCGTTGAGTTCCTCTGATCGCGACCTGCTGGCGCAGGAAGTGATGGACGAGGTCTTCGGTCTGGGGCCGCTGGAGCCGTTGCTGAACGATCCCACGGTCAGCGACATCCTGGTCAACACGTACAACACGGTGTATGTGGAGCGGCGTGGCGTGCTGGAAGAGACGACGATTACCTTCCGCGACCCGGGCCACTTGATGCACATCATAGATAAGATTGTCTCCGCTGTGGGGCGACGCATCGACGAATCTTCGCCCATGGTGGATGCACGTCTGCTTGATGGATCGCGCGTGAACATCATCATTCCGCCGCTCGCGATCGATGGGCCGCTGATGTCGATCCGCCGGTTTGGCAGCAAGCCACTGATGGCTGAGGATCTGCTGCGGCACAAGGCGCTTACGCCGCAGATGCTGGAGTTGCTGAAGGCGGCGGTCAAGGCGCGGTTGAACATTGTGGTGTCAGGTGGAACGGGCGCCGGTAAGACGACGCTGCTGAATGTGCTCTCTGGGTATATCTCGCCGGAAGAACGCATTGTCACGATTGAGGATTCAGCGGAACTGCAGATCAAGCAGAAGCACGTGGGGCGGCTGGAGTGCAGGCCGCCGAACGTGGAAGGGAAGGGCGCGATTCGTCAGCGGGAGCTGGTTATCAACGCGCTGCGTATGCGTCCGGACCGCATCATTCTGGGCGAAATCCGCGGTGAAGAGGCGCTGGACATGCTGCAGGCCATGAACACAGGTCACGATGGGTCCATCACCACCGTGCATGCGAACAACCCACGCGACGCTATCGCGCGGCTGGAGACGATGTCCATGATGGGAAGCGTCGCTCTGCCGGAGAAGGCGATTCGCGCACAGATTGCCTCCGCGGTACACCTCATCATCCAGGCCTCTCGTATGAGCGATGGGTCGCGACGCATCACCCACATTAGTGAGGTGACGGGGGCGACGAGTGAGATTGTCAGCATGCAGGACATCTTCTTATTTGAGAAGCAGGGGCTGGGTCCAGGCGGCAAGGTGAAGGGACGCTTCTTTGGGACCGGGGTCGTGCCCAAGTTCGCAGAGCGCCTGAAGGCGGCTGGTATTCCCTTCTCGCTCGACATCCTGAACTCTTCGGTAGAGGTCTAAGCGCGATGACTTTACTGGTTTCGATTTTCTTAGGTTTACTGGTGCTCACGTTTACGGTGGTGGCGTGGTTCACTCGGCCGGCGGCTGCGGAGAAGCATGCGCAAGATCGCTTGAACACCATTCGCAGGGCGCTGGGCGATGGTGAGCTGACGAGCAAGGGCATGTTGAGCGAGACGCCCAAGGAGGGGCTTGCTTCCAGAGTGGGCGCTCACCTGAAGGGCTTCGCCTTTACGCAGAATCTTGAGATGTTGATCCTGTATGCGGACAGCAGGGCGACTGTGGGCTCGGTTGTGCTGACGAGTCTTGGCCTTGCGGCTGCTTGGGCCTTTGCCGTCCATCTCTTCATCCAGAGTCTGCCCTTGATGGCGTTAGGCGCGGTTGTGGGCGGTTCCATCCGATACTTTTTACTCCGCTTCAAGAAGAGCCGCCGCCTTGCGAAGTTTGGTGAGGCGCTGCCGGATGCGATTGAGTTGATGGCCCGTGCGTTGACGGCGGGCCACTCCATGGCTTCATGCATCGAGGTTGTCGCGGAGCAGTCTCCGCAGCCGCTTGCGGGCGAGTTCGACCTCTGCTTCCAACAGCAGAAGTTCGGCATTCCTTTCCGCGATGCGTTGCTGCTGATGGCGAGCCGCGTGCCGCTGAAGGATCTACACTTTCTCATTACGGCCATCCTGGTGCAAAAAGAAACGGGCGGGGATTTGACCGATATCCTCGACCGCACCACCAAAGTGATCCGCGAGCGTACGCGCATCGACGGCGAGGTGAAGACGTATACGGCGCAAGGCCGGCTTACGGGTTGGATTCTCGGGCTGATGCCGGTGGTCATGCTGATCCTTATCAACTTCATGACACCCGGTTATTCGCATGTGCTTTTTTACGATCCACTGGGACACAAGCTGCTGTACGCAGCGGCGTCGCTGATCGGTCTTGGCGGCTTCGTCATCAGCAGGATCGTCGACATCAAGGTCTGACGCCAAGCTTCAAGGAGCGAGGTATCCTATGCATCCGCTGTTTTA
Organism: uncultured Acidobacteriaceae bacterium; assembly: GCA_964242025.1. GTDB lineage: Bacteria > Acidobacteriota > Terriglobia > Terriglobales > Acidobacteriaceae > Edaphobacter. The sequence continues at coordinate 325,641 of CAXSZW010000001.1, forward strand.
TTCCATGATGGCATTGACGATCTTCTGCGGCATGGGCGCGCTTGCCTCTGTGATGCTGAGCCGGTCCAGCCGCGCCGCATCGGACCGGGTGTATGCCATCACGCAGGGCGTACGCCAGATTCAAAAGACGAAGCCTAAGCAGCGGCATTTGCAAACCGTACTGATGAAGCTGGTGCACTGGCTCCGCTCCGTGCTGGGCATGGGCGATGATGCGCAGCTGACCGACCGGATGGCGCAGGCCGGTTTCAGAAACGGCAAGCAAAAAGATATCTATCTTGGAGCACGCCTTCTGGGACCTGTTGCCGCGTTGATTCTGGGATCGTTCCTGCCGGGCAGCCGCATGATGTGGATGCTGGGTCTGCCTGCCATCACCTATATCGCGCCGGATATGGTGCTGCAGCGGTTGATCAAGCGACGCCGCGAAAAGATTCGACTCAGCGTTCCGGATGCCGTGGATCTGCTTGTCATCTGCGTTGACGCCGGGCTTGGTTTGGATCAGGCGATGATGCGTGCGGGGCAGGAGTTGAGCGTCAGCCATCCGGAGATTTATGAGGAGTTGATGCAGATCAACCGGGAACAGCGTGCGGGAAAACTACGCATCGATGCCTGGGAGGCGATGGCGCAGCGCAGCCAGTTGGAAGAGATTGAGGGGTTCGTCAATATGCTGATGCAGACGGAACGCTTCGGTACCCCGATCGCAAAAGCGCTCAGCAACTTCGCGGACGGTATTCGCCAAAAGCGACGACAGAAGGCGGAAGAGCTGGCCGCCAAGACGACCGTGAAAATTATCTTTCCGCTGGTCCTGTTCATCTTTCCCAGCATGTTCATCGTGCTGCTTGGGCCGGCGGGCATTGGCATCTTCCGTGCAATGGCTACCTCGGGCCAATAGGGGTAGCTAGTTGCTGCGCTGCAACGAAGATGGATCTTTTGCAGCCTGGTTTGCGCGATTCACTCCATCTGCCAAGACGCGATGATGAATTGTAAAGAGCGCAAGCTCCAGCCGGTCGGAGACGCCGGTCTTATCGAAGATGGACCGCAGGTAGTTCTTGATGACCTGCTCCGTGTTGTTCAGCTCCTGCGCAATGTCCTTATTCTTGTAACCCTGCACGATGAGGCTGACGATGCGGAGTTCCTTCGGGGTGAGCCGGTCGCGGGCGCGCTCTCCCACCATGTCACTCTCGAACTCAACGGTTCCCGCCTTCGCGCGTTGTTGTAGATAATTGCCGCCGCGCCCCACGGTTCGCAGGCATTTGATGAGTTCTGCTGAACCCACGTCGCGATAGATCACTCCGCGAATCCCCAGCTTGGTGAACGGCTCGCTTGACTCTGTATTCTCCAGCACTCCAACTACAAGATTTTTTCCCGCTTTGGATTTCTCCAATAAAAGGGGAAGGTCGGGCTGTAGTGAATTGGCACACAAGATCAGCGTGCCCAGACTCTTCTCCGCGGTCTGATAGACACGGGTCAGATCGTCGCATTGGCCGACGATCCGGAAGTCCTCCTCAACGGCGAGCAAGCGTGCCGCTCCCGTGCGAAAAACAGCCTGACTATCAGCGATGACGACCTTAAAGCTCATGTTCTGTCCGATAACGCGCGGGGGATCGCGGCCTGCGCCGCCACCCACAGCTTATCAGGCTGGATGAAGTGTGCCGCACACGACGCGGAGACGAATTGACGGAGTGACCTAAATCGATACACACGCCGCCGCGTCCGATGGTTGGTGCAGAGCCATGTAGTGCAGAACTTGCCCGAAACCGATGGGTTATTCGTCGCGATCGCCGAGTTGTAGCGACCTCCCACCTTCGGGTAATTTCGGTTTTTCCGCAATGCGCCGATAACAGTATCAAGCGCAGAGGAGCAGTGAAAAAAGACGCTCCGAGCAAACGGATTCCGGCTCAGATATCCCCGGCAGCGATGCCGCAAACGATCACCGAACTTTCAACCCACGAACCCAAAAGGATACCCACTCCCATGAACGTTTCCAAGAAGCTTTTCCTCAATCTGCTGCAGGATGAATCTGGTCAGGACCTCATCGAGTACGCGCTCGTCGCCGGTCTCGTCGGTCTCGCCGCTGTGGGCGCCATGTCCGGTCTGTCCACGAAGATCAGCACCGCCTTCAACAGCGTTGGCAACTCCCTCACCAGCTCCATCTAGTTTCACAGTCCGTGATGAAGGGGCGAACCTCCCCACGCTCCTTCATCGTCGGTCGAATCAATCGCTTTCGCGGCTATTCAACTTTTGCGGAAAAGTGCCGATGGAGCGAACAGAGTTCTCGGCCGGAGATCAGTCCAGCCCGACCGTAAGTGTGTACCACCAGGAGTCACTGTATGGAACTCGTCCCCAGCATCCTAATAGCAGCTACATTGTTGACCACGCTCGCCGTTACCTTCGACTTCCACGCGGGGAAGTAAACGTCCATTTAGTCCGCGCTGGTCTTTCGCGGCTCCGCACGATGCTTCTTCGCCACAGCAGGTCTCAGCCACTCCCCATATAGATCAGCCTCACGATGAACAGTACTGCGAGTGCGTAAAGCATCCAGTTCTGCGTTTTGCCGCGTCCGGTCATCACCTCCAACACCGCAAAACTGATGAGCCCAAAGCTCAACCCTGTTGCGATGGAGTAGGTCAGCGGAATGGTGACCAGTGTCAGGAATGCGGGAATGGCGACTGCGGGATCGTCCCACTCGATCGTCTTGATTCCCGCAAGCATCAGGCCGCCCACCAGGATCAGTGCGGGTGAGGTTGCAAACGTGGGGATGGCACCGACCAGCGGGGCCACGAAGAGCGCCAACAAAAACAGCACCCCGGTCACGATTGCGGTTGCGCCCGTACGTCCCCCTGCTGCAACGCCAGAGGCGGACTCGATGTAGCTTGTGACGGTGCTGGTTCCGGCGAGCGCACCGACGACCGTGCTTGCGGCATCCGCAAAAAAAATACGGTTCAGGCGTGGAATCGTGTGGTCCGGTGCGATCAGGCCGGCCCGCTGCGTCACCGCCACCAGCGTACCGATGTTGTCGAACAGGTCCACGAAGAGGAAGACGAAGATAACTTCAAAGGCATGGAGATGCAATGCGCCGCGGATATCGAGCTGAAAAGCTGTTGCGCGAATCGCACCCAGAGAGAGCGTGGTGGGGACCCAATGCACCTGGTGCAGCAGGATGCCCAGCAGCATGGTTCCCATCACGCCAATCAGCATGGAAGCCTTGACCCGCATCGCCTGCAGCACGGCGATGAGCAGCACTCCAAACAACGCCAGCGCCGCCGCAGGGGTATGCAGATTGCCGAGTGTCACCGTCGTCGCGGGGCTTGGCACGATGAGACCTGCATTGCGCAGGCCGATGAAGGCAATGAATAGCCCGATACCACCGGCCACGGCAGCATGAAGCTGATGGGGAATGGCCGCTACCAGCCGCTGCCGGATGCCTGTGAAGGTCAACAACAAGAACACGACTCCAGACACAAAGACCGCGCCCAGGGCGGTCTGCCAAGGTACGCCCATGCCTTTGACCACGGTGTACGTGAAGTATGCGTTCAGCCCCATCCCCGGGGCGAGCGCCAGCGGATAGTTTGCGAGCGCTCCCATCAGAATGCTGCCGAAGGCCGCGCACAGGCATGTCGACGTGGTCACCGCCGCCAGCGGCATGCCTGTCTCAGACAGGATCGCCGGGTTGACGAAGATGATGTAGGCGATGGTCAGGAACGTCGTCAGGCCAGCCAGGATCTCGGTGCGCCAGTTGGTGCCGTGCTCCGCAAAGCGGAAGTGCCGTTCCAGACGAGTGCGCATCGGCGTGGGTGTCCTCGCGGAGAGTAAATTCGGTTCGGGTGTCGTCAGGATAGCGTGGAACGCGCCCGACCTTGCAGGCAACTTATAGTCTGTTCCTCAACGACGGTGTGCCCTGAGTATTCGGAAAGTGCAGCTTCGCGTAGCATGTTCTCGTCAGCCACGGAGTTGTTCAATGGATCGCAGACTCACTCGCCGCAACTTCCTTGGAGCCGCTGCCGCTGTCAGTGCTTCGCCGCTTCTTCCCGCCGCCGCTGCGTACCCTGTGCAGTCACAGCGTCCCGCGCCGCATACGGCTGTCGCCCCTGTCCCATCTCTAGCTCGACCGTTTCCCTTGAACCAGGTTCGCCTTCTTCCCAGCTTCTGGAAGGACACCATGGAGCTCAATCGCAGCTTTCTCTACTCGCTGCCAAACGACCGGCTTGCGCACAACTTCCGCGTTACTGCCGGCCTGCCGTCCGATGCCGAACCGCTCGGTGGCTGGGAGGCTCCGGACTGCGAATTGCGCGGACATTACATCGGGCATTACCTCTCCGCGTGCGCCCTGCTGCACGCCAGCACGGGGGATGACCCCATCGCGGTCAAGGCCAACGATCTTGTCGCAATCCTGGCGCAGTGCCAGGGGTCGGATGGCTATCTCGGCGCCTATCCCGCGGCCTTCTACGAGCGTCTCCGTACCTATCAGCCCATCTGGGCGCCGTTTTACACTTACCACAAAATCCTGGCCGGCCTCATCGACATGTATGAGCACCTCGGCAATGAACAAGCGCTCACAGTGGCGCTCCGCATGGCTGACTGGGGGGACGCCTACTCCCGCTCCATTACCTCCGCACCCGGCGGCGACGATGCCTGGCAGAAGGTTCTACTCATCGAACACGGCGGCATGAACGAGGCCGCCTTCAACCTTTACGCCATTACCGGCAAGACCAAGTATCGCGATCTCGCATATCGCTTCGAGCACAAGAAGATATTCGATCCCTTGGCCGCAAACGAGGACAAACTCGCAGGCAACCACGCGAATACCAACATTCCTAAGGTCATCGGCGCTATCCGTGGTTATGAACTCACCGGCGACAGGCGGTACGCGGCCATCGCGGAGAGCTTTCAGCGTATCGTCACGGACCACCATGTTTACTGCACCGGCGGCACCAGCGATAACGAGAGCTGGCACACTCCGGATGCCATCGCTTCACAACTCGGACCCTCTGCGGAGGAGTGCTGCTGCTCCTACAACATGATGAAGCTGACCCGCCATCTGTTCGCGCGTCAGCCCGAGGCGAGACACTTCGATTACTATGAGCGCCTGCTGCTGAACGTTCGGTACGGCACCCAGGATCGGAATGGAATGCTGATGTATTACGTCTCGCTGAAGCCCGGCATGTACAAAACCTACGGGACACCACTTGGCGCCTTCTGGTGCTGCACCGGTACCGGGTCAGAGGAGTACGCCAAGCTCAATGACTCCATCTACTTTCACGATGACGATTCGGTCTTCGTCAACCTATACATTCCCTCGAAGTTAAATTGGCAGGAGCGCGGTTTTCAACTTCGACAAGCGACCATGTTTCCGAATGAAGAGCGCATAACGTTTACCGTTGAACGCGCCCCAAACAAAACGACATCACTGAAGCTGCGCGTTCCTTACTGGGCGATGAAGGGTGTCGCCGTTGCCATCAACGGCTCGCCGCAGGGTGTCTCCGCTCCTCCTTCGTCTTACCTCACGCTCTCGCATGACTGGAAGCAGGGTGACATCATTACCCTTGATCTGCCCATGGCCCTGCACCTCGATACGACGCCGGACGACAAGCAGGTGCAGGCTGCCATGTACGGGCCTCTGGTCCTTGCGGCTCGCCTCGGCACGGAAGGTCTGACGAGTGGCATGATTTACGGCGACATGGGCCCACGCAGCAACGACGGGGGCTACCCCATGCCCACAGTCAACGCGGCGGACCCGAAATCAAAGCAGCCCACACCGGCACTTTGGCTGGAGCGCGTGGAGGGCAGCAAGCGCTATCCTATGCAGTTTCGCACCCTTGGCCGCGGGCCTACGCACACGCTCGTTCCGCTGAATCAGATTACCGATGAGCGCTACTCCGTCTATGTGCGCAATCAGGCTATCGTCTAGGCGTCACGCTCCAGTGAACTCTGCAAACGCCCGTTCGTTCACCGCCGGTCTCGCGTTCATCGCCTTGGCGAAGACGGCTTTCGCGTCCGCGAGCTCTGCCCCGTGCAGTTCCATGCGCGGCGCTCGGACGCGGGCAAAACCGACCCCCGCCTGCTCCTGCACCCACTTGATCAGTTGTACAAACTTCGGCACGGTATCCATGCGCAGCAGCGGCAGAAACCACTTGTACAGGTCGAAGGTCGGTTCGCCGGCCCGCGTCAGTTGGAACAGCTTCACGGACTCCGCCGGATAGGCATTGACCAGACCCGCAACCCATCCCGCCGCGCCGGCGCTGACGCCCTCTACCAGTACGTCATCCACGCCCACGCAGATCCTCAGCCGATCCCCCAACACCTCGCGAATCGCCGCGACCCGACGAACATCCGCGCTCGACTCTTTTACGGCATCGAGGTTCATATGCTCCTCGGCAAGCTCCGCAATCTGCGCCGGAAGAAAGTCCGTCTTATACGCTACCGGGTTGTTGTACAGCATGCAGGAAAGGTCGGTCGCGCCGATGACCGTCGCTACGTGCGTCTTCATCTCGCGCCAGTCGCTGGTGTAAACGTAGGGCGGCAACACCATCAGCCCGCTGCACCCGGCCTGCTCGGCTTCCTTCGCCAGCCGGACTGCGCTCGCGGTTGAAAGCGATGAGATCGCCGCGACCACCGGCTTGCCGGCAGCCACGCGCACTGCCGTCTTCAGCATTGCGATCTTCTCCTCGTGCTCCAGCGTCGCGCCCTCGCCCAGGGAGCCCAACATCACCAGCCCCGCGCATCCATTGCCCAATTGCCACGCCGCATGCTGCGCCAGGAATGCATGATCCACCCGCATTGCCTCATCGAACGGCGTTGTCATCGCCGGTAAAACACCAGTCCACTGCACCGCCATGTGTAACTCCTTTTGATGTTGTACCCGCGCGCCGAGCGGGAAACTCTTAGCCCATTCTCGCAGGCAGGTACGCCGTCCTGTCGATTGCCGATGCCCGGCCCAGCATTCCATCCACCAACAGCCGGGCCGCGCCCGGAGCCGTCGTAATTCCCAGACCTTCAAAGCCCAGCGCCAGCCAAAGCGTTTCGTCGTCATCGATACCGGCAGCCTGCCCCACCAGCGGCAACTTGTCCGCCGTGGCCGCTCGTAGCCCAGCCCATGTCCGTTCTACGCGAAGCCCCGCAAGCCCAGGCATAAATTCCACTGCCCGCGCCAACATTGCCTTCATCATCGCGGGCTCAACTGCCGTATCTTCGGCGCCATACTGTCGCGACGACCCCACGAGCACCTGCCCGTTGGCCCGAGGCTGCACATTAAAGGCCACGGATTCTCCGTCGCTGGCATGGGCGCTCTTGACATACCCAAGCTCAACCAGTTGGTGTCGCACAAATCCCGTTCGAACCTCGGTCAAGGCCAGGTGGCCTTTGCGCCGACGGATCGGCATAGCCGGCAGCAGGTCGCTCTCCGTTCCCACGGCCAGCACAATGCGAGCAGCTTCAAGCCTCGTCCCATTCGCCAGCTTCACTCCGCCTTTACCGGCTGTCAACGCGCGGGAGCGATACACCTGGACTCCAAGCCGCTCCGCCTCCCTAAAGAAGAACGCTGCCGCCGCTCCCGGATGGACAATGCCGTCGTCCTCGACCAGCAACCCACCCGCGAACCCCGCGCGCAACTCCGGCTCCATGGCCGCCAGGTCTGCCGGACTCAGCACGCGCACCTTAACGCCTGCAGCCGCGAACCGCGCCTTCTTCGCCACACACTCTTCCATCTCCTCGTCATCCGCGGCGACCCAAATCGTCCCCGGCGTCCGGTACTCCACCCCGGCTGTGAGTTCTTCTGCCATCTCCCGCCACAGCCCGCGAGACCACCGCGTCAATGCCAACTGCGCTGGTGAATCGTCGAGCACCACCACGTGTCCCATTGCCGCGCCAGTCGCGCCCCCGCCCGGCACCCCGGCTTCCACCAATGCGACTTTCATGCCCGCCGCCACACACTCCCGCGCACAGCAGCAGCCGACAATCCCGGCGCCAACCACCACCACATCGAAGCTCAAAATCGAATCCCCTCCGCAAACGGATCGTCGCTTGCAAAGTGTAGCGTCGCCTCACTGGTGATCCACGCGCGCCCGCGGATCTTCGGCAACACGCGGTCCTCGCCCGCAGCCGTCACCGTGCCCTCAAACACCGTCCCCAGAATCCCTTCCTGGTGCCAGACCTGGCCTTCGGATAATTTTTTGTCGGTGTGGAGGCAAGCCATCTTGGCGCTGGTCCCGGTGCCGCAGGGAGAGCGGTCAAACGATGCGCCCGGACACAATACAAAGTTTCTCGATGGGTGGGGGGGGGAGAAGAATTCTATGTGGTCTATGGTTTCGCCGGCGGGGCCGGTTATGCCCTTTTTGCTGAGGGTTTGGCGGATTGCGGAGGCGGCAGCCACCAATTCCCGGTGATTTGTGGCGGTCAGCTCGTAGGGGTGGTGTTCGACGAGGAAAAACCAGTTTCCTCCCCAGGCGATATCCCCGGTGAAGTCTCCCCAACCCTGGACTTCCACGCAGACGTTTGCCTTGAAACGGAAGCTGGGGACGTTTTCTACGGTGACGCTGCGGTCTGGATGCAGGGTTGCGGCGACGTCCCCGACGGGGGTTTCGAGGGTGTGGCGTCCGGGGGCGATGCGGCCGAGGTGGGCGAGCGTGGTGATGAGGCCGATGGTGCCGTGGCCGCACATGCCGAGGAAGCCTACGTCATTGAAAAATATGACCGCAGCGGCGTTTTCCGGGTTGACCGGGGTCAGCAGGAGCGCGCCTACGACGACCTCCGAGCCCCGGGGCTCGCAGACGACGCCGGAGCGGAAGCCATCGAATTCAGCCTTGAAGCGGGCCAACCGCTCCGGGATGGGGCCGGAGCCCAGGTCCGGGCCGCCGGCTATGACGACCCGGGTGGGTTCGCCTTCGGTGTGGGAGTCCACGACCTGCACTGCGCCTGTCCAACTCATCCCCGTAGAGTACCGCAAACCCGGCGGCGTCTCCGGTCCCGATGTGCTGAGCCATGGCTCACGCTGTGGTGAATTGATGGCAAGTTGTGGAGTCTGGTATGGCTAAGGTGGGCAAGGAGCAGCATGGATTGTGGAGCGGGCTGCAATGGGGCCGGTTTTCTCTCATGGATTTCGCATGAGCACGTTTCCCGGACCCGGAGTTTGCCAGCCTACCCAGGCCCGTGTTTGCTCACGCCTTTGGGCTCTATCCGTCGTACTCTGAAAGACATAGAGCACCCAGACGTTTTGCCCAAGGACCTTCTCCCGTATGTCGATCCGTACCCTTGCTGCCGCCTCCACGTTCCTCCTTGCTTCCTTCGCCGTCAGCGCCGCCGCCCCGCCGCCCGCCCCTTCGCTGACGCTGCCTGAGATCAAGTACGAGACCTACACACTGCCCAACGGCCTGAAGGTGATTACGCATGAGGATCACCGCCTGCCGCTGGTCGCCGTGGACCTCTGGTATCACGTGGGTCCGCTGAATGAGCGCCCCGGCCGGACCGGGTTTGCGCACCTGTTTGAGCACATGATGTTTGAAGGCTCCGAGCACGTGGGCGAGAAGGCCCACATCAAGATTGTGCAGGGCGCGGGAGCGTCCGACGTGAACGGGACCACGAGCTTCGACCGTACCAACTACTTTGAGACGCTTCCCGCGAACCAGCTTGAGCTGGGGCTGTGGCTGGAGAGCGACCGGATGGGCTTTCTGATGGAGGGGCTGGACCGCACGAAGCTGGCCAACCAGCGGGACGTGGTGCGCAACGAGCGCCGCCAGGGCGAGGGTCAGCCGTACGACCTGGCCAACGAGGAGCTGTACCAACTGCTGTTCCCCAAGGAGCACCCTTACTACGGGGACGTGATCGGCTCGCACACGGATATTGAGGCGGCCCGGATTGCGGACATACGCGACTTTCACCAGCAGTTTTACACGCCGAACAATGCCTCGATTGCGATTGCCGGGGACTTCGATCCGAAGAAGCTGAAGGAGCTGCTGACCAAGTACTTTGGGCCCATTCCGCAGGGGCCGCCGGTGGCTGCGGTGGACGTGCAGACGCCACCGATTACGAGCCAGCGCCGGGCCACGGTGACGGATGACGTGAAGCTGCCGCAGCTGAACATTGCGTGGTTGACGCCTGCCGCGTATACGGCGGAGGCGAGCGCCGCGCAGGTGGCGACGTATGCGCTGGGCGGGGCAAAGGCCAGCCGGTTGGATCAGGCGCTGCGCTTCAAGGCGCAGCTTGCCCAGGACGTGACCTGCTACGACCAGCCGCTGAAGCTGACCGGCATGGTTTTCTGCACGATTACCGCGAAGCCCGGGGTGAAGCTGGAAGACCTGGAGGCGACGGTGTGGAGCGAGATCGGCAAGCTGCAGACCGAGGGTCCGAGCGCTGCCGAGGTGGAGGCTGCGAAGGCGGTGCAGATGACCGGGACGATCTCCGGCCTGCAGCGTCTGGGCGGGTTTGGCGGGGTTGCGGACACGCTGAACCAGTTCAACCAGTACACGGGCGACCCTGGCTTTCTGCCGAAGCAGATTGCGCTGGAAGAGGCGGTGACGCCGGCCAGCGCGAAGGCTGCGGCGGCGAAGTTTCTGACCAAGGAATCCGCTGTCGTGGTTTACTGCGTTCCCGGCAAGAAGGTGCTGAACGATGTGCCGCGCAGCCCGGAGACGACGGACGCGGAGGTGAAGATCACGAACCCCTATTCGGCGGAGTTTGAGGCGGCGCAGAACTGGCGCAAGACGCCTCCGCCTCCGGGGCCGGCGTTGACCTTCCACCTGCCCGCTCCGAAGACCTTCGCGTTGAAGAACGGGTTGCAGGTTTACTTTGTGGAGGACAAGAATCTGCCGGTGCTTTCCGCGCAGTTGACGGCGCGAGCGGGCGGCGAGAACAACACGCAGGAGAAGGCCGGGCTGGCGAGCCTGACTGCGACTACGATGGGCGAGGCGACGACCAACCGCAACCTGACGCAGCTTGCGTCCGACCAGGAACGCATTGGCACGCGCATTGCCGCGAGCGATTCGATGGATTCCGCCAGCGTCAGCCTGAGCGTGCTGACCGACCATGCGGATGCCGGGATGGACCTGCTGGCGGATGTGGTGCGGCATCCCGCGTTTGCGCCGACGGACCTGGACCGTGTGCGCAAGGAGCGGCTGGTTGCGATCTCGCAGGAGGCGGATTCGCCGTTTGCGATTGCGTTCCGCGTGGGGCCGATGCTGGTCTATGGGAAGCAGCCCTATGGGGCTTCCGGCTCCGGGACTGAGGCCAGCGTGAAGGGCATTACGCGCGAGGATGTGACGGGCTTCTATGGGGCGCACTTTGGGCCGGCGGACTCCGCGCTCTCGCTTGCCGGGGACGTGACGGAGGCTGAGGCGAAGCGGCTGGCGGAGAAGTACTTTGGCGACTGGAGCAGCACGGCGAGCGCAGGCGTGACCATTCCCGCGGCACCGGCGGCACCGGCGCGGCATATCGTAATTGTGGACAAGCCGGGTGCGCCGCAGACGGCGCTGGCGGCGTTCGGGCTGGGTCTTCCGGTGACGACGCCGGACTTTGAGGCCGTGCAGGTGATGAACTATACCCTGGGCGGGGCGTTTGCGAGCCGCATCAACATGAACCTGCGCGAGGAGCATGGGTATACGTACGGGGTGAATTCGGCGTACCTGTACTACCGCGCGGGCGGGCCGTTTTACGCGGGCGGCCTGGTGAGGACGGATATCACGGGGCTGGCGGCGAAGGAGTTGCTGTACGAGATTTCTCGGTTCCCGGCGAACCCGCCGACGGAGGCGGAGCTGAAGCAGGCGAAGGATGCGCGGATCCAGTCCATTCCGGCGCGCTTTGAGACGACGGCTGCGACGGCTTCGAACATTGCCAGCCTGTTCCTGTACAAGCGGCCGCTGGACTACTTTACGACGCTGCCGGAGAAGTACCGCGCGGTGACGGCGGCGGATGTGGTTCGGGTGGCGAAGGAGGATGTGCATCCGGATAACCTGATCATCGTGGCGGTGGGGGATCGGGCGAAGATTGAGCCGGGGCTGAAGGATGCGAACCTTGGGCCGATCGAGTACCGGACGCCGACCGGGGAGCTGATCAAGTAGGCAGGGCGCTACGTGACGCCCCATGCTGTCCGGCGGAGCATCGCCTGGGCGGGGTGGGGCGTTGGTGCGGTTGAAGGCTAAAATCAGGGCGTGGACGCTCTGACGGTACTGGATGTGTGTTCGTATCTCGGGCTGGGCGCGGTGGGGGCGGCGACGCTGACGCTGTGGCTGGGCCTGCTGATCGCGTTGCGGTATAGCCCGGTCCGGCACTGGCCGCACCGCCACGTCAACCTGTTCGGGCTGCACCAGATGACGGCGTATGCGACGGTTGTGTTGACCCTGACGCATCCGGTGGTGCTGCTGTTTCAGGGCTCTCCGCGCTTCCGGGTGTTCGACCTGGTGCTGCCGATCCACTCGCCGTTGCAGCCGAAGCTGAACCTGGCCGGGGCGGCGGCGCTGTATGTGGTGGTGCTGCTGCTGGTGACGTCGCTGCTGCGGCGGCGGATTGGGCGGCCGCTCTGGCGGAGGCTGCACTACCTTGCATTTCCGGCGATGGCGCTGGTGTTTTTGCACAGCATTCTGACGGATCCGAATTTGAAGGATGGGCACCCGGATCTGCTCGATGGGGGCAAGGTGTTTGTGGAGATGGCGTGCGTGTTAAGCGTGGTTGCGGTGCTGGGGCGGCTGCGTTTGCGTGGGAAGGGTTTGCGGTCCGGGCCGGTGGGCTGAGGGGTTCGGGCGGTTTCTTGGTGGGAGAGGTGATCCAGGGGCGGCGGCGTGGGTTACGCTGTGAGAACCCCTTTAAGAAGCACTACGCAGGAGCTGCATGTGATTGTTCGTCGCTTTCTTCTCGTCTTTGCGCTGGTTGCGCCGTGTGTTGCGCAGTCTGTTTCGCCCAAACTGTTTGAGGATATGCGGTGGCGGGAGATTGGCCCGATGCGCGCCGGACGCACGCGCGCGCTGGCCGGCGTGCCCAGCCAGCCGGCGACGTTCTACTTTGGCGCGGTGAACGGGGGCGTCTGGAAGACGACGGACGCGGGGCATACGTGGCAGAGCCTGTGGGATGCGCAGGCATCGGGGTCCATTGGCAGCGTGGCTGTGGCGGAGTCGGACCCGAACGTGGTGTGGGTGGCGAGCGGCGAAGGGCTGGCGCGGCCGGACTTGTCTACGGGGGATGGGGTTTATAAATCGACCGACGCGGGGAAGACGTGGACGCACTTCAGCCAGAACGACGCGGGGCTGCACAACGGCCAGCAGATTGGGCAGTTGGCGATCGATCCGAAGAACGCGGACCGGGTCTTTGTTGCGGTGACCGGCCACCCGTATGGGCCGAACCCGGAGCGCGGGCTCTTCCGGACGACGGATGGGGGGAAGAGCTTCAAGAAGGTTTTGTATATCGATGACCAGACCGGGGCATCCGAGGTTCAGATCGATCCGCAGCATCCGGATACGGTGTTTGCGGGCATGTGGCAGCGGCAGGAAGGGCCGTGGGAGAACGGGGCGTTTGGCGGGACGAATGGGGGGCTCTTCCGGTCGAAGGATGGCGGCGATACGTGGCAGAAGCTGACCGGCCACGGGCTGCCGGATGAGATCATCCAGGTCAACCTGACGATTTCACCGGCGGACTCCCGGCGTATTTATGCGGCCATTGCGACGCAGCGTGGGGCGATTGGGATCTATCGCTCCGAGGATGGGGGCGACACGTGGGTTCATGCGCCGGAGAACGATAACCGGGCCGAGGCGCGCATTGGCGGCGGCGATGTTCCGGTTCCGCGTGCCGACCCGAAAGACCCCAACACGCTGTATGTGGCGAGCGTGGTGACGTGGAGATCGACGGATGGGGGGCGGTCGTGGACGGGGCTTCGCGGCGCGCCCGGGGGCGACGACTACCAGAACGTCTTCGTGAATCCGAACAACACGGACATTGTTGCGCTGGCCAGCGACCAGGGGGTCATCATCTCCCTGAACCGTGGCCAGACCTGGAGCCAGTGGTATAACCAGGCCACCGCGCAGATGTATCACGTCACCGCGGACAACGCGTTCCCGTATCGTGTGTGCGGCGGGCAGCAGGATAGCGGCTCCGCATGTGTGGCCAGCAGGAGCGACGACGGCCGCATCACCTTCCACGACTGGCATCCGATCGGCGTGGAAGAGTATGGCTACGCCGCGCCCGATCCTCTTGACCCCGATCTCGTTTATGGCGGCAAGGTCACCCGCTATGACCGCCGCACCGGGCAGGTGCAGGATATTGAGCCCAAGCCTCTCCGTTCTTATCGTGTGCTGCGTACGGAGCCCCTGCAGTTTTCTCCGGTGGACCCGCACAGCCTCTACTTTGCGACGAACACGCTGTGGCTGACGAAGAACGGCGGCAAGGACTGGAAGGAGGTTTCGCCGGACCTGAGCCGCGAGACGTACGACCTGCCTGCCACGCTGGCCGGGTACAAGGATGCCCCTGCGGCCAAGCCCATTCGGCGTGGTGTGATTTACTCGCTGGGACTTTCGCCGCTGGACATCAACCGCCTGTGGGCGGGGACGGATGACGGACTGATCTGGACCACCACCGATGCCGGAGCGCACTGGGCCAACGTCACGCCGCCGGAGCTGAAGCCATTCTGGAAGGTGTTCAACATGGACGCCGGCCACTTTGACGCGCTGACCGACTACGCGGCGATCAACACGCTGCGGCTGGACGATATGCGGCCCCACCTTTTCCGCACGCACGATGGCGGCAAGACGTGGAAGGAGATCAACAACGGCATTCCGGATGGCGCCGCGACCAGCACGATTCGCGAAGATCCAAAGCGCAAGGGGCTGCTTTACGCGGGCACCGAGACGCAGGTGTACGTCTCCTTTGACGATGGCGACCACTGGCAATCGCTGCGCCTGAACATGCCTGCAAGCAGCGTGCGGGACCTTGCCATCAAGGGAGATGACCTGATCGCAGGGACGCATGGCCGGGGCTTCCTGATCCTAGACGACGTGACTCCGCTGCGGCAGATGGCCGCAAAGCTGGGCACCGAGCCCGCGCATCTTTATGCGCCGCAGACCGCGATGCGCATCCGCAACAATATGAATCCGCCGACCCCGTGGCCGCCGGATATGGCGACGGGGGAGAACCCTCCCGACGGCGCCATCCTCGACTACTATCTCGCGCCTGGGTCGACCGGTCCGGTGACGCTGGAGATTGCGGATGCGAACGGGGCGGTGGTGCGACGCTTCCGCAGCACGGACCCGGTACCGCCGCTGGACCCGCGCTATCCCGATCCGATTTTGTGGGCTCGTCCGCCACGTGTTCTTTCTGCGGCGGGGGGACATCACCGGTTCCTTTGGGATCTGCATTACCCGGATGTTCCGGGCATGTCCACCGGTCCGGATGCGACCATGGCGGTGCCGTATAACACGCCTGCCGTGGCTTCTTCGCCATGGGTGTTGCCAGGCAGCTATACGGTGCGTCTGACCGCTGGCGGCAAGACGCTGACGCAGCCGCTTACGGTGGTGCTGGATCCGCGGGTCAAGACTCCTGAGGCAGAGCTGGTGCAGCAGTTCAGCGTGTCCAAGTCCATCTATGACGACATGCTGCATGCGACGCAGGCGATTCACGAGATCTCGGTGATTCGCGATCAGATGAAGCCGGGCTCCTCCAAGGTGGCGCCTGAGGCTGCCGCCGCGATGACGGCCAAGCTGAACCTGATTGCGGGTGCGGAGCGCAGCGATCAAGGGCGGCGCGGCGGCCCCGGAGGGCCTCCGAATCTGGGTTCCATCCGGACTGGCCTGGCGCGCATGGAGCACTCCATCCAGAACGCGGATGCGGCCCCGACGACTGCGCAGCTTGAGGCGTATCAGATTGCCGTCAAGCCGCTGGCTGACCTGCTGGCGCAGTGGGATGCGCTGAAGAAAGCGGATCTGAAGGCCATGAACGCGGAGCTGCGCCTGAAGCATCTGCCGCTGCTGACGCTCAATACGCGCAAGATGGATCATGATGTGGAAGACCAAATCGAGATTGGTGACATAGACTAGAGACATTCACCTATTCCAGAGCTTTCTTGCTTCGAGCGGCAGGCCGCGTCCGCGCCGCCGCATCCTGTTCTATCCGGAGGTGTCTTTGTTTCCACGCCCCGCCCTTCTTCCGTTGTTCCTGGTCTGCACTGCCGCTTCAGCCTTCGCTCAAACACCTGACACCGCCACCCTGCGGGGGCAGGTGGAGGACGCATTGCATGCCTCCGTCGCTGGCGCGAGCGTGACGCTGACGAATGAACTTACGGGCTTGAAGCGCACCGCGCAGACCGGCTCCCATGGCGAGTTCACGCTGACCGGCCTGCCCATCGCGGGTGCCTATGACGTGGTGGCCGTGAAGGATGGCTTCGCGCCCGCGGATCTGAAACCGATCACGCTGAGCGCCGGGACCGCTGCCAGCATCACGGTCGTCCTGGCTGTGGCCGGCGGGAATACGGTGGTGACGGTGGAGGGCGCGGCGGCAGATGTGGTGCTTAACGAGCCACAGATTGGGGTGCGGCTCGACGCGAAGAAGATGGAAGACACGCCGCTGTTGAATCGGCGGATCACGTTTCTGCCGCTGCTGAATGCGGCGAACCGTCCGGCGATCAGCCAGGGCGACATCTTCATGAACCAGAACCTGTTCACCACTAACGGAGGGGGCCGGCGGCAGCAGTCGTTTGAGGTGGATGGAGCCAACGGGAACGATTCGTGGGGACGGCAGACGATCTTCACTAATATTCCTCTGGACGCGGTCCAGGAGATGACGGTGCTCTCCAACAGCTTTTCCGCGGAGTATGGTTCGAGCACGGGGAGCGTCGTGAATCTTGTGACCCGGTCCGGTGGCGATCGGCTCCATGGGAGTGTGCTGGAGCTTTACCGCCCCGGCAACCTTGGGGCGCAGCTCTACGGGTTCAACGCGTCCAACGCCACCAGCGGCAACCAGGTTACGAGCGACCAACTGAACCAGACGGCCGCTACGTTGTCCGGCAAGATTCCGGGTAGCGATCCGACGCACTTTTTCTTCGCAGGGGAGCAATCGCAGCAACGCCGCGGGTCGGCTGTGACGTCCGCGCTTGCGCCTGGGATTTTTCAAGGGCACTACCGCGATCTGCTGGGGGCGCTGCGGCTCGATCGTCCGTTGAGCGCGAGCAATAATGCGTTCCTTCGTGCGAGCGCGGATGGCTTTTATGACACGAACCCGAACGGGATCGTGGGCGGGCAGACGCTTCCGAGCGTGGCGCGGACGTTCCATCGCAAGACGTATTCGCTGGAGGCCGGGGACACGGCGATTCTTTCGCCGCGCGTGGTCAACAACCTTCGCGCGCAGTTCCAACTGGGGTCGCCGATTACTCAGTTCGACCCGGTTGTGCTGGGCACGCAGTTTTCTGTGCCTATCTCCGGCGGACCGACCTTTACGTCCGGGACATCGCAGTCCGCGCTGCTGATGAACCGGCAGTACGGCGTTACGGAGACTGTCTCGGCGGTGCTTGGCAAGCATCAACTCGCGCTGGGCGGGGACTGGCTTTATGCGCATACCGGCGGGGACAGCAAGGAGTTTGGCGGGCCGTACTTCCTGGGGCGTTTTGTGTACAACACCTGCGCGCAAGCGGGCGATACGCTGGTGCAGCTTGAGGCCTACTGCGAGAGTCCGGCGTTCCTGAATAACATCGCCAATGTGGCGACATACACGCAGGGATATGGCAATCCGAGCTACACCGTGGACGATCATCTTTTCGCGTTCTTCGCGCAGGATGACTACCATCTGAGCCGTCGCCTGACGTTGAACCTTGGGTTGCGCTATGAGCGGCAGACCTTTACGGATTCGACGACGAATTTCGCTCCGCGCGTGGGCTTCGTCTTCGATCCTCTCGGAACGGGCGGAACCATTTTGCGGGGGGGCTTTGGGATTTACTCCTCGCAGGTTGTCGACAATTCTCAAGCCAACTATGTTCTTTCCGGGCCGACGTATATCAACTTCACGGTCGCTCCGGGGCAGGTTGGGTTTCCGACCTCGGTGGCGTCGGCGCCGCTGCCTGCGATCGCGCCTGGGGCTGCGATTCCTGTGCGGCAGATTTATGTTCGTCCCGGGAATGCCAAGTATCTGAGCCAGTTCTTTCCCACCTCCGTGCTGCCGAATTATCCCAGCGCGCTGCTGAATCCGTACTCCGAGCAGTACACGTTCGGGATTGAGCAACGGCTGACACATGCCACGGTGTTGGATGTCGATTATGTGGGTACGCATACGGTGCACATCAATCGGCCGCTGGACATCGATGCGCCTACGACGTATGTGCGGACGTCGAACACGCAGGCGCAGCGCTCGGTTGCCGCGGCGAACTGCACCCGGCCGTACTGGGTGTACTACTACCAGCAGGAGGGCCTGACCTGCACCGCGTCCTCCGCGGCCAGTACCCAGCCCGCATTCAACACCATCCAGACCGATGCTAATGATGGGTATGCGCATTACAACGCGCTGGACGTCAACCTGAAGCACACGTTTGGCTCGCGGGGCTCGCTGCTGGCGAGCTATGTCTGGTCCCACACGACGGATAATGTGGACCCGGACACGACGAGCCAGAATCCCAACGACGCGAACTTGCCGAACGATCAGGAACGCGGCAATGCGATCTACGACCAGCGCAACCGGTTTGTCCTGAGCGGCGCCTATATCGCTCCCCTCCGGATCCAGGTGGGCGGTGTGGTGACGCTGGCAGGGGGATTGCCGTATAACCTCGTCACCGGAACCACCAACAGCGGCGACACCGGCGGGACCACGGACCGGCCTGTGATCAATGGTGTGGTGGTGGGGCGCAATACCGGACGCGGCACCCCGATCTACGCCTTCGACCCGTTCCTGGCGCGTGACTTTCGTCTGTACGAGCGAGTTCACCTCGACCTGCGCGCCGAGGCCTTCAACGCGCTGAACCATGCCAACTACGTCGGGTTCATCAACACGTATGGGAATGGAGCGACGGCACCCGCAACGATTGGCAAGCCTTCCGGGGCGGGCCTTACGGCGCAGCTTCCGGCGCGGCAGCTGCAGTTCTCCGCAAAGGTCAGCTTCTGATGAGAGCGCGCGGGCTTGCACTCCCTGCTTTCCTTGCCGCTGCCCTTACTGCGTCTGCCTCTGCGCAGGCAAATACCGGGACTCTGCTGGGCAAGGTTGCGGACCCGCACGGGCTTGCTGTGCCCAACGCCAAGCTCACCATTCGGAGTACGGACCTTGCCAGTACGCGCACTGCGGTTTCGGACGCCTCTGGCCGCTTTGCCGTGACGGGGCTTGTGCCGGGAGCGTATACGGTGGAGGCTCATGCGGCCTCGCTGGCGACGCGTCGGCCCATCCGGCTGACGGTTGGGTTGGGCAGCAGCACCCAGCTTGCGGTGCGCCTGGACCTGCCCACCGTGCGTCAGTCCGCGAGCGTCACAGCACGGCCTCAAACGTCCGAGGGCAACACGACTGCGCCGCCCATCAACCAGTCGGAGCCTTCCATCTCCAACTTTCTGGCGGGCACGGTGGTGACGTACCTGCCCAACCGCAACCGCGATGTGACCCAGTTCAACCAGCTTGCCGCCAACGCGCATGAGGACGGGTCGGCGACCGGAGTCTCGATTGGTGGGCAGCGGGCCTCCGCCGTGCTGACGCAGGTTGATGGCGTGGACCTTTCGAGCCCCCTCTTCGGTGGGCTTGGCACTCGCGAAGACCGGACGTTTACGCTGCCGCAGACGGTCGTTCGTGAGTTTCAGATTGTAAGCTCCGGCGTCTCTGCGGCGACGGGTGAGACGAACGCGGGCTTGATCAACGTGGCGACGAAAGAAGGCTCCAACAAATTCCATGGTGAGGCGATGTACACGGGGCGTCCTTCGGCGCTGACTTCAGCGGACGCCTTTGGGCACTCACTGAATTCGCTGCAACGTGTCTTCGGTACGTCTTTCGGCGGACCCATCGTCAAGAATCGCAGCTTCTTCTACACCGGCGTGGAGCAGGAGTTTCTGCATGCGCCCTATGTGCTGCAGTTTGCGCCGCAAGCGCCCGGAGTGGTGGTGCCTGCCAGCCTTGCCGCCTTGCAGACGCAGACCACCGAGCGCAGCGTTCCGCTTGCGGGCTTCTTCCGCGTGGATCATGTGATTTCCGCGAGCCAGACGCTGAACGTGGAGATTGCGGGAAACCGGATCCGCACCGACAACCTGAGCGACGGCTTTAGCCGCACGCTTGCGGCTGCGTCACACCAGTCCGCGCTGGGTGGTCAGAGCATATTCACACGTGCGGGCCTTACGTCCGTGTTTGGGCCTCGTGTCGTCAACCAGGCTCAGATTTCGTATGTTTCCGATCATCGGGCGGTGACTCCGAACTCGCTTGCGCCGGAGTCGTTCATCAATGGATTTGGGGTGCTGGGCGGGGCTTCGCTGGGGCCGCACCGGTTCACGTCGCGTCAGCTTCAGCTTGGGGAGGGGATTTCGCTGTCGCGAGGGAAGGCGCTGTTCGATTTCGGCGCGACCTTCCACCTCGATCCGTCTGCGGAGCAGAGGGAAGAGAACCTCAATGGGAGATTCGCGTATAACTCCGTGGCGGACTTTCTTGCGAATCATCCGCGCCGCTTCCAGCAGACCTTCCTCATTGGCAACACGCAGTATGCTGCGTCCGTTCGTCAGCTTGATCTTTATGCCAACGGGCGCTTCGATGTACGCGAGAATCTGACGCTGACTGCCGGGCTGCGATGGGCGGGGCAGTGGAATCCACAGCCAGCGCACCCGAACGCGGCGATCGCTCAGACACAGCGAATTCCCAACGATCTGCTGCAGTTTCAGCCGCGGCTGGGAGTGGCCTGGAGTCCTGCGTCGAAGACGGTGCTGCGCGTTTCAAGCGGGCTCTACTCCGCGCCTACACCGGCTACCTACTTCCATCGTGTTTTTGCGGATAGTGGTACGCAGACAGTGGTCGCGGACAGTTACTTCGACCCGCAACTGCTTGGTCTGACCGGGGCGAATATGGCTACGCCTCATGCGCTCTCCGGTCCGCCCGCGGGTCTGACGACCAATGCGCTGCTGGTGGGGATTGCGCCAGGATTTCGGAATCCGATGTCCTTGCAGGCGGCGGCCGATGTGGATCAAATGCTTTCGCCGAAGCTGACGCTCAGGGCAGGGTATCTGCATGCTTCCACGTGGCATGTGCAGCGGATGTTGGACGAGAATCTAAGCGCACCGACGGCGAATGGGGCAGGGATACCGGTGTTTCTGGCTCCGCGGCCCATTGCCGGGGTAGGGCGGCTGCTGGTGAACGAGTCCAACGCTCATTCGTCCTATGACGCAGTGAACGTTACGGCGATTTCGCAGATCTCGCGACGGTCGCAGTTTACGGTGAACTATACGTATTCGCATACGCGGGATGATGACTCGAATGCAGGGCCGTATAGCATCGACGCCGCGCTGAATCCGTTCAACCTGGCGGCGGAACGGGGGCCGTCCAGCCTGGACCTGCGGCATACGTTGAATGTGGCGGCGATCTTCAATCTGCCGTATGGCTTCAAGCTGAATCCCCTGGTGGTGATGCACTCGGGTGCGCCGTATACGGCGATTACGGGGTTCGATACGCAGAACGATGCGAATGACTTCAATGACCGGGCTGTGATTAATGGGGTCGCGACGGGGCGGAATGCGTTTCGGCAGCCGGCGTTCTCCGACACGGATCTGCGGTTTGTGAAGGACTTTACGCTGAAAGGCGAGGGACACCACCTGGACCTGTTTATGGACGTATTCAACGTGTTTGGGGCGGGGAATCGGAGCTTTGGGGCGGATGGGGTGAGCTTCTATGGGAATGCGGCGTCGCCGGTGGCGTCTGCGGGGCAGGCGCTGTTTGCGCCGGATGTGACGCGGATTGGCGGGCCAAGAGGGGTGCAGTTTACCGCGCGGCTGGTGGCTTTTTAGGTTGTCCTGCCGGCCGGACCTACTGCGCGTGGGGCGGGTACTTCGTACCGTTTACCTGGTCGTGGCGAGGCGATGGGCGTGGGGCTCGCGTTGCTCGCCGGTGAAGGAAGGATTTATAAGCTGGCTAGGGCGGCTTGCGCGGCGTGGAAGCCGGCCATGCCGTGGACGCCGCCGCCTGGAGGTGTCGAGGCTCCGCAGAGGAAGAGGCCGGGGCGGGGGGTGCGATACAGCGAAAGAGTTGGGCGCATGAGGAGCTGGCGCGGAGTCATGGCACCGGCGGAGAGATCGCCGCCGATGAGGTTTGGGTTCCAGGCCTCCAGCGCGGCGGGCGGGGAGATGGTGCGGGCGAGGACGACGTCTTGGAAGGCGGGGGCGAAGCGGGTGATCTGGCGCTCGATGGCCTGGGTGTGGTCGAGGGCGGAGCCGTTGGGGACGTGGCAGTAAGCCCAGGCGGTATGGTGGCCGGATGGGGCTCGGGTGGGGTCGAAGAGGCTGGGCTGGACGAGGAGGACGAAGGGCTTGTCGTTGGGGGTACCGGAGGACCAGGTGCGCTCGGAGGCGGCAATCTCTTCGAGGCTTCCGCCGAGGTGGACGGTGGCGGCGCGGAGGCAGTCGGGGGCGGTCCAGGGAATGGGGGCGGAGAGGGCGTAGTCGATTTTGAAGGCGCCGGCGCCGTATTGGAAGGCGGCGAGCTGCTTGCGGTAGGAGGCGGTGAGCTGGGAGCCGGCGATGCGGAGGAGCTGGCGGGGGGTGAGGTCGGCGAGGGTGAGGGTGGTGTCGGGTAAGGCGGTGATCTCGTGGTCGGGGTGGATGTGGCCGCCGAGGGAGCGGAGGTGTTGAGCGAGGGCGTCGGTGAGGGTCTGGGCGCCGCCCTGGAGGATGGGCCATCCGGAGGCGTGGCCGGCAGCTATGAGAACGAGGCCGACAGCGGCGGAGGTGGGGGATTCGAGCGGCAGGACGGAGTGGGCAGCCATGCCGGCGAAGAGGGCCCGGGCCCGGGGGCCTTGGAAGCGGGAGTTGGCGAGAGTGGTGGCGGGGAGGAGGGCGGAGAGGCCGAAGCGGGCGAGGAGAAGGGGGTGGGCAGGGATGTGGGCAACGGGTCCTAGGAGATCGGGGACGAGGCGGGGGAAGGCTTCGGTGAGGGGTTCGATGAGGGAGCGGTATTTGCGGGCGTCGCCAGGGTTGAGGTTGGTGAGGGTGTCTTCGATGGAGCGGTGAAGGAGGACGGCGGTGCCGTCGTCGAGGGGGTGGGCACAGGGGGCGGAGGGCTGGATCCAGGGGAGGGTGATGGGGAGGGAGTTGAAGAAGGGGCTGGCGATACCCATGGGGTAGGCGGAGGAGCCGAGGTCGTGGCGGAAGCCGGGGAGGGTGATTTCAGCCGTGGAGCAGCCGCCGCCGAGGGTGGCGTTGCGCTCATAGAGGGTGGTGGCGAGGCCGGCGCGGGCGAGGGTGATGGCGGCGGCGAGGCCGTTGGGTCCGGAGCCGATGATGGAGGCGGTTGGCATGGGAGTGGCGGCTCCAACCGCGGCGCGCTAACTGTCGGTGGGGGGACGGTTGCGGCGCAGGGCGCGGCTGATCTCTGCGATGCGGTCCCGCCATGAGTCGCGGTCAAGCTGGGCGCGTTTGCGGGTGAAGGCGTCGAAGCTGAGGCCGGTCTCGGGCGGCGGGGTGGTCGGGTCTGGGTCTGGCTTGATGGCGGCGCGGGCGTGGCCGTTGGTCAAGGAGTGGCTGCGGGTGCGCAGTTCAAACTCGGGGACGGCGGGCGGCGGCGGCGCAGTTTGAAGGGTGGGGGTTGGCTCTGGTGCTGGGATGGAGGCGGCGAGGACGCGCGGGGTGAGGGCGTACTTGAGGGCGGCGGCGCGGCTGATGGGGGTGCGGGTCTGGTCGTAAAAGAGGCCGGAGGGGGCGTCGATGTGAATATAGCGGAAGGTCTCGCGGTGCTCGTAGGTGTAGACGGTGCCGGTCTGGGCGATGAAGTCGAAGAGGGTGGCGTCGGCGGGGGTGAGGGATTCGTGAAGGGGAGCGTAGTGGGGGTCGGTGGGCTCCGGCTCCGGGGCGGCTTCAAGCGCTGCGGCTGGCTGCGACTGTTCGGGCTCGGCATGCGCTGCGAGCGGTTCTGCGGCGAGAGACGCGGGTGCCTCGGGTTCTGACGTTTCGGGTTCTAACGCTTCGAGGACAGGGGCTTCGGAGGTTGCGGCGGTCAGGACTGCGATGTCCTGGGATGCAAAGGATTCGGCGGGCGCAACAGAGGCCAGTTCTTCTGCAGCCTCCTGTTCGAGGAGGGGCTCGAAAATGATGGACGCTTCGGGTGCTGCGTCGACGAAATCTTCAGTGCGGGGCAAGAGCCCGGCGGGCTGGTCTGTTGCTGCTTCCGGCGTTGCTTCCGGTGCGAAAGCGCCTGCGACGAGGAGGTCTGTTTCCGGTACAGCCACTTCCGTTTCGTGGATGGCTGCGGCTTCGGACTCAGGGTTGAGGTGGAGGGCTTCGAACTCAGAGGCGAACTGGATTTCGGGTTCGGCTGGAGCTTCAGGGAGGAGTGCTTCGACCTGGGGAGCGGCGTCGACGGCTTCCGGCTCAGTCCCCGCGTGAAAAGCCTCTTGCAGCGCTTCCGCGTTAGTCTGGGTAACTTCGGGGTGAGTCTTCAGCCAAGCGGCTTCAGGCGCAGCCGCTGTGTGCGCGGGCTCCGCGTGGGCGGGTACGTGGGCGGGCTCAACGTGCACAGCTTCAGGTGCTGCGGTCTGGGCCTGAAGGTCTTCCGTGGGGAACTCTTCGGCCTCATAAATGGAGGTGGCGGTGGGGAACTCTTCGGCGGTTTCGGCTTCGACGGTGTCGAGGATGTCGGTGTTGACGAGGGCGGAGAAGTCCGGGGCGGCCTCGGTTTCGGCATCGTCGATGTAGACCATGCGGTCGTTGTGGAGGTTGCGGACGCCGAGGTTGCGGTCAATGTGGATGAAGCTGCGGCTGATGGTCTGCCCGGCGCGGGAACGGATTCTCACCGCGTAGCCGTCTTCGGATTGCAGATGCATGGCGCGCTCCAGTTCGACGGTGCGGCCGTCGTCCAGGGCGAGGGACAGGCGGCCGCTTTCAGCGTCGTAGGTACGTTGCCCGAGCGCCTCGACCTGGCCCTGCTCAATGATGCCGAGCTGAACGAGGATGACCGCGGCGCTTCCGGGGAGGGGTTCATAGAGCATACTGCGGAGGAACCTGGCGTCAATTTCCTCGCTCAACTGGGAGCGGACGCTCTGCCGGAAGGGTTGACTCTCCGGATGCAGCTCCCGATCCCGCGGGATGGCGCTCGACCGGTAGTGATCCCACAGGCGCCGCATTCTCGCGAAAGTGGTTCGTTGACGGCTTCTCCGCACCATTCCCTTCAATCTCGCGTCCGCCTTCGAGATTGTGGCGTCCGGTCCAC
Source organism: uncultured Acidobacteriaceae bacterium (assembly GCA_964242025.1). Lineage (GTDB taxonomy): Bacteria > Acidobacteriota > Terriglobia > Terriglobales > Acidobacteriaceae > Edaphobacter. Next base: position 350,955 of record CAXSZW010000001.1, read on the forward strand.
GCGGGGAGGGCCGGAGGACCGCCGGTCATGTCGGCAAAGACGCTGGCGAGATCGGCCGCCATGGCGATCTTGGACTGGAGCTTCTTGGTGGTCTCCTCGGTCTGCTGGAGGAGGCGCTCGAGCAGGTCGGGGATCTTGCCGACAGCCTCAATGCGCATGGCGCGGGGCGCGTCGTTGAAGGCCCAGACCTCTTCGGAGTCGTCGTCGTGGTCAATGTGATTGCCGGTGACGTCGCGGAGGGCGAGGCCCCATTTGCCGCCGACGCGCGCGTAGCCGAGATCGCGGTTCCAGTATGTGGTCTCGTCCGAGCTTCCGCTGATCTGCACCCAGGCGGGGAAGCCGAGGCCGAGCTTCTTGAGCGAGGCGTCCAACTGACGGATAACCTTGCGCAGGTCATCCGAGGCAGCATGCAGGGTCTGGGCCGCGGTGGAGAGCTGCTTGAAGGAGCTTTCAACCCGTGCTGTCGAGGCGTTCGAAGACTTGAGAGCCATTGTTTTTACCTATCGAAGAACTTGGATCTCGCTTTTCAGCGGAGTGGCCGAGGCCGGTGGGCGGACTCGGGTGGGATTCAGTATAGCTCGAAAGTTGGGTGTGTCTTGCGTGTTGTGGGAGGAGCGGAAAAACAGCGAAAGGACTAGGTGATGACGGCTCGTTTGGCTTTTTTGCCGAGGCGGAGGGTGAGGGTGACGGGGAGGTTGGGAAGGGTGAGGATAAGGTCTTTATGGACTTCGCCATCGATTTTAACGGCGCCTTCACGGAGTTTTCGAGTCGCCTCGGAGTTGGACGGGGTGAGGCCGGTGTGGACGAGGAGGGCGGGGATGCGGATGGTGAAGCCGGGGACTCCGTCCTGAGCGTTATTGGCCTCGGGACCGGCGATTTCGGCTTGGGTGATGCCGAACTCCTCGATGTCGTCTGAGACGCCGCCTTGCTGGAACTGCTTCGACCAGTTTTCTTCAGCGTGGAGGGCGATCTCTGGGGTGTGGAAGCCGGCGGTGATGAGGCGGGCAAGGTCGCGTTTCGCCTGCATGGGGTGGAGTTGGCCGGAGGTGATGTTTTCTTCGATGAGGGCGATGTCGGCGGGGAAAAGATCGGTGAGGAAGGTGTAGTAGCGGCCGATGAGGGCGTCGGGAATGGTCATCAGCTTGGTGAACATGTCAAAAGGCGAGTCCTCGACGCCGACGGCGTTGCCGAGGGATTTGGACATCTTCTGGACGCCGTCGAGGCCCTCCAGAATGGGGGTCATGAGGACGATCTGGGGGGGCTGGCCGGCGTCGCGCTGGAGCTTGCGGCCCATGAGGAGGTTGAACTTCTGGTCGGTGCCGCCGAGCTCGACGTCGCAGTGGAGGGCGACGGAGTCGTAGCCCTGGGCGAGCGGGTAGAGGAGCTCGTGGAGGCTGATGGGTTCTTCCGCGTTGAAGCGGGCGTGGAAGTCTTCGCGCTCAAGCATCTGCGAGACGGTGGCCTTGGCGGCGAGGCGGATCATGTCGGCAAAGCCGAGTTTGGAGAGCCATTCAGAGTTGTAACGGACCTCGGTTTTGGCCTCGTCCAGGATGCGGAAGACCTGCTGCTTGTAGGTTTCGGCATTGGCGTCGATTTCGGTCTGGGTGAGCTGCTTGCGGGTCTGGGACTTGCCGGTGGGGTCGCCGATGAGGGCGGTGGAGTCTCCGATGAGGAAGATGACGGTGTGGCCGAGCTGCTGGAAGTGGCGCAGCTTGCGCATCAGGACGGTGTGGCCGAGGTGGAGGTCGGGGGCGGTGGGGTCAAAGCCGGCTTTGACGCGGAGGGGCTTGCCGGACTTCAGGCTGGCTTCAAGGCGCAGCTTGAGGTCGTCGAGGGGGATGATCTCGGCTGCGCCCTTGGTCAGGAGGGCGAGCTGGTCTTCTACGGGGAGGAAGGTCTGCATGGCTGTTCTGAGTATAGAGAGGGGACAGCAAGTTTTCCCCGGCGCCTGGATTGAGGCGGGCGTGGCGCGGACCTGCTGCTGTGTCTCGAAACAGGAATTTGAATGAAATTTAGCGGTGCTTTCCGCCCAACCTTGTCTCCAGGGCTCCTAGACTTCCGGTATGCGCCACGCCGCGATCGATGTCGGCTGGCCGCAAGTATTGGACGCAAGTCCCGGGAGAATTTCATGACAATGTTCCTTCGTAACACGGTTCTGGCGATGGCACTTGCCACCGCTTCCACGACCGCCGGATACGCCCTGCCGACGGCAACCGCAGGCACGGTGACCGCAGGCACCCTGAGCCTGGCGCTGGACGGTAGCTTCACCTCTTCACTCAAAGACCAGGGCATCACCGTGACGTATCTGGCGAACGAAACGGCCAAGAAAGCCAAGCCAGTGTTCCCGGTTGAAGGCGGCTTCATCGACACCACGAACGGGACGAGCGAGGTGCAGAGCGGGGGTGGGATCCAGTTCACGGCCGGCAAGTCCAGCGTGACGCTGCAGCGGCTGGCTCTCGAGAGCAATACTACGTCGAACGCGCACCTTACCGCTTTGGTGCTGGTGAATGGCGTCGCAATGGGACGGAAGTCCGTGCTTACGATTACTGGCGGGAGTGCGTTTGCGTTTCCGCTGAAGTTCGGCCAGATTTCGTCGGGCGACCTAACGTTCAAGGTGAACCCCGCGTTCATCTCCGAGATCAGCGACTACTTCCAGGTGAGCCCGAACACATACAAAGGGCTGATCGGCGAACTTTCACTGGACCTGATTATTGCTCCCCAGGAGTAGGTGGATTGCAGCCCGTATGAACGATGTCCCCCCGGTATCCGTTGCTTGGCGTGCGGGTGCCGGGGGATCGCTGCCTTAAAGCCGCGGTTGCCGGGACGCGCATCCGAAGCTGTGTGAGGTGACGATGCCGGATAAATTATGGAAGGTGGTGGGGGAGACGCCGAAGGAGAAGATCTGCAAGACGTGCGGGCGGGGGTTTGGGTGGAGGAAGAAGTGGGAGAAAAATTGGGAGATGGTGAAGTACTGCTCGGAGGGTTGCCGGGGGAGTCAGCCTGGGGAGAAGGATGCGGCGCTGGAGGCGGCGATTCTGGGGCTGCTGGCGGAGCGGGGGCGGGATAAGACGATCTGTCCGTCCGAAGCGGCCAGGGCGGTGGGTGGGAAGGACGAACGGGGGGACTGGGAGGGGCTGATGGAGCCCGCGCGGGCCGCGGCGCGGCGGCTGGTTGCCGCAGGGAAGATTGTCATCACGCAGGGTGGGCGGGTGGTGGATGCTTCTACTGCAAAAGGGCCGATTCGTTTGAAGCTGCGTTGAAAATACTGGAGTTGCGCGATGACGCCGGGAGGTTTATGCGCTTCTAAGGTGGCATGGCTACTGCGAAGAAGGCTCCGGCGAAGAAGAGTGCGGCGAGGAAATCTGCTGCGAAGAAGGCTCCTGCGAAGAAGACGGCGAAAAAGGCCGCCAAGAAGAGTGCGGCGACCACGTGCTGGCCGGGATTCGAATCGGTTCCGGGCAAGGAGCCGGGGACGAAGGGGAGCTGTAAACCGAAGAAAACACAGACGAAGGGTGAGAAGAAGGCGGACTCCAAGGCTGCGGCGGCGAGCAAGCGGGAGAAGGGTAAGGGCTGAGCTAAACTGTCTGCCATGAATGCTGAGCGGGTGAGAACGCTGCTGTTGGGGCTGCCGCATGTGGTGGAGACGGAGCAGTGGGACGGGCTCGTCTTCTGGGTGGGGGACAAGCATGTGGGCGGCAAGATGTTTGTTATGTTGCCTTTAGACGGGAGCTCGCCGCTGATCTCGTATCCGGCGGGTGCGGAGCGGTTTGGGGAAGTGGTTGAGCGGGAAGGGGTTATCCCGGCGCCGTACTTCGCGCGGATCCACTGGGTTGCGGCGAAGCGGTGGGACGTGTTTCGTGAGCGGGAGTGGGAGGAGGAGCTACGTGCTGCTCATGCCATCACTTACGAGAAGCTGCCGGCGAAGGTGAAGGCGACGCTGGGGCTGCCCAGGGCGGAGTACAAGAAGGCGCTGGAGGCGGGGCGGAAGAAGAAGGCGGAGTGGGAGGCTAAGGAGTTGATTCGAAAGGAGAAGGCGGGGATGAGGAAGGCGAATGGAAGGTCGCCGATGAACCTGAGGTGAGGATTTCCCTTTGTTTCGCCACAAGGGAGTTCGGGTGGTTTTCGATGGTGAAGTTGTGGTGAATGGTGTGGCTGAGGTGGGTAAGAGGCAGCAAGTTTGTGGTGAGGTGAGGGTGTAGGAACCGGCAACGACCCTCGGGCTTTGCCCGATACCCCACCCTGCGCGATAAGGCCGCGCGAGGATGGGGCACACGGGATGGACAACGGCGAAGGTCAGGAGACTTCGGGGGCGGCGTCGAAGAGGCCGCGGAAGCTGAGGCGGTAGGCCCAGAGGAGGAAGAGCTCGAGTAGGGTGCAGACGAGGCCGGGGATGGCGTTGGCGAGGTGGGCGGGGTCCAGGAGCAGGTGGAAGAGCAGGATGTTGACAAGGATGGGCCCGAGGATGACGAGGGCGAGGGGGACGTAGCGGCCGACGAGCAGGAGGACTCCGGCTATGACCATGAGGAGGGCGACGAAGGTCATGTAGTGGTGTTCGTGGAGGATGTTGACGAAGGCGAGGGCGTCTGCGGGGGTGGTGGGGGGCGGAGCGCCGGGGTGCAGGATGGCGAGGAGGCCGGAGGCGAGGAAGACAAATCCGAGGAGGATGCGGGCGACGAGGATGGACTTCTTCATGGGGTGGCTCTCCGGGTGGTGGTGAGTTCGATGGGAGTAAGGATACGTCAGACGTTGGGAAGAGCAACTGCAAAAGCAACGGCAACGGCTGTCTGTTCCTTTCAAGTGTAGGAGCAACGGCAAGGAAAGAAGCAGAGTCCGCCGCTGCGCTGCGGAATGACAAACCAAAGGGCAACGGCAAGAACAAAGGCCCGGGGCTAAAGCCCCTTCTTGGGTAAATGCTTGTTCGTGGGGGCTAAAGCCCCACGCTAATCCGAAGAGCAAGAGCAAGAGCAAGAGCAAGAGCAAGAGCAAGAGCAAGAGCAAGAGCAACTGCAGAACTAGATTCTCGCGCGAGTCTGATGACGATCAGGGGTGATTGGGCTGCTTCGACTGCGTAAGTCGCATGAAGCGCGACTTACTCCGCTCAGGAGGACGCATCTTTTCCGCATTGCAGAAGGCCCAGGATGACGCCTCTGTTTCCAGGTGAACAGTGAAGATGACGATTCTGTTTTCGATCAATAACATGACGTACTTTTCCTGATTCACAAAGGCTTAGGATCGGAGGGAGAGGTGGTGTGCGGATGAGTGGTTTGGTGTTGTCGCTGGAGGGGAAGGTTGCGCTGGTTACGGGTGGGTCGCGGGGGATTGGCGCGGCGACGGTAAGGATGCTGCGGCAGGCGGGGGCGCGGGTTGTGTTCAGCTATGAGCGGGCGCGGGAGACTGCCGAGAGTCTGGCGGAGGAGTTGGGTGGGAGTGAGGTTTGCCGGGCGGTGCAGCAGGGGCTGGCTACTCCGGAGGATGGACGGAAGCTGGTGGCTGCTGCTGTCGGGGCGTTTGGGCGGGTGGATTGTCTGATCGTCAACCATGGGGTTTGGCCGTCGCATGATCAGCCGATTGCGACGATGACGGACGCGCAGTGGAGAGGGACGCTTTCGATTAACTTGGATAGTGTGTTTGGGTTGGTGCAGGCGGGGGTGGCGGCGATGCTGGGGCAGGATAGCGGCGGACCCACTCATCGCGATGGTGCTGCGATGAATGGGGCACCCGGTGCGGTGGCGGGGGTGAAGGGGCATCTGGTTTTGATTGCTTCTACGGCGGCGCAGCGGGGGGAGGCGTTGCATGCGGATTATGCGGCGAGCAAGGGGGCGTTGGTGTCGCTGACGAAGAGTTTGTCGAGCGAGCTGGCGGGGCAGGGGATCTATGTGAACTGCGTGGCACCGGGATGGGTGGGGACGGAGATGAGCATGGCAGCCCTGAGCGATCCGGAGACGTCTAAGAAGGCGACGGCGCTGATTCCGCTGGGCCGGGTTGGACATGTGGATGAGATTGCCGGGCCGGTGGTGTTTTTGTGTACGCCGCTGGCGGGGTTTATCAGTGGGGAGATATGGAATGTGAATGGGGGGGCGGTTTTGGTTGGATAACGGCAGTGTGAGGCAGTGAAGGGCAGCAGAAGGCAGTGAAAGGCAGTGTGAGGGTGATGAAAGCTTTGGTTTTGGGAGTGATATTGGCAGTGGGTTCGGCGTCTGGGGCGATGGCGCAGAGTGCGCATGAGATGGAGTCTGCCGCGCCCAAGACGATTCCGGGTGAGACCCAGGAGCAGCATGGGCGGCGGCTGCTGGACGAGATGTTGAAGGCGCTGGGGGGCGAGGCGTGGTTGAACCGCGGGACGGTGTATACGGAGGGGCAGGTGGCTTCGTTTTTCCGCGGGGAGCCGACGGGGAGCGTGATCCGGTTTGACGAGTACAAGCGGCTGGCGACGCCGGCGGGGCCGGAGGTGAGCCGGATGGAGTACCTGACGATCAAGGGGATGATCAAGCCGGGGATGAAGAAGGATGTCGCGCATGTGTGGACGGCGGACAACGGGTACGAGCTGACGTACAAGGGCAAGACGACGCTGCCGGCGGCGCAGGTGCAGGAGTTCATACGGCGCAGGGGGCACACGCTGGATGAGGTGGTGAAGGTGATGGCGAAGGAGAAGGACGCGGTGGTGATCGCGGAGGGCACGGGGATGCGGGACCGGATCCCGATCGACAAGGTGACGGTGCTGACGGCGAACAATGACGCGGTGACGGTGGAGCTGGATCAGAGGACGCACCTGCCGGTGGAGCGGTCGTTTGAGTGGCGGAATCAGCAGTTCAAGGATCATGACATTGACGAGGAGGTGTATGGCGATTGGCGGATGATCCAGGGGGTGGCGACGCCGATGAATATGACTCGGTATAAGGACGGGGATATGGTGAGCCAGACGTTTTATACGAAGGTGGAGTATGGCAAGCCGGTGGATGGTTCGCTGTTCGATCCGGATAAGCCGTGGATCAAGAAGTAGGGCTGTAAGCGGTTTATACTCATGGCTGTTATGAGTGAAGCCGAGATTTCGACGCAGGTTGACGACGCAAAGGCGCAGGCGCCGGTCCAGACGGTGCTGGACATTAATCAGATTATGGAGCTGATTCCGCACCGGTATCCGTTCTTGCTGATCGACCGGATTGTGGAGCTGGAGGCGAAGAAGCGGATTGTCGCGTTGAAGAACGTGACGGCGAGCGAGCCGCACTTTGCGGGACACTTCCCGGACTATCCGCTGATGCCGGGGGTGCTGATGATTGAGGCGATGGCGCAGACGGGGGCGGTGCTGCTGATGTCGGATTTGGCCGAGGAGCGGCATGACAAGCTGGTGGTGTTTACGGGGATTGAGACGGCGAAGTTTCGGCGGGCGGTGGTGCCGGGGGATCAGCTGAGGATTGAGGCGGTGACGCTGAACTGGCGGAAGACGGCGATGAAGATGCACGGCATGGCGACTGTCGAAGGCAAGCTGGCGTGTGAGGCGACGATCACTTGTATGGTGGTGCCGAGGACTCCCAAGGGAAGCGCGAAGTGATTCATCCGACGGCGATTGTCGAAGCAGGCGCGGTGGTGCCGGAGAGCTGCACGGTGGGGCCGTACTGCACGGTGGGCAAGGATGTGGTGCTGGGCGAGGAGTGTCTGCTGGTCTCGCATGTGGTGCTGGATGGGCATACGACGCTGGGGCGCGGGGTGAGGGTGTTCTCGTTTGCGTGCGTGGGGATTGCGCCGCAGGATTTGAAGTACAAGGATGAGCCGACGCGGGTGACGGTGGGGGAGCGGACGGATATTCGGGAGTATGTGACGATTTCGCGGGGGACGGCGGGTGGGGGTGGGCTGACGAGCGTGGGGGCAGATTGCTTGATCATGGCGTATACGCATATCGGGCATGACAGCTCGATTGGGAATGGGTGCATCCTGGCGAATGCCGCGACGCTGGCGGGGCATGTGACGGTGGAGGACTATGCGACCGTGGGGGCGCTGTGTCCGGTGCACCAGTACTGCAGGATCGGCAAGTATGCGTACATTGGCGGCGGGACGACGATTACGCAGGATGTGCTGCCGTTTTCGTTGACCAGCATTGAGCGGAACAACCATGCGTATGGGTTGAACAAGGTTGGGCTGGAGCGCAGGGGGTTCACGCCAGAGCAGATGAAGGAGCTGCGGGGGGCGTACCGGGTGCTGACGGGGGGGAAGATGAATGTGTCGCAGGCGCTGGTGGAGCTGCGGGCGAAGCTGGAGGCGGGTGAGGCGGGCGAGCATGTGCGGTATCTGGTCGAGTTTGTTGCAGGCAGCGAGCGTGGGGTGATCCGGTAGTGCCGGAAGGACGGCTGGGGTTGATTGCGGGGAATGGGCGGTTTCCATTTTTGCTGCTGGAGGCTGCTCGGGCGCATGGGCTTGACGTTGTGGTGGCGGCGATCAAGGAAGAGACGGACCCGGAGATGAATGAGCGGGCTGCGAAAGACGCTGGGGTGCGGGTGTTCTGGGTATCGCTGGGGGAGCTTTCTAAGCTGATCGAAACGTTCAGGGCGGAGGGGGTCTCGCGGGCGGTGATGGCGGGGCAGGTGAAGCATAAGCAGATCTTTTCCAGCATCCGGCCGGACTGGCGGCTGGCGAAGCTGCTGATGAGTTTGCGGACTCGGAATACGGATATGCTGCTGGGCGCCGTGGCGAAGGTGCTGGGGGATGAGGGGATTGAGCTGATCTCGTCCACGGCGTACCTGGAGCCGCTGCTGGCGACGGCGGGGACGATGACGGCGCGGGGGCCGGATGCGGGCGAGGCGAGCGACATTGAGTATGGGCGCAAGGTCGCGGTGGGAATTGCGGGGTTCGATCTGGGGCAGACGGTGGTGATTGCGGCGGGCGCCTGCGTGGCGGTGGAGGCGATGGAAGGGACGGACGCGACGATTGCCAGGGCGGGGGAGTTGTTTCGGACGCTGGATGCTGTTGGTGGGGATGGGGGCGGGACGACGCTGCGGCGGTCGCTGACGGTGGTGAAGGTGGCGAAGCCGAATCAGGATATGCGCTTCGACGTGCCGGTGGTTGGGGTGGCGACGATTGAGGCGATGCGCGCGGCGGGCGCAACGTGTCTGTGCGTGGAGGCGGGACGCACGCTGCTGTTCGATCGCGCGGCGATGGTGCGGATGGCGGATGAGGCGGAAATTACAATCGTAGGACATGAGCGCGGCTAAAGGGGGCTGATGCGAGGCGTAGAATTGCGTTGCGCTCTCCTGTGCAAAGGGCCACGAGTTCAGTTTTATTCAAGAAAGAGGAACGCTATGCGTAAAGCGGTTTGGAGTTTGATGGTGGCCGGTGCGGTTGCGGCCGGAGTGATTGGCGTGAAGGCCCATGCCTTCTGGGCGGACAACACGCCGCTGCAGCCGGGCACGGTGGCTCCGGGCTTCACGCTGCCTTCGCAGACAGATGCGATGGTGAGCCTGAAGGACTACAAGGGCAAGTTCGTCGTGCTGTACTTCTACCCCAAGGACCAGACCAGCGGATGCACGCTGGAGGCGCACAACTTTGAGCGGGACAAGGACAAGTACGCGGCGGCGAATGCCGTGGTGCTCGGCGTCAGCCTGGATACGGTTGAAAGCCACAAGGCCTTCTGCACGAAGGATGGCCTGAACTTCAAGCTGCTGGCGGATCCGGATCACAAGGTCATCGATGCGTACGGCGTGCCGGTTGCGACGATGGGTCCGATGTCCTACGCGAAGCGCGACACGTTCCTCATTGGGCCCGACGGCAAGGTGCTGAAGGTGTGGGAGGTCAAGCAGATTGCCGCGCACAGCGATGAAGTGCTGGCCGCAATCGCCGAAGCCAAAAAGTAGGCACTTCGTGCCGTCCTGGTTGTCGGGGCGGTTTGAGCTGCCGGGGTCCGAACGTTGTTCGGCACGAGATGATCCTTTATCTTGTGTTTCCGGTTCGAAGTGGTTGAGCTGTAAGGGTTCGAACGTCGTTCGGCACGAATGAAGCAGGTAGACGCAGAAAGGCCCGGACTCTGAGAAGAGACCGGGCCTCTTTGCTTGCCTGGTACTACGGTTGCCTTACGTGCGACGTGAGACTACTTGGTGGACTTCTTTGCAACGGTCTTCTTTGCAGCGGTCTTCTTAGCGGGCGCCTTCTTGGCGACAGCCTTCTTTGCCACTGCCTTCTTCGCGACAGCTTTCTTCGCGACAGCCTTCTTCGCGACAGCCTTCTTCGCCGGGGCCTTCTTTGCGGGTGCTGCTGCTTTCTTCGTTGCCAAGGTGATACCTCTCGTTATGGGTTTTTTGGTGCTGGTGCTCTTGTTGCCGGCGGCCTTCTTAGGGGCCGTCTTGCTGCCGCGCAGAGCACTCGATTTCTTCGCGGCAGATGCTGAAAGCGAAGTGGAGACGCCCTTCTTTGCGGGCACCTTCTTTGCGGGCGCTTTCTTTGCGACCGTCTTCTTCGCTGGAATCTTTTTGGCTGGAATCTTCTTCGCCGGAACCTTTTTGGCCGGCGTCTTCTTGGCTGGGGCCTTGGTGGCGATCTTCTTGGCTGGAGCTTTCTTCGCAGCGATCTTTTTTGCAGGGGCTTTCTTGGCCGGGGTCTTCGTTGCTGCGGTTTTCTTGGCTGGAGCCTTCTTCGCTACGGCTTTCTTGGCGGGCGCTTTCGTCGCGGGTACAGCCTTTTTGGCAACGGCTTTGTTGGCGACGGCCTTCTTGGGTTTCAGCGATGAGAGCACGGCGCTCACGTCTGTTTCTGCGGGATTCTTTACGGGCAAAGAGGACTCTTTCGTAGGCGGTTCATAGGGGTCAACCGGAGAACCGGGTTTGGCGCGGAGTGCGGCGTCTTCTGCATGGGTGTTGTGGCGGGTGGTCGTGGTGTCGTCCTCGTCGTCGTTTTCCCCGGCGATGTCGTCTTCTTCGTCCTCCGCCTCGTCTTCGTCCTCATCGATCTCGTCTTCTTCGTCGTCGATGTCTTCGCCTTCAAGATCGACATCCGGCGCGATGAGCGCGCTGTCGTTTCCGGCATCGCTGGAGGTCAGCGTCGTTTCTTCCTCTTCATCGTCTTCGTCATCTTCGTCGATTGCAGGGGTGCGGGTATCGTCCAGGTTATCCGTGTCATCGCCGGCCGCGGCGTGAAGCTTGGTCTCTTCTTCGAGATGGTTATCGTGGATCATGGTGTCCCCTTGTTGCTGCTACGAGTGGTCTTGCTTCTTTGTCTGATGCACGTTCATCCAAACACAGTTTTCGACATCATGTCGCGGCACGGATGATAGCAACAGGATGCATCCGTGCGCCACACAGTGCAAGGGTCTTTTTTGCAATGGACCTCTTCAGCCAGCCCTAACGTTTCTTATGTGAACTCTTCGCGTGAGAAGACGACACCGAAGCGTGGGCGGAAGACTTCGCCGAACCTTTGGCTGAACCCTTTACCGCGCCGCGCGATGAGGCTTTCTCCGCGCTGCGCGAGGATGCAGCGGAGCCGCGTCTGCCGCGGGCTGAGGCCTTGCCGCCTCCTCTGCGCCCGCGTCCTCCACGTCCTCTGGCGCGTGACGATGGGCCAAGCCGGATGGGCTCGGTCACGTTGAGCGTGCGGCCGGGACGAACGCTGGAGCTGGAGAGATTGTTCCAACGGCGAAGCTCTTCGACGGTGACGTTGAAGCTGTCGGCCACGGTGATGAGCGTGTCTCCACGGCGCAGCGTGTAGCGCGAGGGATGCGCGACGGAGGCTGCGTTCTGGATGGGAACGACGAGCTCATCGTCGACGGCCATGGGGTCTGCCTGCGTGATGCCGTTGGTGTCCACGATGTCCGCGGCGTGCGCGTGCAGGGCAGACGCGATGGTGTCCACGGTCTCGCCGGGCTTGACGACGTGGAAGCGCCAGCTTGCGCGGCGATCTTCCGGGATGTCTTTCAGGCGCTCGGTGTAGAGCTGCTTGGTGCCGGGTGGGATGTGGAGGTCGAAGCCGATATCGCGCGGCGTGGTCAGGCGAAGGAGTGCAGGGTTGAGCGCGACGATCTCCTGTACGGAGACGCCGGTGACGTCGGCCACCAGGCGTACGTCGATCGCGTAGGAGGTGCTGACGGTGTCATAGATGACGGCGGGGCTGGGCACGAGCTTGTCCAAGCCGTAGCGCTCCGGGTTCTTGGCCATGATGACGGCGGCGAGGATCTGCGGGACGTAGGCGCGGGTCTCGGCGGGCATGGCGTTGCGGCTGCGGAGCTCCCAGTAGTCGGCATAGCCGGTGCGCTGCACGGCGCGCTGCACGCCGCCGGGACCCCAGTTGTAGGCGGCCATGGCCAGGTACCAGTCGCCGAACTGCTTATAGAGGGCCTTGATGTAGCGGGCGTAGGCGCGGGTGCTCTTCTCGGGGTCGAAGCGGTAGTCGAAGTAGCCGTTGCGCTGCAGGCCGTACTCCAGGCCGGTGAAGGTCATGAACTGCCACATGCCGCCGGCGCCGGAGCGGCCGTTGACCACCTGCGGCTGGAAGCCGGATTCAGCTACGGCGAGATAGATAAGGTCCTGCGGAACGCCTTCTTCCTTGAGCACCTGCTGGATGAGCCCGCGATACTTGCCCACGCGCTGTAGCGACGCGGCCATGTGCGCGCGGAAGCTGTTGGAGCCGGAGAAGACGCCGATGTAACCGGCGACCTGGTCGTTGATGACGAGGGGAAGGTCGGAGGTGACGTTCAACTCCGTCTTTAAGCGCGCGACGAGTTCCGGGTTGGGCGCGAAGGTCAGGTCCTCGGCGGCGTCGAGCGGTGCGGCGTCAAGCTTTGGCGTGAAGCCGTTGCCCTGCTTCAGGGCGGCGAGTTCCAGCGTGTTGATGGCGCTGAGCAGGCGTTCAAACTGGTCGGCGAGGTCGGAGTCGCCCTTGAGGTCCAGGCCGCTGCTCAGCATGGTGTCCACGGCGTAATCGAAGTCCATGCGCGCCGCGTCCAGGCGTCCGGCGCGATAGTTGGTGACGCCGGAGTCGTAACTGGCCTGCGCCTTCGTCACCACCTGCTGGGCCTTCTGCGAGAGCTGCGGCGGAATCTGCGCGGAGGAGGCCGGGGTGATGGATTGAATCTGCGGCGTGGGCGTCGTCTTCTGGCCGGAGCCGGAGGGCATCGTCTGCACGGCGGGCGCTGTTGCCTGCGCGGGGAAGTTTCCGGGAGCGCCGGTCGTGGCATCGTCCGGACAGCCTGCAAGCAGGACCAGCGGGGCGCAGAGGCACGCCAGCGAAAGACGAAGCGTGGCAAGGGAGCGGCGTGGAGTCATCCGGGGAAAGGTCATTGAGGGTCGGTCTGGCTCCCGTTCTGGATTGCGTGCAGGGCTCGCCGGAGGCACGGGCGCGCCGCTGAGGTTCAGCCACATCTGATTGTAAGACGGATCGCGAGGCTGGGAGCTTGCATGCCGATCAGGCATCCCTGATTGACACTGCCTGGGGCGAGGCATAGCGTTGACTCCATGACAATGAAATGCACCCCCGCCTGCACGTGCACCTGCACCATCTGCGTCTCCGGCGGATGCTGCGGTTGTTGCTAGGCTTCCGGTCGAACGGGAAGTCCTTCTAAGCATGCACCTCAAATGCGTATGGCCCTTGCGATTCCCGCGAGGGCCATCTGCATTTGGAAGGGAGCCCTGGACGCGAACGTGGGGTGTGGCTGCGGTGTTAGCATCGGGTTTGAGGGCTCTTTCAAGACAACCGCATGGATCTGGCTCACATACGCAACTTCGCGATCATCGCGCATATCGACCACGGAAAGAGCACGCTGTCTGACCGCCTGCTGGAGATGACCGGCTCGCTGAGTTCCCGCGAGATGCAGGCGCAGGTGCTGGACGCGATGGATCTGGAGCGCGAACGCGGCATCACCATCAAGGCCCACACCGTCCGCATGATGTACACGGCGGAGGATGGCGAGATCTACCAGCTCAACCTCATCGACACGCCGGGGCACGTGGACTTCAGCTATGAGGTCTCCCGCTCGCTGGCAAGCTGCGAGGGTGCGCTGCTGGTAGTGGACGCTTCGCAAGGCGTGGAGGCGCAGACGCTCGCGAATGCGTATCTCGCCATCTCGAACGGGCTTGAGATTATTCCAATCATCAACAAGATCGACCTGCCATCGGCTGACATTGAGCGGACCAAGGAGATGATCGAGAAGTCCGTGGGCCTGCCCGCGGATGATGCGGTCGCAGTCTCCGCCAAGACCGGGCTGAATGTGGAGAAGATCCTCGAGGCTGTGGTGACGCTGCTTCCGCCGCCCGCCGGCGATCCTGAAGCGCCGCTGCAGGCGCTGATCTTCGACTCCTGGTTCGACGCCTACCGCGGCGTCATCGTGCTGGCCCGCATCATCAACGGCCGCCTGAAGAAGGGCATGAAGATCAAGATCATGTCCAACGGCCGGCAGTTCGACGTGGAGAGCATGGGCGTGATGACGCCCAAACCTGTCGCGCTCGACGAGCTTTCGGCAGGCGAGGTCGGCTTCTTCGTCGCGACCATCAAGAACGTCGCCGATACCAAGGTAGGCGACACCATCACCGAAGTCGCGCGGCCCTGTGCCGAGGCGCTGCCCGGCTTTGAAGACATCAAGAGCATGGTCTTCGCCGGGCTGTACACGGTGGACTCCCACGCGCACGGCATGTTGCGCGATGCGCTGGAGAAGCTGCGGCTGAACGACGCGTCGTTCTCGTTTGAGCCGGAGAGCTCGGTTGCGCTGGGCTTCGGCTTCCGCTGCGGCTTCCTCGGCCTGCTGCATCTGGAGATCATTCAGGAACGCCTTGAGCGCGAATACGACCTGGACCTGATCACCACCGCTCCCGGCGTGCGCTACCAGATCACCCTGACCGACGGCACCAAGCTCGAGGTTGACAACCCCTCGCGCTGGCCGGACCCAACCGAGATTGAGACCATTGAAGAGCCGGTCATCATCGCCAAGATCCTCACCAACGAGGAGTACGTCGGCGGCATCCTCAAGCTGGTCGAAGACAAGCGGGGCCGCCAGAAGAATATGGAGTATGTCTCGGACACGCGCGTGCTCATCACCTACGAGCTGCCGCTGAACGAGATCGTCCTCGACTTCTACGACAAGCTGAAGACCGTCAGCCGCGGCTATGCGTCGCTCGACTACGCGCTGGCCGGCACCTGGGTCTCGCCCATGGTCAAGATGGACATCCTCATCGGCGGCGAGCCCGTGGACGCGCTCTCCATCATCGTGCATCGCGACTTCGCGTTCGATCGCGGCAAGGCGCTCGTAAGCAAGATGCGCGAACTGATCCCGCGCCAGATGTTTGAGGTCGCCATCCAGGCCGCCATCGGCTCGAAGATCATCGCCCGCGAGACCGTCACCGCCATCCGCAAGAACGTCATCGCCAAGTGCTACGGCGGCGACATCAGCCGCAAGCGCAAGCTGCTGGACAAGCAGAAAGAAGGCAAAAAGCGCATGAAGCGCATCGGCAAGGTGGATATTCCGCAGGAGGCCTTCCTCGCCGTCCTGAAGGTGGGCGAAGACTAAGGCCTTAGGTTACAAACAAGCAAAAGGCGGGAACGACTCGGTGGAGTCGCTCCCGCCTTTTGCTTTGGTGCCCGGCAGCTTATTTGGGGCCGGCGGGCTTGGCCGGCGCAGTGCGAGCCGGTGCGGCGGACGCGGGCCTGGAGCTGGGAGCGGGCGGCGGCGGAGCAGCAATGCCCGAGGACTTGTTGTACGCATCCACCACGGCCTGCGAGATGTCCGAGTGCGCCGAAGGAAGCGTCCACAGGACGTTCGAGGACTGGTTGGAGACATCCAGCAGCAGCGTGTAGCCATTGGCCTGCGCGTAGTCGCGCATGGTGCCGGCCAGCTTGGCGGCAACCTTGGACAGAGCCTCCTGCAGCTCGGTGTTGTAGGCCGTCGTTGCGCTCTCCACATCGAGGTTCAGCTGCTTCTCCTTGGTATCGATCTGCTGCAGCCGGCTGGCGCGCTCCGCATCCGGAAGGTTGGGCGGCAGGTTCTTCTTCAGGGCGTCGACCTCGGCGCCAAGCGCCTCGATCTGGCTCTTGCGCGGCTCAAACTTCTTCTGCGTGTTCGCGGTTGTGACCTGGCCCTCGTTGGAGGCCAGAACAACCTGCTCGAAGTTGATGAGCGCAACCTTGGAGACGACGGCCGGGCCGCCGACAGGAGCGGAAGCAGCCGGAGCAGCGGCCGCGGGAGCAGCGGTCTGGGCGGCGGCAAAGTTTGCGGTGGCGAGACCCGCGCCAAGCGCGGTGATAAGGGTGAGGGTGCGGTTCATGCTGATTGTCGTGCTCCTTGACATTGAGTTGGACGAGGTTGAGTGAGACGGAATTGAGGTGAACGCGGATCCAATGGAACGGAAGCGGAGGTCGAGGCCAGAAAGCGAAAGGTTCAGAGCACGGTCTGAGAAGATCGACTCGAACATCTCGGAGGGAACTCATGGCGCGGGATGGTGCGCGGGAACTCGGAAGGTAGGAGGATCTGCTTGCGCTGCGTTCGGATCGAAACTCCAGGCCGCTTCGGGCTCTAGCTGCCCCTGCGGCTCAAAACCACTGGCTGAATCTGGCGCCCGTCGCTTGCCGCCTCATGTCATCGGGTCGGTCGCTCCGTCTGGTCGTTTCGTCCGGTTCAAAACAGAACTGGACGTTGGACTCTCCAGAATCAGAATGTTCTCAAATTATAGGTCTGCCCCTCTGGACGGTCAAACGGCGGCGGAGCTGTCTTTCTCCCGAAAACTGGAGGGTCCATCCCGCCGCTCTCCGAAATATGGAGTTCCGCTGGACGGCAATCGCAGATTTAGCCCATTCCTGGCACTCCTGATTTGGCACGGGGATTGCATCTCTTCCTGGCGTGTGGCGGCATGGATTCAGAGAAGTCTTCTGTGGGCGCACAAGGTACGACCTTAGACTGTGGAAGAGCGCACCCAATGTAGGTGTTGTTCGCCGGTCGGGGTTCCGGCGCTTCTGCTCACAAGGCAGGGCGACGATTCTCGGAGGCCAGTGACTGGCCATTGCGGATAGAGAGGGGCCACCTTACGGGGAGTGAGGTGGCCGTGCCCCTGTCCCCAGCAACACCTCTCAGCCGCGGTTCTCTTGGCCCCGTCCCTCGCGGCGCAAGAAAAGGATTGTCACGCCGCGCATTTCAGAGTAGTCTCATGGTTGTCCGAGAGCTGCCGTGGGTGCAGGGTGCCGGGAAGGCATCTCAGCCGCAGCCTTGGGGACAGCGTAAGAGTAGGCAAACGCAGAAGAAAGCCGATAGAGAGTGGGAAGCCATCTCATCGAAGGAATGGCCGGTTGGCCCATAAAGACGTCCAGAGCAGCGCCAAAGCGGGGAAAACGCCAAAGAAAGTCGCGACAGGGCTGTGCGCAGCAGGATTTCTTGCGCAGCGTAACGCCGCGATTCGCACTCTGATTTCCATGACTGAACTTACCTGATGCCTCGCAGTCCCCTCGCGCAGCCCATGGAAAGAACCGGGGCGCGTTGGGTTCAAGGCCAAAACCCTCAGAAAAGTTCGCAAAGTCTTTTACGTAGCGTGTTAGAAGGGGAACCGGGTTACCCAATCGCATTCGGACAAGAACGCTGAGCCAGTGACACAGCGCTTCGGCTGAATGCGGACGGCGGGTGAACCGAAGGTGTCTCCCCCATGGATTGGTCGAGCGTCAGGCCGGAAGACTCGGTCGCGGCAGACGGGATCATGGGTTGAAGGTGTGGTTGTAAGTCAGGACGACAGCGCCGGATCAGTTCCACTGGTCCGGGCAAGAGGAAGCAGAAGCATGAGTGCAGAGCAGAATGTAGTCGAGTCGCCGGTCGAACAGAGATCGGCGCAGTCTGGCGAAGGCTTCGGCCAGGATTCCAGCGGTGGGCAATACGAGATGGATGAGAACGGCCAGCGGGTTCCGCATGGCATGGGTCAATCCAAGAGCAGCCGCAGGCGGCGGCGCAAGCGTAAAAAGGGCTCGGAAGACGGTCCAGACCAGGGTCAGATGGCCGGCCAAACGAGCGGCCAGCCCGGCGCTCAGCCAGGTAGCCAGCCAAGCAGCGCTTCCGGCAGCGAAGGGGGAACCATTCCCTCTGTGCAGGCCAGCGCGCCCCAGAACTCCGCACCCGCACAGCATCGCGGCCAGCACCAGCAGGGACGCAGCTTCCAGCAGAACAACGGCCAGCAGAACGGCGCGACTCCCGGCGGCACCAAGCGCTGGAAGAAGAAGTTCCGTGAGCGCGATCGCGACCGCGGCCCCCGCAGCCAGGACAATCCCGGCAACCAGCAGAGCTCGAACGGCGGTGGCGGCTTCAGCCAGAACAATGGCGGCGGCGCACCCCAGTTCCGCGGCCCGGACACCCACCAGCCCGGCAACGGCGGTGGCGGCGGCTTCAAGCGCAAGGGCGGCTTTGGCGGCGGCGGTGGCGGCGGCAAGCAGCAGCGCGGCCCGCGCAGCTTCGTCGGCCCCATGGACCACAGCTACCGCGCCGTCAACGGCAACTTCGCGGAGACACCTCCGTCCACCATCGAGCCCAACGGCAGCCACGGCGGCCATCATCGCCGCAGCGGCTACCAGGGCGACTCGCAGCCCATCGACTACTCCCAGGGTCGCAGCGTGCCGATCCCGGAGAACGCCCCCACCCACATCTACTTCTTCATCGAAGACCTCTTCATCACGGCCAAGATCCAGGAGACCGCTCGCAAGCTCGGCGTCAAGGTCGCCTTCGTCAAGAACGACAAGGAAGCCATCGCTCAACTGACCACGGGTGAGGACGACGACCGTCCCGCGCTCATCGTCTTCGACCTCAACAACGCCAACGCCAAGCCCATGACCTTGATCCCCAAGCTCAAGGCGAAGCTCAAGAAGACCGCCTCCATCATCGGCTTCCTCTCGCACCTGCAGGGCGATCTCAAGGCCAAGGCAGTCGAGGCCGGCTGCGATACCGTCATGCCCCGCGCTGCGTTTTCGCAGAACCTCCCCAACCTCCTGCGCCGCTACGGCATTGAGGATACGGAAGAGGCGAACTACAACCAGTAAGACTCATCGCAGCAAAACGAAAGGGCAGGGGAGTGATCCCCTGCCCTTTCGTTTGCGCGTAACTCAATCTATCCCGGAGGCCAGTGCATCGCCCGTCCGCCCAGCACATGCAGATGAACATGCGCCACCGTCTGCCCGCCGTCCGGCCCTGTATTCACCACCATGCGATGCCCACCCGGAAGCATCGTCTTCGCCATCCTCGCCGCCACATGGAGGAGACGTCCCAGCAGCTCCGCCGGCAGCTCGGTCACATCCGCAAAGTGCTCCTTCGGGATCACGAGAAAGTGCGTCGGAGCCTGCGGGTTGATATCCGGAAACACAAAGCAGCGCTCATCCTGGTGCAGCGCCATCACCGGAATCGTCCCCGCGCCAATCTTACAAAACAGGCAATCTGACATGCTCCCAATTGTAGAGCAGCCCATCAAGCGGGCCCTCCCGGTCCACCGGGAAGGCCCACCTTCATGCCTCTACTGCACCACAGCCCCGTCCGCCTTGGTCGCCGGCGTATGCGCGTGTGTCGAGGCCGGCCCCGTCGTCACCGCCCAACCGTTCGGCGTATTCGTCAGCGTCGCCGTACCCGCAACAGGCCCTGCCAGCCGAGCCTGCACACCCGGAAACGCCGTCTGCGTCTCCGCCGCCGTCGCCCAACCTGGAGCGCCGCTAATCGTCGTCTGGTAGGTCACCGTCGTCGTCGCCCCCGGCTGATCCGTCGTGGGCGTGGAGTTCTCAATCGTCGAAACCGTCGGCTTGCCGTAGCAGAAGTTGCCATAACCCGGCTGCTGCGGATCCGGTGTCCACGCCCCGCGCCCCTTGTCGGAAAGGTCATAGTTCGTCACCTGCTTGGACGCCACGATGAACACCTTCTTCTCCGCCGTCGTCCGGGCCAGCAGCCCCTGATCGACCAGCGCATCGTACCCCTGCGTCTTGCTCGTATCGGACGTATCCGCCTGCACCGGAAACTTGATCGGGTCCTCCCACAGGCAGGCCTGTCGCGACGAATAGTACGTGTCGATCGCATTCTTGAAGTTGATCTTGTTGTCCGCGGTCTTCTTGCATCCGCCCAGCGCCGCCAGGCTCAACGCGCCGGCAGTCAGAAGTATCGTGCTTGCTTTCATAACGTTCGCTCCAGTCCCTGCTCAGCCTTCGGATGCCGAATCCCAGCCTACGGTTATCGGCGCCCATTCATCGAGTTCGCCCAACCACCCTTCCGCGGACTATGATGCCGCTTGTATTTTCAAGCCACCATCTCACGCAGCCAAGGACGACCCCAACCGATGCCCCACTCCCTCACCCGCCGCACCCTTCTTCGCACCGGAGCCCTCGCCGCCGGAGCCGCCACCCTTCCCGCCTCCCTCCTCGCGCTCTCCCCCTCTCCCTTCAAGCTCGGCATCGCCAGTTACACCTTCCGCGCCTTCACCCGCGCCCAGATGATCGGCTTCCTCAAGCAGCTCCACGTCAGCGACCTCAACTGCAAGGACGTCAAGGACCACCTCCCCACCGACCCCGCCGCCGAGGCCGCCGCCGTCGCCGACTACAAAGCCAACGCCATCAAGCTCCACGCCTGCGGCGCCATTTACTTCCCCAAGGATGAAGATGACGACATCCGCGCCAAGTTCGAGTACGCCAAGCGCGCCGGCATCCCCGTCATCGTCGGCGGCGACCCTACCCCCGCCAGCCTCCCGCGCGTGGAAAAGTTCGTCCGCGAGTACGACATCAAGCTCGCCATCCACAACCACGGCCCGGAGGATAAGCTCTGGCAGTCCCCACTGGACATCCTCAAACTCGTTAAGGACATGGACCCCCGCATCGGTTGCTGCATTGACCTCGGCCACACCGAGCGCGCCGGAACCGACCCCATTGAGGCCATCCACGCCGTCGGCCCGCGCCTCTTCAACATGCACATCAAGGACCTCACAGACCTCAAGGTTAAGGAAAGCCAGGTCGCCGTCGGCGAAGGCAAGATCCCCATTCCCGAGATCTTCAAAGCCCTCGTCGAAACCAAGTACAAAGGCTTCGTCGACCTCGAATATGAGATCAACGAAAAAGACCCCATGCCGGGCGTCACCTCCAGCTTCGCCTACATGCGAAAAGTCCTCGCCACCATGGGCTACCAGGCCTGAAGGTAACAAACCGGTTACATATACTCCACCCCGTACTGCACCGGAATCTGCGTAAACGCGATCCGCGTGGGAGCCGTCTCCCGCGCGGGCAGCATCCCCGCAAAGTGCAGCGTGCTGTGCCCATACTTCAGGTTCAGCTTATCCATCGTCGCGGACAAGCCAGCCCGGTTATCCGGATCGCCAAACAGCGAAGCCTGGTGCTCGTCCTCCGGGATCAACTCCCGCAGCGTCACCCCCACAAAGAACGGTCGCTCGTACTTATCCCCCCGCGGCCTCTGCTTCCACACGTTCCGCAGCACGTCCAGCAGGCTCAACGTGTCCTGGCAATCCTTGAACTTCGCCTCCATCGCCCATCCCGCCTGCTTGATCCCGCTTGAGTGCTGCTTCGCCCCCACCGCTTCGGCCTGCTCCCGCGTCAGCGCATACTTGATCGTCACCGTCATCGCCGCGGCATAGAACTTCTCCATCCGCAGCCGCATGGAAGCCTTATGCAGCAGCTTATGCGCCACCGCCCACGCTCCGCCGTCGTTGCGAAACTCCGGCCCCATCACATGGCTGTGCCCCAACGATTTTTGAATCTCACTCGGCACCGGCGCCCCGTCATCCCCCGTAGCCGCGCCCCTCAGCCAGTGATACAGCCGGTCCCCCCACACCGAATCCCACAGCCCATGCATCCCGTTCCGGTCCAGCGCCAGCAGCTGCTCCATGGTCGTAATGCCCTTCGCATTCAGCCGCACCTCCGTCCTGGCCCCCACCCCGGGCAGGTCCCGCAGCTTCAAATGAGCAATCGCCCGCGGCAGTTGTGAAGGCAGCAGTCCGATCAGCCCGTCCGGCTTCTGCATATCGCTCGCAATCTTCGCCAGGTACCGGTTCGGCGCCATCCCAATCGAGCACCGCAGCGTCTCCCCCACATCGTCCTTGATCGCCTGCTTGATCTCGAGCGCAATCGCCCTCGCCCTGGGCGGCTCACACTCGCGTCCCATCAACTGGCACACCATCTCGTCGATCGAAGGCGTATGTGCCACCGGGCAGCATCGCTCCACCGCTGCCGCAATGTTGTGGCTGAACTTCGAGTACTCCGTGTGCGACCCATTCACCAGGATAATCTCAGGACACAGCCGCTTGGCCTCGCCCACCTTGGTCAGCGTATGGATCCCCAGCGCCTTCGCCTCGTAGCTCGCCGCAATCAGCGCGCCCGTATCGGCCATCGTCCCGCACACTCCCACCGGCTTGCCCCTGTACTCCGGGTGCAGTTGCTGCTCCACCGACGCAAAGAAGCTGTTCAGGTCGATATGCAGGAAGCCAAAGCGATCGGGTTGTGCGGCGTCGCTCACACGGCACTCCTCTCGCTCCATCTTAGATTCGCCCGGTCTTCGCCACAACCGGTACTTTCTTCCGGGTTCCCGCGTAGCTCCTTCCGCCTCCAGGAATTCTCTACCCAACCCACCTTGATCCTGCCAAAAGAGAACTGTAACAGTTGTGTAACTTATTATTTATGGCCGATAAAGCCAGCAGTTTCAATGCGCCATTCCTTATAATCGATCCATACCAGCCGCCCTCACCGGCGCGCAAAGCGAGAGCGAACACATAGGCTCCGCACCTCTTCAAGCACTTCTCTTCTCCCTTCAGCACCATGTGAAGCCGGGGAAGGACTCTGTCTCACTCTCTGCCGGTCCACCCAATCCCAGACTCCGTTGGAGCCCGACGTGAACACCCTTCTCCCCACCTTCCTCGCCTGCGCCGCCCTCGCGGCTGTAACAGGCACAGCCCCGGGCCAGATTCCATCCAGCTTCGCCTCTGCCTCACCCTACTCCACCTCCGCCGCGCCGTACTCCTCACCCGCGCCAGACCCGCTCCCAGATGCCCCCTCAGCCATCCCCCATGCGATGATCCGCTCCATGCGTCCGCCGCTCGCCGTCGCCTCGCACACCCGTCCCTTCTCCACCTTTGCCATCGGCGCCACCTTCGGCACCGGCGGCGCCGGCGTGGAGATCGCCACCCCGCTCAACACCCGCTTCAATCTCCGCGGCGGCGTCGGCTTCTTCAACTACACCACCAGCTTCACCACGGACAGCGTCCCCATCGACGGCACCCTCCACCTCGGCAACATCCACGCTGGCGTGGACTGGTTCCTCTCGGACAAGCACTCCTTCCACATCAGCCCCGGCGTCACCTTCTTCAACCACAGCAACTACAACGCCCTCATCCACATCGCACCCAACGGCGTCATCACCCTCAACGATCAGGACTACACCTCCGACCCCGCCGACCCCATCCACGGCACCGCCCTCATCGGCTTCGGCAGCAAGTTCTCCCCTCGCCTCACCGCCGGCTTCGGCAACATGATCCCGCACAAGGACAAGAACATCACCTTCCCAATGGAGTTCGGCTTCCAGTACATCGCCAAACCCACCGCTGTCTTCAAGCTCGCCGGCTCCTCCTGCGATCCCTCCGGAGACTGCGGCCCCATCGCCACCGACCCCGACGCCCAGGCCAACCTCCTTGAAGAGCAGAACGAGATCATCCACGATCTCGCCCCCCTGCGCTTCTTCCCCATCATCCAGTTCGGCATCGCCTACAAATTCGGCCACTAGCCAGCCGCACCCTGTCCAAAAGGGAGGAGGCCCCGGGCACTCCTCCCTCTCCTCAACCCATCTGTTATCTTTACCTTGACTCCAAATTGCGCCCAGCCGAGCTTCCCTGCGATTTGCCTCAGATTCCTCTCTATGGCGATCATGGTCATCTCGGTCGAACTCGTTCCAAACCTCGGCATCCTCGTGCATTTCTCAGACAAAACCACCGCCTTTTACTCCGCCGATGAACTCTCCCGCCTCCGCCCATTCCGCAAGGACGCCCCCCGCCCAGACTCCAACTGATCCAGACTCCAACTGACCCCCCACCCCTCCCCATCCACCACCGCACGCATCTCATCTCGATACATGTCATCCCCTCGGCGTAGAATCGTCCCACACTCCTCTATGCTCACGCCGACCCCCGGACGGACCCCCGCCACCGTCAAATGTCGCTCGATCCTCGCCGTCCTGGCGCTCGCCCTCGCGTCCTTCGCCGCGCCTCTCCCAGCCCACGCCGCCGCAGACAAGACCCTCCGCCCAGACCGCGAACCCGACATCGCCCACAACTCCGCCGGCATGGTCGAAACCGGCTCCCTCCAGGGCACCCCCTACCGCATCGACATCCCCAACGCCTGGAACCACGCCCTCGTCGTCTACTTCCACGGCTACTCCGAAGGCACCTTCGTCTACCGCCCCACCGCCCCCCTCAACGAGCAGACCCAGCCCCTCTTCGACCGCGGCTACGCCATCATCCAGTCCGCCTACAGCACCCCCGGCTGGGCCCTCGCCGAAGCCTACCCCGAAACCGAGCAGCTTCGCCTCTACTTCCTCCAGCGTTACGGCCAGCCCGCCCAGGCCAAGGCCGCTGCCAAGGGCAAGCCGGACAAGCCCGGCAAGGAGATGGAAACCTTCGTCGCCGGCGGCAGCATGGGCGGAGCCCTCGTCGCCGCCACGCTGGAGATCAACCCCCGCCCGTACTCCGGTGGCCTCGACCTCTGCGGCTCCGTCGGCCCCACGGATCTCGCCTTCCAGCGCCGTTTCGCCTGGCGCGCCGCCTTCGACTTCTACTTCCCCAACCTCTTGCCCCCGCTCGTCCCCATCCCCTCGGACTTCCGCGAAACCAACACCCTCCGCCTCCGCGCCGAAGCCGCCCTCACCGCCAACCCGGCCTACGCCACCGCCCTCCGCAACCTCATGGGCCTCCACACCGACCGCGAAGTCGCCGCCGCCGTCATCTACTACACCTACGTCCTCGGCGATATCCAGCGCCGCGCCCACGGCAACCCCTTTGACAACCGCAACTTCCTCTACTCCGGCACCAACCCCACCACCGCCGCCTTTGACAATCTCCTCAACGACGGCGTCCGCCGTTACGCCGCAGACCCCCGCGCCCGCGACTACCTCCTCCACCACTACACCCCCTCCGGCCGTCTCCAGCGGCCCATGCTCGCCCTCCACACCACGTACGATCCCCGCATCCCCATCTGGACCCTGCCCTTTTACGCCGAGCAGGTCGCCATCGCAGGCTTCTCCCAGAACCTCGTCCAGCAGTACGTCCACCGCGATGGCCACTGCACCTTCACCGCGGACGAAATCGGCCACGCCTTCGACGAGCTCGTCCAGTGGACCCACACCACCCACCCCCCCCCCCCCGGCCTCCTCCCCAACTCCGGCCCCCAACACCCCGAACCCCACCTCGAACCCACCCCCCTAACCCCCCACCACCCCTAGCGCCTTGCGCCAGATACGAGTTAGCCGGGTTGTTTTTGTATTGGGAAAGATGCGTCATCCTGAGCGAAGTCCGGCGCGTCGTCTGCGCCGAACGCAGTCTTCGGACCCCGAAGAAGCTCATCGCAACACAATCGTCAGCAGGCTCGCGCGAGAATGCAAGTCCTCTTGCTGTCATCGCCACTCCACCTCACGTCGCCTTCAAATCCCTCACCAACCGCTCAAACTCCCGCTTATACCCATCATGATCCGTCTTCCACCCACTGAAGTCCGGAATGAAAAACTCCCGTATCTCCTTCGCCGAATCCGTCCCCAGATCCCCATCGAAGCACTCCCACTCCCGCATCGCCTCATACCCCACCAGCCCCACCGGAAACAGCACCCGCCGCCTCTCCTTGGCCTCCCCACGCTTCACCGCCTCCAGCCTCTCCATCTCAAGCGCCCGCTCCCGCTTCCGCGCCTTTCCAATCTCCGTCGAAACCCACGGACTCGCCATACTGTGTTCAGAAAGAATCAGCAGCAGCCGGTCATACACCTTGATCGCCTCATCGATCTGCTCATGAATCTTCTTCCCACTCTGCATGTCATGCGGCGCAAACCAGCACCTTACTCCCTTGTTCTGCAAGTCCGCATACAGCCGATCCGCAAACTCCTGATCCTTCGTCGAGTAACTGATAAAGCACGAATAAAACTCGATCCCCTGCCCAAAAATCGAAGGGATGTACTGAATATAGGTATCCGAGAGTCCACATCCCCTCAAGAAGGCAAGTGGCAATCTCCCTGACCGCTCCAGGGTTACTTGATCAATACTGCTAGGCCCTTGGTGACGACACAGCTCCAGCCCTTTCACTCGGCTCAGATCGACCTTGGTAAAGATGGTCCCCATAAATGTCGCGCCGGCCAGGTCAGCAACGCCCGAAACTTCATCATGGAGCATCGCCCGATCAAGGTTCGAAAAATGGAACTTTCCCTGTTGGAAATTTGCTCCACTCATCTGAGCGCCGCTCAAATCCGCATAACTTAGATCGGCCTTGCTCAGGTCCGCCCCAATGAGAGAGGCGTTTCTGAGATCTGCCTGATCCAGATGAACCTCCCTCAGATCCGCTCCCCGCAAATCTGCGCCGCTCAGTTTTGCGCCGCTGAGGTCTGCACCACAAAGCTTCGCGCCAGTTAGATCCGAAACGCTCAGTTGCACGTTCCTCAGAACCAACTTACTCAACTCCGCATGGCGCAGATCGGTACGAAGGGAGGTCCATTCCTTTGACTGCATGCGCCAGGCATTCCAAGCACCCACCCCTTCCTTCAGCTTCGCCACATGCTCTGGATTTGCCATGCAGCCAACTTACCCCAGCCGCTCCGCCCCGGCACCTGTTTCTTTCGCCTTCAAATCCCGCACCAACTTCTCAAACACCCGGCTATAGCTGTCATGATCCTTCCACCCACTGAAGTCCGGCACGTAGTACTCCCGTATCTCCCGCGCCGAATCCTTCCCCCGGTCCGCATCGAAACACCGCCACGCCTTCACCGCCTCGTACCCCACCAAAGCAAGCGGAAACAGCACCTGCCGCCCCTCCCGCGCCTCCCGCTCCCGAGCCGTCGCAATCTCCGTCTTCACCCACTCGCTGCCCATGCTGTGCTCACTCAGCAGGAGCAGCAACCGGTCGTGCATCTGGATCGCCCGGTCGATCTGCTCATGAATCTTCTTCCCACCCTGAATATCGTGCGGCGCAAACCAGCACCGCACCCCCTTGTTCTGCAAATCCGCATACAGCCGATCCGCAAACTCCTGATCCCTCGTCGAGTAGCTAATAAAGCAAGATTGAAACTCAATTCCCTGCCCAAACAAAGAAGGGAGGTACTCGATGAGTGTGTTGGGAAGGCCTACACCCCGAAGAAACTCAAGTGGCAATCGCCTAGACAGCGCCAACGTCTGATGATCGACAAGGCTCGGACCGTCATAGATACAAGAAGCCAAACCTAGAACTTTACTTAGGTCGGTGCTGACGAAGCTGGTTTCATAAATCTGTGCAAACTGAACATGAGCGCCCTCCATATCAACCTCCCAAATGCTTGCTGAGGAGAGGAGAGCACCGGTCAGATTGGCCCTCTTGAGGCAAGTTCTCCTGAGATAGGCAGCCTGAAGATCGGCTCCTGTGAGATTGGTGCCAGTGAGGTTCGAATCAGTGAGGATTGCCGCGTTGAGGTAAGCGTTTGACAAATCGGCGCCGGACAAATCCGCCCTCGTCAAGTTTGCTCTTGTAAGGTTTGCTCCGCTGAGATCCGCATTCATCAACAGGCTCTCGCTCAGGTCAGCTCGGAGGTCTGAAGAGGAACGCTGGTCCATAATCCATTCGTTCCAAACTTGCCCACCCAGAAGTAGCTTCGCCACATGCTCCGGATTCGCCATGCAAACAACTTACCCTGAAACCTGCTCCCGGATACCAGAGTTTGCTGCCCCTCACCCACCTTAGCCATACCATTCACCACAACTTGGCCGTCATCCACCACAGCCTCACCTCGTGGTCAGCCCAGCGCCCGCCACCCAATATCCCGCCGGAAGTGCATGTCCTCAAAGGAGATACCCTCCAAAGCGCCATACACCTTCCCCAACGCCTCCTTCAGGTCCACCCCCGTGGCCGTCACCGCCAGAACCCTCCCCCCGGCCGTCACCACCCTGCCATCCCCGTCCACCCGAGTCCCCGCATGAAACACCTCCACCCCCGGCGGCACCTTCTCCAAGCCATGTATCTCTTTGCCGCTGAAGTACTTACCCGGATACCCCCCACTCGCCGCAATCACACAGACACTCGCCCCCGGCTTCAGCTTGATCTCCACCTCCTCAATCCGCCCCTCACACGCCGCCTCCAGCACGTCCACCAGGTCCGTCTCCAGCCGCAGCAGCACCGCCTCCGTCTCCGGATCCCCAAATCGTGTATTGAATTCAAGCACTTGCGGCCCATTCAGAGTCATCATCACCCCCACAAATAGCACCCCCACAAACGGCGTCCCCTCCGCCTTCATCCCGTCGACGACCCGCTGCGCCACATGCTCCAGCAGCCAATCCTGCATCTCCTTTGTTATCAACTCGTCCGTCGAATACGCCCCCATCCCCCCGGTATTGGGCCCCGTATCCCCCTCCCCCACGCGCTTGTGATCCTGCGCCACCGCCAGCGTAACCGCTTTGTTTCCATCACATACCGCAAAGAAGGAAACCTCCGGCCCGTCCAGCATCTCCTCGAGCACCACCCGCTCCACCCTGCC
The DNA here is from genome assembly GCA_964242025.1 of uncultured Acidobacteriaceae bacterium. GTDB lineage: Bacteria > Acidobacteriota > Terriglobia > Terriglobales > Acidobacteriaceae > Edaphobacter. The sequence continues at coordinate 379,603 of CAXSZW010000001.1, forward strand.
CGCCAGCAGCGTGCCCCCAAACATCTCCTCCGCCGCCGCCTCCGCCTCCCCCTGCAACTCACACAAAACAACGCCCTTACCCGCGGCCAATCCATCCGCCTTCACCACCACCCGCTCGCCAAACCCCGCCAGCCGCGCCCTCACCTCCTCCACCGACCCACACACCGCATACGCCGCCGTAGGGATCCCCCACCGCCCCATAAATTCCTTCGCAAACCCCTTACTCGTCTCCAACATCGCCGCCGCCTTCGTCGGCCCAAAAACCCTTATCCCTCTACCACTTAGCGCATCCACAATCCCCTCAGCCAACGGCACCTCCGGCCCCACGATCACCAGATCCGGCCGCTCCCCCTCCACCACCTCCACCATGGACGCTAAACTCCCCACATCCACCCCCACACACCGCGCCACCCCTGAAATCCCCCCATTCCCCGGCGCACAAACAATCTCCTTGACCCGCTCACTCCGCCGCAGCGCCCAAATCAGCGCATGCTCCCGCCCACCACCACCAACCACAAAAATCTTCATCCCCTTAACCTAGCACCCCCCCCACCCTGCACGACCCCAGCATGCTACCGTCAGAAAGTGGAGGATTTACAGCCAATCCCTTCGAACCCAGCCCCAGAGTCGCTCGCAACCCCGGAGCCTCGCCTCAGCGAGCCCCAGCGACCCAAAGGACTTCTGCGCTTCCGCCGCAATGAAATGTTGAGCTACTTCGGCCCGGCCTTCGTCGCCTCCGTCGCTTACATCGACCCCGGCAACTTCGCCACCAACATCCTCGCCGGCACACAATTTGGCTACCGGCTCCTCTGGGTGCTCCTCTGGTCGAACGCCATGGCCATCCTCATCCAGTATCTGTCCGCCAAACTCGGCATCGTCACCGGCATGAGCCTGCCGCAGAACTGCCGCAAACACTTCTCCCGCCCCGTCACTATCGGTTTATGGCTCGCGGCGGAAGTCTCCGCCATTGCCACGGATTTAGCCGAGTTTCTCGGCGCCGCCATTGGCCTCGATCTCCTCTTCGGCCCCCTCCTTTACGCCCACGGCTTCTCCCCCAAATCGACGCTCCTGCTCGCCGCCCTCGTCTCCACCGTCGCCGTCTTCGCCATTCTGGCGCTGGATCTCGCCGGCCACCTCTGGCTGGAGCGCAGCATCATCCTGCTCGTCGCCGTCATCGGCCTCTGCTACGGCTTTGAGGTCCTGCTCGTCCACCCGGACTGGCACCGCGCCCTGCTCTCCACCATCCTGCCTTCGCTGGATCGATCCTCCCCAGCGAACCTGCAGGCCTCCATCTACGCGGCCGTCGGCATGCTCGGCGCGACGGTCATGCCCCACGTCATTTACCTGCACTCCGCCCTGGTCCAGCCCCGCCTCAAAGAACTGACCGCGGAGGCCCGCCCCAGCCGCCGCGCCCTTACCACCGTCCTCGAAAAATTCCTCAAATTCGAACTCCTGGACGTCTTCATCGCCATGAACGGCGCCTGGCTCATCAACTCCGCCATGATCCTCATGGCGGCGGTCGCGCTGGTCCACTCCAGCAATCTGCAGCCAACCATCCAGCAGGCCTTTCACACGCTTGGACCTCTCTTTGGACGCTCGGCCGCCGTCGTCTTTGCCGTCGCGCTTCTCTGCTCAGGTCTGTCCAGTTCAACGGTCGGAGTCATGGCGGGCCAGGTCATCATAGAAGGCTTTCTGGACGTCCATTTCCCCATCTTCCTGCGCCGCCTCATCACCATCGTTCCAGCGCTTATCGTCATCGCGATTGGACTCGATCCCCTCAAGATCCTTGTCCTCTCGCAGGTCGTCCTCAGCTTCGCCCTGCCGTTCGCGCTCATCCCGCTGCTGATCCTCACCAGCCGCGACTCCGTGATGAACACCTTCGCCAGTGCACGCCACACCCGCGTCGCAGGATGGGCAGTCGTTCTTGTGATCTTGACCCTGAACGCTATGCTGATCGGCCAACTGGCGCTGAGCTGGCGCTGAGCTAGCGCAGAGCGCGTCTTTTGACGCAAAAACGCCCCAGCGGGTTTTACAAACGCTCACAGCGCTCTGTCCCTATCTCACGTGCTGGGAAGACACCTCGCGAAATCCTGTAGTTGGCCGAGATTTCACGCAACCCCTTTCATATCAATTGAGTTGTGTGGAAAATTCCAACACATATTACCTTAGTAATATGTGTTGATTATTACCTCAGTATCTAATTTTCCAAGATGGACTTCCATCACCCTAAATCATATGGTTACTTCATCAAGTCAAGCCACACCACTTTCGTTCCAAGTATTACCACTTAAGAAGTAAACGGGAGAAGTAAACCATGAAGAATATCGTCCGCGCCCTCGCCCTTGCCCTCGTTGCCACCGGTGCCGTTGCCTCCGCCCATACCACCTCCGCTTCGGCCAAGGTCAATGCTTCTTCCCGTACGGGTGCTCTTCCCGTTCCCACCTGCCCCTGGAACGACCCCACCGGCTGCGGCATCTGCCAGTTCAACGGCAGCTGCGGCAAGTAAGGTTACCACCCCTCGCGGCACGTTACTTTCGTGTCGTAAATCTTCTTGTAGCAGCCCCTTCAATGCGCTATTCTTGCGCTTGGAGGGGTTCGCGCGTGCAGAGCAATCTCGCATTCAACATGATGTTGACGGCAGCAGAGCCCCTGCTGTGTAGTGCGACGTTGTTCATCTTGATCTACCGCAAGCAGACCCGCCAATTTCGCTTTCTTTCGCTTCTCCTCGGCGTCCGCCTGACGACCCTCCTGGTCTGTGTGCCGCTCCTCTATATGGGTAACAGGCAGATCTCCCGGTTGACCTTCTACCACCTCTACTTCCCCATCTATTGGGGTGATTATGCGGTTGAGGCGGTGCTCGGGCTATGCGCCATCTATGAGGTCTATCGTCTGGCGATGATGCCTTTGCGCGGCCTTCAGGCTCTCGGCATGCTCATGTTCCGCTGGGCAGCCGGTGTCGCCATCGCGGTCGCAGTGGGCATGGCCTTCGGTCCACACATGACCAGTCAGAGTTTTCTTATCGGGGCCATCCGTCAACTGCAGCAGACGCAGAGTATCCTCACCCTGTGCCTGCTCCTCTTCGTCTGTTTCGCGATCCGTCCCATGGGCCTATCCCATCGCAGCCGAATCTTTGGCGTCAGCCTCGGGTTGGGAATTCTGGCTACGTCGGAACTGATCGGTTCAGCTTGGATCGCTCACTCGCCGCGCATCGTCTCCACGTTCAATACGCTCAACAGCATCGTGTTCTGCTGTGTTCTGATGATCTGGCTGGCCTACTTTGCACTCCCGGAACCAAAGCGCCGCATGATCGTGCTGCCCACCACCTCACCCTTCCTGCGCTGGAACCAGATCTCGCTTGCCTTGGGCGATGAGCCTGGCTACGTAGCGGTCGGAGGAGTCCACCCGGAGATCTTTGCCCCGGCTGAAGTCGAAATCATGCGTCGCGCCTCCCTGAAGATGAACACAGTGACCACCTACTCATAAGTCCGCTCTTACACAAAAAAGGCCGCCCAGAAGGGCGGCTTTTCTGCATCAGGAGCCTGGGATGTGGAAGGCAGCTCGCAGCCACAAAAGTCCCCTATGCCATGTTGCCGAAAGAGTAAATAAAACCTAAGTGACGTGTTTTGAATATTTTGCGTCAAATGCGCCCGGGGGGAGCAAGCCTCACCATCTACTCCGCGGAGCCTGCAAACGACCACTGCCTCACCGGCCCAACATCCACATGCACAAACTGGGAGATCGGATAGTACCCCACCCCACCCGCATGCAGTGAGAGCGCCACACTCCGCAGCTTGCTCGTTTGCACCCCCGGCACCCGGATGTCGATCGCCTTGGCCAGCATATGCTGGCTGTGCTGTGCCACGCCAGTCAAGGCGGAGCGAGTTCGCAGAAAGTTGTTGCTCCACGGCGTACGGTACCCACAGACAATGTCAATCGTCCCGTTAGGACGTCCAAGGCGCGTCATGACGTCATGCAGCACGTCGAATTCCTTGGGGTCATACTGGCTGACGTCGTTGGTACGGTGGTCGCGCAGGAAGTGGTTCAGCTTCTCGATCGCATCCGGCATATAGGTGTTCCCCACGCGATACACCACGTCGAGGGTCTCGCCTGTATGCAGGTGGTGCAGGTGAAGGGAGTAGCGCTGAGCGGATGCAAGGCTTGTGACGGTGGTGGTGGTTCTGTTCTCAGGTGCGCTGCTCGCTCGCGAGGAACCGGTCAGCACTGTCAAAAGGGCGGCGGCGGTAGTCATCGCCGCGATTTGCTTCCTGCCTGCAATCTGCATCCACACTCCCAGGGGTCTGACTCTCTTCGAATCGGAACGGCGAATCGCACTTGCGATTCCTCATTCGATAGATCGAGTCTACCCTACTATCGGCAGGTTTTTTTGTAATCTCTCTGTCACAGGCAACCAAAGTAACGGTTCTGCCACAATGGACGGATGAATCTTGATCCTGTAGCTCTGCGCGTTCTCGGTGCCCTGATGGAAAAGGAAATGACGACACCGGAAAGCTATCCCCTCTCACTCAATAGCCTGATCGCCGCGGCCAACCAGAAGACCAGCCGCGATCCGGTCATGGACCTCTCCGAAGACGAAGTCCGGTCTGCCCTGGACGTCCTTCAAGCCCATGACCTGACCTCCGTGACCCGGGATGCCCGGGTACCCAAGTACGAGCACCGCATCCGAACCGTCCTAACGCTGCGCCGGGATGAGACGGCAATCCTCTGCCTCCTGCTCCTGCGCGGCCCGCAGACCGCAGGGGAACTCCGCACCCGCGCCGACCGCATGTTTACCTTCGACGATCTCGCCTCCGTCCAGGCGTCTCTGGACCGTCTCGCCGCCCGGGAGACGCCTCTGGTACGTGCCCTTCCCAGAGTCCCCGGCTCCCGGGAGACCCGCTCCGCCCATCTCCTCGGCGACCCCGCCGCTCTCCCGGCCCAGCCGGAGACACCGGCTCTTCGCATCTCTCACGATGAGGAACTTGCAGCGCTTCGTGCCGCGGTGGCCGCGCTTGAGACCCGCGTAAGCGCGCTTGAAGCACCTAAAGTGGCGGAGAATTAACCGCTACCGCACGGCGGAGATCACACGCTTGATGGCCGGCTTCATCCGTCGGGCCAGGTTGAAGTCACGGATGCGCTCTCCGGCCTCCAGCCGTTCGAGCATCGGCTCCTGCTCCACCGATTCCGCCCATGGACGCAGCGCCGCAACCAGAGGTCCGCGCAGCGAACTTCCGAAACGGTTGCTGGCCGCGATTGCGACGTCGCGGAAACGCTTGCGGCTGGCTGAGGCGATCCATGTCGGCGTCTCGAGGCCCGCCCATCGGGTGGCGCGGGGCAGTATCTCCTGATACATGAGGTACATCTCGTGAATCTCAGAGGTCTTGCGTTCGGCGTCTGCTTCGGTGCCATGCTGCTGCGTACGGTGCTCTGCGATCACTTCTCGTGAACGGACGGTGTCGCCCAGCGCACCGGCCAGCAGCCACATCGCCCAGTCACCCAGGAACGGCGTCGACTCAGGAAAATACCCCGCCTTCTCCCAGATGTCGCGCCGAATCGCACTCGCGGAGAAAGATCCCTTAGGCCCGAACCGCTGTTCGTAGAGGGCTTCCGCCGGCTTCACGACGGCACGAACGCTGTGCAGCGTATAGGTCTCACCCGGCCGGTCATTATCGCGGAGCCGAATCCATCCCGCCCGCAGGATGGAGGCAGTCTCCGACGCGCTGACCGTCTGCTCCACCTCTCGAGCAAAGTTTGGCCGGGCACAGTCGTCTGACGTCAGCAACGAAACCCAGGTGCCGGTAAGGTGCGGCGCAAGGCAATTCCACTGCTGCGCGGCAGTCAGTCCGGAAGGCACTGGCACCACCAACAAGCGACCGGCGAAGCTCTTCAAAATGCCGGTGCAGTCCTTGGAGGTCTTATCGTTTGCCACCACAATCTGATCGAAGGGGCGCTCCTGCATTAACACGCTTGCAAGCGTCTGCTTCAGACCAGCAGCTTCACTGCAGGCGGCAACACCGACGGAAAGACGGAGGGACGACATACTCTTAGCAATCCTTGGTTAAGTTCATTGATATTGCCTGAACGCAAGCGAATCCGAACAAAAAAAGTGATCCTCCTCGCAGGTGCGGAGGATCTCGATTCCCAAGATCGAGCGCACGGGGCCAACGGCGCCGTCACGCAATCCGTCCGATCGGGGAATATGAGTTAGACGCAAGGGGTGGAGGAGGAGATGTAGGACGCCGCTCCTAAGTCCTGCACTGCATCAGTCCTGCTCCGCATCCAGGTCGCGGAGGGCGCGGTCAATGCGGATCTTCTCCTGCAGGAGCGTACCCACCATACCCTGATCTCCGCGACGCTCCGCCTCTGCGATGGCGGCGCGGACCTCTCTCTGGCGGCGATCCATGTGGCGGCGCCGGAGAGTCCGAAAGGCGTTCTCCACCTGTTGGAGCGGTGGCTGGGGAGTGGACTGGCCGGCAGACTCCGGTACGGGTTCTGCGGTGGACGCCAGGACCTCGGCAAGCAGGGTGCGGCTGGAGTCGTCGGGAGCAGCGTCCAACGGATTATCCGGCGCGGGAAGGTGAGCCAACGTGTCGAAGAGAGGGGCGGCGGGCAGGCCGTCATACCACTCCGGATGCTCCGAAAGGCCTTGGGCGGCTCGCTCGCGAGCCTCATCGGCCTCAGGCAGGACGAGGGCGCGGAGGAGTACGCGCTCCACCTCGCTGGCGGGCTCCGCGCGGCGGGAGCGCACACTCTCGAGCTTCTGGGCCGCGGCCTGCTTCAGTTCCTGGCGCATCACGGCGGAGTCGATGCCAAGCTTCTGAGCAGCATCGTCGGCGAACTCCGCGCGTGCGATGCCGCTGGGCATGCGGCGAATATGCGGGAGAAGAAAGTTCATCGCTTTAACCTTGGCGTCCGCGCTACGGCCAGGGAAGAGGGTCCGGGCACGGTCGATAAGGTAATCCGAGTGGCGTTTGGCGGTGCGCAGCGCAGCCATGTAAGCCTGGATGCCATGCTCACGGACGAAGCGATCGGGATCGAGGCCGCCTTCGAGGGCGATAACCTTGACCTCGAAGCCTTCCTCGGTCAGCAGGGAGATGGAGCGCTCGGCTGCGGCTGCGCCTGCTGTATCGGGGTCGAAGTTGACCACTGCGCGCTTGGTAAAGCGGCTAAGGAGGCGAACCTGCATCTCCGTGAAGGCAGTGCCGCTGGTGGCGCAGACGTTGTGGATTCCGGCCATGTAAACGGAGATGCAGTCCATCTGGCCTTCGACAAGGAGGGCGAAGTCATGGGCTCGCATGTCCTGCTTCGCCTTATCCAGGTTGAAGAGGATGTTTCCCTTGGTGTAGAGCGCTGTCTCCGGTGAGTTCATGTACTTGGCAATGGACCGGCCTTTGTCGTCATTCTCGGAGAGCGCGCGAGCGGTGAAGGCGATCACCCTTCCTTGTTCATTCGCGATAGGAAATGTGATGCGCTTGCGGAAGCGGGCGTAGAGGGGGCCGGTAGGGGCGCCTTCGTCATCCTTCTCGGAGGAGGTGAAGAGGCCGCTGGCGCGGAGGGCTTCGTCCGAGAAGTGGGGTTTGAGGCGTTCGCGCATGTCGTTGAAGTCGTCCGGGGCGAAGCCGATGCGGAATTTCTGGATCGTTTCCGGGGTGACCCCCCGGCCGGTGAGGTATTCGCGGGCGAGGGCGGCGGCGGGGCTTTTGAGGTTGGCTTCGAAGTACTGGGTGGCGGCCTCATGGAGGTCCATGAGCTGGCGGCGGATGCCGGCTTCGGCGGCTTCCTGGGGGGAGTTGAACTCGCGCTTGGGGAGCGGGATGCCGGCCTTCTGGGCGACGGCGCGGACGGCCTCCGGGAAGGTGAGGGTGTCCATCTTCATGACGAAGGTGAAGACGTCGCCTTTCTCATGGCAGCCGAAGCAGTAGAAGTAGGCGTGCGCGGCGTTGACCGAGAAGGAGCCGGTCTTTTCCTTGTGGAAGGGGCAGAGGCCGGTGTAGTTCTGGGCTCCGGTTTTGCGCAGCTTGACGTAGTCGCCGACGATCTTGACGATGTCGACTTGAGATTTGACGGTTTGTGCGAAGTTATCTGCCACCGGTACATCAAGTTTAGTCGAGGGGACTCCACGTAGCCTCCCCCACCCGGTGCTTAATCGTGCAAAATATTCAAAAGAAAAGGGTTAGTCTTGTATCAAGATGTGCAAGCCCTTTCTATCCCTTTGTTTTCGCGGTCGTGTGTCCGCAAAATATTCATAACAAAACTCTTAGAGCTTCGTGTCTGTTGCCTGCACCGATCAAGGCGGGTGATGCTGCCGATCAAGGTGTCAATTTAGCTCTAGTTCTATGGTAGCTCAATGGACAGGATGGTTACGCCAACTCTATTTCCTTTGGAATGATGAAGATAAGACGTTTTGGGGCTTGACATGCGGATTTGCTGGTGTTTTTGAGGGTGATTTGGGTGAAATAGATAAGGTGTGGGAGGTGGATGGTTCCGAATGGGAATTGGTTGGGCCGCTTCTGCACGTAGTGGCGCATCTCTACGTGAAGTTGCCGGAAGTGCGATTTTCCGGGAGGGTCCGTGCATAGGTGACGACAACGGCGTTATTCGGGACTGGCGCGCATGGCTAGTCAGAACGAATCTTCTTTTTAGCTGTGTCTGTCTCGACGGTGTAGATTTCTTTCCGGGAGACTGAGATAAGCTCAGCGAATGCTACCTGCAAAGAAAAACCGGAGTCGGCAACTGCAGCAGCAGGTCGGGAGATGTCTCTTTACAGCGTACGTCGTGATCCTGACCGCCATTGGCGCAGCGGCTCAGTTGCCTGCCGAGAGTACAGACGACAACCCTGTTTCTCCAGGTTTTCAGACGCTGCACTATGGTTCCGGTCCTTTGCAGTTTGGGAGACTTCGCCTTCCGGCATCGCAAGGCAAGGTTCCCGTTGTTGTTATCGTGCATGGAGGATGCTGGGCAGACCATCTCCCCGGGAAACATCCGCCTCCGGATCTTTCGCTGATGGAACCTCTTTCCGCCGCTCTCGCCAGCAGTGGCGTAGCGACCTGGAACATCGAATATCGGAGGGCAGGCAGTCCTGGGGGCGGGTGGCCCACTACGTATCGCGACCTATCGCACGCGGTCGACTATCTTCGTGCGGTTGCCATCAAGGAGCGGCTCGATTTGTCGAAGGTGTTTGTCGTTGGGCATTCTTCCGGTGGCCAATTGGCGTTATGGCTGGGTGCAAGACCAAAGTTGCCCGCCAATAGCGCGATTCACACAAGTGATCCGCTGCCGATCAAAGAGATCATCGACATCGATGGTCCACCAGACCTTGTCGCTGCACAGCCAGTGGAAACGCAATACTGTCCCATGCCCGCTGTAACGCAGTTCATGCAGGGCACGCCTTCTGAACAGCCCACGCGATATCGGGACGGATCGGCGGGGGCGAATCTTCCCCTCCATATTGCTCAGTTGATCATCCGTGGTGGGTTGTTGCACCACGTTGGCACCTTGGATAGCGACTACAAAGCAGCCGCCGAAGCGAAGGGAGACTCGGTTTCAATTGTTCCGGTCGATGGTGGTCATTTTGAGTTGGTAGATCCCTCCAGCGAAGCTGGCAAGAAGGTCCTTGCTGTCATTCTAAAAACGGTGAATGGCAAAAACTGAGTCTTCGATTCTCTACTCGCTCCGAGGCTCCCTTTCGTTTCGCGCATCGCGACTGTTCATTGAACGGATAGCCAAGTATCTAGCAGACGCCGCTTAGGTACGGCATAACGGCTTCTCTTCAGGGACGAGCCTCAACTGCGAGAAGGGCGCTTCCCATACCAATCCGCACAGTTTCCGACAACGCCGACTTTCCGGGAGCGGCGTCGGGCGTGATGCGTCATACTTGCGCCATGATCGTAATCAACGACAAGGATCGGGCTAAAGAGATCAGTGCCGCTCTTACTGAAGCCTTTGACAGCATCGGACGTTCTCTGGTACTCGCACGCGCGGCTTGTGATGAATCTCAGCTCAAGGATTACACCCAACACGTAGGCGATCTCTTCTACACGATCACCTTCAAGTTGTTAGAGCCTATCTATCGGCAGCACCCCGAACTTCGCCCTGATGATTGGGACGACAAGCCGCCCATGGACCCCGACTGAGATCTGCGTCATGCCGTTCACGTGCACAGTGTTCTCTGAAAACGGTGTTTTCGGCAACTTCGCCTTCGGTAACGATAAGTCGGCTTGCCGTCAATCATCCTGCCGCCCGCAGAAAACGGCGTTATGGGAAACGTAGAAATTCAAGAGCGGGTCCTTCGTCGAGGGTCTCGCGGTGGGGCTGCGAGACCCCCGCTCAGGATCCGGTGTGAGGGGGCGGATTCGATATAGGGGCTGAAGCCCCGAGCTATCTCAGAGGCAAGTGCGTTTCGGCACGCCTGAAGGCGTGCCCTTCAGCAGGGCGGGTGCTATCGGACGGAGCGGGTGGCGTTTCGAGTTTGTTTCTGTTGACGTAGGAGAGCGCAAGCAATCTGGCTGTCGTCGCCACAACATCCAACACGGAGATTCTGGCTTCGCCAGAATGACGACGCTTCTGGATTCGATCCAGACGACAGCGGATCTGCGTCAAACGGGGCGATTGGCGGGTGAGAGAGAAAGGCGGCGGTGCTATATTCCGGAGATGCGACGACTCTTTTTGGTGATGCTGACGTTTGCGGCGGTTTCCTGCTTTGCTCAACAGACGGACAGGACGTTGGGGCTGTTGCAGCGGCTGGCGGATGCGGCGGGGTCTCCGGGGGCGGAGGAGCCGGTACGGGCGATTATGGTGCCGGAGATGAAGGGGTTTTCGACGGAGCCGATCCGGTACGACGGGATTGGGAGCGTGGTGGCCCAGCAGGGGAAGACTGGGCCGCGGGTGATGATCGACGCGCACATGGATGAGCTGGGCGGGATGGTGCGGCGGGTGACTCCGAACGGCTTTCTGACGATGCAGATGCTGGGTGGGTGGCTGGATCAGGCGCTGGTGGATCAGCGGTGGATCATCATTGGGAGCAAGGGGCCGGTCCATGCGGTGACGGGGATTCGGGATATCCATATTGTGCCGGCGGAGGAGCGGACGCGGGTGTTCTCGCGGGACTCGCTGTACCTGGATGTGGGGGCGAAGAATGCGGCGGAGGCGGCGGCGATGGGGGTAGCGCCGGGTGATCCGGTGGTGCCGGATTCGCCGTTTCTGGTGATGAATGGGAGCGGGAACTACCTGGGTAAGGGCTGGGATGACCGGATTGGCTGCGCGGTGCTGGTGGAGGCGATGCGGAGGACGATGGCCATGCCTCATCCGAACACGCTGCTGTACGTGGCGACGGTGCAGGAGGAGGTGGGGCTCAGGGGGGCGAAGACGGCGACGCAGATGGTGAAGCCGGATATCGGGATTGCGATTGAGGGTGGCATTACGGGGGACACGGCCGGGGCGAGGCCGGAGGAGAGCCAGGCGAAGCTGGGCGCGGGGCCGGGGATGTTTCTGTATGACTCGAGTACGATTCCGAGCCGGAAGATGGTGGCGTTTGCGCGGGCGACGGCTGCGGGTGCGGGGATTCCGCTGCAGGCGGACCTGGTGCAGGGGTACGGGGACGACTCGGCTGAGATGCAGATGAATAATGGGGGGACGCCGACGATCAACCTGGTGGTTCCGGTGCGGTATACGCACTCGCATAATGGGGTGGTGAATCGGGGGGACTTCGACAAGATGGTGGACCTGGTGGTGGCGATGCTGATGAAGCTGGATGCGAAGACGGTGGAGGGGTTGAGGGACTTTTCGCCAGGGTCGTAAGGAGTGAAATGCCCACTGCGCGTGGGGCGGTCACTCCGTGACGTGTGTTGGGCTTCGCGGGGTCTGGGCGTTGCCCGGCATGAGAGTTTTAGGAGTTTGCGGCGGAACTTATGGGGAGTGGGTGGGTTCCTATGGGGGCAGGCGCATCTTATTCAACGATGCCCGAAAAGAGGAGTACGACCATGATTTCTTTGAGTCCCCTTCGTAAGTTTGTCGTCGCTGCAGCGTTGATTTCGGCCCCGGCGGCCTCGTTTGCCGGCGTGTTTATCTCGGTCGGCTTTGCGCCTCCGGCGCTTCCGGTCTATACGCAGCCGGTGTGCCCGGCTGAGGGCTATCTGTGGACGCCGGGGTATTGGGCGTATGCGCCGAGCGGCTATTACTGGGTGCCGGGCGTTTGGGTGCAGCCGCCGACCGTTGGGTACCTGTGGACGCCGCCGTACTGGGGCTTCGCGGGTGGGGCGTACGGGTTCCATGAGGGGTACTGGGGGCCGCACGTGGGCTTTTATGGCGGCGTGAACTATGGGTTTGGGTATGGCGGAGTGGGCTTTGCGGGCGGACGCTGGGATGGCGGACGCTTTGCGTATAACACCGCGGTGATGAATGTGGGCGGCGGGTTTCACAACGTTTATGTGGACCGGACGGTGGTGGTTCACAACACGATCATCAACAACAACCATGTGAGCTTCAACGGCGGGCCGAACGGCATCAACGCGCGAGCGAGCGCGGAGGATGAGCGGTTTGCGCATGAGAGCCATGTGGGCGCGACGTCCATGCAGCAGAGCCACTTCCAGGCGGCGCAGCAGAATCGGGCGAACTTTGCCTCGGCAAATGGCGGTCATCCAGCGTATGCGGCGTTTCAGCGGCCGGGGCAGACGGCGGGGGCGGTTCCGGCTCGCGGGGCGAATCTGCAGACGGGGCGGGACGGCTTTGGTCATGCGAATGAGGTCAATACGCGGCAGGGGAATCAGCAGTCGCGGATCAACCAGGGCGTGAACAATGGGCAATTGACGCCGGGGGAGACGCGGAACCTGCAGAATCGCGATACGAGCATCCACAATCAGGCGCAGGCGGACCGGCGAGCCAATGGCGGGGCGCTAACCGGGCAGGAGCGGCAGCAGATCAACCAGCGGCAGAACAACGTGAGCCAATCGATCAACGCGGACCGGCACAACGCGAACAACGATGCGGCGGCTGCCGCTCGTCAGGGACGTGCGGCAGGCGGCGAGCAACGGCAGGCGCAGCATGTGGAGCAGCGGCAGGCTCCGCACCCGCGGGAAGACCATCCGAGGCGGTAATGGCTGAGGGCGGTGTGAGGCGGCGAGGGCCTTCGGGCTCTCGCCGCGTTGCGTTTGGGCCGCTCCATCACCATGCAGGCCACGGTGTGGTGGATGGTGTCCAAAACGTGGATTTCGGTGTGGCTAACGTGGTTGAGAAGCAGCAACCGCGCGTGGTGGAGGCCGCGGCTGGCGCGGTTTTATCGCTTTCACCGTGACATTTAATTGTGGTGTCAAGGTCGCTGGACAGGTGGCCCCTGGCGTGCGTTTTTGGGTGGGCACTTTTGGGGGGCGGCTAAGATTGAGAGATGGACAGGGACAGGGTCGTGGTGGTGCTGGTGCGGGCGCGGAACCCGGCGAATATCGGGGCGGTGGCACGGGCGATGCATGACCTGGGGTATCGGCACCTGCGGGTGGTGAACGAGTTTCCGGTGCCGTTTGCGGCGGCGAAGTCGGCGGTGGATGCGTCGAGCGTGCTGGCAGCGGCGACTGAACCCACGACGGTAGCGGAGGCGGTGGCGGACTGCTCGCTGGTGCTGGGGACGACGGCGGTGGGGGAGCGGGTGCTGGAACACGGGCTGTATCCGCTGGAGGAGATGGCTGGAAGAGTGGCTCGGCATCTGGCGGCTGACGGGGGGGCGCGGGTGGCGATCCTGTTTGGGTCGGAGAAGACGGGGCTAACGAACGAGGAGTTGAGCCACTGCCATGAGTTGCTGACGATTCCGATGAACGTTCCGGTTGGCAAGCATCTCTCGATGAATCTGGGGCAGGCGGCGGCGGTTTGTTTGTATCGGCTGGCGCAGGAGGGGGTTGCGGCTGGGGTGGCGCAGGAAGAGGTGGGGGCGGCTGCGGGGGATCTGGAGCGGGTGTCCGTGCTGCTGAAGGAGGTGCTGGAGAAGAGTGGGTATGCGCGGCGGCACCCGGCGAATGCGCGGGAGGCGGTGGTACGAAGGCTGGTGCGGAGGATGGGGCTGCGGGCGGAGGATGCGGCGGTTTGGACGGGGATGCTGCGGCAGATGGTGCATGGGTTGGGAAGCAAAGACGAGGGGTAAGGGTGGAGGACGAGCAAGACAAAGGCACTCGAGCTTCGCTCGATACCCCACCCTGCCCGACGATACGGCCGTCGGCCGAGGATGGGGCACCCGGCTCGATGGGGAGGCTTGCTGATCCGATCCCACATCTCAGAAGCGAGATGTGCGGTACCCGGGACCCGGCGTGAGCATCGCGGTTGAAGTGGTTCTAGAAGTATGGGTGGGTTGAGTTCTTCGGGTTCCTTCGACTACGCCTGGCGCAAAGAGCGCGCCAGACTTCGCTCAGGATGACGAATCTCTTAGGCAAGTAAGGAAGACAAAGGCGGTCGAGCTTCGCTCGATACCCCACCCTTTGCGATGAAGCTGCAAAGGATGGGGCACCCGATGTGGCGGGTTGGGTCTTACGTCCCACTTATCGCGATGGGACTGCGATGAATGGGGCACCCGCGCATTTCGGTGGGGAGAGGAAGACTCCAAGCGGGATGTAGACTAGCGGGGATTGACTGGAGACGTGACTTGATGGGTGTTTTGAGGGTGTTGGCTGCGGCTTGTGTGGGTTGTTCTGCCTTGTTTGCGTTGGGTCAGGGCGCTCCTGAGGGGCGGGTTTATACGGATAAGGATTATGCGCAGGCGGAGAAGTTTATGCCATATAACGTGAATCCGCTGGTGCTGCACGCGGTGGAGAATCCGGTGTGGATGGCGGATGGGCGGTTCTGGTACAGGGACAGCGGAGCGAATGGGACTACGTTCATGCTGGTGGATCCGGTGAAGGGGACGAAGGGGCCGGCGTTCGACCAGGCAAAGCTGGCGGCGGCGCTGGGCGCGATGATTCCGGGGCGAACCGTGGATGCGAATCACCTGGCGATCGGGAGCTTTGAGCTGGCGGATGGGGATAAGACCGTCATCGTGGGCGGGGTGGGGCGCCGGGTGAGTTGTGATCTGAGCGGCGAGGGAGTTTGCAAGGCGCTGGATGGAGGTGCGGCGGCTCCGGCTGGGGGACGGCTCGGGGGAGGTGCGGGCGGGATGGAGGTTTCGCCGGATGGGAAGAAGGGGGCGTTTATCCGGAACTGGAATCTCTGGTTGCGGGACCTGGAGACGTTTAACGAGACGCAGCTGACGACGGACGGCGTGCCGAACTATGGGTATGCGACGGATAACGCGGGGTGGAAGCATACGGATAACGCGATCCTGGTGTGGTCGCCGGATGGGAAGCGGATTGCGACGTTCCAGCAGGACCAGCACAAGACGGGCGAGATGTATCTGACCAACGTGACGTATGGGCATCCGACGCTGACGACGCTGAAGTATCCGCTGGTGGGGGATAAGGAGGTGACGATGATCGAGCGGGTGGTGATCGACCTGGGGAAGAATGACGAGCACCCGAAGGTGGTTCGGTTGAAGATGCCGCCGGATCAGCACCGGGGGACGCTGTGCGATGACATTGCGTGCAAGGACGGGTGGGAGGATGTGCAGTGGGGCGCGGATGGCAGGACGCTAGGATTTGTTTCGACGAGCCGCGACCACAAGCAGGAGTGGATGCGGATTGCGAACCCGGAGAACGGGGAGGTTCGCGAGGTGATGGGGGAGACGGCGGCGAAGTTCTACGAGAGCGGCAATGGGAAGGTGAACTGGAAGTACTTGTCGGGGTCAAATGAGGTGCTTTGGTTTTCCGAGAAGGATAACTGGGGGCACCTCTATCTGTACGACGCGGGAACGGGCAAGCTGAAGAACCAGATCACCAAGGGCGAGTGGAATGTGACGCAGGTGCTGGGGGTGGATGAGAAGGCGCGGGTAATTTTTTTCCGTGGTGTGGGGAAAGAGGCGGGGGAAGACCCGTACTACCAGATGTACTACCGGGTGAACTTCGACGGGACGGGGTTGAAGCTGCTGACGCCGGAGCCGGCGGACCACACGGTGACTCCATCACCGGATGGGAAGTGGTTTGTGGATGCCTACTCGACTGCGATTGCGCCGCAGGTGACGGTGGTGCGGGATGCGATGGGGAAGATGGTGATGGGGGTGGCGCATGAGGACATCGCGAAGCTGAAGGCGACGGGATGGATTCCGCCGGTGCAGATTGAGGTGAAGGCGCGGGACGGGCAGACGGACCTGTATGGGTATCTGTTCCGGCCGACGAACTTTACGACGGACGGGCATTACCCGATCATCAACCATGTGTACCCGGGGCCGCAGACGGGGAGCTGCGGCGGGCGTGGGTTTATGGCGGCGCGGGGGGATCTGCAATCGCTGGCGGAGCTGGGGTTTGTGGTGGTGTGCATCGATGGGATGGGGACGCCGTGGAGATCGAAGACGTTTCATGAGGCGTACTACGGTGACATGGGAGACAACACGATTCCGGACCAGGTGACGGGGATGAAGCAACTGGCGGAACGGTATCCGTGGATCGACCTGACGCGGGCGGGGATGTATGGGCACTCGGGCGGCGGGAACGCGACGGCGGCGGCGATGTTCCACTACCCCGACTTCTTCAAGGTGGGGATTGCGGAGAGTGGGAACCATGACAACCGGAACTATGAGGATGATTGGGGGGAGAAGTGGGCGGGGCTGCTGGTGACAAATCCGGATGGGACGAGCAACTACGATAGCCAGGCGAACCAGAGCGCGGCGAAGAACCTGAAGGGGAAACTGCTGCTGGCGCACGGGACGTTCGACGACAACGTGCCGCCGACGGAGACGCTGCTGGTGGTGGATGCGCTGATCAAGGCGAACAAGGACTTCGACCTGGTGATGATTCCGAACGCGAAGCATGGGTATGGGGATGCGTCGGATTACATGACGCGGCGGCGGTGGGATTACTTTGTGAGGAACCTGGCGGGCGGGACACCGCCGGTCGAGTACAGGATGAAGGGGCAGGTGGATGCGGGGACGGCGGCGAACGGGCCGGAGTAGGGGTTATTCGGGCGGGGTTTCGGAGTCTTCGGGGGCCTGTTCGCCCGGGAGGGGGCTGAGGCCTAGGCCGCGGTTGGAGGGCTTCTTCTTGCGGGTGGGGAAAGCCTTGGCGGGCGGCGGAGGGTTGAGGATGTCGTCCAGTTGCTGCTCAACGGCGCGCCAGTATTTGGCGTCGGCGGGACGGGCGGAGGCGACAGACTGGCGCATGCGGGCGTACCAGAGGCTCCACTCGAGCTCCTTCTGGTTGTTGTTCTCGATGGCCGCCATGACGCGGCGGACTTCGCTGGGGACGGCCATTTATGCTCCGAACTTCGTCAGGTTGTTGGTCAACAAGCTGCGCAACTCTTCCTGTTGGCCTGGTGTGACTCTACTCATTGAAGCGACCCAATGAACCTGGTTGGCTGATCGAAGGAAGAGGAAAGCATCCGTCATCTCCCAAGAGGAGTAGAGGCTCCACGGTGTGAAGGTGTCTACTCCATTTGCATACTTGAAGCGCAGTCCGGAGTCATCTACATCATAGACTTCAGGTTGCTGTCCAATCATCTGAGTCAGCCCCGCCCGGAGGTGATATTGAGAGGCGAAGTAGATAAAGAGGGCGAAGGCTGGCGAGCCAAGGTAGACCCAAAGTTGATCCGATGTGCTTGCCGGATGTTTCATGGATGAGATCGCGAAGCCAACGGGAAGAGAAAGAAAATTGCGATCCCAAGGTTGGAAAGCGTGAGGCGATACCAGCTGGCAGCACCCGTCAGCTTCCTGGCTTGCAGTGCTTCCGTGAGCGTCAACTTTCCAGGCAGTTGCATTAGAGATTAGACGTTATGCGAGGCCTGTGGATTGGGCTTGCTCCTGGGCGTGGTAGCTGGAGCGGACGAGGGGGCCGGATTCGACATGTTTGAAGCCCATGGCGAGGGCTTCATGCTTGAGGAAGGCGAACTCGTCGGGGGTGTAGAAGCGGCTCATGACGAGGTGGTCTTTGCTGGGCCGGAGGTATTGGCCGATGGTGAGGATGTCGACCTTGCGGTCGGCGAGGTCGCGGAAGACGGCGAGGAGCTCATGCATCTCCTCACCGAGGCCGACGATGATGCCGGTCTTGGTGACCTGGGTGTGGCCAGATTCGGCGGCGATCTGCTTGGTCTGCTCGAGGAAGCGCAGCGAGCGGGGGTATTTGCCGCCGGATTTGGCGATGCGGTAGAGGCGGGGGACGGTCTCGATGTTGTGGTTGAGGATCTCCGGGCGGGCGGCGACGACGAGGCGGAGCGCGGCCTCGTTGCCCTGGAAGTCCGGGGTGAGAACCTCGATGCGGGTGCCGGGGGATTGCAGGCGGATCTCTTCGATGACGGAGACGAAGGCCTGGGCGGCGCCGAGGTTGTCGTCGTCGCGGTTGACGCTGGTGATGACGGCGTGTGCGAGGCCGAGCTGGGCGACGGCGTAGGCGACGCGGCGGGGCTCGTCGAGGTCAATGGGCTCCGGGCGGCCCTTGGGCACGGCGCAGAAGCCGCAGCGCCGGGTGCAGAGGTTGCCGAGCATCATGAAGGTGGCGGCCTTCTGGTTCCAGCACTCGCCGATGTTGGGGCACTGCGCGGACTCGCAGACGGTGTGGAGGTTGAGTTCGCGGGCCATCTTTTTGAGGGCGTGGAAGGTCTCGCCGCCGGGGGCCCTGGCTTTGAGCCACTCGGGCTTGCGCACCGGGACCCTGGGGGCAAGGTTGATCTGAACGAGTTCCGAGGTGTCGAGTGCCGGGGCCATCTTTCTTTTATTGTATGCGGAACGGGCTCGGCCCTGCGGAGCTAGACGAGGCGGTCGCGGACGTCCGGGCGGACGAGGTAGAGGAAGAAGAGCAGCATGAAGAAGCCGCGGATGAGGAAGAAGGTGGCGTGGACGTGGTGATAGAACCAGAAGTCGCCCGCGCAGAGCATCAGGCAGCCGGCGAGGACCAGCGCCCAGCCCCAGCGGAGCATCCGCAGCAGGCCGAAGATGCCGACAACCAACAGCGTGCAGATGGCGAGGACGCCGTATTTTCCGCGACCTGCACCAAAGGCGTTTGAGAGGGCGCCGAAGACGTTGAGCAGCGTCAGCACCAACAGGAAGATGGCGATGCCGGCGATACCGGGGAGCAGCTTGCCGCGTGCGGCAGGGTCTGGGAGGGTGCGTGGCTGCTCGGCGAGCTCGCTCATAGGGTGTGGAGGTAGGCGAGGATATCGCTGAGGTCATCGGCGTCAATCTGGTTGCCGAGCGCGGGCATGTTGTTGCGGCCGTGGAGGATGGTGGCGGTGATGCGCTCATCGGTGGCGGCGGCTCCGCTGGGCAGGGCGGGCTTTTTGAAGACGCCGAGCAGCGACGGGCCGTGCAGGTCGCCGGACTGGCGGTCGTAATGGCAGATGGCGCAGCGAGCCTGGAAGGTCTGGTGTCCGCGCACCTGCTGGGGGTTCAACTGGGCCAGCGGCGTGGGCGGCGGGGTGGTGTGGCAGCCGGCGAGCAGGGCGGCGGCGGCCATCGACGAGATCAGTTGGGCGGCCTTGTTCACTGGGAGTATTTTCGCATGATCGTTGTCAGTTGAGGGCGGCGATGGTCTCGACGATGCGGTCCATGACGGCGCGGTCCGGGTTGGGGTGTTCCGGGGTGGAGGTGGGGAGGTGGTTATCGACCAGGACGGAGAAGACGAGCGTGGCGCCGGACGCGGCGGTGAGGTAACCGCTGAGCGCGCGGGATTCGCCCAGGGTGCCGGTTTTGGCGAAGACGTGGCCCTTGAGCGCGCCGGTGAAGCGGGCGATGAGCGAGCCATCGACACCGCCGATGGGGAGGGCGGCTTTGAAGCCGGGGAACCAGGGCTGCCTGGCGGAGTAGACGAGGAGCTGGGTGAGGGCGCGGGGGGCGACGAGATCGTGCGTGGAGAGGCCGGAGCCATCGTCCAGGGCGAAGTCCGTGGGGCTGAGGCCGGCGTTGACGGCGAACTGGCGTACGACGCGGATGCCCTGCGCGGTGGAGCCGCTGGCCGCGACGGACTGGCCGAGGTGGCGGAGGAGGAGCTCGGCGTGGAGATTCTGGCTGACCTTGAGGGTGACGGTGACGTCCTCCAGCAACGTGGGTGAGGCGTGCGTGGCGAGGGTCTTGCAGGCGGCGAACTCGCAGGGCGGCGCGGGCGAGGGAGCGGCCTTGACGCTGGGCAGGGGCTGGGTGGTCTGGTGCTCGAATGAGGCATCGGCGGCGGGGCTGGGGGGGACGCCGCGATGGAAGAAGCTGGCGGCTCCGTCGATCTGGATGCCGCGCGCTTCGAGCATCGACCGGAAGGCGAGGGCGGCGTACTCGGCTGGGTTGGAGATGGCGATCTCTTCTACATCCGGGTTCCCCAGCGGGACGGTGCCGGAGACGAGGAGAACCTTTGAGCCGGGTTCGCGGATGAAGGAGACGGCCGAGGTGGTCTTCGCCGGCGTGGTGGTGACGGAGAGGTGGAGCTCGTAAAACGGCGTGGCGGGGGAGAACACGGCGGTGGCGGGGGAGCCGGGAGTAAGGCCGGGGCTGACGGTTACCTTGATGCGATTGTCATCGACGGTGAGGGCGGAGATGGGCGCGCCGTAGTCCCAGACGAGGTCGCCGACGGACCAGTTGTCGGGCGGGGGCTCATGAGGCCAGAGGCCATCCGCGCCCATGACGCCGCCGGTGACGTGGCGGATGCCGGAGGCGGCGACCTGGTCGGCAAGGAGCGCGAGCGGGTCCGGGCCGTCCGGGGCATGGGCGGATGGGGGAGCGTACGGAATGGGGCGGGTGGAGAGGTTGGCGTCGCCACCGCCGGTGAGCCAGAGATCGCCGTTCAGGTCCGGGGCGAAGTGGCCGGGGGCGAGCTCGGTCAGGGTGGCCGAGTCCGCGAGGACTGACGTGGTGAACGTCCGGTTCGGGCCGAGGAGCGCGAGGGCGGCGGTCGCCGTAAAGAGCTTGGCGTTCGAGGCGGGGCGAAAGAGCTGCGCGGCGTTGATGCTGCACAGGGGCGCGCCGCCCAGCGTGGTGACGGAGATGCCCCAGTGGGCCTCGGCGACGGTGGGGTCCTGGATGAGGGTCCTGATCTGGTCGCAGAAGGGCTGCTGCGCGGGCGCACAGGCTGCGGCGGCGGAGGTGAGGCTGAGGAGAGCCAGCGTGCGGAGGAGCATGAAGGCAGTGTAGGGGATGCGGGGGCCGGGTAGCATGGTGCGATGAGCGAAGACGTGGTGCAAGGCGGTGCGGCGCGGCGGCCGGGACGGGTGACGTTGCGGGGGCGGTTGGTGGATGTGGTGCCGCTCGACGGTGCAGCCCATGCGCGAAGCCTGTATGCGGGGGTGAGCGGGCCGCGGGGGGATGCGTTGTGGACGTATATGTTCGACGGGCCGTTCGATGACTTTGAGGCCTTTCGCGAGAGCCTGGCGAAGAAGGCGGGGAGCGCCGATCCGCTGTTCTTTGCCATCGTGGATAAGGCTTCGGCCGAGGCGGTGGGGATGGCGGCGTATCTGCGGATGGAGCCCGTGCACCGCGTGATCGAGGTGGGGAACATCGTCTTTACGCCACGGCTGCAGCGGCATGCCGGCGGGACCGAGGCGATGTACCTAATGGCTCGGTATGTCTTTGAAGAGCTGGGCTACCGGCGCTACGAGTGGAAGTGCAATGCGCTGAATGCGCCGTCTCGCGCGGCTGCGCTGCGCTTTGGGTTCAGCTTTGAAGGGATCTTTCGCCAGCACATGATTGTCAAGGGACGCAACCGCGATACGGCGTGGTTCGCGATGATGGACCACGAGTGGCCGGAGCGGAAGGCCGCGTTCGAGGCGTGGCTGGCGCCTTCGAACTTCGATGAGGCAGGGAATCAGAGGGCGAAGCTGGGGCGGACCTGACGCTTAGGTCGTGTGGTCGACGACGATCTTCCAGCCGGCGTCCGTCTTTTCAAAGACCAGCGAAAAGATGCCGTCCGCGTTGCCGCCGGCCTTTTTGCTGCGGTCCAGGTGGTAGTGGCCGATGACGATGGCGAAGCGCTCATCGAGCACATGGGCCTCCAGGTCGGAGAAGGCGAGCGTGCCCATGATGTCGCGGCTGGGGTAGTTGTGTTTGTAGTCGTTCAGCATCTGCGCGTAGCCGTGGCTGACCTGCGAGCCAATGAAGATGGTGTCCGGCGAGTTCTTGTAGCCGCTCGCGAAGGCGTCGATATCGCCGCGGTTCCAGGCGTTCTCCTGCGCGTTGAGCACCTTGATGATGCTGAGCTCGTCGTGGGTCATGGTGCGGAGCTGATCGGGTTTATCCTGCGCAAACGCGGGCGCGGAGATGGGTGCAAGCAGAGCCAGCAGGCAGAGGATGCGAAGGAGCTTCAAGCGAAACGTCATGGCGGAATCTCTCTTTTTGGGCCGAAGTTTGCTGCGTCGATGGTACAGCGAGGATGGATGCTTCAAATGGCGCCGGTGGTGGAACAGTTTTCATGACCGGCCCGGGTCAGGAATCCGGGCAGGATCCAGATAAGGGTGACCAGCGAGATATCCGCCAGCGCGACATACGGGTGCCAGAAGGCGAGCGGGATGGCGAGCGCGTACATGGCCAGGCTGGCGAGACCCTTGCGCCACTCGGCGTCCTGGAGCGCGGCCTCGAGCTCAGAGATGGGCGTGTCGTGGCGGCGGCGGTGGCGCTTGATGGACTTTGAAAGCATCAGGAAGCCGATGCCGCTGACCAGCAGCGAGCCGGCATAGACGGCGACGGAGAAGGAATCGAAGTGCTCTGACAGCGCGTACGACGTGCAGAACGGGAGCAGCGAGAGCGCGAAGAGGAAGAAGAGATTGCTGTACAGGATGGCGGCGTCCACGCGCTTCAGGCGGTCCACAAGATGGTGATGGTTGATCCAGTAGATGCCGGTGAAGGTGAAGGAGAAGGAATAGATGGCGAGCGTGGGCAGGATGGCCGCCGCAAAGGCCGCGGGGCCGGACTGCCGGGGCAGCTTGAACTCCAGCACCATGATGGTAATGATGACGGCGATGACGCCATCGGAGAAGGCCTCAAGGCGGGCTGGCGTGGGCTGGTCGTGGAAGGATTCTCTGGACATGGAATTCGTTGGTGAGGAGAGTATAGCCGCGGGCCTAAAATGAAAGGATGAGTGCGGCTAACGGAGTGCAGACGCGAAGGGTCCATGCGGTGTGCTCGCATGACTGCCCGGATAGCTGCGGGGTGCTGGTGACGGTGGAGACGTATGCGTCCGGCCATGAGCGAGCGGTGAAGGTGCAGGGCGATCCTGCGCACCCGGTCACGCGCGGATTTCTGTGCGGCAAGGTGGCCAAGTATCTGGACCGCGTGTATGCGCCGGACCGGTTGCTCTACCCCATGAAGCGCCGCGCCGGCGTGGCCAAGGGGCCGCTTGCGCAGGGCAGGGAGACGGAGGCCTTTGAGCGCATCGGGTGGGATGAGGCGCAGGAGCTGATCGCCTTGCGGCTCCAGGAGATTTCCGATGAGTTCGGCCCGGAGAGCGTCCTGCCGTACAGCTATGCGGGGACCATCGGCCAGCTTGGCTATGGGTCGATGGACCGCCGCTTCTTTCATCGTCTGGGAGCGTCGCAGTTGGACCGTACCATCTGCGCCTCGGCTGGCGGCGCCGCGCTGCTTAGCGTCTACGGCGTCAAGCTGGGCACCGTTCCGCAGGACTTCGCGCATGCGGGCATTGTGATCGCGTGGGGCGCGAACATCCATGCCAACAACATCCACCTGTGGCCCTTTATTGAGGAAGCCCGGCGCAACGGGGCTCGTCTGGTCGTTATCGACCCGTACAAGACGCGCACGGCGGCGCTTGCGGATGAGCACCTGGCGATCAACCCCGGCACGGACGCTTTGCTCGCGCTGGGGTTGATGCACGTCATCTTCAGGGATGGCCTGGAGGATGCGGAGTACCTGGCCGCCTGCACGCACGGCGCGGCCGAGCTTCGCGCTCATGCGTTGCAGCCACAGCACGCGCCGGACGTCGTGGCCCAGGCCACCGGCATCCCGGCCGACACGATCATCCGCCTTGCCCGCGAGTACGCCACCTGCCTGAAGCGCACCGGCAAGCCCGCCGTTATTCGCGTGAACTATGGCGTGCAGCGCAGTGAAAATGGCGGCACGGCCGCCCGCGCGGTCTGCATGTTGCCTCTGCTCACGGGGTCCTGGCAGCATCGCGGCGGCGGCCTGCTGCTTTCGACCAGCGGCTCCTTCCCCTTCGACAACGCCGCCCTGCAGCGGCCGGACCTCATGCAGGCCAGCCCGCTGGGACGAGCGGCCCGCGTCATCAACATGAACACGCTGGGACATGCCCTGACGGAGCTTGGCGCGGACGGCTTGGACAGTGCCGTGCCGCCGGTCAAGGCGCTCTTTGTCTATAACTGCAATGCCGCAGCCGTCGCGCCCAACCAGAACGCCGTGCTGAAGGGCATGCGCCGCGACGACCTCTTCACCGTCGTCCACGAACAGTTCTTTACCGATACCGCCGACTACGCCGACATCCTGCTGCCCGCGCCCACCTTCCTTGAGGTGAAGGATGTGCAGGGTGCGTACGGCCATCTCTTCGCGCAGATCAACGACCGCGCCATTGCGCCGCTGGGCGAAGCCCGCTCCAACGTGCGCCTCTTCGGCGAGCTCGGCCAGCGCCTGTTCCCGGATGAGCCCTGCTTCGCCGAACGCGAGGACGAGCTCATCGATCAGGCGCTTGCCACCCAGTCCACGAACCGGGATCCGTGGTTTGCGGGCATCACCCGCCAGCGGCTGGAGCAGCACGGCCATCTCCCGTTGCAGCTCCCCGTCAACGCAGCCGGCGAGACGCTGCCCTTCGCCACGCCGGAGTGGTTCCGCACGCCAAGCGGGAAGGGCGAACTGCTGCCCGTGCCTGTGTATGCCGCGCCCACTGAGTCTCGCGCAAACGCCACCGCGGTGTATCCGCTGGAGTTCCTGGGCCGTAAGGCGGACCACTACATGAACTCCACCTTCGCCAACCACGCCGGGCACCAGCGCATGGAAGCTAAGACCGACGGCATACTGGAGATGCACCCCGACGATGCTCTCACCCGCGGCGTCTCCACCGGCGATGCGGTGGAGATCTTCAACGACCGCGGCTCCCTCGTGCTGAAGGTTGGGATGAACGGAAAGATTGGCCGTGGCATGGTGGCGGCGCGGCTGGACTGGTCCAAGCTGGGGCGCGATCTGTCCGGGCGCGGCGCCAATGTCAACGCGCTGACCAGCGAAACCGTCACCGACCTGGGCGGCGGCGCCACGTTTTACTCCACGCTGGTGCAGGTTCGCCGCGCCCATCTGGCACCGGCGCAGGGTGTGGCTGCATCCAACCATGAGCAAGGCTAAAAGTGCGGGGGAGAGACAAGCAATGACGCGACCGATTGAGTGGAAAGACGCCGGAGAGATTGGCATTCAGCTGCAGGAGAAGTTTCCGGAGATTGAGCCGTACTCCGTGCGTTTTACGGACCTGCACAAATACGTGACGGAGCTGCCGGGCTTTGTCGGCGATCCCATGAAGTCCACCGAGCCGCAGCTTGAGGCGATTCAGACCGCCTGGTTCGATGAGTATGAGGACGCCAAGGGCCTGTAGCGGCCTAGGCGGCGGACTTGCGATGACGAAGCTGGTCCGGCAGCCTGGATCCCGTCCACTTCAGCACAGCGAAGCACACCGCCGCCCAGAGTACGGTTGCAGTCAGGATCACCACGATATCGCCCGGATGACCCGCCGGATGCGGGATGCGCGGCACCGCCATCAGGCATAGTCCGTATGCGATGACTGCAGCCAGCGCGGCTCGTCCAAGCTCCGCATACTCCAGGCTTGCGAGTGACACGATACGGGCACGATGCAGCAGCACGGCAAGCGCCAGCGTGTGCGCCAGGATGCCGAGGTCGGACGCCATGGCCAGCCCGGCCACGCCCACCTTGTGGAAGAGCAGCGCGTAGATAGGGATGGAGACCAGCGTGACCACCGTGCCGGAGATGGCCGGCGTCAACGTATTGCGCGCCGCGTAAAAGGCCCTCGCGTAGATGCCCTGCGCGGACCACAGCGCCAGCGATACGCTGAAGACGGTGAAGTAATGCGCCGTGGCCAGCGCGTCCGCCTTGCTGTACACGCCGCCGCGGTAGATATCCAGAATGGGCACGGACAGGGCGCACATCCACGCCGTTCCCAGCAGCCCCACAGCCAGCAGACGTGAGACCGCACGAGTCACGGCGGTGTTGAAGTCGGCGTGCCGTCCCTGCGCGTACAGCGTGGAAAAGAACGGGAGCGACGCCGCCCCGGCCGCCGCGCCGACGATGGTCAACGGCGCCGTAAACAGCGTCTTCGCGTTCAGCAGCTTGGTTAGCCCGCCGCCATCGGCCGTGGCAAAGTAGCCCAGGATCCACTTGTCCGCCATGGCCAGCGAGACGCCAATCATCAATGGCAGTGAGAGCTTCAGCCACTCCACAAATGCGGGATGGCGCAGGTTGAAGATGGGCGTGTAACGCAGTCCGCCGCGAAACGCGCCGAAGATGTTCAGCGCGGCCGCCCCGACGAACGATCCGGCCAGTACGCCGTAGGCCAGCGAATCGATGCCCAGTGAGTGCGAGAGCAGCACGCCCCCCAGAATGATGCCCAGGTTATAGATCAGCGGCGTGATCGCCTGGTAAAGGAAGATCTTGCGCACCAGCAGCCGGGAGCCCAGCACGCTGCCTACAAAGAAGAAGAACTGCGCCGGCAGCAGCAGCCGCGTCAGATGCGTACATAACCGTGCTGTCTCCGAATCCAGCCGCGGGAAAAAGACAGCCGTGTAACAGGGTGCGGCGATCTCCGCCAGCAGGATGCCCGAGCCCAGCACGACCATCATCGCGTTCAGCACGATGCTCAGCGCGCGGTCCGCGCCCTCGTCATCGCCTGTCTCGCGGTAGCGGCTGAGGATGTTGACCAGCGTGATGGACGCCACGCCGCCCACCAGGAAGTAGCTGATCATGTCCGGCAGGTTGAACGCCGCGTTGTAGGCATCGGTGACGCCGGTCGCGCCGAAGACTGCGGCAATGTATTTGGTCCGCGCCAGACCCAGCACGGCGGAGAGCAGGGAAGCGCCCATCAGCAGCAGCGTCGCGGAGAACACGGAGTGCTTGCGCGAAAGCGAAAGGAAGCCGGCGCGCGGCTGCGGTGCAATCGGGATGGAGGGGTCGTATGCGGACACGGCGGGGCGAGAGGGGTACACGGTCAGTTTACCGTGACCGCTGGCGCAGAGGATGCAGATAGGGTGGGCCCGCACGGAGTCGGACGTCCTGTGGACGCCGGACAACCGGCTCCGATCAGGCCCAGTTGCGTTCAACAGTCTTATTCCGGCTGCGTGCGCCAGATTGCTGCTTTTACAGTTCGATCCTCATGGCTACGAGACAGGGGGACAGGACCATAGAAATAAACAGAAAGGCAATCAATGAATCATGCATACAAAGGTCCCTCACGCCAGCCGGTATTACGACTGACGAAGCCACTATCGGCTCGGTGAACCTTGCTCTACATGGTCGAAAAGCCGCATGCCCGGCGCGCGGAAGTGGCAGCGGGCTACATCGTTCGGGGGATCGCCTGGGGGGTCAGTTAGACGGCTTCGCCGCTGGAGTTGCAGGTGCCGCGGGGGCGACCGGTGCCGGCGGAACATACGGCGGCGGAGGCGTCTCGCCTTCGGCTACCAGCGCCGCGTCGACGAAGCGGAACAGATCCTCCAGCGGATACGCGCCCTCAAACTTTTCCCCGTTGATGAACAGGTCCGGAGTCGCCTCCACCTCAAGGTCTTCGCCGGTCTTCAGCGACGCCTTGATCTTGGTCTGATCCTGCTTCTTGATGCAGGCCATGACCTCCGGCTCCTTCAGCTTGCCCTTCTTTGCCTCATCCAGCGCAAGCTGATCCAGCGAGTCGTTCGCCTTTTGCAGGTTGTGCTCCGCGCCGCCAAGCTCCGAGGCATGCGCATGAATGTAGTCCACCAGGTTCCAGTAACCCTCGGGGTTCTGGTCGCCCACGCAGTTGACGTCCACGGCTGCGCGCATCGCCCACGGGTGCTGCGAGATGGGGAAGTCCAAGTACACAATGCGAACCTTATCCCCATACCGTTGCGTCAGCGCCGGAAAGATCTGCGCATGCATCCGCGCGCAGTACGGGCACTCCAGGTCGTCGAACCCGACGATCTGCACCGGAGCCTTCGCCGGGCCGCCACGCGCTGGACGTCCAGCGCCGGAGATGACCGTCTTCGGGTCCTTGGCGATGTCAAACTTGTTGAACTGCGCCAGCGTCTTCCCGTCGGTTGAGATCAGGAACGGGATCGGCTTGCTCTTGTTGCCGGTCTCGGCAAAGGTCACGTCCACGCGGTCGAAGCCCGGAACCTCGGACGCCACACGCGGGCCAATGTCGATGGTGTAGTTCGGAGGAATTTTGGCGCGCTGCCGCACCATCAGCTCAATGCGGCGATAAAGCTCAGGCGAAAGCGTACCGGTGGGTTTGGCCGGAACCTGCGCATGGCAGCCCAGCGAGGCGGTAAGAAGCGCGAAAACAAGCAGAGAACGGGTCACAGGTCGATTATCTCACTCAGCATACAGGCTTAGACTTGGACGCACTTCGGAGCGAAATGAATGGAACAGCCTCAATCACACCAGCTCAAGATGAATCTGCCGCCCGACTGCTGTGGCCGCTTTGAACAAGGTATTCAGCGTCACTGCGTCGTTGTCCGGGTCAAGCAGACGATTCAGCGCCGCGCGGCTGGTTTGCATGCGTTTCGCCATCGCCGCCTTGGTCAGCTTCTGGTCGATCATCTCCTGACCGATCTGCCTGGCCAGCACGCGCTTAACCGCTGACGCCGTGACCGCCTCATACAGTCCCTCTTCTTTCAGGAAGTCATCAAAGCTGCTGCCGATGTTCTCTCTCTTCATCGCTCCAGTCCTTTCATGCGCTGATGCGCCAGGTCGATCTCATGGGCCGGCGTCTTCTGCGTTTTCTTGATGAAGCCGTGCAACAGGATCATCTGACCGTCCGCAATGCAGAAGATCACCCGCGCGATCCTTCCTTGCGTTAATGAGCTACGAACCTCCCACAACTCCCGCCCAAGTGACCGTACGAGAGGCAAGCCCAGCGGCCATGCAAACTCCACGTCCTTGATATCCTCCCCGATGATCCGCCGATCGGCTACAGGGAGCTCCTTGAGCCAATCCCGCACCGGCTCTCTGCCTGCAGGTGTTCGGTAGAAGAACGCAGGAATGCGCTTGAGCTTCATATTTGAGTGTATCAAAAATGATACTTCCCGCTAGAACAACCGCTCCGCCCGCCGGAGATTCCCCGCCGCCCCAATGTTCACCAGCGTGAAGTTGAACCGGTACACGCCCTCATTGCGCACAGACCCCAGCTCGTACTTGCGATACTCCATGGCCAGCCCGCAGCAGTTCCAGTTGTAGCTGGCCTGCAGCGCCGCGTACTGCAGCAGCGCGCAGCCTGCGGAAGGCGTCGCCGTGGCACCGGAGTTGGTGGTCGCCCTTGGGTTGACCGGGCACAGATCCAGCCCCGTATTGCCCGCCACGGAGAGTCCCGGCTTGGTCGGTTGTCCGTACCCGATCAGCAGCCGTAGCTGGTCGAAGCTGCTCACCGTGGAGCTCACGCCTTCGGTATAAAACCGCCCCGGCGCATCCAGCAGCGAGTAGCTCAGCGCTCCGAACGCTCCCCCGCGATGCACATCCAGAAACACGTTGTTCGACGTGAACTTGCTCGCGCCCGTGTCGTAATCGAAGTCCCACTCCACATCCGTGTTCGCCGTCGTCCGCACCCGCAGCCTGGAGATCAGCGGCGAAATCTTCCGCGGCTCCGTCAGAAACGCCACGCCGGAAAGCGAAAGTGTCGTGTCGAAGATATTGCGCCGCCCGCTCTGCACCGCGCCCCCAAACGTCTGGTCCCAGAAGTACTTCTGCGTCAGCCGCCAACTGATCAGTTGCTCGTTCCCGCAGCCCTTGCCAGGCGTATCGTCCGGCATCGGCTCGCTCGCGGCCTCGGGCTCAAACCCCGGCCCCTGCGGCAGTTCATCCGCATGGCACGGTTTCGGCGTCCTATCCTTGCCAAACAGCGAGGCGCGGCGGAACAGCCGCTGCGTCACCCCGTACTCCATCTCATTGGTGTTGGAGACCACATCCGTCTCATCGAACCGAAGCACGTTCAGGAAGTTGGAGACGCCGCCCACGTAGCGGTACGTGATCTCCGGTTCAATCGTGTGCCGAAGCTGCTCCCCAAAGAACCCCTTCCACCGGGACGGCGCAAACGTCCGCTCAATCACCGGTGGCCGTATCTCCGCAGAAGCCTCAACGTCCGACCGCGACACGCCCTCCCTGCTCTCCACCGGCACTCCGGGCGGGTAAGGCGTCTTGCGAGAGCGCGTATACAGCGTCTCCCGCGCCGCCACCGCAGGCCGAAACCGCCACTGCCCCAGCGAGAACGGATACGCAATCTGCGGATGAACGTCGAACCGTTCCACAATCCCGCGCGTCGCAAAAAAGGGCTGCGACCGCTGCAGCCCGCTGGCGCTTGCGTCCAGCGTGTACTCCAGCCCCGTGCTGCCCAGCGCATGGTCGGTGCTCGCCATCATCAGCGTGGGCGCATGGAAGATGTGCACCTCCTGCTGCGGCGTGACCGTCGTCGTCGTCGTCTGCCCCACCAGCTTGATGCCCTGGTAGCGTTCCGTCAGCCCGGCAAACTCATATCCATTCGCCTCATGGGCCACATATGCGGTGGAGACCACATCCGACGTCACCGCCTGGTTGAAGTTGTCCGTAAACGCCTCGCGATACACGTAGCTGGACAGGTACTCCACGTTGGCCGCGGCCCGCGTGTGCGCTGTAAAGTCCCGCCTTCCCGCAAACACCGCATCCTCGCCGCCCTGGTTCGTATACACGCCGCCTGCGGGCGTATACCCATGGTCCAGCAGCCCGGAGTAGTGCACGTTGACAAAGTCCAGCCCCTGCCCGCGATAGCGGAACGTCGCCGTCTGCGCGAAGCCGCGCGAGCTGTAGTAATCCGACCCCACCGTCAGGTCCGCCGACCGGCCCAGCGTCATGTACACCTGTTCGCCCACGATGAAGCCCTTCGTGCTCGATTCGCCCACATCCGGAATCAGGAACCCGCTCTCCCGCGTCTCTGAATTCGTCGGGTGGGTCACGTACGGAAGAAACACCAGCGGATATCCCAGCAGGTGAAACGTGGAGTTGGACGCCTTGGCCCGCTCCCCGTCCATGGAAAAATGCGCGGCGGAAAGCAGCCAGTCGGGCTTGTCCAACTGGCAGCTCGTCACCGTGCCGTCGTAAATCTCATAGTTCTGCGGCCCGTTCTTCACCACCACGCGCCCGTTGAACAGGAACGGATTGCCGTTGGTGTATACGTCCCGGCCCGCGTTGGCATAGGTCGGGTCCGCCGGAATCACCGTCGTCTCACGCACCTTGGGCGGCCGCATCGCCACGGATCCTTTCACCTCGTAAAACCGCCCGGCCTCCGTCTTCAGGTTGTACGTCCCATGCGTGGCGGAAAGATACTCCTGCGTGGGCCCGCCGGACAGCACCAGGTGCCCGGTCGCCACCAACTCCCCCGTATTCGAGTCGTACATGATGTGGTCCGCCTGCACGATGCGGTCCTTGTACGTGATCTTCACGCCGCCATCCAGGTCGTACACGCCGGCCTTGTAGCTCTGGGTCTCGCTGACGATGCCCAGCGCCGTCGTCTCCCCCGGAACCGGCACCGGGTAAGCCGTGGGATAGCGGTTCTCGGAGGGCGTATCCGGCAGCCCGGCGCTCGACGAAACACCACTCCCGGAGGGAGGTGCCTGAGTCGTCATCTGCTGCGCATCCAGATGCGGATGACGCAACAGGCACAGCGTGATAGTTATGGAGAGGTAACCCTGCAGCCAGCGCTTGCCGGAGATCATCTGGAGGCTTGGACGGGGGGGGCGGCAAGAGGTTTCAACCCTCCCTCTGATGCCCCGGATGTGTTTGCTGAACGCCACCATCTACAGGCTAAACGATTCCGCGCACCGCGTTGTTTCCAGGCACCAAGGTTTCCGCACCAACTGATTGCGCACCAAGTCTTACCAGGGAGGCAGGCCGCCGTTTTGAACACCATGAGCTCCGCCCAGCTCGAGATCTCCCCGTCCCCGGACGTCGCCTCCTTGCCGGAGTCCAAGCCCGGCGCCCTGCGCCAGCAGGCTGCGGAGCGGCTCGCCGCGCACCGCCTGCGCCGCGGACGCCGCGCCCACACCCAGGCCACGCTTGAAATGGAGCTTCCCCCCGCCCGCAGTAACAAGATCGCCGCTGCCGTCGCAGAGCGCTACGCCCACTCCCCCAGCTACCGCGCCTTCCTCGCCCAGGAGGCCCAGCGCGCCATTGAAAAGGCTGCCGCCGCGGCAGAGGTCGCCGCCCGCAACGCAGAGGCCGTCGCCAGCGCCCAGCAGAGCCTGCTCGCGGAGCTTGAGCTCTGGACCGCCCCGCAGGAGTTCTCGCCCCGGACCGCCGTCACCCACGCCCCCGCCTCCCACAGTCCAGAACCCCGCGTCACCGCAACCGTCGCCGCCCCGATTCCCGTCAAGGAGATCCCCGCCGGCCTCGTCGTACGGCTCGGGCAGGACCTGAGCCGCACCCCGCACCCCGCACCCATCCAAACCCTTGCGCACGGCGGCAGCACCCACGCCTTTCCGCTCGTAGATGACCCCGAAGAAGCGCTCGCCCTGGATGAAGAGATCGCCTTCCGCCAGACCCCGGTCTTTGAAAACTACCGCGATCCCAACGGCCCCATGGACCCCATCGCCGCCAACCTGGTGGAGTTCCCCCGTCAGCTCATCGCGGCCAAAAAAGCCCGCCCCCGCATCGCCGAAGGTCCCCTGCGCGACGAGACCCCGGGCCCCCCGCAGCTCCGCATCTTTGAGGTTGAAACCGAGCAGATTGCTACCGCCCCGGAGCCTTTCTCCGTCGCGCCCGAGTGGTCGAACATCCGCCTCGACGCCCACTCTCTGGTCGAACACGCCCCAAACCATCCGGACGAGGCCATCCTCCCCTCCCTGCTTCCGCCGCACACCGCCCCCATGAGCCTCCGCCTTATGGCCGCGTTCGTCGATGCGATTCTCGTCCTCACCGCCTTTGTCGCCTTCACAGGCGCCGCCGGCTACGTCGCCAAACAGATTCCCACCGGCCCTGACGCCATCAAGGACGTCGCGAAAGTCGCCGCCGGCACCCTCGCCGTCTTCTATCTCCTCTACCAGGCCCTCTTCTTCACCCTCTCGGACCAGACTCCCGGCATGAAGTTCGCCCGCATCGGCTTCTGCACCATGACGGACGAGAATCCCTCCCGCTCCGCCATGCGCCGCCGCATCCTTGCCCAGCTCATCGCCGCCTGCCCCATGGGCATCGGCATCCTCTGGGTCTTCCTGGACGACGACCGCCTCGGCTGGCACGACCGCATCTCCCGCATGTACCAGCGCGCCTACTGATCTCCGTGTCGGGCAACGCCCGAACCAAGCGAAGCCCAATACAAGTCACGAAGTGACCGACGCGCGCGTAGGGCGCCCGTCCGGCAGGACACAGTCTCACAAAGCAAAGGGCGACCAGCCGAAGCCGGTCGCCCTTGCCTTTCCTAACAACTCACAACGAACAACCGTTCCTAAGCGTCCTTGACCCCATCCACAAACGCCTTCAGCTTCCGACTCCGGCTCGGATGCCGCAGCTTCCGCAGCGCCTTCGCCTCAATCTGCCGAATGCGCTCACGCGTCACCTGGAAGCTCTGTCCCACCTCCTCCAGCGTGTGCTCCGACCCATCCTCAAGCCCAAACCGCATCTTGATCACGCGCTCTTCCCTGGGCGTCAACGTCCTTAGCACCTGCGACGTGTACTCCTTCAGGTTGACCGAAATCACCGCATCCGCCGGCGAAACCGCCATCCGGTCCTCGATGAAGTCCCCAAGGTGCGAGTCTTCCTCTTCCCCAATCGGCGTCTCCAGCGAGATCGGCTCCTGCGCAATCTTCAGCACCTTCCGCACCTTCGCCACCGGAATATCCATCCGCTTGGCAATCTCTTCCGAGCTCGCCTCGCGCCCCAGCTCCTGCACCAGTTGCCGGCTCGTCCGGATCAGCTTGTTGATCGTCTCGATCATGTGCACCGGAATACGAATGGTCCTGGCCTGGTCCGCAATGGCCCGTGTAATGGCCTGCCGAATCCACCACGTCGCATACGTCGAAAACTTATACCCGCGCCGATACTCGAACTTATCCACCGCCTTCATCAGGCCGATGTTGCCCTCCTGAATCAGGTCGAGAAACTGCAGTCCGCGGTTCGTATACTTCTTCGCAATCGAGACCACCAGCCGCAGGTTCGCCTCAATCAGCTCGCGCTTGGCCTTCTCCGCGTCCATGTCGCCCTGGATCATCTCGCGCTGCGTCCGCTTCAGGTCCGGAATCGAAATCCCCGCATCCTGCTCCAGCCGCTCCAGGTCCAGCTTGCAGTTCTTCTGCTGGCGCTTGTACTCCTTCTTCAACTCTTCGCTGCGGCTCGCCTCATGCTTCGCGTCCAGCGACTTGATCTGCCGCTCCAGCGTCCGCATCGCGTCCACCGTCTTGTTGACCTTGTCCAGCAGCCGCTTCTTCTCCGCATTCGTATACTTCAGCTCGCGAATCACGCGGTTGATGTACACATGCTCGCGACCCATCAGCCACCGCAGCTTCCGCTGCTCCTTGGCCTTGGTCTTCCCGTCGGCGACAGCCTCGTACTTCTCCTCCAGGCCTGTCACCTTCTTCTGGTGCTTCACAATCACATCAATGCGGCCAACCGTCGCCCGCACCCGAGACTGCAGAATCTCTTCCGTCAGCTCTTCCTCGTCGAACGTCACCACTTCCTTGATGTTGCGCACGCCGCGCCGAAGATCCTCGCCCAGCGCCACAATCTCGCGGATCACAATCGGCGACCGGCTGATCGCCTTCATCACCCGCAACTGCCCGCGTTCAATCCGCTTGGCAATCTCAACCTCGCCCTCGCGCGTCAGCAGCGGAACCGTACCCATCTCGCGCAGGTACATGCGCACCGGGTCATTGGTCTTCTCAAGGGTCCCGGGCGACAGGTCGAGCTCAACATCCTCGCCCTCCTCACCCGCCTCGGGCTCATACTTATCCCGGCCCATGCGCTCTTCGCCGCCCAGTTCGATCCCCTGCGTATTGATCGTCGTCAGCAGGTCGTCCAGATCGTCGGGGGTGGTAATATCGCCGGGCAGCAGGTCGTTCACCTCGCCATAGGTGAGGTAGCCCTTCTCTTTGCCTGTATCGATCAGCTTATCGATATCGTCTTCGTACTTATCCAGTTCTTCAGCCACGTGTATGCGCGCTCCAGCGGGAGTTAGATAGATTGGGATGGCGCAAAGTACAACGCCCGAATCTCACCTCTTCGGAATGAGACTCTTCCCTTGGTTGTTTCATGGTCGTCAGGGATAAGGTGCGGTAAAGACCGCGGTGGCAAGCCCATACGACCGTTGGCCCTCAGGCAGGTCGGGCATTCGAAGGCACACGTCCCCAGCGAAACACAGAGTACCATATCCTTAGACGCAGCCACTACTGAAAAAGATTCGGAGAGATCGGCCGTGAACGCTCCCACCGACCACACCCAGCTTCCCGCGCTCATCACCCCCTGGTTCGACCGCACCTTTGACCTCACCTTCCCACCCGAACTCCAGCCCAACCTCTGCGCCCGCCTCCGCGGCACCCCCGCCCGCCTGGAAGAAGTTCTGCAAAACCACACCCGCGCCGCCCTCATCCGCAAACCCCAGCACGGCTCAACTTCCGCCTGGTCCGCCCAGGAGCACGCCGGCCACCTCCTTGACCTTGAACCCCTCTGGCTCGCCCGCCTTAACGACTACCTCGCCGGCGCCACCGAACTCACCCTCGCCGACCTCACCAACCGCCGCACCCATGAGGCCAACCACAACGCCGCTCCGCTCGATGAAATCCTCATCGGCTTCCGCGACGCCCGCACCCGCCTCCTTGCGCTCGCCCAATCCCTCGACCCCGCCCTTTGGACCCGCGCTATCCCCCACCCGCGCCTTAAAACTCCCTTACGCCTCGTCGACCACCTCCACTTCGTCGCCGAACACGACGACCACCACCTCGCCCACATCTGGCACCTTCTGACTCATTGACCATCCGGGCAACGCCCGGGCACTTCGTGCCATAACTGCTTCGCGGAGCGCCTCCGCTGGTCGCCACAAGCCTTGTGCCGGGCAACGCCCGGACCCAGCCGCCCGTATCCCCACGCCAACCGATACAAGTCACGAAGTGACCGCCCCCGCGCAGGGGACCCGTCCGGTAGGACAAGTCTTTACAATCAGTCGTGCCTTCCCAATCGTTCGAAGTCGTCATCCTAGGAGCCGGAGCCGCCGGCCTCATGGCTGCCATCGAAGCCGGCCGCCGCGGCCGCCGCACCCTTGTCCTCGACCACGCCGAAAAACCCGGCAAAAAGATCCTCATCTCCGGCGGTGGCCGCTGCAACTTCACCAACCTTGCCACCCACCCGGAAAACTTCCTCTCCCAGAACCCTCACTTCGCCAAAAGCGCCCTCGCCGCCTACACCCCGCAGGACTTCATCGCGCTGGTCGAAAAACACCGCATCCCGTACCGCGAAAAAACCCTCGGCCAGCTCTTCTGCGACACCTCCGCCCGCGACATCGTCAGCCTGCTTGAAGCCGAGTGCGCCGAAGCGAACGTCCGCATGCAGCTTTCCACAACCATCCACAGCGTTCAACAGGGCCGAGGAAAAATCCCAACGGGCTTCACCTTGGAAACCAGCTCCGGCCAGATCACCGCAGAGTCCGTCATCGTCGCCACCGGCGGCCTCTCCATCCCAAAGATGGGCGCAACCGGCTTCGGCTACGACCTCGCCCGCCAATTCGGCCTTCAAATCGTCCCCCCTCGCCCCGCCCTCGTCCCCTTCACCCTCCGCCCGGAAGACCGCGAATCCTGGTGCGACCTCTCCGGCGTTTCCACGGAAGTCCTCGCCTCCCTTCCCCCCACCCAACTTCCAGGAACCGTCATCCTGAGCGAAGTTGGTCGCGCACTTGGCGACCAACGCAGTCGAAGGACCCCGAGAGAGCCAGCCTCACCGACACGCTCCGAACCACTCCGCCACGAACCCTTATCCCAGCCTCAAAAGCCGAAGAGAAGGTCCTCCACCCCCACCTTCCGCGAAAAAGTCCTCATCACCCACAAAGGCCTCTCTGGCCCCGCCATCCTCCAGATCTCCTCCTACTGGAACGAGACCGCCCCCACGTCACTTTCCTTGGATTTGGCACCAGGTCAACAAGTCTTCGCCCTCCTCCTCAACGGCGAATCCCGCCGCGACCCCTCCGCCGCTCTTGCCGCCCTCAAAACCATCCTCCCCACGCGCTGGGCCGAGCGCTGGCTCCACCACCATCTTCCAACCGAAGTCCCCCGCCAGCTCGGCAACGCCCTCATCCAGGATCTTGAAAAACAGCTTCACGCCTGGACCCTCACCCCCGCCGGAACCGAAGGCTTCGAAAAAGCCGAGGTCACCGTCGGCGGCGTCTCCACCGCCGAACTCGACGCCCGCACCCTCGAATCCCGCAAACTCCCCGGCCTCCACTTCATCGGAGAAGTCGTCGACGTGACCGGCTGGCTCGGCGGCTATAACTTCCAGTGGGCCTGGGCCTCAGGCGCAGCCGCCGGTCGCCACGCCTGACCCCCAACCCGGCACCCCCCGCCGGTGAGGATAACCCATTTAGAATCATATTTTTGCAGCCACACCCCACTGAAAACAGGATACTTAGCTCACTTGATACAGACCTAAGTCCTTTGAAATCAAATTTTTACGCAACAATATACCAGGGTGGGAGGGTCTATTTCACGACCAGAGTAAGCCCCACGGACTTCACCAGCCCCGCACTGCTCCCCGCCACCGTCACCGCATAAGTCCCGCTTGGAGTAGGTGCCGTCACCGTCGTCCCGCCCCCACCCGTCTGGGCCGGGATCAGCCGCGCCGTCCCACACCCCCCCACCCCCAGAATCCCCACCCCCACCAAAACCGCAATCGCTCCCCCCCGCAAACGCCTTCTCCCCATCAGCCCAAAGAGGCAAAGCGGCAGCAGCCCCACCCAGACCATCTTCCCGGTCGCCATCGTACTCGCCCCAACCGCCACCCCAGTCGCCATCGTCACGGTAATCACCGTACTCCCCCCCAGCCCCGCGCTTGAAGGATTCATCGTGCACACCGCATTGGCTGGCATCCCGGAGCACGTAAGCGCCACATTCCCCACCACCCCCGCCGCCGAGTTCACCAGCAGCAAATAGCTCGCCGTCTGCCCGCTCGTCACCGTCGCGGAGGTTGGCCCGTCCGCTGTCAGCGTGAAGTCCACCCCAATTCCCGCTAGGGCCAGCGTCTGCGGAGACCCTGCCGCATTGGACACCACCGTCAGCGTTCCCCCCCTCGCCCCCGCCACCGTCGGACGGAACCCAATCCCCACCGTACAAGCCCCCCCCACCGCCACCGTGCTTCCACAAGCATTCGCCACCACAAAAAAATCCCCACTCACCATCACCGAACTCACCGCAAGCGTCTGCCCGCCGTTATTCGTCAGCGTCACTGTCAGCGTGGCCGCCGTCTGCCCCAGAGCTGTCGCCCCAAAGCTCAACCCGCTCACCGGAGCCAGCGATACCCCCGCCGGGGCCACCCCCGTCCCGTTCAGCACCACCGTCTGCATTCGAAACTGATCCGAAACCGTCAGTGTTCCGCTCTGCATTCCCAGCGCCTTCGGCACGAACGCCACGGAGAGCGCACAGCTTGCGTGTCCATTGAGCGAGTTCCCGCATCCGTTCACGACCGTGAAATCGCCACTCGTGATCTTTGCTGCGATCAATGTCAGCGCCACATCGCCGTTGTTGATCAACGTGACCGTCTGCGTCACACTCGCCGTATTCAGTGCCTGTGCCGCAAAGGTCAGGCTCAAAGGCGAAAGCCCGTCCGTAGCCGCCGCCGTTCCGGTCCCGCTCAGGCTCGCCGTCTGCGTCCCCGCACTGTCGGTCACGGTCAGCGCCCCGGTCCGCGCCCCCGCAGCCGTCGGTGTAAACGCCACGGAGATGGTGCATCCGGACTGTGGCCCCAGGCCCGCCCCGCACGTATTCTGCGTAATCGTAAAATCCCCACTGACCGCTTCCGAGGTCAGCGTAGCCGGATTCCCGCCCGTATTTGAGATGGTAATGTTCTGCACCGCACTCGTCGTACCGGTCTGCTGGCTCGCAAATGTCAGCGATACCGGTGTCAGCACAATCGCTGCTGCTGCCGTCGCCGTTCCGTTCAACGTCACCGTTGCCTGGCCTCCCGGCACGTTCCCAAACACGGTCAGCGTCCCTGTCCGCCCACCCGCCGCCGAAGGCAGAAACGTCACCTGCACCGTACACGCTGCGGCCGGCGCAATCGCCGCGCCCGTGCATGTATTCGTTTGGTTGAAGTCTCCGGAAGCCGTAGCGGTTGAAACCGTCAGAGGAGCCGTTCCCGTATTGGTGACGGTCACACTCTGCGCCGCACTCGTCGTCCCCACCTGCTGGCTGGCAAAGGTCAAGGACGTCGGGCTCACCGTCATAGCTGGAGCCGTGGGACTTACCGCTGCCACCAGCGGAATCTGCCAGATGCCCCGTCCATAGGTCGCCGCCCGCAACTCCCCGGTCCGTCCATCACCCGTCGCCATCCCCACCGCCGCCTGTAGTTCGACGACAGGCGCATTCGGCAGCGCCGTGCCGTAGACGCTCCAGCAATTCCCGCCCGCGCACCCGGTCACCCCGGTCGTGACGTAGACGCCTGTATCCATCGCGACATAGACCGTATTCGCATCGTTCGGATCGACGACCACGCTGTTCGCAGGCGCATTGGGCAAGTTGGATGAGATGTTTGTCCAATGCCCGCCCCCGTCGGTGGACCGGTACACATGCGGCGCATTCGTCCCATTTCCCGCAAAGCCCATAACCGTCACATAGACTGTCGCACCCGTCACATCGTGCGGGTCAACTGCCACGGAGGACACGTCGAAGCCGCCCGGATTGAAGAGTCCCGAGTCGATTGTGTCGTTCGTCACCGTTCCGAGAGATACATCCTTCCAAGCCGTCGAAGCATTCGCCAGGTTCGCCAACGCCGTCGCAAAAACATGCCCCCCGTATGCTCCGCCGCTGTTCAGCGTTCCTGCCAAGCCCGCATACAGCACCTGTGCCCCCTGATTCTGGGGTGCACCTGATACGCTCACCGCTCCGCCGGCCGCCAGCGATCGCACCGCCGGCGCCGATGATCCGCATGAAGTCGCCGTGGTGCTCCCAAACGGTCGGCTGAGCGTATTCGCACCCGGCCACCCCACACCGGTCGCCAGACCCCGCCACGCTCTGCATGTCCCGATCAAAACATCCGAACTTAATGCCGGATCGAGAATCCAAGGTGCGTCAATTGCTGAAGCGTCCTCCGCCACCTGTGCCGCCGCGATCACCGGGATTCCTGCAAAGTCCGCCGCAACGCACGCTGCTCCTTTCGTACAACGGGCAATGCTCACCCCCGCTCCAGTCGACACGTACCAGTTTGCCGGCGTCGCCGCATCAATGGCGACCGTTCCGCCTTCTCCAGTTGCCAATTGCGGCCACGGGGCCGAGACAGTCCCTGTCCCCGCCGTACCCAGCGCGCCCAGCCCCACCACCAACGTGCTTGTATTCACCGGATCCTGGGCAAAGCTCACCACCTCCGCCAGAGATCCCATCCCCGGATTCAGATTCTGAAAATGGCCCGCATCCCCTGCTGAGCAGGCTGCGCCTGTCTCATTTGCCCCGTCACTCGATCGGTAGATCCCACCATCGTTTCCCATGTAGACGAGCGGGCCACCGCTCGTACTCAGCGTAGCAATCGCATGTTGCGCCGCTGCCACGCCCGCCGGATTCGTGCAGCCGTTCTGTGCGTTCGTTGTATTCCTCAGCACGCATCCACCCGCCAGGCTGCACCGGAATAGATCAATCGTCCCCACGTACACGACCGTGTCCGTCCCGGACGCCGCCGTTGTCAGCGAAAGGTTGTAATCCCCCTGTTGAATCACACCTCCGCCGGTGTCCAGTGGTGAGACCCCCGCCGCTCCCCCAAGCCGTGTCCCAAACAAAATCGTCGAGCTGCCGCACGCGCTCCCCACCGCCAAACAGGCATCTTGCCACAAGCCCTGATCGAGATTCGCTCCGTCCACAGTCAGCGCAAAGGTATCTCCCGTGCCCGGCTGGACTGCCAGCGCACCACGAAAGATTGGACAATTGACACTCCCCGTGGTTCCCGGATCGGTTGGACAAGCCGCCGTTGTGAGCCCCGTCCCTGGCTGACGGGCCAACCGCATCCACGTCTGCCCGTCTGCGGACTCGTAATATCCATGGAACCGGACCGCCGCATAAAAGCGCTGACGAAGAGGATTCCATACCACTGATGTAGCAGCGTTACCACTGTGATTGGCTCCTGAAGCGAGCGGTATCTGCACCGGCTGGCTCCCGTCATAGATGGATGCCATCTGCCACGTCACGCCAGCATCGGTTGAAAAGTAGAGCCCCTGCACGCTGTTCGTCAGGTCGGGCGCATTCACGAGTGTGCCCTCTGCTGCCTGCCCCACCGCCGCTACGATCAGCGAAGGATTGGAAGAGGAAAACGCAAACCCCGCAAAGCTCAACCCGAAGAAACTGTGGTTCCCCGCGACCCCGTCCTTGGACCCCTGCACGAGCGTCCACGTCACCCC
Organism: uncultured Acidobacteriaceae bacterium; assembly: GCA_964242025.1. Taxonomy (GTDB): domain Bacteria; phylum Acidobacteriota; class Terriglobia; order Terriglobales; family Acidobacteriaceae; genus Edaphobacter. The sequence goes on from CAXSZW010000001.1 coordinate 421,365, forward strand.
GCCATCCGTCGATCGCAGCAGCCCAGAGCCATAGTAAGAATCCGAGGCGTCGTTTGGATCTCCGGTGCCCGCCAGCAGCACGCCGTTCCCCACTCCAAGCGCGCCAATGCTCAACGAAGCCGTCGCGCTCGATCCCGCGTTCGCACTGAAAACTGGAAGTGTATCCGTCAGCGGTGCGAAACTCACGGCCGTGGCGGGCCCCGCCGCGTTGGTGGACTTCCACACGCCGCCTCCGGTCGTCCCAACATAAATTGTGTTTCCCGTTGCATCGCTCGGATCGATGGCGACCGCCGTTACCCGCCCCGTCACCGCTCCGTAGGTAGCGCTCACCACCTGTCCGGGGCCCACCGGTGTCCACGCCGTGCCCAGCGAGGTCGCTCTCGGTTCCACCGTCATCGCGGCATGCTGTACCCGCGCCATGGCAAGCATCTCCGCCGCAGTAACCGTTCCTGTCGTACTCGGATGGATCGCATTCCGCCCCTGCAGGAACCGCTGAGCCCTTGCTACATGCGCCGTCTGGGTTCTTCCTAGCTGGGGAGCCACCTGCCCCCGCCCAGTTCCCACCACGATCACTCCTGCCCACCCGCACAGCAGCATCCTTCTACCGGCAGGGCCCATCCATCCAGAAAGTATGCAGCGGATTCCGCGAATCATCTCACCTTCATCCCAGTGGCGAACGTAGGAGCCAGAAGGCTCTCATCCGCTATCGGCAAAGGCAAGAAAACCCGTGAGAAAAGTCGAATTTTCGCGTCCCATTTCGGGAGTACGCTTTGTCGGCGCCTAACACCGCACGAGCTTACCTTCGCTCCGCAGCCGCGTCAGTGTCGCCGCTTCCAGCCCTCGCGTCGCATTCCGCGTATCGATTACGAGCTTCGCCTCCGCCACAATCCCTGCATAGTCATAGGTGCTGTGGTCAGTTGCAATCACCACGCAGTCAAACCTTCCCAGGTCTTCCAACTCCGTGGACTCCATCCGCAGGTCGTACCTGCGCCCGCTTCCCACCTTCGGGAAGAACGGATCGTTATAGGCGACCTTCGCCCCGCCCTCGCGCAGTAGCCGAATGATTTCCAGCGCCGGCGACTCCCGCAGATCGTCCACGTCTTTCTTGTAGGCCACTCCGAGCACCAGCACCTCCGCACCCGCGAGCGCACCACCGGCTCTTTCAAGCGCCCGTGCCGTCGTCTCCACTACGTATCCCGGCATGGACTCATTCACCTCGCCCGCAAGCTCAATGAATTTCGTCCGAAACCCATGCTGCTTCGCTTTCCATGTTAGGTAAAAGGGGTCCACCGGGATGCAGTGCCCACCCACCCCCGGCCCCGGCTGAAACGCCTGGAACCCAAACGGCTTGGTCGAAGCCGCTGCGATCACCTCCCAGATATCGATCCCCATCTCCAGACAAAGCTGCTTCATCTCGTTCACCAGCGCGATGTTTACCGAGCGATAGATGTTTTCAAGCAGCTTCGTCATCTCCGCTGCCGCTGGCGTAGACATGGCCACTGTCTGGGTAAAGATTGAGCCATACAGCGCACACGCTGCTGTACTCGCACGCTCATCCACCCCGCCCACCACCTTCGGAATCTCACGTCGTGGCGTTGTCGTATTTCCCGGATCTTCCCGTTCTGGGGAAAACGCCACCATAACTCCGTCCAAACGCTCACCTGCTCCACGCAACACCTTCGCGCCCGCCCGCTCCAGCGTTGCCACAACAATTTCTTCTGTAGTCCCTGGATAGGTCGTACTTTCAAGCACGATGAGCTGGCCCTCTCGTACATGCGGAGCCAGTGCCTCCATCGTCTGCACCACCGCGCGCATGTCAGGCGTATGGTCTCGATAGAGCGGTGTCGGCACGCAAATCAACACTGCATCCAACGTCACGACCTTGGCAAAGTCAGATGTGGCGGTAAACCCGACAGCCTGCGCAGCCTGGATATGTTCCGGCTCAATCCGATGGATGTAGCTGCCTCCCGCATTGATCGTGCGCACCTTGTCAGCGTCTACGTCGAACCCCGTAACCCGGATTCCTTCCTCGCTCAACAAGAGCGTGAGCGGAAGTCCCACGTACCCCAACCCCACTACGCCCACCCGCGCCGTTCTGCGTTCTACCCGCACCAGCCATTCCGCCAGCGTTCCTGCCAAACCATCACTGCCCATTCTTCTGATCTTATGCCGTCCGTAAAAAAGGCGACCCGCCACGGGTCGCCCTATTTACAAACATGTTGGTTCAGGTTAGACGGAGACGGTCTTCTCAATCTCCGCGAGACGCTTGGCGAGAAGGACTTCAAGGTCCTCGAGGGCCTTGGAGAAGCCTTCAATGCCTTCCTTGAGCTTGTCATGCGCCATGCGATCTTCGGCGTGCATCTTCTCGAAGGTTTCCTTGTCGATGGTGATCTTTTCGATGTCCATGGACTTGGCCTTTTCGGCGTCAAGCTTCTTGGTAAGCGGCTCCTGGCTGGAGTCGAGCTCAGCAAGCAGCTTAGGAGCGATGGTAAGAAGGTCGGAGCCAGCGAGCTCGGTGATCTCACCGATGTTACGGAAGCTGGCGCCCATGACCACCGTCTTGTAGCCGAACTTCTTGTAGTAGTTGTAGATGGTGGTGACGGACTGGACACCGGGGTCTTCAGCGCCGGTGTAGTCCTTGCCGGTGTCCTTCTTATACCAATCGAGAATGCGGCCGACGAAGGGCGAGATGAGGGTGACCTTGGCTTCCGCGCAGGCAATGGCCTGATGGAGGCCAAAGAGCAGGGTCAGGTTGCAGTGAATGCCTTCCTTCTCGAGCTCTTCCGCGGCCTTGATGCCCTCCCAGGTGGAGGCAATTTTGACCAGCACGCGCTCACGCTTGATGCCGGCCTTATCGTACTGGGAGATGATGTCGTGGGCCTGCTCGATGGTCTTCTCCTTGTCGAAGGAGAGGCGTGCGTCGACTTCCGTGGAGACGCGGCCGGGGACGATGTCGAGGATTTTGCGGCCGAAGGCGACGGCCAGGGTCTTGAAGGCGTGGGCGGCGACTTCCTTCTCGTCAGCGCTGTCGCCGAGCTCCTTGCGAGCGTTCTGAAGGACGTCATCGACAATGGACTGGTACTCGGGCAGGGCCGCGGCAGCAGCGATCAGCGACGGGTTGGTAGTCGAATCGGTGGGCTTGAACTTCTCGATCGAGTTGATGTCACCGGTGTCGGCGACGACGATGGTCATGGTCTTTAGTTGTTCCAGTAAGCTCGGCACGGGTAGCGCCTCCTCATATCGTTAGACGGCAGATGCTAGCAATACTATGCCTCTTTGCGAATTCTGCAATCCATTTGCGGGCCTCTGCCGGGGAATTTACGCGACTTCAATCGGGTTGGAAAGCGCACCCAGACCGGCGATTTGCACCGTTACCAGGTCACCTGGCTGCATCGGCCCAACGCCGGCCGGAGTTCCGGTGGGAATCATATCCCCGGGCTCCAGCGTCATGCATGCCGTAATGTACACCAGCAAATCAGGAATGGAAAAAATGAGGTCGGCGGTGGATCCGGTCTGGCGGAGCTCAGCGTTGAGCTGAGTCGTGAGCGTGACGGCGCGGCCGAAGGCAGGGTCGATCTCATCTGACACAACTGGGCCGGTGGGGCAGAAGGTGTCGAAGCCCTTGCCGCGGGTCCACTGGCCGTCGCTCTTCTGGATGTCGCGGGCTGTCACGTCGTTAACGAGCACGTAACCGCGGATGTACGAACGCAGATCGTCGCCCGCGGAAAGATTGCGGCAGCGCTTGTCAATGACGATGGCGAGTTCGCCCTCAAAGTCCAGGCGCTGGGAGATCGCTGGCTTCAGGATCGTCCCGCCGGGAGCCAGAAGAGCGGACGGCGGCTTCAGAAAGAGCAGGGGCTCCTTTGGCACGTCGTTGCCGAGTTCGGCGGCGTGATCGCGGTAGTTGCGGCCTACGCAGACGATTTTCGATGGGCGAACGGGCGCGAGGAGGGCAAAGCTTTCTAGCGGCGCCGGAATGAAGGAGATGGCGGGGATGGGATCTTCCTCCGGGCCGGGGATAGCGGCGGAGGCGAAGAGGACGCCCTCGCGGTCCTCAACGGAGGCGTACGTGGGTCCGGACGGAAGAGAGAGTTTGGCATAGCGCATGGGTGGTCCTTCAAGGTTGGGTGGCGAGGGAGTCCTGAATCTCAGGACTCGGCTTGCTTTCGTTGTTAGAGCGGTCCAGTGCAGTAATGCGGTAGCGGTATCGTTGGCCGGGCGTGGCGTTTCTATCGCGGAAGGATGGGGAGGAGATCGGAGTGGTGTTGATGCGGACAAATGACTCAGAGGAAGAAGTGGCACGGTAGACGTTATAGCCAAGAATATCGGTTTCGGGGCTGGCGTCCCAGGAAAGATCGATGGAAGCTTGGCCGGTTATAGGGGCCGACGCAATAGACTCCAGCCCAGCGGGTGGCTGAGGAGGAAAGACGTCGCGGTAACTAAAGGTGGCTAGAGAGGATGGAGCGCTGCGGAGCTCGTAGGTATGGCCGTCAAGCTGCAAAGTGCGGACGCGCTGTGCTGTGTAGGTATAGGTGTTGTGCGGGATCACCGCTGGGTCAATCAGGCCGCCGGGGTCAGCAGCACTGGGATGAGTGTCGCGGAGCAGGACCGGGGCGGACGGGTCCTTAGGCTTTGAGGCTGGCGGTGTGCCTGACGGCTTCTTGCGGTCGGGCTCCGGCGCGGAGATCGGACCCTGAGCGTTCGCGACAAGGGTCCGTGTGAGTTCCATAGTCGCGGCAGAACTGACTGCGGCCCATTCAATGATGGCGCCACGGGGCGTAGCGGAGATGTGGATGCCTCCGGGGCTCGGAGGGGCCGAACCGGAGGGAACGAAGGCTGGTGAGGAGACGCCGGCGGAGCGGTTTTTCGCGTTCACAAGCTCAATGCGGTATGTGAGGAGGCGAGGCGGGTCGGCAAGGAGCGCGGGGGGCAGAGTGTCAGATGCATGAGTCTGACCGGGTGTGACCGTCAATCGACTGATGGGGGTACAGGACGCGGTTGGATGTGCGGCATTGTCTCGGCAAATGATAGCGGTGACAGGCGCGTGGAGGATCAACCCATCGGAGGTTTTGTCTGAGGTGGTCCAGGTGAGGAGAACGCGCTCGGCGACGCGTTCCGCTTTCAGGTTCGTAGCCAGCGCAGGCAGGTGCAGCGAAGGTGGGCGAGGGTTTCCCCGGTTCGCGCAGCCGCCAACGGCAAGAAGGAGCGGCAGTGCGGCGAGGCGGCTGCAATGATTTAACAAGTACGAAGACATCCAAAGTAGGCTAGCACTCGTAATAAAAATATGTGGATGGTGGTGGTGGGCAGATGAAGGGGCAGGGCGCTGGCAACCTTTCATGAGATATCAACGTCTGTTGATGACATGAATAGGATGAGTTCAAAATCCGCCGCCTCCAGCTCAACGATTTCCTTGCCGGACGATATTTCCCACGTACACCCGCTTCCAGAGCCGCCACGAGAAGCAAGCGGTCTCCAGGTTGATGGAGAGGCAGCCGAGCAGTTTATTGCGGAAAAGCGCATTGGGGAGCGGATCAAGTATCTGCGGCTGAAGAAGTCCATGGGGCTGGTGGATTTGGGGCGGCATACGGGGCTTTCGGCCAGCTTTTTATCGCAACTGGAGACAGGGCGGGTGGTGCCTACGCTGCGCAATCTGGCCCGTATTGCGATGGTTTTCTCCAAGGATTTGAGCTTTTTCTTCGAGCCGGAGCCGCAGACGCTCTTTCGGGTGCATCGGGCGAAGGACCGGGTGCGGTTGCCGCAGACGGGTGTGGCTGACCCGGCATATTTCTTCGAAAGCCTGGGATATCAGGTGCCGGACCGGCAACTGGACCCTTATTTTGCTGAGTTTCTGCCGAAGAAACCGGGCCGGGACTCCCGGGCGCACCAGCATGTGGGGTGCGAATTCCTCTATTTGCTGAGCGGGCAGTTGGACGTGCAGCACGGCGAGGTGACCCACCATGTGGAGGCGGGCGATGCGATCTACTTCGACGCAACTACCATCCACAGTTACAGTTGCGCCGGGGAAGCCTCCGCGACGGCGTTGATTGTGACGCTGCAGCAGCCGCTGAGCATTACGCAGCAGTCACGGTCCAACGGCTTTTCCGCGAGCCGGCCACGGGTCAACACGGGCACGGTCCAGCGGGCTGCTGAGCCCGCCGGGATGAAGAAGGTGGCGCAATAGGCGTTGGGGGATCGCAACAAATGCGGCAGGGCGGGTTCAAGCTAAGTGTCGACAAGCAACACCGCATGCGGTTTTCTGACTCCTACAAAGCGCGGCAAAGAAAGGGACTTATGAAGCTGATACGATTTGCAGCACCTGCACTTGCTGTGGCACTGCTGGGCGCGTCCGGCGCGGCGTTTGGACAGGGATATGGGCCGCCTCCGGGGCCACCTCCGGGCTATGGACAGGGGCCTGGACCCGGCGGATGGGATGCACCACCACGTGAGTTCCGTGAGTTCCAGCAGCGTGGCTACCATGATGGTGTAGAGGGAGCGCGCAAGGATTTTGAGAACCACCGTCCTCCTAACCCTAACAATCGAGATGAGTTCCGGCACCCCAACTTCATCCCAAGGGAGATGCGCAGGGACTATAAGGATGGATTCCGGCAGGGTTACTTCGCGGCGATTCGCCATATGGAGGGCGGACCGCGCTAAGTCGTTTGAGTGGAGTTGGTTAGGAGAAGTGCCCGGCGATGCTGCCGGGCATTTTCTTGCTTAGAGGAGCGACCACTCGTCTGCAGAAGTGAATTCTGGATGGTGAAGTTGTGGAGAAATGTATGGATAACGTGGGTGAGAGACAGCAAACTTGGTGGGTGAAGAGGAGGAGCGTCCTTGTCTCCGGCAGATCAGATTCCTGTGGAGTACAGGCCGTGACGACATCGACTGCGGGGGAGCGGTAGGTGCGAAGAAGGTAAAGCAAGCAGCGCCGCCGATACCTGCACATGCAGCGACATCGACGGCTGGGATCCCTCACAGGCCTTGCCGGAAACGGGAGGACGGCGAGGGGCTAGTGCATGGCGGGGCCATCGGCGGGGGGCTTGCTGCGGCCGATGAGTAGGACGAGCGGGATCATGCAGACGCAGAAGACGCCGAGGACGGCGATGATGTCCATATAGGCGAGCATGGCGGACTGGCGATGGAGTTGGTTATAGACGAAGCCCTGTGCCTTATCGATGCCGTCCATGCCCCTTGTAGCGCCTCCGAAGCCCATTCCTGAGCCGTTGCCGCCTCCGTGGAACATGCCCTTCATTCTGTTGACGTAACTGGCGAAGCCGGGGCTGGAGGGGGTGAGATTTCGGATCATGTACGCCTCATGCCGCTGGGAGCCACGGGCGAGCATGGTGGCGACGAAGGCGGTGCCGACCGAGCCGCCGATGTTGCGGGCGAGGTTCGTGAGGCCGGCGACGTCGTTGTTCTCACTGCGGAGGACGCCGGTGTAACTGATGGTGTTGATGGGGATGAAGAGGAAGGCCAAGCCGGAGGCCTGGTAGACGCGGACCCACATGACGTATTTGAAGCTGGAGTCCAGCGAGAGCGTGTGCATGAGGAACATGGAGCTGGCGAGGATACTGAAGCCGAAGATGATGAGCCAGCGGGGGTCTGACCGGCCGATGAGGAAGCCGACGACGGGCATCATGAGCATGATGCAGAGGCCACCGGGGGAGATGACGAAGCCGGCGAGCTCCGCGGTGTAGCCGAGGAGGGTCTGGACGAACTGGGGGATGAGGACGGTCGTTCCGTAGAGCGAGAAGCCGAGGACGAACATGAGGATGAAGGGGATGGCGAAGGTCTTGCGCTTGAAGAGGGTAAGGTTGAGGATGGGGCGCTTGCCGACCTTGAGCTGATAGAGCTCCCAGAAGATGAGGACGACGAGCGAGATGACGCAGACGGCGGTGAAGAAGCTGATGACGTGGGAGCCGAACCAATCGTCTTCCTGACCTTTATCCAGGATGAACTCCAGCGAGCCGAAGCCGGTGGCGAGGAGGCCGAAGCCGAAGAGATCGAGCTTGAGGCCGTACTTGGCGGTCTCCTTGACCTCCCGGGCGATGTGCGGGGGATCTTCCACGAGGCGGTGGGTGAGGAAGAGCGAGAGGATGGCGATGGGGACGTTGATGAAGAAGATCCAGCGCCAGTTGTAGTTATCGGTGATCCATCCGCCGAGGGAGGGGCCGATGGCGGGGGCGCAGACGACGGCGAGACCATAGAGGGCGAAGGCCTGGCCGCGCTGCTTGGGGGTGAAGGTATCGGCGAGGATGGCTTGTTCTGAGGGGGCGAGGCCTCCGCCTCCGGCGCCCTGGAGGACGCGGCAGAAGATGAGGATGGGGAGCGAAGGAGCGAGGCCGCAGAGCATGGAGCTGACGCCGAAGAGGACGACGCAGATCATGTAGAACTTCTTGCGTCCGATGAAGGTGGTGAGATACGCGGAGGCGGGGAGGATGACGGCGTTGGCGACGAGGTAGCTGGTGAGGACCCAGGTGGCTTCATCCTGCGAGGCGCCGAGGGAGCCGCCGATGTGGGGAAGTGCGACGTTGGCGATGGAGGAGTCCAGGACCTCCATGAAGGTGGCGAGGGTGACGGTGAGGGCGATGGCCCAGGGGTTAGCGCGAGGCTTCCAGGCGGCATCGGCGCGGGTGAGCTCGGCCTGCTTGGCCTCGTAGGACTGGTCGTGGTCCTGAGTGGGCGCGGATGCGGTTGCGGCTGCCATGGGATGTTGTCTTGGATTGTAGCGGTGGGGTGCCGATGCAGATAATTCGGCGATGAGGAGGAGTTTGATGGTGCCATAACGGGCGGGAGTTTTCTGTTGATGAGGTTTTGGACTAGCATCATGGGTGCTACGCGGTAACGCTGCAGGCAGGGGTGAACGATGCATCCGGATATGGAACGACTGATGGTGCTGCAGGGGATGGATGTCGAAGCGAAGAAGCTGCGGGATGAGATTGCAGCGCTTCCGAAGCACGTGGCGGGGCTGGAGAACAAGGCGAAGACGCTGACGGCGCAACGGGCGGTGGTGCTGGGATTGATCGCCAAGGAAGAGGCGCTGCGGCGGCGGCTGGAGAGCGATGTTCAGGATCAACGGGTGAAGCTGGCGCGGGGGAAACAGAAGATCGACAACGCGACGAGCACGGCGCAGGTGACGGCGCTGGACCACGAGATGACGTACGCGCAGAAGGAGATTGCGCGGATGGAGGATGAGGAGCTGGAGTCCATGCTGCGAAGCGAGGGGCTCGACGAACAGAAGAAGGTGGCGGACGCGGCGGTGAGTGAGGCGGATGCGACGCACGCTCGGGAGCGGGAGCGGGCGATTGCGGTGGTGGACCGGAATAACCTGGCGATCGCCGAGATGGATGTGAAGCGGAAGGCGCAGAGAGCGACGATTGGCGAGACAGCGCTGAGTTTGTACGACCGGATTGCGAAGAGCAAGGGGACGGGGATGGCGGAGGCGCTGGGGCAGAAGTGCCTGGCGTGCCAGATGATGCTTCGGCCACAGCGATGGAATGATCTGCGGGAGCGCGACAACGACGAGATGATGACGTGCGATAGCTGCGGACGGCTGCTCTATTACGATCCGGCGCGGGACGCTCCGCAACGGAAGCCGGTGGAGGTGGCAAAGGGGGAGCGGCAGGAGAGTATCGCGGCGCAGATTGTGAGGGGGCTGTGAGCGGGGGGAGGCTGGAACGGATCTGCATCGATATGGACGAGGTGATTGCGGATGCGGTGGCGGAGCATCTTTCACGGTACAACCGTGACTTTGGCGAGAACCTGACGACCAAAGACCTGGCAGGGAAGTGGCTTTGGGATGTGGTGGAGGTGGACCGGCATCCGGCGCTCGAGGGGTATTTGCGGAGCGAGGATTTTTTTGCGGTGCTGGATGTGATGCCGCACGCGCAGCGGGTGATCGAGGCGCTGCAGAGCCGGTACGAGGTGTTTATCGCGACGGCGGCGATGGAGGTGCCGACGTCGTTTATGGCGAAGTATGAGTGGCTGGGGAGGAACTTTCCGTTTATTCCTGCGTCGCATATTGTGTTTTGCGGGGATAAGGGGATTTTGCAGGCGGAGTATCTGATCGACGACAATCCGCGGCAGCTCAGGCGGTTTTCGGGGGAGGGGATTTTGTTCAGCTCGCCGCACAACATGCATGTGACGGGGTTTCGGCGGGTGGCGGATTGGGTGGAGGTGGAGGAGTTGTTTTTGGGGGCGAAGGGTGGGAGTTCGAGGTGAGGCGGGTACCCACCTCCCTCCCGTGCGGTGGGTAAAGTCTTCATAACACTAGGGTTAGTGGTGGACTTGGGGCGGCGGTGCGGGTAAAGTCTCCGTTTTCATCGGTGGCATGCCGCAAAGTCTTCATTCGAAGGGACTTGACCTCATGAGCGGACGCACTTTTTTTGAGGGGTGGTCAGTCTTCGTAGATGATGGCAAGGAGTTCGCCGGCGATGCGGTGGAGGGGGCGCATGAGGGGGAAGGCGGCGAGCTTGAGGGTGATGAGGAGCATCTTGAGGGTTTTTTCGTAGAGGAGGGCTGTCTTGCGCTGGCCTTCGCTGCGGTCGTAAACCCAGAAGAGGATGAGGCCCATCTGGTACATCCAGAGGAGGCGCGGGAGGTAGGGGGCGACGGTGGGGGGGAGCTTGACGCCGGACTCATGAGCGGCGCGGGCGAAGCTGGCGATGTCTTGTTCGCGGATGGCGGCGGTCTGGGGGGAGAAGGGGCTGAGGGGGTGGGTGGGGTCAGTGTGGGCGCTGAGGGCGGCGAGGAGGGGGCGGTTGGGGGCGAAGTACTCGAACTTGGTGGAGATGATGAGGCGGAGGCGAGCTTCCAGGGTTTTGGCTTGGTCGAGGCCGGATTGGATGGCGGGGTGCATGACGCCCTGGGCGCGCTCGTAGAAGGCCATGACGAGGGCGTCTTTGGAGTCGAAGTAATAGTAGGCGGCGCCGGTGGCGACGCCGGCCTGGGTGGCGATCTCGCGCATGGTGGCCTGGGCAAAGCCGCGCTGCTGGAAGACGGCGAGCGCAGCCTCAAGGATGCGGCTGCGCGTCTCGTCCGACTTTTTGAGTTTGTCTGGCTTTTCCGGAGCGAGTTTGGCTGGGATCAAGGCTGGCCTCAGGACTGGAAGATGGCGTGGGACGGGGGCGGGGTGATGCCGGTGGTGGCGCGGTTACGCATTTTGGCAAAGACCAGGATATTGAAGAAGTGCATGCCGCCAAGGATTAAGAGGACGACTCCTATCTTGACACTTTCAAGCTCGATGATCTGGCGGAGGTTGGACATGGGGCTGGTGGTGGTGAGGGCGAGGGCAATGTAGCCGACGTTGATGAGGTAGAAGCCGACGACGAGGAGGTGGTTGACGCTATCGGCGAGCTGCTCGTTGCCCCGGAAGGCATCGACGAGGAAGATGCGACCGTTGCTGTGGAGGGTGCGCGCGACCCACACGGTGAGGGCGATGGTGATGGCGAGATAGGAGAAGTAGCAGGCTGCGACGTTCATGGATCACCTCAGCGGAAACAGTATTTTGAACACGTTCAATTGAAAAGATACACGAGATTTATGTTTCTCGGGAGAAATATGAACATGTTCAGGAAATATTTTGCTGATATCCTTTGGCGAAGGAAAGCCGAATATGCTGATTGTGATTGTGGTGCTTCAGGTGGTCTTGTTGGTGGTGGGGGGGATGCTGCTGGCGCGCAAGGCGGCTGCGCCGGTGGTGGATGCGCGGCAGGCAGGGGTGCCGGATCAGTTGGTAGCGCTGGGGGCTCGGCTGGAAGGGTTGGATGCCGGGCTGCGGGACGGGCTGTCCGATGTGAAGAGGGCAAGCGCGTTGGAGGCGGCGATCAATCGGGAGAGCAGCATGAAGGCGTTCGCGGACCTGCGTGGGGAGGTGACGGGCACGATGGCGACGCTGGGGCAGACGGTGAAGGCGGAGCTGGCGGGGTTTCGGGCCGATAATTTGCAGACTGCGGGCAAGCTGCAGGCGGATGTTCACGCGCAGCATGAGGCGATTGGGCTGAAGCTGAGTGCCGCGGCGAACGAGGCGAGGTTGCAACAGGATACGGCTCGGGAGACCTTGCACAAGCGGCTTACGGAGCTGGGGGAGAGCAATGTAGCGCAGCATGACCGGCTGCGGGGATCAGTGGGGGAGTCGCTGGAGCGGCTGAGTTCCGCGAATGAGAAGAAGCTGGAAGAGATGCGGGTGACGGTGGACGAGAAGCTGCATGCGACGCTGCATACGCGCTTGACCGAATCTTTTGGCCAGGTGACGGACCAGTTGAACAAGGTGCATACGGGGCTGGGGGAGATGTCGAAGCTGAGCGAAGGGGTGGATGGGCTTTCAAGGATCTTCACGAATGTGAAGTCGCGGGGCGGGTTTGCTGAGGTGCAGCTGGGGATGCTGCTGAAGCAGATGCTGGCACCGGGGCAGTACATCGAGAACGCGGTGGTGAAGCCGGGGAGCCTGGAACGGGTGGAGTACGCGATACGGTTTCCTGGGCACACGGGCGAGCGGCTGATGCCGATCGACGCGAAGTTTCCGCGGGAGGCGTGGGAGCGGCTGGAGAACGCGTATGAGTCCAATGTGCCGGAGGCGATTGCGAAGGCTGGGACAGCGTTTGAGTCGGCGATCCGGACAGAGGCGGACCGGATCTGCGGGAAGTACATCAACCAGCCGGTGACGACGCCGTATGCGGTGATGTTTTTGCCGACGGAGGGGCTGTATGCGGAGGTGATTCGCCGGGATGCGCTGCAGGCGGAGATCCAGAGCAAGTGTCATGTGACGATTGCGGGGCCGACGACGCTGAGCGCGATTCTGACGAGCTTCCAGATGGGATTCCATATGCTGGCGCTGCAGGAGAAGGGGGATGAGGTTTGGAAGGTGCTGGAGCGGACGAAGACGGAGTTCAAGACGTTCGAGACGCTGATGGGGTCGATGGAGAAGCAAGTGGGGACGGTGCAATCGACGATCGAGAAGCTGGGGGTGAGGACGCGTGCGATTAATCGGTCGCTGCGGGATGTGAGCGACGTGGAGTCGAACCAGCCGTTCTTGCTGGAGGAGATGGCGAAGGTGGTGCCGATGATGGCGGCGGGTGGGGAGGAGTAAGGCGTTGCCACGAACGATTGCGGGGCACACAGCCAAAGCGGGGTCGTGCCTGGTTGAGATGCTGCGTCCCACTGATCGCAAAGTCGCTATGAATGGGGCACCCGGGCGGTACGGCCTGGGAAGAGAAAGGCGCTAGCGGCGGAGGCCTAGTTTTTCAGCGGCGGCGTCGAGGGCGGCTTGGGTGTGGAAGAACTGGTGTTGGGGGTTTGATTTGGGGAAGTAGTGGAGGACGATTTCGCGGTCGTCGACGGAGTCTTCCTTGCCGTCTTTGATGGGGTAGCCGAGGTTCTGGACGAGGGCGAGGGAGCCTTCGGCGCCGCTCTCGTTGCCGGAGTCTCCGACGATGGCGAAGGCGGTGCGGCCGGTGCGACAACTGTAGACGGTGACGAAGTCGCCGAGTGCGACGCCGTTTTGTTTGGCGACGCGGCCCTGGACGACGTAGTTGATGCGGGCGGCGTCGACGTAGCGGCGAGGGTCTTCCATGCGGGGGTTGGATTTGTCGGCGAAGTCGGTCTGGGAGACGAAGTAGCCGGGGGCGGGGTCGTGCGGGCCCTGGACGGTGGGTGGGCCGCCCTGGTATTCGGTCATGTAGCCGACGATCTCGCCGGGGTGGGGGGATTCCCTGGGGGCGCGGGCGTGAGCGTCGATGTCCAAGGCCTTTTTGCCGGGGGGGCCGTAGGCTTTGGGGGCTCCGTCTACGTCGACGTTCATCTTGATGAGGAGTTCGACGGCGGGGCGGTTGAACTCCGTGAGCTTGCGGGGGCCGGTGAGGGAGGGGCAGGGTTTGACGCCGGGAACGCGCTTTGGGGTGTGGTATTGCTGTGCGCCGAGCGGAGGGGCGGCAAGCGCGCACAGGGCGGCGGCCATGGGGAGGGTACGTAAGGAAGCTTTTATCCGGAGCATCGTTTCGTTCGAGAGCATCTGATGGATTGGACGCAAGAGAAGGGTCTTCCGACACATGGATGGGAGCGCTTTGCGAGCTGGGGTGAGGATTTTGAGAGGCAGGGCGATTCTGCGCGGAGCGGCGGATTGCTTTACACTCGCAAAGGCGCTCAGTATGCTTGCGAAAGCGATTCAGGGCAGATCTAACGAGACGATTGAGACGGACACAGGAGACGTAACATGGCAGCAGTAGACGAGAAGGTCAAACAGATTATTGTGGAACAGCTTCAGGTGGATGAGGCGGAAGTAACGCCGGGCGCGAGCTTTCAGGAAGACCTTGGCGCGGACTCGCTGGACGTTGTGGAGCTGGTGATGCAGTTCGAAGAGGCCTTCGACATTCAGATTCCTGATGAGGACGCGGAGAAGATCAAGACTGTCAAGGACGCCGTGGACTACATCGAAAAGAACCAGAAAGGCAAGTAAGTCGAGATGCCAGAGTCTTTGCAGCGCAGGGTTGTCGTCACCGGGATCGGTCTGGTCTGCGGTGTCGGCAAGACCGCTCCCGAAGTGTGGGAGGGTCTGCTGGCCGGCCGGAGCGGCATGGCCGAGATCAAGGCGTTCGATCTGACGGGCCACTCGGTCCGGTTCGCGGCGGAGGTGAAGGAGTTCGATCCTCTGCTGTTCATCGAGAAGAAGGAATCGCGCAAGATGGGGCGATTCATTCACTTTGCGATTGCGGCGGCGGACGAGGCGATGAAGCACTCGGGGCTGGTGATCGACGAGACCAACCGGGACCGGTTCGGGGTGCATATCGGGTCGGGGATCGGTGGGTTCGACGTGATTGAGCGGGAGCACTCGGCAATGTTGGCGGGGGGGCCTAGGAAGATTTCGCCATTTTTTATTCCTGGCTCCATCGTGAACCTGGCGGCGGGCCATGTTTCGATCCGCTATAACGCTCGTGGGCCGAACGAGGCTACGGCGACCGCCTGCACGTCCAGTGCTCATTCGATTGGGGATGCGTTCCGGATTATTCAGCGTGGTGACGCGGATGCAATGATCGCGGGTGGAACCGAGGCGGCGATTACGCCGATGGGTGTGGGTGGATTTGCGGCCATGAAGGCGCTCTCCACACGCAACGAGGATCCGCAACATGCGTGCCGGCCGTGGGATAAGGATCGGGATGGATTTGTGGTTGGCGAAGGCGCCGGGATCTTGATTCTAGAGGAGTTAGAGTTTGCCAAGACGCGCGGCGCGAAGATCCTGGGCGAAGTGATTGGATATGGGATGTCGGCTGATGCCTTCCATATGACGGGTATGGCTCCGGAGGGCGAGGGGTGCTACCGGGCGATGAATGCGGCCTTGAAGGTGGCTGGGATTTCGCCGGATCAGATTGACTATGTGAATGCTCATGCGACGTCCACGCCGCTGGGAGATGCGCTGGAGTCCAAGGCGATTGAGAATGTGTTCGGTCAGCGGGCGCTCGATCATGAGCTTTTGGTGAGTTCCACTAAGTCTATGACAGGGCATCTGTTAGGCGGGGCGGGCGGGCTGGAGGCGGGGATTACGCTACTGGCTATGCTGCATCAGACGGCTCCTCCTACGATGAACATTGAGGAACTGGACCCGCAGTGCAGGCTGAACTACGTTCCGAATGAGCCGAAAAAGGCCAAGATTGACTATGCGCTGTCGAACTCGTTTGGATTTGGCGGGACGAATGGTTCGCTGGTGTTCAAACGCTGGATGGAGTAATCGAATCAGTCAGTTAGCTTGAGGAGGCGAGGCTTCGGCCTCGCCTTCGCCACGTTTTGGAGTTGTGGTGGATGATGTCCAACGTGTGGTGCATGGTGTGGCTAACGTGGGCAAGTGACAGCAGCAAGAGCACGGCAACTGCAAGGGCGCTCGAGCTTCGCTCGATACCCCACCCTATTCGCGATGAAGCTGCGAAAAGGATGGGGCATCTGGACGAGGTTGGGGGTTAGGTGAAGAGGCCGTTGAGGCCGGCGGGGAAGAAGACGCCGGCGGCCTTGGTGCCTGCCGTCGCGCCCTTGCCGCCGGTGACGATGTTCAAGACCTGGGTGGTGGTGCGGGAGAAGGCGACGGCCGTGGGATCCGCGTCTACGATTTGCGAGGCCTGGACGCTGGTGGTGCCGAGCGTGACGTTCTGGGTGGCAATACCGAAGTCGTCCGGGGTGGTGGTTTTGTTGGAGTTGAGCCCGCTGTTGGCGGCGAGCGAGAGCTGCGAACGGAGGTTCGAGATCTGCGTGGTGATGCCGGTGAGCATGGTATTGCCGTTCATCGCGTCGAGGTTGGTCAACGTGGTGCGGATGAGGCCGGCGTGATAGGCCTCTACGGCGAGAATGCCGGCGGCGGCCTGGAGATTGGTGCTGGGAGTGGTGGCAGTGGAGAGGAGCGGGGCCGCGCCGTGATAAGCGGTGACGCCGACATCCTCAAAGACGTACGCGCCGAGCAGGAAGAAGGCGTCGGACGAGAAGGGATCGAAGACGCCTCCGTTGATGCCGCCTGCGGTGGCGAGTGCGTTGAAGGCCGCGGTGGGACCATAGCTGGCTCCGCCGGTGAGATCGATGGCGGGCTGGGCTACGGCTGCGGCACCGAGCGCGTTTTTGAGGAAGTTGACGTGGCGGGCTTCCTCGATGGCGGTCTCAACGGCGTATGAGGCGACGGTGAGGGTGGTGAAGGGGACCTGGGCGTTGGCCTTCGCGGTGACCTTGCCTGCGGTTCCGACGGTTGCGTTGAGGGCAACGACGGGCGCACCGGCCTTCATGGAGGCGGAGTTGGCGACGTCGATGGTGGTGCCGAAGGCTGCCAGGTAGTAGAAGTTCGCCTCAAGGTATTCGAGGTTGAGGGCGAAGTTGAGGATGTCTGCGTCGGTGTAGGTTGAAACGGTAGTGGCCGCGGCGGCGGACCGGGTGAGGAGGCCGCCGGTAAGGACGGAGCCGGCCACAGCCGAACCGGCGAGCAGCATGGCGCGGCGGCTGGAGATGATGTCGTCTAGGATTTTTGTTTCATTCAATGGCATGGGGTCCCGTCCTTATGTGGCAGTGACGCTGAAGATGCTGTTGGTGCCGTTGGGGAAGAATCCGCCCTTGGCAGTGCCGACGGCGACGTTGCCGTACACGATGTGGTGAACCTGATCCACGGTGCGTGCAAAGGCGATGGCGTTGGCGGTGGTGGCGGCGACGATGCTGCTGGCGTAGACGGGTGTGGTGACGGTGGCCGAGGACGCGATGTTCGCCGTGGGGAGCGTCAACGGGGTCTCATTGCCGCCGCCGAGGGTGGCGCGGAGGGCAGAGACGAGGTTGGCATTGGCAATGGTGGCGTAGGTGGTCGCGGTGTTGTTGATGGCACGGCCGGTGATGGCGGTGCGGATATAGGCTGCGTGGTAGGCCTCGACTGCGAGGATACCGGCTGCCGCGGCGAGGATTCCGCCGGTGATGCCGGCCGGGGTGAGGAAGGGTGCGGCTCCGGCGTAGGCGGTGACGCCAACGTCTTCAAAGATGAAGGCTCCGAGGAGGAAGGCGTCGAAGCTGACGAAGGGCGAGAAGGCGGTGGTTCCGGTGGCGGTGGCGCCTGGGATTTTGGCGGCGACTGCGAGGGGGGCGAAGAAGGTGAGGTCGATGGCGGGACGGGGCACGGGGGTTCCACCAGCGGCCGTGATGGCCTTGCGGAGGAACTGGACGTGCGACTGCTCGTCGAAGGCGATCTCATTGACGATGTTCTGCTGGGCGGAGGTGAGGCCGGTCAGCTTGAGGGAGGTACCGCCGGTGGTGGTGGTTCCGAGGCCGGTGCCTGTGCCTGCATCGGTGGCGGAGAGGCCGGAGCCGGTGGCGGCATAGAGGTAGAACTCAGCTTCGAGGTACTCGAGGTTGAGGGCGTAGTTGAGGAGATCGAAGTCGGTGTAGCGCGGGGGCGTGGTGGTGGTGGTGGAGGCGGCGGGTGTGCCATCGCCGCAACCTGCGAGGACGGTGGCTGCACCGGCTGCGCCGGCTCCGACGAGGAAGTTACGCCGGTTGACGCGCTTCTTATGAAGCTCCGTCATTTTTTCGAGTTGTTCTACCTTTTCCATGATGGGGCCCTCTGAGTTTTGTTGCCGTACGACCGGTCTGCCGGATGCTCCATTTTGCGGAGCAACTGAAGGAGACTGTCTGGCGTAACGAGAGGGTCAGAGGGATGGATTGGGCTTTATGTCGGGAAGGAGACGTTTATTTCCGTCGTTGACACAGCAAAATAAATCGCCGTCAAACGGGCATGGGAAGCATACGAGTTGAGCGGCGGTCAGGCATTCGCGGGCAACTTATCGGGTGAGTGCGATCGGGTTGCCTGCAAGCTTGAGGTTAGCCGCATCTGCCTGCTAGCCAGAAGACGTGCGGTGGAGTGAGACGGATTTCTCGATGTCTGATGAAGAGAGCTGGCGGAGGGGCGGACCTTAGAATTGAGGGATGGATGTGGTGGATCGGGTGGAGTTTCGGCGGCGGCTGATGGAGTGGTATGGGGAAGAGGCGCGGGTGCTGCCATGGCGGGGAGTACGGGACCCGTATAAGACTTGGGTGAGCGAGGTGATGCTGCAGCAGACCAGGGTGCAGGCGGTGCTGGCGCACTATGAGGAGTTTCTGCGGCTGTTTCCGACGATTGTGGCGCTGGCGCTGGCGGAGGAGGATAAGGTGCTGGCGGCGTGGTCGGGGCTGGGGTACTACCGGCGGGCACGGATGCTGCATAAGGCGGCACAGTTTTGTGTGAAGGAGCTGGGGGGGCGGATTCCGGAGACGTCGGTTGAGCTGAGGACGCTGCCGGGGGTGGGGGAGTATACATGTGCTGCGGTTGCGAGCATTGCGTATGGGGAGAGTGTGGCGGTCGTCGACGGGAATGTGGAGCGGGTGCTGCTGCGGGTGACGGGGCGGCCGGAGGAGGCGACGGCGAAGGGGCGGGCGTTCGTGCGAGAGCAGGCGGCGGGGTTGGTGCCGGAGAAGCGGCTGACGGAGACGGAGAACGTCGCGGGGGATCATAACCAGGCGATGATGGAGCTGGGGGCGACGATCTGCCTGCCGAAGGGGCCGATGTGCCTGCAGTGTCCGGTGTACGACCTTTGCCGGACGAAGGGAGAGCATGTGACGGCTCCGAAGGGGAAGCAGCGGAGCGAGACGGTGGCGTATCTGCTGGCGAGCCGGGTGCGGGAGGGAGAGCGGCAGGTGTTGCTGGAGCGGCGGCCGAGGGGGGCTAGTCTGATGGCGGGAATGATGGAGTTGCCGGGGCTTCCGCTGGATGGGGTGGAGGGGCTGGAGCCGGTGCTGCGGGTGAGGCACTCGATTACGAATACGAACTATTATGTGGAGATTTACGCGGAGGATGGGGATAAGCGGGGGGCTAGGTTGAGGGCGGGGGTGCCGGCCTCCAGGACGATGCTGCAGTGGGCGAAGGTGGGACGGCTGCGGGAGGTGGCGCTGACCGGGCTGGCTCGGAAGGTGTTGATGCGGATGGATTTGATGGCGCCGGTGGGGGCGGGGGAGACGGAGGATGAGAGGCTGGCGGCACGGTTTGGATGACGTGTGGAGGCTGGCGTGCATCTGATGGGGTGTGGCTTAGAACTCAGGAGATGAGATATGGATCGTAGTGCGAGTGCGGTATGGCATGGCGGGTTGAAGGACGGTAAGGGGACGATCTCGACGCAGAGCGGGACGCTGCACGAGACGCAGTACAGCTTCAGCACGCGGTTTGAGAATGGCGTGGGGACGAATCCGGAGGAGCTGATTGCGGCGGCGCACGCAGGGTGCTTCACAATGGCGCTGAGCGGGCAGTTGACGAGCGCGGAGCTGACGCCGGAATCGATTGAGACGACGGCGGTGGTGACGATGGAAAAGACCGACGACGGGCCGACCGTGACCAAGATTCACCTGGTGACGAAGGTGAAGGCTCCGGGAGCGGAGAAGGAGAAGTTCGAGGAGCTGGCGAAGAAGGCGAAGGAAGGGTGTCCGATCTCGCGGCTGCTGAAGGCGGCGGAGATTACCCTGGATGCTTCGCTGGTCTAGTGCGGGGAGTCTTCCCTCCCTGGGTATGATGTTGCGTAAAAATTTGAAAAGACAGGGGTTAGGCTTGTATCAGGGCTGACGAAGAGCTGGGGGAATACCCTTCCTTCGTTACCACTTTGAAAGTTACCCTGAGGCCGGCACTAGAGAGTGCCGGCCTTTCTGTTTCAGCGGCCGTGGGAGGGGTCGGGGGTGGAGGCGACGTTGAGGTCGAGGAAGAGGTCGGGGGTGAGGCCGGCGTAGCAGTTGTTGTCTGGGGCGTAGGTTCTGGCGCAGGCGCGGGTGATCTCCGGGCGGCGGGGGGATTGGGCGTACTGCCAGACGGTGGCGGTGGGAGTGCCGCTGAGGGCGAGGGGCGGCGGGGTGAGGACGCAGCCGGGGGCAGGGGGGCAGGCGTCCTGGGCGACCCAGAGGGTGATGGGGTGGAGGTGTTGGGCGGCGATATGTTGGGTGACGTCCTGGGCGGTGGTGATGGTGGCGGGTTTTCCGTCTGGGCGGGTACCGTCCGGGGAGGGTTGGCCGCTGAGGTAGGCGCCGGGTTTGTAGGGGGAGGCGGCGATGGTTTCGGTCCAGGCGAAGAAGTAAGCGGACTGGACGGGGGTGAGGCGGCCGCCTTCTTCCTGGTCGAGGAAGAGGATGGTGGCGGGGGGAAAGTCTTCCTGTTTGGCCAGGGCTATGGCCTGGATAGCGTCTTGCTTGCCGAGTGTGTCGGGGTGGAGTTTGGAGGACTTGAGCTGGGCTTCCAGGCGGCCGTTGGCCAGGACGAGGAAGCCGAAGCCGGCGTCGTGGAGGAGTTTGCGCTTGCCGAGCCAGGTGGAGGTCTTCTCGCCTGGGGGTGGGGTGAGCCAGTAGCCCGTGAAGGCGAAGTGCTTGCGGAGTTCGAGGATGCGGGCGTCGCCGGGGTAGAGGTTGCGGTCGAAGCCGAGGGAGGGGGGTTGGGCCAGGGCGGAGGCTGCGAGGGTAAGGGGGAGGAGGTGGCGGAGGGCGGGCATGGTGGTTGGATGAGGAAAGGTGGGTTGGGATGATGAGGGATGGGCGGCCCGAGTCAGAAAGAGTACATCCCACTCGTCGCGGTGAGGCCGCGATGAATGGGGCGCGCGAAGTTTTGGGGCCGGTTGGGATTCGAGGCGGTCGAGGTTTGCTCGGTTACTCGCCCTTTCCGATGGAGCTGGGAAGGTGGGGACTCGTCGGGGCTGGTTGGCGGGTTACGTCCCACTCATCGCGATAGGGCTGCGATGAATGGGGCACCCGAAGTTTTGGGGTGGATGGGATTTACGAGCGGTCGAGCTTCGCTCGATACCCCACCCTTCGACGATGAGACTGTCAAAGGATGGGGCACCCGTTGGGGCGGGATGGAGGGATAGGGCTGCGGTTTGGGATTGTGCTACGGTTTTGGGATGAGTGAGACGGGAGCTGCGGTGAGTCAGGATTTGAGGTATCCGATCGGGAAGTTTGTGCGGCCTGAGGGAGAGGTTGCGACGGCGGACCGGGTGGAGGCGACGCGGACGCTGGCTGAGTTTCCGGAGCAACTGAGGAATGCGGTGGATGGGCTGGATCATCATCAGCTGGGGACGGCGTACCGGGAGGGTGGGTGGACGGTGCGGCAGGTGGTGCACCATATGGCGGACAGCCACATGAATGCGTACATGCGTGTCAGGCTGGCGTTGACGGAGGATTGGCCGACGATCAAGGCATATGAGGAGGGCGAGTGGGCGAAGCTGCATGACGCGCAGGCGGCTCCGGTGGAGTGGTCGCTGGAGCTGGTGGAGAGTCTTCATGCGCGGTGGGTGATGATGCTGCAATCGCTGACGGAGGAGCAGTGGAGGCGGGGGTTTGTGCATCCGGAGCGGGGACGGACGACGGTGGCGTTGGCAACGTTGATGTATGCGTGGCATGGGCGGCATCACCTGGCACATATCTGCGATTTGCGCGCGGCGCGCGGTTGGTAAGGGGTGGCCAAGGGGGGTGAGGCGGAGCAGACGCCTGCCGCGGTGGCGGCGGCGCTGGAGGCTTACCTGGGGGAGTATCCGGCGGCGGTGGTGATGGAGGATGGGAGGGTCCTGTTCGACATGCGGGCGGCGAAGTACAGCGTGAGCACGGAGCATGGGCGGTGCGTACTGCATCTGTGGGGCGACGAGCGGAACATGGTGCGGCGGGTGGCGGGGACGGCGGTGCGGGGTGGGGTGCTGCGGCTGAGTACATATCGGTTTGGGCAGGCGAAACCGCAGGTGCTGGAGGTGGCGGGGGACAGGGATCGACGGACGGCCAGCGTGAAGGAGATGGTGAGGGTGCGGTATGGGAAGACGCTCGAACGGGCGCTGGAGCGGGAGTTTGCAGGGTGGCGGGCGGATGAGTTTCGGACGGCGATGGATCTCGAGAAGAGCTTTGGGCCGGCGTATGCGCGGGGGTTGCTGACGCAGGGGGCGAAGGCGTGGGCGGTGATTGGGGTGAATGAGGAGGAGGGGCAGGGGACGGTGGATGGGGTGCTGACGGTGGGGATTTTGTGGCTGGACCGCTGCCGGGGAGGGAGTGGGGGGAGGCGGGTGGTGGCGGGGTTGAGGGTGGTGGTGCCGCGGGGGATGGGGGAGCTGACGGCGGCTCGGATGGTGTGGCTGAGCGAGAAGGTGGGGTGGGAGCTTTGGGAGATGGACCAGGGGGAGGAGCGGCTGGAGCAGGTGGACTTGAAGGACCAGGGGAATCTGGACTCGCACCTGCGGCATGTGCCGAATGTGGCGGCTGCCAGGGAGCGGTTTGCGGCGAGTGCGGGGCGGGTGATGGCGCTGGTGCCGGAGGGGATGCGAGGGGTCGTGGAGCAGCGGGTGAGGAGTGGGACGGAGATGGGGTTTCTGCTGCATGGGCTGGAGTTTGCCCGGGTGAGGATGGGGATGAGCGCGGAGAGCTTCAATCGGGTGGAGGAGGTGACGTTTGGGGCTGGGGCGCACGAGACGGCGCTGACGGAGGCGAGCGAGGGGATGCTACGGGAGATGGTTTTGCGGTTGTTTGAGCGGCGGGGGCCGGGGGGGGATAAGCGGGATGTGCTGTACCGGATGCAGCCGGAGCGGTGGCTCGAAGGGGAGGTGAGGCGGGAGGTGGGGGTGCTGGATTCCAGGCTGGACGCGGGGCATGTGTATGCGCAGGTGCCGGCGTTTGCGGCGGCGGACCGGGGGATGATGGACCTGCTGGGGGTGACGGAGGATGGGCGGCTGGCGGTGATCGAGCTGAAGGCGGAGGAGGATTTGCACCTGGCGCTGCAGGGGTTGGATTACTGGGTGAGGGTAAGGTGGCACCACCGGCAGCATCCGGATGCGGCGACGGGGCTGGGGGAGTTCCAGCGGCATGGGTATTTTGGGGGGAGGCGGCTGGCGGAGGGGGATCCCCGGCTGTATCTGGTGGCTCCGGCGCTGCGGATCCATCCGGCCACGGAGGTGGTGCTGGGGTACTTTTCGGAGAGGGTGGAGTGGGTGCTGGTGGCGGTGGATGAGCGGTGGAGGCAGGGGGTGAAGGTGGTTTGGCGGAAGCGGGGCGGGGCCGCTTCCGCCTGATGGGTCAAGGGTTGGCGATGGTGATGGACTGGCCTAAGTAGAGATCTGAGGTGAGTTGGTCGACCAGGAACTGGGCGAGGTCGGCGCGGGTGAGGCTGGTGGCTTTTTCTTCGGCGGTGAGGACGTGGACGGTGCCCTTGGGGTCGTGATCTGAGAGGACGGGGGGGCGGACGATGACGAACTCGAGGCCGGAGCCCTCGATGGCGGACTCCATGTTTTGTTTGTCCGGGATGGCTCCGCGGAGGAAGGTGGGGATGAGGATGTGCTCGTAGAGGAAGGAGGCGTGCTCTTTGCTGTCGCCTGCGCCGAGGGCGGAGATGACGAGGAGACGCTTGGCGTTGTTGCGATGCATGGACTCGATGACGGCGCGGGCGGAGGAGGTTTCGAGGTCAGTTTCGCGGAAGGGGGTGGAGCCGCCGATGGTGTCGATGACGGCGTTCTGGCCGAGCATGACCTGGTCGAGGCGGGAGAGGTTGCGGACGTCGCCGTGGACGACATCGACGGAGGCGGGGAAGTCTCCGTTTTTGTGGTCGTTGGGATCTTCGTGCTGGTGGACGAGGGCGGTGACGGTGTGGCCGGCGGCGACGGCGCGTTCGACGACGAGTTTGCCGGTCTTTCCGGCGGCGCCGATGACGAGAACCTTCATGGGAGTACCTCTAGGCTGATCAGATGCGGGGATGTTGGGGTGGGTTTGGACTGAAGGCTTGACACCGATTTTCACCGATTGGACCGATGTTTTGGATGGAAGGACAAAGGCGAAGGCCCACCACGGATTTCACGGGGGGAGCGCGGATCAAGGCCATGACGAGGGATGAGAGCAAAGGAGGACCAATACGGAGGTTCTGAGCTTCGCTGAGAATGACGGTTTTTTCCGGTGGGTGAGCTGTGTGAGGACGTGGACGAGGAGGTGCGAAGGGGTTCGCATTTGCGGAAGGGGGTGCGGAAGCCTATCATAGGGATAATGACCTTTCCAGCCGGTGACCTCAACTACGAGCAAAAGCCGGACCATAAGCGTTACTTCATCGAAAAACTGGGCCTGAGTGAGCGGCTGATGGAGCGGTGCCTGGGCGAGGCGCTGAGTGCGGGTGGGGAGTATGCGGACCTTTATTTTGAATCGGTTACGAGCACATCCCTTGGGCTGGACGAGGGTCTGATCAAGACGGCGAGCCAGGGGATCAGTGTGGGGTGCGGGATCCGGGTGGTGCTGGGCGAGCGGACTGGGTTTGCGTTTACGGATGATTTATCGAGCGAGCGGTTGCTGAAGGCGGCTCGGACGGCGGCTCTGATTGCGAGTGGACCGCAGGTGGAGCGGGTTGCGGGGTTTCAGCATACGGAGACGCCGGGGCTATATCCGATTGCGGGATTTTCAGTCGATGCGGAGATTGCGCAGAAGCTGGCGCTGATTGAGCGGGCGGATAAGGCGGCTCGGGCGTATGACTCGCGGATTACGCAGGTCAAGGCTGGGATCAATGATGAGGTTCGGCGGATCCTGATCGCGGCTTCCGATGGGACGTTTGCGAGCGATACGCAGCCGCTGGCGCGGCTGAACGTGATGGTGATTGCGAAGGACGGAGTGAACACGGCGCGGGGATCAAGCGGCGGTGGCGGGCGGGTGACGCTGGAGCACTTTGAGGGGACGAAGAGTCCGGAGCATTTCGCCCGGGAGGCGGCGCGGACGGCGATGCTGCAGCTTGGGGCGGTGGATGCTCCGGCGGGCGAGATGGAGGTGGTGCTGGGGCCGGGATGGCCTGGTGTGCTGCTGCACGAGGCCGTGGGGCATGGGCTTGAGGCGGACTTCAACCGCAAGAAGACGAGTGCCTTTTCCGGGTTGATTGGGCAGAAGGTGGCGAGCGAGAAGGTGACCGTTGTGGACAACGGAACGATTGCGAACCGGCGCGGCAGCCTGAACATGGACGACGAGGGCGTGGCGACGCAGGAGACGGTGCTGATTGAGAACGGGGTGCTGAAGACGTTCCTGAGCGACAAGATGAATGCGCGGCTGATGGGGACGGCGAGCACGGGGAGCGGGCGGCGGGAGAGCTACCAGCATGTGCCGATGCCTCGGATGACGAACACGTATATGTTGAACGGCGAGGATATGCCAGAGGACATTATCAAGAGCGTGAAGCGCGGCCTGTACGCGGTGAATTTTGGCGGCGGGAGCGTGGACATTACGAACGGCAAGTTTGTGTTTTCCGCGAGCGAGGCTTACCTGATCGAGGACGGGAAGGTGACGCGGCCGGTGAAGGGCGCGACGCTGATTGGGAATGGGCCTGAGGCGCTGAAGTATGTGTCCATGGTGGGGAATGATCTTGCGCTCGACGAAGGTGTCGGGACATGCGGCAAGGCCGGGCAGAGTGTGCCGGTAGGGGTCGGGATGCCGACGGTAAAGCTAGACCGGATGACGGTCGGAGGGACGGGACGATAATGGCAGCCGAACGGGAGAAGATCTACGAGTGTGAAGTGAAGCGGCGCAGGGTTAAAGAGGGCGGCGGGTATGAGCCGTTCTGGAAGGTGAAGACGGTGGCGGCGGCGCTGGAAGATGCGGACACGGAGTTCCGGTGCAAGGACTGCGGCGGCGCCGTGAAGCTGCTGGGCAAGAACAGCAAGACGGGCGGGCAGCCGTTTGTGGAGCACAAGGACCCGAAGGATGCGGAGTTCTGCGCGAACGGGATGGGGTTTCGGAAGGCGACGGATGGCCGTGAATCCAAGCTGAGCGAGCATCCGGTGGTTTAAGGGTTTGACAGGGGCGCGGGCGATGGTTCCGCGTGTGCAGGGTTCAGGAAGCATCTGGCGATACAACTACCGAGCGGGTTTCGAGGTGCAATCTTGGCAACAGCAGAGCGCGAGAAGTTTTACGAGTGTGAAGTGAAGCGTCGCCGGGTGCGGGCTACGGGTGGGTACGAGCCGTTCTGGAAGGTGAAGCAGTTGGCCGAGGCGCTGGTGGATGAGGACACGGAGTTTCGGTGCAAGGAGTGCGGGGGCGCGGTGAAGCTGTTTCGGCGGCACACGGTTGGGGCTCCTCCGCCGCACGTGGAGCATAAGCTGAAGAGCGATAGCGAGTATTGCACGGCGGGGATGCACTTTTTGAAGGCTACGGATGGGCGTGAGGCTAGAAGGTCGAGTGCGCCGGTGAGGTAAGGTCGCGTGAAGGTTCGCGACCTGCTGCGAGGATGGAGGCCGATGGCTGGTACCTGGCGCGACAGCGCGGGAGCCATCGGCAGATGAAGCATCCTGAGAAGGCGCAGACGGTGACGCTGCCGGGGCATCCGGGTGACGACCTGAATCCGAAGACCTTGCAGAGTATTCTGAAGCAGGCGGGGTACAAGGCATGACACGGCGATACCTGGTGATCTACGAAGCTGGGCCGAACAACCTGAGCGGTTTTGCTCCGGACGTGCCGGGGTGCGCTAGTACGGGGCACTCGCTGGATGAGATGCGAGCGAATTTGCGGGAGGCTCTGGAGTTTCATCTGGAAGGGCTGGCGCTTTATGGCGATGCGATTCCGGCGGCGGCTACTCGGCTGGCTGAGGTGCCTGAAGGTGGGTCCGCTGAGTGGCTGGAAGTGACACTGCCAGTGGCTGAGGCGATCTCGGCTTAGGACTTTGAAAGGCTCTAGGAATGGCTTTGCAGGACACAGTTTCATCGCAAATTGCTTTGAAGAGGGTGGCGCGGGAGGTTTTGGGGGCGGCGTTGCGAGCGGGGGCGACGGATGCGGAGGCGGTGGCGTATGAGGGGGAGGAGTTCTCTGCGCTGGTACGGCTGGGGCAGGTGGAGACGCTGAAGGAGTCGGGGTCGCGGGCGATTGGGCTAAGGGTGTTTAAGGGCTTGCGGAGTGCGAGTACGTCTTCGTCCGATCTGTCGCGGGAGGGGTTGGAGCGGCTGGTGAGCGGGGCGGTGGAGCTGGCGAAGATTACGAGTGAGGATCCGTTTGCGGGGCTGGCGGAGGAGGGGGAGTTTGGGTCGATTGGCGGGGATTTGAAGCTCTACTTTGAGGATGTGCATGAGATGCCGCCGGCGGAGCGGATTGAGGTGGCTCGGCGCTGCGAGGCGGCGTCGATGGCGGTGGATACGCGCATTCAGAACTCGGGTGGAGGGGATTTCGATACGGCGACGACGCATAAGGTGCTGGTGAACTCACGGGGGTTTGAGGGGGAGTACCGGCGGTCGTACTGTGGGTTTTCGGCTGCGCCGATTGCGGTGGATGAGAAGGGGCAGATGCAGCGGAACTACTGGTATTCGAGCGCGCGGACGACCCGGCTGCTCGAGGATCCGGAGGAGATTGGGCGGATTGCGGCGGAGAGGACGCTGCGGCGGATTGGCGCGAGGCGGGTGAAGACGCAGCAGGTGCCGGTGGTATTTGCGCCGGAGATCGCTCGGGGGTTGATGGGGAATATCTTTGAGGCGGCGAATGGGGATGCGATCTATCGTCATGCGACGTTTCTGGACGAGATGCTGGGGGAGCGGATTGCGAGCGAGAACGTCACGTTGGTGGATGACGGGACGATGGTGCATGAGAAGGATGGGATTCGGTTTGGTGGATTTGGGACGAGTCCTTATGACGGCGAGGGGCTGCCGACTCGGCGGACGGTGCTGGTGGAGAACGGGGTGCTGAAGAGCTATGTGATGAATTCGTATACGGCCCGGAAGCTGGGGATGCGGTCTACGGGGAATGCGGCGCGGGGGCTGGCGGGGGCGCCGGGGACCGGGGCGGGGAACTTTTATATGGAGGCTGGGGGGGTGTCGGCTGAGGAGATTATTGGGGATGTGAAGCAGGGGCTGTATGTGACGCAGACGATGGGGACGGGGATCAACCTGGTGACGGGGGATTACTCGCAGGGGGCGGCGGGGATTTGGATTGAGAACGGGGAGCTGACGTTTCCGGTGGAGGAGATTACGATTGCCGGGAATTTGAAGGAGATGTACCGGAATATTGTGGCGATTGGGAGTGACCTGGTGTTTCGGGGGGCGAGTGCGGCTCCGACGATTCGGGTGGAGGGGATGATGGTGGCGGGGGGCTGAGGAGTAACGCTGGTGGGCCGGATACGTCTGACGGGTAGAGGTGACGGGATGCGGCTTTGGGGGCTGGCTTTGTGGCTGGGTGCGGCGGGTGTGGGCTTGGGGCAGAGACAGGTGACGGTCGCCGATCTGGAGTTGGTGCCGCTGATGCGTGGGACGCTGAACGTTTGGGTAGCGGTTCCGGGGGAGGCGGCGGAGGGGCCGCGGAAGGTGGTGGTGGCGGATACGTATCACGAGCAGACAGCGGGGAGCCTGGGGCAGAGTGCCGGGAGTGTGGGGCAATCGGCTGGGAGTTTGGGGCAGACGGCGGGCAGTGTTGGAGTGCCGCTGGACGGGATTGCAGGAGCGGCAGCGAAGGCGAATGGGACGATCCAACTGAAGCCGGAGGCTCCGAAGCATGACAAGGGGTGGGATGAGCTGACGGCGCGGGTGGCGGGGACGTTTCGGCAGCGTCAGGTGAGCTTTGAGTATGTGGGGATGGATGAGCTGGAGGGAAGGCTGCGGGATGCGGCGTCGGCGGGGCGGCTGCCGGATGTGGTGCTGGTGGACGCGGCCGAGGGGAGCGTGCCGCCGGGGTTTGCGGAGATGATGCGGCCGTATGCGGTGGTCACGCTGGGACGGAATGGGGGACTGGCGCAGAGCGAGCAAGGCAAGCCAAAGCTGCGTGGGGTGCAGCCTGTGGCGCGGATCCTGCTGA
Organism: uncultured Acidobacteriaceae bacterium; assembly: GCA_964242025.1. Lineage (GTDB taxonomy): Bacteria > Acidobacteriota > Terriglobia > Terriglobales > Acidobacteriaceae > Edaphobacter. Next base: position 450,627 of record CAXSZW010000001.1, read on the forward strand.
ACGGTCCGCATCTGGTGACTGCGCGGGCGTTTGCGGTGTGGCTGGGGGAGAGGCCGGGAGGGTGGTACCTGGGGTGCGCGGGGTGCAGGGCGCTGCCGGAGGGCACGGAGGATGCGGTGGCGGTGGCGCAGGGAGCGATGCGGGAGGTGCTGACAGGGACGAAGGTGGGGGCGGAGCGGGACGAGCAATTCGCGGAGTTCGATGCGCGGGCGGCACAGGCGGCGGCGCTGGGGACGGTGGGGCAGCCGGTGGACGATGTGGGGGTGAGGTTATCCGTGGCGGGAGCGGCCGCGAATGAGCGGTTCGCGGTGGTGGGGCTGCGTGGAGTGGTGGGGGATCAGACGGCATTTGGGGTGACGTATGGGGTGGTGGTGTTGCGGGTGGATGAGGTTGGACAGTGGCGGGTGCTGCAGGTGACGGATGGGCTTTCATTGCGGGAGATGGACTTTGCGTATGGGGCGCTGGCGGGGTATGGGGCGAAGGTGAAGCGGGAGGAGGTGGTGGAGGTGAAGGGGATCTCGCAGGCGGCGCCGGTGGATGGGGACGGGCGGGGGGCGGAGCCGGAGTTGTGGTGGGACAACCTGGGCGGGCAATCGCTGGAGGTGGTGGAGTGGCAGAGGCGGGTGGGGGATGTGTGGCTGGGGACGGACCTCTTCTTTGTGCCGGATGGGGGGGCGAAGGCGAGGACGCAGGTGACGGGGCGGTTTGCGGATGCGGTGGGTGGATATCGGTGGCGGGTGTGGTCGGTGGGTCGGGGTGGGGTGATGACGCTGAGCGATTGGAAGAGGATGACGGTGGTGGCGCGGTGACGGGTGTTGAAGATGGATTGGGTTGGGCGTAGGCTTCTGGCGAGGTGACTGCGATGCGTGGACTGGACTTGGGACTGGGATTGGGACTGGCTGTGGCGATGGTGGCAGGTTCGGGTTGGGCGCAGCAGGGGACGGCGACGGTGGTGCCGGGGTTCACGGTGGTGCTGCCGGGGACGGGGTGTCCGGTGGGGTTTAGCGCGGAGGTGAGTGCGCGGGCGGTGGCGCGGTCGGTTGAGGAGGAGAAGAAGTATGGGACGGCGCCGGCGGTGGAGTTATCGTTTGTGCCTCGCGGAGAGACGCGGGTGGTGAAGGCGAGCGTGACGGTGCATGGGCTGCCGCTGGGGAGCCGGGTGATGGAGGTTGGCAGGAGGGGTGAGGCGGGGGAGTCGGAGTTGTTTGAACTGACGGCGGCGAAGGGGCTGGGAGAGCGGGAGGTAAGGGTGACGAAGCTGGGGGTGGTGCGGTGGGCGGAGGTGACGGCGATGACGTATGCGGATGGGACGACGTGGCGGCCGGTGAAGGGGGAACGGTGCAGGGCGGTGCCGAATCTGTATCGTGAGGTGAATGCGGTGGCGGGGAGGTAGGTGCGGGCTTTGCTGCTATCTCATCCTGTCCGAGATTCTCGCGCGGGGTCTGCTGGGGTATGGGTGAGGTGAGCTTCTTCGGGTCTTTCGACTGCGTCTGACGCGATGAAGACGCGCGTCAGACTTCGCTCAGGATGACGATTCCTCTCGTTTTCAGAAGGGAACCTTAGACGAGGAAGAGCTCCATGTGGACGTCGGCGCGGGCGTAGGGGGATGGGGTGAGGCGGGCTGGTGGGACCGGCGTAAACCCGAGGGATTCGTAGAGGTGGATGGCGGGTAAAAGGGTGTGGTTGGTTTCGAGGTAGAGGCGGGTGGCTCCGGTGGCGCTGGCCTGGGCGATGGTGTGGGCAAGGAGGCGGCGGCCTACGCCTTTGCCCTGGGCGGCGGCGGTGACGCCCATCTTGGCGACTTCGTATTCGGTGGGGGCGATGCGGATGAGTGCGCAGCAGCCGAGGGGGATCTCGTCTTCCAAGGCGAGGAAGATGCGGCCGCCGGGGGCGAGGATGGATTGCTGGGGGTGGAGGAGGGTGGCGAGGTCTTTGGGTTCGAGGACGAAGTGGCGGGTGATCCATTCTTCATTGAGGCGCTGGAAGGCGGGCTGGTCGGCGGGGTTTTGGGGGTCGAAGTCGCGGAGGAGGAGGGTGGGGGTGGCGGTCTGGTTCATAACGGGTGGGCTCCTGCTGCGAGGTTATTTGGGCTGTGGTGAGATGTCCAATAATTGAGAAAGACGGATTGATATGATTGACGTATGAGTGAGGAGATTGAGCTTCGGCACCTGCGGTACTTTCTTGCGGTGGCGGAGACGCTGCACTTTACGCGGGCGGCGGAGAAGCTGGGGATGGCGCAGCCGCCGTTGAGCCAGCAGATCAAGCGGCTGGAGGAGTTGCTGGGTCACGCGCTATTCGAGCGGACGACGCGCGGGGTGAGGCTAACGCTGGCGGGGCAGTTGCTGATGGAACGGGCGAAGGGAACGCTCGACAAGGTGCAGGATGATTTGGAGCAGGTAAGGCGGCTGGGGCGCGGCGAGGAGGGGACGCTGACGGTGGGGTTTCCGGGAAGCGTCATGTTTACGGCGATGCCGGCGGCGATTCAGAGCTTTCGGGTGAGGTTCCCGAGGGTGGAGTTGCGGCTGCGGGAGATGAATACGTCGCTGCTGATTGCGGGGTTGCTGGAGGGGTCGCTGGATGTGGCGCTGCTGCGCGATGGGGATCAGACGGAAGGGATCGCGCTGACGGAGGTGCTGCGGGAGCGGTATGTCGCGGTGCTGCCGGAGGGGCACAGGCTGGCGCGGTCGAGGGGGTTCAGGCTGGAGGAGCTGGCGGAGGAGCCGTTTTTGCTGTACGCGCGGAGGATGGGGCCGCTGGCGTATGACCGTACGATCGCGTGCTGCGAGCGGGCGGGGTTTCGGCCGAGGATTGTGCAGGATGTGCCGCAGTGGCCGACGGCGCTGCGGTTGGTGGCGGCGGGGCTGGGGGTCTCGCTGGCACCGGAGTGTGTGCGGAAGGTGGGGGTGCCGGGGGTGGTGTATCGGGTGGTGAAGGGCGGGTGGACGACGGTGGATTTTGCGGTGAAGAGTGGGGGTGCCGGGGCGCTGGTGAGGAACTTTGGGAGTGTGGTGGGGGAGTGGCTGGGGTGAGGGGCGTATGCTTCTGGGTATGGAATTGACGATCGAGGTGCCGGAACGGGTGGTGGCGCGGGCGGCGGAGCTGGGGGTGCCGGTGGAGACGCTGGTCTCGCAGGCGTTGGAAGGGATTGGGGAGGAGGCGCTGCCGCCGGGGTTTCGGTGGCTGCGGGGGGATGAGCCGCCGTCGATGACAGTCGAGGAAGCGACGGCGAAGATCCGGGAGATTCAGAGCCGAAGTACTCTGGGTGGAGTCAAGATTAAGGATCTGATCGAAGAGGGCCGGCGGTACTGAATGGCTTTCGTGCTGGATGCATCGGCCGCGTTGCCGTGGTGCTTTCGCGACGAAGCCAGTGAAGCATCGGAACGATTGTTAATCCGCGCAGCATCTCTTGAGCGGATGTACGTTCCGGAACACTGGCCGATGGAGATACTTAGTGCGGTGACTCGGGCGGCTCGACGCGGCCGATTGGATGATCACTCGGTAGGGGATTTTCTTGAATCAGTTCCGCTTTACAACATTGTGGTGGATAACCGTCCCATTCAGGCGCAGTGGAAGGATGCGAGACCGCTGATTACCCGGCACAGATTGAGTGCTTACGATGCCGCTTATTTGTCGTTAGCGATGCGATTGGGAATCCCGCTTGCGACCTTTGATCAACAGCTTCGACTGGCAGCGGTGGTGGAGGGTGTTGTGCTGAAGGTTTGAGAAGGGAGGGTACGTGGGGCTGGATGCGGTTGAGATTGTGATGCGGTGCGAGGAAGTGTTCGGCATTTCGCTTCATGACGATAAGTTAGGTCAGATCGATACGGTGGGTGCGCTTTATGTGCTGATTTGCGAAGAACTAGGGCTTACCGCGTTGAATAAACCGGGACCGGAGGTTGGTGTTGCACACCCGCCAAGAGGGCCGTTGCCTCTGACGCCGGTGACTTGGAACGCTGAGGATGCCTGGGCGACGCTGCGGTTTGTGTTTGTGGAGCAGTTGCACATTGAACCGGATGAGGTGAAGTGGTGGGCGCGAATCCAGGCTGATCTGGGCTGCGACTAGGCGGCCGGGCTAGAATTTGGGGGTGAGCGATGGGTTTCAATTCGGGGTGAGGGTGGGGTTTCGAGCGGAGGACGCTGCGGAGACGCTCAGGGGGGTGCCGGCGGGGCCAGGGGTGTTTGCGCTTCGGGGGGAGCGGGAGGGGGATGAGCCTTATGTGACGCGGGCGGCGGATCTGCGGAGGAGGATGACAAGGCTGCTGGCTCCGCCGGAGTCGCAATCGAAGAGGCTCAATTTACGCGACAGGGTGCGGTGGATTGAGTGGACGGAGACGGGGTCGGAGTTTGAATCGCTGCTGGTGCTGTATGAGGCGCTGGCGGGGTGCTTTGGGGTGGAGCAGGCGCGGAAACGGATGAGGCTGCATACGCCTTACTTTCTGCGGCTGACGATGGAGCATCAGCATCCGCGGGTGTATTCGACGAACAGGCTTTCGCGGCGGGGGTTGGAGACGACGTATGGGCCGTTTCCTTCGCGGGCGGCGGCGGAGCGGTACTGCGATGGGGTGCTGGACCTGTTCAAGCTGCGGCGGTGCTATGAGGATCTTGAGGTTTCGGCGGGGCATCCTGGGTGTGCGTATGGAGAGATGAAGAAGTGCATGGCGCCGTGCAATCTGGGGGCGACAGCAGAGGAGTATGGGGCCGAAGCCAGGGCCGTAAGGGAGTTTTTTGAGACGCGGGGGGAGAGCTTGCTGGCGGGGATTGCGGCGGAGCGGGATAAGGCCAGCGAGGAGATGGACTTTGAGCGGGCGGCGGCGAGTCATGCGCAGTTCGCGAAGGTGAAGGCGGTGGCAGGGCTGGCGGATGAGATTGTCCGGCCGGTGGCGAAGGTAAGGGCTGTGGTGGTGCAGAAGGCGGTGAGCTCTGGCAGGGAAGACGGGGAGGAGCAGGCGGCGGCGGTGTTTCTGCTGGAGAGTGGGTGTGTGGCTGGGCCGGAGCGGATGTCGACTCTGGGGGTAAGGGCGGTGAAGGAGCAGACGAGTGTGGGGTCGAGCCTATTTGCGCAGCCGTTGATGCTGCAGGCGGTGCCGCTGGAGGAGGGTGCGGTGGGGGCGGTGGATTCGCCGGAGGTGCGGGCGGAGGGGGTGCTAGCGAGGCTGGCGGAGAAGGCTGGAGGGACAGATTTGGGAAAGGCGGATCTGGCGCGGGTGGGGGATCATCTTTCTTTGTTTCGGCGGTGGTATTACAGGCCGGAGAAGCAGCGAGCGGGGGAGTGTTTTTTGCCGAATGCGGATGGAAGCTGGCCGGTGCGGAAGATTCTGCGGGGCGCGGCCCGGATGGCGATTGGGGAGCCGAAGGCAATGGCGGAGACGCAGCGGGATCAGGTGGAGGCGGCGAAGATGAGGATTCTGCATGAGGGCCGTGAAGGGGTGGAGCGGGTGGTGCCGGTGGTGGGCGGTCGCAGGCGGAAGGGAAAGGTTGCAGAGACTTCTTCCGACGCTGTTGCGGGGCAGGAACTGTTCAAGCCTTGAGGGCCGGCGTGCGTTTTGGTGACGCGAGAACGGGACTGGGCTGCTGAGCGTGCCATCGAGTTGAATGGCGGGCAGAACGCATCCTGTTTGGGGCGGGAGTGCTCCTACGGGGTATGGCTACGGACGAAATCACGGCTTTGCAGGCTCCGCATCTTTCGCTGGCTACGCCTGCAAGGGATGCTCCGATTGCGGAGCTGGCTCCGGAGTTCCGGCTGCAGGGCAAGCTGTGGCGGCCGCGGCGGGTGATGATTACGCCCGAGGCGTATGCGTTGCCGCATGGGCGGGCGATGCTGGAGCGAGCGGAGGGGTATGGGGCGGAGGTGATCCGGCTGCCGAACAACCGGCTGCTGGGGCTGAAGGGCGAGACGGCGCAGGCGACGTATGCGCTGGCGAAGACGACGTTTGCGATTGTGGTTTCGCCGCCGGGGCAGAGGAAGTTGCAGCCGATTCCGCCTTCGGCGGACTGGCAGTTCCATGTGGCGCAGGGGTGTCCGGCGCACTGCCAGTACTGCTATCTGGCGGGGTCGCTGAGCGGGCCGCCGGTGACGCGGGCGTATGCGAATCTGCCGGAGATCCTGGAGGGTTTGCGGAGCTATGTGGGGACGGGCGAGGTGACCTCAAAGTCGCGGGACCGGCGGCAGGAGGGGACGACGTTTGAGGCTTCGTGCTACACGGACCCGCTGGGGATTGAGCATCTGACGGGGGCGCTGGAGGCGAGTGTGCGGTTCTTCGGGGCGTGGGATGCGCCGGTGCAGCTGCGTTGGACGACGAAGTTCGACGCGGTGGGGCGGCTGCTGGGGCTGGCGCATGAGGGGCGGACGCGGGCGCGGTTTTCGATCAACGCAGCGAGCATTGCGCGCGACTTTGAAGGCGGCACGGCGACGGTGCGGCAGCGGCTGGCGGCGTTGCGGGCGATGGCGCTTGCGGGGTATCCGGTGGGGCTGACGATTGCGCCGATTATGCCGGTGCCGGCGTGGGAGGAGCAGTATGAGGGGCTGCTGGAGGCGGTGCGGGAGGCGGTGGCGGGGGTGGAACGGCTGGACCTGACGGTGGAGCTGATTACGCACCGGTTTACGCCGGGTTCCAAGGAGGTGCTGCTGAGCTGGTATCCGAAGAGCACGCTGGATCTGCGGGAGGAGCCAAGGGCGCAGAAGCGGACGAAGTTTGGGGGATTCAAGTACGTGTATCCGAAGGATGCGATGGGGGCGATGCGGGCCTTCTTTGAGGAGCGAGTGGCCGTGCTGCTGCCGGCGGCGCGGATTCTGTACTGGACGTGAACGAGGGGGCGGGTGGATGCTGGGGTAGACTTCTGGCTAACGACGAATGAGGGAGCTGCGACGTGATTGAGCTGGCGTTTTCTGTACTGGCGGCGGATTTTGCGAACCTGGGCGCGGAGGTGGCGACGGGGGAACGTGGGGGCGGGACGATTGTCCATGTGGACGTGATGGATGGGCATTTTGTGCCGAACATCACGTTTGGACCGCCGGTGGTGAAGGCGTTGAGGCCGCTGACGAAGCTGCCGCTCGATTGCCACCTGATGATTGAGAATCCGGATGCGTTTATTGAGGACTTTGCAAAGGCGGGGGCGGACATCCTGTGCGTGCACCAGGAGGTGTGCCGGCATCTGCACCGGACGCTGCAACTGATTCAGCAGCATGGGGTGAAGCCGGCGGTGGTGATCAACCCGGCGACGCCGGTGGAGACGCTGATTGAGGTGCTGCCGATGGTGCACCATGTGCTGGTGATGAGCGTGAACCCGGGGTTCGGGGGGCAGAAGTTTTTGCCGCTGGCGCTGGACAAGATCGCGCACCTGGCGGAGCTGCGTGAGGAGATGGGGCTGAATTATCGGATTGAAGTGGACGGCGGGGTTGCTCACGATACGGTAGCGAGCGTGGTCGAAGCAGGAGCGGACATGCTTGTGGCTGGGTCTGCGATCTTCGCGCCGGGCGATCCGGAGCGGACGGTGCGGAATGCGCAGGAGTTTTTGCGGGTTGCGCGAGCGGCCGGCGGAGCGGCCTGAAGGCGGCGAAAAGCCGGTTTTAGGCGGCGGCAGGATACACTAAAGAGAGCTTTGCAAACCGGTTTCGAGGTGCGCGAAGCGTGTGAGGGTTTGATCAGCGTGCAGATGAATCGGTTTGCTTCTTCGGCTTTTTCTTTCGGTAGCTCTTCGCGTCGTTTCTTTCCGGGCCGTGTGGCTGTGGTGCTGGCGGCGGCTTCGCTGGCTGGGCTGGGCGTGAGCGCTGGGCGTGCACAGCAGCCGACCGTTCCTCCTACGACGACTGAACAGACGCAGACGGTGGGCGGCGGCACGAACACGGTGACCACCGGCACGAGCGTGGACAAGAATGGAGTGCCGCAGCAGACGGTGAACTCGTCGACGACGTTTTCGCGGGGCAAGAAGAAGAAGGACGATAAGGTCGTTCAATCGAAGGACACGAAGAAGGCCGTGAAGAAGGATGCGCGGGCGGAGCTTGCGGCGGGTCAGGATGCGAAGCTGCCGGATAAGCAGCTGTATGACAAGGCTGTGGACGCGAGCAAGCATGGTCACTTCGACGTGGCGCGGCTGGACCTGCAGACGATGTTGAACACGTACCCGGACAGCCAGTATCAGATGCGGGCGAAGCTGGCGATTGCGGATAGCTGGTATCGCGAGGGCGGGACGGCGGCGCTGACGCAGGCGGAGAGCGAGTACGCGGACTTCCGCGTCTTCTTCCCGAATGCGCCGGAAGCGGCCGAGGCGCAGATGCGGATTGGCGATATTTACTTCCGGCAGATGGACAGGCCGGACCGCGACTATGCGAAGGCGACGCATGCGGAGGAGGAGTATCGGCGCATGCTGACGGATTATCCGGACAGCCCGCTGGTGCCACAGGCCAAGCAGCGGCTGCGCGATGTGCAGGAGGTGCTGGCTTCGCGCGAGGCGGATATTGCGAGCTACTATGCGACGCGGGAGAACTGGGCGGCGGTGATTGCGCGCAACCAGACGGTGGTGGATACGTACCCGCTGTACAGCCATATGGATGACGTGCTGGTGAGCCTAGGCGATGCGTATGAGGCGCAGGCGCGGTATGTCCGGACGTTGAAGCTGGCGGAGGGGCCAAAGGCGAAGCTGGAGGCGCTCTACGACGGCCAGGCCGCGGCGGCGTACAAGAAGGTGGTGCTGGAGCATGCGGCGGCCCCGCATGTGGAGGACGCTCGCGACCGGTTGGAGGCGATGGGCCTGCCGATTCCCGCGCCGACGAAGGATCAGGTGGATGCGTCCGCGGCGCTCGAGAACAGCCGCGCTGCGTACCGCCTGCAGGACCGGGCGATGCTGCTGTTTATGCATAAGCCGGACACGGTGACGGCGGCGCGGCTGGGTGAGCCCTCGTTGACGGACCCGAAGCAGACGGTGGCGCCCGAGGTGACGAAGCGGGTGGTGGCGGACTTCAACTCAGCGTTTGGCACGGCGCCCGCGGCTGAGGGGGCTCCGGCGAAGGCTGGTACGGCAACGGCTGCGGCTGAGGCGGGCGGCGCTGCCGCACCGGCGGCTCCCGCGGCTCCGCTGCAGTTGAACGATGTGAAGTCCAGCGAGGCGGATGCGGGCGGCAGCGCAGCGCCGGATCTGACGTCGGTTCCGGCAGCGACGACCGGTGCAGGCGGGGCAACGGGCGGTGCGACGATTGGCGGCGTGGAGATTCTGAACGCTTCTCCGCGCGGCACGGCGGCAGATTCCGCTCCGGGCGGACTGACCGGGGTGGGGCCGAAGAATGCGGCTCCTCTGCCGGCGGCGGAGAAGGCGGCTGCGGCGCCCGATCTTCCGAACGAGATTGCTCCTGGCCAGGCACCGGCGGCGCAGGCTGCACGGGCGGACGGGAAGAAGTCGAAGGCTGAGTTCGATAAGAGCGAGGAGTCTTCCAGCAAGCACAAGAAGAAGAAGGGCATCAAGAAGGTCGTGCCTTTGATCTAAGCGGTACGGTGTTGATGAAAGGGATCGGTCCATGCCTCGTATGAGGTGTGGGCCGATTCTGTTTTTTGGCGGTGCTAGGCTTAACGGGTGATGAATGATAACGGCGTGCAGGCGATGAGTGAGGGCGGGCAGGGCTCGCATGGTACGGAACTGGCGAAGGCGTATGACCCTTCCGCGATTGAGGAGAAGTGGGCTGCGTACTGGGTGAAGGAAAGGGTCTTCGACACGGCGGAGGCGGGACCACTGCAGCCACGGTTTCGACCACAATCGGTGGCGGAGAAGGTGTTCGATACCGCTGACGGCGATGCGAAGGCGTTTACGACGCTGCTTCCGCCGCCGAATGTGACCGGCCGGCTGCATATGGGGCACATGCTGAACCAGACGGAGTTGGACATCCTGACGCGGTGGCACAGGATGCTGGGGGAGCGGTCGCTGTGGGTTCCGGGCACGGACCACGCGGGGATTGCGACGCAGATGATGGTGGAGAAGCAGCTTGCGAGCGAAGGGACCAGCCGCAAGGAGTTGGGGCGCGCGGCATTCCTGGAGCGGGTGTGGGCGTGGAAGGGGCAATACGGCGGGGCGATTACGGAGCAGATGCGGCGGCTGGGGGCGAGCGTGGATTGGGGGCGCGAGTACTTCACCATGGACGACGACCTTTCCGTTGCGGTGAATGAGGCCTTTGTGCGGTTGTGGGAGCAAGGGCTGGTGTATCGGGGGGCGTACATCGTGAACTGGGATCCGGCGATCCAGACGGCGGTGTCGGACCTTGAAGTGGAGAACGAGGAGCGGGTGGGGAAGCTGTACTCCATCCGGTATCCGCTGGCCGATGGGACGGGGTCGATTGTGATTGCGACGACGCGGCCGGAGACGATGCTGGGGGATGTTGCGGTCGCGGTGAACCCGAGCGATCAGCGGTACGCGGCGTTGGTGGGGAAGATGTTGACGCTGCCGTTAGCTGGCCGGGAGATTCCGGTGATCGCGGATGAGTGGGCCAATCCGGAGTTTGGGACGGGTGCGGTGAAGGTGACGCCGGCGCACGATCCGAACGACTTTGCGATTGGGCAACGGCACAAGCTGCCGAATCTGACGATCCTGGACGTGACGGCGAAGGTCACGTTGCCGGGTTCGGTGTACGACGGGCTCGACCGGTTTGAGGCGCGGACGCGGATTGTGGCGGAGCTGGAGCGGCTTGGGCTGCTGGTGGAGGTGAAGGATCATCCGATGACGGTGCCGGTCTCGCAGCGGTCGGGGTCGGTGATTGAGCCGCGGCTGAGCGACCAGTGGTTCATCAAGATTCAGCCGCTGGCCGATAAGGCGATTGCCGCAGTCAAGGATGGACACATCAAGTTCACGCCGGAGATGTACGCGAAGACGTACTTCGAGTGGATGGGGAACATCCATGACTGGTGCATCAGCCGGCAGCTTTGGTGGGGGCATCGGATTCCGGCGTGGTACTGCGGGGAGCGGCACATCACGATTGCGCGGGAGACGCCGACCGTATGTGCGACGTGCGGCGCGGGCGACCTGGTGCAGGAGACGGACGTGCTGGATACGTGGTTTTCAAGCGGGCTGCTGCCGTTTACGGTCTTCGGGTGGCCGACGGCGGACGGCAAGCCGAGCGCGGATATGACGGCGTTTTATCCGACCGACGTGCTGGTGACGGGGTTCGACATTCTGTTCTTCTGGGTGGCCCGGATGATCATGTTGGGGACGCACTTCATGCTCGACGTGCCGATGGAGGATGGGAGTGCGCGAACGTTGAAGGATGCGGTGCCGTTCCGCGAGGTGTATATCCATGCGCTGGTGCGCGATGCGGACCGGCAGAAGATGTCGAAGACGAAGGGCAATGTAATTGACCCGATCGGGATCGTTGGGCGGTTCGGTACGGATGCGGTGCGGTTTACGCTGGCGAGCATGGCGAGTCCGGGGACGGATATTGCGTTTTCAGAGGAGCGGACGGACGGGTATCGGGCGTTCGCGAACAAGATCTGGAATGCGGCCCGGTTTTTGTTTATGAACATGGACCGGGGGCGCGAGGTGGGGATTGCGGTGGAGTTCGGGGGGCTCGCCGAGGCGCTGAAGGGCGCGGAGACGCTGGAGGGCAAGTGGATCCTGACGCGGCTGGGTGTGGCTTGTGCGGCGGTCGAGAAGGCGTTGGCGGCGTACCGGTTCGATGAGGCGGCGAGCGCGGTGTATCAGTTTTTCTGGGGTGAGCTCTGCGACTGGTACCTGGAAGTCGTGAAGCTAAGGCTGGAGTTTGGCGAGGATGCGAACAAGGCAGAGACGAAGGCTGCGCTGACCACGCTGGTGGCGGTGTTTGAGGCGGCGCTGCGGCTGCTGAGCCCGTTTATGCCGTTTATTACGGAGGAGATCTGGCATGCGCTTTGGGCGCAGTCGGGTGAGCTTGGTGCTCCGGCCAAGTCCATTGCGCTGACGCGGTTTCCGCTGGCGGCGGATGTGGCCAGGGACGACGCGAGCGCGGAGGCGATGGTGCTGCTGCAGGAGGTCATCGTGACCGTGCGCGGGCTGAGGAAGGAGATGGGCGTGCCGGAGAAGGAGGCTGCGCCGGTGCGTGTGTATGGCGAGAAGGCCGGAGCGATTGCGTCCGAACATGCCAGGATTCTTGCGAAGATGGCCCGGGTGAGCGAGGTGGATTGGGTGGGGGAGCCGCTCAGTGGGAGTGGCGCCCGGAGCACGGCGAGCTTCGACCTACAGGTGCTGTATGAGCGCGTGATCGATGTGGTGGCAGAGCGGGAGCGGCTGGCCAAGGACCTGGCGAAGTTTGAGAAGGGGCTGGCGGCGGCGCATAAGCAGCTTGGCAACGAGGCGTTTATGGGCAAGGCTCCGGCGCACATTGTGGATGGTCTGAGGAAGCAGGCTGCGGAGACGCAGTTGCTGTTCGATAAGGCGACGGCGGCGATGGCGGAGCTGGAAACGATGTGAAAGCGCCCTGCGCGCGCGGCGGTCACTTCGTGACTTATGTTCGGCTCCGCGTGGGGTGCTCCCGTTGATCGCAAGACGGGCGATTGTTGCGGGACGATGAATTCATGCATCTGAACGCTTTATGAAGACAGTGAATGCGGGCGTTGCGCCGAAGGATCGGGCGCGAGTGCTGGATGCTGGGCGGCGGCGCAAGATGGCACGGTCCGCCCACGCGTATGTGCGGGGCAATACGCTGAAGTTTTATGAGTGGCTGGAGGCGGGTTCGGGGGACTCGCTGCCGCAGGGGCCCCCTGTCTGGATCTGCGGAGATTGCCACGTGGGCAACCTGGGTCCGGTGGCGAACGCGGAAGGACAAGTTGAGATTGAGATCCGTGACCTGGACCAGACGGTCGTGGGAAATCCGGCGCATGATCTGATCCGGCTGGGGCTGAGCCTGGCGACGGCGGCCCGGGGCAACGACCTGCCCGGCGTCACCACGGCGCACATGATGGAGCGTATGGTCGCCGGGTATGAGAAGGCGCTGACCGGGCGCGCGGCGAGAGAGCCGGGTGAGGCGATTGCGCCGATTGCCGCGGTGATGCAGCAGGCGCTGCGGCGGCGCTGGCGTCATCTGGCGGAGGAGCGGATTGAAGATGTGACGCCCAGAATTCCTCTGGGCGAGCGGTTCTGGGCGCTGACGGATGAAGAGCGGTCGGCGATCGAGGAACTCTTTGCCACGGAGGAGGCGCTCGGGCTCGTCACGCACCTGGGGCGCAGCGAGGCCAGGGAGGCAAAAGGCAAGGTGAGGGTGCTGGACGCGGCGTACTGGATGAAGGGGTGCAGCTCCCTGGGGCGGCTGCGATATGCGGTGCTGCTGCGGGTGGGGCGGAAGGGTGAGCGCCGGCACTGTCTCATCGATGTGAAGGAGGCTGTCCGTGCGGCGGCTCCGGCGGCAAAGCAGGTGAGCGAGAGCGAGGATTATGCGGTCAGGGTGGTCAGCGGCGCGAAGGCGCTTTCGCCGTTCCTGGGCGAGCGGATGATGGCCGCAACGCTGTTGCGCAGGCCGGTGGTGCTGCGGGAGCTGGCGCCGCAGGACTTGAAGCTGGAGATGGAGCGCCTGACTCGGGTGGAGGCGGTGGCGGCGGCGGAGTATCTGGCCGGCGTCGTGGGGCGCGCCCATGCGCGGCAGATGGATGCGGCGACGCGAAAGAGTTGGAGGGGGGAGCTGCAGAAGGGGCGGTCGAAGAGTCTGGAGGCTCCGGGCTGGATGTGGAAGAGCGTAGTGGAGCTGGTGGCGAGCCATGAGGCGGCTTACCTGGAACATTGCAGGCGGTACGCCATGGCGTGAGGATCGCCCAGCGCGATGCGGGTAACCGGAGCGCCGCAGATGGCGTCCAACGGCCCGAGGAGTAAACCATGGCGATGCAAACAACACCCCATACGCAGAGTAAGCAGAACGGAAGCAGTGCAGAGGATGATCTGGAGCCGAACCAGCTGGCGCAGGATGTCGGTCAGGGCGACGACGCGGAGCTGTACGCGAACTCCGATGGCGCCCAGACGGGAGGCACGCGGGCGTTCAACGCGAATGCCGGACGGAGCACTCTGCCGAACGTGCAGCAGGAGAGCGCGGCGATGACGGGACACACAGGCACGCGCACTCCGCACGGTGAGGGACAGGGGATCACGAGCCGATCCGTCAACGTGGAGAGCGAGCGGCAGGAGAAGGTAGTGAGCGAACGGCCTGATGCGCAGGCGGGCGTGAATCTAACCGGGCACGCTGTCAAGAAGTAGAGCTGTGCAAGCTGCAGACAAAGAGGCGCTACCCGAGGGGTAGCGCCTCTTTCGTTGTGCGGCTGAGCCTGGTTACTGCTTGCGGTGCTCCTTGCCGATGCGGCTGACGACCATGGGCGGCTCACGGAGTGAGCCGGGCGCGGCGCCCTGGCGGAGGTTGCCGGCGGGCTTGGTGTTGCCCTTAGTGTGCTCGCCGAGATGGGCGGCGTGCGAGTGCGAGTGACTTCCGTTGTCAGGCATCGGGACCGGATCGATCTCCATGGCGATGTTGTGCCGGTCCAAGTCGGCGATGGCACGTTCGGTGATGTCGCTGTGGGGCTTGTTGTCATGTGCTGGCATGGTCAGGACTCCCTTGGGATGGTGGTTGTGTCTGCTTCTTCTGGCTGGTCTTTGGAGGGGGCTGCGGAGGGGTCTGCGAAGCGGTCGGCATTGGTGGGTTCATCGCCGAAGTCGCGTGCACCGTACTCGTAGTTGGAGCCCCCGTCTGTGTCCTGGGGGCTTTCGGGCAGGGTTGTTCGGCGCTCTTCTTCGAGTCCCCAGCCTTGCTCGTGGGCATACTCGCTGGCGAGTCCGCGGGCATGTTCGCCCAGTCCGCGGGGCTCGGCTGGTCTGCTGTGCTGGTTATCGTCTGCCATGGGTCTCAACCTCTGGGTCCGTTGGATGACGGGGGCGCGAGGTAGGTTAGCCGCGCTGGCGCTACTGGGGCAGGTCGGCTTCGACCTTCTTCTGGACGGCCTGATCGGTCGCAATGACGACGTTCTCGTGTTTGATCTCCAGCCGCAGCCGGTTGAAGATGCTCATGTAGACGTTCGCCACCCACACCAGCGCGAACCACGCGATCAGATATCCGCGCCAGCCTTCATAAAGCATCTGGAAGTGGGTCAGGATCAGAAAGAAAAGCGTGACGTAGTGCGAAAAGCAGTACTCGCACGTAAACAGGTAAAAGAACTTGCGGACGGGCAGGCTGCTGGCTGAGGCGCTGCGCTCCTTGCAGTGGTCGCGCGGCTCGCGGAAGACCTCCTCATGCGTGACGGTCCAGGAGGCGCAGGCAATAGGCAGCGCGAGCAGCATCAGGTAGGCGAACTGGTGGGAGAGCGGCATCGCAAGCTGGAGCATGGGTGGTTGGATGCCGTGCGGCGCATTGACGCCAGGTTGGCCGCCCAGGTTTAGGATTGAGTGCATGGATTGGAAGAGCAAGCGGGTTCGAGCGATTCTTGAGGCGGCGCTGATTGAAGACAAGGCAGCGCAGGATGTCACGACGGCCCTGACCATTGACCCGAAGCTGCGGGCGACGGGGACCATCATCGCCAAGCAGGCGTGCGTGGTGGCGGGGCTGGGGGCGATTCCGGTGTTTCTGGAGACCTTTGCCGCGCTGAGCGTGAAGGCCGGGATGCCGCCGCTGGGACGGTTTGAGGTCATCAGCCACCCGGAGATCTTTGACGGCGTAAAGGTGAAGAAGGGCGCGACGATTGCGGTCATCCGGAGCAAGGCCCACGCGCTCTTGAGCACGGAGCGAGTGACCCTGAACCTGATGCAGCGCATGAGCGGCATTGCGACGCTGACCCAGGAGTTTGTGAAGGCGGTCAGCGGCACCAGGACGAAGATTCTGGATACGCGCAAGACGATTCCCGGGCTGCGGGCGCTGGATAAGTATGCGGTGTGCTGCGGGGGTGGGGTGAACCATCGGCTGGACCTGCAGGACGGTATTTTGATCAAGAACAACCACATCTCCATGGGCGGCGGGCTGCCGGCGGCGCTGGCTCACGCCCTGGAAGGACGCAAGGGCAAGCAGCCCGTGCAGGTGGAGGTGCGGACGCAGCAGGAGCTTGAAGAGGCCATTGCGGGCGGGCCGGACTCGATCCTGCTGGACAACATGACGCCGGCTGCGGTGAAGAAGGCGGTCAAGCTGATTCGGGCGGCCTTGCCGGGGGTGAAGATTGAGGCGAGCGGGAATATGAGCCTCGCGACGGTGCGCGACTATGCGCAGGCGGGGGTGGATTTTGTCTCGGTCGGGGCGCTGACGCACTCGGCCGTGGCGGTGGATTTGAGTATGCGGATTGCTGCGGATGTCAGCTAATCCGGAGTTTGATTTGGGGGCGGTGGAAGCGGGGCTTGCAGGAACGCAATTTGCGGGCAGGCTGACGCATCTGCGGACCACGGAATCGACCAACACGCTGGCGATTGCGGCGGCGCAGGATGGAGTGGCGGGCGGGGTTTGGGTGGCGGATGAGCAGACGGCGGGGCGCGGGCGCGGGGGTCACACGTGGCACTCGGTGGCAGGGGACGGGCTGTATGTGAGTGCGCTGCTGCGGCCAAGGTTGCGGGGGGCGGATGCGCTGAAGATCAGCCTGGCGGCTGGCCTGGCGGCGCAGAGAGCGGTGGCGAAGGCGGCGGGAGTTGACATCGATCTGCGGTGGCCGAACGATCTGATGGTGACTGGGGTGGACGGGGTGGAGCGGAAGTTTGGGGGGATTCTGACGGAGTCTGCCATGGATGGCGGCGAGGGGGCTCTGGCGTATGCGGTCGTGGGGATTGGGATGAACCTGAACCATTCCGAGCTGCCGGAGGAGCTGCGCGCGGTGGCGACGTCGTTGCGGATGGTTCGCGGAGAAAGGGTGTCGCGGGAGGCGGTGCTGGTGGAGCTGCTGCAGGGGCTTGAGGATGAAGTGCGGCTGTTGGAGGCGGAGGTTGGCCGCAGGGCGGGGGAGTCCATCTGCAGGCGGTTTGAGCGGGCGAGCGGCTGGGTGCGCGGGCTGAAGGTGAAGGTGGACGAGGAGGATGGCTATACTGGCGTGACGGCTGGACTCGACCCGCGGGGCCTGTTGCAGGTGCGTCTGAGTGACGGGACGGTGCGCGTGGTGCGGCATGGCGGCGTTCGCCGGGCTTAGGGAAAGGGACTGATACGGATGCTGCTGGCGATCGATGTGGGGAACTCGAATACGGTGCTGGGGCTGTACCGGCTGGGCGGGGCGGAGACCAAAGGCTTTGCCGAAGGGCTGGGGGCGGCGGCAGCTGCCGTTGAGCCGGTGAAGAAGCAGGCGGAGCTGGTCGCGCATTGGAGGATTACGACGCCAGAGGCCAGGACCACGGATGAATTTGGGGTCGTGCTGCGGAGCCTGTTTGAGCTGAATGGGCTGGGCATGGATGCGGTGACGGGGATTGCCATCTCGTCCGTGGTTCCGCCGATGGATTCAACGCTGCGGCATGTGTGCGAGCTTTACTTCAAGGTGCGGCCGCTGTTTATTGAGCCCGGGGTGCGGACGGGGCTGCCGGTGCTGACGGACAATCCGACGGAGGTGGGGGCGGACCGGATCGTCAACTGCGTGGCAGCGTACGACCGCTTCAAGTGCGCGGCGATTGTGGTGGATATGGGGACGGCCACGACGTTCGACGTGGTGAGCGCGAAGGGGGAGTTTCTGGGGGGAGCGATCGCGCCGGGGCTTGGGATCTCCGCGGACGCACTGTTTACCCGGGCGGCGCGGCTGCCGCGCATCGACGTGAAGAAGCCGGCCAAGGTGATTGGGACAGGGACGGTCGACAACATTCAGATCGGGCTTTACTACGGGTATATCGGGCTGGTGGACGGGATTCTGGAGCGGATGATCGCGGAGCTGGGGCCGGAGACGAAGACCATCGCGACCGGGGGCCTGGCCAAGCTGATTGCGGGGGGCTCGAAGTACATTGGGGCGGTGGATGAGATGCTGACGCTGACCGGGCTGCGGATTGTGTTTGAGCGGAATCTGGAGCGGCAGGAGAAGCAGAGGCGGCGGGGGTTCTAAGGAGCCCCTAGGGAAAAGGTGGCTTTTTTGGAGCGCACTTAATGGGCCATGTGTCCAGCGACCTTGACACCACGATTTAAATGCATGGTGAAGTGGGCGAAACCCGCGCCAATCGCGGGCTCCACCATACGTGGTTGCTGCTCCTTGCCCACGTTAGCCATACCGTTTACCACGTTCGACACACCATTCACCACACGGTGGATGCCATGGTGAACGGCCCGCCTACAATCAAGGTTGGGCATGAACTACTTCAGCTATTTCACGGAGATCGAGGAGCGGTTTCAGCAGCGGCGCGGGTCGATTCTGATGCTGTCCACGCTGGACTGGGCGCTGATTGAGGCGTGGCGGGAGGCCGGGGTGCCGCTCGAGGCGGTGCTCCGGGGGATCGATGACGCCTTCGACAAGTACGAGGTGCGGGCCCAGCGGGCGAAGGGGAGACTGCGGAAAGTGAATGGGCTGGTGTGGGCGGCGCAGAGCGTGATGGCGGCCGCCGAAGCGGCGGTGGATGCCGCAACCGGGCTTGCGGTGGCAAAGCCGGAGCGGGAGAGTGGCTTTGAGGAGGCGGCGGTGGCCGCGTATCTCGATGGAAACGCACGGAAGGTTGAGGCTGCTGGAGACGCGGTGACGGCGGCGCGGCTGCGGGAACTGGCTGCGGAGGTTCGAGGCGCGGGATTGGGCCTGGAAGATTTGGACCGGACGCTGACGGTGCTTGAAGAGAAGATGGTGGCAGCGGTGATGGGGGCGGCCCCGGAGGCGGAGATGGTGGGGCTGCGGGAGCAGGCGGACCGGGAACTGGCGCCATACCGGGGGAAGATGCAGGCCATGCAGATCAAGCAGGTGCAGCAGCAGTTCCTGCACAAACGGCTACTGGAGGCGAGGGGACTGCCGAGGTTGAGCTTGTTTTATATGGGCCATGGGTGAAGGCGGCTGGAAGAGAGTGTACGTCCCACTCATCGCGATAAGGCTGCGATGAATGGGGCACCCGGGCTTTGTTGCTGGAAAAAGAAGAAGGCCGGCGATGATCGCCGGCCTTCTTGGTTGATGCGTTGCGGTGAGTCTTAGCGGTGTCCGCCGCCGCCACCGTGGAAGCCACCGCCTCCACCGCCGTGGAAGCCGCCACCACCCGCGCCGCCGCGGAATCCACCGCCACCGCTAAAGCCTCGTACGCCACCGCCGTAACCGCCGCCACGGGCATACCCGCCACGGCCGTAACCGTATCCGCCGTAGCCACCGCGATACCCGTAGCCGCCGCGGTATCCATAGCCACCACGATATCCGTATCCGCCGCGATACCAAGGACCGGCACCGATGAAGAGACCGCCGACGAAGTAGTTCGGGCCGTAGTAGCCGTATGGGGCGCAGGCATAGGGAGCGTAGCCGTAGTAGCCGTATTCGCAGGCCGGGGCTGCGTAGCCGTATCCGCCGTATGGGACGCCGACTCCGATGCCGACCGAAACCTGCGCATGAGCGGGAGTCGCGAGGCTCATGGGGATGACGAAGATGCTGAGGAGTGCGAGGTAACGAAGAACTTTCATGGCCCCTCCTATCAGGGCGAACTGACGATTGGATTCGGCTTGTGCCTGCTCCGATTCGACCGTCCAGGCATTCCGCTGATTGATGGCCGTCTCCGGCCTCATCCGTTTCGTTCTG
Source organism: uncultured Acidobacteriaceae bacterium (assembly GCA_964242025.1). Taxonomy (GTDB): domain Bacteria; phylum Acidobacteriota; class Terriglobia; order Terriglobales; family Acidobacteriaceae; genus Edaphobacter. The sequence continues at coordinate 470,246 of CAXSZW010000001.1, forward strand.
CCTGGTAGTAAGAACTCAATCCGGGCCGGAAAGTTGCGTCTGAATGGAAGGTGAGGGCGGACGTAGGATGGAGGGATGGCGATGCGGGTGGGTCAGGCGGTGTACGGGGGTGGGTTCGAGCTGGAGGACGGGACGGTGGCTCCGTTTGTGCTTCCGGGGGAACTGGTGCAGGTGGCGGGTGGGGCGACGGAGATTTCAGAGCTTTCCGCGGCGCGGGCTGTGCCGGGATGTGTGCATTTTGGGGTGTGCGGGGGATGTGCGTATCAACATGCGCGGTACGAGGAGCAGCTGCAACTGAAGGCGGGGCTTCTGCAGGGGTTGTTTGCCCGGCTGGAGATGCCTGAGGCGGGGATAGTTTCCGGGCCGGAGTGGGGGTATCGGAACCGGGTGCGGCTGCGCGTACGGCGGGGGACGAGGGGGGTTGAGGTGGGGTATAGCCGGCGGGGGACGAACGAGTTTCTGGCGGTGCGGATGTGTCCGATTGCGGCTCCTGTACTTTGGCGGGCGGTGGAGGCACTGGTTCGGCTGAGGGACGAGGACGCGATGTGTGAGCGGTGGATTGGGACCGTGAACGAAGTTGAGGTGTTTACGACTGGGGATGAGAGCCGGGTGCAGATGCAGTTTTTTCTGGGGAATTCTGATGTGGCGCGGCAGAAGGACCAGAGTTTTGCGGAGTTTTGTGGACGGCTGAAGGGGGCGATTCCGGAGCTGGTGGGGGCTGGGGCGGGTTTGGATCCGGAGCTGGGGCGGAGGGCTCGGAGACAGTGGGATGGGGAGGGCTGGGGAGCGGAAGGCCTGGCGTATGCGGCGGCGGGACGGACGTACTGGGTGAGCCGGGGGGCATTTTTCCAGGTGAACCGGTTTCTGGTGGACAAGCTGGTGGAACTGGTGACGGCAGGACGAAGGGGCGGGCTGGCTTGGGATTTGTATGCGGGGGTGGGGTTGTTCTCGCGGGCGCTGGCGGAAGGGTTTGAGCAGGTGGTGGCGGTGGAGGGTGGGGAGGCTGCGGCGGAGGATTTAGCGAGGGCTGCCAGGGCGAAGGGTGCGGCGGGGTTTACGGCGGTGAGGGCGCCAATCGTGGAGTTTTTGCGGGCGGGGGTATTGCAAAGGGAGCGGCCGGAGCTGGTGGTGCTCGACCCACCCAGGGCGGGGCTAGGGGTGGAGGGTTGCGAGCTGCTTTCCCGAATTGGGGCGGCTGAGGTGGTGTATGTGTCGTGCGATCCGGTGACTTTGGCGAGGGATCTCGCGGTGCTGCTTGGCGCGGGCTACCATGCCGAGAGAGTGGACCTGGTGGACCTGTTTCCGCAGACTTTTCATATGGAGACGGTGGCGGTGCTTCGCCGGGGCTGAGGCGGAGGGTGCGTGGCGACGGCGGTGGGGGTTCCGGCGGTGCAGACGAAGCGGAAAAGCCGCGTAAAGGGGCGGCGGGCGGCGTTTGCGGTGGAACGGCTGCGGTTTCGGAGGGCTCCGCTGGCTGCTGCGGCGGTGTGGCTGGCTGTGGGTCTTTGTATGGCTAAGATGGCCTATGAACCGACCCTGGTGATGGTGGTCGCGCTGGGGGCGCTGCTTGGGCTGAGTGTGTGGGCGATGCTGCGGGCGGAGCGGGTGGCGTGGGTGCCGGTGGCGGCGGTTTGGGTGGTGGTGGGGATGTGCGCGGCGGAGTGGCAGCGGGGACCGGATCTGGGGATGGTGCCTGCGTATGCGGATGGGTTGAGCCGGAGGGTTCGGGGAAGGGTGGAGCGGGTGAGGGTGTTGCCGGGGCGGGTGGCCGCGGCGGGTGAGGTGGATAAGGCTGAGGTTTGGGGGGAGGGGGAGGAGACGGTCGATGAGGGTGGGGCGGCGGTGTCCGTGGATTTGGTGTTGGAGGAGGTGGAGCGGGTGACGCCGGATCTGGCGGAGATGGTGAAGGGCTCGGGTGGGGTGCGGGTGACGGTGTATGGGCCGGGGGTGCCGCTGGCGTGTGGGGACCGGGTGGAGGGGGAGTTGCGGCTGCGAGGGGTGGACCGGTATCGCGACCCGGGGGCCTGGCAGGCGGCGGATTACCTGGCGGAGCAGGGGATTGGGGCTCGGGCGAGTGTGCAGGGGGCGGTGTTGCGGCGGATTGGGGGAGGGGATGGGGGGATCCGGTGCAGGCTGGGGGCGGCGCAGGCGTGGGCTTCGGGGAGGCTGGGGAGGTTTGTGGATTCGGGGGTGAACCGGGGGCTTCCGGCGGTGGCGCGGCTGAACGGGGCGGATGCGCGGATGCTGGATGCGATGCTGTTTGGGGATCGGACGGGGCTGGACCATGCGCTGCGGACGGGGTTTGAGCGGACGGGGACGTTTCACCTGTTCGTGGTGTCCGGGCTGCATATTGCGCTGCTGTCGGGGGCGGTGTTCTGGGGACTGAGGCGGGTGGGGATGCCGACGTGGGCGGCGACGGTGGGGACGATTGCGGCGGCGGCGGGGTATGCGGCGCTGACGGGCTTTGGGCAGCCGGCGCAGCGGTCGCTAGGGATGGTTAGTGTGTTTCTGGTGGCGCGATTGCTGGGGCGGGAGCGGGAGAGCCTGCAGGCGCTGGGGGCGGCGGCGCTGGCGATGCTGCTCTGGGCTCCGGCGAGCCTGTTTGAGGCGGGATTTCAGATGACGGTGCTGGCGGTGGTGGCGATTGCGGGGATTGGGCATCCGCTGGCGGAGCGGTGGTTTGTAGGGTATGGAAGGGCGGCAAGGGATGTGTTCCGGCCTCGGCGGGGGCAGGTTGGGGCAAGGCTGGGGCAGGTAAGGCTGACGCTGGAGATGATGGGGGAGGAGGTGGCGATTGCGTGTACCGGGCGGGCCGGGAGTTGGGTGAGGAGGCTGCCGGCGGCGTGCGTGCGGGTGGGGGTGTGGGCGGCGGAGCTGGCGCTGCTGGGGACGGTGACGGAGTTGGTGATGGCGCTGCCGATGGCAATGTATTTTCACCGCGCGGCGGTGTTTGCGCTGCCGGCGAACATGGTGGTGCTGCCGGTGATTGCGGTGCTGGCTCCGGCGGCGGTGGCGACGTTTGTGGGGTCGCTGGTGAGCCCGTGGGTGGCGGCTGTGCCGGGGGCGGTAACGGCGGTGCTGCTGCATGGGATTTCGGGTGCGATTGCGGGGCTGAGCGGGTTGGCGGCGGCGGATTGGCGGGTACCAGGGCCGGGGTGGGGGGTGGCGGTGGCGGTGCTGGGGGTGCTGGGAGGGTGTTGCTGGGCGGTGCGGCGTGGGGCCTGGGGGGCCCTGGCGGCGGCGGCGGCGGTGGCGCTGCCTTTTGTGGCGGTGCTGGTGCTTTGGCCGAGGGCGGTGGTGAGGACGGCAGGGGCGCTGGAGGTGACGGCGTTGGATGTGGGGCAGGGAGATTCTTTGCTGGTGGTGGGGCCGGAGGGGCGGACGATGCTGGTGGATGCGGGTGGGCCGATTGGGGCGCATGGGCAGGCGGAGGTGGTGGCGGGGTTCGATGTGGGGGAGGAGGTGGTGTCGCCATATCTGTGGTCAAGGGGGGTGAGACGGCTGGATGTGGCGGTGCTAACCCATGCGCATACGGACCATATGGGCGGAATGGCGGCGATTTTGGAGAATTTCCGGCCGAGAGAGCTTTGGGTGGGGGTGGATGCGCGGTCGCCACAGTACGAAAAGCTGGTGGCAGAGGCTGGTCGATTGATGGTGAACGTGCGGCATTTTGCGGCGGATGATGCGCTGCGGTGGGATGGTGTGGATGTGTATGCGCTTTCTCCGAGGACGGGGTATGCGAATGGGGGGGCACCGAAGAACGACGACTCGCTGGTGTTGCGGATGCAGTATGGGCGTTCGTCTGTGTTGCTGGAGGGGGATGCGGAGCGGCCGAGCGAGGAGGCGATGGTGGCTGCGGGGCTGGGGCCGGTGACGCTGCTGAAGGTGGGTCATCATGGGAGCCGGACGTCGTCCACGCAGGGGTTTGTGGATGCGGCGGCTCCGCAGGACGCGGTGGTGAGCGTGGGGCGGCATAACAGCTTCGGGCACCCGCGGGGTGAGGTGATTGAACGGCTTGCGGGGGCGGGGACGCACCTGTTTCGGACGGACGAGATGGGGTTGGCGACGTTTCTGCTGACGCCGGACGGGCGGGTAAGGGAGCGGGTGGGAGAGGGGCTGCTGCCGGACCGTTTGCGGTTTCAGGATGCGGCGTCGGCTAAACTGACAGGGGAATCCAGGTAGATGGAAGGGCCCAATGCATCCTGACGCGCGACCCATCTTTATCTGCGAGATTGAGCAGTTTGGCGGGGCGGAGCGGGCGCTGCTGGCGCTGGTGCGATGGCTGAACGGGCAGGGGCTGCCGAGCTATCTGCTGACGTACCGCGACCACTGCGGCCTGGCACAGTATGCGGAGGGGCCGCTGGAGGTGGTGGACCTGCACTGCACGGGTGGGGTGCGGGCCAAGGTGGCGGCTTTGAAGGCGCATCTGGCGACGCGTGGGGTGAGTGCGCCGAAGCTGCTGTGCTCCGGGTATCAGCCGGCGCTTCATGCAACGCTGGCGGGGGCGCGGGGCTTTCATGACCTGATGCACGACACGCCGGCGCTGTTTGGCGATGAGGAGACGCGGGACTGGAAGGGACGGCTGCGGATTGCGGTTTCGAACATGATCATTGGGGCGGGGTTGCGGTCTGGCGGGCAGACGATGGTGACCAGTGAGTTTTTGAAGCGGGACTGCCGGAAGGACTTTGGGGTGGAGGCGCGGATTGTGCGTATGGGCGGGATGGTGGGGGAGCCGCGGGTGAGGGAGGCGCGCGGGTTTGGGCCGGGGGTGCCGCTGCGGATGCTGTCTGTGTGCCGGGTGGAGGCGAATAAACGGATCGACTGGATGCTGCGGGGGTTGGCACGGCTGGAGGCTGGGGCGGTGGGGCCGCTGGGAGCGCGGCTTTCGGAGTTGGTGGACTGGCGGCTGGAGGTGGTGGGGAAGGGATCGTTGATTGAGGCGCTGGAGGAGATGGCGCGGGGGCTGGGGATTGCGGAGCGGGTACGGTTTTACGGGTTTGTGGGGGATACGGAGCTGGATGAGTTGATGGGCGAGGCCGACCTGTTCCTGATGCCGGCTGTGCAGGGGTACGGGATTCCGGCGGTGGAATCGATTGCGCGGGGGGGGCCGGTGCTGCTGCACAGGGAGTCCGGGGTGAGCGACATTCTGCTGGACACGCCGTGGGCGACGGTGCTGAGCGGAGGCGAGGATGAGATGGCGGGGGCGCTGGCGCAGGCGGTGGAGGCGGTGCTGGCAGGGCGGCAGCGGGGAGTGGAGCCGCCGAGGCTGCCGACCGAGGCGGAGTGGGCGGGTGAGGTGGCCCGGTTGTGCGGGTGGGTTGAGCGTGGCCGCTAGAATCGGGGGATGCGGGTTGTTCAAGCGGTCTTCGGGGTGTTCCATCATTTTGAACTGGCGCACCAGATGCACCGGCGTGGGCATCTGCGGAAGATCTATTCGACGTGGCCTTGGGCGCGGTTGAAGCGGGAGGGGCTTCCGCGTGAGCTGGTGGAGACGTTTCCGCTGCTGCATACGGCGGATTATCTGCTGAACCGGACGCGGTTTTATCCGCGGGCGGCTTCGGTGGAGGTGAGCCGGATCAACACGCTGCTGTTCGACGAGTACACGCTGCGGCGGGTTCCGGCGTGCGACGCGTTTGTGGCGATCTCCGGGGCAGGGCTGAAGACGGGACGGAGGGTGCAGGAGCGCGGGGGGAGATTTGTGTGCGACCGGGGGTCCACGCACCAGCGGTACCAGGAGAGGGTGCTGCGGGAGGAGTATGAGCGGTGGGGGATGGAGGGGGACGCGAAGGCTCCGCATATCGCGGTGCGGGAGGAGGAGATTTATGCGGCTGCGGACGCGATTACGGTGCCCTCGACGATGGCGAAGCGGTCTTTTGTGGAGATGGGGGTGGCGGCGGAGAAGGTGCATGTGATTCCGTATGGGGTGCGGCTGGACCGGTTTGAACGGGTGGGGCGCGCGCCGGCGATCAAGGAGCGGTTTGAGGCGGTGTTCGTGGGGCAGGTGAGCTTGCGGAAGGGGGTGCCGTACCTGCTGGAGGCGTTCGCGCGGGTGCAGCACCCGAACAAACGGCTGCGGGTGGTGGGGGCGATGGATGCGCGGCTGGAAGGGATTCTGGGGCGGTTTCCGAGGGGGAGTGTGGAGTTTCTGGGCGCGGTGGCGCAGGGTCGGTTGCCGGAGATTTTGTCCGGGAGCCACGTACTGGTGCTGCCGAGCGTGGAGGAAGGGCTGGCGCTGGTGCAGGCGCAGGCGATGGCGTGTGGGTGTCCGGTGCTGGCGAGCACCAATACGGGGGCGGAGGACTTGTTTACGGATGGGCGCGAGGGGATGATTGTGCCGATCGGGGATGTGGAGGCGCTGGTGGGGGGGATGGAGCGGTTGATCGGGGAGGCGGGGTTGCAGGAGGGGATGGCGGTGGCGGCGATGGAGAGGGTAAGGTCGCTGGGGGGATGGGATGGCTATGGGGATGCGTGGGAGGGGATGCTGCGGGGGCTCACGGGGCGGGGTGAGGACGAGCAGAGATGAGCGGGCATGGCTGGGTCGAGGAGAACGGTCGCCTTCGGCGATGCCCACCTTAGGCGCGATACGGCTGCGCCGAAGATGGGGCACAGGATGGATGGGGGGGCGTACTTTCGGTGAGGCTACGGGCTAAGGGGTGGGGGTGCCAGGCGGCGGTGGAGGAGGGTGCGGAGGGAGGCGATGACGGGGGTGAGGTGGAAGAGGGGGATATCGAGGGCGAGAATGACGGCGCTGACGGCGAATGCGATGGCTGCCTGGGTGTAGAGCGGCAGGTGCAAGGTGTGGGGGAGCGCGGCGAAGGTGGCGGCGAGGCATGCCAGGGAGATGAAGGTCATGCGGAGGGGGTACTTCGCGTTGAGGGTTTCGTGGTGGGCGAAGAAGCGGTGGTTGAGACGCATGATGTAGAGGACCTGGGCGAGTTCGGCTGAGAACCAGGCCCAGAGGAGGCCCTGGATGCCGAAGCGGGGGACGAGGAGGAACCAGGCGGCGACGAGGAGGAGATCGGTGAGGAACATGAAGCGGGCGAGCTCGCGGTGGGTGTTGGTGGAGACCTGGAACTGGTATTTGTGCTCCTTGGCGGACATGACGATAGAGACGGCGGCGCAGAGGACGTAGATGTTCGGGATGAAGAGCTGGGGCTTGCGGAGCCAGACGGTGAGGAGCAAGGGGCAGAGGAAGAGGGTGCCGATGTTGGCGATGGGGATAAGGGCGAAGACGAGACGCTCGGAGTAGTCGTAGAGGCGGGTGAGGCGGGGCCAGTCGGCGCGGGCGTAGAGGGTGGTGACCTCCGGGCCGATGGCCTGGGTGAAGGCGTTCATGACGTTGCGGGTCATGGAGAAGATGGTTCTGGTGATGCTAAAGATCGCGACGGCGACGGGGCCGGCGCTGCGCTGGAGGATGAGGACGGGGAGCTGATAGACGAGGAAGTTGGAGGAGAAGATGAGGGCGAAGTAGCCGGAGGGTTTGAGGATGGCGGGGACGGCGGCTCGGTCCCAATGACGGAGGGTGGGGAAGATCTCCGGGCCGATGCGGTGGATGGTGATGAGGGCGCCGGTCATGCAGATGAAGAGAGCGGCGAACTGGGCGGCAGCGACGACGAGGAAGGAGGCGTGGAGGTAGAGACAGGGAAGCGCGGCGAGGATCTGGGCGGCGTTTTTGATGTTCGACCAGTACTGGCCGATGTGGGCTCGGCCAAGGACCATGAACTGGCCGGAGAAGAAGCCGAAGAGGATGGAGACGAGGACCTGCAGGGCGAGGAGGAAGATGGTGCCTCGGACGACCTGGGCGGGGAGGGCGGGGCCGGAGCCGGAGCCGTCCATCTTGAGCCAGTGCTCGAGGGGGAGGAGCAGGGCGAGGGCGGCGAGGAGGCTGACGGCAGCGACGATGCCGAGCAGCATGCGGAGGGCGGTGGATTGCTGGACGTGGAAGTCCTGCATGTCGCCGCGGTGGTAGCGGACGGTGAGGTCCTGGTTGACGAAGGTCTGGATGCCGAAGTCGAGGGTGCCGAGGTAAGAGACGGAGGCGGAGAGGGTGAGCCACTCGCCAAAGCCGGCGGCGCCGTAACTGTGCAGGAAGAGGGGGGTGAGGGCGACCTGCTGGAGAACGGCGACGAGATGCGAGGAGACGCTGGCGGTAAGGTTTTTTGCGATGCCGCGGAGTCCGCTCATGGGAGCTCCGCGCGGGTGGGAACGGGCAGGGGAGTGCAGGGCAAGAGCTCAGGGTGCCGGAGGGGATGCATGGATGATTCAAGGGTAGCAGGCCAAGGGGCGGATGCATCCTGCTGGGATCTGGAGCGTCTGATGGAGAGGGGAGAATCTTCCCGGAGTTTGAGTTCGGAGGTCTTGCGCATGGAGATCGTACCCGAGACGTATCAGGCTGGCCACGATCCGGTGGAAGAGAACAAGCTGATCCGGCGGCTGCAGATGATGATGAATATGGTGATGCAGGTGATCGCGCAGGATGGGTCGCTGACGGTGGATGAGGCGTCGCAGATGATCGCGGACAGCAAGAAGGCGGCGCTGGCGATGTTTCCCGATAAGGAACTGGCGTACGAGATTATCTGGCGGCCACGGTTTCAGCGGTTGATGCGGGAGCGGTTTCGGATCAATTAAGACGCCCTGCGCGGGCGGCGGTCACTTCGTGACTTTTATTGGGCTTCGCGTGGTCCGGGCGTTGCCCGGCACAGACGCTAGGCGCGGAAGGGGTAGCTGGTGGCTACTAGCTCGGGCTCGGGGGCTTGTTCGGGTAAGGATTGGCGGGCGGCGAAGAAACGCTCGATGGCGTCGAGGACGGCGTCGCCGTTTTTGGACTCGAAGATCTGCTTGCGCAGGGTGGCGCCACCGGGGATGCCGTGGGTGAACCAGCTTGCGAACTGCTTCATCTTGCCGATGGTCTCGCGGAGGGCGGACTCGCGGTTGCGGCGGAGACGGGTTTGTTCGTCGGTGAGCTCGACTCCGGGGATGCCGATGACGATGGGGTGCTCTTCGAGCTCGTGGAGGAGCATCTCGAAGTAGGCGCGGATCATGTGGTAGCGGTCCTGGTCAGAGGGGCGGTCGTAGGCGCCGGTGGCGGTGTACTGGGCGATCTGGCGGAAGATCCAGGGGTTGGCGGGGGCGGCGCGGCCAATCATCACCGCATCACAACCCGTCGCGTGAGTCATGGCGACGGCGTCTTCCGGGGTGAGGATGTCGCCGTTGCCGATGACGGGGATCGAGACGGCGTCCTTGACGGCGGCGATATATTGCCAGCGGGCCTGGCCAGAGTAGCCGTCCTCGCGGGTGCGGGCGTGGAGGGCGACGGCGTTGAGGCCACAGTCTTCGGCGAGCTTGGCGAGCTCGACGCAGACGATGTTTTTATCGTTCCAACCCATGCGGAACTTGACGGTGAAGGGGATCTGGATGGCGGCGCGGACGGCGTGGAAGATCTGCTCGATGCGTGGAAGATCGCGAAGGAGGCCGGAGCCTCCGTTGCAGGCGACGACGCGCTTGGCGGGGCAGCCGAGGTTGAGGTCGACGATGTCGAAGCCGGCGTCCTGGCAGATCTGGGCGGATTCGGCGAGGGTTTCGGGGTTGGAGCCGAAGAGCTGGGCGGAGATGGGGTGCTCGTCGTCGTAGTAGGTGAGGTAACGCTTGCGCTTGGACTCGCGCATGCGGGAGAGGCCGTCTGCGGAGGTGAACTCCGTCATGATGAGGCCGCAACCGGACTGGGCGTTGGAGGTGGTCGCGTCCACGTCCTGATCGGCTTCAGAGGTCTCCGGGGTGAACTTGCTGGCGTTTTTGATGAAGCGGCGGAAGACGGTGTCGGTGACGCCGGCCATGGGAGCGAGGACCGTGGCGGGCGCGATGTGCACGTTGCCGATGGTGAGGGACGCGGGCACGCGGGTGTGCTCGGGCATGGAGTGGGTTTGCGGGTTGTCCCAGTGCTTCTGCATGGCGTCTGTCTCAGATTAAGCGAAGAAAGGCCTCCGCGGGTTGGGCGGAGGCCTTCTGGCTTGCCGTTCGTTGGCTTACTCTTTGGCTGCGGCTGCCTTGGAGGCATCCGACTGGGCGAACTTGCGGCGGAAGCGGTCGACGCGGCCGGCGGTATCGATCAGCTTCTGCTTGCCGGTGAAGAAGGGGTGGCAGGCAGCGCAGATTTCGACGACGATGTCGCCCTTGTGGGTGGACTGCGTTTCGAAGTTGGAGCCGCAGGCGCACTTGACGTTGGTCTTGTTGTACGACGGGTGAATTCCCTGTTTCGGCATTGCTTTATCCTTTTGTGGACCTGGCCGGCTCGCGGATCGCTTGCAAACGGTGGATTCACGTTCACATCGATGGGCCTGTCGCTCTACCGGCTCGTCCTATAAGTGCACTGAAGGTTGGCTGAATCTGCTTCAGACGCGCTTTCCTCAGTGTACCCCGGTTTCTCACAACCGGTCTATTGGATTCGGGCGAGGGCGTTTGGATTCAGAGGGTCTTTCGCGTTCAGGGCCTGCGATACTGGGGAGATGGAAGAGGTTTGTCCGGTATGCGAGGGTGCGGGGATGCGGATAGTGGAGCGTCCCGATGGCGAGCGGTTTGTGCGGGAGTGCGTATGCCGGGCGGAGCGGCGGACGGCGCGCATGATCGCGCGGAGCAAGATTCCGAAGCGGTATGAACATTGCACGCTGGACAGCTACGAGACGGGATTTACCGGGGCGACGCGGTCTTTGAAGCATGCGCATATGAATGCGCGGAAGTTTGTGGAATCGTACCCGCTGGATACGGGGGGGACGGGGCTGCTGCTGACAGGGACCATCGGGGTGGGGAAGACGCACCTGGCAGTGGGGATCCTGCAGGCGCTGGTGGCGGAGCGCGGGGCGACAGGGCTGTTTTACGACTATCGCGACCTGCTGAAGCAGGTGCAGAACAGCTATAACCGGCAGGTGCAGGCGACGGAGTCTGAGATTTTGCAGCCGGTGTTTGAGGCGGAGGTGCTGGTGCTCGATGAACTGGGCGCGTCCAAGCCCACGGACTGGGTCTGGGACACGGTGGCGCACATTCTGAACACGCGGTATAACGACCGGCGGACGACCATTATCACGACGAACTATGCGAACGCGGGTCCGCTCGGTGCTGGGGATTCGACAGCGTTTGCGCAGGCTCGGAACGCGGTGCGGGAGGAGACGCTGGGGGACCGCATTGGCGAGCGGATGCGGAGCCGGCTGCAGGAGATGTGCGTGGTGGTGGAGATGCAGGGTGTGGATTTCCGGCAGACGGTGAACCTGGCGCGGTTCGGCTGAGGCCAGGCTAGCGGGAGCTGAGCAGGAGCAGTAACGCGGAGCTGGCGGCGAGGAAGAGGAAGCCGCGATCCAGGTGTTTTTGGTCCAGCCATCCGCTCCAGAAGCGACGGGAGGCGGGCCGTGCGGGCCGGGGGGTGGCGACCAGCTTCAGGCCGCGATGCGCTCGTGTCTGGATGATGGAGTGCCGGACCGGCGGGGAGGGGTGGCGCTGCGCTGCCGCACGGCGATTTGACGGGACGATGTATGGCGACGGCGGGGCGGGTTCGTTGGTGGGAAACGGCTGCGGATTGCCGTGCGTTTTGTTGAACATCGCTTTCGAGATCATAGGCCGGGTCCGCTTCTGTGTGTCCGCCAGACTGGTTAAAGTGACAGGAAAGAAGCCATCTTGCTAACGCCAGCGGGCCGCGGAGAAGGCGCATTGTCTGACGTGCAAGAATTGCAGCATACCTCGCCTTCAAGGTTCTTGACGAATGATTGGAGTTTTTACCGGATTTCAGCTAATCCTTTGTCTGATGGTGCTGCGCTGATGGTGCGGGAGACCTCAGGCTCGCCGCATGGATCGTCTTCGCATATAAGATTTTGCGTAGGAGTGAACGCATGAGCGATAACGGGTCCGATCTCGCCTCTTCCCCATCCGGGCTGTTTGCAACGCGGCCGCCTGAGCGGAGCGGCGGCTCCATGATGGTGATGACGTGGGCGATCGCGGGGTTTGCGGTTTTGGTGGCGTTGGGCGGGGGGCTGGTCGCGACGCATCACAAACCCAGGCCTGCGCCCAATGCGATTCAGGCATTGGATGCTTATGCGCCGAACCTCGTCTTTGCGGACCTGCAGATGAGCGAGTCGGCCGCGCTGTCCGCTGTGAAGGTGACATACATCGATGGGCACATCCGCAACACCGGCGGCAAGACCATCTCCGGCGTGACGGTGCAGGTGCTCTTCGGCAATGATGAGCAGTTGCCGCCGCAGGTGGAGACGCTACCGGTGACGCTGATTCGCACGCACGAACCGTATGTCGACACCCAGCCGGTCAGCGCGAACCCGATTAAGCCGGGGCAGGAGCGCGAATTTCGGCTGATCTTTGAGAATATCGGCGCGAACTGGAATCAGCAGCTTCCGCAGATCCGGGTCGTTGGGGTGGAGTAACCTTCGCACTCGCGTGGAAATTTCTTCTCACTTTGCCGGCTACTTCGCGCTGGTCAATCCCCCAAATGGTTCATTTTACGGAGGATTCCGCTGAATGCGGGTTTGGCATTCCATCTGCTCTAACGCTTGGTACAGAACGAGGCAAAGTTCTGATTCAAGCCAGACGGAAGATGCCGAATGATCGGCTGCCCGGATGGCGCGGAGGAAACAGAATCGATATGGCGAAGACCTATAAGATTTTTGGAACTGCAGCACTCTTTGCAGCAAGCGCCCTTGGCACCGCACTTTCACAGGCTACCCCCTCCGACTCCATTCCGCCTGCGGCGCAGAGCGGACAGGGTGCCGCGAACTCAGACGCAACCTACGCGACCGGCAAGCCCCTGGAGATGCAATCCAAGGAAGGCTTCTGGGGTCACATGAACCCCTTTGCCCGCAAGAAATGGGTACACAGGCAGGTCGATCCCTTGAAGGATCGTGTCAATGAGTTGGATGAGCTTCAAGCGAAGAACGCCAATGACATTCGCGATGTCGATTCGCGCGCAACCGCCGGGGTCAACCGGGCGATGAGCGCAGCCAACGCGGCCGACGCGCATGCGGCCGATGCCAGCGGACGGGCAGACCAGGCGAACTCGCTGGCTGTGACGGCGAATGGGCATGTCACCACGTTGAATGGCACAGTTTCCAACCTGGATCAGTACCAGGCGGTCACTGCAACCTCAGTGAAGTTCACTGCGGGACACACCACGCTGGGGCCGAAGGCGAAGTCCGATCTTGACGATCTGGCGACGAAGCTTGCTTCTGAAAAGGGTTACATTGTTGAGGTGCAGGGCTATAGCCGCGCCGGCGTTCCGCAGTCGCAGGCTATGGCGGACTCCGTGGTTCGCTATCTTGTGACCGAGCATCAGGTGCCCATCTATCGCATCTACAAGACGGGCCTGGGCAAGCAGACGGCGACGGCGACGGACGCCAGTGCGGATGAGAAGCCGCTGGTCAATGGGGTGCGTGTGACCCTGCTGCACAACAGCCTGGCCACCATGGGCTCGACATCCGGGACGGTAGGGTCAACGGCAACCCCTAGCAGCACGAATTCGGTAGCCAAGGCGGCTCCCGCAGGCAATCAGGAATAACCAAGACTGGCTGGGAGGGAGGGTGACAGGACCTCCTCCCTCCTGACCGGCTTGCTCTCAAATTTCACACGTTTAGCTGTTCAAGTTTGCGCGATGCCCGCCCCTACTAACGAGCGCATCCGCACCGACCTCTCCTAACCAGAGAGAACCAAGGCAGATTGGCCCCTCGCTCGAGGGGCCCTTTTTTTTGTCCTGGATTTATGACTTGGAGACGATCTCGTGCAAGGCCAGAAGCTGTTCCAGTAGCGGCCGCAGGAGTTCAAGGTGCAGGGCATTGGCGCCGTCCGACTTGGCCTCAGCCGGATGATCGTGAACTTCAAGGAAGATACCGTCTACCCCGGCGGCCACGGCGGCGCGAGCAAGGACGGGGATGAACTCCGGCTGGCCGCCGGAGACGCCATTCGCGGCGGATGGCGTCTGGACGGAGTGAGTGCCGTCGAAGACCACCGGCGCGAAGCTACGCATGATGGGTAACGCCCGCATGTCCACGACCAGGTTGTTATAGCCAAAGCTGGCTCCGCGCTCACAGAGGCTGATGCGGTCGTTGCCGGAGTCTCGCACCTTCTGGACGGCATGCTTCATGTCCGGTGGCGCGACGAATTGGCCCTTCTTGATGTTGATTGCACGGCCGGTCTGCGCGGCGGCGATCAGGAGGTCCGTCTGGCGGCAGAGGAAGGCGGGAATCTGCAGCATTACATCCACATCACCCAGCGCGTCCGAAAGCCGGGGGCAATCCTCCGGGGTGTGAACGTCCGTCAAGACGGGCAGGCTGGTGTCCTGCGCGATGGCTCGGAGGATGCGTGCGCCTTCCGCCAAGCCGGGACCGCGGAAGCTGCGGATGCTGGTGCGATTGGCCTTGTCGTAGCTCGCTTTGAAGAGGTAGGGTATGCCGAGGTCGGAGGTGACGCGCTGGATGGCGGCTGCGAGGGTACGGGCGTGGTGCTCGCTTTCCAGCACACAGGGGCCGGCAATGAGGAAGAGGCGGGAGTGGCCAGCGGCATCAGGGCCAACTGGAACTGGGCCGAGGGTAAATGAGTTCGGTGGTGTGGTCACAGACAGTATTGGACCACATCATAGAGCTCCATCGCCGCCGCACCTCGATGCGGCGGCGATAGGTTAGACCTTGAACGGGAGCGGCGCTTCAAGGGGTTCTTCGCTCGGCTCCAGCTCACGGATGGCTTTCTGTTCCGGAGTGGGCTCTGTGACGGACTTGGTGACGACGCTTGGTGGGTTGAAGTGAGCCAGAAACTTGTCCAGCTGATACTCCGCTCCGGCGGCTGCTGTACTGACCTCCGCTAACGTTTTGCCCACCTTTGCCAGCGTGGCCGGGCGCTTTGAATCGTGCTGCTCCGTGGCCGCAGCAAGCAGCGCGGGAAGCTGCAGCCAGCTTCCCAGCTCCTCGAGCTGCTCCTTGTTGAAGTAGGTCACACCCTTGGCTTCGTTCATTCCGGCAAGCCAGCGCGCATCCGGATTGGTCCAAAGCTCCTTCGAGGCAATCGACGGCAAGGTCTTCGAAAGCAAGAGCCTGATTCGCGCCGCGAAACGCCATGGCTGATCTCCGTCCGAGCCCAGCGACTGAAAGGCCTCTGCGACCGCAGCGCGCAGGTGCAGCCGGTCAAAGACTGTGGCCTTATCCTCCGTGTCCGACTCCGACGCAAGATCATTGCAGATGAGATATGCAAGGACCGGCGCCCACGTCTCGCGCGGGTTGGCGGAGGAGGTTAGTGGCAGCAGAACGCCGGCCGTTGCGGGCCATCCTTTCGCCTCCAGCAGGTGCAGCGAAGGCAGCCGGAGCGCCTCCCCAAAGCAGTGCGTGGCCCCGGCAGGCACGTCATGGGCGACCACCTCTGAAGCACGCTGGAAGAAGAGCGCACGCTGCTCAAAGAACGGGCGCAGGCGCGGGTCCAGCGGAGAGCCGAGGGGATTCTCTTCGGTTGGAGCGGCGGGCGGCTCCAGTTTGGTTGCGTTGGCAACTTCAGAGCCCAAGGCACCGGCCAGCGCGGCCTTGGACTCGGTGGCGATCTTCTTCGCCTCGGTGGACGGCGCGGGTGTGGGTGACTTCACCAGGTCCCCGGCGACGGCGGCAAAGGCGTGTAGATTATCCCAGCTCAGCGCATGCTTTAGGGCATCGTGCAGGGGCTGCAAACGCAGTCGCGTCACGGCCTCGTTCAGGTTGGGCACGCCCGTGTCTTGGAGCGCGTCGCAGAGCCGGTCCCACGGATACTCTGCGGTGGAGCGGAGCTCGCGCCAGTGCTGCAGCACGACGTAGCCATAGCCCTGCAGGTCAAAAGTTAAGCCGCGCTCGTTGAGCTCGCTTGCACGGCGCAGGAAGTCCAGATTGCGCACGGGGTCGTGGAAGGCGAGCGTGATGGCGGGGTCCGTGGGTAGCGCGAGCCCTTCCGTCAGGGTGCGCTGACGCAGATTGCCGGTAGCCTTGTCCATGTCCGCGGCCGAGATGTGGATGGTGCCGCTGGTGCTCTGGTAGGCGTTGTTGTACAGCACAATGGCGCGCTCGCCGCCGGAGCGGTTGGAGTACGCAAAGACGTTTTCATCCACCGTGCCGTGGCCGGTCCAGAAGTCATAGAGGACGAAGTGGGTGCTCTCCGCGAAGAGCCAGCGGCGCTTGAGCAGCGGCGCAATCTCGCGCTGGTGCCTCGCGACGAGCGCCTCGTTCGGCGTCTCGTCCATCTTCGCCTGCTTGAACTCCATGCCGTAGCGCTCAGTGAAGCCCTCCACCTGGCCGTGCCCGAACATGGGCAGGCCGGGCAGCGTCGCGAGCAGCGTGCAGGTGCCGAAGAACTTATCGCCGTCGCCGAACTGGTCGATGGCGGTGCGCTCGTCGGGGTTCGACATGAAATTGACGTAGCGCTTCATGATGTCTGGGTCGAACTCAATCGTCTTCTTCAGGTAGCTGCGATACTTTGCGTTCTCCTCATCGCGCAGCATGTTCATGAAGGCGGAGTTGTACACGCGATGCATGCCCAACGTGCGGACGAAGTAGCCTTCAAGCAGCCAGAAGGCCTCGGCCAGCAGCAGCGTCCCCGGCACCTCGACGGCGACGCGGTCCACGACTTCGCGCCAGAACTCATGCGGCATCAGCGCGTCGAACTCCTCGTTCGACATGGCGCTCTCCGCGCGTGACGGGATGGAGCCGCCCACGCCGGGCAGCGGAAACCAGAGCCGCTGGACGTGGCGTTTTGCCAGCGTCATGGCCGCGTCAAAGCGGATGATGGGGAAGAGCCGAGCCACCTGCAGGATGGTCTGGGTAACCTCTTCGCGGACCTGAGCCTTCGAGTAATCGAGCTGCGCGGTGTCGTTCCAGGCGAAGGTGGTGCCGTCATTGCCGTGGTAGACGAAGCGCGTTGCGCCATCGCCGTGGTGGCGCAGCCGGAAGACAACGGCGGCGTCTGTCTGGTCAAAGTAGTGGTCTTCAATCTTGATCTCGACGCGGTTATCGGTCGAAAGATCCGGGCCATTGAAGCTGTACGACGGGAACGGGCTTTCCGGCCGCGAGACGAACCAGTCCGGGTGCTCGATGACCCAGGTGCTATCGATGCCCATGTGGTTCGGCACCATGTCGCTGGCCAGCCGAATGCCGTGACGCACCGCCCGGTCGCGCAACTGCTCGTAGGCGTAGTTGCCGCCCAGGTCCTCTGCAATGCGGTACTCCTTCAACGAGTACGCGGAGGCGACCGCATCGGCGTGTCCGCGCAAATTCTTGATCGTCTTGGACGCGGTGCTCCGCTCCCAAAGCCCGATCAGCCACAGCCCGGTCATACCGCGGTCGGCAAGCAACTGCAGCTCTTCATCGGGAATGTGGTCCAGCTTATGGATGTGCCGCTTGTACTTTTTCGAAAGCTGTTCCAGCCATACGTACGTGCTCTTGGCCATCAGCACGACGTTAGGCATCCACGCCTGATCCTGGCTGAAGGCCTCGTACTCGTTCAGCGGAGCCTGATAGTCGCCGGCGTAGCGGGGACGCCGTTTCCCATCGGGTCCCACCTCAAATTCACTGTCGAACCCGACATACTCATCGCCGACGAACCCGTGTGTATTGCGCCCCGGCTCGCCGTGCAGATACTTATCCGGCCCGGCCGGATTGAAGCGCATCCAAATAGCAATCTCTTCCTCGCGAACGAGGTCGCCGGCAAGCAGGATCTGCTTCAGCATCCGCTTCAGCTCTTCCGCCGCTTCGCCGCCCAGGTACTCCACCCAGTGGGTGCGGATGTACTCCAGTTGTCCGGTCAGCGAGTCCGGCGAGGCCAGCATCGGCGCCTGAAGCGCGGCCAGCAGCGTCGCGAACTCCGGCGAGACCGCCGGCCGCGTGACGAAGTACTCCGGCAGCGTCGCGGTGACACCCTTGTACACCGTCTCCTGTTGCAGCCCCTGATCCTCAAACAGCTCGCGGAAGGGGGAGAAGGCAGTGTTCGTGTTCGCCAGCCACAGCAGCATCAGCTCTTCCACCGCAGCCTCGCGGTTGGGCAGGTCCTCGGTCCTTCCGGCGAGCCATTGCTGCGCCGTCTCTTCGCCTTTATAGACGGAGACGTTGGGGAACTGCTCCGTGAACTTCAGCAGCAGTTGGCTGACCTTGGCGGGCCCGGTCTGCGATTCGAACCACCGCAGCGCCTCGGTCAGGACGGCCGGATCAACCTCCTTGCGGTACCGCGCGATAAGTGCGTGACTTAGCTCGTCGATGAGCCCCATGGCGAAGAGCGCCCCGGCATTGACCGGCTGCGGCGGCGCGGAAGCGTCGGCTCCGGCGGTCTGGGCGCGAAGCTCGGTCAGCCGCTGCGCGAGCTTGCGGCTTGCGGCGACGTTCGCAAAGACCACGTTGCCGGTATAGCTGAACAGCAGGTCGTCCAGGTCGAGCTTCTCTCGGATGCTTCGGGAGATGTGAAATTCCATCGGCGAACGGCTCCAATCGGTGTCTCGTGCAGGCAGTCTCTTATCGCGCTCCGCCGTGTGCCGTGTTCAGCGGCGGTGTGCTCTGGGCTTCTTCTCTCGCCCCGACTCCAGCACTCGGACATGCGGAGGCGTAATGGTGGGCTCCAAGCCTTTGGATGCAGGATTTACGCCAGTGCGGCAGAGTCTGAACCCCGGTTTTCAGCAAGGTCCCTCGAGCCCTCAGCGCCATGCCGTTTATTGTGCCTCAGAAAAGTGTACTTTCGGCGTCCTTTGCCCTGTCTTGTACACCAAAAAAGAAAAGAGAGGCACGCTTGAGCGCGCCTCCCTTTTGCTCTCGAAACAAAACCATCGGAAACCGGGTCCAGTTTACTTCGCCGGCTTCTCGTGGTGGCCGCCAAACTGAAACCGCTGGGCGGAGATGATCTTGTTGGTGAAGTCCGCCTCGCCGCGGGAGCTGAAGCGGGAATAAAGGGAGGCCGTCAGCACTGGGGTCGGAACGCCCTCGTCGATGGCTGCCTTGATCGTCCAACGGCCTTCGCCAGAGTCCGAAACGCGGCCTCCAAAGGCCTTCAGCTCCGGGTCTGCGATCAGCGCGGACGCCGTCAGATCCAGCAGCCAGGATGCGATGACGCTGCCACGCCGCCAGACTTCCGTGATCTCCGGCAGGTCGAACTCGTACTTGTAGTGCTCGGGGTCGCGCAGCGGCGTCGTCTCGGCGTCAATCTCGCCCAGATGGTGGCCGATGTTGGCGGACTTCAGGATGCCCAGGCCCTCCGCATACGCCGCCATAATGCCGTACTCAATGCCGTTGTGGACCATCTTGACGAAGTGGCCCGCGCCATTGGTTCCGCAGTGCAGGTAGCCCGTCTCGGCTGTGCCCAGGTTCTCCGGGCGGCCGGGTGTGCGGCTGATGTCGCCGATGCCGGGAGCGATCGTCTTAAAGATCGGATCCAGGTGCTTCACCACGGCCTCAGAGCCGCCGATCATCATGCAGTAGCCGCGCTCCAGACCCCAGACGCCGCCGCTGGTGCCCACGTCCACATACTCAATCCCGCCCTTGGTGAGCAGCTTCGCGCGCGCGATGTCGTCAATGTAGTACGAATTGCCGCCGTCGATCAGGATGTCGCCCTTCTCCAGCAGCGGTGCAATCGTCGAGATGGTGTCATCCACCACGCCGGCCGGAATCATCAACCAGATGGCGCGCGGCAGCGTCAGCTTGCTCACCAGGTCTTCCATGGAGGTTGCGCCGGTCACGCCCTCCGTCTTCGCCAGCTCTTCAACGACCGCGGGAGAACGATCGAACACGACGCACTGATGACCGTTCTTGGCCAGCCGCTTGACCATGTTGGCGCCCATTCTGCCAAGACCTACCATTGCAAGTTGCATGATTCACTCCTTGGGTGAACTTTTAGTGTGCTTCATTTCTACAGGTATCGAAACAGGTGGGACCAGAAAATCTGCGCGTCGCGGACAGGGTCCGCCCATGCCGGTCCGTCACCCGCAGACGGACGATGCCGAGGCTACCACGCAGGAGCGAGTGTAGACCCTGATTCCAGAAATCGCCAAAGAAATCCTTCGTGCTCATGCAGTTTATTTGGTTTGTAACGGAAATCCCGCCATGCCGGTTACCCATGCTTGGCGTCAGGTGAGGGCCGCAGGCTGCGCCCGACCGCTCCCAGCAGCAGCGTCATAAACGAGAGCCCGCGCCGGCTATCCTCGCTGGCCGCCCGCTTCGCCAGCGTCCACAGCGAAGGCGGCTTCTCTTCCTTCTTGTGCTCCATCGTCGCGCTGACCAGCGACTTTGAGAACTCATCAAGCGTATTCGGATCCAATGCCATCAGCACCTTGCCCGCCGCAATCAGGTTACGGATGGCGGCAATGCCTTCCGGCAGCTTCCCATACTCCGCCAGCTTCGCCGCGATAATGTCCCGTCCGCCCACCAGCCCGTTCGCCAGGTCCAGCAGCCCGTTGTCATGCGCCCGCTGCAGAATGTCATACGCCACCAGCAGCGCCTCCGCATGTTCCACCGGCGCCGCATCCAGCCGCCGCTGCAACTCATGCTTCGGATCGACCACGACCTTGAAATGCAATGGATTCGCCATATTTAAACCCCTTATCTTTCAGCCGCAGCCGGATACGGCGCCACAGCCGGATACAACGATACTTTCTTCGCCATAGACGGCATGGCTGCCGCAAACTCCTTCGCCACCATGGCCCCAAACACATCGATGCCTGCCTCGTTCAGGTGCACCCGGTCCGGCTTCGGCTGCGCTGGCACGTAGACGTGATCCCATGCATCCGCCTGCTCCTGCGTCATGCCGTCCAGCAAGGCGTTCGCATCCGCGTTCAGGTCCAGCACCGGCGTCTTCAGCTCCGCGCCCACCTTGCGCATGGCCGCCGCATACTCCTCAAGCGTCCGCACATGCTTGCCGTCTTTGTAAGTGCGTCCAGGAAGCGGCGTCACCAGCAGCGGAGTCGCACCCGCCGCACACGCCTCCGTGATGTACTGCCGGATCAACGCGGCGAACGTTGTCTCGGGCACGGTCTCGCGTTCCGGCCCCTTGCCCGGCGTATCGTTTGCTCCAAACTGGATCAGCACAAGATCCGGGTGCAACGCCAGTGCCCTCTTCCAAAGCTCCTGGTCCATGTAGCTCTTGGAGCTGCGCCCGTTGCGCCCGGAGTTGAAGCACTCCACGTCCCCCGCCAGCCGGTCGCAAAACCCGCCGCCCCATCCCGTGGAGTGGTTTACCGTCGAGTCCCCCACCAGCACGATGCGCGTCGTGCGCACATCCGTCACCTCCGGATTGACGGGCTGCGGCGTCTTCTGCGCCCCCGCCCCGGACAGCAACACCAGCATCAACGCCACGTGTCTCATACGGTCAGGCTCTTGATCTGCACCAGCTTGTCGCTTTCTTTGGTGCCGGGCACGTGGTAATCCGACCGCTGCCACTTCTTCTCAATCTCCAACCCCGGCTGCGGAGTCCGCGTGCCCCAGCGGAAGTTTCTCCGCGGCAGTGGATTCTCCCCCTGCTCCGGCAGGATCGTCATATGCACGCTCGTCTCCTTGAACGCCGGCGTATGCGTCGCACGATCCAGATGGCTGCTCGTCAACTTATTCACCGGCTCTTCCACCGAGTTCAGCGGCATGTAAAGCTGCTTGCCCTGCACCCGGTCTGAGACCAGCACCTGCACCTTCACCCGCCCGTACGGGCTCGTCAACTGCACGTAACGCCCGTTGGTCAGCCCGCGCTCCGCAGCCAGCTCAGGCGACACCTCCACAAACGTCTCCGGCGTCATGTGTTTAATCCCCGGTGACCGGTACGTCATCGACCCCTGCTCAAAGTGCTCCAGCAGCCGCCCGTTGTTCAGGTGCAGGTCATACTGCTCGTTCTGCTCCTCGCTC
Source organism: uncultured Acidobacteriaceae bacterium (assembly GCA_964242025.1). Classification (GTDB taxonomy): domain Bacteria; phylum Acidobacteriota; class Terriglobia; order Terriglobales; family Acidobacteriaceae; genus Edaphobacter. The sequence continues at coordinate 492,100 of CAXSZW010000001.1, forward strand.
GGCGGCACGTACTCCAGCGGGAAAAACTTCGCCTTGCCATCCGGGAACGGAAACTTCTCCGTGTAGCACAGCGGCGTGTCCTTGCCATCCTTTGCCACCGGCCACAGCAGCGTCTTGTAGCCTTCCAGCCGCTCGTAGGTCACGCCCGCGAAGATCGGCGTCAGCCGCGCCACCTCCACCATCACGTCAGACGGATGCTTATACTCCCATGTGCCGCCCATCCGGTTTGCAATCAACTGGATAATCTCCCAGTCCGGCTTGGAGTTCCCCAGCGGCTCCAGCGCCTTGTACAGCCGCTGAATCCGCCGCTCCGTATTCACAAACGTCCCGTCCTTCTCAAGCGAAGGCGACGCCGGCAGGATCAGATCCGCATACTCGCACGTGACGGAAAAGTTGATGTCTTGCACAATCAAAAAGTCCAGCTTCCGCAGCGCCTCACCCACGTCATTTGCGTTCGCGTCCGACGTGATCGTGTCCTCTCCCTTGATGTACATCGCCTTCAGCTTGCCTTCGTGGATCGCCTCGATCATCTGCCGGTTATCCAGCCCCACCGTCGTCGGCAGTGTGCATCCCCAGTCCGCCTCAAATTTCCCGCGAATCTCCGCGTCATCCACCTTCTGGTAGCCGGAGAAGATATTCGGCATCGAGCCAAAGTCACTCGCGCCCTGCACGTTGTTGTGCCCGCGCAGCGGAAACGCTCCCGCCCCCGGCCGCATGAAGTTCCCCGTCAGCAGCAGCAGGTTCGCAATACTCGTGCTCGTGTCCGAGCCCCCACAATGCTGCGTCACCCCCATCGCCCACAGGATGCAGACCCCATCCGCCGCCGCAATCTCGTTCGCAACCATCGCGATCGTCGCCTGCGGCAGTCCGGTCACCTTCTCCACGTACTCCAGCGTGAACGGCTCCAGCGACTTCTTGTACTCCTCAAACTTGTTCACCCACTGGTGCACAAAGGCCAGCTTCGCCAGGTTGTGGTCCAGGATGTACTTCGCCACACCGCTGATCCACACCTCATCGGTCGAGGGGTTCGGCCGGATAAAGATATCCGCCCGCTCCGCCATCTCATGCTTGCGCAGGTCCGCGACAATCAGCCGCTGCCCGCGATGCTTGTGCGACCGCTTCACCCGCGTCGCCAGCACCGGGTGCGACTCCGCAGTGTTCGACCCCACAATCACCACCAGCCCCGCCGTTTCGATATCCGCAATCGATCCCGAGTCCGCGCCATACCCCACGGTCCGCTGCAAGCCCATCGAGGCAGGCGTCTGGCAGTACCGGCTGCAGTTGTCCACGTTATTCGTGCCGACGATCTGCCGCGCCAGCTTCTGCATCAGGTAGCTCTCTTCGTTGGTGCACTTGCTGGACGCAATAAACGAGAGCGCATCCGGCCCATGATCGTTGCGGATCTGCGTCCACTTCTCGTGGATCACATCCAGCGCCTTCTCCCACGTCACCTCGACGAACGTGTTGCCCTGCCGCAGCAGCGGCTGCGTCAGCCGGTCGGGGCTGTTGATAAAGTCCCACGCAAACTTGCCCTTCACGCACGTTGAAATCCCGTTCGCCGGCCCATGCATCGGTTCAATCTTCAGGATGTGCCGGTCCCTCGTCCATACGTCGAAGCTGCAGCCCACCCCGCAGTACGTGCACACCGTCTTGGTCCGCTTCACGCGCTCATGGCGCATCTCCGCTTCCATCTCGCTCAGCGCCAGGATCGGTCCGTAACCCGTGTTCGGCTCCACCCCCTTCACCACCTCGATCATGTCGTCCAGCACCTTCGCCGGCAGGTTCGTCAGATACCCCGCATGACCCAGCATGGATTTCTCCATCAACGCATTGCACGGGCATACCGTCACGCAGTGCCCACAACTCACGCAGGACGATCCCTCAATCTGCATTCCGCCATCCCAAAGCACCCGCGGGTTCTTGCTCGTCCAATCGATCGAAAGCGTCTCGTTCACCTGCACGTTCTGGCAGCTCTCCACGCAGCGCCCGCACAGGATGCACTGGTCCGGGTCGTACCGGTAGAAGGGGTTGGACATATCCTTCTCATACGGCTTCTCCAGGTACGGCCTCGCCTGGTGCTTTACATCCAGGTCTGCGGTTGCGTTGTGCACCGTGCAGTTCTGGTTGTTGTTGTCACACACCGTGCAATACAGCTCATGGTTCTGCAGGATGCGGTCGAACGCCTCCCGCTGTGCCACATCGACCTCAAACCCCTCCGTCTCCACCCTCAGCCCGTCGGTCACCGGGGCCGAGCACGCCCGCACCAGCTTGCCATCGACCTTCACCATGCACGTGTCGCAGCTCTCAATCGGGCCCATCGGCGGTAAATAGCAAACCTGCGGCACCTTCTTGGTCTCCCGAGCCTCGCAGTAGCGGTTCACCGTCTCAATCAGGTGCTCCCCCAGGTGCGCCGGCACCGGCTCCCCATTGATCAGGATGGAAGTGTTTGGGGTGATGTCCAGCGGGGTATTCAGAAGCGCTTTGGTGATGACCATAGATCCCTCAGATGCGGCGGCACGGAGCCGGGTTATCGCTTGCCTGTTGGCACATCCTTACACACCCAAATGCGCTCCACCGGCACAAAGCATGATCCTACTCCCGCCCCGGTGCCGGAGGCGAAACCCCAAGCACCTGTTCCGCCGCGCGTATCCCTGTCCGCAAGGCCGCATGAACCGTGCCCCAGTGGCCCGTCTTATCCGTATGCTCCCCCGCGAAGAACAGCGTGTTCTCCACCGGCTCCGTCATCCGCTGCGGCGCATCCAGCCCACCGACAGGTACCCAGCTATACGCTCCCCGAGCCCATGCATCCGCCTCCCACTCATGCGCATAGGCCTCCGTCAGCACCGCCTGGACATCCTCTGCCGTCATCTCCAGCGCCTCCGCCAGGGCTTCGCATCCTCGCTGCCCCAACTCGCGTTCGTTCAGCCCCGCCAGTTCTGCTGCACGAGGTCCCCCGACCCATCCAGTCAAACTGAAGCTCTCCGCCGGATGCGCCGTCCACCACACACTTGGCAGCAGCTCCCGCGTCAGCAGGAAGCTCATGCCCTCCGGCCAAAGCCTTCGCGCAAAGACGAGCGTCACCCGCCGCGCCGCTCCCATCCGCATCCGTTTCGCAATCTCCAAAACCTCCCCCGGCGCAGGCTCAAACCGGACCACCCCCGCCTGCAGCACTCCCAGCGGCAGCGTCACCACCGCCTTCCCGGCAAGGAACTCCCCCGCCGCCGTCCTCACCCGTACTGCGCCCGGCGACCACTCCACCGCCTCCACCGCCGCGTTCAACTCCAGCCTTCCACCCGCCGCCCGGAACCGCTCCGCCAGAAACTCCGGCACCCGGTCATAGCCCTCCTTCACCCGCGCCACGCGATCCCCCTCAATCGCATCCTCCGCCTCCTGCTGCCGCCCCAGCGCCAGCACACTCGCCTCCCGCGCATCCGCCGCGTTGAACCCCTCCACATAGGCCAACGCCTCCGCCCGCTGCTCCTCACCCAACCCCAGCCCCGCCACGTACTCCGCAAAGGAAACATCCGGCCCGGGATAGCTCTTCAGCCGCTCGACCGGATCCTCATCCTCGTCCTCGCCGTCCTGCTCGCTCACCAGCCGCCCCTCGTCGAGCCGCAAAAAATCCCCAGTCCGCTCATACAGCTCCAGCCCCGCCTCCTCAATCAGCGCCAGCAGCTCCGCCGGTCGCCCATGGACAAACTCCGCCCCCAGCTCAATCACCTCATCCCCCGCCCGCACCGTCAGGATCCGTCCACCAACCCGCCCCTGCGCCTCCAACACCACCACCCGCAGCCCCGCCACCGCCAGCCGCCGAGCCGCCGCCAACCCGGCCATTCCCGCCCCAATCACCGCCACGTCGAAAGTATTCATGCCCCTAAGATGCCCCACACCCTGGTCCCGAACCCCGCCACGCGCATCCAATCACCGATGGCATTGCCAAAACTATCCGTTCGTTCCACCAGCGCCGTCGGAGCCCTCGCATTCGGAGCCCTCGCGCTCGGCGCGACCGCCATCGGAGCCCTCGCCATCGGAGCCTTGTCGATCCGCCGCCTCCGTCTGCTGGAAGCCCGCCTCGATCACCTCCACATCGATCACCTCTCCATCTCCACCCTCGAAATCGAATCGATCAACACCCTATAACCCCTTAGAAGCTTCGCAAGGAACCAGCCATGCCTGTCTCCCGCTCCCTCCCGTTCCTCGCCCTTGCACTCCTCGCCGGTTCCGTCTCCCTGCCCGCCCAGCGCCCGGTCACCGTCCCCAAACCCGTCCCAGGCACCCCCCCACCCGCCGAATCCGGCCCCACTGGCCCCATCTCCATTGACGTCGTCGTAGACGGCAAGGAGGGCAGGCAGCAGGTCCCCATCACCGGCCTCACCCAGCATGACTTCGTCCTCACGGACAACAAGGCCCCTCTCTCCATCTCCTCCTTCCAGGCCGTCACCGCCGGCCACAGCCAGACCCCCATCCACGTTACCCTCATCGTCGACGCCGTCAACATCAACTACACCCTCCTCGCCAATGCCCGCCAGCAGCTCTCCGGCTTCCTCCGCCGCGAAGGCGGCCACCTCTCCCAGCCCACCCGCCTCGCCATCCTTACGGACAACGGCATCCAGCTGCAGGCCGCCTACACCCAGGACGGCAACTCCCTCGCCGCCTCGCTCGACGCCGAGGACATCGGCCTCCGCAACATCCGCCGCTCCTCCGGCTTCTACGGCGCGGACGAGCGCACCGAGCTCTGCATCAGTGCCCTCGGCCGCCTCGCCAAAGAGGAGACCCCTCTCCCCGGTCGCAAGCTTGTCGTCTTCATCTCCCCCGGCTGGCCCCTCCTCTCCGGCCCCGCCGTCGATCTCGACTACAAGCAGCGCCAGCACGTCTTCGACGCCATCGTCTCCCTCACCACCCAGCTTCGTCAGGCTCGCATCACCCTCTCCAGCGTCGACCCCATCGGCGCCAGTGAAAACATCGGCCGCACCTTCTACTACAAGGACTTCGTCAAAGGCGCCTCCAAGCCCAGCCAGGCCGACCTCGGCCACCTCTCCCTCCAGGTCCTCGCCGAGCAGTCCGGCGGACGCGTCCTCACCGGCTCCAACGACGTCGGCCAGATGCTCCACACCGCCCTCGCCGACGCCTCCGCCTTCTACGAACTCACCTTTACCCCGCCCCCCGCCGCCCAGCCCAACGAATACCATCACCTCGACATCCAGCTCGACAAGCCCGGCTACACCCTCCGCACCCTCCAGGGCTACTACGACCAACCTTGACGACTAACCCCAACGACCAACCCTGACAACCCTGCTATAACCACCACATGTGGGCCCTTCTCCTCACCCTTCTCCTGCCCCTCCATCCCGCGGTCCTCGGCACCAGCCGCCCTGCCGAATCCATCACCCCGGCTCGTATCGCGCTGCTCCCACCCGGCCAACGCCCTGCCTGGCTCCTCTACCTCCGCCACTCCCAGGGCCAGCTCCAGTTTGACCAGGATGAGCCCTTCGTCGAGCGCAACCACCTCGCCGGCCCCATCCCTCCTCTCCCCCGCGAGGCCAACTCCGCCCGCTCCATGCCCCTCACCCTCAACCCCTCCTCCCCCGAAGCCCACCGCATCGCCGCCACCATCCTGTCATTCCAGCTCCCCAACGGCGGCTGGTCCAAAAACCTCGACATGACCCAGCCCCCGCGCCTCCCCGGCCAGAGCTTCCTCCCCAACAACCTCAGCCATTACCTCGGCCCCGAAGACTTTGACACCCCCTCCAACCCCGCCTGGAACTACGCCGGCACCCTGGACAACGACGCCACCACCACCGAAATCCGCTTCCTCGCCCGCGTCGCCTCCGCCACCCCCGGGCCCGTAGGCGAACCCCTCCGCGCCGCCGTCATCCGAGGCCTCCACTACCTCCTCAACGCCCAGTTCCCCAACGGTGGCTGGCCCCAGGTCTGGCCGCTCGAAGGCGGCTACCACGACGCCATCACCTTCAACGACAACGCCGTCACCCAGGCCGCGGAACTCCTCACCGCCGCCTCCACCGGCCAGGGCGACTACGCCTTCGTCCCCCCAGCCCTTCGCACCCAGGCCGCATCCGCCTCCGCCCGCGCCCTCGATTGCATCCTGAAAACTCAGGTCGTGGTCGAAGGAAAACTCACCATCTGGGCCCAGCAGCACGACGCCCTCACCCTCGCCCCCGTTGCCGGCCGCAACTTCGAACCCGCCGCCCTCTCCGCCGGCGAATCCGCCGACCTCCTCCTCTACCTCATGCGCCTTCCCGCCCCATCCCCCGCCGTCCGCTTCTCCATCGAGTCCGGCATCGCCTGGCTCCGCACCAACGCCATCCACGGCCAGCAGTTCATCGGCGGCCGGACAGACCCGGAGGGCCGCCACCTCGCCCCTGCCCCCGCCGGCGCCCCACCCATCTGGCCCCGATACACCAGCCTCACCACCGGCCGGCCCATCTTCGGCGACCGCGACAAAACCATCCACGACTCCGTCACCGACCTCACCCCCGAGCGCCGCAACGGCTACGCCTGGTACAGCTCCTCGCCCCAGCAAGCCCTGGACGCCTATGCCGTCTGGAAGCAGACCCATTGATGCGCCTGCTGTTTCCGGCAAATGGAATCAACTCCTGCGAAAGATCGTGCATCACAAGCGCGCATGAGTGGAATAAACCGCAACCCGAATGACCCGAACAAGGGTTTAAACACCAGAACGTACCTCGTCAGCGTCCTGGTCACAGTCATTGTCATCCTCATCGGCGCCATCATCTTTGTGCACCGGGACAAAAAGCCTCTTCCAGAGGCCACAGACCCAAAGACCACCCGCGCCGTCTCACCTCAGTAACGTCAGCACGAATCAACGAGCGCAATCCCCAGCAAGGCCCTAACGGCCGCACCCATGGAAGCTCTCCAAGAGTCCGGTGCCCCACATCTCGCTTCTGAGATGTGGGCATCGGCGAAGCCGGCCGTCGCTCAACCAGCCCCGCGGGCACCCTCCTCTACTTCCGCATACTCCCTAGGCGGATCCTCATCTCACCCGTCGGCTCAAACCCCATTCCCTCATAGATCCGCCGCCCCATTGGCGAAGCATGAAGCGTCACCACTCCCACCCCCCTGTTCTCACACACCGCGATCGACTCCTCCATCAGCCGCTTCGCAAACCCCTTTCCCCGCGCTTCCGGAGCCACATACACATTCAGCACATAAGCCCGCATCGGCTGCGCGTCCATCCAGTGCGGTGGGAACTCCATAAAGAAGATTCCCGCCCCCGCCACCACCTGCCCCTCCTCCTCCAGCAACAGTCCCACATACCGTTCATCGCCCAAGCGCTCCATCACCCAGGGCTCGAACGCTGCATCCATCACGGGCAGCGTCCCCTCCGCCCCAAAGCCGTTATCGTCAAACATCCAGTGCCGATGCTGCGTAATCAGACCCGCATCCTCAACCGTTGCCATCCGAATCTTCACCATCTCCCAACCATATCAATGCCCTCGCCTTCCCCACGAAGCCTCATCCTGAGCGAAGTCTGCCGCGCTTCTTGCGGCAGACGGAGTCGAAGGACACAGAAGAAGCCAAACTCACCTTGATCTTCGGCAGGCTCGCGCGAGAATGCCCAGCTTCTGTGCGCGATTCGCTCCGTTTGGTCAATCGCTCTGAAGCACCGTGACCCTCGGCCAAGAGCGGTCTTAAGCTTTCACGACATCTAACCGAAACAGTGATCTCCCCATCCCAACTCGCCGCCACCTCCATCGCCCTGACTCTCCGCAACGCAGGCCACCAGGCCTTCTTCGCCGGCGGCTGCGTCCGCGACCTTCTGCTCGGCCACACGCCCAAGGACTTCGACGTCGCCACCAGCGCAACACCCGACGAGATGATCGCCCTTTTCCCCCGTACCTTACAGATCGGAGCCCACTTCGGCGTCATCCTGGTCCTTCTTGATGAGGTGACGACCGAAGTCGCCACGTTCCGCCACGACGGCGTCTACCTCGACGGCCGCCGCCCCGACGCCGTCCGCTTCTCGCTCGACCCTCGTGAAGACGTCCTCCGCCGCGACTTCACCATCAACGGCATGTTGCTGGACCCATTCACCCAGGAAGTCCTCGACTACGTCGAAGGCCGTCAGGACTTGGCGGCTAAAACCATCCGCACCATCGGCTCTCCCGCCCGCCGCTTTGACGAAGACAAGCTCCGCATGTTGCGCGCGGTCCGCTTCGCCGCCCGCCTCGGTTTCTCGCTTGACCCCGCCACCGCCGAGGCCATCCGCACCCACGCCTCTGCCATCTCCCAGGTCTCAAACGAACGCATCCGTGACGAGCTCACCCGGATGCTCACCGAAGGCCATCCCCGCCGCGCCTTCGAGCTCCTCGACCAGACCGGCCTCCTCGCCCAGGTCCTCCCGGAAGTAAAGAAGCTTCAGGGCGTTCAGCAGCCCCCCCAGTACCACCCGGAAGGCGACGTCTGGGTCCACACCCTCATGCTCCTCGATCACCTGCCCCCCGGTGCCACCTCCACCCTCGCCTGGGGCATGCTGCTGCATGACATCGGCAAACCCGCCACCTTCCAGCCCCCTGACCCTGCGAAGCAGGGTGACCGGATCCGCTTCAACGGCCACGTCGAAGCCGGCGTCCGCATCGCAGAGGTCCTGCTGGCGCGCCTCCGCTTCTCAAACGATGAGACCGCCCAGATCCTCGCACTCATCAAAAACCACATGCGCTTCGGCGACATTCTGGACATGAAGCAGAGCACCCTCAAACGCTTCCTCCGCCTCCCCCACTTTGACGAGCACCTCGCCCTCCACCGCGCCGACTGCCTCTCCAGCCACGGCAAGCTGTCGCTCTATGACTTCGCCAGAGGCCACTACGAAGCCAGTGAACCCGAGCACATCCGCCCCGCCCTGTTCCTCACCGGCCGAGACCTCATCGCCGCCGGCTACCCCCCCAGCCCCCAGTTCAAGCCCATGCTGGAACGCGCCGAAGACGCCCAACTGGAAGCCCTCATCCACAGCCGGGAGGAAGCCTTAGCTCTGGTTGCAAATGAGTTCGGCCCACCACCGGCCCTGGTCGTCCCTGCAACCACGCCTGTATCTCACTGAGAAGAAGGGGGGTTATGGATTCGTCCCACACCGTTGCACACTTATTGGTGCAACTTCACCACAGTTCAAATTTTGCATGGTCGAAAACGCGAATTCGCAGTAAAGACGCACCCCTCACCATAGGTTGTTGCTGTCACTGAGCCACGTTAGCCATACCAAACACCACAATTTGGGTGCTAAAGACCACGGTGAAGATGCATGGCCACCGCATGGGCCAGCCACAGCACCGGCGCGGAGGCCGCCGCAATCCCCATCCGAATCAACGAGTTACGATTCCGCCGCGCATCCCGCCCCGCATTCGGCCCGGTTGTGGCGGAAACGTGGTGATTCATGGCCGGATTACGGTGTACCAGACGGAGATTCGTAGTGCTGCTCATCGAGGTTACCTTTGGGTGCGAGACCGCCAGATGGAGTCCCTTCGCGCGGCGGGGCGAGGCTACTGCGTTTTCACGATACAAGAGGCTCTCTCTCCCAGGCGTGGACTGAATCTCTAACCCTTCTAAGCATACCCCCACCCCTTTCCAGCCCGAAATCCCACGAAGGAACCAACTCTTTGCTATGGTCTGGGTATGGGTTCCGGCCTCATCCTCGGCATAGAAAGCAGTTGCGATGAAACCGCCGCAGCCGTCGTTCACGCCGGCTCACGCGCTCTCTCAAACGTCGTCGCCTCGCAGATATCGCTTCACGCCGCCTTTGGAGGCGTAGTCCCGGAGCTCGCCAGCCGTGAACATCTACGCAACATCGTCCCCGTAGTCCGCACCGCGATGGACCAGGCGGGCGTTGATTTCAAAGACCTCGAAGCCATTGCGGTGACAGAAGGCCCGGGTCTCGCGGGCGCCCTCCTCGTTGGAATTTTGTACGCCAAGGCTCTCGCCTTCGGCCTGGGCAAACCCCTCATCGCCGTCAATCATCTGGAAGGCCACATCCACGCCGTTCTGATGGAGGCCCGCGCCGGGGGAAGCGATTTTCACGATTTCCCCTTGCTGGCCCTTGTCGTCTCCGGCGGCCACACTCACCTCTACCTCGCCGAATCGAAATCAGGAATCTGGAGCTATCGCAACGTCGGGCGCACCGTGGACGATGCCGCCGGGGAAGCGTATGACAAGGTTGCAAAACTTCTCGGGCTTGGCTATCCAGGCGGCCCGTGGATGGATGCGCTTGCTAACTTTGGTAACCCACGGGCCATCCAATTTAACTTCGGACCCATCCGCAGCAAAGACTCTGGCCTCCGCTTTGAGTTCAGTTTCAGCGGAATCAAAACCGCAGTATTACGTTACGTCAACCTCCACGGGATGAAATCGAGCATAGAGACGAGGCAGGCAGCTCTGGCTCAGGCTGGCGATCTGAAACCTGAGCAAGCAAAGCACTTGTTGGACCCACGGGCGCTTGATCTGATCGCTTCCTTTCAGGCGTCGGTGGTGGGCGTGCTGCTGAGACAGACGTTCGCTGCCACGGAGGCATTTGGGGCGAAGGGGGTGCTGGTCTCCGGAGGCGTCGCCGCAAATCGCGAGCTGCGGCGCAGGTTTGAGGCCGAGGGGGCAGCACGTGGGCTACCGGTGGCGTTCCCATCCGTCGCGCTCTCGACTGACAATGCAGCGATGATTGCGGCGGCAGCATGGCCGAAACTGCTGGCCGGGGAGACGGCACCGGAGGCGATGAACGCGGAGCCGCAACTGCGGCTCGGGGCGTGAGCGAATCGGCTAGAATCGAAGCTGACAAAATCTGAGGAAAATTGACTGCATCTGCGCATACCTGCAGTGCAGGCGAGCTTGGCGGACCGGTTTGGCGCATTCTGTTTTGCAACTCTTCAACACTCTTGGCGGCCAGGTTGAGGCTGTTATTCCCTCAGACGGCGCGACGCTGCGCATGTATGCCTGCGGCCCCACCGTGTACGACTACGGCCACATTGGCAACTTCCGCACCTTCATCCATGTGGACGTGCTGCGGAGGTACCTGAAGCAGACGGGTGTGACCGTGAAACACGTCATGAACGTGACGGATGTAGATGACAAGATCATCCGCAACGCTGCGTTGGCTGAGAAATCGATCGGCAATTACACGAAGAAGTTTGAGGATGCGTTCTTTGAGGATATGGATGCGCTGGGGGTGGAGCGGCCGGAGGTGTTGCCGCGTGCGACCGAGAACATCGAGGAGATGGTGCGGCTGATTGAGGAACTGGCCGCAAAAGACATCGCGTATCAGATTGAGGATGGGAGCTGGTACTTCCGGATCGCTCGTTTTGCTGAATATGGCAAGCTTTCGCAGCGGGACTTTGAGGGGATGGAGGACGGGGCGCGGGTGGACGTGGATGAGTATGAGAAGGACTCGGCACGGGATTTTGCGCTTTGGAAAGCGGTGAAGCCAGGCGAGCACTCGTGGGAGACGCGGATTGGGCGGGGGCGGCCGGGGTGGCATATTGAGTGTTCAGCCATGGCGACGAAGTTCCTGGGGGAGGACTTCGATCTGCACGCAGGCGGGGAAGACTTGATGTTTCCGCACCATGAGAACGAGATTGCACAGTCCGAGAGTGCGTGCGGGTGTGCGTTTGCGCGGCACTGGATGCATGTGCGCTTCCTGCTGGTGGAAGGCCGGAAGATGTCCAAGAGCGAGGGCAACTTCTACACGCTGCGGGACCTGCTGCTGAAGGGCCATCGCGCCTCAGCCATACGATTTTTATTGATGAGCGTCCCTTACCGCCACCAGCTTAATTTCACCTTCGACGGCCTGATGGAGAGCACCAACGCCGTGGACCGGTTGCGGACGTTCGCTGGGCGGATGCGGAAGGGGGGGTGGCCGGAGGGGGTGGACGCGGAGGTTGCGGCGGCTACGGTGAAGGCGTTGGATGGGTATGACGGGGCACTGAGCAACGACCTGAATACGGCTGAGGCGCGGGCGGCGATCTTCGACCTGGTACGGGCGGGGAACTCGGCTGCGGATGCGGGGACGCTGAAGGCCGGCAATGCCGCGGAGATTATGGCAGTGCTGGAGCGGTTTGATGGGGTGTTCGCGGTGCTGGAGGACCGGGACGCGGAGATTACGCGGGCGGCACTGGAGTGGGCGGAGCGCGAGGGCCGGATGGGCGAGGCTTCGGCGGAGGTGGTGGCGACGCTTTCGCTGACGGATGAGGCGATTGACGCGCTGGTGGCGGAGCGGACACAGGCCAAGAAGATGCGGAACTTTGCCCGAGCGGATGCTGTGCGGAATGAGCTGCTGGGGAAGGGGATCCTGCTCGAGGATACGAAGGACGGGGTGCGGTGGAAGCGGAAGTAGCGCCATACATCCTGACGCTGGAAATGGATGCCGCATCGCAGGAGCGGTTTGACCGGTTGCGGAGGGAGCATTATCCGGCGGAGCTGAACCGGATTGCGGCGCACCTGACGCTGTTCCACAAGCTGCCGCAGGGTGCTGAGGTAAGGGATGCGGTTGCCAAGGCGGCTTTGAGACCGGGCTTTGCGATGAAAGTGAGTGGGGTGCGGTCGCTGGGGCGGGGGGTGGCGTATGGGGTGGAATCCCGGGAGTTGGTGGGGGTGCACGAGCGGCTGGCGGAGGAGTTTGGGGAGTGGCTGACGCCGCAGGACCGGCAGGGGTTCCGGCCGCACGTGGTGGTGCAGAACAAGGTGTCCGGGGCAGAGGCGAAGGCGTTGCGGGAGCGGCTGGAGGGGGAGTTCGAGCCGTTTGAGGTGCGGGCGGAGGGGCTGGCGCTCTGGCTTTATCTGGGTGGTCCGTGGAAGCTGGCGGAGCGGTTTGAGTTTCGGTGAGGGGTATACCACCACCCCATATGAATGTGTGCAAAAATTTGAAACGAAACGACTTAGGTCTGTATCACCCAGTATGGAGAGGTATGGGTAACCTGCCGGAAAGTTACCCCGTGGTGCTCGCGATTGCGCGGGCGAGGGCGCGGGATTCGCGGATGAGATCGGGGAGGCCGACGCCGCGATAGGCGTTGCCGAGGAGGTGCAGGTTGGGGGGGAGAAGGTTGGCGAGCTCGTCCATGCGTTCCAGGTGACCGACGCCGTATTGGGGGAGGCTGAGGGGCCAGCGTTGGACGAGGGAGAAGGTGGGGGTTGGGAGGGGGCCGAGGATCTTTTCAAGTTCCGTGAGGGCGAGGGCGGAGAGGGTGTTGTCGTCCTGGGAGATGAGAGCGAGGGCGGAGGGGCCGCCGAAGAAGGCGCGGAGGAGGCGTTTGGGCGAGGAGCCCGAGGGGACGCGGCCGGGGAATTTCTGGTCGACGAAGGTGGCGGCCAGTAGGAGGGAGGGTTCTCCGGGCGGGACGAGGAAACCGAAGCCGGGGGGGAGGGGAAAGGATTCGTTGAAGGCGAAGGCGACGAGAATGGCGGAGGTGGCTTCGGTGGGGAGGAGTTCGGCGGCTCGGGGTGGGGTGCCGGTGCCTTGGAGGAGTTGGCGGGTAACGTGGGCGGGGGCGGCGAGGATGACGTGATCGCAGGCCTGGTATCCGCCGGGTGTGTGTGGGGCTTCTAGGATCCAGGGGCCGCCATCCGGAATGATGGCTGAGATGGGGGAGTTGAGGTGGATGCATTCGGGCGGGAGGGCGGCGGCCAAGCGGTCGATGAGGGTCTGGGTGCCGGTGGCGAGGGTGGTGAAGATGGCGGGAGCCGTGCCAGGGCGGGGGGTGAGAGATTGCAGGGCGGTGATGAGGGAGCCGTGGGTGCGTTCGAGCTCAACGAAGCGGGGCATGATGGCGCGGACGCTGAGGGTGTGGACGTCGCCTCCGAAGACGCCGGCGAGGAGGGGGGCGGCGATGGTGTGGAGGACTTCGTTGCCGAAGTGGCGGAGGACGAAGGCGGCGATGGACTCGTCGGAATCTGGGGCGGAGGCGCGCAGTTCGGCGGCACGGGAGGATTCGGCGGTGTAGGAGGCGATGGCTTCGGGGCTGAAGAGGGGGGAGCGCTCGAGGGCGGCGAGGTCGGTGGGGACCATCATGCGCATGCCGTCGGGCATGGCGACGAGTTTCCCTTTGCGGAGGATCCAGGTGACGCGGCCAGCGTCGAGCGATGGGGCGAGCTCGTCTGCGAGGCCGAGGTCTCGGGCGAGCTGGGCGGCCCAAGGTTTTTCTGTGACCCAGCCATCGGGGCCTAGTTCGATGACGAAGCCGTCGCGGTGGACGGTGCGGATGGTGCCGCCGAGGCGTGGGGAGGCTTCGTAGAGGGTGAAGCTGCGGCCGAGCTGGTGGAGCTGCCAGGCGGCGGTGAGGCCGGCGAGGCCGCCTCCGATGATGGCTATCTGGCTCATGAAGAAGGGAATAGAGGATAGGGAATAGGGAATAGAGGGCTCATATTTAGAGCGACTCGGATACGGTCCTGGGCGACCGTTGCGCCATTTCCAGTCTTCTCGCGCGAGCCTGTTGAAGATCGCGGCGCAACGGATCTCTTCGGGGTCCTTCGACTGCGCCGCTCGCAAAGGACGCGATCGGCTTCGCTCAGGATGACGCTTCTTTCTGTCATGAGAGAACAAGTGGAGTTCATGCAGTGAGGGCCGCAGCGGGTTCGGAGAGTTCGTCGACGTCGGCCTGGAAGGAGCCGGTGGCGATCGTTTTGAGGGCCTGGATGAGGGTGTCCGAGGCGTTGAGGGAGGGGGCTCGCCAGAGTTGGAGGCCGAGGCCGGCGGCGGCCTGTTTGAAGGCGATGTCGATGTCGTAGAGGATTTCTACGTGGTCGCAGAGGAAGCCGATGGGCTGCATGACGACGCCCTTGTGGCCCATCTCGGCGAGGGCCTGGAGGGTGTCCTCGACGGTGGGGCCGATCCAGGGGGCTCCGGCGATGCCCTGGCTCTGGAAGGCGAAGAACCACTCCGAGTCTTTCAAGCCGACTGCTTCAAGGAAGGTGGCGACGTGGCTGGCGGTGCGTTTGCACTCGACGGGGTAGGGGTCCGGGGTGGAGCGGGTGCCGTAGTTCTGGATGCCTTCGACGGGGACAGGGGCTCCGGGACGGGCGGTGGGGCTGCCGGGGGTGGAGACCTGTCCGGACATGATGGTGCGGCATGGTACGGCATGTGCGCTGAAAAGAATGGGGATACGGGAGTTGGTGGAGGCGCAGGCTTCGGCCCAGACGGGCCAGATTTGTTCCGCGAAGGCCTGGGCGAGGAGGGGGTGGTCGGCCCAGCCGGCGATGAACTCCATCTCCATGCCGTGCTGGCTGGCGGCCTCCTGGGCGGCGCGGCGGTAGAGGCCGACGGAGGTGCGGGAGTTCTGGGGGGCGAGGCAGATGGCTTTGAAGGTGCGGATGCCATCCGCGTGCATCCGGGCGATGACATCTGCGATGTAGGGGTTCCAGTTGCGCATGCCGACGTAGACGGGTAAATCGAGTGTTTCCGCTAGTTTGCGGCCTTGGAGGAGGGTCCATTTGGTGAGTGGCGGGCCTTCGGGGAGGGGGGTGTCGCGGAGGCCGATTTCGGAGTAGCGGTGCTGGAGCTCCTCCACGACGGCGGGGGGCATGGGGCGGCCGCTGGTGACTTTGGCGAGGTACGGGGCCATGTCTGCGAGGACGTCCGGGGTGCCGTGGGCGAGGAGGAGGATGGCTTGGGGGTCGGGCATGAGGAGTGAGGTTAAGCGTACTCGGTTTGGGGGCGAATTTGTGGTGAGAACGATGTGGTGTTTGGTGTGGCTACCGTGGATGGACGCGGTTTTTGGATGGTGAGTTGGTGGATTGGGGCTGTGGTGAAGGAAAGGGCTTGGCGATTTGGGAAAGGCGAGAGAGAATCGAGGCAAGCTCCTGACCCTGACATTTTGATGCAACGCGGTGTACGCCCTTTAAGGAGTGTGTGCCGGGTTGGAGTACTCCCTGCGTTTCCTGAAAGGCAATATGAAGACGACGACTGTTTATGGTGCGGTGGTGGCGTTGATGCTGGTTGGCGGGATGACGAGCGGGCTGGCGCAGGGACGGCGGGGGCCGGTGGCGGAGGGGCCGGAGACGTGGCGGAACATTGGTCCGGATCGTGGGGGGCGGTCGCTGGCGGTGGCTGGGAGTTCGGCTCGTCCGAACGAGTACTACTTTGGCGCGGTGGGCGGCGGGCTTTGGAAGACGGTGGACGGCGGGACGACGTGGAAGCCGGTGACGGATGGGAAGCTCAAGAGCTCGTCCGTGGGTGCGCTGGCGGTGGCTCCGTCCAACCCGGACGTGGTGTACGTGGGGATGGGGGAGTCTGAGCTGCGCGGGAATGTGATGCAGGGCGACGGCGTGTACAAGACGACGGATGGCGGCAAGACATGGGAGCATGTGGGGCTCGAAAAGACGCAGGCGATTTCACGGATACGGGTGGATGAGAAGGACCCGAACCTGGTGTACGCGGCGGTGCTGGGCCATCCGTATGGGGCGAGCGAGGATCGTGGGGTGTTCCGGTCGACGGATGGGGGGAAGAGCTGGAAGAAGATTTTGTATGAGAACGACCGTGCGGGAGCGGAGGATCTGGCGATCGATCCGCGGGACCCGAAGACGATGTACGCGACGATCTGGGATGTGTTCCGGACGCCGTGGTCGCTGTCGAGCGGAGGGCCGGCGAGTCATTTGTACAAGTCCGTGGATGGTGGGGAGACGTGGAAGGATCTGACGCGGAATCCGGGGCTGCCGGCGGGGACGGACGGGAAGATTGGGGTGGCGGTTTCGGCGGATTCGAAGCGGATTTACGCGATGGTGGAGAACGAGAACGGGGGTATCTTCCGGAGCGAGGACGCGGGGGCGACGTGGGCGAAGGTCAATGACGACCGGAACGTGCGGCAGCGGAGCTTTTACTACACGCGGGTGACGGCGGACCCGAAGGATAAGGACGTGATCTACATCACGAACGTGCGGTTTTATCGCTCGAGCGATGGGGGGAAGAGCTTCAAGAGCATCCGGCAGCCGCATGGGGATAACCACGATTTGTGGATCGACCCAATGAACACGAAGCGGATGGTGGAGGCGAACGACGGCGGCGGGACGGTGAGCGTGGACTACGCGGAGACGTGGACGCCTGAGACGTTTCCAACGGCGCAGCTTTATCACGTGGCGACGACGACGGATATTCCGTACCAGGTTTGCGGGGCGCAGCAGGACAACACGACGGTGTGCGTGGCGAGCCGGCAGGGACGGAACTTTCATAATCCGGCGGAGGGTCAGGGGCTTTGGATGTACTCGGTGGGTGGGGGCGAGAGTGGGTACATTGCGCCGGACCCGAAGGATGCGAATATCTTCTACGCGGGCAGTCAGGGGGCGATGCTGACGCGGTACGACCGGCGGAGCGGCGAGGAGCAGGACGTGCAGCCGTATCCATTTTTCTTCTCCGGGCAGGCGGCGAACACGATGAAGGAGCGGTGGCAGTGGACGTTTCCGATTGTGTTCGACCCGCTGGATGCGAATGTGATGTATTGCAGCTCGCAGCACCTGTTCAAGACGACGAACGGGGGGAAGAGCTGGACGATCATCAGCCCGGATCTG
The DNA here is from genome assembly GCA_964242025.1 of uncultured Acidobacteriaceae bacterium. Lineage (GTDB taxonomy): Bacteria > Acidobacteriota > Terriglobia > Terriglobales > Acidobacteriaceae > Edaphobacter. The sequence goes on from CAXSZW010000001.1 coordinate 509,605, forward strand.
ACGCTGGCTGATCCGAAGACGCTGGGGGATTCGGGTGGGCCGATTACGAAGGATCAGAACGGGCCGGAGATCTATGGGACGATCTTTTCGATTGCGCCCTCGCGGCTGGAGAAGGGGACGATCTGGACGGGGTCCGACGATGGGCTGGCGTATGTGACTCGGGACGACGGGAAGAGCTGGCAGAAGGTGACGCCGGAGGGACTGCCGCAGTTCAGCCGGATTGGGATGATCGACGCAAGCTGGCATAAGCCGGGGACGGCTTATCTGGCGGCGAACCGGTACCAGATGGATGATCGTGCGCCGTACGTGTACAAGACGGAGGACTACGGGAAGCACTGGACGAAGATTGTGACGGGGATTCCGGGGGATGACTTTGTACGGGTGGTTCGCGAGGACCGGGTGAGGCCGGGACTGCTGTATGCGGGAACCGAGCACAGCATGTATGTGTCCGATGATGATGGCGCGCACTGGCGGTCGCTGGCGTACAACCTGCCGGATACGCAGGTAGCGGATATTGCTGTCGAGAAGAATGATCTGGTGATCGGGACGCATGGGCGGTCGTTCTACATCCTGGACAACATGGACTGGCTGCGGCAGACGACGCCGGAGACGAAGAAGGCGGCGGCACACCTGTTCGAGCCGGGGCCGGCGGTGACGAATGTGAACGATGCGGCGATCGACTACTGGCTGGCGAAGCCGGCGGACAAGGTGACGGTGGAGGTGATGGACCCGGCTGGTAAGGTGATCGAGACGTTTGCGAGCCTGCCGGCGGGGAAGAAGGTGGCGGCGGCCGATGATGCGGACGAGCGCCGGGCGGGGCCGAAGCCTCCGACGAACGTGGCGGGGATGAACCGGTTTACGTGGAACCTGCACTATCCAGGGGCGTATTCGTTTCCGGGGATGGTGCTTTGGAGCGGGGCGCGAGGCGGTCCGGCGGCAGTGCCGGGGATGTACAAGGTGAAACTGACGGCTAATGGCGTGACCGAGACGCGGGATCTGGTGGTGAAGAAGGATCCGCGGGTGGAGGTGAGCGACGCGGAGCTGCAGAAGCAGTTCGACCTGGCGTGGAAGCTGCGGAATCAGCTCTCCGCGGCGAACACGATTGTGAGCGAGATACGGCAGGTGAGGAAGCAGGTGGGGGAGCGGATGAAGGCTTCACCGAACGCTGCGTGGAAGGGGCAGGCGGACGCGATGGACGCCAAGCTGACGACGATCGAGGAGACGGTGTACCAGGTGAAGAACCGGAGCGACCAGGATCCGCTGAACTTTCCGATTCGTCTGAACAATTACCTGGGAGCGCTGGAGCGGAGTGTGATGTCAGGCGATGCGGCTCCGACGGCGCAGGCGTATGGGGTGGAGGAGGAACTTGCGGGGCGGCTGGAGACGGAGCAGAAGGCGTTCGACGGGGTGGTGAGCGGGGAGCTGGCGAAGTTGAATGCGGCGTTGAAGGCGGCGAAGCAGGAGCCGGTGGTGGTGGGGCTGGTGGCGGCGGAGCCGGGGCAGGAGGCGGCAGCCAGCGGAGATGATGAGGAAGAGGTGCAGCAGCGCTAGCCGAGTTCTTTGACCCAGCGGATGACGTTGAGGACGTTTTCAACCGGGGTGCCGGGGACGATGCCGTGGCCGAGGTTGAAGATGTGGCCGGGGCGTTTGGCCGCCTGGTTCAGGATGAGCTCGACTCTCGTGCGGAGGACGTCTTCCGGGGCGAAGAGGGCGATTGGGTCCAGGTTTCCCTGGATGGCGGTGCCGTGACCAATGGCTTTCCAGCCCTCGTCGAGGGGAGTGCGCCAGTCGAGGCCGAGGACGTCTGCGCCGGTGGTGCGCATGGCGGGGAGGAGGGAGGCGGTGTCGACGCCGAAGTAAATGACGGGGACGCCGAGGGCGCGGATGTTCTGGATGAGGCGGGTGGTGGGGGGGAGGCAGAATTGGGTGTAGTCCTGGACGCTGAGGGCACCGGCCCAGGAGTCGAAGACCTGGATGACGTCTGCGCCGGCGGCGACTTGCTGGGCGGCGTAGTCGGTGAGGACGTGTACGAGCTTGTCCATGAGGAGGGGCCAGGAGAGGGAGAAGGAGTCAGGGGTCAGGGATAAGGACGGCTGGCCGCTGGCGTACATCATTTTTTTGGTTTCTATGTAGTTGCGGCTGCTGGCGCCTTCGATCATGTAACTGGCGAGGGTGAAGGGGGCTCCGCAAAAGCCAATAATGCCGAGTTGGTCGCCGTCCGCGCGGGGCGGTGCGAAGTGTTTGGTGACGAGCTCGATGGCGCGGGAGACGTAGAGGAGTTGGTCGGTCTGGTCGGTGCGGAGGGCCTGGACGTGGGCGAGGGTGCGGACGGGGGTGTGGACGACGGGGCCTTCGCCGGCGAGGAACTCGAAGTCGAGGCCCATGGGGGTGAAGGGGAGGAGGAGGTCTGCAAAGATGATGGCAGCGTCGACGCCAAGGCGCTCTGCGGCGGTGATGGTGACTTCGGCGGCGATTTGGGGGGTGCGGCAGATGTCGAGGAGGGAGTGATGTTTGCGGACGGCCATGTACTCCGGCATGTAACGGCCGGCCTGGCGGAGGAGCCAGATGGGGGTGCGATCGACGGGGAGGCGGAGGCAGGCGCGGAGGAAGCGGGAGGTTGGGGCGATCACTGGTTAAGGGTACCGGATTAGGGCAGGGAATAGGGGGTAGGGAATAGGGAATAGGGGCGGGAGCAAAAGCTACGGCAACTATTGAGGGTCTTCGCTGCGCCCCGATTGAGGCCCCCCGGGCAGTTTTCTCGGGGGGAGGAGGGCGGTCGGGCTTTTGCCCGACACTCCACCCTTTGACGGTGAAACTGTCAAAGAATGGGGCACCCGTCGTGGCGGGGCTAGGGTTCCAGGCGGTAGGTGAACTCTTCGATGACGGGGTTGACGAGGACTTCGCGGGCGATGCGGGAGACTTCGGCGTCGGCTTCGGGCGAGGCGATTCCGTCGAGGGTGAGGAGGAAGTACTTGCCCTGGCGGACGTCCTGGACGCCCTTGTAGCTCATGCGGCGAAGGGCATCTGCGACGGTCTGGCCCTGGGCGTCGAGCACGGTGCGTTTGAGGGTGACGAAGACGTGGGCTTTCATGTATGTCGATTATAAAGGGCGGCCATAACGCGGACGGGGGAGGAGGATTGCGACGAAGAAGCGGCTGGAAGTTATAGACTTGGAGGTGCCGCAAATTCTTGTTCGCCTACTTGTTCTGGCTGTACGATGCCGGGGACGAGTGTAAGACGCGACAGTGCGCGGTGCAGTGATGCAGGCGGGCAGCAAGCCCTAAAAATCCTAGACAGTGAGAAGAGATGCCAGAGTTTATGCCAAATTATATGGAGTTGCCGGTCGGCCCGAAGGCCCCTGAGGTGTTCAATGTGGTCATTGAGATTCCCCAGGAGGGCGTGAACAAGTACGAGTACGACAAGGAACTGCATGTGTTCCGGCTGGACCGGAATCTTTATTCGCCGGTGCATTACCCGGGGGATTACGGGTTTATCCCGAGCACGCTGGGCGACGATGGCGACCCGCTGGATGTGCTGGTACTGGTGGATAGTCCGAGCTTTGTGGGCTGCGTGATGGAGGTTCGTCCGATTGGGATTCTGGAGATGATGGACCAGGGCCTGGGCGACGAGAAGGTGCTGTGCGTGGGGATGGGGAATCCGCGGTATAAGGATGTTTGGAACTACTCGGAGATTTATCCGCATATGCTGCGGGAGATCACGCACTTTTTTGCGATCTACAAGGACCTTGAAGGCAAGCGGGTGGAGATCAAGGGCTGGCGGGATGCGGCGTTTGCGCGGACGAAGGTGACGGAAGCGCAGGCTCGGTATGCGGAGCATAAGATCAACCCGGAAGAGCGGCCAGTGCCGAAGGGCTAGTTTTCAGTTCTTAGTTGTTCGTTCTGAGTTGTTGGGGAAGGCGGGCTGCTCCGAGGTTCTGGGGTGGCCGCTTTCGCTTTGGTGTGATGGAGGGTGCGATGCTTTTGGGATTGTTCGAGCATACGGCGGATGGGGAGAAGGCGCTTGGCGATGTGCTGGGGGCAGGGGTTGCGGCGGCTGAGGTGTGTGTCGTCGGGGATTTGGGGGTTGCGGCGGGGGAGCCTGGGGCTATGCGGCATGTGACGCTGGATGCGCTGCATGTGCCGGGGGAGCAGAGGGCGAGGTTTATGGATGGGGTGCGTGGGGGAGGGGTGGTGCTGGCAGTGCGCGGAGAGGGTGTCGGGGTTGAAGAGATTTTGAAGCGGCGTGGGGCTTCGCTGGTTGAGACGACGAGCGAAGTGGGGAGCAATCCCTCGCATAACGACGCCTAGGGGTGAGTGGGCCGCGTGATGCGGCGGGCAGCAAGGTAAATCAAGGGGCCGGTGACGGCGACGATGAGGGCGAAGAGGAGGGCGGGGATGCCGGCGACCTTCTCTGTGCGGGCGGCGTAGAGGGCGAATGCGATGAGGGCGGCGGGGAAGATGCCGACGGCAATCGCTCCAGGAAGGCCAAAGGGGACCTTGAAGGGGCGCACGAGGGCGGGTTCGCGGAGGCGGAGGACGACGAGGGAGATGAACTCGAGGAGGAGGGCTGCGCCGTAGAGGACGAGGTCCATGGAGATGAGGCGCTCGAAGGTGAGGCGGAGGGCGAGGGCCCAGGCGACGGCGCAGAGAAGGACGGAGAGCCAAGGGACTCCTGCTGCGGTGGTGCGGGTGAAGGCGCGGGGGAGGAGGCCTTCTTTGGCGAGGGCGTAGGGAATGCGGGTGTAGGACATCATGAGGGCGTTGAACATGCCGACGCCGGAGATGGTTCCGCCGAGGACGACGAGGAGGGCTAAGACGGGGCCGGAGCGTCCGGGACCGGCGAGGGTGCGGGCGGCGTCGGCCCAGGCTCCGGTGGTGAACTGGCCGGCGGGGATTCCGGCGAGGGCCACGGCAAGGAGCGGCAGGATGTACGTGAAGGCGACGAGGGCGGCGGCGATGAGCATGGCGCGAGGGTAGGTACGCTGGGGGTTTTCGACCTCCTGGGCGACGGTGGAGGCGTTGTCCCAGCCCATGTAGTTCCAGAGGCAGACGGAGATGGCTCCGGCGAGGTCGGGCGTGTCGACTGGGGCGTGGAGGGCTTGCCAGCCCCCGCCTGGGGTGCGGAGGATGAGGCCCTTCCAGAGGCCGAGGGCGATCAGAATGACGAAGGGGCTCAGGAGCAAGGTGAAGAGGAGGATGGAGCCGTTGCCGACGGCTTTTGCGCCGCGAAGGTTCCACAAGCAACAGCCGAAGACGACGGCGAGGGCCCAGAGGGTGCCTCGAGGGCCGGCGGTGAGGGACGGGGCGATGCGAGAGAGGTAAAGGACGAAGGTGACGGGGTAGATGGCCATGTCAAAGATGCTGGCAGCGAGGGAGAGCCAAGCTTCCTGGAAGCCCCAGAAGGGGCCAAGGGCTCGGCGAACCCAGATGTAGTAGCCGCCTTCTTCCGGGATGGAGCTGGCGAGCTCGCCGACCATGAGGGAGGTGGGGAGGGACCAGACGAGGGGGATAACCAGGAGCAGGAGAAGGGCGCGGACGTAGCCGGCTTTACCGAGGATGTCTTCCAGGCCGTATGGGCCGCCGGCAACCATGAAGTAGGTGGCGCCGATGAGCGGCAGGAGCCGCATCTTCTTGTGCAATCCTGGTGCCTCCGGTGGGGAAGTGGGGAATGGGTGCTGGATTAGTTTAGGGATAAATGAAGGGGTGTGCGGGAGAATTTGAAGCAGCTTCGTGGGATGAGGGGTCATCTTATGGGACAGGAGGATGGTGCGATGAGACGAATGATCCTGAGTGTGGTGATGATGATGGCGTTGGGAGCAGGGGCCGGTGTGTGCCAGACCAATACGCAGACGACAACCATGACGAAGAGTGAGCTGAAGCAGGAGGAGAAGGCGAACAAAGCACAGGCGAAGGCGGATAAGGCACAGCGTAAGGCATTGGATACAAAGCAGCAGAAGAAGGCGGATAAGGCGCAGGATAAGGCGGATCGGGCGGCTGGTACGGTTCCTCCACAGTAAGGATTTATGCTGGAAGGACGAGGAGATTCTGATGGCCGATGCGACGCTTCCGATTGCGATTTATTACGAGCAGCCCAACTGGTTCAAGCCGCTGTTTGCGGAGTTGGATAAGCGGGGCACGGCGTATGTGAAGCTGGATGCGGTGACGCATAGCTACTCGCCGATGGATCATCCGGAGGAGAAGTACGCGGTAGTGTTCAATCGAATGAGTCCGAGTGCTTGGAATCGTGGGCATGGGGATCAGATCTTCTATACGACGGGGTTCCTGGAGCACCTAGAGACGCGTGGGGTGAAGGTGCTGAACGGGCTGGCGGCGTTCCGGTCTGAGTTGAGCAAGGCGGGGCAGCTTTCGCTGATGGAAGAGCTGGGGATTCCATATCCGAAGGCTCGGGTGATTCACCGCGCGGCGCAAGCGCCGGCAGCAACAGAAGGCCTGCGATTTCCGGTGGTGGTGAAGCCGAATATTGGCGGGAGCGGCGCGGGGGTGAAGCGGTTCGATCACATCTTGCAGCTTGAGGCGGCGGCTGCGCGGCCACAGGATGATGTGGACGGGCTGGCGTTTGGGCTAGACTCGACGGCGCTGGTGCAGGAGTTTATTCCGGCGCGGGATGCGCATATTGTGCGCGTCGAGGTGCTGAACGGAAAGTATTTGTACGCAATCAAGGTGCATATTACGGGCGAGACGTTCGACCTGTGTCCGGCGGACATTTGCAGGACGACGACAGGGGTGGATCTAGACCGGGCGGCGTGTGCGATCGATGCGCCGAAGAGTGGGATCACGGTCGAGGCTTATACGCCGCCGGCGGAGGTGATTGCTGATGTGGAGCGGATTATGAAGGCTTCGCGGATCGATATTGGTGGCGTGGAGTACATCACAGATGACCGCGATGGACAGCGGTACTACTACGATACGAATGCGCTGAGTAATTTTGTGGCGGATGGGAAGAATGTGATTGGGTTCGACCCGTTTGTGAAGCTGGTGGATTGGCTGGAGAGCGAGCAGATTGCGGCGATGGAGGCTCGCGAGGGCGTGGCGGCTGGGGTGGGGTACTGATGCGCTATGGGTTTTGGCTGCCGGTGTTCGGTGGATGGTTGAGGAATCTTGACGACGAGGGCATGGAGGCAAGCTGGGAGTATTGCAGCAAGCTGTGCCAGCGGGCGGAGGAGATTGGGTACGACCTGACGCTGATTGCGGAGTTGAACCTGAACGACATCAAAGGCGTGGAGGCCGAGTCGCTGGATGCGTGGTCGACCGCGGCGGCGTTGGCGGCGGTGACGAAAAAGTTGGAGTTGATGGTGGCGGTTCGGCCTACGTTTCATAATCCGGCGACACTGGCGAAGCAGGCAGCGAACATCGACCGGATCAGCGGCGGGAGGCTTTCGCTGAATGTAGTGTCGAGCTGGTGGCGGGATGAATCGACGAAGTATGGGATTGAGTTCGACGAGCACGACAAGCGGTATGCGCGGACGAGCGAGTGGATCGACGTGGTGGATGGGTGCTGGCAGGGGCAGGGTTTCACGCACAAGGGTGAGCTGTATGACGTGCGGGAGAATGTGCTTTCGCCTAAACCTTTAGGAGAGCGGCGGTTCAGCGGGGTGCCTGCTGCACAGGCGACGAAGGGTGGGCGGCCTACGTTGTATGCGGGTGGGGAGAGTGAGACGGCGAAGAACCTCATTGCGGCGAAGTGCGATGCATACCTGATGCATGGGGATCCGCCTGAGGTGGTGGGGAAGAAGATTGCGGATATGCGGGAGCGCCGGGAGCGGCTGGGGTTGGGGCCGATGACGTTTGGGGTGGCGGGGTATGCGATCGTTCGGGACAGTGAGCGTGAGGCGGATGATGAGGTGGCCCGGATTACAAACGTGAATGCGTCGCGGCGAGGGTTTGAGAATTACCAGCAGTGGATTACGGGGTCGAAGCTGGAGCAGAAGGTGTCGCTGGAGGATTATTCGGTGTCGAACCGTGGGCTGAAGGCGGGGTTTGTGGGGACGCCGGAGCGCGTGAAGGAGCGGATGGAGGAGTTTGCGGCAGTGGGGGTTGAGGTGGTGCTGCTGCAATCCAGCCCACAGGCGGAGGAGATGGAGCGGTTTGCGGCGCAGGTGATTCGGGGGTAGAGCGTACGATGGGCGGGTTCGAGATATAATTACGGAGTTCCGCCTGGAACCATTTGCCTGGAGTAAGAGGCGCGCTGGAGAGTTGGCCGAGTGGCTGAAGGCGACGGTTTGCTAAACCGTTGTACGGGGAAACCTGTACCGGGGGTTCGAATCCCCCACTCTCCGCCATTACCCCTGTAAGCCGTTCAGAATTTCAACTTCATCTAGAGGATCAGTGAGCGAAATTCTCTGCGCTGGGCCGCGCATGATCACGCCTGGCAGCCGAGGTTTCTGACAAGATCGCCTGGCGATGCGGTGAGCGGGACAAATCGGCAGACTTAGACCTTACGAAAACCAACTCTCTTATCCTTTGCTACATCTACGCTTCGTAGGCCCGTACGTCGTGGCTTCAACCACCATGGCGACGTCCCGCAAGCATACCGTTTTTCGTTCTCTCGGCCTTGGGTTGATCACAGGGGCTGCGGATGATGACTGTTCCGCGATAGGAACCTATGCGCAGGCCGGGGCTCAACTCGGTTACGCGGCTTTGTGGACTGCGCCGGTCACGCTGCCCATGATGGTGGCGGTTGTTTATCTTTCCGGCAAGCTCGGCCTTGTGACTGGGCAAGGGCTGTTTTCCGTTCTGCGCAATCAGGTTCCGCGAACACTGGTCTACCTGATTCTGACCGGCGTCATTATTGGCAACATCATTGAGGCCGGTGCTGATATTGGCGGCATGGCTGCCGGGCTTGGGTTGCTGATCCACGTTCCCGGCTGGACGCTGGTTCTGGGTATCTCGTTGCTGGTTCTTGCGTTCCAGGTCTGGGGTACCTACTCGTTTATCCGGAATGTGCTGCGCGTGCTGGCGCTCTCGCTGCTGGCGTATGCAGGCTCGGCGCTCCTGGCGCACCCTTCGCTTCCTCAGGTGTTGCGCGGCACGTTCGTTCCGTCTATTCGCTTTGACCGCGATACGCTGGCGATCCTGGTGGCCATCATTGGCACGTCGCTCTCAGCGTACCTGTATACCTGGCAGTCAAACGAAGAGGTGGAGGAGAAGGTCGAAGCTGGGAAGACGACGGTCCTGGCGCGGCGTGGAGCGACCACGCCTGAGCTGAAGTCCTCTCTGTGGGATGTTATCTTCGGGATGCTCTTTTCGAATGTCGTCATGTATTTCATCATCCTGTCCACGGCCGCGACCTTGTTTGTCCGGGGACATCATCAGATCGCTTCCGCGACGGAAGCGGCTGAGGCGCTCCGACCGCTTGCCGGTCGTGCTGCGAGCCTGCTCTTTGCGGTTGGCTTCATTGTTGTGGGATTTCTGGCGGTGCCCGTGATGACGACTGGCGCTGCCTACGACCTGTGCCAGGTGATGGGCTGGAAGAACGGACTCTCCTACAAGCCTCAGCAAGCGAAGAAGTTTTATGGGGCGATCGCGCTGTTTACCCTGGTTGCGATGATCATCAACTTTGCCGGCGTCAATCCCATGCGAGCGCTGGTATTTGCAGGCATTGTTCAAGGCTTTTCCACGCCGCCCCTAATGCTGCTGATTATGATTCTGACCAACCGGCCGGCGATTATGGGCGATCGCGTCAACGGCCCTGTCGTCAACACGCTCGGCTGGGTCACGACCGCCATCATCTTCTCCGCTTCGATCACGCTGGTTATTTCGCTCTTTTACCACTAAGGATTTGAGCCCATGCACGTAGTTATCTTCGGCCTGACCATCTCATCCTCCTGGGGAAACGGTCATGCTACGCTTTGGCGCTCGCTAGTGAAGGCGCTCCTTGAGCGACGCCATACCGTCTCTTTTTATGAGCGGGACGTTCCCTACTACGCTGATGCGCGCGACCTGACTGAGCTTCCGCCCGGCGCACGTCTCATCCTTTACCGGGATTTTGCAGACATAGCTGCCTCGGCCCAGCGGGATCTCGATGATGCTGACCTGGCCCTCTGCACCAGCTTCTGTCCTGACGGGCAGGCTGCCGCTGACATGATGTTGAACAGTCGAGCCTCCATCAAGAGCTTCTACGACCTTGACACTCCAGTCACTCTGAACGCGCTCAGCGCCAGATCCACGATCGACTACTTGCCTCCACAGGGACTCGGCGACTTTGATCTCGTCCTCAGCTATACGGGCGGACGAGCGCTGGACGAACTCAAGTCGCGCTTAGGGGCTCGTGTGGCGCTTCCACTCTATGGCTCTGTCGATCCTGATCATCACCGCTCCGTGAGCCCAGATCCGCACCTGCGGGCTAGCCTTTCTTACCTGGGCACCTACGCCGCCGACCGCCAGGATGCGCTGCAGACCCTGTTCCTGGAGCCAGCAGCCGTCCTGCCAGCACAGCGCTTTCTCATCGGCGGCGCTCAATATCCGGAGACTTTTCCGTGGCTGCCTAATGTTTTCTTCGTGAGTCACGTTCCGCCACCAGTTCATCCGGCCTTCTTTTCCTCCTGCCGAGCTACGCTGAACGTAACTCGTGGAGTTATGGCGGAGTACGGCTTCTGTCCTTCAGGCCGGCTTTTTGAGGCTGCTGCATGCGGAGCTCCACTGCTTTCCGACACCTGGGAGGGGTTGGACGCCTTCTTTGTTCCTCACAAGGAGATTCTCCCGGTCAGAACGGCAGCGGAGGTCGCGGATGCGCTTTTGCTTTCCGACGCGGAACTGAAGGGCATCGCCCTTGCCGCACGTGCCCGCACCTTGCAGGATCACACCGGCCTTTGCCGGATTAAACAACTTGAGCAGATATGCAGCTCCCTCCGCTCCGAAACGGCATCTCAAGTGACCAGTTAGAGAAGGGAGAGCATCGCATGTGGGGAATCATTCCGGCCGCGGGCGCGGGCAGCCGCATACAGCCCCTGGCGTTCTCGAAGGAGCTACTCCCTGTCGGCAGCCGTGTGGAGAGCAATGTAGAGCGTCCGCGCGCTGTTTCAGAGTATCTTGTGGAACGCATGATCTCTGCTGGAGCGACGCGGCTTTGCTTTGTCATCTCGCCGGGCAAGACCGACATTCTGGAATATTACGGCGGGCGTCTCTGGGGAGCAGATATCGCCTACGTGGTGCAACCGGCGCCCGGTGGTCTGTGCGACGCGGTGTTTCGCGCCATCCCGTTTATTCGCCCGGACGAACAGGTTCTTATCGGTCTGCCAGATACGATTTGGACGCCGGAAGACGGGTTCGCTCAACTCCCTGGTGATCAGCTCTCCTTTCTGCTTTTCCCTGTTGAACGTCCGGAGTTCTTCGACGCCGTTGTTACGGACTCCGACGGTTCCGTGCTGAGTATTGAGGTGAAGCAGAAGCACGCTACCTCCCTTTGGATATGGGGCGCCATTCGTATGTCGGGCGCGATCTTTCATGCGCTTCATCAGCTCTGGTTGCGACCTGAACGCCAAGACGAGTACCTTGGAACCCTGGTCAATGCTTATATTGCTGAAGGAGGTCAGGCCATCGGCGTCAAGGTGGGCGAGGCCTACGTGGATGTAGGAACTCTTAACGGCTATCGCAAGGCCATCGGATTGCTTGCGCACGAATCTACTCCAGTCACTCCATCTCTAGAGGAAATCAGCACGCATGATCGCTACGCGACACCCTTTGCTTCATGACACACAGCAGCTCGAGCAGCGCATTCGGGAGCTTGGCCCCTGGTTTCATAACCTTCGTCTTGGCGGCATTGCGACGGCGCCGGATCACTTCCTTGGGGACTATCCTGAGGTCAAGTACGAGCGTTTCCGCACGACGATTCCGACCGACTTGACCGGGATGACCGTGCTCGACATCGGCTGCAACGCGGGATTTTATTCCCTTGAGATGAAACGCCGGGGCGCGGATCGTGTGCTTGGCATCGACACCGATGACCGCTATCTTGCGCAAGCACGCTTTGCCGCGGATGTTTCAGGACTTGACGTACAGTTTGACCGTCTGCCGGTCTGGGATGTGGCCGCCCTGCGCGAGCGTTTCGACCTGGTCATCTTCATGGGCGTTCTATACCACCTGCGTCATCCTTTGCTCGCACTCGATCTCATCCACGAGCACGTTGCCAAGGACCTCTTACTCTTCCAGTCCATGCAACGGGGGAGCCGAGAGATCGCTGCTATCGAGCAGGATTATGAGTTCAACGCGCCGGCACCGTTTGACGAACCGGCTTATCCCAAGATGCACTTCATTGAGCATCGCTACTCGCACGACGCGACCAACTGGTGGGTTCCAAACCGCGCGTGTGTTGAGGCCATGCTTCGCTCCGCCGGATTCAGGATCGAGGCTCAGCCAGAGGAAGAGGTCTATCTGTGCCGCGCCCATCCCATCGAGGTTCCGGCTGATGGCCCGCATGCCATCTACCCGCAACGGTAGCCGACTGGGATGAATGACTTGGTCGAGGCTGAAGCGCTCAACGACATCGATGCAGGGCTGTGGCAGCGTCACATGCTGGCAGGCGACCTTGAGCAGGCGTGGCAGGCGAGCGATCGGATTCGCGCAAGGAATATGCCTGATCCACAACGTTTTTGGACGGGTGAGCCGATTGTGGGGAAGGACATCATCGTTCGCTCACTGCACGGGCTTGGCGATGCCGTCCAAATGCTGCGGTATGCGCCTCAACTCAAGGCGCTTGCCCGAACTGTGGTGTGGCAGGTACCGCCCGGATTCGTTGAACTCGCCGCGCGCTTTGAGGGGGTGGAGCACGTCATCACCTGGGAGCAGCCCTGCGCCTGGGAGATGCAGGTTGAGATCACCGAGCTGCCTTATCTGTTCCGCACCACGCTACCTCAGCTTCCAATCGCGACCCGCTACCTCAGGCTGCCGCGCGGGCCGGTCCTCAGGCATAAGCCGCGCGTTGGGCTCGTCTGGGCAGCGGGCGAGTGGAACCAAAGCCGCTCCATTCCGCTCGCCGCATTCGATTCCATCCTGAGCACCGAGGGCTGCGAGTTTATCAGCCTGCAGGGCGGCTCAAATAAAGAGACAGATCCCCGGATGAACGCCATTGGACCTGGCCTGCTGTCTCTGGCGGAGACCATTGCGGGTCTCGACCTGGTGATCACCGTTGATACGCTGGCCGCACATCTGGCCGGTGCGCTGGACGTTCGTACTTATGTACTGCTGGCGCACGCCGCGGATTGGCGCTGGATGACCGAGCGGGACGACACGCCGTGGTACCGCTCCATACGTCTCTTTCGTCAACGTCAGCCCGGCGATTGGGCTACTCCGCTCGAGGCGGTACGACAAGCCTTAGGTACTCTTGAGCCATGATCGCTTGGGACGCTTACGACGCTTACTTGTTCGACATTGACGGAACACTGCTCAATGCAACGGACGCTGTGCATTACTACGCCTTCTGCGAGGCGCTCACCAAGCTTGCCGGCAGGCCTCTCAATCTTAATGGCGTTATCGCACACGGCAACGTCGATAACGGTATTCTGCGCGATGCATTGACCCTGGCTAACATTCCCGATGCTCAATGGCGGCCGTATCTACCTGAAATCCAGCAAGGCATGTGCGCCTTTGTCACACGCGATCAAGCTGATCTGCGCCTTGAGGTTCTGCCCCAAGTGTCCGAGGTACTCGATCATCTGCGCGCGAAGGGGGCAATCCTTGGTGTTGCGACGGGCAATCTGGAGGGCATAGGCCGTGTGAAGCTGGAGCGTGCCGGCCTGCTCCAGCGCTTCCACTTCGGGGGTTACAGCGACGCCTACGAGTACCGTCACGATGTCTTCAAGGCCGCGGTCGCTACCGCGCGAAGCCTGACCCATGAAGGTGCAAGTATCTGCGTGGTTGGAGACACGCCGGCTGACATTCAAGCCGCACACACGAATGGGCTGGATGTCATCGCCGTCGCTACAGGCATCTTCTCGCGAGAGACGCTTCAAGCGGAAGGCCCTACGCGTGTTATTGCGAGCTTGGCTGAGCTACTCCCTGGTTGATTTAGCAGGGTCAACTGCAGCCGCTCACGATACCTTCGAACTCAATGGCCCGGTGCTCCGCAGTATGGGCCGCAAGGATTCTATCCCGCGCCCGCGCGCCCATGCGCTTACGCTGTTCGTCGGAAATCCCGGTGAGCATCCGCGCAACGTCCTCACCGGAGGAGGGAAGTAGCACTTCTTCGCCGGGTGTCAGGAACTCTTCCAGGCCGGGCCATGAGTCGGAGAGAATGGCGGCACCACAGGCAGAAGCCTCAAACAGCCGCACGGAAGGCGAGTATCCTGCCGCCACCATATCGTCGCGGGTGAGATTGAGCGTGAACCGCGAAGACGAATAGAAGGCAGGATGATCTGGAGGCGGGACGTGAATCAGGCGTTCTACATTGCCGTTCCAATGCAAACTGGCCGGGTACTGCGGTCCCGCGACAATAAACCGCTCCGCAGTCAATCGTCCGGCGGCGTCGTTCAAAAGATGCATCAGCTTGCTCTGGCGATCCGAAGCGTAAGTTCCCAGGTAGCTCAGCGCACACTGAAACTCCGCCTTCACCGCAGTTGGATGATAGATTTCAGGATCGACCGAGCAGAAGAAGGCAACTGCCCGGCGGGCTCCGAAGCTGTTCTCAAGCTCAAGCAGCGCGGGCCCACTGGTAAAGCTCAGGTAAGCCGAGTAGAAGGGAATCTGCTGCCGGGTCACATACTCCGTGCCGCCGCTTTGCCGCAGCTGGTTTAATGTAATCGGCGTATCGATGTCATAGAACAGGACCGGGCACTTCACCTGCGCGAACAATGCTTGCGAAGCTGCGATCGCATCCGAAAAGTAGGAGCCCACAACAACAACGTCCGCGTCGACACTGAGGCGGACCAACCGCATTTCTTCAGCAGCCCAGTCGTTATAAAACTGAACCGAGCAGAATGCCGGGCGGGGAAGGTCCCGGTTGTTTCGGTACCATTCCACGTCCTTCTCGACGAACACGATCTGATGTCCGCGCCTGGCCAAGGCCTTCAGCAAGGACCGGTAGGTCGTCGCATGACCATTTCCCCAGGACGAGGTGATCGTCAACCCGTACACGACGATCTTCATGCCAGCGCGCGCTCCCGCAGACAATGCTCGAACGCTGCCTCCGCCTTCTCCGCACGCTGCGCATAGGTGTGATCCCGCAGACCCCGCGCATGGAAGGCCGCGCCAATCTTCCGCCTGCTTGCGTCATCGTGCTCCGCGAGCGCACGCAATACGTCCTCTGCCGTCTTGACGACCAGAATCTCCAGGCCCGGCTCAAAGCAGTCATCGATTCCTGGCCAGTCGTCACAGAGCAGGCACGTCCCGGCACCGGCCACCTCGAAGACCCGCGTCGGCGGAGAGAAGCCGGACGCAGCCATGGATGTCCGATTGATGTTCATCACCATCCCAGCCGAGCAGTTTACCCGATTGTGATCTGCGGTCGGCACATGCCCAATGTAGCGCACGTTTGAGGGCATTTGCTTGTCCCCCCAACCTTCACCTCCAAGCAGGAAGCTGCTTTCCGGCGCGAGCTCAGCCGCCCGGAGAAAAAGTTCTTCCACGCGTGCCTCACGATCCGGCAGCCGGTTGCCCAGGAACGCCACGTCGCACTTCAGCGAAGCATCCGGAGCTACCGGGTAATGCGTCTCTGGGTCCAGCCCGTTGTACATGCTGAAGTATGCTCGGGCACCCAGCGCAAGATACTGTTCCCGGCACCAGGGTCCTCCGCCATAGGTCAGCACCGCGTCATACTGCGGCATGGAGGTCCTGAACGCATCTCCAGTATCACCATGCATGCGGGCAATCGTAGCCGGCGCATCGACATCCCAAAACGTGATCGCCGCGCTGTTCTGCAACTCCAGAATGCGACGTTCCAGAGACTCATCATCCACACCGATGCCGCTATGCTTCACGACCACATCGGCCTCGCCGGCAAGTTTCAGCATCGCGTCAAGGTCAACCCCGGGCTGGTACACCAGGGAGCGAACATAGGAGAAATCGTCGGAGTCACAATGTTGCTGCCTTCCATATGCATCTGGCTCCGCGAACGTGATCTCATGTCCGCGGCGCGAAAGGTATTTGTAACAGCCACGGTAATAAGTGGCGGCGCCATTCCAGTAAGACGACACGATACTCGATCCAAATGCAAAGATCTTCACCCGTTCAGCTCCTCACAGATATTCGTCAACTGCATTGCCCGATGAGCGCAGGTATGCCGTGCGAGCACCGTCTCAAGGCCACGCTCTGCCTGCGCTTCGGCTGCTTTCTTATCGCTCAACAGCAGGCGCATGGCTGTAATCATCTCGGCCCCACTCTGCACCATCTTGAAATCGCCCGGACGGAACAGCGCTTCACAATCCTGCCAAGGTGCAGATATCAGCGGGATCCCGCAGGCCAGTGCTTCGAAGACTCGAATCGTCGGGATGCCAGCCATGGCGGAGCTGTACTGCTGCCTTGGGATATGGACGGTCAATCGAGCCCCGGCGTAAACCGCTGGGGCGTCGAGGTTCGGCAGATAACCGCCGTAGGTCACCCCTGCCCTGGCGCAGGCCTCCAGCCCATCCTCCGGATAGCGGACGCCATAGATCGTGAAAAGAAACTGGGCGCTTAGCAAAGCCGCAGCTTCAAGGTAGTACTCGCGGATCTCGGCTGACCGTTCACCTTCGCCCCAGTTGCCGATCCAGACGGCATCCGTGTTCTTTTCAGACGTGGGCCTCGGGCGGAAGATAGTTGTATCTGCGGCTTCATGCAAGGTCCAGACCCGTATCAACCCAAAGCGTTCCCGATAAATGGTGCGCAAGGCCTCGCCGAATGCAAGCACTCCATCAAAGCGAGCCAGCCCAAAACGCTCCATCTGCGCCGGGGTCGAGGAGGCTCGATGATGGGTGTCGTGAAACAGCAGCAGGAAGCCAAGCTCGTCCCGTAACCTCAGTAGAAGCTGCGCTAGCTCCGGGGGATTCCACTCATGCAGGATCACCACATCCTGGCCTTGCAATACCGCTCGCCACCAATCCTGATCGTCAGCCTGAGCGTAGGTCCTCACGTTTAGGTCGGGGTATGTCTGTACGAAGTCCGCAAGGGAACGCTCTCCCAGAGCTTCGGTCCGCAGGTTTTCGATGGACCAATCTCTCTCAGGCTCGAAGACGGTCACGTCATGGCCTATCGTGATTAAGGCGCGCATCAAGCCTCGTAGAAAGTGTGCGTTGCCATTGTTCCAATCTGAACGAAGCGTATGCGCCACGTAGCTCATCCGTAACCTAGCTGGCATAAGCGACCACTTCCTCGCGCACACTCGAGAGGGCCAGCAGTTGCTCATATTGCGCGATGTACCCTTCGACCATGCGATCGGCTGACAACTCTTGAGCACGATGTTTGCAGCGATCTCGCAACGCCATCAATTCAGGCTCGGAATCGCGTAAGCACAACATAATCTGGCTCAACTCCTTACCGTTCCTGAAGTACACGGCGGCGTCGCCCCACACCTCGCGTAGGCTGGGGATATCCCGTGCCACCACCCCGCATCCGCACAGTGCCGCTTCCAAAGGAGCAAGCCCGAACGGCTCGTAGATCGAAGTCGTAAGGTACACGCTGCTCCTCCGCAACACTTCAAGCACCTCATCCTCATCCAACTTGCCGAGAAACTCCACGTTTCCAAGCTTCGGCATCTGGCCGCCTTCAAAGCAGGCCTCCCCGATGATGAGCACTGGCATGCAGGCATCCAGCTCGTCCAACACCGTAAGACCTTTTGCACTATCCCAAACGCGTCCAACGCTCACGGCCTGTAACCGCCGCACTTCAACTTTGCTCGCTGCTTCCAACGTACGTCCATTAAGGATCACCCGCGCTCCTGCAGATGCAGGGAAGTGACGCGCCAGTGCTTCTCGTGACCAATGCGTGGGCGCCACGATAACATCGGCACCCACAATTCCCGCCGAAACCAAGGCTTCGTATCGTTGCAGCCAAGCCGATTGCTCCAGCCCCCCCGGTTCGCAAGCCTGCGCCCAGCTAAGCACATCGCTGTGTGCTGTGATGATCTTTGGCACGGCGACGGGAAGTGCGCCGAAGCAGAACTGACTTCCGTGCACGATCTCTGCTTCGAACTCGACGACAAGTCTCAGCATCAAACTCTCGGCATCGGAGTACGCGGCACCGTTTTTACTCATCCACTCAAGCGGTGCCTCGGACATCTCATATCGAAAAGCACTTTGGTACCGTCTTCCAATTTCGCAAGTCCATTCGGTCTGTGAGCGTGAAGGCGCACGCCCCAGACTCACGAGGGCCACGGCATGCCCGCGCCTCAATAACCCCGCTGTTAATTCCGTGGTAAAAGTCCACACACCGCCAATGGTGTCCGTTGTCAGAAGGACGCGCATGCATGCTCCTGGGCCATTGCTTCCAATTGCTGTAGTGTCAACGGTTGCTGATCCTGAATATCGCTGAAACCCTTATCCGCGAATAATTGCAGGTAGAAATCATGGGCTCGCTCCCACGCGCTTTCGTCCGGTTGTGCGCCAAAGGTGGTTACATACTCCGGGCTTCCTGGAAACGGAAACATCGGTACGGGCTCACTGACCCACACCCCGCGCGATTTCAAGTTCCCCTGCCACGAAGCCACCTGCGCCGGATCATCCTCGCGCACCTTAATCAGGTTCGCTTGTACCCAGGGAATCCGCTGCCGCGCATAGACCAGCAGCTCCGTGATGCGCTCTGTCGTGATGCGGCAGTTCTTGTTCATCGCATCCCGGCCTTCATCCGTAATCGATTCCACTCCGCACTCAAAGGAGACGCAATGTGCCCTCGCCAGCAGGTCGATCGAAGCTTCATCCCACAAGTCGATTCGAGTTTGAAACCCAATTGACACCGGTCGTTTTGCAATCTCCTCCAGCAGCGCCCGTACCTGCTTGCCCACTCCAAAGATCTCATCAATGAAGTAGATGTAATCCACTCCTCGAGCGATCAACTGATCGATCTCCGCCACCACAGCGATCAAATCTCGTTCGCGATACTTATTGCGAAACAGCGTTTTGTTGCAGAACGTACAACTGTATGGACACCCGCGCGCAAATTCCACCTCAGCGCCGCGATGCAGATGATCTGCGCCATTCCCGGCAAAGATGTGGTGCAGGTGCGCATGGCGCTCCACCGGATAGTCGGAGTAGTCAAGCATCCCAATCGCGCGCATATCGGTCGCGCCAAGACCGGGCGTCGCGCTCACCCTTCCGGCAGCATCGCGCCAGACGCAGCCCGCGATCATCTCCCATGGCATCGATGCCAGTTGCGGCAGCGTCTGATCCGGCTCGCCGCGGAGCACGATATCTGCGCCCGTCTTGCGCAGCGTGGCTAGCGGAGTGACCGATCCATGCGGCCCAATAACAATCTTTTTCGAGCAGCGGTCGAGCGCTGCGATCCACTGCTGCGGAACCCGCAGCTCAGGCTGAGGACAACGCCAGAACAGGTAGGAGGGCGCGGTCGGAACAACGAGGAACTCTTCGCCAAAGGGCTCAAGCCGCCTGCGCACTTCTTGCGGGGTGAGATCTTCCATCCAAGCATCAATGAGCAGCACCTCGTGTCCGGCACCACGCAGCACCTCACGGGCAGACAGAAGCTCCAACGGAAAGTGAGGCTCCGAACAACCGAAGTAGGTCGAACCTTCAAAACTCCATTTCGGGTTGATCAGAGCGTATTTCATGCCACCTCCTCTGCCACAAAGCTCGAACGTTCAATCTCGGCTCTGACGTTCCGCTGACTTGCTAGCAGCGCACGGTTGCCGCTCCAGAAGCTATGGATAGCTTTGAGTGTCTCCACGCAGGAGCGCCGAGCCTTCCAGCCTGTGTGCGCCGTCAACTTGCTTGTATCAGAGATATAGAGCGGCTGATCCCCCGGCCGAGTTCCGTCATAGCGAATCACGGGCTTCATGCCCGTCTCAGCCGCAATCGCATCCAGCATCTCGACAATCGACACAGCCCGTTCAAGACCGCCGCCCAGGTTGTAAATCTCACCAGTTGTCCGGTCTTGCGCGCTGCGCGCCGCCATCATGCCGTCGATCAGATCATGCACGTGCAGAATGTCCCGCACCTGAAAGCCATCGCCATACACCGTAATGGGGCGGCGTTCCAGCACCGAGTAGAGAAAGTGCGCCACCCATCCCTGGTCCTCGGTTCCGAACTGTCGCGGCCCCGCAATGCACGACATCCGAAAGACGACAGTCGGCAGATCGTAAATACGTGCATAGTCACGCACATATTGATCCGCCGCGCCTTTGGAGCAGCCATATGGTGAGTGAAAATCCAGCACCTCACTCTCTTTCACCCCACAAAAGCTGCGGTCGGTTGCAACGTAACGGCTACCGGCAACCTTCACCGGCACACCGTGCAGCGATCCATAGACTTTGTTGGTAGAGGTAAACAGCACGAACGGCCGTCTGCCGGAACGGCGCGCCGCTTCAAGCACGTGGAATGTACCCGCCGCATTTACCTCAAAGTCGGAGCGAGGATCGTCGATCGACGTCGTAACCGCGACCTGTGCGGCCAGGTGATAGATTTCATCCGCATCATGGGCGGCTGCGTATACTTCGCCTGCATGACGTACATCGCCCTGCACAAACTCCAGCCGGTCTCCGCTTGGAAGCCCCTGCAGCCATGTCAGGTTATGCTGAACCCCTGATCGGGAGAGATCGTCAAAGATGCGCACCCGGACTCCCGGCTCGGTCAGCAGCCGCTCCGCGAGGTTCGACCCGATGAAGCCAGCGCCCCCGGTAATCAGGATCGTGCGTCGCTTCCAATCCTTCATCGCTCCCTTTCCTTTCTGCTCCAACGTTGGAGGCGCTGCACTAAGCTGTCAGTCCGTAAGTGCTCAACTCCTGCAGCATAACTTCGGCTTTATCGTCTGCTTCCTGGTGAGCAAGCCACTCCGCCAATTCGCGGAAGCCCTCTTCGTGGGTCACCTTTGGCTCATATCCCAGCAGACGCCGTGCCTTGGTCAGGTCCGCGTAGCAATGGCGGATATCTCCAGACCGATATTTTTGGGTGATCACCGGTGCAAGCTCCGACTTGCCCAGCGCGGCTGCAAGAATCTCCGCCACCCTGCGGATCTTGATTGGCATTCCGCAACCGATGTTGATGACTTCCCCGTCAGACTCGGGTCGCTCCATTGCCAGCAGGTTCGCACGCACAATATCGTGCACACTAACGAAATCGCGTTGCTGCTCTCCATCTTCAAACACCAGAGGAGCCTGGTTGTTGATCAGCCGCGCAGCAAAAATTGCGGCCACGCCCGTATACGGATTTGAGAGGGCCTGCCGTGTTCCGTAGATGTTGAAAAAGCGCAACGCGGTCACCGGAAGTCCGTAGGTGCGTCCATAGATGAGGCACAGTTCCTCTTGATCGCGTTTGGAAAGCGCATAGATGGAATTGATCTCGGAGGGCTTTGTCTCATTGGTTGGTTCGGGTTGAAGCACGCCGCCGCACGCGTCACAGTGCAGCTCCCATTGACCGGCCTTCAACTGAGAGACCGGACGCACCGGCGGAAAAGCCGGCTGTCCGCAGCCGCTGCAAACGTACCGGCCTTCCCCATAAATGGACATGGAAGAAGCTACGATCAGCTTCTTCACCTGCGATTTTGTGTCTAGAATTGCCTGCAGTAGCTCCGCAGTTCCCTGTGTGTTCACGCTCATGTAGCGACTAATCTCGTACATGGACTGACCCACGCCCACCGTAGCGGCAAAGTGAAAGACAACGTCCACCCCCTTCAGCACCTCACGGAGAAGATTCGGGTCGCGTACGTCGCCCACAATCAACTCCACCTGAGGGGATAGATACGATGGCGGTCCGTTCTGATGAACCTGGGGGGTTAGGTCGTCAAGAATGCGGACCCGGTGTCCGGCTTCCAGAAGCCCATCTGCAAGGTGCGAGCCGACGAAGCCCGCCCCGCCAGTGATAAGGATTTGTTTCGATGTCAACAAGTCAGTCTGAGAGGGTAAGTTCATAGCGCGAGTTCCTTCTCCTGTGCTTCGTTCTCAGCAAAGAACTGTTCTTGAGGTGAGGAAGCGTAGCGTTCGACGGCCCACGCTGCGAACTCGGCGAACTGCCGGTTGTCCTTCGGCGGACTCGTGTGATGGTCTTCCAATCCCAGATGTGCCGGGGTGAAACAGAGTGTCAGCGCGACACGAAACGGCTCAAGCGCCTTCATCTGGCGGTCGAACCATTGCGTTGCGTTTGGACGATAGGAATCGGCCCAACTGAGGCCGGTGCGAAGATACTGCACGCCGTGTTCGCCCATCCACCGCACCGCGTCGTCAAGGCGAGGATCTTCAAAGTGGAACCACTGACAAAAGCCCACGCTGCCGTCAAGCGGGAAGTGCTCCACGGATATCTTCGGGTTACCATCTGACCGCACCAGCCCCAGGTAGTAGTGGCGATAGTAGGAAGAGCCCTCAGCCTCTTTATGCCGCGTCTCGGCGGGCCAGCTCGGCGGAAGGTCGAAAAGACTATACCAATGGATGCGTTCCACGCGATCCTTCAGCAGCGTCAGCGTCCGCTGCATGCCGAAGTCCTGAACTTCTTCTGCCCCGAAGCTGGAGACTCCAACCTCTGTCACCCAGATCGGAAGCCCGGTTACTTCATGCGCTTCTGCGATACGTTGAGGCCATTCATTGATCTGCCAATGGTTCCAGTCAAGCGGAAAACCATGCACGCCAATCGCATCGACATGCTCCATGACTCCATGCTGAACCATCAGGCGAAGGAAGTCGCAATCGCAGGAGGACACTCCGCCAAGGACTATGGTTAGGTTCGGGTTCACCCTGCGAATCGCAGCCGAAGCCACCTTGACCATTTCGGCAAAGTGTGTCCAGTCCGGATCGAGCTTGAAGTTCCAGTGAGAAAGATTGTTTGGCTCGTTCCACAGCACAATCGCTTCTACCATGAGGCAATCACCTAAACCGCTGCGTCTATATGGACGGGCGGACGATCTCAAAAATTGTGTCGGGGATTGGGCGAACTAGGGGAGCGACCGTACATGCTCACCTACCGAATTCCACTCTATCGATAGACCTTTGGAATCCATGTAGATGCTGAAGGTTGCTTTGTACAATTGCCTTCGCAACGAAGGCTTCATCAGCGAGGAATATAGCCGTTTAAAACTGAGTAAACCAGAGACGCGATTCATAAAGCCGAGCAAGCACAGTCGCGAGCTGTAGTTAGAGCCGCAAAAGCGCTCTCGAGAGGATCGTGGGTGGGCACGGCTTCTCCGCTCAGTATCCGCCGACGTGTTGTTCTACATTCAGTTGCTCGATTATTGCACGATTCGGATGAGCCGCAAGACCCAAGCAGACTACGCTTCATTACCGCAGGGGATGCCCTCGATGCGACGTTGCAGCTTCCGGCGATCTCACATGACCGTCGTCGCTCGTGAAGGGTGGAAGGCTGAGCGCTGAGCCGGCGGTTGAGTCAGAACAACGTCAGAGAGACGTAAGAAATAATGCGCGGGCCGCTGGGTATGCTCGAGGGAATACAGGAAACAGCCTCGAGAGAACCTATGTTATCGGTCGGACCGGCACTCAAACTGACGATTTATCTGAATGACGATACGGGCGCCGAGACGGCGTTCCTTCATCAGGATCTTCTCGCAATGCTGCAGTCCCATGGCATCCAGGGTGCCTCGGTCTTCAAAACCTATGCGGGTTTCGGATCACATGGGAGGCTCCATATAACCGGGGCCAGCTCGGTGGAAGGGGAGCACATGCCCATCATTATCTGCGTCGTGGACACGGAAGAGAAGATTACGGCGATCTTGCCGGAGCTGCTGGAAGCGGTGACCGATGGGCTTGTCGAGATGCATCCAACGCAGGTGCTAAAGGCTGTACAGGAAAGCCCCGGGGTGATCGCCTAGTGGCTGCTGGACGCCTCGGTCATCTTGCTGCCGGATTCGCCGTGTTCAGCCTGGGTGCTGCACCAACTGGCATGGTTGCCGTTGCGCAAAGCGTTCGCGTTGAAGCAGCGCGGCCACAGACGCTTCATCTCGATTCGACGCTCCCGCCAGCAAAAGACATTCCGCCGGCTGACGCCCCTCCTGGGTCGATCACGCTGGAAGCGGCGGAGGAGACTGCAGTCAAGAACCAGCCCAGGATTGCCGCAGCCGAGCTCCGGCGTCAGGCCGCGCAGCAGAAGGTTGTTGAAGGCCGAGCGGGCTTTTTCCCTACCGCTGCGTTCAACGCCACCGGCGTCCGTGTGGCTGATCCGGGGACGAGCACAGCCGCCGGCGCTTTGACAACCTCATCTATCTCCGACCGCTTCGCTTATGGTGGCACGGTCACGCAGCTTGTAACCGACTTCGGACGCACGGGCGCACTGGTGAGCAGCGCACGCTATCGCGTGCAGTCGCAGGCAGACCTGGTGACACTGAACCGTGCGCAGGTTCGTCTCGCGGTGCGTCAGGCCTACTGCGGTGTTCTTGGCGCTGAAGCGGTGCTGCGAGCCGCAAAAGAGGCTCTGGCGAGTCGTCATCTGATCACGCACCAGATCACCGCGCTTGCCAACAGTCAGCTTCGTTCCACGCTCGATGTCAACTTCGCCGCCGTTGTGGAGTCGCAGGCGGAGCTGGCCGTGGTGCGAGCGCAAAGCGTGGTGGAGCAGCAGCGTTCGCGCCTGGCGACGGTGATGGGCCAGGACAGCGCCATCGCCGCTCCGCTGACGGATCTTCCTCTTCCTCCATTGGGTGCGATCGATCCGGCTGACCTTGCAAAGAATGCGCAGACCAACAGAGCTGATCTGGATGCGGCGCGTCTCGATCAGAAGTCCGCGCTTGCGTTCTCCAAGGCGGAGCGAGATCTTCGTTATCCCACGCTGCAGGTTTTGGGCGCTGCCGGACAAATTCCGTTCCACGACCACACCTTGCAGGGCGACTACGCGGCAGCCGGCTTCAATCTGAATATCCCCATCTTCAACGGCGGTCTCTACCGCGCCAGGGAATCGGAAGCATCGCTTGAAGCGAGCGCGAAGGACAAGGAAGTAGCCGACCTGAGCCTGCGCGTGAACCAGCAGGTACGGGATGCGCTGAGCCAGTTGAACGAGGCCATCCGGACCCTGGATGTGACGCAACGTCTGGTGACGCAGAGCGCGGAGGCGCTGCGGCTGGCGCAGGCTCGTTACGACAACGGCCTGGGCAGCATCGTGGAGTTGAACGAGGCGCAGCTCAATCAGACCTCGGCCCAGATCAACGCTGCTGATGCACGCTACACCTATATTTCGCGCCGGGCAGATCTGGACTATGTCACCGGCTTGTTGAACTGAAGAGGAGAGCTCTGTTGATCATGAAGATGCCATTGCAGCGACGGAACATTGATCGTCTTCTAAGCTTTGCTGCGCTTACCGCACTGCCGGTTCTGCTTGTCGCCTGTAAAGCTAAGGAGGCTCCAGCACCGGCCGCAGCTCCGGTCGTTGTCCCTGTGATTACGGTCAGCCGGGCCGATCTTTCGAATGATCTGAAGCTCAGCGCGGAGTTCACGCCATACCAGGATATCGACGTGATGGCGAAGGTCGCCGGATATGTGAGGTCCATCCCCGTGGATATCGGCGACCACGTGCGACAGGGGCAGGTGCTCGCGACGCTGGACGTGCCCGAGTTGCAGGATGAGGTCATGAAGGCGAAGGCTCAGGTTCTTGCAGCGGAGGCGAACGTGACCACCGCCAGGAGCGCGATCGCCAGAGCCGAGGCGGGCGCGAACATGGCGCATCTTTCCTACAGCCGCATCCAGGAAGTCCAAAAGGGAGAGCCCGGACTTGTTCCGCGTCAGGATGTCGATGTGGCCCAGGCTCACGACCTTGAGGGCGCTTCAGCCGTGGCCAGCGCGCAATCCATGTTGCAGTCGGCGATGCAAAGTAACTCACAGGCACAAGCTGATCGCGACAGGGCCAATGCCATGCTGCAATACGCTACTATTCGTGCACCGTTTACAGGTGTCATCACAAAGCGTTACGCCAACACCGGTTCGATGATCCAGGCCGGCACCGCGTCGCAGAGTCAGGCCATGCCGCTGGTGCGGCTGGCGCAGGATAACGTGCTTCGGCTTACGCTCCCTGTTCCGGTAAACGCCGTTGCCGGCATCCACACCGGGCAGCCTGTCGATATCACGGTCGTGACGCTGGGCAGAACGTTCAAGGGCACCGTGACACGCTTTGCGGACAGCCTGCAGATGGCTACGCGGACGATGGATACGCAAGTCGATGTTCCCAACACGGACGGCAAGCTGGTGCCGGGCATGTATGCCGAGGTTCATCTGCACCTGGCCGACCGGCCAAACGTCTTGAGCGTTCCGATCGATGCCGTCGAAGGGCTGGGAGGACAGGCTCAGCGTGTCTACCTTGTGCGCGCTGGGCGGATCACCTCAGCAGCAGTCACAACTGGCATCCAGACCGCCGACCGCGTTGAGCTGGTCAGCGGAGTACACGAAGGCGATGTGCTCGTCGTGGGCCGTCACACCGGCCTCACCGATGGAGAACAGGTCGATCCCCATCCTGCTGCTTACGACGCCGCAAGCGCCAAGAACTAAAACCAAAGAAGAGGCGGCTTCATGTCCGGTTTTGCGATTCGGAATCCGTATGTCATTGTCGTGCTCGGTCTGCTCATCAGCATTTTGGGTACGGTCAGCACGGCGCGCATGCCCATTGATATGTTCCCGCCGGTCAATCTGCCGATCGTGGCGGTTGCCACCTTCTACTCCGGCATGCCGCCGGAGCAGATTGAAACCAACCTGACCTACCACCTGGAACGCATGTTCACGCTCGCCGGCGGCATCGATCATATGGAGTCGCGCTCCCTCCCTGGCGTCAGCCTCATCCGCGTGTTCTTTCGCGCGGGCACAGACCCTGCCGCCGCCGCGTCCACCATCGCTTCACTTGCGATGAGCGATCTTCGCGATCTCCCGCCGGGCACCTATCCTCCCATCGTGCTGCAGCAGGATGCGTCCAGTCTGCCCGTGGCGCTCGTAACGTTGAGCGGGGAAGGCCTTTCAGAAAGCACCCTGAAGGACACCGCGCAAAACTTCGTGCGCAACCAGCTTGCCGCGGTTCCCGGCGCATCCGTGCCTCAGCCCTTCGGCGGAAGGTGGCGTCAGATTCAGCTCTATGCCGATCCCTTCAAGCTGGAATCCAATCAATTGAGCCCCATGGACGTGGTCCGTGCGGTCAACGATTCCAATGTCATTCTGCCCGCCGGCGACGTTCAGATTGGCCGCTACGACTACAACATCTACACCAACTCCATGCTCAAGGGCCCGGACGATATTGCCCAGGTCCCCCTGAAGATGGTGGGACAGTCTCCCGTGCGGGTCGGCGATGTCGCCGTGCCGAAAGATTCCTTTGGACTGCAGTACAACATCGTTCGCGTGGACGGAAAGCGAGGCGTCTACCTCCCCATCTTCAAGCAGGGTGGCGACTCCAACACCATTGCCATTGTGGATGGCGTTCGCACCATGCTGGACAAGCTGTATGACGTTCCCGCGACACTCAAGAGCAAGGTCGTCTTCGATCAGTCACGATTCGTCAGAACGGCGATCGAGACGCTCATTCATGAGGGCGGACTCGGGCTCTTTCTCACCTGCCTCATGATCCTGATCTTCCTCGGCAGCTTCCGTGCGACGCTGGCTGTCTTCTTCTCCATTCCGCTCTCCATCCTTGCCACTTTCTTTGTGCTGCAACTGGCGGGAAGCTCCATCAACAGCATGGTGCTGGGCGGGCTCGCGCTTGCGCTCTCACGACTGATCGATAACTCAGTCGTCGTGCTGGAAAACATTTACCGGCACCTGGAAGGCGGTGAAGCTCCGGCAGTCGCGGCCGAAAAAGGCGGCCGTGAGGTCGCCCTCCCAGTGCTGGCTGGAACCCTGACGACCATGGTCGTCTTCTTCCCGGTTACGTTGCTCTTCGGAGTCAGTAAGTTCCTTTTCTCCGCCCTGGCCTTGGCAGTCGTCATCTCACTCGCCGCTTCGTACTTCGTTGCCATGACAGTCGTCCCGTTGTTCTGCGCCAACTTCATCAAGGCGCCGCATGAAGAGCCGTCGAGTGAAAACAAGTTGGGACTTGGCGCAAGGTTTACCGCGGGATTCAACCGCGGCTTCGACGGATTGCTACGCCACTACGACACGGCGGTAGAACGCGTCCTCGAGTGGCCGAAGCTTGTACTGGTCGGCTTTTCAGCGTTCTTTCTGGTGAGCCTGCTCCTCTTCCCTTTACTCGGACTCTCCTTCTTCCCCCGCACGGACGCCGGACAATTCGTCATCAACTACAAGGCTCCGTCCGGCACTAAACTGAGTGCGACCGAAGAAGAGACCGCCAAGCTCGAGTCCATCGTGCGCGGCATCGTCTCCAGGCATGACATTGGCATGATCGTCTCCAACATCGGCATCGACCCCGGCTTCTCGTCCTTGTTTTCCAGTAACTCCGCGATGCACACCGGCTTCATGCAGGTGGCGCTTCAGCCCGATCACGCGACGAGCAGCTTCAAGTACATCGATGAAGTGAAGGCCGCAGTCGCGCAGCAGATGCCGGAGTTGCAGCTCTTCTTCTCCTCCGGGTCCTTGGTCGATGGCGTCCTCAACATGGGAGCCCCTGCTCCCATTGACGTCCGGGTCAGCGGCAAGGATCTCAAGGCGGACTACGCGTTGGCCTCAAGCATCAGCGCCAGGATCCTCAAGATCAAAGGCGTCGCCGATGTCTACATCCCCCAGGACGTGGACTATCCGTCCCTTCGCCTGACCGTCGATCGCACCCGAGCCAGCCAGCTTGGCCTGACCGAAAAGGAAGTCGTCTCCAACGTGATTACCGCGCTCACCTCCAACCAGATGATCGCGCCAAGCGTGTGGGTCGACCCATCCAGCGGCAACAATTACTTCCTCACGGTCATGTACAAGGAAGGCCAGGTTCAATCGCTGGACGATCTCAAGGCCATCCCGCTTCACGGGGTGAACATCACCCGGCCCACACGCCTGGACATGGTCGCCGATATCACCCGCTTCGAAACGCCCACGGAGCTCGACCATAACCAGATCCGCCGTCTCGTCGACATCTACGTCCGCACCTCCAGCGAAGACCTCGGCGCCGTCTCAACTCAAATCACCAAGATTCTTGACTCCACCAAAACCCCGGCAGGGATCGACGTCGTCCTTGCGGGCAGCGTGCAATCCATGAATGCGTCCTTCAAAAGCTTTGCCATCGGCCTCATCCTCGCGGTCATCCTGCTTTACCTTATTCTCGTCGCGCAGTTTCGTTCCTTTCTCGATCCCTTCATCATCCTTCTTGCACTGCCGCCCGGCATCACCGGTGTCATCATCGCGCTGCTCCTCTGGGGCACCACGCTCAACGTCATGTCCCTCATGGGTGTCGTCATGCTGGTCGGCGTCGCCCTCTCCAACAGCATCCTCATCGTGGAGTTCGCCCATCACCTGCTGCTGGAAGGTCACACCGTCAAAGATGCCATCGCAACCTCATGCCGCGTCCGTCTGCGCCCCATCCTCATGACCTCGCTGGCAACTCTCATCGGCCTGCTGCCCATGGCTCTCAAGCTCGGTGAGGGCAGTGAATCCTACGCCCCACTGGCGCAGGCGTTGATTGGCGGCCTGACTCTCTCCGTACTTCTGACCGTCTTCCTCGTGCCCGCCGGCTTTTACCTGGCCTACCGCAATCGGCAGCCGCACACCGCGTAGCGCATCGTTCTTGTTAAACAAGACACCGGACCATCGAGTGGTCCGGTGTCTTGCGTCCAAAGCCAACCCTATCGCGAAGCGACGTGCCGCTCTTCCGTCATCACCTCAAGCAAGGCATTGCTATGCGCGTAAATCTTCGGTGCTTGCTTGTGCGATTCCAGCAGGAACGTTCCATCCGCTGTCTTGCGGCCGCTCTGCGCAAGCGTTGTATCCGCATAGCCGTACAGCCCGCATGCTGACGCCGAAAAGATGCTCATAGCCTGTTCCGTCTCCGTCGCATCGCAACCATCAGGCGAGTTGCCCTGCGCCGCAATCAGGTGCGCGTGCACGCCATCCCGCTTGTTGTACCCCACGACATCATCCGCCTGCGAACGCACCTCGCTTTGATGAGGATTCACCACGTCGCCGCCAATCTGGGTCGTCATCCCCTCCGGGTCTTCGTCCGAAGGTCTTGCCTTGACCGCGCCCCAGGAGCTGATGGGGTCCGCCAGCGCGCGCAGGTACACCGTAATCGGATACTGCGTGCCATGGCTCTCCAGGCTCTCAAACCGCACCCCCAGCGCCGCCTCCTTCTGCTTCGCGTAGGGAGTCTTATCGTAGGTAAAGCCCGCACCGGTGACCACATGCCCAGTCACCGTGGCTCCTGAAGGGATGCTTCGCCCGCCATCCAGCACGATGTTCTGCGTCGTACGTGCAAAGACCGGATCGCCCACCTTGACGTGGTTGGCGTCCACACTCTTGGTGAAGACAACCGGAATCGTCGTGGACGCAGGCAGCCTTGCGGCCTGCGGTCCGTTCACCTGGGCTCCGGCGGCGGTTACCGCGGCTAAACTCAAAGACACAAGCGATGGCATTCTCATTGGTACACCTCACCTTCTGTTGCTCCATCTGACCATCGCCGGCGCTTACCCTTTTCTGACATCTTTCTGACGTTCTCCCTTTCAGCCCACGCGATCATTGCGTCCTTGCGGGCAAACGTCAGATCATAAAACTGAGGAAGTATTTTCATGTCCGTCTCCCAGAGCGAATGCATTCTTGTCGTCGAAGACGAGCGCAAGATCGCTGATGCGGTAGCGGCAGGCCTGAAGAGCGCGGGGTATCAAGTCATCGCGGCACGCACGGTTGAGGATGGCTTCTTCATCCTTCACAGTCACAAGCCGGACATGATCGTGCTGGACCTTGGCCTTCCCGGACGATCCGGAATGGAGATGCTGCGGCAGGTCCGTAGCATGAACATCAAAATCCCCATCCTCATCCTCACCTCCAATAACTCCATCGATGACCGCGTCACCGCGCTGGACCTGGGCGCAGACGACTTTCTTCTGAAACCTTTCTCTACTGCGGAGCTGAACGCCCGCATGCGTGCCATCTCGCGCCGCGGCAAGCAGCCTCCGGCGCAGCAGTTCACGCTCGCTGATCTTGAAATCAATCTGGAAGCGCGAACGGCCCTGCGTGGCGGAACCAGACTCGAACTCACAACGCGCGAGTTCGACCTTCTGGTCTACTTCCTCAAAAACCGCGGCCGCACCGTATCGCGGGAGATGCTTGCACGCGACGTCTGGCATGAGACCTCACGGTTCACGCCCATCGATAACGTCATCGATGTTCAGATCACGCGGCTTCGCCGAAAGCTGGACGATCCGTTCCCTGAAAAGCTGCTTCGCACCATCCGCGGCGTAGGCTTCATCCTGGGCGAGGCAGACGCATGATCCACTGGACCATGAAGGATCTGCGGCCAAAGAACCTGCGCGCACGCCTGACGCTCTGGTACATGGGCCTCTTCACGCTGGTCCTGCTGGTATATCTCGTGGTCGTGTACATCTTTCAATACGGCCTGCTGACCAGCCAGATCTATCACGACGAGATCCAGGATGTTGAGACCGTGGAAGGCCTCCTCCAATTCGATAGCCGTGGAGAGCTGAAGCTCGATCAGAGCTATCACTCGCATCCTCAATCGCACCTCCTCGCTGACCGCCTGATGGAGGTCCGCGACTTCGACGGAACCGTGCTCTATCGGACAGATACCCTGCACGGCATGACGCTGGGCAAGGTAACGCAGACTGCCGATGAAGGCGATAGCTCCTTCAACGAGCGGACCGTGCGTCTTGCCGATGGCTCCTGGGCGCTGGTCATCAGTCACCGGCACCCGGTTCAGGGCCGCATGCTCCTGATCCGTCTTGGATACAGCGTGTCCCCGCTGATGGCGCGGATGCGGAACTTCCTCTTCGCTCTCATCCTTGCCCTTCCGCTGGCCTTGGTGTGTGCGGGGTTCGCGGGTTACAAGATCATTCGCAAGTCCCTTGCTCCCCTGGACGCAATGGCCTCCAGGGCAGAGCAAATTACCGCGTATGAACTCAGCGGACGGCTCGAAGTGGAAAATCCGCAGGATGAGCTGGGTCGCGTCGCCGTGGTCTTCAACTCGCTGCTTGAGCGGTTGGAGCGATCTTTCGCTCAGCTCCAGCGCTTCACCGCGGACGCCGCGCATGAACTGCGCACGCCACTCTCCTCCATCCGGGTGGTGGGCGAAAGTGCCCTGCGGTCCGGCCAGCCCGAGGAGTTCTACCGGGAGACAATCAGCAGCATGTTGGAAGAGACACTCCGGCTCAACCAGACCGTGGAAGGGCTGCTCTTGATCTCGAGAGCGGAAGCAGGCGAGATACGCCTGGACGTCACCTCGTTCTCCATTCACGAGCTCATCGGAGACCTTCTCTCCATCCTCGATGTTCTTCTGGACGAAAATCGTCTGACCGTGAAGCAGCACACGCTTGAACCCATGCGCATGATGGTCACAGCGGATCGAACGCTCCTCCGCAACTGTCTCCTCAATGTGCTTCACAACGCCGCAAAGTTCTCTCCGCCGGGAGGAACCATCGCCATCTCGTATGAACACATAGAGAAACATACGCGTCCATTTCTTCGCGTCTCTGTGCTGGACGAAGGCCCCGGCATCTCGCCAGCCAATCAGGAGAAGGTCTTCGAGCGCTTCTTTCGCGTCAGAGACAATAGCCCCAGCGTGACCGATGGCGCCGGCCTGGGGCTGGCCATCGCGCGTCTCGCCATTGAGGCGAACTCCGGGGCCATCTACTTCGAGCCGGGTCAATCACGCGGCGCCTTATGTCAGATCGAAATCCCAGCCTAGCCCAATGGTCCCCACCACGCAGGCCGGTCTTGCAGTAAGGAGGATCTCCACATGCACCTCTTCGATCTAAGCGGACAAGGAGCAAAGCAAATCCTGGAGCTGTGCGCAGCCTTCCTGCTCTCAGCCTGCATCGGCCTGGAGCGTGAAGTCCGTCATAAAAGCGCGGGCCTCAGGACGTACACCATCGTCGGCACGGCGGCTGCGCTCTTCCTCCTCATCTCCAAGTACGGCTTCACAGACGTCCTCGTGCCGGGCAGGGTCGTCCTTGATCCCTCTCGCGTTGCCGCGCAAATCGTCACCGGCATCGGCTTCATCGGCGCGGGCCTCATCTTCGTCAAGCAGGACAGCGTTCGCGGCCTCACGACCGCTGCCACGGCGTGGCTCGTCACCGGGGTGGGCATGGCGTGCGGAGCCGGTCTGCTGCTCCTGGCGCTCATCGTCACCCTGGCGTACTTCGTCGTCGCCTTTGTCTTCCCACCCATCCTCCACCGCATCTCCGCCACGCGCTCTCCATCCGAGCACGTCGACGCCGACGAAAGAGACTAGCCTCCAACCCGCAAAGACCAATCCTGACATATTCATGAATTGTTCACGCAGCCCCTTCCCGGTCTGTGTTTGTCGCGTAGCATCCGATTATTGATCCCATGGATTGCAAGACACGCCAGGAAACCTACGGGCGATCCGCACGTCTGCGCTCAAGCCTGAACCCCCGCCGTACTGCGTTGGAGAACCAATGAAGAACCTCAGACTCGCCGCCATGGCCGCCTCCATGGCGACCCTCTCCCCCCTCATCTCATCACTGCCGGCGCAAACCGCCGCATCCAAATCCACCAGGCCCGCCGCGACCCGCCGCAAGCCCACGCACAAGACCGTGCAGCCCTCCCTCGCCACGGAGGTCCATCAGATGCGCGAGGAGCTCCAGGCCCAGATCAACGAGCTCCGCTCCCAGCTCGCAGCCAAAGACGCGCAAATCGCAGCCTTGCAGCAGACCACGCAGACCGCCGTCGCCGCCACCTCCGCGCAGACCCAGGCCACCGCCTCCCAGGTCCAGACCCTCGACACCACCGTGCAGCAAACCACCGCCGCTGTGACCGGCGTCCAGTCTTCAGTCACCGACCTCAAGGTCCAGACCGCATCCGTCGCCGCCAACGTCCAACAGGTCCAGCAGACCGCGGAAAAAATCCAGAAGAGTGTCGATGAGCCCACGGCCATCCACTACAAGGGCGTCACCATCACTCCCGGCGGCTTCGTCGCGGGCGAAAGCATCTGGCGTCAACGCGCCATGAACGCCGACATCTACACCAACTTCAACGCCACCCCTTACATGAACGCCGGTGAGGCCCACACCAGCGAGTGGGTCCCCACCGCCCGCGGCACCCGCCCCTCCGTGCTCGTCAGCGGCAAGACGCCCTTCGGCACCGTCAGCGGCTTCCTTGAAATCGATTTCCTCGCCGCCGGCACCACCTCCAACAATCTCCAGAGCAACAGCTACACCCCCCGCATCCGTCAGGCCTGGGTGCAGGCGCAGTTCGGCCACGCCAAATTCACCGGCGGCCAGATGTGGTCGCTCCTCACCGAAAATAAGAAATCCACCGACGCCGGCCAGGAAGCTGTCCCGCTCATCTTCGACCCCAACCTCCATGTCGGCGACACCTACCTCCGCCAGACCGGCTTCCGCATCCAGCAGGCCTTCACGCCAAAGGTCACGCTCGCCCTCGCGCTTGAAAATTCGCAGTATCAGTTCAGCGCCTCCAACGCGCCCTCCAACTTCTTCTTCGGAGCGCCCGGCGTCCTCGGCGGCCTCAACAACTCGCTCGCAAACTACACCAACCAGGTCGCGCCGGACGTCATCGTCAAAGCCGCATTCGATCCCGGCTACGGCCACTATGAACTCGGCGGCGTAGCCCGCTTCTTCCGCGATCGCTTCTACCCCAATGCAACCGCCGCGGGCGCGCAGAACGATACCCGCTTCGGCGGCGGCTTCGTCGCCAACGCACGCTTCCCCGTCACCAGGCTCGCAGACCTCGGCTTCCACGTCGTCGCGGGCGATGGCACCGGCCGTTACGGCGTCTCGCTGCTCCCGGACGTCACCGTCCGTCCCAACGGAACGCTTGCTCCCATCCGCAACGCGCAGGGCCTCTTCTCGCTTGAGCTTCACCCCAGCAAGAAGCTGGATCTCTTCGGCTACGCCGGCACCGAATACGTCCAGCGAACCGTCCACGCCAACGCCGCAGGCGTCCTCGTCGGCTACGCGCCCATCACCGGCAGCAACGCAGGCTGCAACACAGAAGGCCTCCCAACCGCCGGCACCGGCGTCGCTCCTGGATCTTCGGCCTGCCTCGGAGCCACGCGCGTCATCATCGAAGGCTCAGCCGGCTGGGTCTATCGCATCTACTCCGGACCCGCGGGAAGACTGCAGTACGGCGCGGCGTACAGCTATCTCACACGCGATGGCTGGAGCGGTCTCGGCGGCGCTCCCAAGGCAACCAACAACTTCGTGTACACCAGCCTCCGTTACTACATCCCGTAGCCATGCGGAAACGTGTCCTGGTCGTGCATGGTCACGGCGGCCCGTCCCCGTCGGTCCGGGAAGCATGCGCAAACGGTGCCTTCGATGCCACCTGCATCGAAGGTCACCTCGCGCTCGTCCAGCACGCCCTCGCCGTCAAACCCGCGCTCATCCTCTTCGATGCGGAGCTCTGGAAGGGCCAGGTGGAAGAGTCTCTCTGCCGTTTAGGTGAGCTAAGAATCACACGCTCTGCACGCAAGGTCGTGCTGACCTCCAAAGCTGATCTGGATGACAAGGTCGACGCGCTGGAGGCAGGTGCGGATGACTTCCTCATCAAGCCCATCTCCGCCCGCGAACTCCTCGCCAGGATCGACGCCATCCTTCGCTCCCACCTCTGTCAGCCGGACGAAGAAGAAGAGGTGCAGGCGCTCGGAGAGCTGCTCCTGTATCGCGAGGAGATGGAAGTCTCGCTCGGCAACAAGCGAACCAAGCTCAGCCCCATTGAATTCCATCTCCTCGCGTACTTCATGGATCAGGCAGGCCACGTCCTCAGCCGGGAAGAGCTGCTGGACAACATCTGGTTCCCACGCTCGGAGATTGAAGATCGCAGAGTGGTCGACGTCTATATCTGCCGCCTGCGGGAAAAGATGGAAGAGGAGCCCTCTCACCCCAGGCGGCTCCTCACCCGGCGCGGCAGCGGTTACGTCCTCATTGATCCGCTCAAGAAGGAT
This sequence comes from uncultured Acidobacteriaceae bacterium, assembly GCA_964242025.1. Lineage (GTDB taxonomy): Bacteria > Acidobacteriota > Terriglobia > Terriglobales > Acidobacteriaceae > Edaphobacter. Next base: position 545,693 of record CAXSZW010000001.1, read on the forward strand.
GCGTCCGCGGAAGCAGCGGAAACCGGCCTCCCCTCATCTATCTGATGTCGGTCGCAAACGGCATACAGTAAACCTTGATGTCTCCGGAACTCTCCCACCTTCTCCTCTGCTGCATCGTCGGCCTCGGCATCCTGCTCATGCTGGTGCGCCCCCGCAATATCCCGGAGGTCTACTGGATCGGCGGCGGCGCACTCCTGCTCCTCGCACTGCGCCTCATTCCGCTCAAGCTCGCCGCCAGCGCAGTCGCGGAAGGCGCTGACGTCTACCTCTTCCTCATCGGCATGATGCTCCTCTCCGCGCTCGCTCGGGAGCATGGCGTCTTTGACTGGCTCTCCTCCTTCGCCATCCGCAAAGCCAACCACTCCAGTGCACGCCTCTTCACGCTCATTTACGCCATCGGCACCGTCGTCACCATCTGCATGTCGAACGATGCCACCGCCGTCGTGCTCACCCCGGCCATCCTCGCCGCCGTCCGCAAAGCGAAGGTCGCGCCCCTGCCGTATCTCTTCGCCTGCGCCTTCATCGCCAACGCCGCATCCTTCGTGCTCCCCATCTCCAACCCCGCCAACCTCGTCGTCTTCCACCAGGGCATGCCGCCCCTCGGCCAGTGGCTCGTTGCCTTCGGTCTTCCGTCGTTGCTGTCCATCCTCGCCACGTACGCAGTCCTCCGGCTTTACTTCCGCAAGCAGCTTCAGGCGGAGATGCAGGACGCCGCAGAGCCAGTCCCGCTACGCCCGGAAGGCAAGCTCGTCGTGGCGGGACTCCTCTTCGTCGTCGCCGTCCTGCTCGCCGCCTCGGCGCTCAAGCAGGACCTCGGCCTGCCCGCCTGCGCCGCCGCCATCTTGATCGCGGCCATCGTCACCATCAAAGCCCGCGGCAACCCCCGCACCCTCCTCGCGGAGATCAGTTGGAGCACCCTGGTCCTCGTCGCCGGCCTCTTCATCATGGTGGATGCCGTGGAAAGCATCGGCCTGCTGCGTTACACCCAGCGCTGGCTCGCCTGGGCGCAGCACCTTGCGCCTGCCTTGGGCGTCGCCGTCGTTGGCTTCACCGTGGCCGTCGCAAACAACCTGGTCAATAACCTTCCCCTCGGCCTCATCGCCGGCGCCACGTTACATGCCGCCCACGCCAAAGGCCTGCTCGCCAACGCAGTCCTCATCGGCGTGGACCTCGGCCCCAACCTCTCCATCACCGGCTCGCTCGCCACCATCCTCTGGCTCCTCGCCCTGCGTAAGGAAGGCCTCAACGTCAGCTTCTGGAGCTTCCTAAAGGTGGGCGCGCTCGCCATGCCCATCGCGCTGCTCTGCTCGCTCGGCGGAGCCTTCGTCATGCAGTCCCTCGCCTCAGCTCACTGAAGCGACCCGGGATCGGACGCACCCTTCACCACGCCGAAAACAGGCTGTTCCTCACCCACGTTAGCCATGCATTTCTCCACAACTTGGAGACAATTCACCACACCGTTTCAGCCGAAAACGCTCATGGTGACCATCACTTGAAGAGCGAAAGTGGCACCGAATCCCCCATCTTCCGGTATCCCGCAACGCTCGGATGCAGATGATCCCCGGAGTCGTACTCCGCCGCCAGCCGCTCCGGATGCTGCGGATCCCGCAGCACCGCATCGAAATCGATCACTCCATCGAACGCAGAAGTGCTTTTGATCCAGCTATTGAGCCGCTGCCGGTCCGCCTCGTCCCGCGCCTGCGGATGGTAGTACCCCGATCCTCCATCCGGCGTCACCGTCCCCACCAGCACCCGAATCCCATGCGTATGCGCCCGTTCCGCAAGCTGGAGTAGCGCCCCCTCCAACCGCTCCACCAGGGCATCGTGGTCGGCCTGGGGATGCTCCTCCGTCCGGTCCAGTCCGCCCAGGTCGTTAACTCCTTCCAGGACAACAAGATCCCTCACCCCAGCCACGCCCAGCACGTCCCGGTCGAACCGCGCCAGCGCATTCACCCCCAGCCCATCCGTCAGCAGGTGGTTCCCCCCAATCCCCTCGTTAACGACCCCTATCCCCTTACCGCTCAACCTCTGAGCCAGCACATCCGTCCACCGATCGTTGCCATCCACGGTCGCGCCATGACCATCTGTAATCGAGTCGCCAAGTGCAACAATCGAAAAGGCTTTCGCCCCGCTCCCTACGTCCACCCCCGCGAGGAAGTACCAGTGCTCAAAGTGCTGCGCCCCCACAAATTTGGCATCGGAGACGTGATCCCCCGGCAGCAGAAACGACGTAGCCCGTGACCCGCCATGAAACGTGAGCACCTGCGGCGCCTTCTCGACCACAAAGGTAATCGCCAGATCGGAAAATGCCTGCGCCGTAAGCGCAATGGAATCAGAAAGATACTCGGCCCCGGGAGGAATGGAGACCCCGCCGCTCCCATTGAAACGTACGCTGATCTGCGTCCCCGGATCCACCTCCCCCGGTTCGCCATGTGGCCTGCCCACCCGCACATCCCGAAGCACAAGCGGCGTCTGCCCAAACGCATTCGAAAACCGCAGCCGGAACGTATCGCCACCAGCCGATAGACGCACCACCTGCCGCACCGTCCCGCCCTCCAAAGCCTTCGCCGCCAGCGACTCCGTCTCCGTCGACTTCTGCTGCGAAGCCCCCCACCCCGCACTCCAATGCGGCCGCTGCGCCCTCACCACACCACCCATAAAAAAAGTCACCAACACAACCCACCCCCCCAAGCTCTTCATGTGGAGTACCACTGCCTTTCTGACGCACACAATTTATCCCGAAAGCGGTCCTTATTCCGGAGGTGAACTAAGGTCTGCACGGCAAACAAAGCCCAAGTGATGCGAGGCACCGCACGGGCTACGTATCGCAGGAGGCATTCCTCCGAATGCATTTCTACGCAGCAGAGGGACGTGGCTCCTTCCTGGTGATGGACTCCAAAAGTGTCTTCAGGATGACGTACAGGACAGGGATGAAACAGAGGTTCAAGATCGTTGAGACGACCATGCCGCCAACGATGGCCGTGCCTACGGAATGTCGTCCAAGCTTACCTGCGCCAGAGGCAAAGACGAGCGGAAAGACTCCAAGGATGAAGGCGAAGCTGGTCATCAGGATGGGCCGAAGCCGGAGTTCGCCAGCCTGGATTGCGGCCTCTGCAATCGATACGCCTCGCCCACGGATCTGCTCCGCGAACTCCACGATGAGAATGGAATTCTTGGCAGAGAGGCCGATCAACATGACAAGTCCGATCTGCACATAGACGTCGTTGGCGACTCCACGCAAGGCGATGGCAGTAAGGGCGCCGAGGATGGCGGTCGGGACGGCGAGCAGGATGATGAGCGGAAGAGCAAAGGACTCGTACTGCGCTGACAGCGCAAGGTAGACAACCAGCAATCCGAGCCCAAAGATAAGGATCGCCTGACCGGCCGATTCAATCTCCTCAAGCGCAAGCCCTGACCACTCAAACCGCATTCCCTGAAGCATGCTCTGTTTGGCGAGGGCCTGCATCTTCGCGAGACCTTCAGATGAGGAGAGTCCAGGTGCCGACGAGCCTACAATCTCGGCGGAGCGAAAGAGGTTGTAGTGAGGAATCGTCTGTGGACCCGAGCTTTGTTCCACGGTCGCAAGATTATCCAGGCTGATCATCTGTCCAGCCGAAGTGCGAACGTAAAACTGACGGATGTCCCGGGCAGTCTGCCGAAAGGGCGCGTCGGCTTGAATATAGACGCGATACGAGCGGTTATTGAAGTCGAAGTCATTGATGTAGGCCGATCCCATGAAGACTCCGAGAGCCGTCGAGATATCGGTGAACGGAACGCCAAGCGCCTTTGCCTTCTCACGATCGATGCGAACCAGCAGTTGCGGATCGTTGGCGGTGAAAGAAGTGAATAGATTTACCAATCCAGAATTTGGTGCGCGGCTGGCATTAGTGATCTGATGGGCGACGCGGTCGAGATCGGCAAGCGTGTTGCGGCCCTCATCTTGAAGCTCAAACTGAAAGCCTCCGAAGCTGCCGATGCCGCTGATGGCAGGAGGTTCAAAAGCAGCGACGATGCCGCCGGGAATCGTGAGAAATTTTGGGTTGAGCCGCGCCACAATGTCCGTCGCTCCGTGACCTGTTGCCCGACGTTCATTCTGCGGCTTTAGATTGACGAAAATAAGTCCCTGATTGGAGGCGTTCCCGGAGAAGCTGAAGCCCATCACCGCAAAGGATCCCGCCGTGTCGGGATCCTGACCCAGAATAGCCTGAGCCTGGTCTGCGAGATGTCCCGTGTAGCTCAGCGATGCACCCTGCGGCGCCTGCACCTGCATGATGAAGTAGCCTTGGTCCTCCTGCGGTACGAAGGCGGTGGGGACGCGCTTGTAGACCAGAACCGTCAACCCCAGGAGCGCGACGAAGACGATGAGAATGAAATAGCGCACACGCAGTGCGATGTGGATCAGACGTCCATATCCCGCCGCGATACGCTGCAACATGTGGTCGATCCCGTGCGCTGTCCTGGCCCAGAGACCGCTGATGAATTTGCTGCGGGTCCAGTCGAGCTGATGATACTTCGCCTCTTCGCCGCGCAGGAAGATGGCTGCCAGTGCAGGCGAAAGCGTCAGCGCGTTGAAGGCGGAGATGGCAATGGAGAAGGCGATCGTCAGGGAGAACTGCTTGTACAGAATGCCCGTCGTTCCGGGGAAGAAACTTACCGGGACAAAGACACTGATCAAGACGAGGGATGTGGCGATAACGGCGCTTGTGACCTCGCCCATGGCGATGGAGGCGGCATGGTGCGGGTCACTGTCCCCTTCGGAGATATGTCGCTGTACGTTTTCGATGACGACGATTGCATCGTCCACAACGAGTCCTGTGGCAAGCGTGATGCCGAAGAGCGTCAGCGAGTTGATGGAAAAGCCGAAGAGCTTGATGAACGCAAAGGTTCCGACGAGGGAGACAGGAATCGTGATCGCGGGAATGATGGTCGCTCGCCAGTCCAGCAGGAAGAAAAAGATGACTACGATCACGATGACAATGGCTTCGATGAGGGTGGTCAGTACCTCCTGGATGGAGTCGCCCACGACGGTCGTGGTATCGAAGGCGATGACGTAGTGCAGGCCCGGCGGGAAAGACTTGGAGAGCTGCTCCAGGACAGCTTTGCCTTGCCGGTCAACGTCGAGAGCATTGGCGTTTGAAAGCTGCTGGACGCCCAGGCCGATGGCTGGTTTGCCGGAAAACTTCAACGAACTGGAGTACGACTCCGCGCCTATCTCCGCACGTCCGACGTCCTTGAGCTGGACGATGGCGGTGGGTGTGGTTTTGAGGATGATGTCTTCAAACTCGGATGCCTCGGTGAGGCGGCCCACGGCACGCACGGAGATCTGAAAGTTTTGCCTGGGGTCAGAGGGCGGCTGGCCGATAGCGCCTGCCGCGACTTCAACGTTCTGCTCCTGCAATGCGGCGACCACGTCTCCCGCGGTGAGTTGGCGCGCAGCAAGACGGACGGGATCCAGCCAGATGCGCATCGCGTACTTGCGGGCACCGAAGACCTGCGCATCGCCCACGCCCTGAATGCGCTTGATGGGATCCTTCACGTAAAGGTCAATGTAGTTGGAGATGAAGTCCTGGGAGTAGCGGTCGTTGTCCGCATAGAAGCCGGCGGCGAAGACGAAGTTGGAGTTCGCCTTGGTGATGGTGACGCCGGTGTCCTTGACGGTTTGGGGCAGGACTCCCTGGGCGGACTGAACGCGATTCTGCACGTCGACGGCGGCGATGTTGAGGTCGTATCCGGTCTGGAAGGTAACGGTGATGTTGCTGCTGCCGTCGTTGCCGCTGGAGGAGGTAATGTACCGCATGCCTTCCACGCCGTTGATGGACTCTTCAAGCGGCGTGGTGACGTCATGCTCCACCGTCTGCGCATTGGCGCCGATATACACGCTGCTGACGGTAACCTGCGGCGGAGCGAGTTGCGGGTACAGCGAGATGGGAAGGCCGGGGATGACGACGGCGCCCGCGAGGATGATAAGCAGGGCGCAGACGGTGGCAAAGACCGGGCGGCGAATGAAGAAGTCTACAAACACGGATGGCCTCAAAATACGTCGCACTGACGCCTGCGACACGATGCATCAAAACGCAGAAGTTTAGCCCAGCGGCTGGACCGGGGCGCCTTCCTGCAGAAACTGCAGGCCGGACAGGATGACCTTATCGCCTTGCTTCAGCCCGCTCAGGACGGGATAGTCGTTGCCCACAGTGTCGCCCAGAGTGACTGGGACCAGATGCGCGCTGTACCGCCCTCCGGCAGGTGCGGCGACGTAGACGAAGGCTTGCCCACCCAGGCGGGTGACGGCAAGCACCGGCACCACGGGAAATGGCTTCGTCGACCAGGTAATGCGCGCTTTGACCAGCTGGGCGTTGCGCAGCAGCTCCGCGGAGCGGGGAACCGAGGCTTTGGCAAGGATGCTCTGCAGGCCGTTGTCCACCTCCGGCGAGACGAAGCTGACGCTTGAGCGCGCGAGCGTCTTGCCGGAGGTGTTGAAGAACTCGACGGGCAACCCGGCGCGAATCTGATCGGCGCGTTCCGTGGGGATATAGATGTAGGCTTCCAGATCGTTGCCGCCGTCGACGGTGGTCAGGACGGTGGTGCCCTGGACGTAATCGCCCACGTGGACGGGGACGTCGCCGACGATGCCGGGGAAGGGGGCACGGATCTGGTAGTAGGCGAGCTGCTCCTGCTGGGAGGCAGTCTGCGCGGTCGAGGAGACGTAGGCACCCTTGGAGTTATCGAAGGATTGGACCGCCTGATCGTAGGCCTGGCGGGAGATGATGCCGCCCTCAAAGAGCTTGCGCTGGCGATCAACCTCCGCCTGGTTGTACTGGTAGACGGCCTTGAGCTGAGCCTCCGTGCCCTGCTGCTGCTGCACGATGGCGTTCTGGCGGAGGGGGTCAATTTGCATGAGGAGCTGGCCGGCCTGCACCTGCTGGCCGGAGTGGACCAGAATACGCACCAGCTTGCCGTCCACCTGCGATTGCATGGTGGTGGAGAGGCGGCTCTTGATGGTGGCCACGTAGGTGTCTGAGGTGGCAACGGGGGAGAGGGTTACGGCGCTGACCTTCACTGGCATGGCTTGCATGGGGGGCGGGGCGGCGGGCGGCTTGGAGCAGCCGGCGATCAGGCTCGCCGCGAGAACGAGGGTGGAGCAGCAAGCAGTACGGCTCTGCGTTCGGAAGACCAAATGACACTCCTGAATCAATCACTTAGGAAGTACCAGCCATTATCGCTGGAATCGGGGAAATGCGCTGAGGCGCTACGAACGCACACAAACGAAGTCAGGCGAGTGAGTTCGAGGCTTGCTCCCCCGGGGTGCATTTAATGTAAAAATCTGCAAACAAAGAACTTAGCTCTTGTTGATGAATTGGTTAACCATCCGTAGGACACTTTTGCCCGGAAGGCCCCGCGCGCAGTATGACGCCCGCGCCGGGGCTCCGGCTGCGAGAAGGCCAACGGATGATATGGTGGGTTGCTGCTTTTGCATCCCAATTTGAAACGGTGGGGACCCCGATGGACGCGACACGAACCAAGGCGATGGTGCTGCTGGGAAAGAGCGCGATGACGGGTGCGCTGGGCGGGCTGCTGTTCGGGTTCGATACGGCGGTCATCGCCGGCGCGACGCATGCCCTGACGCTGCAGTACAACCTGACGGCGGTGCAGCTTGGCATTACCGTCTCCATTGCGCTTTGGGGCACGGTGGCGGGGTCGCTGGGGAGCGGTGTGCTGGGGCAGAAGATTGGCAGCCGCGCGGCGCTGCGGATCATGGGCGTCCTGTACGTCATCTCCGCGCTGGGCTGTGCGCTGGCGCCGAGCTGGTGGTTCTTTCTGGTCTTCCGGTTCATCGGCGGCATCGGCATCGGCGGTTCGTCCGTGCTGGGTCCGGTGTACATTGCGGAGCTGGCTCCGGCGAAGTGGCGCGGGCGGCTGGTGGGACTGTTTCAGATCAACATCGTCATCGGCATCCTGCTGGCGTACCTGTCCAACGCGATCATCTCGCACTTTCACTTTGGGTTGATTGAGTGGCGTGTGGACCTGGGTGTCGCCGTGCTGCCGGCGATTCTGTTCCTGATCCTGCTGCTGAGTGTGCCGCAGAGCTCGCGCTGGCTGGTCTCGCAGAACCGCATCGATGAGGCGCAACTGATTCTGCAGCGGATGGGCTCGCCGGACTCGCAGGCGGAGGTGGACGCCATTCGGGAGGCGCTGCGCGAGGAAGAAGGCGAGGCGCAGTCACATCTGTTCAACAAAAACCATGCGCTGCCTATCTTTCTGGCCGTGACGATTGGGATGTTCAACCAGCTCACGGGCATCAACGCCATCCTGTATTACCTGAACGATATCTTCCGCGACGCGGGCTTTGGGCAGGTCTCGACCGACCTGCAGACCGTCGCGATCGGCTTTGCCAACCTGCTGGCGACGATGCTGGGCATCTCGCTGATCGACCGCCTGGGCCGCAAGACGCTGCTGCTCATCGGAGCGGCGGGCTGCGGCATCTGCCTGGCGGGCGTGGGGGTGATCTTTGCGATTGGCAGCCACCAGGGCTTGCTGCTGCCGCTGCTGATCGGCTTCATCATGTTCTTCGCGGTCTCGCAGGGCGCGGTCATCTGGGTTTACATCAGCGAGGTCTTTCCGACGAACGTGCGGTCGAAGGGTCAGAGCCTGGGTTCATCCGCGCACTGGATCATGAACGGCATCATCACGCTGGCGTTCCCCATCGTCGCGAAGACGTCGAAGGCGGCGCCGTTCGGGTTCTTTGCGGTGATGATGGTGGTGCAGTTTGTGACCGTGCTGGTCTGGTACCCGGAGACGAAGGGACTCTCGCTGGAGATGCTGCAGAAGAAGTTCCACGCGGACCGCGCCGGGCACTGAGTTGGCCTGTGTTCAGGCGACTCCTGCGAGCGTCTTCAGCCTCTTGTTTTCGGCTTCCAGCTCGCGCAGCTTCTGCTCCAGCGGTTCCACCGCCGCGCGAACCTCCTCACCGGTGTAACGCGGCGTGATGTGCTGCGGGCAGTTCCAGTCGAAGGCCTCGACGTGGATGAGGAAGACGCGCTCGGTGGGGGTCTTTTCGCCGGGCATCTGGACGCGATCCAGCCAGGGCGCGGCGGCCTCTCCCTCCAGCACCTCCACGGTGCCCAGGATTTTCATGCGCTCCTGCCGGGTGTAGTCCATCAGGATCATGGCGACGCGGGCATCCGTCTGCAGGTTGCCGGTGCTGATGTACTGCTTGTTGCCGCGAAGATCGGCCAGCGCCAGCGTTCGGTCGTCAATGACCTTGAGGAAGCCCTTTTGCCCGCCGCGATGCTGCACATACGGCCAGCCGGTGGAGCCCACCGTGGCCCAGTAGAAGCTGTCGCGCTCCGCGATGAACTCCATTTCGAACTCGCCGAGCCCCTGCTGGCCCGCGCCGGAGGTCTCCATCCGGGCATACTGCCGGCGGCTGCCGAAGCGTTCCTGCAAGGCCTGAACCTCCGGCGTAAAGGCCAGCGAACCGAAGCTTTTGCCCATGATGATCTCCTTTCGAACGCCGAAGAGAAGAGGGCGTTCCGTGCCCCCAAGACCCGGCCATCACAAATTAGATAGAATTTGCGCGGTGCCGGATGGAATCATTTTCGTCGTGCTGTGCGCGCTGCTTGCGGCGCTTCCCCCGGCGTGGAGCCAGACGCCGGAGTATGGTCGCGACCTGCACAATCGTCCCGTCGCCTCGCTGGGGGACTCCGGCGCGAAGGCGGTGGTGCTCTTCTTCGTCGCGTCCGATTGTCCCATCTCCAACCGGACCTTCCCGGAGATGAAGCGGCTGCGCGAGCAATTTGCGCTGCAGGGCGTGCGGTTCTGGTTCGTGTATGCGAACGCCGGAGAGCAGCCGGAGACCGTCCGTGCGCATCAGCATCAGTTTGACGAGGAAGGAGACGCCATCCTGGACAGCGAGGGAACGCTTGCTCGGATGACCGGGGCGCGAGTTACGCCGGAGGTGGCCGTGCTGCGTCCGCAGCCGGGACCGGGCATCGCCGCGCCGCGTTGGACGCCGGTGTACCTTGGCCGGGTGAATGACCGGTATGTGAAGCTGGGGCTGGAACGTCCGCAGATCACGCAGCACTTCGCACAACGGGTTATCGAGGAAGTCCTGCAAGGCAGGCCCGTTGAAAAGCCGGTTGGCAGCCCCATCGGCTGCACCATCATCCGGCCATCCGCAGCCAGGGCAGCGCGATGAGGCTCATGCTGCTGATGCTGCTTGCGGCTCTTCCGGCCGCGGCCCAGACGCCCACGTGGCGCGGGCAGATTGCGCCCATTGTCTACAAGAACTGCACCGGCTGCCACCATGAGGGCGGCTCCGGGCCGTTCCCGCTGATGACCTATGAGCAGGCCAGCCGGCGCGCCGGCCTGATCGAGACGGCGACCCACTCACGCTACATGCCGCCGTGGCTGCCGGAGTCCGGGGCGGACGTCGTCTCCCTTGCCGGAGACCGCCGCCTCTCACCGGGGGATCTTTCGCTCATCGCCGCATGGGTGAAGGCGGGAACGCCGGAGGGTGCGGGCTCTCCGCCAACTCCGCCGGCGTACACCAGCGAGTGGCAGCTCGGGCCGCCGGATCTGATCCTGGAGATGCCGAAGGCCATGCAGGTCCCGGCCTCTGGGACGGACCTGTTTGAAAACTTTGTCCTCCCGGTGCCGCTGGATGGGACACGCTGGGTTCGCGCCATGGAGATCAAGCCGGGCTCGCCGCAGGTGACGCACCACGCCAACGTCACCGTGGACCGTACCGCGTCGGTCCGGCGCGCGCACCCCGCGGACTGGCAGCAGGGCATTCCCGGCATGGACCTGCTGGTCGACTCCGGTGACCGCTTCGATCCGGATAGCCACTTCCTCTTCTGGAAGCCGGACTCCACCGCGCTGGTGGAGCCTGCGGGGATGCCGTGGCGGCTGGACCCGGGCAACGACCTGATCCTGAACATGCACCTGAAGCCCACGGGCAAGCCGGAGAGCGTGCGCGCCCGCATCGGGCTTTACTTCACGCCGCAGCCCGCGACGTTGCAGCCCATGCTGCTGCAGCTTGAGCATGACGCCGCGCTGGATATCCCCGCCGGCGATGCAAAGTTCGTTGTTGAAGACCATCTGAGGCTGCCAGTTGCCGTGGACGTCCTGGGCGTCTATCCCCACGCGCATTACCTGGGCAGGAAGATGGAGGCATGGGTCACGCTACCCTCCGGCCAGCGGCGCACGCTCATCCTCATCAAGGACTGGGACATCGACCGCCAGAGCGTCTACCGCCTGGCCGCTCCGCTGGCGCTGCCCGCCGGTAGCGTCGTCCACATGCGGTACACGTACGATAACTCCGCCGCAAACGTCCGCAACCCGAACACGCCGCCGATCCGCGTCCGCGCGGGCAACCGGTCCGCGGATGAGATGGCTCACTTCTGGCTGCAGGTGCTGCCCAAATCCGTTCCCGGCAGCAGGGAAGACCCCCGCTTTCCGCTGGAACGCGCCTGGATGGAGAACAGCCTCGCCAAGAACCCGCATGACCCGCTGGCCCAGTTCAACCTGGCCGCCATGTTGATCGAAGAGGGCCAGCCCGCCAAAGCCGCGGCGCTCTATCGCCAGGTTGCGGCGGAGGACCCTGCGGACACCCGCGCCCTCACCGCCTTCGGCTCCGCGCTGGCGCTTTCCGGCGATACACCCGGAGCCGAAGCGCAGTTCCGCGCCGCTCTTGCCCGCGACCCCGCGGCCCAGGCCCCCGCCTTCGACCTCGCCTCCCTCTTGCTCAAGCGCGAGGACTACCCGGAAGCCGAGCGCCTCCTGCTCTCCCTGACCCAGGCCCACCCGGATGACGCCGAATCCCAGCGCCTCCTCGCCCTGACCTACGCGGGCCTCGGCGATCCCGCCCGGGCGCTCGCTCCGCTGGAGGCCTGGGCGCGTTTGACGCCGAAAGACCCGGACCCCCACCGTGCGCTCGCCCAGGTCTACGGCGTCCTTGGCCGCCCCGCCGATGCCCTGACGCAGCAGAGGCTCGTGCTGGACCTGAGCCCCAGCACCCCGGCCGACTGGAACGACCTTGGCGTCATGGAGGCCCGCGCCGGAGACGCCCCCGCCGCTCGCCGCGACTTCCAGCACGCCCTCACGCTCGATCCCGCCAACGAAGCTGCCCGCAACAACCTTCGCCGCCTGCCATAAACAGCCATCTCGACGCGCCCAACCGATGGGTTAGAATTCTCCGTCTTATAAACTATCCGGTGAGCGGCATCGGGAATTCCTCCGCGCCCACGCCCGCCCTTGCTATCTTCCACGTCACGCAAACAGCAGCGTACCCCTTCTTAACGTCTGTCCGCGAAAAGAGTATCCCTTGGCCCTGAGCTCCGGAAGTTACGATCCCGACCAATACGTCGTCGACGCGCCCGCGCAGACAGACACCCGCGCCCTCACCGTGGCGACCGCGCTCTTCTTCATGGTGGGCTTTCTCACCTGCCTGAACGACGTCATCATCCCGCACCTGAAGAGCATCTTCGACCTCAGCTACGCGGAGGCCCTGCTCGTCCAGTTCGCTTTCTTCTCCTCCTACTTTGTCTTCAGCTATCCGGGCGGCATGCTGGTGGAGCGGCTCGGTTACAAGCGCACCATGGTCATCGGGCTGATGGTCATGTCGCTGGGTGCGCTGGGCTTCCTGCCCGCCGCAAACCTTGGCGCGTACCCCATCTTTCTTGCCGCGCTCATCATCCTCGCCGCCGGCATGACCACCGTGCAGGTCGCGGTCAACCCATACGTCACCGTCATAGGCCCCCCGGCCACGGCGTCCAGCCGGCTCAATCTCGCGCAGGCCTTCAACTCCGTCGGCACGTTCATCGCGCCGTTCCTGGGTTCGCTCTTCATCCTCAAGGGCGCCAAGCCCATCACGCCGGAGCGCCTCCACAGCCTGTCAGAGGCCGCCCGCCAGGCCTACCGCACCACGGAGGCCTCCTCCGTCCGCCTGCCGTACATCGGCATGGCGCTGGTGCTCCTGCTGCTTGCCATCGCGCTCGGCCTCATCAAGCTGAAGCCGCAGACCGGCGATACCGACCTCACCCAGGACTTCCGCCCGGGCGCCTTCGCAGACGCCTTCAACCCGCCGGACAGCATCTGGAGCCATCCCTGGCTGCTCGCCGGCGCGCTGGGCATCTTCACGTACGTCGGCGCGGAGGTCTCCATCGGAAGCCTGCTCGTCAACTTCATGGGCCTGCCCAATATCGCCGGGCTGCCGGAGGCCACCGCAGCCAACTTCCTGATGGTGTACTGGGGCGGCGCCATGGTCGGCCGCTTCATTGGCTCCGCCGTGCTGCAGAAGCTGCGCACCGGCCCCGTGCTCGGTACCGCCGCCATCGCCGCCTTCATCCTGGTCATTCTGTCCGTGCTGACGCAGGGCCATCTGGCGATGTTTGCGCTCCTCGCCGTCGGCTTCTGCAACTCCATCATGTTCCCGTCCATCTTCACGCTGGGCATTCAGGATCTGGGTTCGCTCACCAGCAAGGGCTCCAGCCTGATGATCGCGGCCATTGTCGGCGGCGCGCTCATTCCGCTCGCCACCGGCAAGCTGGCGGATAAGGTGGGTCTGCACTACGCGTTCCTCGTCCCCGCCGTCTGCTATATCTACATCGCCGGCTTCGGCCTCACCGCCATTCGCCGCCGCCTCAAATCGGAGCACCCCACCCCGGTCCAGCCTGTCTAACTCTGCGGGACAAAGAAAAGGCTGGGGAGAAGATCCCCAGCCTTTTTGCTGCTTCCAGCTTCTTACGTGTTACTGCTTGTAGATCCTCGACTCCCACCCCTTCAAATGCAGCGTCGCTGCGGCCTCCTGCGGAGCGCCAGGATAGTTATCCATCATGCTCCTGCCTGCCTTCATCCCGTCCGGCAGCGCATAGTCCACCGCCTCGCCGGAGAAGTTGTGCACAACCAGGTACTGCTCCCCATCCAGCGTCCGCGTATACGCGAAGATGTGCGGATGCTGCGGGTCCAGGTCCTTGTAGTCGCCATAGATAAGCGCCGGCGTCTTGGCTCGCAGCGCGATCAGTCGCCGCGTGTAGTTGTAGATCGAATCCGGATCGCCCACCTCCTGCTTTGCGTTGATCGTCGTGTAGTTGGGGTTCACCGCCAGCCATGTCTTCGGGCCCGTGCTGAAGCCGGCATTTGAGCTTGCGTCCCACTGCATCGGCGTCCGGCTGTTATCGCGGCTTGTATGCCGCAGGTCCTCAATGTAGGTCGCCTCCGGCAGTTGCCCGGTCAGCACCCTCGCCTTGTAAGCATTCTTCACCTCAATATCGTCGAAGTCGCCAATCCCTTTGAACGGATAGTTGGTCATCCCCAGCTCATCGCCCTGGTACAGATAGGGAGTGCCGCGTAGCGTCAGAAGCAGCGTCTCCAGCAGCTTCGCGGACGGCACCCGGAACTCCGGCGAGGCATCGCCAAACGTGGAGACGATGCGTGGATTGTCATGATTGGAAAGGAAGACTGTGTCCCACGTATGCGGGCCCAGCACACGGGCATGATCCGCATAGATTGCCTTGAACGCCTTCAGGTCCAGCGGTTTCAAAGCAATTCCATCGCGGTTCAGACGGATCGCGTCAAAGTTGAAGATCTCGTTCAGCTCATGCCGCTGGTCGTCGATCAGTTGATCCTCGTGGTCCAGCGTGATGCCAATCGCCTCGCCCACCGACATGTCGTCGTACTTCGAAAGGACCTTCCGGTTCATCTCCTGCAGGAACTCGTCGCGCCGGGGGCCGTTAGCCCACAGGCCCACAAACGCACCGGTGGAGAGCTGTTCCGGCGTCAGGTCAGGCAGCCCCGGCGGTTTGGAGATCAACGGAATAACGTCCATGCGGAAGCCATCCACGCCCTTGTCCAGCCAGAACCGCATCAGGCCGTACACCTCTTCGCGCACCTTCGGGTTATCCCAGTTCAGGTCAGGCTGTTTCACCGCGAAGTAGTGCAGGTAGTACTCGTTGGTGCGTCCGTCAAACTGCCAGGCAGACCCGGAAAAGAAGCTGGGATAGTTGTTCGGCGGCCCCATCTTCCCATCCGCGCCCAGCTTGCCCGGACGCCAGATGTAGTAATCGCGGTACGGATTGTCCTTGCTCTTCGCGCTCTCCACAAACCATCGGTGCTCATCGGACGTATGGTTCACCACCAGGTCGATGATCAGCCGCATATGCCGCTGTTTCATCCCCGCAAGCATTGTGTCGAAGTCCGCCATCGTGCCGAACTCCGCCATCACCTTGCGATAATCGCGGATGTCATATCCGTTGTCCGCGTTGGGGGAATCGAAATGCGGACTCAGCCAGATCACATTGACGCCTAGCTTCTGCAGGTAGTCCAGCCGTGACGTGATGCCCTTCAGATCGCCAATGCCATCGCCGTTCGAGTCCTGGAACGACCGCGGATAGATCTGATAGACCACCGCCTCCTTCCACCACTTCGGTTCATACCCATTGATCAGCTTGGCCGTGCTCATCTTCGGCGCGTCGGCCTGTGCCTGTGCCGCCGCCCGCGGCATCGCCGCCGTGGCCCCAAACATCAACGAAGACCCAAGCGCTGCCGCCAGAACGAACCGATGCTTCATCATGAACACCCAATCACCGAGGAATTTTCAACCCACCGAGTGTATCGCCAACCCACCGCGCCCGGCTAACGTTCCCCACACAGCTAAAAGTGAAAGTACATCAGCAGATCCACCTCACGGCTGCCGGACTGGTTCCCAAACGCCAGCGACTGCGACTGCCCAAACAGCGGCGAGGTCAGCGTCCCCACCGGCTGCGCCAGGTTCCTGTGATTGAACAGGTTCTCCGCATTCACGGAAAAGTCCACCGCATACACATGCTCGGGCTTCGGAGCCTTGGCCCCCGCCGCCAGCTTCGGCGCGGGCGTTCCCGCCGGCGCCTTGATCTCCGGTCCAAAGCTGAACGTTCGCCCCAGCCCCAGGTACACCACCGCCTGCCCCGGCCCATTGCCGTAATTGTATGGAATCGTCTTCTGCCCCGCGATTGGCGCCGTGTCGAAGACCCCATAATTCGTCCTCACCACGCTCGGCCGCGTCAGGTCCGTCGCAAACGTCGGCCGATCGTTATACTGCGCATCCCCATTCAAATCCTGCCCCAGCACAATGTTGAACGGCGCACTCCCCTGCGCGCTCACAAAGACGTAGCTCTGAAACTCATACGGCAGTTGCAGGCTCGTGCCCACGTTCACGATGTTATGCGTATCGTTCACCGTCCGCCCGTAGTCCGCGCCCAGGTCGTACTGGTTGGACGGGAAGCTGCCCTCCGTATCCGCATGTTGCGAAAGCAACTGGTAGTACCCAAACATGGAAAGTCTCTTCACGTGCACGTTCCCCGTCACGCTCAGCCGGTCCGCGCGGAACACCCCTTCGGATTGGTACTGATACACATTCTGCTGCCCACCCATCGGCCGCACGCCACTCGTCGGATCCGCAACGTTGTACGTCCCCGGCAGCGGCGCGTTGATGTTCCTCTCGTTCTGCACATGCACGCCGCGGTTCGTCACCCAGCTCGCGCTCACCTGCCCATAGTTCCCAATCCTCCGGTCGAGCGCCACCGTCGTCGCCACATAATACGGCGCATGGAACCGCGGGCTGATCTCAAAGATCGCCGAAGGCGCACTCGCCGCCAGCGCGGACGGCGCCGGCACGTTCGGATAAAAGTCCGGCGATTGGATCACATACTGCTGCATCGTCACGCCGTTCTCTCTTGCCGCCTGCAGCACACTGCCATACACAAAGCGCCGGTAGAAGATCCCCGCCCCACCTCGTAGCGTGTAGTTGGACGGCTTATCCTTTTTCGCAAACAGCCCCCACGCAAAGCCCATCCGCGGAGCCCAGTCGCCATGATCGTGAATACTCGTCTGGCTCTCGAACCTTAGCCCCCCGCTCAGCGTGAAGTTCGGCCTCACCTTCCAATCATCCTGGAAGAACGCCCCCACATCCGCCACTGTCACCGCCAGCCCGGGCCTTCCCGCGTTCAGCGTAAATTGGCTCGCGCCCCCGCCGTTCGCGCGAATCTGCGCCGCCGTCAGCCCTGCCTTCATCCCTTGCTGCGTCACCTGGTACGCATTCAGCGTCGCAAAGATAAACTGCCCGTTGTACCCCGCCAGCGATTCATTCGAGTCCCGCACCGCCCTCATCCTCGCCCCAAACGTCAGGTAGTGCTTGCCCTCGGACGCATTCCAGTAATTCTGCAACTCATACCGGTCCAGGTTGTCGTGGAACGCCCCCGCATTGCTTCCACCGCCGTTGAACGACCCCTGCACCACCACGCTGGGCGCAAGGCTGTCCGGCGTCTGCCTCGTCCGCGTCCGCGTGTACTGAAAGCGCGTATCGTTCACAATCTTCGCGCTCACAATCTGCGAGTTGCTCAGCCGCAGCGTCTGCGTCAGCCCCGTGCTGTCGAACCCTGTGCTCGCCAGCGAAAGCTGTCCAATCCCGCCGTTCGTCTGCTCCGTGGACTCCGCGTTGTAGCTCGCGATCATCGTGCTTTTCTTCCCCACGGAGGCGTCATACCGCGTGGAAAACGTCGTGTTCGTGTTCGGCGCCGGCAGTGCCGCGTTCAATGCCGCCTGGTTCAGGTTCGCGTCCAGCACCTGCGCCGCGACAATCGCATTGCCCTGGTAGCTCCTTCGGCCAAAGTTGAACCGGTACGAGCTCGTCTTGTTGATCGGACCGCCCAGCCCCCCGTTCAGGTTGTAGCTGTAGTACGCCGGCGTCTGCGTCGCAAACGGGTTCTGCGAGTTCAGCCCGGAGTCGTTGCCATAGATGAAAAGATCCCCATGCATCTTCTCCGACCCAGGCTTGGTAAAGATCTGGATCTGCCCATTCACCGGATTCGTATCGTTCAGCGCCGAGTACGGATTCTGGTTGATCCGTATCTCCCGGATCGTGTCCTTCGGCGGAATCGTCCCGCCGGAAAAGCCATCCACGTAAATGTCCGGTGAAGGCCCCCCGCTCAACCCCTGCAACTGCTGGCTTAACTCCGTCGAGTTCGTCGGCAGCGCGTCAATGTCAGACTGCTTCAGCACAATCTGGTCGCCGTTGTTCGCCGGATCGGTGGAAGGAACCGTGTCGCCGGAGACCTCCACCTGCTCGGCTGCCTCAATCTTCATCGCCAGGTTCAGCGTCCGGTGCCGTCCCGCCGTCAGTTGCAGCGGTGCGCTCCGGTACGGCGCAAATCCCGCCGCATTCGCCGTAACCGTCACCGTCCCACTTCCACCCGGAACGCTCAGGCTGTACGCACCCGCAGGCCCGGAGGTCACCGTCACATCCGCGTGGCCCTCCTGGTGCAGCGCCACCGTCGCGCCCGGAATCACAGCGCCGCTCGGGTCCGTGACCAACCCACTCACCACCGCGTCAGCCGGACGGGAGAGCTGCGCATGCATGCCAACGGTTACAGCGGGGCCGGCTACGGAGGACAAAAAAAACAGAACAGAAAAACCACGCATCGGGGGGAGGGCCGCCTCTTGGTTGTTACTCGACTGGAGGAAAAGACGTACCAAACACAAGAACGTTCTTAAGTTACAACACCTTTCTCTCCTGCGACACCTTAGTAACCTTTTATTGCTCCCTTAAGTGGCTGTAACTCCCCATCATTCTTCCCCGGCTTCAGACTCAACAACTTAGCGATGAAGTCATACACGTCCACATTCGGAAAGCTCGTCAGCTTCGTCCCCGCCTTGATGTCCGGCCCGTTCGCCACAAACAGCGCCTTCATCTCCGGCATCCGCGTCACGTCGTAGCCATGCTCCCCCGGGTGTAGCTTGTCGGTGCTGGCATGTGCCTTGAAGGCGTAAGGCCCGTTCGGCACCACCACCGGATCGCCCTCCCGCTCATTCGCGTCGTAATGCAGGTAGGCCGGAACCTCCTTGCGCCGGTACACCGTGAAGCGCGGGTCAGCATGCGCGCGGAACTCCTCGTAAGCCTTCTGCGCGTCCGCCTCGCTCTCCGGATACAGCAGCATCCCATCTGTCTTGAAGTGCGTCAGGTCCGCAAACTGGTCCAGCACAATCCACTCGCCCTCGCGGCTCACCATCCCGTGGTCCGCCACAATCACCAGGTCCACCGGCAGCCCGGTTCCGTCCAGCTTCTGCCGCAGCTCCCCCATCAGCCCGTCCACATGGTGTACTGCGTCACGCTCCTCGTTGGAGTCCGGCCCGTAGTCGTGCCCCGCGTGGTCGGTGTTGCTGTAGTACAGGGTTATCAGGTGTGGCCGCTCCGCCGCCGGCTCCTTTAGCCACGCCACCACCTGGTCAATCCGCTTGCTGTCGTTGAACGTGTCGTCGAAGCGAACGTACTCGGCCGGCCGTTCCCCGGCAATCTCCGCCTCGGACCCCGGCCAGTAAAACGACGCCGCCCGCATCCCCTGTTCCTCCGCCAGCGACCACAGCGGCGTCCCCTTGTACCAGGTCCCGTCGGCGTTGGTCGCCTTCTTGTAGGAGTAGGTCTCCTTCCGCGCCGGATCGTAAAACGTATTCCCCACAATCCCGTGATGCTCCGGGTAAAGCCCCGTCACCAGCGTCAGGTGGTTCGGAAACGTGATGGAAGGATAGCTCGGATACATCCCCTCCGGAGCCGTCGCCCCGGCGGCTGCAATCGCCTGGATCTGCGGCGCACCCCACTTCACCGGATAGTCATACCGGAACCCATCGAGCGACACCAGCACCACGTAGTGCCGCTTCTGCGCCTTCGCGCTGTTAGGAGCCTTCCCGCCCTCCACCAAGGGCGCCTGCCCCTGCCCAAGCGCCAAAGCACCCCATGCCATCCACCCCGCCACCAATCCCACTCGCAAGCGCAAAAAGAAGTCCCCCTTGGCGTCATCATATCCGCTCGCCTCGGGTCCCCTGCCCATTCACCGGTCAACGGGAAAGGGCTGCTGCCCAGACACGGTGCAGCCCTCTGAGAGACCCTTCGTAGTTGCTGTTCCTTGCCCACCTTATCCATACCAATTACCACAACTTCACCATCCGATTTGCCATCGGTCTCGGGCGATGGACACGCTCCAAAGCAGAATCGGACGCACCCTTCGCTGCCGCGAAGAACACGTCCGATCCGCTTGTAAGTTGATGATTCTAATTCATATACGGTGCAGAAGCACCCCACAGAATCGTGCTGCTCTGATCGTTCGAAGCGCCCCACAGGATGGTGCTGCCCTGCGTGGTGGAGGCCCCCCACAGGATGGTGGAGCTGTTCGTCCCGGACGCGCCCCAAAGGATCGTGGAGCTGTTCAGATCGGTCGCACCCCACAGGATCGTCTGCGCCGTGGGGCTGGACTGCGCCCACTGCGACTTCGCTCCCCAGAGTGCCGTAAACCCTTCAGAATCATTGGATCCAGCCAGTACCGAAGCGCCCCACAGGATCGTCGAACCGTTCGTCACGGCCTTCGCCCCGTACACGTTGGAAGCGCCCCACAGGATCGTAGACCCCCAAAGCGAGCCCGGGTCTGCCGCAAATGAGGTGTTGCTGGCAGAACCACTCGCCACCGGGGACATCGCCGTACCCTTCACCGCCAGCGCCCCCTTCGCGCCCAGGCTGTTCAGGGCCGCGGAGACGTCCATGTAGCCCGCTCCAACCGTGAACAGATCGTAATTAGCCTTGTAGATTGTGCCACTTGCAGGGTCCGTCACGCTGCTCGTCGCCGGAAAGCTGCTCCGGTTCGCGCTCTGCATCAGGTACGCCTTGATCTGGTCCGGCGTCGCACTCGGCTGCGCCTGCACCAGCAGCGCCACCGCGCCGCTCGCCACGCCCGTCGCCATGCTCGTCCCGCTCAGGGGAAAGTAGGCAGCGCTCGGCTGCGAGTTGCCGCCGTTGATATAAAAGGAGTTAAGCGTGGCAAACGAAGGATTGTCCACCGCCAGCAGATCGCCCGGAAACTTCAGGCTGCTCACCAGATTGCCCGGCGCCACCAGGTCCGGCTTCACAATATGGTCGATAAACGACGGTCCCTTGGAGCTGTAGCTCGCAATCAGGTCGTCGCCAATCCCGGCCGTCCCCATCGTGCGCATCGCCCCCACCGTCAGCACATACGGATCGTTGCCAGGAGCCTCAATCGTCCCATAACCCTCCGGATTCAGCGCCAGATCACGCCCATCGTTCCCCGCCGCCACCACCACAATAATTCCCGCCTTCCAAGCCGCCTCCACCGCCATGCAGAGCGGATCGATCTTGTAGCTGTCGTAGATGGGGCGTCCGAGCGAAAGGTTGATGACGCGGATGTTGTATAGCGGCTTCAGCAGGATCGCCGTCTGGATGGCCATGATGACACTGGAGTCCGAGCCTGCGCCATTCTTGTCCAGGACGCGCAGATTGATCAGGTTGGCGTTCGGAGCCGCGCCGGAGAACGTCCGGAAATAGTTGGAGCCGGTTGAATCCGACGCATTGCCCGCGACGAGACCGGCAACGTGCGTTCCGTGGCCATACTGGTCGTTGGTGGAAAGGTCACCCGGCACGAAGCTCTGGCTGTACATAATGCGATTGCCGGAGAGCGTGCGCCGCACCTTGGAGGAGAGATCGTCCACTGGGGTGATCCCGCTGTCGATGATGGCCACACCCACGCCCGTACCGTCATACCCCTTCGCCCATACCTGCGGCGCATTGATCGGCTCGGTCGTGTACTCGGCGGTGGTGACGGTGACCTGCTTGGCGCCCAGGGTATGGTCGCGAGAGATGTGACTGACGCTCGGGTCAGCAGCCAGAATGGGCAGCAGCGCACCCGGAAGAGTAGCGGCCACCGCATTGACCGTACTCAACACCGCCGTCACCGTTCCACCCAGCGCGGCGATCACAAAGTTCTGCGCTGAAGTGGGAGAGGAGGTGTATTGAATGATCACGGGAACGCTCTGCCACGGCAGAGTAGCGGCTACATCCTGCGAGAGCTTGGAGGAGTTTGCAGAAGATGCGGCCAAGGCGCTTGACGGCGCCAGCACGGCAAATCCCAGGAAAGAAATAAGGCAACGAGACAAGTGGTTCATGGGTGCTGCTCCTGATTGCTTCTTTAAACTTGTGGTCTAACGGTCCGGCAGTGATGCAGATTCAACAAGGTCTTATCGCGGC
This sequence comes from uncultured Acidobacteriaceae bacterium, assembly GCA_964242025.1. Taxonomy (GTDB): domain Bacteria; phylum Acidobacteriota; class Terriglobia; order Terriglobales; family Acidobacteriaceae; genus Edaphobacter. Next base: position 567,750 of record CAXSZW010000001.1, read on the forward strand.
ATGTTTCAAATCCAGCAGGTGAATCCAGATTTCTATGTCATCACGGCCAACAATTTGTCCAGGCGCCGCGACGTTTCTTCTTCCACAGTCACGTTACGGTCCTCAGCGCAACGGGGCCATACCCTTCAAGTTGTAAGTTGCGGTAACGTTACGGCCTTGATTTCGCTGTTGGAAGGAGTCTGCGTTGTGGTCGTGAGCATCATCGCTTCGCCGCTCTTGAGTTCATCCTCGGGGGTGTCAAGCGAACGATGCCGCAGCAGCACCTCCGGCGGAGCCGGAAGCGACCCCAGGAGCGCCCTTGTCGCTGGATGCAGGGCTTGCGCAATCGATTCGATCGGAAGGCATTCCACAATGCTGCCGCCGCTCAGCACGGCAAGGCGGTCGCTCAACTGAACCACTGAGACCAGATCATGCGAGATGTAAAGCAGGGCCGTCCCTGTCTCCGCGCTGAGACGGCGCAGCAGGCGCACAATCTCTGTCTGCGTCACCGGGTCAAGAGCGCTGGTCGGCTCATCCGCCACCACCACCGCAGGCCGATGCAGCAACGCCAGGGCAATCGAAATTCGCTGCGCCTGCCCCACGCTGATCTGGTTTGGCCGTCGCGAGAGAAACTCACGATCATGGGGCAGATGAACCTGCATCATCAGTTCTTGCAGCCTGGTTGCAAGCGCCGCCTTCCCGGAGTTCTCATGCGCTCTCCATGCTTCCTCAAAATGCCGCATCAGGGATACCGCGGAGTTCAGCGCAGTCATCGGGCTCTGCGGCACCAGGGAGATCATTTTGCCCCGGATGCGGCGGGCCTCACGCTCCGGTATCTGCAACAGGTTCTTTCCGCCCAACAGAACCTCTCCTGACACCACGCCGCCACGCCAGGGCAAGAGGCCCAGCAGTGCCAGCACCAGCGTGCTCTTACCCGCGCCGCTTGTGCCTACAAGACCTAGCACCTCACCTGCCTGCAGATCAAAGCTCACATCGTTGAGCACGGTGCGTCCGCCATAGCTGGCCTGCAGCCGCACCTTCAGCAAAGGTTCGCTCACTAGCGCGCTCCTTTGGGATGGATGTTTTCAATGTTCCAGACAAGACCTGGCTGAAAGACGGAAGGCTGCACGCCGCTCAGTTGCGGTGAGATGGCGTACAGCATATTCGGGTGAACCAGATAGATGAACGGCTGCTGGTCGGCCACAATCTGTTGCAGCCGGTCGACGGCGCGCTTACGCTCACGGTCATTCAAGCTGGTTGCCTGGGTCTTCATCTGTGAATCGATCTCCGCCTCCCACGGCGTCGCCGGCGTCTTTTCCGAAGGATTCCATTGATGATTTGGAGACGAACTCATCCAGAGATTCATCATGGAGTTAGGATCGGGGTCTACATTGGTCAGCCCCAGCAGACACGCTTCATAGTCCTGTTTGTGCATCAGCCGCTCGATAAGGGCAGGGAAGTCCAGCGTGACGACAGAGACCTGGATTCCCAACGCACCCAGGTCCTGCTGGATCAGCGTAGCCATCTTCTGCCGCGCGGTGTTGCCGGCGTTCGTCAGGATGGAGAAGGCCACCGTGTGCCCCGCTGCGTCGTACAGCATGTTCCCGCTGCGGTGGAAGCCGGAGCTGGCAAGCAGGCGCGCGGCCTGCGCAACGTCCTCATGCGGATATTGCAGGCCGGTGTTGAACCAGGCCGTATTTGCGGGGGAGATGAAGCCAACTGCCGCAGTCGCATGACCGGCGTAGGCGATGCGCGCTAGATCGGCCCGATGAATCGCCTGCGAGACGGCAACGCGGAAGCCGCGATTCTGGAACCATGCCTTCTCGTACTCCGGCAAAGGAGAGACGGCCGCTTGGTTGAACCACATCTGCTCCGTGTTGAGAGATGGTCCAAGATCACGCACGGCGGCGCCGCCGCGCTTTGCAAGCACGGCATAGAAATCGGGAGAGAGGCTATCGATCAGGTCGTAGTCGCCACGTTGAAACAGCGTTGTCTCCTGCTCACGATTGCTCACCACATCCAGCCGCACGCCACTGGCATAGGGCAGTTGAACGCCGGCGGCATCTTTCCGCCAGTAGTTCGGATTCTTCTTCAACCGCACAAACTGGCCACGCTTGTACTCCGCAATGACGAACGGCCCGGAGGTCACGCGCCCTTCGCTGGGCCGGTCAGCCGGCTCAATCGCAATCTCATCGAAGACCTTGGCAATACCGATGACGCGCTGCGCAAGATGGACCCTGACCATGAGCGCATCGGGCGTTTCAACGGTTACTGATTGAGGCTGCAGGAACTCCTCGGCAACGGGCGCAGCCACTGCCGGCATCAGCACACGACGTAGCGACCAGGCGACATCGCGTGAAGTCAGCATGCTGCCATCGGAAAAGCGGAGTCCATCGCGCAGACGGAAGGTGATGGTCCGTCCGTCCGTCGACAAAGACCAACTTGATGCAAGCTCAGGCTCAGGCTGCTGCGTCTGGCGATTGATGCGGACCAGCACACCGCCCGTGAGATACCGCACCATCTCCGAAGCTTGTTCATCTACCTTGGCAGGGTCGAGCGTCTTCGGGTCATACCGAATGGACCACGCGAGCTCCCCCGGCAGCTTCGGTACGTCCGCGCACCACACGCAGGTATTTGCAACAAAGATTGCACACAACGTAAAGAGAGCCCGACCGATTTTCGAAAGCATAACTACACCTCAAGTGGTTCAGCGATCATGGATTCAAGAAGGAACAAGACAACGATCAGCAGGACCAGGGGAAGATAAATCCAGTGTGATGTCGCCAGCAGTGCGGAGCTATCGAGTTCCTGCAGCATCGACCCCCAGGAAGGAAGCGGCTCGGTGATCCCCAGTCCAAGTGTGCCGAGGTTTGCCTCTGCAATGATGAACGCAGGCACACAGACCAGGAACTGCGGAAGCAGCAGCGAACGTAGGTTCGGCAGCAGGTGCAGACGGACGAGTTGCGGAACGCGAAGACCGCTGGCTCGACCGTGGATCATCCCTTCCGAGCAGCGCAGTTGCACCGCACCTCGGTAGACAGCCTTTGCACAGGCAGGCCAGCCGAGCGCAGCAAGCATCCCGAATGTGACGGCCGCGGAGTGCAGCGGCGAGAGTGTCAGCGGAAGTCCCGAGCGCACCATCATCAACAGAAACAGCCACGGCAGCGTTAGAAAAAGATCAAGTAACAGCAACACGGCAGAGGTCACCAACGCGGGGCTGAACGCCGCTGCGGTTCCTACCGCCGCCGCAACTGCAGTAGCGACTGCAGAGGCCAAGGACGCTCCGGCCAGCCCAAGCATCAACGCTGCGGCGGTGCGGACTGTGCGGTCGCGGCCAAGCTGATCCGTCCCAGTCACGTGGTGCCTGGACGCGCCGGCCATCGTGGCTTCGCGGTCCTGTGCAGAGTAGCTCGCGCCAGGCATAAGCAGAATCACCACCGCTGCCATAAGGAGCAGTGCAAGCAAGGACAACGCAACGGCACGCTTCATGCCGCCTCCTTGAGCCGCGCTGGGCCAGAGAAGGTTCCGGCAACTGCGACCGCCCCGGCCATCAGCATCGTCGTGGCCATCAGAACGGGAAGATCCCGGTTCATCGCAGCAGTCCATGCAAGCTGGCCCAGACCCGGTTGATCGAAGATCACCTCAATGGGGATAACCGCGCTCAGTGCGGTGACAAACGACAACATCGCCAGCGCAAGCATCTGCGACCAGACATTCGGAAACACATGCACCCACGCCAGCCGGTGAAAGCGTAACCCTTGAGCCCGCGCACTGAGCAGGTGTGGGGCTAGCCATGCCTCGCGGAGGGCCCGATAAAGAAACTTGAAATCCCGTGAAGCCAGCAGCAGCATCAGGACCAGCACCGGTCCGCCCATGCCGCTGAGCAGGCAAAACGTCGCCATGGCTCCTGTTGGCACGGCGAGCAGAAGCGTGAAGGGTGCAGCCAGGAACGCTTTACGCTTTCGTGCCGCACTGATCGGCAGCGCAACGCCCAGAGCCAGCAGCCAACCGTATAAGACGCCTCTTGCAAGCAGCGAAGCCGTGACACCAAGGCGCGGCACAATCAGGTCCCGCACTGGAATCTCATACTGCCGCGAGCGTCCCAGATCACCATGTATCCAGCCGCCGAGAGTGGACTGGGCAATCGCGCCAAACGACCCGCGTTCGGTGCGTTCAACGTTTAACTGCGCCTGCGTACTCTCACCATACTTTGCATCCATCTCTCGCGCATCGGAGAAGTAACCGGGAGCAAAACGCATCAGCAAGATGGTTCCTGTCGCCACCAGCACAAGGAGAAGGACGGTGCGGCCGAACCTTCGCAGCAAGGGAAGCGCGCAGTTCATGCGCTTGTAGCCAGTTCCAGCGGAACCACGTTGCTTCGCTTCGGTCCTTGCTTCTGTAGGCTGCGTTGGTGAAGATGCATCCGTCGGCTTGCCGTCGCCAGCAGCGACTCGGCGGTCGCACCGTCAGCAGGAAAGAACGCGGCGCCGATGCTGACGCTTACCTCCAGATTGAGGTTGAGGTCGTTGCATGCCCTATGCACTGACTTGGTAATGGCTTCAACCTGCGCGGTAGAACGCTGCTGATTTGTTGCAGCCACGATGAATCCGAACTCCTGCCCGCCAGTGCGCGCGACCATCTCGGATGGGTCGATACTCTGGCCGAAGCCCTCCGCTACCTTCTGCAGAAGGATCTCGCCCATCTCAATCCCGTGCACCTTGCTGACTTCGCTGAAGTCATTCAAGCTGCAGATGACAATCCCGAATCCGCCGCCCTCGGGCTGTTGCGTTGTGACCAGCCTCTCTTCCACCTCAAGGAACATCTGCCGCAGGTTCGGAAGGCGCGTCAGCGGATCGAGCATTGCATCGCCGCTCTCATCGTTGGGACGAAGCAGCTTCTTCAGCGTCAAAGAAACCTTCGCCTCCATGGCAAGAAGCATTCGCAGGTGTTCGCGAGAGAAGGCATCAGCCGCGGCCGAGTACACCGTCAGCGCCCCAAAGACCTCGCCGCTCACGTCGATGAGCGGAATGGAGAGGGCTGAACTCAGCGGTTTCGATGGCCCGCCCAAGGTGACATAGTTCGGCTCAACGGTGGGATTGCCATTCAGGATGGGTTTCGTATTCTGGCTCACCCACCCGGAAAGCCCTTCTCCCAATGGGATACGAGCGGTCGTGAATCGTCCCGCGCATTCACCATCGATGTAGTGGATCCCGACCGACTCTTCAGCCTTGAGGTAGATCACAAAGCAGTCACACGGAACCAGACGGCGCAGACGCGCTGACATAATGGAGATCGTCTCATCGGAACTTAGCGAACTCCCCAGCATCTGCGTCATGTCGAAGATGGACTGTGCCTCATGGTTGGCCGCTGCGATCAGTGCAAGCGATTCCTTGGAGACAACACTGCTCTCCTCTCCAAAAGCCTTGCCACTCATTGCTTCATCGTCAGAGGAATCCTTCTGAAAGCCGGCGCCCGGGGCCTCTCCACGCCGCACCGTAATGTCCGTATTCAGCGGAGCAATGCCCCCACCCTGGGTGCGTGCCTTGCCTTCCAGCTCAATGTAACGCTCTTCGAGGATGGCCACGACCGCTGGATCGAACTGCGATCCGGACTTGCTCTTCACCAGCGCCATCGCATCTTCGGTTTTCATTGCCCTGCGATACGGACGATCAGACGCAAGTGCATCGAAGCAATCCACCACCGTCAGAATGCGCGCGCCAATGGGAATCTCTGCGCCCTTCAATCCATCCGGATAGCCGCTTCCATCCCACGCCTCATGATGTGATCGAACAATTGGAACCACGGGATAAGGAAAGCGCACTCGCTCCAGAATGTCCGCGCCCACAACGGGATGAATCTTGATCTTGTCGAACTCCTCTGGCGTCAACTTTCCAGGCTTGTTGATGATGTACTCCGGAACCGCCAGTTTGCCGATGTCATGCAGAAACGACGCGGTCAACAGCGCTTGCATCTCCAGCGTGCCGAGGTTCAGGGCAAGGCCAATCTCTGAGACGTACACCCTCGTCCTGACCAGGTGGTCATGCGTGTTGTGATCCTTGGCCTCGATGGCCATGGCGAGCCCTTCGATCGTCCGGAGGTGCAGCGCTTCCGTATCTTCCAGGTGTTTCTCCCTCGCGCGGATCGTAGCCATCTGCGTCTGATACGCGCGGAAGATGGTGTAGATGACAGGGATCAACAGAAGCGAAGTCGTCCACCCCACCCTTACGCTGATCAGATTCGCTGCCGCAGCCAGGATTGCGCCGACAAGGTAAAACGGAAGGTACCACGGGAACTCTCGACGCCACAGCCGGAGCGGGTTCTCCCCCTGGAGCCATCCAATCACCATCGCGACAGGAATCGTGTTGGCCAGGAAATACACGATGGAGGCAATCGAAAGCGCCGGAGCCATCTCCACATGTAGCTTGCCTGCAAACGCAAAGGTGGCCCACGCGATGGCTGTCGCGGTCACGGTATTCGCAACATTGAAGGCGACTTGTACCAGCGTGAAGGACTTGATGACCTTGAATCTGCACTGTGCCAGCACGGAGAGAGCGGCCATGGCCATCGTCTGCCCGGGAGACAGTTGAACGATACCCAACAGGATGAAGGGGAAGTTGACGGAGGCCGTGCCGTCGCCCTTGGGCATCGCCACCTTCATGCCGGAGCTCAGCATCACGGCGATGAGATAGACAGTAAAACGCAACCAGGCATGGCCGGGGTACCCGGCAGACCATCTGACGCTGCATGCCGCAAGCGCGATCATGAGTGCGATTAAAACTTTTACCCGGGGAGCCATCCTGTCCTTTCGCAAAGTGTTTGGAACATCGGCCTGGTCTCATAGGCTCGATCTAAAACCCTCTCCACTCTTGCTTATCGAGACGCCCAGAGAAGTGTCCTAGCTTGCCATTGACAGTAGCGGTTCACTGGAACCGCACCAATCGCGCGGAAGTTGTACCGATATGTAACGCTGAAGAGCGGGCGCTGACCTGCGTTGCGACACGCCTCCGTGCGAGAGCGAAGCCCCGAATCTGTATATCGGCTGCGTCGAAAGAACAATCACGCTCGAGATTCGACTTGCCCGCTGGACCTCCATCGAAAGGTGGAGACCGCGCTGGAAGCCGCCTTTGGGGGTATGATGGCAGTCGCCGCAGGCATCCGGGCGCATGCCGCCGCCCGCCACTGCTTGCCGCCGCACATCCTCTATGACTCTGACCTTTCGCACCCCCGTACTGCTCATCCTCACGCTCGCCATGACCCCGTCGGTCTCGCATGCGCAGACCCCCCTTGAAGCGCAAAAGGGGACCAACGGCGAAGGAGCGCAGGCACCCGCCCGTGGAGGGTCCGGCACGGGCGGCGTCTTCGCCCCCATCTTCGACGCCGAGCACCGGCCCATCACCGCCGGCGGCACGGTCAAGTCTGGCCCGCATATCTTTGAAGACATCGCCGCGAAGGCCGGCCTGACCTCATGGCACCACACCATGGGTTCAACCGAGAAGCGCTACATCATCGACACCGTCGGCTCCGGCGTTGCACTGCTGGACTACGACAACGACGGCTGGTTGGACATCTACTTCGTCAACGGCAGTACGGAGTCCGCCATGGCGGGCAAAGGCGCAATGCCTCATGCTGCGCTCTTTCACAATAATCACGACGGCACCTTCACGGACGTCACCGCCAAAGCCGGCGTCGGCAACGATCGCTGGGGCTTCGGCGTAGCCGTCGGTGATTACGATAACGACGGCTGGCCGGATCTATATGTAACCAATCTGGGAGCAAACCGCCTCTTCCACAATAATCACGACGGCACCTTTACGGATGTGGCGGCCAAAGCAGGGGTAGCCCTAGGGAATTGGTCCACCGGCGCTACCTGGGGCGACTATGACGGCGACGGCAAGCTCGATCTCTTCGTTCCCGGCTACGTCCACTACGACCTCAAAAATCAGCCCGACAATCAAAAGCCCGGGGACGCCGCCATCCCCTTCGCCTTTTGCCAGTATCGAGGCGTCAAAACCATGTGCGGCCCGCGCGGCCTCCCCGGCGAGCAGGATCATCTCTTCCACAACAACGGCGACGGCACCTTCACCGACGTGAGCGCCGAGGCCGGCGTCAACGACAAGCCCGGCTACTACGGCCTCGCCTCCGTCTTCATCGACGTCAACAACGACGGTCGCGTGGACCTGCTCGTCGCCAACGACTCCACCCCAAACTATCTCTATATCAATCAGGGCGGCGGCCACTTTGAGGATGTTAGCTACGCCTCCGGCTACGCCCTCAACAAAGACGGCCGCGAGACCGCCTCCATGGGCATCGCCGTCGCCGACTACCGCAACAACGGCCTCATCGACGTATACAACACCACCTTCTCCGACGACTACAAGCCGCTCTACCGCAACGACGGCGACGCCAACTTCACCGACATCTCCTACGAGACCCGCATCTCCGAAGGCACCATCCCCTTCCTCGGCTGGGGCACCGCCTTCCTGGACTACGATAACGACGGATGGCGCGACCTCCTCGAAGTCAACGGCCATGTCTACCGCAACGCAGACGCCAACAACTGGGGAACCACCTGGGCGCAGCGCCCGCTCCTCTTCCACAACATCGCGGGGAAGAGCTTCGACACCATCCCCGCCGTCGAAGGTACCGCCCTCGCAGCCGCCATGACCTCCCGAGGCCTCGCCGTCGGAGACCTCTTCAACGACGGGCGCATGGGCGCCGTCATCAACAACCTGGATTCCACCCCGGCGCTCCTCCGCAACGTCAGCGCGGATAAAAACCACTGGGTCGCGTTTAAGCTCGTCGGCGGTCCAAAGAGCCCGCGCGATGCCATTGGCGCCACGGTATACGTCACCGCCAACGGCGTGCGCCAGCGCGCGGACGTCTTCTCCGGCGGCAGCTTTGCCTCCACCTCGGACATGCGTCCCCACTTCGGAATCGGCTCCGCCACCAGTGTTGACAAGCTTGAAGTCGCCTGGCCCAGCGGTCTCCATGAGCAGTTCGCCGCGGAGGGTGTCGACCGCTTCCAGACCCTCATGGAAGGCAAGGGCACCCCACTGCCAAAGAGTTCCCCAGCCGCCGCTTCCACGGAGCAGAAGTAGCCACCCAGGCAGCCCGGACCTCCACCTTTCGGTGGAAGACATCGGTCCTCGCGCTGCTCTAAGATTCGCCAGAACCTGAAAAAGGTCAAAGAGTTACGCTGTCCTGATCCCGCTTCCGTGAGTCCCATGCCGCTTACCCTCCCAGCCCGTCGCCGCCTCATTCGATTCGTAATCGCCACCTGTATCGCCGCAGCGGCGCTCGCCGTGCCCATGGCGGTCCGCGCCGGCCAGCAGGGTGATGCGGAGGATGAAGCCCGCAAGGCGTACAATGCCAAAGCCGACAAGGGATACACCAACCGCTTCGGCTCTCCGGATAAGAAGTTTCTGCCCACCAACATGCAGACGGAGACCAGCCAGTTCATTGATCCCAAGCTCTTCCCCACCGCGCAGTACTGCGGCCACTGCCACCAGCAGGCGCACGCGCAGTGGCGTCAGTCCGTCCACTCCAACTCCAACCGCGTGCCGTACTACCTTCGCAACGTCAACCTGCTCAACGCGGAGAAGGGCATCAACTTCTCCCGCCACTGCGAAGGCTGTCACGATCCCATCGCAGTCGCCGCCGGTGCCATCACGGAAGGCGCTCCTCGCAAGCGGCCTTACGACCAGGACGGCGTCACCTGCATGGTCTGTCACTCCATCAAGACCGTGGATACTCGTGGAACCGGAAGCTTCGTCCTCGCGGAACCTGCCGTGCTCGTCGATGAGGCCGGTAAGCCCATCCATAAGCCCGTCTCCGATGCGGAGATTTATGCGCACCTTGACCGTCACTCTGCCGCCGTCATGAAGCCGCTTTACCGCACCTCGGAGTTTTGCTCAGCCTGCCACAAGGCGGCTTTGCCGCAAACGCTCAACGGGTACAAATGGCAGCGCGCCATCTCGCTGTATGACGAGTGGCAGAACAGTTCCTTCGCCAAACAGTCTCCCTTGCCCTTTTACAAAAAGGACGTCGTCTCCACCTGCCAGACCTGCCACATGCAGCGCGAAGATCTCGGCAAGGCCGTCGACTTCGGCGCCAAGAAGGGCCAACTCGCCTCCCATCGATGGCTGGGCGCAAATACCATCATCCCCGCGATCTATCACTACGACGAGCAGGGAACCAAGGTCGCTTCTTTCCTGCAGAACGCCGTCTTCAACGTGGACCTCTTCGCGCTGGAACCGGATGCCCCGGCAAATGCCGCTCCAGCCCAGCAGAAACTGATCGCGCCCTTGGGAACGCAGCCCTTCAGCCTCAAGGCCGGGGAGCGTGTTACCGCTTCCGTTGTCATCCAAAACAAAGGTGCCGCTCACTCCCACGTCCCGGAGCAGCGCGATATGTATGAATCCTGGGTTGCCTTCACGGTCAAGGACTCCACCGGCAAAATCATCTCGGAGAGCGGGTTCATCCGCCCTGACGGCGAACTGGACCCCGCCGCGCACAGCTTCACCAATCGTCTGATCAATAAGAACGGTGGCACCAATGACCTCCATCAGGTCTGGGATAACCGCGTCGTCGCCTACAACAACACCATCCAGTCCGGACGCTCACAGCTCGTTCGTTACGCCTTCACCATGCCGAAGAACGGCGGTCCGGTGACCGTCTCTGCCGCCGTCCGCTACCGCCGCTTCGACCAACACTTTATTGACTTCGGTATGAGCATCCCGCAGGGCCAGCATTACACCCAGCCCATCGTGGACATGGTCGTCACCACCCGCACCTTCACCGCTGGAAGCAACCCGGCCATCAAGCCCCTGCCCAATGAGAACCCCGAGTGGATGCGCTGGAACAACTACGGCATCGCGCTGCTTGACGCCCAGCAGTACGCCGCCAGCGTAGCTGCCTTCGAGCGAGTCGCGAAGATGCGTCCCGATTACGCGGATGCCCAGACCAACATCGGCCTCACCTACGTCCAGTGGGAAAAGTATGACGAGGCCATGCAGTACATTGAGAAGTCCCTCGCCCTCGATAAGGACAACTCGCGCGCCCTTTACTACCGCGCCCTCGTGGAGCGGAATGAAGGCCAGGTGGATCAGGCTATCGCTGACCTGCAGAAGGTGGCAGAAAAGTTCCCACGCTCCCGCGACGCTCATCGTGAGCTCGGCTTCTCCTTCTACCAGCAGCACAAGTACCCGCAGGCCCGCGCTGAGTATGAGAACGTCCAGTCCATTGACCCCGACGATCTCGCCGCCCACTACAACCTTGCCATTCTCTACCGGCGCCTCGGCCTGAAGGACAAAGCAACCGAGCAGGCCGCCTACTTCGCCGATCAGAAGGACGACCCCACCGCCAGCACCTATGCGCTCGAATACCTCCGCAAGCACCATGAGATCGCGCAGGAGAGCGTTCCGTGGCACGTCCATGACCTGGACCACATGGGCAAAGATGACCCCGCCCCAAATCTTCCCATGCCCGTCTCCGGCAGCATGAGCAAGCTCTCCGCTCCCGATCTCCTCGAACAACCCCCGCTGATCGCGGCTCAGAGATAACCTAAAGTCGTGTCGATAGTTCCTAAACTGACCTGCGTGGCCCTTCTCGGCCTGTCATTCCCCCTCCTCCTCATCCCCGCCCTCGCGCCCCCGGCGGAAGCGGCCGCCGCCTCACCCGTCCACGGAGCTCAGCTCTTCGTCGATTCCGGCTGCGCCCACTGCCACGGCCCAGCCGGCAGCGGAGGAGACCGCGGCCCGGATCTGAAGAACATCGCGCGTCGTATGACTGCGGAAAAAATGGCCGTCCAGATTCATGACGGTGGCCAGTCCATGCCCCCCTTCGGTGACGTCTTGGCCCCCCAGGATGTCACCGATGTCATCGCGTACCTCCGTGCACGGCGCAAGCCGCCTATCCCGCCTGCCCACCCATCTGCGCCACCCCCGCAGTAACTTTCCAAGCGTTACTTAAGTAGATACAAGCCTAAACATCCTTTTTTGAATACTTTGCACACATTCGGGGGGGGGTGGCATCACAAGATCGGCTTACCACGGCCCTCCACCAGCTCCACCATCCTATCCACACCCTCCACCGTGAACGTCTCCCGCCCGCCATTCGGCCACCGAACGGTCACGTCCGCCACATGCGTCTCCCCCCCCAGCCCCACGTGCAGCCGCAGATCATTGGAGCTGTTATAACTCGACCCGCTCCGTACCTCGTCCACCCAACTCCGCTTGCCCCCCCGTACCGTCACCCGCGCCCCAATCGCAGACCGATTCGATTTCATCCCGGTCAGCTTCAACCCCAGCCAGTGATTCGCGTTCTTCGCCTCATTCACCAGCAGCATCGGACGGTCGCTCAGGTTGTTCACCACTGCCTCCACCCGTCCATCATTCCAAAGGTCCGCAATCGCGAGCCCCCGCCCTGATAAAGGCTCCGTCAACCCCGGCCCCGACCCCTTCGAAACATCCTTGAACTTCCCATTCCCCTGATTCCAGTAGAGAAAACGCGGCTCCCGATAAGCTGCTCCTAGCTTCGCTGAATCCACCTCCGGATACACATGCCCATTCACCACCAGCAGGTCCGGCCACCCATCGTTATCCACGTCCGCAAACATTGCCCCCCACCCCAGCGCATCGCTGTTGATCCCCAGCCCCGCCGCAAACGTCTCATCCGTAAAGGTCCCATCTCCATGCGCCTTGTAGAGCGTAGCCGTATCGTCAGAGAAGTTCGTCTTGAACAGGTCCAGATGCCCATCCCCGTCATAGTCCGCCGCAGTGGACCCCATCCCGGCCTGCTCACGTCCGTCTTCATTGAACGCGGCGCCCACATCCGCGGCTACATCCGTAAACGTCCCGTCATGGTTGTTGCGGTACAGAATCGAGGGCGTTGAGTCGCACGCAACATAGATATCCGTCCATCCGTCCTCGTTATAATCGAGCGTCGTCACAGAGAAGCAGTAATGCCCCGCTGTCTTCTCAATCCCCGCAGCCCTACTCACATCAGTGAACTTCCCGCTACCCTCATTGTGATACAGAGTGTTCGGCGCATAGGGTAGCCCGCGCGGCCCGCACATGACTGCCGTTCCCTTCCAAATGCATCCCGCCTCTCCGCCCGGAGCCGGCGTCTTCGCCAGATCAAAGTGCACATAGTTCGCCACCATAAGGTCCAGCTTGCCATCCCGGTCATAATCGACAAACGCACATCCCGTTCCCCACTCCTTACCGCTGCCTGCCACTCCCGCAGCCTCACCCACTTCCTTAAAGCTCCCGTTGCCCAGATTATGGAACAGCCGCCCCTTGCCATATCCCGTCACATACAGGTCGTCGAACCCATCGTTGTCGTAATCCCCAACGCACGCCCCCTGCCCCCACCCGCTGGAAAGCAACCCCGTCTTTGCTGTCACATCCGTAAACGTGCCGTCACGATTGTTATGCAACAGGTGATTACTGACCGCGGTCGCCGCTTTACCTGCGCTTGACAACTCCGTCCCATTCACCAGGAAAATATCCGGCCAGCCATCATGGTCGTAGTCAATGATGGCGACCCCAGAGCCGGTCGCTTCGACGATGTATCTCTTGTGATCCTCGCTCCCGTTGACGTTGCGCACGGTCAGCCCAGCCTTCGCAGCCACATCCACAAACCAAGCTGGCGTGGGATGTTCTGCGCTCGCCGGATACACCTGCTGCCCCGCGGCAACAGCCGCAGCCCTCGCCAGCCAGAGCCCCAGCACCAACCAATACTTCAAGACTTTGTTCCTCTCCCGGCGCCACTCATCTCCATCGTCTTCAGCACCTTGCCGCCTTCCTCGATGACATACAGCTTGTTCGCTGCCAAATCCCTTAGAACGTCTTTAGCGCCGGAGGGCCACGACAACTGCACGTCTGCCTTACTCGCGCCATCCAGCCCGAAGTGAATCCTCAAGTCATTCTGCGAATAGTAACTGCCCCCGCTTCGTACCTCTTCCACCTGCTTCATCGGCTGCTTGCTTATCCCCGTTTTCTCCTGCGAGGCGGTCGTCGCCGTCACCGTAATCCGCGTTCCAATTCCTGCACGATTGCTCTTCTTTCCCACCGTCCGAATCTTGATCCAGTTCCGTGCAGTAGTGGCATCGCACCGTAGCAGTTGGGGAACCGAGTTTACGCAGTTCACGACGACGTCCATATCGCCATCATTGTCATAGTCGCCAAAGGCGCACCCCCGCGCCGCCACCGCGTCCGTCATGCCGCTACCCGCAATGTTCGTCACCTCTTCAAATTGCCCATTTCGCAGGTTTCGATACACATACTTGTGCTCCGCATAGGGTGCGTCCAAATGCGACCCATCCACCTCCGGATACACATGCCCGTTGGAAATAAAGATATCCAACCAGCCATCATTATCAAGGTCCACAAACCCTACACCCCATCCCAGGTATCGCGTATTAACCCCCAACCCGGAGAGGTACGTGTGATCCTCGAATGTTCCATCGCCGAGATTCTGATACAGGGAATCCGTATCCCCGGCAAAGTTTGTCTTTACGATATCCAGCAGCCCGTCGCGGTTGAAATCCCCAACGGCCACGCCCATTCCGGCCTGGGGCTTGCCGTCCGGCGAGTATGCAATCCCCGACTCAATCGCCGTATCCTTGAACGTCCCATCCTTCTGATTTTGGTAATAGGTGGCCGCTGTAGAGTCATTAGCGACGTAGATGTCCGGCCATCCATCGTTGTCGAGATCCGCAACTGTCACGCTCAACCCATATGTCCCAATGGTGTCCCACATCCCTGCCCTCTCGCTCACATCGGTGAAGGTGCCATCGCCGTTGTTACGATAAAGAATGTTCTTCCCGCCGTCCAGCCCCGGAGGCCCGCAAGCCACCTGCATCCCTTTATAGGCGCACCCCGCCGCCTCCGGCAAAGGAGCCGTCTTGATATCAAAGTCGATATAGTTCGCTACGAAGAGGTCCAGATGCCCGTCTTTGTCGTAGTCCACAAACGCGCAACCGGAATTCCAGCGCGGATGTCCGTTCCGCCCCGACGTCTGCATCAATCCTGCCTTCGCTGTCACATCCGCAAACGTGCCGTCGCCATGGTTCTTATACAGAATGTTTTGCCCGTAATACGTTACAAATAGGTCGTTCAGCCCATCGTTGTCATAGTCCCCGACACAGCATCCCTGGCCCCACCCGGACCGCGTCATCCCGCTCTTTGCCGTGATATCCGTGAACGTCCCATCGCGATTGTTCTTGAACAACCGGCTCACCGGCTCAGAACCCTTTGGAAATCCTTCCAGCCGCGTCCCATTCACCAGGAACAGATCCAGCCAGTCGTCATGGTCAAAGTCGTAAAAAG
Source organism: uncultured Acidobacteriaceae bacterium (assembly GCA_964242025.1). Classification (GTDB taxonomy): domain Bacteria; phylum Acidobacteriota; class Terriglobia; order Terriglobales; family Acidobacteriaceae; genus Edaphobacter. The sequence goes on from CAXSZW010000001.1 coordinate 583,061, forward strand.
CTACTCCGCATCCGGTTGTTTCCAGCAGATAGCGATTCTTGTGTTCCCCCCCGAAGATCGTCTTCGCCGTCAAGCCGCTCTGCTTCGCCACATCTATAAAACTGAATCCCAGCGGCGTCCCCGTCACCGGAGAAGCCACGCCCTTCGGTGCAGGTCGCGGCTTCGCATCGAAGGTGGGCCGCGCGCCCACCTGCTGTTGCATCGTCTCCTGCGCCATAGCGGGTATCGCCAGCTTCAATACATCTTCAAGCGTCAGCACGAGCGCCGTCCGCGAAAGCGACTTGATCAACCCACGTCTCGTCCAGATCACTGCATCTCCGTTCTTTGCCACGCGCCAAGTATAGAGAGAGCATTCGCCCTCGCCAAGCTCAACACATGGCCCGCTCCACCGTGGACTCTCAACCTCCCGATCCTGCAGGACCTATATGTGCTCTCCGGCCGCTGCCCGCCTGTTCGAATATTCTCAACCCGAGTCGTTTAGGGCTGCAAATTGACCATATTCCATCGGCAATGAAACACCGGTTCGGCGGAATTAACATTATGTCGTAGGTACACGCCCAGGGATCATCGTACGCATCGCCATTGGTCACATCGGCGTATTCCGCAGCCCGAAGAGCAGAGCCAGCCGAAAGCCTGCCGGCCTAAGATCTCAATGAACTTCCTGTAGCTTCGGCTCACTCACGGCCTGCAGCTTTTGGGATGTCGCGGTCTCCCGGCTTGCGTCTTCTGTCCGTCCCATCGTGCGGTAGGCCTGCCCCAACATGCTGTGCGACATATAGTTCGCGGGGTCCATCTTCACCGCCCGCTCTAGATACGTCGCTGCCCCCAACGCATCGCCTTGCTTCAACATTGTTTTGCCGAGCAGGATGTAAGGCCCAGTCGTGTTCGGAGACAGCAAGACAGCCTGTTGCAAACTCGCCTGCGCATCGTCATACCGCGCGGCCCGCCCATACGCATCTCCAAGACGATCATAGACACTCGGCTCCATCGGATTTGCCTTACGTTCCTGCTCGAACTGCGCAATCGCCTCTTCCAGATGATTCCCCGCGAGCGCGATCTCCCCCAGCAGTGCATGGGCCAGAGGAAGCCCAGGCTGCAGCGCCAGTGCCTTCTCTGCGAATCCCTGCGCGACTGGCAGGTACTCCCGTCTCAAGAGCATCCTCGATGCCAGGAGGTACGCCGCGGCCCCATCCGGCGCAAACCCAAATTGCGCTGCGAAGGCATGGCGCGCTTCGTCATACTTCCGGGTGTCGATATAGCACAATGCCAGCAAGTAGTTCGGATCCGACCGCCGCGTTCCCAGCCCCGCGCCACTCCTGCCATGCGCCGATTCCAGCAGCGGAATCGCCTCAGCTGGTCTCCCAAGCTGAAACAGAGTCAGCCCCCGCATCTGAGCCGATTCTGCATCCCCCGCATCCTCAGCAACTGCCTCAGCGAACGCCTGTTCAGCCGGTTTCAACTGCCCTTGAGCGTAGAGCGCTAGACCCCCCAGCCGACTCAACCCGCGCACTTTCGGCTGCTTCGTCTTCATCTCCGTAATCTGCTTCAACGCCTCGTCGGCATGTCCCGTATCGATCAGTTTGCGTAAGCCACGCAACTCGTCGGACTCCACTGGCGCCACCGCCTGCGTTCCCACTCCGGCCGCCGCATGTTCGCTCAACACTGGCTTTGACCGCTCCTGTGCCTGTACCGTACACCCAGCTGTCACCATCATGCCTGCCGCTATCCATTGCCTTACCTTTAGCATTTCGTACGCTCCAGATGGGCCGCCGTGCAGCCCTCAACCTATCACTTAAAGAAGAAGCGCGGGAGAGCACTTCGCTCTCCCGCGCCAGGTACCGACTTGCTACCAGCTTAGAACTGCACGCGGCCCGAGAACTGCAGCTGACGTGGGTTAGAGGAGGAGTTCGGGAACGGACCCGAACCGATGGAGCCACCATTGTCGAGAGTTCCGTTCGGCGTTCCCCAGTTTATGTGGTTGAAGGCGTTGAAGCCGTCAGCACGAAGCTGAAGCGCAATGCCCTCACGGATCGCAAACGACTTCTGCACAGACAGGTCCGTGTTGAAGAAGTGAGGTCCGAAAGCCGTGTTGCGGCCAACGTTTCCGAACGTATCAACTGCCGGAGCAAAGAAGGTTCCCTGACCAGGCGCGGTGAAGACGGTTGAGTTTGCGTTAGCTGTGAACTTATCGTAGAAGCTTAGACCTTGTCCCGGAAGACCCGTGACATGCGGATGGAAGGAGTTGACATTCCCGCTTACATAGCACGGTGCACCACTCACGTTCTGGTTCTGACAGGTGCTGTAGCTCAACGTAAACGGTAAACCGCTGGAGTAGTTGACCACCGGGCTGATCTGCCAGCCGCTGACCACCTGGTTGACGATTGAGTTGACGTGTCCCAGGAACTGCTTGTTGCGACCGAAGGGAAGGTCGAACAAACCGTAGACAATGATCTGCTGCTGCCGCAGTGCGCTGTCGCGTCCGCGGACCGCCGCACGATCCCAGGTGCTGTAGCCTGTCGCTTCGCTGATCGCCTTCTGCCAGGCATAGTTGGCGTTCAGCGAGTAGCCGTGCGACATGTTCTTCGTCAACGTCACCTGCATGGCGTTGTAGTGGCTATCCTGATCGTCACCAAGGTATTTGATGTCATTGTTCCAACCACATGATCCAGCAGTCGGTCCGTTGACACCGCCCGCCGCCGCGTAGTTTGGATCGGAGCAAGCCGGTAGTTTGAGACCATAGTAACGACGAAGGTAGAGAGCGTTTGAAGTACCGTTATTTGCTGAGATACCCGGCAGCGCCTGCCCGGGATAGGGCCCTGACCCGACCGTCGGATCGTAGTGCAACGCCTGACCGTTGACGCTGTACTGCGCGGGAAGGAAATTGCCTGGTTCGTTCGGGTTCGTCTGCTGGCCGGAGGAATCACCCAGAGTGTGTGTGCCCTTGTTGGCAACATACGCAATGGTTGTCGACCAACTCTTACCGATCGCCTGCTGAACGGCGGCATTCCAGGCATCCAGAGTCGGAAGCCTTTCCAGCGTCGGACGAGAGAACGAACTGACTTGATTGCCGGGGTTAGGCAGGAGTCCGCTTGCAGGTGCCGAGACGAACGTCGGGTTGCTCGGCCCCTGGGCTAGCGTGAAGGCGTACGTCGTGTCTTTGGCGGTATTACCGCCGGCCACGATGCTCTGGCTGGCGAGTACTGGCAGGTTCTGCGTAGCAGCGTGACCGAAGATCGATCCAAACACGCCGATATCGAAGCTGCGACCGTACCCAGCACGAATGACGGTGCCGGGCTTTACTTCCCATGCAACGCCTACGCGCGGATTGAAGGCGTACTTCGGTGTGCCCACGTTCATATCGCTGGCCACCTGACCTACACCGGCAACCTGGAGATACCCCGTCGCCAAATTCAGCAGCGAGCCATTTGAAGGTCCGTTGATGCTCTCCGGTCCGTAGTATTCATACCGGAGCCCGAGATTGAGGGTAAGGTTGCTCTTCGCTCTCCACGTGTCTTGCGCATATCCGAAGAACCGCTTCTGAAATTCTTTCGCATTGGTGGACGTGCTGACGAAACGCTGGAAGTTAGGAACCTCTCCCAAGGCAAACGTCGCAAAGCTCAGACCGTTGGTGCCAGATCCGTCGCCCGTAGGCCCGGTTCCGAAGTTCAGGATGCCGGTGCGGTCGGTATCGGAAGGTACACGCAGATTACGGGCATACCGCAGATCCACGCCAAACTTCACCGCGTGGTTTCCTAGAGTCTTAGTCCAATTGTTCGCAAGCTGGAACTGATCCTCATGCTCAATCAAGGGGCAGTTGCAGTGGGTAAATCCAAGCGCCTGACCGAAGACGGAATTGTTCTGCGTACCATTCCCATAGGTTCCGGGATCCTGAAGCTGGAAGCCCGGTGAGCCGCTGGTGATGATATCGCCTTTGTTGAGCCCAGGAATCCCAAGCTGTGTAGCGAAGTTGGTGCCCTCATCATATTTGTGCGTCGTGATGTTATAGCGGAAGTACCCCAACCGGACATCAAAGACCAGCTTCGGGTTCAGGGCCACGTCAACTCCAGCCGCTGCGCTCGTGTTCTTACCCTGCGAGTTTCCGGAGTAACCGTTTAGACCAAAGCCCTTGCCGCCAGCCGCGCCGAAGATAGGGTTGCCGCTTAGCACGTCGGTGAAGCGACTGAACCGGCCAAAGGCGTGCGTGCTCTGCGTCGCGTTGAAGTCGACACGGACGTCGTACTGATCATCGTTCAGGCTGCCCTGACCGCTGGCTGAATAATTGTTGATCGTTCCGCCCTGATTGCCCGGTACGTTCGGAGCTGGAATCAGCTTCAACAGGCTGAGGAACTGTGGCGAAAGCCGGTTGTTCGGGATGATGTTATTCGCGAACGCGACAGGCTTCGTCGTTCCGTCCGCCTGTTTTACCTGGTCAAAGATGTACTGCTTCGCAGCGCCCGTCGTGGGAGCTGTGCCGTAAAAGTTAACGTAGTCGCTGAAATCGCAACCATTGCCGCTTAGGCAGCTTGTACGCAGAAGAGTTGTCGGAATGGTTTCCAGATTTGCCAGACCAACCTTCTGCCGAACACCCTGATAGTCCATAAAGAAGAACAGTTTGTCCTTCAGGATTGGACCGCCAAGCGAACCGCCAAACTGGTTCTTCAGTCCGCCCGGAAACGGGTTCAAAGGCGTCAAGCTGGAGCGCTGTTGCGTAAAAGGATCGGTGGCCAGATTCGCATTGCTCTCGCGATAGTCGAATGCCGTGCCGTGGAATTTGTTTGACCCAGACTTCGTCTGTACCGTCACAACCGACGAAACAGCTTTACCGAACTCCGCGTCGAAGTTCTGCGTCGTGATCTTCGCTTCCGACAGCGAGTCGGGGTTCGGGTTGATGACGATGATTCCTAGAATCGGGTCTTGATTGTCGGTTCCGTCCAGCTGATAGCTGACGCCGGCAAACGCCTGGCCGTCCACTTCGATCTGCTTGGAACCCTGAGGGTTCTCGCTGGCCGCGTGTCCCCATCCAAGCTGCTGCGCACCCGGAAGCAAAAGCTGCAGATTCGTAAAGTTACGATCCGGAATTGGCAGCTCTACCACCTCTTGGCTGCTAAAGGTCGTCGCCACGTCGGCGCGGTCTGCCTTCAGCTGCGCCACTTGGTCCGCGTTCACCTCAACCGTCTGCTCCGCGCCGCCAATCTCAAGCGCCGCAGTGACCTTGCTCACCGTGTCCGCGAACAGCGTCAGGTTCGTCTGTTGATACGTCTTGAAGCCAGTCGCCGCCACCTTAACGGTGTAAACGTCTGGGATCAGGTGATCTGCCGTGAACTCGCCGGACGCATTGCTCGTAATAGTCGAGCTCGTGCCCTTTGCCGTGTCAAGGATCGTAATGGTCGCGTTAGGAATTGCCGCGCCGGTCGAGTCGGTTACGGTACCCGTAATCGAGCCGAAGATCGCCTGTCCTATCGCACTGGGAGCCGCGACGATCAGAACCGCCGCCGCCGCTGCACATAGTGCTCTCCGAAACTGTCCTGCTAATTGCCTCATGCCAAGCCTCCAAAAACCTTCTTGCGCTGCCGCTGCTCTTCTATCGTTTGCTGCCCGGTTGCGTATCGCGTACGCAAAAACATAACAACCTGGAGCGGTCATACTGCTCCAGGCGGGTGGATCTAGGACTCCATCAAAAGGCTGATCTTGATGCCCAATGAACCTTACCGACCATTCTTACCCCATGTCAACTTATTTTCCTGCCCATGCATCCTTCTTTTGACCTCGTACATCCGCCCGCATCGCCGTGAAAAACCGTATTGGAACGAGCCACTTTATTGGTCAGACCAACTACGCTAAAACTCGCGTCCCACGCGGCTTTTCGCTTTGCCCCTCCTCAACTCTGCATAGCCCCCAGATGGTATAGTCCATCCCGTACCTCTGGAGGATTCTTCATGGTTCTCGTAACTCAGCGGCCACCCGCTCAGCCTGTCGGTAGCCGACTGTTTGCCCGCACCGCCGCCGTCGCCCTTGCCGCCACCTTTGCCTTCTCATCCACCCTGTTGACCTTCCCGGCCCACGCCCAGACTGCCGTCAAGATCGCACCCCCCACTACCTCAAACGTCTGGTGGAAGCACGCTGTCGTTTATGAGGTCTACCCCCGCTCCTTCCAGGACTCCAATGGCGACGGCATTGGCGACCTCAACGGCATCGCAGACCGCCTCCCTTACCTCCAGAGTCTCGGCGTCGATGCCGTTTGGATCGCGCCCATGTACCCCTCCCCGCAGGTCGACTTCGGCTACGATATCTCCGACTATGAGTCCGTCGACCCCAAGTACGGCACCGTCGCGGATATGGACAAGCTCATCGCCAAGGGGAAGCAGCGCAACGTCCGCATCATCCTGGATATGGTCCTCAACCACACCTCAGATAAGCATCAGTGGTTCATCGACTCCGCCAGCTCCCGGACCAACCCCCGCCACGACTGGTATGTCTGGAACAGCGGCATTCCCGTAGACTCCCCCGGCGTTACCGACTATCAGAAGAAGTACGCCCAGACCTCCCTGGACGGCAAACAAGTCGTTCCTCCCAACAACTGGGTCAGCCTCTTCGGCGGCTCTGCCTGGGAGTGGGTCCCCGCCGTTCACCAGTACTACTACCATAAGTTCTACAAACAACAGCCTGATCTCAACTGGAGTAACCCCGCTGTTGAGAAGGCCTGCTTCGACGCCATGCGCTTTTGGCTCGACCGCGGCATCGCCGGTTTCCGTCTGGACGCCATCCCCACCCTCTTCGAGGATCCCCAACTCCGCAGTGAACCCGAAACCGGCGGCCTGAATGCACAGGGCGACCCCAACCTCAAGGAGATCTACACCTCCAACCTGCCGGAGGTTCACGGCGTCATCCGCCGCATGCGTCAGATGGCCGATTCTTACCCCGGAAACCGCGTCCTGATCGGCGAAACCTACCTTCCCAACACCGCCGCTTTGGACAAATGGTACGGTTCAGACAAGCAGGATGAGCTCCAGCTCCCCATGGACATGCTCGTCGGTATGCACGGCGACCATGACAAGCTCGACGCTGCCGCCTTCCGCGCTCACATCGAGGAGGCAGATACCCAGGTCCACGGTGGCCGCCCCCTCTTCGTCTTCGACAATCACGACAATGTCCGCTCCTGGGAGCGTTATGGCGATGGTGTCCACAATGAAGCGATCGCCCGCGTCATCGCCTCTGTCCTCTACACTACCAACGCCACGGCCATGACTTGGGAGGGCGCCGAGATTGGCATGGTCACCACGACCCCAACCCGCGTCCAGGATGTTAAGGATCCTATCGGTATCACCGGCTGGCCCAAGGAGAAGGGCCGTGACGGCGAGCGTACTCCTATGCAGTGGGACACCACCAAGAATGCCGGCTTCTCGACCGCTGCCACCACTTGGCTCCCAGTTCCCCCCAACTACAAAACCATCAACGTCGCCACGGAAGAGAAGGAACCCAACTCCCTCCTGAACTGGAACAAACGCCTCATCGCTCTGCGCCGGTCCAACCTTGCCATGCGCAATGGTGGTCTGACCATGCTCAACCCGTCCGACACCAACGTCCTCTCCTGGCTACGCTCCACCGGGTCGGGACAGCCCGCTGTTGTTGTCGCCATGAACTTCACCGCAGAGCCAAAGACCATCTCACTCGACCTCACCTCCACCGGAGTCAGCGGGAAATCCGTCAAGACCCTCCTCACGGATAATCCCGCTCTGGCCTCCACCTCGGCGCTCACTAACATCACCCTCCCGCCCTTCGCCACTTGGATTGCCGAAGTCCAGTAGTCATAGCCTCACTCCAAACGAAAGCGGCACAGCCAATGGCTGTGCCGCTTCCATTTGTAACGATGGACGTCTACTTCAGCAGCCCGTGCGGATCCAGAACAAACTTCTTCGCCGCGCCCTTATCAAAATCCGCATATCCCTGCGCTGCATCGCTCAGCGGAATCACGGTCGCGTTTACGATCTTTCCAATCGGCAGGCGGTCATGCAGAATCGCCTGCATCAACTGCCGGTTGTACTTCAGCACGGGTGTCTGTCCCGTGTAAAACCGGTGCGACTTCGCCCAGCCCAGCCCAAACCGCATCTTCAGGTTGCCCGTCTTGCTCGCCTCATCCGCTGCGCCCGGGTCGTCCGTTACGTACAGCCCCGGAATCCCAATCGACCCCGCCGCCCTTACCACACTCATCAGGGAGTTCAGTACTGTTGCCGGAGCCTCTTCCCCATCCTTGCCATGCGCCCGTGCCTCAAACCCGACTGCATCGATCGCCGCATCCACCTCAGGCTTGCCCAGCACCTTCTCAATCAGCTCGCCCAGGTTATCCCCCTGCGTCAGATCGATGGGAACATATCCCATGCTCTCCGCATGCTTCAGTCGCTCCTTGTTCATATCGCCCACCAGCACCACAGCCGCACCCAACACGTAGGCTGAAGCCGCCGTCGCAAGCCCCACCGGACCTGCGCCAGCCACATACACCGTGGACCCGACGCCGACCCCCGCATTCACCGCGCCGTGAAATCCAGTCGGCAATATATCCGACAGCATGGTCAGATCCTTGATCTTACTCATCGCCTGATCTTTGTCCGGAAACGGAATCAGGTTGAAGTCGGCATACGGCACCATCACATACTCCGCCTGCCCGCCAACCCATCCACCCATATCCACATACCCGAACGCCCCGCCTGCCCGTCCGGGATTAACATTCAGACACACTCCCGTCTCCTGCATACGACACGTCCTGCACCGTCCACACGCAACATTGAACGGCACCGTCACCAGGTCGCCCTTCTTGATGTACTCCACATCGGACCCCAGTTCAATCACTTCACCCGTAATCTCATGGCCCAGTACCATCCCGGTCGGAGCAGTCGTACGACCGCGCACCATGTGCTGGTCGCTCCCGCAGATGTTGGTTGAAACCACCTTCAGAATCACCGCATGTTCAATCTTCTTGCCTGCTGGATTCTGCATCTTCGGAAAGTCGATCGACTGCACTTCCACCTTGTTTTGCCCTAGATAAACAACGCCACGATTTTCAGCCATAAACCCATTCCTCATCCATGCATCGGTTAGCGATTCGTTTCGTTCAGTCGAACAACGCCGTCCGGCCATTCAGCTTCACCTCATAGGACGCCTGGTCGATCATTGAAGGACCCCTCTTCATCAAATCCTCACATGGCGTTCTGCCCCTTGCCTCCCGCACTTCCAAGGAACTACTCTTGTCTGTCCAAGGCACCGCTCAAACTTATGCGCAAACTCTCAGCCGCCGCTCTCGTTCTCGCTGCAGTCCCCGCCCTCGCCCAGTCCGTAGCCTCCCTCCAGACCGCTCCAGCGGCTCCCGCCACCCCCATTCGAGACTATATCCGCAATGGCTGGCAGACCCTCTCCCGCTCCATGTCAGAATGCAAATCCGTCGTTGACCTCAAGGTCACCACCACACCAATTTTGTATCTCCCCGCTGGAATGGAGACTCCCGCCGCTGTGACGGCGATGCAGCAACAATGCCACGTGGAGGTCCGCCAGCTCCCCAAGGCCATCCACATCCTCGGCGACATCAAGCCCACTGAGATTCCCGCCGAAGGCCTCCTCTACCTCCCCAACCGGTACGTCGTTCCCGGCGGCCGCTTTAATGAAATGTATGGATGGGACAGCTACTTCATCCTGCTTGGGCTCGTCCATGACCACCAGTCCGATCTGGCTCGGGGGATGGTGGAGAATTTTTTCTTTGAGATAGAAAATTATGGTGCGGTGCTGAATGCGAACCGGACGTACTTCTTTTCGCGTTCGCAGCCGCCGTTTTTGACCAGCATGATCCGCGAGATCTACGAGGCTCCGGCCTCTCCGGAGCAGGTTGCGGGGCCGGATCCGTCCTTCAAGCCGTCCGACGGCGCTCCGAAGCGGGCCGGGACGCTCGATCCGGCGTGGCTGGCGCATGCTTATGCGATGGCGCAGCGGGATTATGCGCTGTGGACCTCGCCCATCCACACCGCTGGAACCACAGGTCTTTCCCGCTACCACGACCTTGGCGAGGGTCCGGTGCCGGAGATGGCGGACGACTCTTCCTACTACCCCGACGTGCTCCGTTATCTGCTGGCCCACCCCACCGTCAATCCGGAGTACCTGGTCCTGGATTCGAAGGACGCTGCCGTGGTGGCGCAGACGAGTTGCGACACGGCTACCTCTAAAGTGTGCGCCGCTGCTGTGGTTCAAGGGCATCGGCTGTCCGCGGCGTATTTTCGTGGAGACCGCGCGGACCGGGAATCCGGGTTCGATACGACCTTCCGGTGGGGGGCGTTTTCCGGCTCGGCGGACCAGTTTGCGCCCATCTGTTTGAATGCGCTGCTGTTCAAGTATGAGAAGGATATGGCGCACTTTGCCACGCTGCTGAAGCGTCCGGCTGAGGCTGCCGGCTGGGAGAAGAAGGCTGCGGCACGGCGGGCGGCGATCGATAAGTACCTTTGGAATGAGGCTGCGGGAGAGTACTTCGACTACAACTTTGTGACGAAGCAGCAGTCCACGTACAAGTATGTGACGACCTTCTACCCACTTTGGGCGGGGCTTGCTTCGACGGCCCAGGCGGCCGCGGTGGAGCGGCATCTTGCTGATTTTGAACGGCCGGCGGGGTTGGCGATGTCGACCACGGCGTCCGGGGTGCAGTGGGATCAGCCGTTTGGGTGGGCTCCGGAGAACTGGCTGGCGGTGGCGGGGCTGGAGAAGGCGGGCTTCCACACGGATGCGACGCGGATTGCGCGGGCGTTTTCCGGCGTCATTGAGGAGAACTACGCGCATGACGGCACGATGCGGGAGAAGTACAACGTTGTGAGCGGGTCCGGGAACGTGGCGGTGGCGGCGGGGTACAAGTCCAACGTGGTGGGGTTTGGGTGGACGAATGGGGTGTACCTGAAGCTGCAGGATCTGCTGAGCCCTGGGGTTAACCGAGTGGTAACCCGACCATAACTTTTATGGTGTGATGGCGGGCTATGGTGAGGGTTACTGATGGGCGGCTGAGGTAACCACTTGGGGGTGGCGGATTGAGGGCTGGATAGGTGTACGGGTATGTGTGGAGCGGGATTTGTTGATGGTTACTTCTGGTGTTAGGTAACGTATATTTTTTGCCGGATGAGGAGTGGGGTGGGGTGCGGGGTTACCGTTGTGGTAGGCGCGGTGGATGGTGGGGATGTGGTTCTTGGTGTGGGTATGGTGGGTGAGGGACGGCGTCTGTGGGTTTTTGCGGAGGTTTTCGGATGGGTGGTCACCCGGGGGTGGTGACGGAGGTGTGGGGCCGGGGCTTTGAGGGAAGCGGCGGCGAGTTGGAAGGCTTACCCCAGGGGCTAAAGCCCGGTTCCGTTGCAGGCTTGTGAGACCCGAGGCTGAAGCCTCGGGGTACCTAGATGCAACGGCAACGGCAAGAGCAACGGCAAACACAGCGGCAACGGCAACGGCAAGAGCAACGGCAGCGGTAAGAACAACTGCAAACACAGCGGCAACGG
>CAXSZW010000002.1:0-148727 GCA_964242025.1 uncultured Acidobacteriaceae bacterium
AAAAAAGCACCTACGGCCAATACCTCCTCCGCCTCCTCGAAGCCCCCGTCTACTAGCCAATCCGTCCACCCCCGGGGTAACTTTCCGCAGGTTACGAAGGTCAATACAAGCCTAACTCACCTGTTTTTAATATTTTGCACACAATACCCCGGGGGAGGGCCCACCCCTCCCCCCCTAAAAGGCTCGAATGTCCCACAAAATCCTCCTCACCGGCAGCACCGGCCAGGTCGGCAACGCCCTCCTCCGCACCCTCGCCCCTCTGCTCCTTGACGGAGAAAAGATCGAGATCATCGCCCCCACCCGCGACGACCTCGATCTCGCCCACCCCGCCGCCGTCCGCGCCTATGTCCGCCAGGTCGCCCCAACCTGGATCGTTAACCCCGCCGCCTATACCGCCGTGGACAAGGCCGAGTCCGAAACCGCACTCGCCTACGCCGTCAACGCCGAACTCCCCCGCGTCCTCGGCGAAGAGGCCGCCCACCTCGACGCAGCCGTCCTCCACTTCTCCACCGACTACGTCTTCCCCGGCCACGGCACCACCCCCTACACCGAATCCGACCCCCCCGAGCCTCAATCCGTCTACGGCTCCACCAAGCTCGCCGGCGAGCATGCCCTCGCCGCCACCGGGGCCCCCCACGTCATCCTCCGCACCTCCTGGGTCTACGGCGCCACCGGCAAAAACTTCCTCCTCACCATCCTCAACGCCGCCCGCCAGCGCCCGGAGCTCCGCATCGTAGCCGACCAGCACGGCGCCCCCACCTGGTCCCGAGACCTCGCCCGCCTCGCCACCCACCTCATCACCCGCACCGGCTCCCCGCAGGCCCTCGCCCCCCACTCCGGCGTCTATCACGCCACCGCCACCGGCTCCACCACCTGGTTCCACTTCGCCCAGACCTTCCTCGCCGCCGAAGCCCTCCGCGCCCCAGGCGTCCCCCTCGCCACCCTTACCCCCATCACCACCGCGGACTACCCCACCCCCGCCCGACGCCCCCCCAACTCCCGCCTCGACACCGCCAAACTCGCCCAAACCTTCGACTTCCGCTTCCCCGCCTGGCAGGACTCCCTCACCCAGGTCCTCATCGAACTAAACTCCTAGCCATGCCCCAGCAGCGCGTCGCCTGCATCCTCGTCAACTTCAACAACTGGCAGGACACCGCCGCCTGCCTCACCGCCCTCAAAACCCAAACCCTCCCCCTCACTGTCCTCGTCGTAGACAACGCCTCCGCCAACGACTCCCTCACCCAACTCCGCGCCGCCCACCCCTGGCCCACTTACATTCCCTCCCCCACCAACCTCGGCTTCCCCCGAGCCTGCAACCTCGCCGCCCGCCACCCCGCCGCGCTCGCCGCAGACCTCCTCTGGTTCCTCAATAACGACACCATCGCCCCCCCGGACACCCTCTCGAAACTCCTCGCCACCGCCCACGCCGCGCCACACGCCGGCATCATCGGAGCCGTCCTTTACTACGCCCCCGCAGCCACCCAGATCCAGGCCTGGGGCGGCGGCACCATCAGCCGCTGGACCACCTTCTCCCGCCACTTCACCGGCCCCACCCCCCTTACCCCCACCTCGTACATCACCTTCGCCAGCGCCCTCATCCTCCGCCCCCTCTGGGACCAGCTCAACGGCCTCACGGAAGACGTCTTCATGTACTTTGAGGACGCCGACTTCGCCCTCCGCGCCCGCGCCGCCGGAAGCTCCCTCGCCGTTGCCCCGGACACCGCCATCCTTCACCGAGAAGGCGGCAGCGCCGCCGCCCCCCACTCCCCCTTCCTCGAGCGCGTCACCACCTCCTCCGGCCTCGTCTTCCTCCGCCGCCACGCCCCCATTCCCGCCCTCGCCTACGCCCTCTTCCTCGCCGCCCGCATCCTTAAGCGCCTCCTCACCGCCCGCTTTCGCGCCCTCCCCCCCATCCTCGCCGGCCTCCGCGACTTCCTCACCCACCGCCCCTACCCCCTCCCCTAGTTCTAGGTTTGAGCCAAAAGAAATCGTCATCCTGAGCGGAGTAAGTCGCGCACCTGCGACTTACGCAGTCGAAGGACCCGACGAAGTCTGCCCGTCACGATCCACTCCACGCTCACGCGAGAGTGCCGCTTCTCAGCCGCCTCGTCAGAGCACTTCGCTGGACCGAGTAACCTAGTCTCAGCCCCTCATGCCTCCCACCCTCACCATCGATCTCCGCATGATCCGCCACTCCGGCATCGGGCGATACCTCCGCAACCTCATCCCCCGCGTCCTCCCCCTCCTCGAAGCCCCTCACACCCGCATCCTCGCGGACCCAGCCATCCTCGGCACACCGGCCTGGCTCACCCATCCTGGTCTGGAACTCCACCCCACCACCGCCCCCATTTACAGCCTCGCCGAACAGCGCCTCCCCTTCACCATTCCCAAAGCGGGCCTCCTCTGGGTTCCTCACTACAACGCCCCCATGCTCCACCGCGGCCGCCTCCTCCTCACCATCCACGACATCGCCCCCATCGCCCTCCCCGCCATCCTGGACAGCCCCCTCAAACGCGCCTACGCCTCCCTCCTCATCCGCCGCGCCGTCGCCCGCGCCGCCCACATCCTCACCATCTCCCGCTTCACCCAGTCTGAGCTCGTCACGCGCCTCCACGTCCCCCCGGACAAGATCACCCTCGCCCCCCTCGGCCTGGACGCAGACTGGCCCACCCAAGCCCCCCCGCACAACGAACCCGACGCCGTCCCGTACCTCCTCTTTGTCGGCAACGTCAAACCCAACAAGAACCTCAGCCTCCTCCTCCAGGCCTTCAAACAGGTCCAGGACCGCATCCCCCACTGCCTCCTCATCGCCGGCCGCCTCCACGGCTTCTCCACCGGAGACGAGTCCGTCCTCGCCTCTGCCAAGGCCCTTGGCCCCCGCGCCCGCTTCACCGGAGAGATCGACGACGCCCACCTCCAGAGCCTCTACGCCGGAGCCTCCGCCCTCATCGTCCCGTCGCTCTACGAAGGCTTCGGCCTCCCGCTGCTGGAAGCCATGCAGCTCGGCTGCCCCGTCCTCTCCTCCTCCGCAGCCAGCCTGCCGGAGGTCGGCGGCGACGCCCCCCTCTACTTCCGCCCGGACTCCCCAGACGAACTCGCCGCCGCCATCCTCCAACTCCTCAGTCCGGCCACTGTCGCCCTCATGCGGGAGCGCGGTTACGCCCGCCTCCCCCACTTCTCCTTCGACCGCTGCGCCCACCAAACCGCCACCGTCATCAACAACCTCCTGAACTGAGCCAACCGCCTCTCCCCTCACCGCAGAACCACGAACAACTAAGAACGAACAACCAAGAACGAACAACTAAGAACGAACAACCAAGAACGAACAACCAAACCCTATACCCTGTACCCATGCCCCACAAAGCTCTCTTCCTCGACCGCGACGGCGTCATCAACCACGAGATCGGCTACCTCCACAACCCCGCCGACGTTCGCTGGGTCGAAGGCATCGTCCCCCTCTGCCTCGCCGCCCAGGCCCTCGACTACAAGCTCATCGTCGTCACCAACCAGGCCGGCATCGCCCGAGGCCTCTACACCACCGCCCAGTTCGAGCACCTCATGGCCTGGATGACGGCCGAACTCGCCCAGCAGGGAATCACCCTCACCGCCGTCTACCACTCCCCCTATCACCCCATCCACGGCATCGGCAAATGGAAGCAGGAGCACGAAGACCGCAAACCCGGCCCCGGCATGCTCCTCCGCGCCGCCCAGGACCACGACCTGGACCTCAGGCAATCCATCCTCCTCGGCGACCGCTGCTCGGACCTCGCCGCCGCCCACGCAGCCGGTCTCCGCGCCGCCTTCCTCCTCGCCGGCACCGAACCCACCCCCTGCCCCCAACCCCACACCCTCCTGCGAGCCCCCACAGACCTCATCCCCTACCTGGTAACAGCCGTCGAAGTTGCTGCTCCTTACCCACGATAGCCATACCAAAAGCCACGCTTTGGACACCATCCACCACACGCTAACCTGTGGTGAATGGTGTCCCGCTCACCCAAATGCCGCCGCAACCACCGGCAGCGGCTTCTCCGCCTCCAGCGCCTGCAACTGCGGCAGAAACGCCGTCGCCACCTCTGGCCGGATCGCCCGCATCGCTGCCATCGTCTCCACGGTAAGCACCCGCGCCACCGCACTCTCCGGCTCCGCCCGGCACAGAGCCAGATCCCCCTGCAGGATCAGCTCTTCGCCAGTCAGAAACGCCGCCGGAACCCCATCCATGCCAGCACAACGCACCGCCAGCAACTGCTCCAGCCGTGTCAGATACTCGCCAAAGTGTTCACCCGATGGGACTTCGTAGGGGACTCGACTCCCGGCCCACTCCGCCTCGCCCAGCAGCTCCAGCATCTCCGCCGCCAGCGTCCGAATCCCGTCTTCCGGATTCAAACGGTCGAACTCCTGCGTCAGCTCCCCAATGCGGACCCCGTCGCTGGCTCGCACAAACGCCAGGTCCGCCGTCCAGGGCTCAACCTCTGCGTCCACATGCACGGTCACCACGTAGTCGCTCTGGTTCGGCTCCCCGCTGACAGATTGCACCGCAACCTCATCCGGCCATCTCTGCCCGCTCACCACAAAACCGCTCGGCGAGCCACCCGCCTGGCTCACCGCCCACGGCACCATGGCCCGCCCGGACGCCTTGCCCAGCATCTCCACCTGCTCCGCCAGGAACAGCGGTAAAGCCCGAGTCATCCGGCCAAGTGCTTCATCCATAACAGGTTGCGCGCCCTCGGCGGGCGGCGGAGCCTCCGCCGTTCCCCCCAGGAAGGTGACGGTGGGCCCGCCGGTCGTCTTGGTTCCAAAAATCGCTCGTGCTGGGGACGCCGCCGGAAGCCACACCGGACCATCCACCCGCAACATGCCAATCTGCAGCTCCTGCTGCTGCCCGCTCGCGCCGCGCACCCGCGCAATCTCGCTCGTCCAGAAGTCCAGCGCGCCCTTCCAGTCCGGACGCTGGAACTTCGCCAGCTCCGCCACAATCGCCGCCGCCGGATCGAGATTCCCCGTATCGATGCAGGCCTTGATCAGGTTGTTTCCCACAGGAAGCCCATGCATCTCCGGCACAAAATGAGGCGCCGTAAACTCCAGCAGCTCCCGCAGCAGCCCATGTCCGCCAAGGTCGCCGCTCATCTGCATCAGCAGATCACCCGGAACCGGCTTGGGCGAACGCTCCAGCGCCTCCGTGTAAAGCGCCTTCGCCGCATCCAGCTGCCCTCCGTTCAGCTCTGCCCTTGCAAGCCAAAGCTGCGCCCGCCAGCTCGTGGGCATCGCCCGCACTCGCTCGAGGGCCGCCGTAGCAGCTGCATCGCCGCCGCGTTCCTGTTCCATCGATGCATACCAACCCAGCCCATTGTCCAGGTTTGGCTCCAGCTCCAAGGCGCGCCAAAGTGTCGACTCCGCCTGCTCCTTCTGGCCCTTGGCGGCGTAAACCTTGGCCAGGTTGGTCAGCACCGAGGCATCCTCGCCGTTCGCTTGCACAAACCCCGTCAGAACGCTCTCCGCTTCATCCGTGCGCCCAGTCTGCATCAGCACGATTCCCCACATGCAAGCCCCGCGCGCAGGAACCGTATCCGTCTCATACAGGTGCTGCGCTGCACTCGCCATTTCGGCGAAGAAGCCGTCATTAAGCGAGTTCAGCACCAGTAAATACAGTTGATCCGGCTGATCCCAAGCCTCCTTGACCATCCCGGGAAGCACGTTTGTGCGCCACTCCTCCCGCGGCACAATCACTTCCTGCCCATTCTGATCGAACGCGCGAATCCCATCCACAGGAACCTGCTGCTCCTGACCCGCACTCGCCGCAGCCTGCTCCACCGGAGCTGCTGCAATCTCTGCTACCTCGACGGGAGCCTCCGTCCGCATCGTCTCATCCACTGCGTTGATCGATTCCTCGTCCTTGTTCCCAAATCCCTTATCCATCAAATCCCCTTACCTTCCGTTATCTCGTGTGTGCTAGGCCTTAAGCGGTCTGCATCTGTTCGACGGCGAGCCCAATCCGCAGCATGGTCGCCTCGTCAAAGTGCCGTCCCATCACCTGTACGCCGATCGGCAGACCTTCCGCCGTCTCACCGCACGGCACGCTCATCCCGCAGATCCCTGCGAGACTGGCCGCAACCGAATAAATATCCGCCAGATACATGGAGACAGGGTCGTCTGTCTTTTCGCCCAGCTTGAACGCCGGCGTCGGCGTCATGGGCCCGACGATCACGTCGCATCGCTCAAAGGCCTCAAGAAAGTCTCGCGTGAGTAGAGTTCGAACCTGCTGCGCCTTCTTGTAGTAGGCGTCGTAGTAGCCTGCGCTCAGCGCATACGTTCCCAGCAGGATGCGGCGCTTGACCTCCGCGCCAAAGCCCTCTTCGCGGCTCTTGCGGTACATCGTCGCCAGTGTCTTCGATTCATCCGCCCGAAGCCCAAACCGCACCCCATCAAAGCGAGAGAGGTTCGATGAAGCCTCCGCCGTGGCAATCACGTAGTAGGTTGGAATCGCGTACTTCGTGTGGGGCAGCGTGACGCGCACAATCTCGCATCCCCGCGCCTTTAGCCCGTTGAGCGTCCGCTCCACGGCGGTGCGGATCTCCGGATCAAGCCCTTCGCCAAAGTACTCCTCTGGAACTCCAACCCGCAGCCCCGCAACCGGCTTAGCCAGTGCCCCCACATAGTCGTCCACCGGCCGGTCGGAGCTCGTGGCATCCATTGTGTCCTGCCCTGCGATGATGCCCAGCACAGCCGCCGCATCCCTCACACACGCGGCAAACGGCCCAACACGATCCAATGAGGATGCGAACGCGATCAGCCCGTACCGGCTCACGCGCCCGTACGTGGGCAGCACACCCACCACGCCACAAAACGCCGCCGGCTGCCGGATCGAGCCGCCTGTATCCGTCCCCAGGGTTGCCGCGCAGAAACCCGCGGCAACCGCAGCCGCCGAACCTCCGCTCGACCCGCCCGGAACCCGGTCCAGCGCGCGAGGATTCCGCACCGGCCCATACGCGGAGTTCTCGTTTGAGCTGCCCATGGCGAACTCGTCGCAGTTCAGCTTGCCCAGCAGCACCGCTCCCGCGGCCTCCAGCTTCGCCACCGCAGTCGCGTCGTAAGGTGGCCGGTAGCCCGCCAGGATCTTCGATCCCGCTGTTGCCGGAGCGCCCTGCATCGTCAGCACGTCCTTGATCCCCACCGGAATCCCCGCCAGAGGAGGCAGCGCCTCGCCCTTCGCGGTCATCTCGTCCATCCGCTCCGCCTGCCGCATGGCGCGTTCACGGCTTAACGCCAGGAAGCTGTTGATGGCCTTGCCCGCCACGCCATCATTGGCTGCGATGCGATCATAGTGCCGCTCCGCCACAGTCGTGGCCGAGCTAGCCGCAATCGCCGCCCGCGCCTCATCCATCGTCACCATCTGCAATCCCGTCTCTCCTGTTTCTTTCCGCATCCTGCGCTAGCGCTCAATCACCTTCGGTACCTTGAAGAAGCGCCCATCGCTCTCGGGCGCGCTCGCCATCACCGCCTTGCGGTCGATCGACGGCCGTATCTGATCCTGCCGAAGCGCTGCGCCGGTCTTTTCCTGCTCAGAGCTGCCCGCGCCCAGCATCTCGCCCACCTGCGCCATTGGCGGAACGCTGGCCGTGTCCAACTCGTTCAATTGACCCACATGCTCCAGAATGGCGTTCAGGTCGCGCTGCATCCGCGGGACCTCTTCTTCGGTCAGTTCCAGGTTCGCCAACTCCGCCACCCGCCTGACCTCTTCCACCGAGACTGCTTCCACACTCATTCCCGCTCGCTCCCTGCAATTCGCCTTAAAGAGAAGTGTATCCCGCCGAGCTTCACCTCCGCGATACGCGCCAGTTCACGCTCCAGCACACCGCGCATGGAAAGCATCTGGCCGAGCCACACTGTGTCGTCCGCTTCCACGCTCACAACGCCCTCCTCGAAGCCCGTCACACGTCCCTTCTCGGCCATCGTCCTTCCGCACGCCACCGTCCACGCAGCCCGCAGGCGATCCAATTCAGGCAGCGCCTTCAGACTCCGCCCAAGTTCCTTTCGCAGCATCTCGCGCATGCTCTCCATCAGCGGATCTCCTCCACCGGCACGATGACGCTCTCCGCTACAGGTACATGCTTCAACACGAACGCTCGGATGTTCCGCAGAAAGACGGGTGTCTCGAATCCCTCCGCCCACGCCCGTATCGCCACAGGTGAAAATTTTTCTTCACGCGTTTCAAACTGCAGCAACGCTGCGCAGAGTGCATCTACCGTCTGTGCGCGAAAGTAGACTCCAGTCGGTGCCTCCCCGTCTCCACGCACTGTCTCCAGTGACCCTCCCACGCCGTAGCAGACCACCGGCCGTCCACATGCCTGCGCCTCCAGCGGCACCATGCCAAAGTCTTCGTCGGCGGAGAAGATCAGCGCACGGCACCCCGCATACTCATTCCACAGAGCCTCGGTCGTTAGCTCTCCCAAAAACTCCACTGTGGCTCGTGTTTGAGCCGCCAGCTTCCGCAGCCGTCCCTCCTCTGGTCCCGTCCCCGCGATTCGCAACCGCCGGCCCAGCCTTGCACAGGCCTCGATGGCCAGATCCGTGCGCTTGTATCCCACCAGCCGGCCCGCGCACAGGTAGTGCTCCCCCGGCTCCGCCTGTCGCGCCCGGTGCAAATCGATAGGCGGATAGATCACCGTCGCCTCGCGCCCATACACCCGCTTGATCCGCTCCGCGACGTACTTCGAGTTTGCGATAAAGTGCGTGACCCCTCGCGCAGCCTGTTGATCCCACCGCCGCACATACCCGGCCGTCGCTTGAAACAGCAACCGGGTCAGGCCGCTCATGCCGGCGAGATACTGTTCATAGCCGTCATACAGATAACGCATAGGAGAGTGGCAATAGCAGATCATCACCGCCCCCGGATCGAGCCGCACTCCCTTTACGGGCCCCGCATCGGAGACGATCACGAGGTCGAACCCGCGCAGGTCCAAACCCTCCGTCGCGCGCGGATAAAGCGGAAGCATATGCCGGTGATGGCTCGGGCCAAACGGAATCTTCTGCAAAAACGACGTGTGCAGCCGGTGCCCCTTCGCGCCTTCTGGAAGCCCATCCGGCGAAGCCACCAGCGTAAACAGCTCGGCAGCCGGGAAGAGCGAGAGCAGGCACTCCGCAACGCGCTCCCCGCCGCCGCGCGTCACAAACCAGTGATGAACCACCGCCACCCGCATCGTTCCATTGCCTCCGGACCTGCCTTCTTCAGCTTACCGCCCTGGAGGTGGAAGGTTGTGGGAAGAAGGATCGCGAGCTAGTACGCCCCATCCTGATTGACCACGGATCGTAGCGTAAGAAACAGAATTTTCACATCACGCAGCAACGACCAATGTTTGACATACTCGCAGTCCAGCTTCACTCGCTCGTCATAGGTCAACTTGCTGCGTCCCGATACCTGCCAGAGTCCAGTGACTCCCGGTTTGACACGGCAGTAGCAATGGAAACAATCGGCGTACCGCTCCACCTCCGCCGCAACGATCGGCCGCGGCCCGACGAGGCTCATGCGTCCGCTCAGAACGTTCCATACCTGCGGCAGCTCGTCCAGGCTGTACCGCCGCAGCACCAGCCCAATCGAGGTCACCCGCGGGTCTTTCTTCAGCTTGTGATTTCGCGTCCACTCCGCCCTGGCGGCGGGCGAACTGGAAAGATGTTGCTCCAGCACTGCGGACGAGTTCACACACATGGTTCGGAACTTCCACATGGAAAAAAAAGCCCCATTGGTGCATATCCGCCGATGCGAAAAAAAAATAGGTCCTGGTGAGGTCAGTCGCACAATCAGCCCGATCAACAGGATTAGAGGCAGAAGAAAAGGAAGAGCCAGCACAATCAAAATCAGATCCATCCCACGCTTGATAACCCGATAGCGAAACAGGGAAGCCGGAAGTTTTGCAGCATGCTCCACCCTTGGACGGCTGATGCCGCGCGACCCGCCAAAGTCATACTCGCTTTCGGTAGTCAGCGAGACGTCCGACACGTGAGAATGAGATTCGTTCGACATCAAGGGAGCCCACCTTCGCAGCGATCAAGGCACTCGTCCGGACGAGCTTCGCACCCGCTTGATCTGATTCGAATCTCTACCGTGAGCCCGTTACGTCGTTGACGTTGCAATCCGTTCACCGCTCCTCTTTGGTCATCCGTCCCACCCCCACATGCGGGCGTTTAGTGGATGTGTCTCTGTGACTCGGAATGTGGAACGTTCTGTTACCGCCAAAGGATAACGCGGTGTGGTGAGTAGAGTCAGTCTACTAAAACTGCTGCGCAAGGCTTTTTTGATCTTGCCTAAATGATTGAAACTAGGTGAACGGAGAACCGAAAGCGGAATTTGGTCCAAAGCGGCTGGCGAGCTCTTTTCATCGCAGCTTTGTGGCTGGTCTTATAGAATTCTCGGATGCAGATTATTGAGACTTCGCTGTGTGACGTAAAACTAATCCAGCCCCGCCTGTTCGGCGACGACCGAGGCTGGTTCGCCGAGGTCTTCAACACGGAGACCTTCGCCGCTAACGGCCTTCCGGCGCAGTTTGTACAGGATAATCAATCTTTTTCCGCGCATGGAGTGCTCCGCGGCCTGCATTATCAGCTCGGCAAGCCGCAGGGGAAGCTGGTGCGCTGCCTCTCCGGCCACATATGGGACGTCGCTGTCGACCTTCGCCGCGACTCCCCAGACTTCGGCAAATACGCCGCTTTCGACCTGAAACCCCTCACCGACGACGGGAAGATTCAACTGCTTTGGATTCCGGAAGGCTTTGCCCACGGATTTTTAGTTTTGTCGGGGACGGCGGAGGTCCTGTACAAGACCACCAACCTGTATCACCCGGCCGGCGAGCGCTCCATCCGCTGGGATGACCCTACATTGGCTATCTCCTGGCCGCTCAGTAACTTGAAGCCGGGAACGGAACCCTCGGTCAGTGGCAAGGATGCGCAAGCAGCCCTCTTCAAGGACGCCGAACTGCCTCCTGTCTGAAGGTAAGTGATTCATTCTATTGATAATAGCGCTCCGCCGGGTCTGCACAGCCTTGGCATAGGTTTTCGCCATTTACGAGGACCTGGCGGTCGTAGTTAATGCCCTCCCTGCAGACGGAGCATACAATCCGACCGGATTTATAGCCGGGCATCTCCCTGGCATGCAAAGGGACCGTAACCCATTGCTCTGAAAAGAGTTCCGGGTCGTCCATCTCACGGTAGGCGTGCATCTGCTGGGCATTCTTAGGCTCGATCTCCGGGTAGAGCTCTCGGGCGCGGTCCTTGGAGGACTCCAGGGCGGCGATGCGGATGGCTTTGTTTTCAATAAGATCCACGAAGGTGGCGGCCATCTTGCCCCAGTCGCGGAATTTGAGGGCGCGTTTGCCGAGGCGGCAGCCGGTGACGACGGCGATGGCGTCCGTGGCGCAGCGGTCAATCTCCACAAACGTAACGAGCCGTTTGCGGTCTGCACCACGTGGATCGTTGATTCCAAGGCGTTTAAGGCCCAGCATGGCCATGCGGACGCCGAGAATCTGGCCGGCGCAGAGGTGGCCGTGGGCTATTTCTGCGGCATGGAGGAGGTCGTCGAAGGAGTCCATACCATCATTATCGCTGTGGTGGATTGAATCCAACTTGTGGCGGAATGCGTGGATATCGTGGATCAGGGACAGCGTGAGCGGGTGGTCGTTCTGAGGCGAGGATGGGGAGATAAGGCAAACCGCAGAGGACGTGAAGGAAGGCTGCTCAGGATAGTGCGGAGGGAGGCGGTGGCTACTTCTTCAGCTTGCGGGTCACCGTGAAGTGGATGATGTCATGGGTGTCCACCTGGCTGTCCGTCAGCATGGAGAACTGGATGGTTGTGCCGGTGACAACGCCTTTGTAGTTATGCGTGTCCGTGTAGATCTTTCCCTCGGGCGTTTCCGTGCCGCTTTGGATGTTGAAGGAGATACGGTTGCCGTTGACGTGGAAGTCGCGGATGGCGTGGGGCGCGGTGAAGAGGGTGGCGGTGCCGGAGAGGTCCGTACCATCGCCTTCAAAGTGGAAGGTTTCGGGGTAGACGGCGTTCTGCCAGTCATAGGTGACGACGCCGGTCCAGTCTCCGGCAAGGGAGACGGTCTCTGCGGGCGGTGCTGTGCGATGCAGGAGGCCACCCGTCGCTGCGGGTTGTGGGGACGGCGTCTCCTTTGGCGCGGCGCTGGTGGTTGCCGACTCCACGTCAGGGGTGTTGTTTATGGAGGGCGCGGTGGCCTGAGAGGTGGTGGGTGGCGCTGATGAGATGGCGGCGGATTGGCCGCGGTGCAGGAAGAGGATGCCGCCGACGATGGCGAGGACCAGGACGGCGCCTGCGGCGGCGATTGCGGCAACGGGCGGTTTGGGCTTGGGCGCGGGGGTGGCCGGGATGACGGTGCTGAGGATGTCGATGAGCTTCTGGGCGTCCTCGTGGAAGTGGGCGTCGCGGAGGTCCATGGCGTGACGGAGGGCGAGGGGGCGGAGGTCTGGCGGGAGGTCCTGCTCGGCGGGGACGGAGGCGTTGCCGACGAGGACAGGGATGACGCGGACGTTGCGCTCGAGCGCTTTGGCGATTTCGAGGCGGACGAAGTCGTCGGGGTCGTCCAGGCGGCGGAGGCCGGTGCGGCTGGTGACGGTGAGCCAGCGCTCGCCGATGATGGCGAGCAGGACGTCGCAGCGGGCCACTTGTTGCTCGATGACGGTGACGAAGTTATCGCCGCCGCGGATGGTATCGAGGTCCATGAAGACGCGGTCGCGCCCGAAGTGGGCGGCGAGGATGTCAAAGAGGCGTCCGGCCTGGCCGCTGCTGTCATCACGGCGATAGCTGAGGAAGACTCCGGGCATGGGTGGCTCCTGCGGTATGAGAGAGGCTGGCGGGTTGATTGTTGCACAGGCCGGGGCAGGGGTGAAGATATTCGGTGAAGGGTGAGCGAGTCCTGCGGCCCGGACGGAGCGGCGATATCCCGTGATTGAAGTGCACCACTCAAGCGGACCAAATCGTTGGAGGAGGCCTCGACGTGAGACTGCTTCTTTCAAGTTGCCGAAAACACCGACTTTCGAGGAACTACTGGAACTTCAAATAGAAGCGAAGGTCATCCAACGCATCTTCCGCGCCTGCCTTGACTAAAGGGTCATTCTTCAACTCGGCCAACCTCTCAAGTGCTGGTACTAGGTCAAGCTGACCGTGGATTCTCGCGAGGTGGCCTAAGCAGGTTGCGGCTACCCATCGAACTCTGGAGTCTGAATGGTGGCTTGCGGAGAGACACTTTGTCTGAACCCAATGCCAATCTGGATCGTAGTAGGCGGCACTGAGAAGGCCGTCCTGGACGGCTTGTACGTCCCCACTTTGGAGAAGAACCTCTAACACCCCCCAGTCCCGCTCAACAACCCCTTGGTATCTCACACTCACCAGCCTCACAATCAGACTATCGGGTTCGCTGTGCCTGGAAAACGGTGTTAGCTGCAACTTCGCCCCCGGCAAGCCAGATACCTACCGGAAGACCTTGAGCGTCTCAATTCTCGGCAGTTCGTACGGGGTTGGTGGCTCGCGCCCTGCGAGGTCGTAGGCTTCTAGCCCGGTCAGCTTGCCCCCAGCTTGCCAGAGGATAAGTCCGACTGTGCCATGGGGGCTTCCCCGATCATCTCCGCTAGGATGTTCTGTCGGTAGAGATCGATACGTTTACTCTCCGGTGGTGGAGCGAATGCGAGACTGGGACATCCGCACGTGCAGCTACTTCGCACCATCATGTCTTCAAGCTGCGAGAGAAAGCCACTTGCCTTGGCATCGGCTCCTTCCAACAGGAATCGGATGACGGCCTTCTCCGCCGAAGTAGCCTGGCGATACTTGCTTAGGTCAACCTCATCAGTGATGGGAGCCGTAGTCTCTCCCTTCGGACCGTAAGGGACCTCTCGAACAGGAATCGCCCGACGCACTTCAGATAGGTAGTCGGCAAGGCACTTCGACATTCTGGCAGTTTAGCTCTTTGCATCACCCTGGAAAGCTGACCGGTTGACGCGTGGAGACGTTTTGCCTCGAAAACGGCGTTTTCGGCATTAACCAATTTGAATAGTCCTTCGTCGAGGGTTCTCGCGGTGGGGCTGCGAGAACCTCGCTCAAGATGAGGTGACGGGTTGGTTGGGCATGTTGGGCTGAAGCGCCAAGATGCCAAGGCGAGACGCTTTCGGCACGGCAGAAGCCATGCCCCTTACGCAAAAGCGCTGTCGTCGCAAGTGCCTTGAGGGCGTGATGGGCTACTGGAAGTCGGAGAGTTCGTAGAAGGGGCGGATTTCGATTTCGCTGGGGCCGGGCATGGGGTTGGGGCAGCGCTTGACCCAGGCGATGGCCTCGTCCATGTCCTGGACCTCCCAGAGCCAGAAGCCGGCGACGAGCTCGGAGACGGCGGGGAAGGGGCCGGGGAGGACGGTGCGGGTGTCGCCGTGGAAGGCGATGCGGGTGGCGTGCGAGGTGGGCTTGAGGCCGGCGGCGTCCTTGAGGATGCCGGCTGCGAGGAGTTCCTGGTTGAAGGCGCCCATGGCGGCGAGCAGCTCGGGTGAGGGGAGGGTGCCCTTTTCGCTTTCGGCGGTGGCTTTGACGAAGACCATGACGCGCATGTCGCTGCTCCTGAGTGAGTGCTTTGTGGCAATCATTGTAAGGGCAGGATTGGGGAAGGCGGTCGGCTTCGCCGAGACCCACTCATCGCATGAAACAACGGCGCGATGAATGGAGCACCCGAAACTTTAGGCTGGGTCGGTGGGGTCGCCGTCTTCGATGAGCGAGCTGGTGCCGACGACGTCGAAGGTGAGGGGGTCGCCGCCGGTGGGTTTGAGGGTGACGCGGAGCGGGAGACGCTGCCAGAGAGCGGGCTGGCAGACCGGGATGAAGTGGTTGGGTTGGGGCCACGGGCCGATTTGTTTTGAGACCGCGGGGCGGCGGGCGCCGAGCTGGGTGACGATGGCGTAGAGGCCGGGCTTGGCGGTGGTTGATGGGCCGCAGTAGGCGGCGTAGTCGCGGTACCAGACGGCGGTGGAAACTTCGGGGTCGAAGTCGGGGAGGTGGAGGGCGGTGATGCGGCCGGTGACGCGGTCGACGAGGAGCCAGGGGCCGGGCTGCCAGGTCCAGCGGGGCGTGGGGTCGGTGGGGAGGGCGTCGTTGAGGTGGAGGGCGCGGCGGATGGTGAAGGAGCGGTCAGTGACCTCGTGGAGCTCGCCGGTGGTCCACTCGCGCTGGCGCTCGTCGACGAGGAGGGGGCGGATGCGGAGGGTGGTGGTGTCCTCGTCCTTGGCGTCGGGGGTGGTGTCGGGCGGGGTGTAGGGGACGCGGCGGACGGGGCCCAGGACGACGGCGTGGAGCTTCGGCGGCTTGGCGTACTTGGGTGGTGTGGCCTGGGCGGGGAGCGCGCAGGGGAGCAACAGCAGCAGAGGCACGGGAGCGAAGCGGAGGGTCTGCATGGGGGAACGGTAGTCGAGCGGGCAGGAATCTCCAAGAACATTCTTGAGTTTTCTTCAAGGCATGTCTTGACAGGATGTCATCCTAAAACATATCTTAAGACATGTTCAACGATATGTTTCACGATAAAAAGCGGTTTGATGTTCGCCACATGTTTCACGGTGGCGGTCGTGGCCGGGGCTTCGGCTTCGGTCGGGAGGGTGGCAGGGGATGGATGGGCGGGGGCGGAATGCCTGGCGGCCGAAGGTTTTCTTCCGCAGATTTACAACTGGTGCTGCTGGCGCTGCTGGAGCAGAGGCCGGCGCACGGGTATGAGCTGATCAAGGCGCTGGAGGAGCGGTCAAACGGGTTTTATGTGCCCAGCCCGGGCGTTATTTATCCGGCGCTGACGTACCTCGAGGAGATTGGCCATGCTCAGGTGGAGCAGGAGGGCAACCGCAAGCTGTATCGGCTGACGGACGAGGGGCGCAAGCACCTGGAGGCGAATCGCGCCAAGGTTGAGCCCATGCTGGAGATGCTGGGCCGCGTGGGCGAGCGCATGGAGCAGGTGCGGGAGGCGTTCTCCGGCGTGGACGACGTGGACCCGCGGGCTTCGGGCGATCTGCACCGGGCTCGGCATGAGCTGAAGCATGCGCTGATGCGGGCGCGAGGCTGCTCGCCGGAGGAGGCACGGATGATAACGACGATCCTGGATCGGGCGACGGCGGAGATTGCGGCCGTGACGAAGAAGGGCCGCTAAGGAGGAGTCGCGCATGATGACGACAACAGTGTCCATGGTGGTATGTGAAGGTCCGGGCCGGGCTGAGGAGGCGTTGGCGCTGGAGGCGGCGCTGGGCCGGATCGCCCGGCTGGAGACGACGCTGGCTGAGCTGCTGCTGAAGAATGAGCGGCTTCGTCAACAGGCGGGCGCGGCTGAAGCGTAGTCACAGCCATCAGATGGTGCTTGCGTTGCATCATCTGCTTTAGTCTTAGGCATGAGCGCTCGGAGTTTGCTGCTCAAGATCATCGATGACGAGGCACGCTTCTGGTGCGCTGGCGGAACGGGATTATGCGGGAGGAAGTGTGGGTCAATGGAGAGGGCGAGGTTATGCGGTACAACCTCGCGTTCCTGATGCCGCATAAGACGTCTGTCGATCATGAACGCATCCTGGGGTATGACAATGCACATGGCGTACATGAACGGCACCTGATGGGTGAGGTGCTTCCAGTTCCCTATGACGATTACCCGGCCCGGGCGGAGCAGTTCTATCTCGAAGTAGAGGCGCTGAGGAGGCAGTATGAAGACAAAAATATTTGCTGATGGATTTGAAGGGCATGTCAAGCGCTCGCTTGAAAGGGCTCAGCGCATGAAGCGCGGGGAGCGGATTGAGCCGCAGCGGACGATTACCTTTGCTGACCCCGTGGACATGCTTTCCTGCCTGACGGCGGAGCGAATGCGACTCTGTCAGGTGGCGCGGACGAAGCCATTGAGTATCTCGGCGCTGGCTCAGGCATTGGGCCGTAATCGAGGGTCTGTGACGCGGGATGTTAACAAGCTCCGCGAGTTCGGGCTGTTGCGATTGCGGGAAGAGGTGAATCCCGGTCATGGCACGGTGCAGATTGTTGAGCCCGTGGCCATGCGGTTCGAGATGCGAGCCTCAGTCTGAAACTGCTGGTAACCGGCGTAAAGGTCAGGGTCACTCATCACCGGACAGACGCGATGAATGGGACGCGAAGAATCGACGTTGGACTGAGAAGTGGTCAGCCTTTGCGCGGCCTAGTCGTGGCGGAGCGCTTCAATGGGTTCAACGTGGGAGGCGCGGTGGGCGGGAACCCAGCCGGCGATGAACGCCATCAGCAGCAGCAACAGGGTGGAGGCGGCGAGCGTAAGAGGATCGCCTGGTTTTAGACCGTAGAGCATGGATTTGACCAGACGGATGAGGGCAAGCGAGGTGCCCACGCCGATGATGACGCCGGAGAGGGCGAGCCAGCCGGTCTCGCGCAGGACCATGGCGCGGATCTGGTTGCGGACGGCGCCAAGGGCGAGGCGGATGCCGATCTCGTTGGTGCGCTGCGCGACGGTGTAGGCCATGATGCCGTAGATGCCGACGCAGGCGAGCGCGAGCGCCAGAACGCCGAAGCCGGTAGTGAGCGAGGCGAAGAGGCGTTCCTGCTGCATGGACGCGGCGATCTGCTGCTGCTGGGTGCGGATCTGGCTCATGGGGAGGTCAGGGTCGACCTGCTGGATGGCGCGGCGGATGACGGGCAGCAGGGCAGCGGGCGGCATTGGCGAGCGCACGATATAGGTTGAGCCATCCACCTCCGGCATCTGGCGGTAGAGGTCAAAGTGGATGGGCGGCGGCGGGGATCTCATCTCGTTGTATTGCGTGTCTGCGGCCACGCCGATGATCTCTTTCCATTGGGCAGCGGGGCCTTTGTCTCCCATGCGGAAGCGCTTGCCGATGGGGTTGACTCCGGGGAAGAACTTGCGCGCGAGCGCCTGGTTGATGACGGAGACGGGAACCGAGGTTTCCGTATCCTGCGCGGTGAAGGCGCGGCCGGAGAGGATGGGGATGGACAGGGTGGAGAAGAAGGTGGGGCCAACGTAATCCAGGTTGGCGACGAAGTTGCTTCCACCGCGCTTGTTGAAGTCTGGATCCCTAACACCTTCAATAAGGAAGCCGGAGTTCCAACTGGAGTTGGCGATGAGGGGGACGTTGGCGAGGGTGACGGACTGAACGCCGGGCAGGGCGGCGATCGTATCTTCCAGGCGATGATGCAGGGCCACCTCCTGCGGGGAGGGGTAGCGTGTGGCGGGCGGGTTGATGCTGAAGAGCAGCAGGTTCTCCGCGCGAAAGCCGGGGCTGATGCGGTTGAGGTTGACTAGCGTGCGCAGGAAGAAGACGGCGGCGATGACCAGCAGCGTGGAGAGCGCAACCTGGAAGCCGACGATGATTTTTCCGCTCCATGCCTTGCGCCGTTTTGTGGCGGTGCGGGAGCCTTCCTTGAGCGCGGAGTTGACCTCCGCATGAGTGGCCAGCCAGGCCGGGAAGACGCCGAAGAGGATGCCGGTCAGCAGCGTGGCGCCGGCGGTGAAGCCGAAGACGCGCCAGTCAAAGGAGATGGCGGCTCTTGAGCCATCCCAGTCGTGCGTGGTGAGCCAGGGGATGAGATTGCGGCTGAGGTACCCGAGGAAAAGGCCGGCAACGCCGCCGAGGAAGGCGACGAGGAGGCTTTCCGTCAGGACCTGGCGCAGGATGCGACTGCGGCCCGCACCAAGCGCCATGCGGACGGACATCTCCCGCTGGCGGGCGGAGGCACGGGCCAGCATGAGGTTGGCGATGTTGGCGCATGCCAGCATCAGCACCAGCCCAGCGAGGCCGAGCAGGATATGCAGGGGCTGTACCAGCGGGCGCATGTTCGAGGGGTCGCCGCGGCTGCCGTCTTCCAGCTCGACCAAGGGGATGGTCTCATCCTTGGCGATGGCCATGGTCGCGCGGGCGGCGGCTGCAAACGCGACGTTGAGTGCGGCGATGGCCCGGGCGTCCGAGACGCCGGGCTGGGCGCGGGCCATCAACTGCACCCAGAAGAGCGTTTTGCTGGTGAGGACGTCCTTCTCCCCGTTCATGGGGTTGAGGACGTTGATCATGGCGAGCGGGACGAAGAGCTCCGGCGAGCTGGAACTGGCGCCGTCCGGGCTGGTGAAGGCCGCGGAGTTGACGCCGACGATGGTGAAGGGCGTCATGTTGACGGAGATGGTTTTGCCCAGGACGTCCGTCGCTCCGCCAAAGGCCGTATGCCAGAAGGCGTCTGAGATGACTGCGACCGTGCCTGCGCCGGGCGCGGCGTCATCCGAGGGCTGGAGGAGGCGGCCGAGCTGGGGCTGAAGCTGCATCTGCGGGAAGAAGTTGCCGCTGACGAGCTCTGCCTGGGCCACGCGGGCGACACCATTGGCGGTGACGTTGACGCTATTGATCTGCTTGAAGGCGAAGATCTCCTGCGTGGCGTGGGAGTCGCCGCGAAGCTGCTGGAAGATGGGGTAAGAAAAGGAGTTGAAGTGATAGCGACCGTCGTCGCTGGGACCGGAGTTGCCCCAGGTGCTATGGACGGCGGAGTGGTCGTCGCCGGAGAGGATGAACATGCGCAACTGCGTGGGGTGCGGCGCGCCCAGGCGGACGTAGAGCATCTGGTTGGCGTAGGAAAAGATGGTGGTGTTGGCGCCGATGGCCAGGGCCAGCGAGGCGACTGCGATGGCGGTGAAGCCGGGGCTCTTCTTGAGGATGCGGAGGGCGTAGAGGAGATCGGCGGAGAGTTCATCCAGCCAGCGCAGGCCCAGCGTGGCGCGGACCTGGTCCTGGTGGGTAGCGATACCGCCGAACTCCAGGCGGGCACGGCGGCTGGCCTCGCGCGGGGTGAAGCCCTCGCGGATGAGGTCGTCTGTGCGGCTCTCCAGGTGAAAGCGGAACTCCGCGGCCATGTCGTCCTCCAGCCTGCGGCGGAAGAGGATGGCGTGAAACGACAAGCGTAGGCGGCTCCAGACGCGGTTCATTCTGCCGCCTCCGGAGCGTGCGTCAGGCGCAGGATAGCGTTGACCATCTTCGCCATGCGGGCCCACTTTTCGCTTTCATCTTCCAACTGCTTGCGGCCCGCTGCGGAGAGGCTGTAGTACTTCGCGCGGCGATTGTTCTCGCTTTCGCCCCATTCGGTCAGCAGCGCGCCATTGTGCTCCAGACGATACAGCGCGGGGTACAGCGAGCCCTGCTGGATGATCAGCTGATCGCCGGAGATCTGCTGGATGCGCAGCAGGACGCCATAGCCGTGCAGCCGGCCCAGCGAGACGGCCTTCAGGATCAGCAGCTCCAGCGTGCCTTGCAGGAGGTCGACAGACTTGCCCATGGCTCTCTCCTTTGCTGTCTAGGAGAGATAATGACGCCGCTCTCCTAGCCTGTCAAGGAGAAAGTCGTGAACCCGTCGGAGGGCAACTTTTTCCCTGCTTTGGGACGGAAGGTGCAGGTCATCCGGAAAGGATGACGCGGGGGGATGACGAAGGAGGCACCTCCGGAAAGATTCTTATTGGCGAAGGGCCTGCGGGGTGAAGATTTGCAGAGAGAAGCATGATGCGAAAGTAGTATTGTGATTGAAAGCGTGTCACCAGCGGACACGCGAAATCTCCCGTAAACACCGCGCAGTTTCAGGCGGAACCATTCAGGCAGTCAAGGAAGGAATCAGCAAATTATGTGGAAGCCCAATCAGCCCGGCAGCACACCTCAGACGCCGGAGCCGCAGCGCCCGGCAACACCCCCCCAGACGAGCTTTGAGACCGCGGCTGCAAGCCCGGTCCGTCCCGCCACGGCCAGCACCGGCGCAGGCGCAGGAGCAGCGGCCACGGGCGAGCAGGCCACGATCGGCAAGTCGCTGATCGTCAAAGGCGAGGTCTCCGGTTCGGAGTCGCTGTATATCGACGGTAAAGTGGAAGGCGCAATCAACCTGCCCGGCAACCGGGTCACCATCGGCCGCAACGGCCAGGTCGCGGCGAACATCATGGCGCGTGAGATTGTCGTTCTCGGCAAGGTGCGCGGCAACTGCCACGCCAGCGATCGTGTGGACATTCGCAGCGAAGGCTCGCTGACCGGCGATGTCATCGCGGCGCGTATCTCCATTGAGGATGGCGCGTTCTTCAAAGGCGGCATCGATATCCGCAAGCCCGGTACCGGCGACCAGAAGGCTGCCACGCCCGCGGCTGCAGCAACCCCTGCCGCCGCCGAGCCCGTCACGGCTTAGTCGCAGCGCAACGGAAAACAGAAGAGCCCTCGCTTCGGCGGGGGCTCTTTTTTGGCTAGCGCAGGTTGCGGAAGACGGTAAAGAGAAACGCCGCGGCAACCAGCGCGGAGGTCACCGGCACCGGGATGCGCGGCCATCTCGAACGCCCAACCCCGAACGCCAGGTACAGCAGCGCAGCCGGCAGCAGGGCGACGATCAGGGCGTTGAGGTGGAAGGCCTCGGCCAGGTGGCCATGCAGCAGCGCGGCCAGCGCCCGGGTGGCGCCGCAGCCAGGGCACAGCAGGCCGGTGGCGTCATGGAACAGGCAGCGCGGATAAAACCGCGACGCAGTGGGCGGAGCGAAGTACAACGCCGCCGCTGCACCGGCCGTTGTCAGGATGACCCACGCCTTCCTCATCGCGTTAGTACGGATACGGCGCAGCCTGCCCAAAGCGTGCCGCCGCCTTGATCCCGTTGATGCGGGTCAGTTGCGCCTGGAAGTAAAGCCCGCCGAAGAAGAACGTCATCACCGGGTTCAGTACCAGGCCCAGCGGTTCCGGCCCGTTGTAGTGCTCTTCCAGCGAGTTCTGTTCGCTGAAGCGTGCAATCAGCTTGCTCACCCAGCAGAGGAGGAACAGCACACCTCCGAAGAAGCCCGAGTGAGCGAAGTGGACGCCGGGCGTCAGCGCATGATGCACGCTGGAGCCGGGCGTGACGAAGACCAGCAGCAGCAGCACCGCGTGGACAATGTAAAGATAGAAGGCGTTCGCGTTGGGCTGCACGCGGCGGAGCCATGCCGTGATAATCAGGTTCCAGATGACGATGAACATGCCGCAGGTCAGGATGGTGAACAGCATCACCAGCGCCCAGTGCAGGTTCGGCGCATCCGGATACGGACTGGCTGCGGCGGCGTACGCATTGGGCGGAAGCCCGAAGGAGGGGCCGCCGGTATTCACCGTCCCAAAGCTGCCCGAAGGCGGCCCGGAGCTGTAGCCGGGGTTCGCGGCGGAGCCTTCCGGCGCAGGCGTGGAGTGATGTGCGGCCGGACCCGGCGCCGGCGGAATCACGGCTGCGCCCTGCTGCCCCAGAATCTGTGAGACCGGAAGCCAGTCCGTCATCTCCTGATTCTTCGCCAGGTCGTTGGGCAGCACGTTGCCGGAGGCGAGGTATCGCTTCAGGTCGTCCAGGGTGTACGGGCCGTAGATCTGGCCGTTGCGTGAGATCTGGTAGTTCAACGGGAGACTCCCAACGCGAACACAGGGTGCTGTTCGTGCTTCGATCAAAACACGCGGACGAGCGAAGGGCAAGCATCTTGCCCTTCCACCTTAGTTCGGCGGCAGGTTCGCCGTGGACCAGCCGCCGCCCAGCGCCTTGATCAGCAGCACACTGGCATCCATGCGCCGCCGCAGAATATCGATATCGTTCCGTTCATTCGCCAGCGCCGTCTGCTGCGCCGTCACCACCTGCAGGTACGTGTCGATGCCGCCGACATACCGGTTGTTGAAGATGTTCTGCGCGCCCTGCGCGGCCTCGGTGGCCTGACGCTGCTGCTCCTGCTCTTCAGACAGGATGCGCAGCACGGCCAGGTTGTCTTCCACCTGCTGAAATGCCGTCAGCACCGTCTGGCGATAGTCCGCCGAGCTCTCGTCGAACCCGGCGATAGCCTGGTCGGAGAGGCCACGGCGCCGCCCCGCATCAAAGAGCGTCTGACTGAGCGTCGGACCCACGGCATAGATGATGTTAGACGCGTTGAAGAATCCAGCCAGCGCGGTGCTCTCAAAGCCGGCCGCTCCGGAAAGGTTCAGGGTCGGGAAGTAGGCGGCGCGCGCAATGCCGATGCGTTCATTGGCCTCGTGCGTCCGGCGTTCCGCCGCTGCGATATCCGGACGACGCTCCAGCAGCTCGGAAGGCAGGCCGGACGGGATGTACGGGGGCGTCGCCTTCAGCGGAAGAATCGGCAACGAGAAGCTGTTCGGCGGCTGCCCAATCAACACCGCAATGGCGTGCTCGTACTGGCTGCGCTGCACCTTGGTGTCGCGCTGCTGCACAATGGCCGCCTGCAACTGTGTCTTGGCCTGGAAGACATCGGACTCCGCCACCACGCCGCCCTCAAAACGATTGGTGGTGATGCGCAAGGCCTCGCGGTAGTCCTTGATCGTCTCTTCGAGCAACGCGTACTGCGCGTCCGCGCTGCGAAGCTCAAAGTAGTCCA
The DNA here is from genome assembly GCA_964242025.1 of uncultured Acidobacteriaceae bacterium. Taxonomy (GTDB): domain Bacteria; phylum Acidobacteriota; class Terriglobia; order Terriglobales; family Acidobacteriaceae; genus Edaphobacter. Next base: position 23,385 of record CAXSZW010000002.1, read on the forward strand.
CGGCCAGGTCGGTCTGGATGGAAAGCTGTGCGTTTTCAAGGTCCGCGGCAGAGGCCTGCGTCTCCTCCTTCGCAATCGCGACGGTGCGGCGGATGCGGCCCCACAGATCGACCTCGTAGTTGAGCGTCACCGGAAGCTGCAGGTCGGCATTGCCATTGTTGGCGCTGGCCGCGTTGAAGTAGGGCCGGGTCGCGGAGTCGCGCAGACCTCCCGCAAACGGCGCCACGCCAATGGTGGGAAACTCAGCGGAGCGGTTGATCCCAATCTGCGCGCGAGCGCCCACGTATCGCGCTGCCGCGGACTTCAACGTCTGGTTCTGCAGCCCGGCCTTGACCTCCAGCAGTGAGAGCTCGTCATCGTGGAAGATCGTCCACCAGTCGCCGCGCAGCGCGGCATCGGCCGGCGTGGCCGGCTGCCAGCCCGGGTCGGTCTCCTTGTAGGCATCCTTGAAGGTCTCAGGAGCCTGATACGTCGGCACTGTCGGCTTCACGTACTTGGGCCCAACCATGCAGCCGCTCAGTGCGGCTGCGGCGAACAGGCTCAGCACGGCGCTGGTTCCGCCCCGCTTGCACCTGCGCGAGCCCCCCGGATTCAGGGTCGGGATGACGTTCATTTTGCGGCTCCCTGGCTGCTCTTTGCGTTGGTGACGTGAACCTGCTGACCGCTGCTCAGCGAGTCCGAAGGATCGAGCAGGATGGCGTCCTTCGTCGTCAGGCCGGAGGAGATCTCAACGAACGCTCCGCCGTCATGCGCGATGGTGACCGGCACCAGTTGCACCCGGTCCGCGCCGTTGCTGTTCCGCACCACGCCCACCTGCAGGCCGGCCGCGCGGAAGATCAGCGTGTTGGATGGAATCGTCAGGAACTGTCCCGTTACCGGCAGCTTGAAGTGCACGAACACGTACGCGCCGGGAATTAGCGTGCGGTTTGCATTGGGTACATCCACTTCCACGTTCAGCGTGCGGCTGGCCGGATCCACCGCGTTGGCGTTGCGTGCAATCACGCCGTCGAACGTGCGGCCGGGATAGGCGTCGGAGGTCAGCGTCGCATGGTCGCCATCGTGGATGGAGGTCATATCAGCCTCCGGTATCGGCACAAAGACGCGCAGCCGCTCAATGGAAGCCAGGTGGAAGAGCTCACGTGAGTTGCCGCCCGTACCCTCCTGTCCCGCCACGATCAGCGAACCCACATCCGTATTACGAGCCGTCACAATACCGTCGAAGGGAGCATAGATGCGCTCAAACGACTGCAGTTGCTGCAGCCTGCGCACGGCCGCCTCCGCAGCCTCCACCGCAGCGTGCCGAGCCAGCGCGCCCCCAATCGCCTCATCCGTCTCCTGCTTGGAAACCGAGTTCGACTTCAGCAGCGCCTGGTACCGTGCGCTCGTCGTATTCGCCAGGTCCAGGTTGGCCTGTGCGCTCTTCAGGTCGGCCTCGGCCACCTGCAGCTGCTGATCCACCTCAGGCGTCTCGATGGTGGCCATCAACTGGCCCTTCTGCACATGCGTTCCAATATCGAAGAACCACTTCTTCAGATAACCGTTCGTCCGCGAGTAGATCGGCGTATCGACATACGCCTGCGTCGCGCCCGGCAGCGAAAGCTCGCTCGCCAGGTGCCCGCCGGAGGGATACACCACGCTGACCGTGGGAACGGCCTCCTGCACCGTCGTCTGCTCCAGCGCGCGTTCGTCATGGTGGCGGGACAGGATTCCGAAGACGATGGCCGCGGCCAGCAACAGCGCCACCACCAGCAGCGTCGCCCAGATGGACTTGGACAGCCCCCTTGCCAGGGGTGCTTCGGTCGCATTCGGCTGCGGATGGAAGTTCGGGTCCAGCCGGTCGCCATGCGTCGCGGCCGTGGTGGTGTGGGTCGTGCCGTAATCCGTGTGCCGGACCCGCGGACGTCCCTCCCTGCCGTAATCCGCGCTCTCATTCTCCGGCGTCTCGCTGGAGATCCCCGCGCCGGTCAGGCTGCCGGTGGAGCTGTGTTCGCCGCGTTGCAGTTCAGACTCGTTCATGGAATTCATGCGTTCTGGCTCCAGCCTTCAGGGTTGTCGAGATCGAAAAAATTCAAGTCAGGTCGCCTCATGCGTGCTGCTCTTGAAGCTGCGAGCGGAGCTCCGGATGGAGCGCCTCTTCCTCCACCGGCGCAGGCGCGTTTTCGTCGCCGCGCCCGTGCAGCAGCGCAAAGACGCATGGGACGAAGATCAGCGTCGCTAGCGTCGCCGCCAGCAGCCCGCCGATGACCGCGCGGCCCAGCGGCGCGTTCTGCTCGCCGCCTTCCCCCGCGCCCAGCGCCATCGGCACCATGCCGATGATCATCGCCAGCGCCGTCATCATCACCGGCCGGAAGCGTGTCGCACCGGCCTCCAACGCCGCGTTCACCGCATGCCCATGCACCGCCAGCCGCTCCGTCGCAAAGCTCACCACCAGGATGGAGTTCGCCGTCGCCACGCCCATGCACATGATCGCTCCCATCAGTGCCGGCACGGAAAGCGTCGTGTGCGTCAGGAACAGGAACACCATAATGCCCGCCAGCGCAGCCGGCAGCGCCGTGATGATGATGAACGGATCCAGCCATGACTGGAAGTTCACCACGATCAGCAGATACACCAGCACAATCGCAAACCCCAGCCCGGAGATCAGCCCGAAGTATGAAGCCCGCATCGTCTCAATCTGCCCGCGCACCCGGATGATGCTGCCCTTGGGAAGGTCCTTCTTGTGCCGCTCCACAATCTTGTTGATCTGCGCTGAAACCGCGCCCAGATCGCGATCCTGCACGTTGCCGTACACATCCAGCACGCGGCGGATGTTGTAGTGGTTCACTACCTGCATCTCCGTGCCGCGCTTGATGTCGGCCACATCCGCCAAAATCTCCGGATACTTCGCCGTCGTGGACGCAATCGGGATATTTCGCAGGTCGCTCAGGCTCTGGATCGCGTACTGCGGAGCCTCCACCACGATGTTGTACACCACGCCATTCTTGTAGTTCAGGTAGAACTGCGGCGTCAGCTGCGTGCTGCCGGAGAGAATGTTCAGCATGGATCCGCCCACATCCTTCTCCGTGTATCCGCCTTGCGAGGCCTTGGTGCGGTCCACGCTCACGTTGAAGACCGGGTAATCGTCCGGCTGTTGAATGCGCGTATCCACCAGTCCCGGCACCTGCCGCATCTCCGCCAGAATCTTGTTCGCGACCACCCGGTTGCCCGCCAGGTTCGCTCCTTCAATCTGCACGTCGATCGGAGCCGGCAAACCGAAATTCAAAATCTGCGTCACGATATCCGACGGCAAAAAGTAGAACGTCGTCCCCGCAAACTGGTGTGGAAGCTGCAGCCGCAGCGTGCGCACAAAGTCCGCCGTCGGCCCATGCTCCTTCTTCAGCGAGACCAGAATATCCGCGTCCCCCGCACCGATCAGCCCCGACGTCGCATGTTGCAAATTCAGCGTGGAATACGGCAGCCCAATGTTATCCAGGATGTTGTCCATCTGCGCCGCTGGAACCACCTTGCGAATCTGCTGCTCCACCAGGTCGCAGATCTTCGCCGTATCCTCAATTCGCGTACCGCTCGGCGCCCGCACATGCAGAATGAACGACCCGCTGTCGCTCGACGGAAAGAAGTTCTGCCCCAGGTACGGCACCAGGAATCCCGCGCACAGGCACACCACCAGAAACGCCGGCACGAAGATCAACCGCACGTTCACCAGCGATCCCAGCAGCCTCTGGTAGCTCGCCCGCAGGCTCTCGAACAACTCATTGAACTTGCGCTGAAACACAGCAAACGGATTCCGTGACGGCACCGCGTGATGCTCATGCTTCTTCAGCAGGTACAGCGCCATCGTCGGCACCAGCGTGCGCGACAGGATGTAGCTGGACATCATCGCGAACACCACCGCCTCGGCCAGCGGCACAAACAGGTACCGCGCCACGCCGGACAGGAAGAACATCGGCAGGAACACAATGCAGATGCACAGCGTGGAAACCAGCGCCGGCACCGCAATCTGCGCGGCTCCCGTCAGGATGGCGTCGGTAATCTCGCGCCCCTCCTCCAGGTTGCGTTCAATGTTCTCAATCTCCACCGTCGCATCGTCCACCAGGATGCCGACCGCCAGCGCTAGTCCGCCCAGCGTCATAATGTTGATCGTCTCGCCCAGCATGCTCATGATGATGATCGACGTCAAAATCGACAGCGGAATCGACACCGCAATAATCACCGTCGAACGCCACGACCCCAGAAACAGCAGGATCATGAACGCCGTCAGCAGCGCCGCAATCAGAGCCTCGCGAATCACGCCCTCAACGGACGCCCGCACAAAAATCGATTGATCCCCGATCGCCGTAATCCGCAGCGCATCCGGCAGCGTGCTCTTCACCTGCGGCAGCAGCGCCAGCACCTGCTGCACCACTGTCAGCGTGCTCGCATTGCCGCTCTTCAGCACGCTCAGCAGCACACCGCGGTGTCCATTCTGCCGCACAATATTCGTCTGCGGAATCGACCCGTCGGAGATGCTTGCCACATCCCGCACAAACACCGTCGTCCCATTCACCTGCCGCAGCGGAAGGTCGTTCAACCCCAGCAGCGTCTCCGGCGATGAATTCAGCCGGATGTCATACTCATCCCCGCCAATCTTCGCCGTTCCGCTTGGCTGCACCACGTTCTGGTTGCTCAGCGCGGTCAGCACATCCTGCGGACTCAGCCCCCTGGCCTGCAGCTTCTTCGGGTCCAGGTACACCATAATGGAGCGCTGCTTGCCGCCGTACACGTTCGGCACCACGGCTCCCGGCACCGTCACCAGTTGCGCCCGGATGAAGTTCAAGCCAAAGTCATTCAACTGCTGCTCGGACAGCCCTTCGCCGGAAAGCCCAAGCTGCAGAATCGGCACACTTGAAGCGGAAAAGTTGATGATCTGCGGCGGCAGCGTACCCGGCGGCAAGCTCTTCAAAATAAACTGCGCGCTGCCCGTCACCTGCGCATTCGCCGTATCCAGGCTCGCACCCTGCTGCAGGTAAACCTTCACCACCACCTGCCCGTTCACGGTCGTCGATTCGATGTGCTGGATGTTGTCCACCAGCGTCGTCAGCACCTTCTCATACGGCGTCGTCAGTCTGCCTTCCAACTCCTCCGGGTTCAACCCCGTGTACTGCCACGCAATCGACACCACCGGGATGTTGATGGACGGAAAGATATCCGTCGGCGTGTTCAGAATCACCACCGGCGCCGCAATCAGAATCAGGATCGCAAGAACGATGAAGGTGTAGGGCCGGCTGAGCGCAATTTTGACGATCCACATGGGCGGCGGTTCCTCGTAAGCTGACTATTCCCGTTCAGAACTGTCATTAGGCCCTGCCACTGGAAACAGCACATCGTATTCGGCAGGTAAGTCCTTCAGTGTAACCGGGGTAAAACCAAGCTGTACTGATAGGACACGGCTCAGCCATCTCAAGTTTCACAGGATTTTCCGTACCCCTTGAACGGAAAAACCGATTGATAGACAATCAACCCAGGGTCAATCCATTGGAACTCCGCCACCTACGCTACTTCTGCGCCGTAGCCGAGCACGGCACCTTCCGCGAGGCCAGCCGCCACCTCCACATCTCGCAGTCCGCCATCTCGGAGCAGATCGCAGACCTCGAAGAAGAGGTCGGCGGCCCACTCCTCGACCGCGCCCAGCGCACCGCCCGCCTCACCGCCCAGGGCCGCATCTTCCTCGAAGAAGCCCGCAAAACCCTCCGTTCCGCGGAGCGCGCCGTCGACGTCACCCGCCGCTCCCTCCTCGGCCAGGAAGGCGAGCTCTCCATCGGCTTCTTCTCCTGGGGCGCCGGCGGCTTCGTCCCACGCCTCATCCGCGAGTACCGCCGCCTCCACCCCACCATCAAGCTCTCCCTCTTTGAAATGCACACCTGGGTCCAGATGGAAGCCTTCGAATCCGGACGCATCGACGTCGGTTTCACCCGCCCCCTCGAGCCGCCCTACAACCAGGCCCTCCGCGACGAGCTCCTCTACAACGACCCCGTCGTCGCCGTCATGCCCAGCGACCATCCCCTCGCCGCTGCCCCGGTCGACATCAAGGCTCTCTCCGGCCAGCGCCTCGTCATGGTCGAGCGCGCCGTCTCCCCCGCCCTCTTCGACAACATCGTCTCCCTCTGCGCCACCGCCGGCTTCTTCCCCAATATCGTCAATGCCTCCGCCACCTGGTCCGGCGTCCTCACCCTCGTGGAAGCAGGGGAGGGAATCGCCCTCGTCCCCTCCGGCGCCCGCCACTTCCGCTCCCCCGGCCTCACCTTCTGCCAGCTTGAGCCCACCACCACCCACATCGGCCTCTCCGTCGCCTGGAACCCCGCCAACGAAGGCCCCGTCGTCCAGGACTTCCTTCGCCTCGTCCGCCAGAACAAGACCCGCATCCGCCGTTCCCTCGGCAACTGAAGCAGTCGTTGCTGTTGCACTTGCCTTGCTTATTTGCCGAACTAAGAAACAGGTCATCCTAAGCGAAGCGAAGGACCCCTGTATTTGCTGTTGCTGCTGCCGTTGCCTTTCTTACTTGAACGAAGAACAACACGTCATCCTGAGCGAAGTCCGTCGGCATCATCGACGGACGCAGCCGAAGGACCCCGACGAAGCTCATCCAACCCCGATCCTCAGCAGGCTCGCGCGAAAATCCTGCGTTGCCACCCTCACCACAGCCCCACGCTGTCCCTTCCCCACGATACCCACACCGTTCTCCACAACTTCACCATCAAAAACCACCACTCAAACCACGGTGGACGCCTCAATCACCACCCCCTCATTCCCCCGCAGCGTCAACTCACCACCCGTTGTCGTCCGGTTCCGGTCCAGATACGAGTTCAACACCAGCCGCCCACTCATAGCCTCCGCCCCCCGCGCCTCACCCGTCAGGTTCAAAAGAACCTGAAACCGCCTCCCCCCACCCTCCCGCACATAGCTCAAAACCCCATTCTTATCCGTCACTTCCGAAATGCCACCAGCATGGAGCGCCTCTTCCTTCCGCCTCAGCTTCAGCAGCCGCTTATACAGGTTCAGCACGGACCGCTCATCCCCCTCCTGCGCCGCCACGCTCTTCCCGGCATGATCCCCAATCAACGGCAGCCAGGGCGTCCCGGTCGTAAACCCCGCATTCTCCGTCGTGTCCCAACACATCGGACTCCGCTCCGGGTCCCGTCCAAACCCCATCCCCGGCTGCCGCTTCTCCGCCGGATCGACCACCAACCCCTCTGGAATCAGCACGTCCGGCATCCCCAGCTCATCCCCGTAGTAGAGCGTCGGCGTCCCTCGCAGCGTCAGCAGCAGAACCGCCGCCACCCTGGCCTGCTCCGCCCCAACCCGCGTTGCCAGCCGATGCTGATCATGGTTCCCCAGCACCCAGTTTGGCCACGCCCCCGCCGGCACCGCCGCCTCATAGCTCCGAATCAGCTCCGCGATCAGCCCCGCCTGCCACTCCGTCTGAATCAGGTGGAAGTTGAACGGCATCTGCGCTCCCAGCAACTGCGGTCCGTAGTACTTCACTAACTCGTTGATCCCTAAGTAGATCTCCCCAATCAGCACCCGCTCCCCATATCCATCCAGCAGCGCCCGCATCTCATGAACAATCTCATGCGTCCCCGGCTGATCCGCCGTGTACGTCGGCAGCACGCTCCAGAACGAAGACCCTCCCGTAAACTCCGGATTCAAAGGGTTATCCCGAAACTGATCGTCCTTGATCAGCAGCCACAGCACATCCATCCGAAACCCATCCACCCCTTTATCCAGCCAGAACCGCATCGCCCCGTACATCGCCTCCCGCACCGCCGGATTCCGCCAGTTCAGATCCGGCTGCTCGGCCAGAAACGAGTGATAGTAATACTGCCCAGACCCCTCATCCCCCGGCTCTTTGTAAAACGTCCAGGCCGTACCGCCAAAGTTCGACATCCAGTTATTCGGCACCCCGCCATCCGCCGCCGCATCCCGCCACAGATACCAATCCCGCTTCGCACTCCCCCTGGAACTCCTTGATTCTAAAAACCAGGGATGCTCATGGGACGTGTGGTTCGGCACAAAATCCAGGATCAGCCGCAGCCCCCGCGCATGAACCCCCGCCAGCAGCGCGTCGAAATCCACCATCGTCCCAAACAGCGGGTCCACCCCACAATAATCCGCAACGTCATACCCAAAGTCCGCCATCGGCGACGGATAAAACGGCGACACCCACACCGCATCCACCCCCAGCTCCACCAAATAATCCAGCCGCCCCAAAATCCCGGCCAAATCCCCCACCCCATCCCCATCCGTATCCTGAAACGACCGCGGATACCCCTGGTAGATCACCCCATCCCGCCACCACACCTTCGCCACGTCAGCCATAAAAAATCAGATGCGCCGCAACGCGCATCCGCACTACTCCCTCCCCAGTACGAGCACCGTGAACGTCCCGGCAACAGGAGCAGGCCGCTTCTGCCCCGCCACCGGCGGCCCAAACTCAGACGACACCACGTACACCGTCCCCGTCGTCGTATCCAGCGCCATCGTCCGCGCACCCTTCATCGTCGTTACCGTCTGCATCACCGGAAACCCCGGCCTCCCCGCATCCACCACGGTCAGCGTGCCGTCGCCGTTCGAGGAAAACGCCAGATGATGCGCCGGGTCATACCCCGCCGCATCCGGCCCATCTCCCACCGTCGCAGCTCCCAGCGATCTCCCCGCCTTCGCATCCGTCACCGCCATCTTCTTGCCGTCGCACACAGAGAACAACCGCCCACCCGCCACATCGAACGCCAGTCCGGAAGGCGACTCGCACCCCGGCAGCGCCCACGTCGCCGTCATCTCCTTCGTCTTCGCATCCAGCCGCACAAGCTCGTTCTTATCCTCGATATTGACGTACACCGTCCCCTTGCCATCGCTCGCCGGAAACTCCGGCTTCCCCGGCAGCGCAATCGTGGCCACCGCCTTCATCGTCGCCACGTCGATCACCGTCGCGTTCTTGCTCGTCCCATTGAACGCCCAAAGCGTATGGGTGCTGGCCTCATACGTCATCCCATCCGGATTCGTCCCCGCCGCAATCTCCCCCACCTTCGCCAGCGTCTTCACATCGAACGCCACCACCTTGTTCGCCCCGCCATCGGAGATAAACCCCACCTTGCTGCCCGCCGGAATCACCACCCCATGCGTCCGCGTCAGTCCATCGATGGCCCCCACCACCTTACCGCTCCCCAGGTCCACCACCTCCACCCGCGTCTGGTGCGTCACAAACAGCCGGTGCGAAGCCGCATCGACGATCAAATAATCCCATCCACCAACCCCACCTACAACCCATTTCTGCTCAACCTTGTAAGGCTTCTGCGCCTCAGCCATCGGGCTCAGCCCAGGCGCTGCAAAACCCACCGCCGCCGCACAGCACACCACAAACTTCATCTTCATAACGATCTCCAGGAAAGACCTAGCAACGCTGCCAGTCTTTCAACGTGAGATTAAGCCATCCTGAAGGTTCGTTCTTACCCTTTGTCGCTAGTAGCCCAGCTCCGTCTCACGAACGTGATAACGCCGGTTCTGGTCAAACAGAATTCGCGCCAGCCCGTCCCGGTAGTTCAGGTCCAGCGAGTAGTAGCTCAGAATGTGGAACCCAAGCAGCCCGGAGATCTCAACCCCATCCGCATGGCTCATCGCGGAGATATCGAACGAAACAGCCGTATCGTCCGGAACCTCGTTCTTCGTAAAGCGATACACCGGCAACGCCACCGGCCGGCTCACGCGCAGGGACCTTCCCGCAAAGTCTTTGACATCCGCAACGTCGGTATTTGCGCCGCCTTCGCGCGCAATGACCTTCACAATCGTGCCGGAGGTCCCCTTCAGATTGACGGTGGCGTCCTTGGTGCTCGAAAGCTGGCTCACCGTAACGGCCGGTGAGAGGACCGTTCGAGTGAGGCCCGTGTCCAGCGCAAAAAGAAACGGCCCCTTCTTATTGATCAGCGTCGGCACCAGCATATTCGGGCCGGCCACATAAACCGGAGACCAGTCAGTCTCCCCTGGCGCGACAAACTGGTCGGTCAGCTCCGCGTCTCCCGTGGGTGGCGTCGGAAGCGGCGTCAGCCCCAGCGTGTACGCCACATAGTCGATATGGATCAGGTGGTCGCGGAAGAAGTTCGTCCCAATCAGGCTGTTCTTGTCGTCCAGCGCACCATTCGGAACCACGGTCACCGGGCAGTTCCGGTAGCTCAGGTTGCCCACGTGGATCTCATCCACAATGCCCTTGTAGGTCGTACCGGCGTAGCCGTTCGCTCCCATCAGCGGACGCACATGAGCCTTGGCGGCATCGTCCGCGTTCAGCACAATCCCATCGACGCTCGTGTCCACCTCCAGCAACGGCATCGCCACATCATTAATCCGCGTCTTCAGGCCCCAGCTCCGACGGTACCGGCCATTCAGGAAGATCGGCTCCAGCGTCAAAACCTCAGCCCGGAACGGTTCGATATGACAGGTCGCGTGCTGCTCCAGGATCGCCTCATCCGTCGTCAGTTGCGCCAGCCGTGCCGGCGTCAGCGCCGGGTGACTCGCCAGCAGCCGCTGCAGTCCCGGCAGGCGCTGCTCCGCGGGAAGCACGGCGAGACTTGCCGCTGTCACCTCAGGATCGTTCGGGGCCAGCCGATGCGCCAGGTTGAACTGTTTTGCAGCGGAAAGATGCTGCCCCACCAGGTCTTCCAGTCGCGCCAGCCCGAAGTGTGCGCGGGCGTTGCAGCGGTCCAGACTGATGGCCTTCGCATACGCCTCGGAGGCCGCGGGAACATCTCCCGACCGCATCAGAGCGTCCCCGAGACTCGTCTGCACCTCCGCCGATGCTGGAAACGCCGCAACCGCCCGGTGCGCGGAGCCAAGAGCCTCAGGCAGCTTATTTTCATCCAACTGAACCCGTATCAGCCCGGCATAGTTGGCCGGGCTGGAGGCCGCGGCAAGCTGTGCGTTGAACAGGTTTTCAGCGCCGGCGGAATCGCCAGCCACAAAGGCCTGGTCCGCCGCAGAGTTCGGCAGTGCAGCAGCCGTGCAGGTCACGTTCTGGGCGAAGGAAGGGAGGGAAGCGAGGGCAAAACTCAGCAGGAAGGAAATCGTGCGCATTGAAACTCCGCGTGGCAGCAAATCGAACAAAACTGGACGCCGTCCCCCCTCGAGGCAGCGGAGACAAGCCCGACCAGAATGCCCGATCAGAATGCCCGATCCAGGTGCCGCAAGTCCAGAGGATTCCCGCCCGCCGGGAGTTTTCTGTTTCGAAAGAATGGTCGGGGCGGAGGGATTCGAACCCCCGACCCTCTGGTCCCAAACCAGATGCGCTACCAGACTGCGCTACGCCCCGACTCACCCTCAAGTTTACCTCAGAACCTTCGCCGCGGCTCTCCGCGCGTTCCACCACCCTGTATGAGTCCCCATACAGGGGTCGATACAGGTCTAAGCCGTTTGTTTTCAAATTTTTGCGCAACATTGTATGGAGTGGTGATCACTCAGCGCCTCACCCAAAGCCCATGCAGCGAAGCCCCAAGATGCACCATCACCCACCCAAACAGCAGCATCGGAATCACCATCAACCCCGCCAGTACCACGCACACGCCCGCAATAAACAGCCAGCTCCGCCCCGCCGACTGTTGCGGCAGATCGATCGCTCCGCGCAGCAGGGCATAGTTCCGCCGGTTGGCCCGCCACGCGATATCGAAGAAGTTCCCCACCACCGGTACCGCCCCCACCGCCGTCTCAATGGCCACATTCATCACCATCCGCGCCACGGTCACCTTCGGGATCCCCCGCGACCACGCCGCAACAATAATTACGCAGGAGGCCAGTCCGCCCACCACATCCCCCACCCCCGGAATAAATCCCACAATCCCGTCCAGCCCAAAGCGGATGGGCGTGCCCGGGATGCGTATGAAGTCGTCCAGCAGGTGCGAGAGGAAGTCCAGGTTCTCGTCATCAAACGCGCTACCCAGCCTCTGACCTCCGCGCCCCTTGCGCGGCGGAAGAATCTCGGGCTTCGTGCTAATCGGCATGTCTGGTAGATGCAGAATCGCGCGGTGATGCTATACTGAACTCAATACGGCGGCTATAGTTCAGTGGCAGAACGCCGCTCTGTGGCAGCGGATGTCGTGGGTTCGAAACCCACTAGCCGCCCCAATCTTCCCTCCCAGAGCCTCCTTCAGGCCCCGTTCTCCGGACCTATACGTGCCACCCGCCCCCACTCCCAAATCAAACTTATTCCCTGAGCCGGCGCCCCTCGCGCCGCCGCGTCTCTTCGCCGGAACCTCCGGATGGGCTTATCCCACCTGGAAGCCCGGCTTCTATCCTGACAAGCTCTCTGCCCGGAAATCTCTCGGCTACTACGCCACCAGACTCAACTCCGTTGAGGTGAACCACACCTTCCGCACCCTGCCCTCCGCTGCCGCCATGCAGGATTGGCTCACCCAGACTGGCCCCGGCTTCCGCTTCAGCTTCAAGGCCCCGCAGCGCATCACCCACTTCAGCCGCCTTGTAGACTGCGAAGCTCACCTGACCGCCTTCCTCGCCGCCATCCAGCCCGCAGCGGAGTCCGGCCGCCTCGGCCTGATCCTCTTCCAACTCCCCCCTAACTTCCAGGCCGATCCCTCCCGCCTCCGCACCTTCCTCTCGCTCCCCATCCTGAACGCCCCCTCCGCCCCACCCCTCTCCTTCGAGTTCCGCCACCCCAGCTGGTTCACCGACGAAATCTACGAGATCCTCCGCGCCCACAACGCCGCCCTCTGCATCGCCGAAACCGACGAGCTCGACACCCCGGAGGTCCACACCGCCTCCACCTTCACCAGCTTCCGCCTGCGCCGCCACGGTGGCTATACCCCCGCCGAGCTGAAGCGCTTCGCTACCAAGTTTCGCAAGCTATCGCAGCAGCGTGACGTCTACGCCTACTTCCGTCACGAGGATGAGCCCACCGGCGCGCTGAACGCCACCGCCTTCCTCGCGCTCGCAAGCGCAGTCAGGGGCGGCCGCGCCGCATGAGCTTCCAGCCCAAACCCTTTGTGCCGCGCCGCTTCCTCTCGAACGGCCACCTCCAGACCATCTTCGGCAACTTCGGCCGACGTGCGGATCACCTCCCGCCACCCACAGCCGAGCTCGTCGAAGTCTCACCAGCCTCCCCCCACCAGATCCCCAGCCAGGTCCTCTGCCACTGCCATTGGCAGCCGGAGAACGTCCGAGCCTCGCGCCTGACCGTCATCATCCTGCACGGTCTTGAAGGCTCGTCCAACTCGCAGTACGTCGTCGGCAACGCAAACAAGCTCTGGCGAGCCGGCATGAACGTCGTCCGCATGAACATGCGCAACTGTGGCGGCACGGAGTCGCTCTCCCCTACGCTGTATCACTCCGGCCTTTCAGGAGACGTGGACGCCGTCATGCGTTTCTTCATCGCCAAATGCGCCCTTGCGCGCGTCGCCCTCGTCGGCTACTCCATGGGAGGCAACCTCGTCCTCAAGCTGGACGGTGACCTCAACGGTCAAGCCCCGCCACAGCTCCGCGCAGTCGTCGGCGTCTCCCCGGCGGTCGACCTCGGCCCCTCCTCCGCCGCCCTGCATCAGCCCATCAACCGCATCTATGAGCGCCGCTTTCTGCGTACGCTGGTCAAACGTTTTCGCCGTAAGGCCATGCTTTTCCCCCATGTCTTCGATCCCGGCCGCGCGGACAGCGTCACCTCCATGCGCGACTTCGACCACCGCATCACCGCGCTCTACTCCGGCTTCCGCAGCGCGGAGGACTACTACGACCGCGCCTCCGCCGCCCGGGTACTGGACCGCATCACCCTGCCCACGCTGATCCTCCACGCGCTGGACGACCCCTTCGTCCACATCACCGCGGAGAGCTGCGCTAAAATTCACGCTAACCCCAACATCACCTTTATCGACACCGCTCACGGCGGCCACTGCGCCTTCCTCGGCGCGTCAAACGCCGCTACCGGCGACGATGGCTACTGGGCCGAATCGACCCTCCTCGACTTCCTCCAGCAGTTCGCCTGAGCCTCCAACCTCCGCCGCGGCGCATCCCTGAGATAATCGCAGGATGCTGGCAGATTGGTCGATCGAGTGTGGCGCGGACGATCCTGTCCTCGTAGTCCCATGGTCCGCGGCACCGGACGAGCGTTCCAGTCCCCACCTCGGCCCCCACTTCATTGACCTGCGTGAAAACCCCTACGACCTCGACCAGATCCCCGAGACCGAGCAGCACCCCTCCCTCCTGCAGGCCCTTCGCGCCCTCAACGCCAACCGCTCCCCTGTCTTTACCGCCAAATGCGATGTCTGGGAGATGGACGCGGACGAGTTCGCGAACCTGCATCTGCTCCTCTCCCCGGAGGCCGCTGACCTGACCCAAGGCTTCGCCAGTTATATCGACCTTATCTGGCGGGAGCGTACGCTCTTCGTCTCGCTGCACCAGCATGAGCAGCTTCTGCACCGCCTTATCCGCCACGCGGAGCCGCTGCACCTGCCGCATGCTGCCATGGAGTGCACCCTGCGCCCCGCCCTCATCGATCTCACCGGCCCGCAGGAAGGCTTCGCCCTGACCCTTTACATCAAAGCCCTCGGCCACGACGCCTCCGACGCCTACCGCAACTGGGCTGAGGCGCTGGCGGCCGTCGTCGCGCTGGTCCGCAGCAAAGACCTTTCCTTTTCATAGCCGAAGTTTTCGTGACCGGCATCCCAACCCAGACATTTACAATGACCTCAGCCCAGCCGATGTGGGCGAGTAGCTCAATTGGATAGAGCACGAGCCTTCTAAGCTCGGGGTTGCAGGTTCGATCCCTGCCTCGCCTACCACTCAGGTATGATGACTCGTCCATCGTTGGAGCTTGTTATTCCACTCGAGAGAACGATTGAATCAATGAGTAAAACTCCTGAAGCAGCTCCCGAAGCTCCACTCTGCCCGAAGTGCGTCGACAGCCCTATGCGTAGGCTCCCCAGAGAGGGACTCCTGGAAAACCGCGTCTACGCCAAGGCTGGCCTCTACCCCTGGGAGTGCCCTTTGTGCAGGAACCGGGTGCTGTTGAGGAATCGTGGCGTAAGAATCCGGAAAAAGTCGAAGGCCGGAGCTTAACGGTCCGCTGTTCTCTGCAAACGGCGTCCCCGGACATCGCTTGACGCGGTTATCCTCAACCCTGAGGTTATCGATGAGACGGTTTGCTGTGAGCGGAGCCTCGCTCCTGATGTGTGCAAGCGCCCTGACGCAATCTACGCCCTCCCCGGACCAGTTCATTGCCTCGCGGCAAAGCGAGGTAGAGCGCATGGCGGAGATCTTCTACAACACCCACCTGGACACCGGCAACTGGACAAAACACGACCTCCCGGAGTGCTCCGTCCTGCCGCATCATGCTTTTGTCCGCTTCGATAGCACAGCAGTCAATGGCGCCCCCGCAAGCTTCCTGGCGATCTACGACCTGAACCATCCCCCGGCACGCTCCAAGGATCAGCCCTGGCAGGGCGGCATCACCTTCGTCCGCGTGCGTCCCCACCAGCAGTCCCGGCAGGACACCGGCCCCAGCCCCGACTACCTCATCGTCGCGTTCAACCGTGCCCTCAAACAAGAGCGCGCAGTCACTTCCGCCCGCCCGCCGTCGTCTGTCACGGATGCTCAAGCGATCGCAAGCTGTTTCATCGGCATCTCCGACAACACACCGGAGACGCCCATCGCAAGTGAAAGCTCCGCTCCCTATGAGACGCCGCCCCTCCGCATCTCGGGTCTCCTCATCCCCCTGACCGGCAGCTCAACCCTCACGCGGACGCAATACATCAACTTCGATAAAGATGGCTTGATCCTCGAAGCAGGCGTCTCCGTCACGCCGAAATGACGTAGTCCTCGGTCCCGGATGTCGTCTCATTCCGCCCCGAACCCTTAAGCCCAGTCGCATGCCGTAAGGCCGCCAGCCCCATAAAGCCCAGCGCCAGCAGGCACACCCCGTTCCACTGCCACCGAGCCCACACCATGGAAGAAACCCAGGATCCCAGCGCCGCGCCGCCAAAGTACACCGTCATATACACCGTGTTCATCCGGCTCCGCGCAGAGGGCACCAGCCCGAAGATTCTCGTCTGATTCGCCACCTGCGTCATCTGCGCACCGGTATCCAGCACAATGACTCCCACCACCAGAATCCCCAGGTGTACAGCCATCGGCAGATGCGCCAACTCTCCGCCGCCAATCAGCAGGTAAGAAGCAGAAAGTGTGGAAATCCCCACGGTCAGCACCCAGCGCGGGCCATGTTTGTCGGAAAGTCGCCCCGCCACCGGCGCAATCAGCGCCCCGGCCGCACCCACCACCCCGAACGTCCCCGCTACCCCCGCCCCCAGGCCGTAGTGGCTCGCCAGCAGGAACACCAGCGTCGTCCAGAAGCAGCTAAAGGACGCAAACGCCAGCGCCCCAATCGTGCAACTCTCCCTGAGCAGCGGCTGCGTCCGGAACAGCTCCCACAACGAAAGCATCGCCTCCGCGTAGCGCAGCTTCTGCTTGGGCGGCAGCAGCGGCATCGTCTTCCACAGCAGCGGCACAAACAGCGCATTCACAAACGCCGCCACCACAAACACCATCTGCCAACCATGGATCTTGCTCACCCACCCGGAAAACGTCCGCGCCAGCAGGATCCCCAGCAGCAGCCCGGTCATCACAATGCCGATCGCCTTACCCCGGTCTTTATCGCCCGCCAGGTCCGGCGCCAGCGGAAGCACGATGTGTGTCACCGCCGCCATCATCCCTGTCACCGCGCTTGCCATGATCAGCAGTGTCAACGTCGGAGCCACGGCCACCAGCAGCAGAGCCACCGCTACCGCGCCGTACATCCTCATCATCAGCGCGCGACGCTCCAGAACGTCGCCCAGCGGCACAAAGAAGAGCAGCCCCACTGCGTAACCAATCTGCGTCGCCATCGCCACCAGCCCCATCCGGTCCGGAGAGGCATGAAACGTATGCCCCATCTCCAGCAGCAGCGGCTGGTTGTAATAAATGGACGACACCCCCACCGCGCAAGCAAGTCCAAGAAACGGCAATGGTGCGCCGCCGCTTGGTCGCTGCACATTCGCGCTGGTTGGAGTGGTCATTCGCTAAGAGGCCTGACCACAGTGTAATGGAAGGTTTTCGTCGCCGCCCCGTCCCATCACCACCCAACTCTCGGCTAACCCTCGCTGCATTCCAGTTCCCGCCGCATTGTCTCCAGATGCTTCAGCCTCCGCTTGCGATTCTCACCCAAAGCAATTCGGTTTCAGAAAACCGTCTGGCCGGACCACGCCGCCTAACCCGCGGCCGCAACCTTCCGCCCGCTCCGGCTCACAATCGAGAGCCTTTCCATGGAAAGAATCTTCCGCGTCTGTCCCTTCGCATGGGCCGCCCACGGCCCCACCGGGTCCAGCCGCACATACGCCGTCCAGTGCCGAAGCGCCCGCCGCCGTTCTCCCTGCCGCTCATACGCCAGCGCCAGGTTGTAGTGCGCGTCCGCGTACTGGGGGACAATGGCAATCGCCCGCGTGTACGCCTCAATCGCCTCATCCAGCCGCTGCATCTCGTCCAGTACGTTGCCCAGGTCGAAAAAGGCCAGCGCATACTGAGGATCCGCCTCGGTCGCCTGCCGGTACATCTGCTCCGCCTTCTGGAACTCGTGCTGATTGTAAAAAATCGTCCCCAGGTTAATGCACGCCGGCGCATGGTCGGGCTTCAGCTCCAGTATCGCCTCATACACCTGCGTCGCATCGTGAACCGTAGCCGCCTTCTCCTCCAACTGCACGCCTTTCAGGAACATCTCCTGAACCTGCGCCGCAATCTGCGCAAGCGAGGGCGCCTTCTCCTGCGCTGCCTCCATATGCGGTGTCTCAAAGCTCATACGCTTGCCCCGCCACTGTACCGTCTCAAAGTCGAACGCCAGTTGCCGTGTCATCGGATTGACCAGTGCGCCGCCCATGCGGAACGCCAGCCCCGATCCGCGCAGCACCGCGCTCGTCTCCATCAACGCATTGCGCATTCCGGAAACCTTCTGCATCGCCTCAACCGACCGCCGTATGCTCGTGATCGAAAGCCGCTTGCCGCGCATCTCGCGCAGCGCACGCAGCTGCGCCAGGTGCTCAAAGGAATACATCTTCTCCTGATGGGAAAAGCTCGGAATCAACCCCGCCCGCTCCCATGCCGTCAACTGACGGCTGTGCAGGTGGAGGATACGAAGCACGTCTTGACGGGAGTATTGGGTCATCGGTGTCCGGGCGGCGTGCCTGCCAGCGTTCTCTTCGGAGTATGCGGTCCCTCACTCTCGCAATCAAGACCCTTCCAGCCTCCGCGCGCAAAAAGTCGTGGATAACTGGACACACGTGCCTTCCTTGGTTCCTGCGCAGTCCACAGCGGCTCCCTATAGCCCATCTAGGCCGCAATCAGTGAAAAGAAGGTTGCTCTTAAGGCTGCGTTAAGCACGCCCTGCGAGATTGGATAAGCTACAGCACGCACGGAAGAACAATGAGGAGTTTCATGTTCATGACAGGTCCGTCTTTCAGTCCAGGTGCCTGGTCTTACGCAGGCGGCCGATGGACCGAACGCAGTAAGCTACGGCGCAGCAACAATCTCGCATTCGCTTCCATAGAGGATGGGGAACATGAGAGTGATCGACGCGGGCAAGCTCAGTTTCCGCTGGTCCAGACGTTTTGAACGGTGAGCGAAGTGACGGCATGAAGGTGATCATCCAAATCGTGGGCATCAGAGGCAAATGCGCCGTCGGGATCCTGGCTGCGGCTCTTGGAGGGGGCTTGTTGGGGCAGGCTCCGGAGGGAAGAACTGCGTCTGCAGTGCAGAGACCGGGTCTAACCGGGGCCGGTACGCAGGCTGCCGGAAGCGCGGCGGCGGCGGCGGTGCAAACAATTACGTTAACGCAGGCTTTGAATCTGGCCCGCGCGAATGAGCCCACGTTTGCGGCGGCGTACGCGGCAAGCCGTGTGGCGAAACTGGATAAATCCATCGCGCGATCAGCGTTGCTGCCCTCGGTTGTGTATCACAACCAGTATCTCTTTACCGAGTCGAACCATGTGCCGCTTGCGCAGACCGCTGCGGCAGGCAGCGAGGTATCGGCAAACCAGACCGCGCCGGTCTTCATCGCGAACAACGGGGTACACGAGTATGTGAGCCAGGCGGTGGTGAATGAGACGATCGGCCTGACGCAGATCAACGCGGTGGCTCGGGCGGATGCAGCGTCCGCTGTGGCGATGGCGGAACTGGAGATCAGCCGGCGGGGGCTGGCGGCGACGGTCGTGGGGTTGTTCTACGGTGCATCGGTTGCACAAGGAAAAATTGCGATTGCCCGACGAGCGTTGAACGAAGCGCAGGACTTCGTGAAGCAGACGCAGCAGCGTGAGGCGGAGCGAGAGGTAGCTCATGCGGATGTAGTGAAGGCACAATTGACGCTGCAGCAGCGGCAGCGTGAGATGGCGGACGCGGACTTGATGGCGGCGAAGTCACGGCTGGACTTAGGCATCTTGCTCTATCCGGATCCAAGAACGCCGTACACAGTGCTTTTGCCCGCTGCATCCACCCTGCCAACGCGAACAGAAACAGAGGCCGCCGCCGCCGCGGCGAATCCTGAGCTGGCGAGCGCGGTCGCGTCCTTGCGGTCGGCGAACCTGGATGTGACCGCGGCGCGTGCCGCGTATCTGCCAGACCTGGCTCTCAACTATTCATATGGAATCGACGCCGCGCAGTTTGCCGTGAATGGGCCGGATGGCGCAAGAAACCTGGGCTATTCCGCGTCAGCAACCTTGGATATTCCGGTGTGGGATTGGCTTTCGACAGCGCACAAGGTGAAGCAGGCGCAGATTCAGCGGGACTCTGCAAAGGTGGCCCTATCCGCAACGCAGCGAAGGCTGCTGGCGAACCTTGAGGAGTTCTACGACGAGGCTCGGGTGGCGCATGATCAGTTGGACTCGTTGCAACGGAGCGTGGACACGGCGCGAGATAGTCTGCGGCTGACGCGGCTTCGCTACACGAATGGAGAGGCGACGGTGCTGGAGGTAGTGGATGCGCAGAACTCGCTGACCACGGCTGAACTCGCGATGCAGGATGGAACAGTTCGATATCAACTGGCACTTGCAAACCTACAAACTCTGACCGGGATTCTCTAACGTGACCGATACGAACATAAGGGATACAACGAAGCGCGGTGCATGGCTCTTGCTGGCGATGACGGCGGCAGGAATTTGTAGCCTGAACGGTTGCAAAAAGGCCGCGGAGGAAGCGCCGAAGCCTGAGGTGACGGTGCAGGCGGTGCATCCTCAGATGGCGTCGATCACAGAAGAGATCTCCGCGGACGCCGTGCTGGCGCCGGTCGCGCAGGCAGCGCTTCTGCCGAAGGTTACGGCGCCGGTCAAGAAGTTTTATGTGCAGCGCGGATCGCATGTATCCGCCGGTCAGTTGGTGGCGACGCTCGAGAGTAAGGATCTTGAAGCAGCGGCTGTCGACAACGCGGGCGCTTATAACGCGGCGAAGGGCGCTTATACGACGGCTACGGAGACAACGGTGCCGGACGATGCGACCAAGGCTCGGTTGGACCTTGCACAGGCAAAAGCGACCTTGGATCTAGACAATCAGATTGTGAAGAGCAGAGAACAATTGCTGGAGCAGGGCGCGATCCCTGGACGCGATCTGGATACGTCTAGGGCCACTGCGGTGCAGGCACAGGCTGCTTATGACCTGGCGCAGCAGCACTACGAGGCAGTGAAGAAGAGCGGTTCGCTGGCATCGCTGGCGTCTGCGAAGGGGACGCTGGAATCTGCTAAGGGCAAGTACATGGGTGCGGAAGCGCAGCTGAGTTACACCAACATTCGGACACCGATTGCGGGTGTGGTGACGGAGCGGCCACTGTTTGCAGGAGAAACGGCTGCGGTGGGTACGCCGATTGTGACGGTGATGGATACGTCCGTGATGCTGGCGAAGCTGCATGTGGCACAGGTTCAAGCGCAACAACTGAAGCTTGGCGCGGATGCGGAGATGATGGTGCCGGGAATGGATGAGCCGGTGAGCGCGAAGGTCGCGCTGGTCAGCCCGGCCTTGGACGTCGGCAGCACGACAGTGGAAGTATGGCTGAAGACCTCGAACAAGGGCGGCAAGCTGAAGGCCGGTACACCCCTGCATGTGACGATCAAAGGACGCACGGTCAAGAACGCCATGCTGGTGCCGACCGAGGCAATTCAGCGGTCGACCGAGGGCGCCGGCAAAATCGTCATGGTCCTCGCCGCGGATGGCACGGCGAAGAAGCGCATGGTAACGACGGGGATCCAGACGCCGGAGTCCACGCAGATTCTAAGTGGGCTGAAGGCCGAGGACACCGTGATAACAGGCGGCGGATACGGACTCGACGACGGGACCAAGGTGAGAATCGGACCTCCGGAAAAGAAGGATGAAAGCGGCACGAAGCCGGGGGCTGATGCCCCGGTTATGGCTCCGGCGGCGAAGAACGAGGACGGCAAGGAATGAGCGACGTCCATCCTTCATCTGCTCTTGAAGCCGAGTCTGGCTTCTGGCTGGCACGGTTTTCCAAGCCAATCTACTTCTTCCTTACCGTGTTAACGATCGCGGGAATCTACGCGGCCTTCCAGGTTCCGATCTCAGTGTTTCCAGATACCAATTTCCCACGCGTGGTCATTGGCGTGGACAACGGCGTGATGCCCGTGGAGCAGATGCAGGTCACCATCACAAAGCCGATTGAGGATGCGGTGAACAGCGTTCCAGGGCTGACGACGGTGCGAAGTACGACAAGCCGAGGTTCGGCCGAGATCAGCCTGTTCTTCGATTGGAACGTCGATATGTCTCGTACGCTGCAGTTGACGGATTCGGCGTTAGCGAAGATCCAGTCAAGCCTGCCGGCGACCGCGAAGATCACAACGAATCGCCTGACGTTTGCGACCTTCCCGATTGTGGGCTATGCGCTGACGGCGGATGATCGTGGCGCCGAAACGGTTTCACAGACGGCGCTGTGGGGCATCGCGACTTACGAACTGAAGCCGCAGTTGAACCGCGTGAGCGGCGTAGCGACTGTGGTGGTGCAGGGTGGTAAGGTGCCGGAGTTTCATATCGTGCCCGACCCGGCCAAGCTTCAGACAGCAGGCGTGACATTACTGGACCTCGTCAACGCGGTGCAAACGTCGAACATCATGGATTCGCCGGGGCTGTATGAGGCGGATCATCAACTCATCCTGGGGCTGGTTGGCGCGCAGGCGCACGATGTAGATCAACTGGGCAATCTGGTAGTGAAGAGCACGGCTGCAGGTGTGCCGGTGCGGATTCGTGATGTGGCGACGCTGGGGCCCGGAACGATGCCGGTGTTTACCTCCGTGAACGCGAATGGAAAGCCCGCGGTGCTGTTGAACATGACGCGGCAGCCCGCGAGCAACACCGTTGCGGTAGCGACGGCTGTCGCTGCAGAGGTGCAGACGTTGAAGTCCGTGCTGCCCTCCGGCGTGCACATGACTCCGTTTTACGACCAGTCCGAACTGGTAGAGGAGAGTATTGCGAGCGTGCGCGATGCAATCCTGATCGGCCTGGTGTTGGCCTGTCTCATCCTCTTTTTATTTCTGCGGGATTGGACGTCATCCTTGGTTGCAGGCCTGGTCATTCCTGTAACAGTGGCGATTACAGTTCTCTTTCTGTGGATCATTGGACAGAGCTTCAACCTGATGACGTTAGGCGGTTTGGCAGCCGCGATCGGGCTTGTGATCGACGACGCAATTGTGGTGGTGGAAAATATCGTGGTGCATCGCGATGCCGGACAGACGCGCCTGAATGCGGTGCGATTGGCGTTACGCGAGATCACGGTGCCTCTGGTGGGATCCACGGTGACCCCGGTGGTCGTGTTTCTGCCGCTCATTGCGACGACGGGGGTGACCGGCAGCTTCTTTCGGGCGCTGGCCATTACATTGACGGCGTCTCTGCTGACCTCGTTGATGCTGGCACTGACGTTTACACCCGCTCTTTCGCTCTCGCTGCTGCGCTCGGCGGGCTCACAGAAGGAGCATGGGCATCAAGAGAACGGGCCGGTGATGCGGCGGGTGCTGGCCACGCATAGTCGGCTCTTGAGCTGGACCATCAGGCGGTCCTGGGCGATTGGCGCGATGGCGCTGGTGCTGATCGCTTCAGGCTACTTTGCTTTCAACGCACTGGGGACAAACCTGCTGCCGGAGATGGATGAGGGCGCTTTTATCCTGGACTACATCATGCCGGCGGGAAGCTCGTTGCAGGCGACGCAGGACGTCTTGGACCATGTGGAGCAGATCCTGCATGACACGCCTGAGGTGGAGGTGACCACGCGTCGGACGGGGCTGCAACTTGGGCTTGCGGCGGTGACGGAAGCGAATACCGGGGACATCTCCGTGCGGCTGAAAACGAAGCGTTCGCGCCCGATCGACGAGATCATCAAGGATGATCGGGACAAGATCAAGGCAAAGTATCCGCAGCTGGATGTGGAATTTGTCCAGGTGCTGGAGGATATGATCAACGATCTTTCGAACTCTCCGGAGCCGATTCAGATCAAGCTGTTTTCCAACGACACGGCGTTGGTGCATGAGCTTGGACCCAGGGTGCAGGCGGCGATTGCAGCCATTCCAGGAATTGTGGATACGCAGAACGGCGTGGACAACACGTTGAGCGGCCCCGCTACAACTTTCCAGGTGAATCCAGTGCTGGCGAGCAGGCTCGGTTTCACGCCACAAGAGGTGGCGGAGGATGCGACGTCGCTGATGGATGGGCTGCCGACCACCGACCCGGTGATTGTGGGAGGGCGGCCTTACACGGTGCGGGTGCGGATGTCTGACGAGCATCGTGCGTCACTCAGTGCGATTGAAAACACCGTATTCAACTCCGCGACCGGACGCACGGCAACACTGGGTGCGCTGGCCCAGGTGACGGAGCTTCCGCCGCAGAACGAAATCAGGCGTGAAAATCTGGAGCAGGTCGTGCTGGTGAGCGGGCGGCTGGAAGGCTCGAATCTGGGCGGCGCAATGACGCAGGTGAAGGCAGCCGTCACGAAGCTGAATATGCCCTCCTCCGTGCGTGTGGAGTACGGAGGCACGTACCAGGAGCAGCAGAAGTCCTTCCATGACTTGGCGCAGGTGCTCGTGCTGGCGCTTGCACTCGTCTTTGGTGTGTTGCTGGCGGAGTTCCGCAACTTCTCCGCGCCCATTGCGATTCTCACAAGCTCCGTGCTCTCCATGGCAGGCGTCATGTTTGCGCTGTTCATCACGAACACGAACTTCAACGTGGCCAGCTTCATGGGGCTCATCATGGTCATCGGGATCGTGGCAAAGAATGGGATTCTGTTGCTGGATGCGGATGAACGGGCTCGCGCGGAAGGTGCGAGTGCGTCGGATGCGATGCTGCATGCGGCACAACGAAGGCTCAGGCCAATCGTCATGACGGCAGTGGCCGCCATGTGCGGAATGCTGCCGCTTGCGTTTGCCTTCGGTGCGGGCTCACAGATGCTGCAGCCTCTGGCGATTGCGGTCATAGGAGGATTGATGATCTCCGTCCTGCTGAGCCTGGTGGTAACGCCGGCTGTCTATTATCAACTTTCAGCATGGCTTAAGGTTGGCGCAGTACCATCATCGTAGCCAGTGATTGGTAAGGAGCCGGGGATGCGCGTGCTGGTTGTTGAGGATGAGGTTCGACTGGCGGAGAACATCGCGAACGGCTTACGCGAGGGCGCTGGTTATGCAGTCGATATCTCCCATGAAGGCCTGGAGGCGGTCTCCCTCTGTCAGTATGGCAACTATGATCTGATCCTGCTGGACCTCATGATTCCCCGGTTGAGTGGACAGGGCGTGCTTCAACGTATTCGAGCCGCCAAGGACAAGACTCCGGTCCTTGTGTTGACCGCCGTGGGGGAGACGCAGTCGAGGATTGAACTGCTCAACGCGGGAGCAGATGATTACATGACCAAGCCGTTTGACCTCGGCGAGTTGATCGCGCGGGTACGAGCCCTGATTCGCCGTGGCAAGGGCGAGTCCCAGGCCGTGCTCTCGTTCGGAACCTTGACGTTGGATACAAGTCAGCAAACGGTGCAGCAAGCCGGCGAAATGATCGATCTGTCTCCAACGGAGTACCGCATTCTGGAGTACCTCATTCACCGGCCCAGGGCCATCGTCTCAAAACAAGAGCTGCTCGAACACCTTTACGATTTCACCTGGGAACATCACTCCAACGTCATCGAGGCGCACGTCTCCAACCTTCGTAGGAAACTACGCCTCACCGCAGATACCACGCTGCTGGAGAACCTGCGTGGTCGAGGATATCGGCTGGCGGCCGCCAGCACGGAGATGCGGTGAAGCCGCGTTCCATCGTCACGCGGACGATCCTGGTCGTCCTTGGGGCTGAGCTGCTCTGCGCCGTCGCCTTCTCCGTAACCGCCCTGCATCATGAACGCCACACACGCCAGCACGCCTTCGATGTCGTGCTGCAGGGTCGTTCCGACTCCCTGCTCGCAGCCATCCAGGATGCTGAAGACGCCGCGGACTCGTTGCGTATCGATCCTTCTGAAATACCCATGCAGCCGGGCGATGCATTCGCTGTCTATAACCTGGGTGGCGGCCTGGTGGGAGCTTCAATCGCCGCTCCGGCCCCGCTCATTGAGCGGCATCGCAATGGATTCGCCGATCAGATGCTGCACGGTCGCACCTATCGTACCCTGCAGCGGGATGCGGTGCGCCTGGTGGACCGCACCGATAGTGGTTCAGCCATCAGGCGGCCCGTGACCATCGTCTACGCGGCAAGTACGCAACATATCCGCCACGAGATCGCAGAAGCCGCAGGGTTTTACGTTGTCGTCAGTCTCGTCTGCTTTCTCCTTACCGCGGGGATGCTGGTCGTTCTGTTGCGGCGTGTGCTGCACCCCATTCAGGAGCTGGCAGACAGAGCGGCAGGCGTGTCCGTCCTTGACCCGCACTTTGAGGCGCCGGAGTCCTCGCTTCAGGTGCGAGAGTTGCGTCCGTTGGGAGAAACCCTCACGGCGGCCATCAAGGGACTGCGGCTCGCGCTTGAGTATGAGCGGAACTTTGTCGGCAATGCCGCACATGAACTCAAAACCGCGGTTGCGGTGGTTCGATCATCCATTCAACTGCTGATGCTTCGTCCCCGGTCGCGTGAGGAGTATGCACAGGGTCTTGAGGTGCTGTTGAAAGACAACAGCCGCGTGGAGGAGTTGGTCGCGCAGATGCTGATGCTCGCACGCATGGAGGAACGGGGCAACGACACAGCCGTTGCGGACCTCAGTGTCACGTCCGCGGCCGTGGTATCAACCCTGACGAACTACGCGGAGATACGTGGCGTGCACCTTCTGCTGGAGTCCACCCAAAGCGCCCTCGTCGGCATCAGCCCGGAAAGAGCCGAAGTCTTGCTCTCGAACCTCATCACGAACGCCATTCAGCACAGCCCGCAAGGGTCTGCCGTGAACGTGAGGTGCCAGGTTGACGCTGATACCGTGCTGCTGGAGGTCGAAGATCATGGCGCCGGCATCTCCGCCACAGCGCTTCCGCATGTCTTCGAGAGGTTTTACCGGGAGGACGTCTCTCGCAGCCGCGAAACAGGCGGTGCCGGCCTCGGACTTGCAATCTGCAAATCCATTGTGGACGTGGCCGGCGGCACCCTCTCCATTGCGAGCGCGGTGGCAGCAGGCACAACGGTAACGCTGAAACTGGAACGCCGCCAGCCGTCACGGGCTTAGCGGCGTTCAAAAGTTCACTGCCCTCTCCTGAATCTCTTCAGCGGCCTCGCCGGCCTGTAGCGGGTGAAAACCAACCTCATGCGAGAGCTTTCGAAAGGAATGGAGCCGATGAGCGGAGTTGAACCGCTGACCTACTGATTACGAATCAGTTGCTCTACCAACTGAGCTACATCGGCCTGCCTCAATCATTCTAACGTCCCAATCCAAATCCCGCAAAAGCTATCGCATCGGCACAAACCGCACCTCGCAAGCCGCGGCCGTCAGCGGAGCCACGTCTCCTGAAACCCCCGCCACCCCAAAGTCCACATCCGCCACCTTGCCCACGTTAACCGCCTTCACGTTATTGCCCGTAAGGGGGAAGTTCGTCCCGGTTCCTACCGCCACAATGTCCGCATACGCCAGGTGAACCTGCGTCGGCTTGATCCCCGCCACGGTCACGCCCATCAACGCAATCTGGGTCCGGTGTTCGTCGTTCAACCCCGCAATCAGCACGTCCCCCGGCGTCGTCGAAACTACGTTCTGCAACACAATCTTCTTGTAATCCGGAATCCTCGTCCCCGTATACTTCGGGTCCACAAACCCCTCCGTCGTCTGGTTCGTGTAGTACGGCGAAATCGCAATCGGATTCGCCACCCCGCGCATGCAAATGTTCTTGTACACCAGGTCGTGGTCGTACCCGCCGCGCGTCACATTGCTCTTGATCCGGATCCCGCTGGTCGTATGGTCCTCCGTCAGCCCATCCACCAGCACATACTCGTCGCCCGTCGCCTCGGAGCCAATCGACATCCCATGCCCCGTATAAAAGTGATTGTCCAGCACGCTCATGTGCTTCACATTCGCCTTGATCGCAATGTTGTCGTCCCCATTGTCGATCCAGCTATGCGCAATCGTCACATTCGTTGAGCTCCCCGGGTCGATCCCGTCCGTATTCCGCGCATCCAGCTTCTTATCCACCGGCGTCAGCAGATGCACCCCCCAAGCCGTAAACCCGTTCGTCCCATTCACGCTCACATGGAAGTTTGGCGAGTTGTGCAGCGTAATCCGGTACAGCACCAGCCCGTCCGCATGGCTCGCCACCAGCAGCCGCGTGGAAAAGTACAGATCATCCTTCGGCTCCGCCTTCCGGGCCATCTCCCACCAACTGAAATCCTTGCCCAGCAGCTTCGCATACCCGCGCCCGTCGATCGTCCCATCCCCCATAATCGCCGCGTCCGTCACGTTCACCGCGGAGATCAGCGGCCTGCACCCACCCTTGCGCAGGTTCGCCACAGCCGCCGCAGCCTGCGGAGCCTCCTGGCCAAACTGACCCGGCCGGGGCAGGGAAGTCCCGCACTTCACCGGAGCGTCCGCCGCCGCATCCGGCAGCCGCATCTCGTACACCTTCGGGTCGCGAGACCCATACAGCGTCACCCCTTCATCGATCAGCAGCGTCACTCCGCTCCGCAGCTCCAGCGGCCCGCTCAGGAACGCATTGTTCTCGCTCATCCCCTTCAGCTCCACCGCCATCCCCGCCTTACACCCATCCATCGCCTTCTGGATCCGCTCCGTATCCAGCTTGCTCTCATCCGCCTCGCTGACCTTGCCAGCCACCGCCTGCAGCTTCGCGCTCAGCACCGTGCAGCTCGCTGGAATCACCGGCTCCTTCACATTCCGCGTATCCTGCCCCACCGCAATCCCAACGAACCCCAAGCAAGCCGCCACCGTCATCCAAAAGCGCATCCACTCTCCTCGCAAACTGGTCAGACCAGCCGCTCTTTCACAGACGTATCCTACGCCTCCCAGGCTTCAAAGACGAAGAGGCCGCCCGGCAACAGGGCGACCTCTTCTTTAGGGAGAATAGCTCCAACGGAGGCAAAGCCATCGGAACTTTCTGGCGAAATACTAAGTTCGCCAAAAACCGGTGTCAAGACCTAATCCGGCACCGTGCAACTTGTTCATTCCACAGCACGTTACGTCCCAGTAAACCGTATCCGAAGAGTAACATAGATTCGCCTTCTATTCACCTTGAACAAGCTCCACCCCAACCGAACCCACATCGAATGAACCGCTTACACCCCGCCCTGCACCACCCATGGTGCATTACCCAGCCTGCCCGCCCCCCGCCTTTTCCTTCGGCGCAAACAGCCCCCGCTTGTCGCTCCGCAGGTTAATCGTCAAAAATTCAGGGTCGCTCGCAGCCGATTTACCCTGCAGCATCCGAATCCCAGCCCTCGCCCCCCCAAAAAAGATCCCCAGCACCAAAGCCGCTACCAGCCCCAGCCCGCAAAACGCCGCGATCGCCTGCAGCAGCGTCGCCGTCTTCTTCATCTCTGCGTGGAACTCCAGCGGCATCGGCTTATCAAACGTCACCACCGAGTCCAGGTGCAGCCCCGCCATCATCTCCGTCGCCTGCTCCACCCCTAGCGCCCCCGTCGTCATGCCCAGCATCGGCCCCACCCGCCGCATCTTCAACGTCCCAAACCCCGCCACCCCCGTCTCATTCACATACTTCTCCAGCGCCCGCCCCCGATCCCCCGCAATCTGTGGCGTCGGATAAAGCATCAGCGTCACCGCCCCCTTACCGCTCTTGCCCGCGTACTCCGCCGTCACCACCTCCGCGCTCTTATCCCACGCCAGCAGGTCCGCGGGCATCCCCCCCCCCATCGCCTTATACCCCACCGGCCCCAGCGAGTACCGCTCCGTCCCTGCCGCAATCCCCTTCGCCGGCAGATACGTCGGCAGCAGCGGCGCGAGCCCCCGCCGTCCGCCCACCTTCGGCAGCATCGCCGTCAACGCCGCCAGCTCCCCCGCCGTCGTCTTCCCCTGCACCCGAAGCACCGCCGTCCCCGCCCAGACCAGCGCCCCATCCGCGTCCATCGTCGTCTCGTTCGCCTTCCCCGAAAGCGCACTCCCCCCCGTCACCCGCGCCCCATGCTCCAGTGTCCGGTAAAACGTATAAGCCGAGTAAGCCCCCGTCGCATCCCCAAACTCAAACGCAAACACCGGCACCCCCGCCCCTCCAGCCGCCCGCGCATACGTCCCTGCCGCATACCGAGTCACCCCATCCTCCTTCAGCACCGCCGCACACGTCTCCCCGGCTCCCCCCTGCGCCACCGGCGCGCACGTCCCCACATCGAACCCACCTGCCTTCACCGCCGTCCCCGTCGTCGCCCCCGGCCCCAGCGTCAATCCGCCCATGTGATACGCCAGCAACGGCGTCGGCGGCTCCACGAGCACGGTCCCCGCCTGCTGCGCCCACACGCCAGTATTTGCGCCCAAAACCACCACACCAGCCACTAATCCAGAAAAAAACCTCATAGAAGCAGAGACTACCACCGCCCCCCGTAGGTAAGCACCTCGGCTCCTATCCGCGGTTCATCCGCGAAATCCGCGGTCGTCTTTATTTTGCCGCTCGAACAATCGGAGCCGCCCCCCGCCCCCCACTCAGCCCACCCTCATACTTCGCCACCCCCGCAAACAAACTCTCCGCCACCCGTTCCCGATACTCCGGCCGCCGCAACTGCTCCGCGTCCTTCGGATTCGTCACAAAGCTAATCTCCGCCAGGATCGAAGGCATATTCGCCCCAATCAACACCACAAACGGAGCCTTCTTCACCCCCCTGTCCTTCAGCCCCTCATTCCCCTTCCGCAGCCCGCCATACAGCGAGCTCTCCACATCCCCCGCAAACTCCCGGCTCTCCGAAATCTTGTCCTTCAGCGTAATCTTCTTCACCAGGTCGCTCAGTTGGTGGATCGATTGCCCACTCACCGCGTTCTCCCTCGCCGCCACATCCAGCGCCGTCGGATCGCTCGTAAAGTTCAGGTAGTACGTCTCCACCCCCCGCGCCGTCTCGTCCGCGGAGCTGTTCGCATGGATCGACAAAAACAGATCCGCCTGCGCCTTATTCGCAATCGCCGTCCTGGTCTCGAGCGGTATAAACGTGTCGTCCGACCGCGTATAAATAATCTCCGCCCCCAGCCGTTCATGCAGCAGCTTCCCCAGCCTCAGCGCAACGTCCAGCACCACATCCTTCTCTTCAATCCCATCCGCCCCCAGCGTCCCCGAGTCATGCCCCCCATGCCCGGCATCAATCACAATCCGCCCAATCTTCAGCCCCAGCGCCCGCACCAGGCTCGTCTGCCCGTCGGCCGTCTTCTCCGCCGCCTTCGCCGGAACGCCAGCCGAACCAACCACCGCCCCGTCCGCAGCACTCACCGCCGCCGCAGACCGCCCCTTCCGCGTCCCCGTCCCTAAGTAAACATCCTTCACTTCATCCCGCCCGCTGTCCTTCACCGCCGGAACCGTCGCCGCAATGGGCTTATTGGAAGCCTCCCGCGTCGCCTCCACCCGCCCCGGAGCCGTACTCACCGCAGCCACCTCCGTCTCCGTCTCCGGACTCTTAACCGCCGTCGTATTCGGCACCGGCTTCGCCGCAGTCGCCTTACTCACCGCCCCCGTCCTCGGCCCCGGCGCCGCCACACTAGGAGCAACCACGTCCGGGTGCCCCATTCTTTCCGACGCTTTCATCGTCGGAAAGGGTGTGGTATCGAGCGAAGCTCGACCGCTTTCCTTCGAACTCGGCACACTCTCCGGCCGCAACGAAGAAACCGGCCCCCTCACCGCCTCCCCTCCATCCGTCACCGCCATCGCCGGCAGTCCAGAGCTATTCGCCGCCGCACTCGCCCTCACCCCCGCCGCCGGCTCCACCGGAGTCGTAGCCTCAGCCACCCGCAAAGGCTCCTGCTTGCTATTCCCTATTCCCTTTTCCCTATTCCCTGCCTTCCCCCCATGAATATCGATAATCAACCGGTACGGATTCGGCAGCAAAAATGCCGAATACTCCGTCACATCGCTGACATCCAGCACCACCCGTGTCATGTCATTGGAAAACTGAGCCGCCCGAATCTTCTTCAAAAATCCATCATCGGTCACCGCAAAGCTCTTCCCCACCAGCTCCTGCGCCAGCCTCGCCCCGTGCAGGTCAAAGTAAATCCGATCCGGGTTCGGCACCCGTGCCGCCTCAAACGTCACCTCATCCCCCAGATCGATCGCCACCCGTGTATACGTCGCCGTCGACCAGTGCCGAATCCCCGTCACCTCCGCCCGCCGCCCCTTGACCATCGTCACTGGAGCCGCTACGACCGGGTGCCCCGTTCTTTCCGACGGTACTTTCGTTGGGAAGGGCGAAGTATCGAGCGAAGCTCGACCGTTTTCTTCAGAACCAGCGACGGACTCCCGTTTCACCGTCTTGCTTAAGGACACGGCTTCAGCCGTGCCAACTTCCGTCCCAGCCACATCGGGCTTCAGCCCCTGAGGTACGCTCTTCCTCTCCTCACCCCCGGCAACAGCGGGTGCCCCATTCATCGCAGTCTCACCGCGATGAGTGGGTCTACCCTCGCCTCTTGCGGCATCTACTCCAACAACCGCCCCATCCGCAGGCGTAATCACTTGCCGCGACCCACCAACCTCCGCCTTCAGCGCCGCAACTTTCCCCGCCGCCCCCCGCGCCGCCGAGCTCCCCGGGTACTGCTTCCGTAAAAACTCATACTGCCCCGCCGCCGCCTTCAGGCTCGCCTCATCCTTCAGCTCGCGACCCTGTTCCGCCAGCAGCTCCGCCACCGCCTCCACCGCCGCCGGCGCATGAACATCTCCAGGGTTTGTGTAGTACACCGCCCGGAACTCATCCTCCACCCGCCGAAACTCCGCCTTCGAGTGCGTCCCCGCCGCCTCCGCCTCAAACCCGGCTCTGTCCTTCACCGCTTGATCCCACGCACTCAACGCAACCTTCGCCGGACGCCCCCACGCCGCACCCGCCACCAGGCAGCACCCCACCCCAACCGCCAAACCACAACGCACACCTCGACCTGAACCCGAAAACCCCATCACACTCCCGAGTCTAAAAGTCCTCACCCCCGGAAAACCCGCAAAAACCACACCCCGCACCCCGCCGGATACCCCCACAAAAGTCCCATCCCGGCACATCGATAAAAACGTTGTCATCCTTCCGCAAAGCGGGAGGACCTGCTGTGGCGTTTGTCGTTGCTTGTTCCGGGTGTCCCATTCTTTGACAGTTTCATCGTCAAAGAATGGGGTATCGGGCACAGCCCGACCGCGTTCCTCCACCCGGGCCCCCAATCCCGCCCACCTCGGAGTAACTTTCCGGACGATCACCAAAGTAGGGTTATTCCCCCACCCACGCCCCACCCGAGATACAAGCCTAACTCCCCTGTTTTCAAATTTTTGCGCAAGAGTAGGGGGAGGGAGGGAACCCACCCTACCCCAGCATCCCCCCAACCACCTCGGTAACCTTCCCCAGAGCCCCATCCAGCCCACTCACATCGTTGCCCCCAGCCTCCGCCAGATCCGGCCGCCCCCCACCCTTGCCCCCCACAAACCCCGCCAGCACCCCCACAATCTTCCCCGCCATCACCCGCGAAGTCAGATCCTTCGTCACCCCTACAATCAAACTCACCTTCCCCTCGTTGGCCGCCCCTAGCACCACAACCCCCGACCCCAGCTTTCCCCTCAGCTGATCCACCAGCTCCCGCATCTGCCCCTTATCCACCCCATCCACCCGCCGCGCCAGCACCTTCACCCCTTGAACATCCACAGCCGCACTCGCAGCATCCGCGTTCGCCGCCGAAGCGGCCTTCATCTTCACCTGGTCCAGCTCCCGCTTGAGCCGCTTCAACTCCTCCTCAGTGGCACTCATCCGAGCCCGAACCGTCTCCGCATCCCCACCCACAAGCCGGCTCACCTCAAACCCCCGCCGGAACTCCTCGAGCGCCCCCATCCCGCTCACCGCCTCCACTCGTCTCACCCCACTCGCCACCGAGCTCTCCCCCACCAGCTTCAGCAGCCCAAGCTCCCCCGTCGCCCGCGTATGTGTCCCCCCGCACAGCTCCGTCGAGAACTCCCCAATCCGCACGACCCGCACCCGGTCCCCATACTTCTCGCCAAACAGCGCCATCGCCCCATACTCATTCACCGCCATATCGATCGGCACATCCACCATCGTCTCCACCGGCGTATTGGCCAGCACCTGCGCGTTGACGATCCCCTCAATCTCCCGCAGCTCCTCCTCCGCCACCCCTGTAAAGTGGCTGAAGTCAAACCGCAGCCGGTCCCGGTTCACCAGCGACCCCGCCTGCTTCACATGCTTCCCCAGCACCTCCCTTAGCGCCGCGTGGAGCAGATGCGTCCCGGTATGGTTCCGCATCGTCGCCGCCCGCACCTCGCCGTTGACGACCGTATCCACCTCATCCCCGACCGCAATCTCCACCTTCGCCACCACCTTATGCGCAAACACCCCCTGCACCGGCTTCGAGCACCCCTTCACCTCCGCCACCACCGTCTGATGGTCGGCCGCATACAACCACCCCACATCCCCCACCTGCCCACCGGAGTCCGCATAGAAGCTCGTCGCATCGAGCACCACCTCCCCCTCCTCACCCGCCCCGAGCGCTGTCACCCCCACCCCATCCTTCACCAGCGCAATCACTTTGGCTCCATCCACCCGCAGCGCCGTATACCCCTCAAACTCCGTCTTCGCCAGCTCCCGATACACCGGGCTAGCCGTCTTCTGCGACCCACCCTTCCACGAAGCCCGCGCCCTCTCCTGCTCCTCTAGCTTCGCGGCCTCAAATCCAGCCATATCAAAATCAAGGCCAGCGTCCCGAGCCGCATCCACCATGAAGTCGAGAGGCATACCAAACGTTTCAAAGACACTAAATGCTTGCGCGCCTGGGATTACAGCGGTTAGTAAGTTAAGGCGCCGCCACTCTTCCAGAAGCGGTCCAGCTAATGAAGAAGGGAACGCTTGATTGATGACGTTTTCTGTCTCACGAAAATTGAGAATCTCTGTTTGTGATTCTCCTGCCCAAGCAAACTTCCAGATCAATTCCAACTTGCTAGCGACTTCAGGTTTCGCGGTCTGATGTAAGTCCGTAAAAAACTCCATCTGTTTTGCCAAAACCCGCGCCTGCGCGTCTTGTATGAGTCGATCAACTTCGATCGCGCCTTTTGCAATCACCCGAGCAAACTGCTCCTCCTCCGCCAGCACTGTCTTCGACACCCGATCCGCCGTCTCCCCCAGCTCCGGATAAGCCACCTTCATCTCATCCCGTACCGCAAACACCATCTCAAACATGAATGGCCTCTCCTGCCCAAGCAGCCGTCCATGCCGAATCCCACGCCGCAGAATCTTCCGCAGCACATACCCCCGCCCTTCATTGCTAGGCTGCACCCCATCCGAGATCAAAAACGTAGCCGCCCGCGCATGATCCGCAATAATCCTCAGCGACGCCGCACCCTTCGCATCGCTCACCGCACCCTCAGCCGCCGGCATCGCCGTAAACCCGGTCAACTCCGCCGCCCGAGCAATCAGCGGCACAAACAGATCCGTCTGGTAGTTCGACATCACCCCCTGCAACACACAACTCACCCGCTCCAGCCCCATCCCCGTATCGATCGACGGCTTCGGCAGCGGCGTCAGCACCCCATCTGAGCTACGGTCGAACTGCATAAATACCAGATTCCAGATCTCCATGTACCGCTGGTCATCCTCCCCAAACGGCACATCGCGCCCAGTCTCCGACGCCTCCACCCCCAGATCGTAATAAATCTCGCTGCAAGGCCCACAAGGCCCCGTATCCCCCATCGCCCAGAAGTTATCTTTCGCTCCCAGCTCAAAGATCCGCTCCGCCGGCACCCCGACATCCAGCCAGAACTGATAAGCCTCGGCATCCCGAGGCACATTCGCATCGCCCTCAAAGATCGTCACATACAGCTTCGCCTTCTCAATCCCGAACCACTCAGCCGAGGTCAGCAGCTCCCACGCATACGCAATCGCGTCCTTCTTGAAGTAGTCCCCAAAGCTGAAGTTCCCCAGCATCTCGAAGAATGTATGGTGCCGCCGCGTAAACCCCACGTTTTCCAAATCATTATGCTTCCCACCCGCCCGCACGCACTTCTGCGAGCTCGTAGCCCGCGAGTAATCCCGCTTCTCCGCCCCCAGAAACACGTCCTTGAACTGGTTCATCCCCGCGTTGGTAAACAGCAGCGTCGGATCGTTCGCCGGTACCAGCGACGACGAGTGCACCCGCCGGTGCTGTTTACCTTCAAAAAACCGCAAAAAGTCTTCCCGAATCTGCGCACCCGAACGATAGTCCATAGCCATCAAGTTTAGCAGTCACGCGAAGCGTCGAGCACCGCACGAAGTGCCGGCCGCCCGGCGTCAGGGCGTCGTTGTCGTTTCTCCCCGCATCTCTCGCCTCAGCCGCCAAGCCATCCCCAGCGTCTTCACGTCATTCCGCCACCGCGGCAGCACCGCGCTCATCAGCAATCCCTCCAGATCGCTCGCAATCCCCACCATTACGGATACCCAGACCAGCCATCGCGGCCCGCCAAAGCTCAACACGCCGATCACCGCCACCCCCATCACCAGCCCCCAGCACTTCGCCAGGTAAGAGTGGTACGCCGCCGCCCGCCCAAACTTCGCCCAGTCGAACCCATGCCGCAGCAACTCCAGTGCTCCCAGCGTCGCGAGCAGCCTCCAG
Source organism: uncultured Acidobacteriaceae bacterium (assembly GCA_964242025.1). GTDB lineage: Bacteria > Acidobacteriota > Terriglobia > Terriglobales > Acidobacteriaceae > Edaphobacter. The sequence continues at coordinate 59,623 of CAXSZW010000002.1, forward strand.
TTCCCCCGCAGCAGCTGCGCCTCCCGCACCCACAGCGCACCCGCCACGCCCAGGTAGAACACCGTATCCGCCCATGAGTCCGCCCGCCTCAGCTCAGCCGTGTCGCATCCCCAACGTCGCGCCAGCATCCCGTCGAAGATGTCGTCCAGCAGCGCCACCAGCACGATCAACCCAAGCCACCTGCCATCCCATCCCCACCGTGCCCCCAACAGAATGACCGGACACAGCAGCACCCGCAGCCAGACCATCGCCCAGGGCACATACCGCCTCAACCCATCACCCCCGGCCGCCACGTAATTCCCTCCAGCCTCAAACCCTCATCCTCCGTCGCCCGAAGTCCCGCAAACTCGCCCCGGTACCGCACCATCTCCAAACAACAAACCAGCGCATCGAACCCATCCTCACTCCCCAGCGCCTTCTCCACCACCCCCCGGCTCAGCCCCGCATACAGCTCCGCATCCCCCGTTTTCCGCACCTTCAAATACTCTCGCCTCGCCTCCGCATTGCTCTTCGCCACCGCCCCCGTCAGCAGGCGCGTATACATCTCCACCAGCATCGGGCTGCCCTCATCCAGACCCGAGCCCTCAAACGGCCACACCCGAAATCCACCCTCCCACAGCTTCAGCAGCCACTCCATCGCACGCAGTGACCCCGTCCCCACACTCCCACTCCCCCCAATCTGAAACGGCGACTTCGGCGTGATCCCCCGCATCTTTGCCGCCCGCACCTCATCCCCGCCCTCCAGCCCCTGCTCAATCTTGTTCTCCCAATCCGTCCTTCGCATCATCCGCCCATACCCCACCCCGCTGAACTCCGCCGGCCGTTTATGCGGCTTCCCCCAAAACCGCACGTCCCGCTCCAGTTCCCGCTCCTCCTCGGAGCCGAACGCCGTCCCCAGCCACCGCTCCCCATGCCCCGCCGCCACATGTCGCCAAAACTCAAAGACGCTTTTACACCCATGCTCCGCCAGAAACCACGCCGGATAGCTGAAGCAGCAATCCATACTCACCACCATCCGCGGAGTCTCCTCTGCCATCCCCAGCAGCCACTCCGTCAGCTCCTCCCGAGACCGCCCCGTCTCCAGCGCAACCTTTCCCCCGTACACTTTCCCACCCGCACTCCGCGTCCAAACCCCCGCCCAGATCTTCTTCCTCTGCCCCGGCCCCTTATCCCCCGACCAATCCACCGCCACCAGCCGCTCCGGCTCCAACTCCTGCGTCACGCCCACTCCTTATGAACTCTTAACGCTCTCTCTACGGACTTTCTACGGGCTGCCGCGTTCCCATCCTTGCAAGAGGTTTCCATCATGCTCCGCAAAACAGCGTCCGTCCTGTTCATCCTGATTCCCGTTTTACTCCTCGTCTCCGTCCTCTACCTCACCGCCAACGATCCGCCACTCTCCCCAACCAGGCTCTCCCAAACCCGCTAAAACTCCGGCAGCCCATAGGGATCGTCCTCCTCTGCCTCAGTCTCCGCAACCTCCACCTTCCAACTCCGCAGCAGCTTGAAGATCGCCCCCGAAGAATACCCCGCCCGCATCAGCCGGTTCATCACCCGCACCGTCTCCTTCTGGGCTTCGGGTCCACTCGGCTGCTTCATCCTCTTCTTCTCGCAGTAAGCCCGAGCCAGCGCCACCTCATCCGTCTCGTCATACGCCGCCCCCAGCGCCGCTTCGACCGTCTCCTTCCCCACCCCCTTCACAGCCAGATCCTGCTGCACCCTTCTCCTTCCGAACCCCTGATTCTCCTTCCGCAACCGCGTAAAGTCCTGCGCAAACCGCGTGTCGGAGAGATACTTCGCCTCGGTGAGCCGTTCCACCACCCGATCCATATCCCGCTCGCCCGCCTCCCCCTCGTGCGCCCGCACCTTCATCAGCCGTTTCAGTTCCCGAACCGTCTTCATCCGCCGGCTCAGTACCCCCACCGCATACTCGAACAGCCCTGCCTCCCCCACCGGCTCCCGCTTCTTCGCCCTCACAAACGCCATAGATCCACCTCGTCTGGGTGCCCCATCCTTTTTCGCAGTCTCATCGCGAAATAGGGTGGGGTATCGAGCGAAGCTCGACCGCTCTTACTTCGCATAAGCCCCCGTCTTCGTCCACTCATCGCACCAATCCCCCACCGTCTTGTTCCAAAGCTCACTGTTCTTCGGCTTCAACACCCAATGCCCCTCATCCGGAAAGTAAAGCATCTTGCTCGGAACCCCCCGCCGCTGCAGCGCCGTAAACAACTGAAACCCCTCACTCACATCCAGTCTGTAATCCAACTGCGAGTGGATCACTAGCGTCGGCGTCTTCGCATTCTGAATATGCAGTGCCGGGCTCCACTTCCGGAACGGGTCCTCCCCCTCCGGCAGCGAGCTATACCGCCACGGCTGCCCAGGCTCCTTATCCCCCGGCTTCCGAAACTCCCACTCGTTGAACCACATCTCCTCCGTATCCCCATACGCCGCCGCCGGGTTGTACATCCCGTCATGCGTCACAATGCACTTGAACCGGTCGTTATGCGTCAGGATCCAGTTCGCCATAAACCCTCCGTAGCTCGCCCCCAGCGCACACTCCCGCTTCTTATCGATAAAAGGAAACTGCTTCTCCGCCGCGTCCAGCCCCTTCATCAGGTCCTCATACGCCTTCCCGCCCCAGTCCCCGTTCACCCCATCGATGAATGCCTGCCCATACCCCGTCGACCCCCTCGGATTCACCATCACCACCACATACCCGCTCGCCGCCATCAACTCCGGGTTCCACCGATAGCTCCAAGCATCCCCCCACGCCCCCTGCGGCCCCCCATGAATCAAAAACTTCACCGGATACTTCTTCTTCGGATTGAAGTTAGGCGGTTTAACGATGAACCCCTCGACCTTTGCCCCCTCAGCCCCCGTAAATTCAAACTGGTCCAGCGGCGTAAGTTCCAGCCGATCAATGAGAGAAGCGTTTAGGTGCGTTAGAGGTTCCAGCGTGCTATCACTACTTGGCTTTAGAATGGGCGGCGCTTCGACCAAGTCAAAGACCAACCCAAGCATTAACATATTGTTCCTAACGATCTCTGAAGGATGATCAGCAGTCATCTTGACGGCAATGACGGACGATCGCAAGAGAATTGTCCCGTCTCTTGCGCGGTCATGGGTTGTTACTACCCGAAGGTCACTGTACTCACCCTTGAGCGTGTGCTGAATGACCTGTCGTTGGCCGTCCCGTAGCAAACCCAAAGCGATGCCAAAGATCGGTTCCTCGCCATGAGACGGGCTGGTGAAGATCACTTCGTCGTTTTGTGTCCAAACGTACTCATCGACCCAGCCGTCGAAGGTCGAGTTCTCAAGCCTTACTAATGTTGAAGTAAGCTCTTCGGTCTTCTTCTTCTCCCGATCAAACACCATCAACCGAAACCGATCCGACTCATACCCCGCCCGAGCCTGCGACCGGAACGCCAGCCACCTCCCATCCGGCGAGTACTGCGGCCCATCATCGCTCCCCGGCGAAGTCGAAACCTTCACCGCCTTCGCCTTCGGATCATCGAGCCGCAGCGTAAACACATCGTTGTTCGTACTTGCCGCCGGAACAAGATCAAGATTCGTCACATAAGCAATCTCATGCGAGTCCGGTGCCCACGCATACCCCAGCGGCCCACCCAGCGAGAACGTCGGCGTCTCCGCATCCCCCACCACACTCTTCGGCGTCAGGTCCCTGACATTCTTCCCATCCGCATCCACCACCATCACATGCGTCCGCTTCGGCCCCGTAAACGCATTCCAGTGCCGATACAGCAGGCTCGTCCATATCTCAGCCTTCGCCGGATCACCCGACCCCTCCTGGTCCTTCGCCTGGTCACACTTGTTCTCTTCTTCCCACGTCGCGTCCTCAAGCCGCGGTCCCCGCCTCTTCCGCGGAACCTCATACCGCGTCAGCGCACCCTCCTTCTCCTTCTCCCCACCCTTCACCGAGCACTCCGGATACACCTGCGCCACAAACAGCAGCCGCTGTGAGTCCGGCGACCACACCGCCCCATCCCCTCCGCTCTCCACATTCGTCACCTGGACAGCCTTACCCAGCTTGCCCTCCGCCTCATCCCAGGGCGCCTTATAAACCTGCCCCCGCATCGACAGCGAAACCCAAGCCCCATCCGGAGAGAACCGCCCATTCTCCTCCCCCTCCCCAAACGTCACCTGCCGCTCGCCCTCTTGGTTGTCATCCTTCCGCGCAGCGGGAGGACCTGCTTCTGTCTTTGTCGTTGCTTGCTCCCCCAGTGGCACCACCCAAAGATGATTCACCTTCGAGTTCCCCTCCAGCGACACCTCCGTCACCGAAAACATCACCCACTTCCCACTCGGCGAAACCTGCGGATCGCTCACCCGTTTCATCGCCATCAAATCCGCAAACGTCATCGGCCTTTTTCCGGAAGCCAACCCGGCCGCCCCCGCACCCTGCCCGCAAGCCATCCCACAACCCAACGCCGCCGCCAGAACCGCCGCCCAAATCCTCATAGCAAAAGCTTACTCCGCCCGCTAAGAACGAACAGCCAACAACTAAGAACTGACCACCAAAAGCTCCCTCTCCCCACTCTCCTCCCGAACCCGGTTCGCCGGAAGCTCCACCACCACCGCCGCCCCTCTCGGATGCAGGTTGAACGCGCTGATCTCCCCCCCATGCTCCCGCACAATCCCGTAGCAGATTGAAAGTCCCAGCCCTGCCGGCCCCTGCGCCTGCTGCTTCGTTGTATAAAACGGGTCGAACACCCGCCCGGGCTCACTGAACCCACCCCCCGTATCGCTCACAATCAGGTGAATCGTCTTGTCATCATGCGAGGCCGTGATCCGGATCGCATGGTCCTTCTCCTCCTCCGCCCCAGCCGTCGCAATCGCCTGCGCGGAGTTGTTCAGCAGATGCTCCAGCACCTGCTTCAACCGGTCCTTATTGCCCTTCACTCCCGGAAGATGGCTCTCCACCGTTAAGGCCAGCCTCACCCCGCGCTGCTCCAGCTTCCGCACACACGCCGCCTCCACCTCCCGCAGCACCAGCGCCACGTCAACGGTCTCGTCGGTCAGCCCATTCGGCCGCCAGAACTCCGTCAGCCGCTGCACGGTATCCCGCATCTTCAGCGCCTCGCTCAAAATCACCCCGGCGTCTTTTCTCACCCGCGGCTCCGTCGCCGTCTCCGCAATCAACTCCGCAAATCCCATCACCGCCGTCAGCGGATTATTCAAAGCATGGGCCACGCCGCCCGCAAGCTGCCCCAGCCCCGCCAGCTTCTCCGCCCGCATCACCCGCTCGCTCAGAGCCTCATTCTCCAGCGTCCCCGCAATCCGCGCCGCCAGCGTCTCGAGCCCCCCCATCGCCCGCTCCAGCCCCGGAGGCCACCCCTCCTTGTTCCCATCCGCGCACACCACAATCGCCCCAATCAGCTTCCCCGTCTGCGTCCGCACCGGCGCAACAATGCCTCGCCGATACTGCCGTCTCTCCCGCTTTCCCTCAAGCTGCCGCCGCACCAGCGCCGCGTCGAACACCTTCCACTCCCCCAGCGGAATAGAAAAACTCTTCACCCCGCCCCGGTCCGCCAGCGCCTTCGGCTGCCCCGCCCGCCGGACCACGCCGCGTTCTTCCTCCATCACCTTCGCGCCCCAGTTCTCCATCGCCTTTACCGTCAGGTCGTCCACCCCCACACTCCCCGCGCAGTAAAGCCTCCCCTCCACATCCCGAAGCATCATCCCCACCTTCGCGAACGCGCTCTTGTCCGCCACCATCCGGCACACCCGCATCGCCATCGCCTTTGCGGAGGCTGCGCCAGCCTGCCCATCTCCCCCCGCCTGCGCCACTCCCGGCTCCACCCGAGCATAGGCCTCCAACTCCTCGCGCATCCTCCGTTCCCGCCACCGCTCCGCCACCTCCATTTGGGACTGCCGCCGCATCCGCATCACGGACGCCGCCAGCGCCGCCAGCACCATCAAACCCACCCATTCCATCCCCGACATCCGCCAACCCCCATTCAAATTCCACACCATCCGACCCTCAAATCCTCTCGCTGAACCGTCCTCATCCGACCCTGAAAAGCAGGCCACGTGCCCTTCCGTAGTCCTGCCGCCCTCGTCCTGCGTCTAACCTCCAGCACTCTGCTTCACCGATTCGGAGTCTTCCTGCCCATGCTCAAGCTGTCCATCCCCCAAAAGCTCGCAGTCCTTACCTTCGCTGTCTCCTCGCTATCGGCCCGTCCCATCCTGGCCCTCCCTCCTGTCGCAAATCCGAACGCACTGGCACCCGCGGCCACCCAGTCCTCCAGCCCCGCCGGCTTCGGCCCCATCGACCCCACCCCACCCACCGGCCTCACCGTTGATCAGGTCATCGCCAAATTCGGCGCACGTGAATCCGAATTCGCCACCGCCCGCGAGGACTACACCTTCCGCCAGGTCGTCAAAATCGAAACCATCAACGACGACACCGGCAAGCCCAACGGCGCCTACAACGACGTCACTGACATCTCTTTCGACAACGCCGGCAAGCGCGCCGAGCACGTCGTCTTCGCCCCCGGAGGCGAACTCCACGACGTCATGCTCAGCCAGTCGGACTTTGACGATATCGCCCACCGCCTCCCCTTCATCCTCCGCACCGAAGACCTCCCCCAGTACGACATCACCTACATCGGCCGCCAAAAAGTCGACGATCTCGACACCTACGTCTTCGACTCCGTCCCCAAGCGCTACGAAAAGGGCAAGCGATACTTCCAAGGCCGCATCTGGGTCGATCAAAAAGACCTCCAGATCGTCCTCATCAACGGCAAAACCGTCCCCCAGGACACCCGCAAAGGCCACGAAGACCTCTCCCCCCCCTACAGCACCTACTACGAAGAGATCGACGGCGTGAACTGGTTCCCCACCTACACCCACGCCGACGGCATCCTCCACTTCGCCGGCCAGAACGGAGCCATGGCCTTCGACGCCCACCTCCGTTACACCGTCAAATACACCGACTACAAGCGTTTCCGCGCCAAGTCCCGCATCATCTACAACGGCTCAACCCTCGCCCCCGCCGACCCCAAGGCCAACCCCGCCACCCCCCCGGCTTCCGCACCCCCAGCCACGCCCGACCCCAACGCCGTCACCCCCAACGCCGCCCCCACCACCGACCCCAACGCCCCCGCCCTCAAGCACCCCAAAACCCCACCCACCCCCTAGCCCCCGCCAGTCCCGGGTGCCCCATTCATCGCGCTCTTGCCTCACGCGATGAGTGGGCCTCGCCGAAGGCGACCGCCTTCCTCTCCCAACCCCAAACTACAATCCCCCAAAAGCCACACCCCCAACCCCTATCCTCCCCCATCCATCCCGCCGATATACAACTTCCGGACAATTCCTCACTCCCCCGCCATCCGTCACTCTCTTCACAGGCTGTTCTCTTGCTTCACCTCTCCTGCACCACTGTGTTCTCCTGAGCCTCCCGATTCCCACTAGCGCCCCCAGGCTCCTCGCCGGCAGGCCCAGTCCCCGAATCGTGTCCACGTCCCCAGACCCTCAGAGACTCAGGCCCCCAAGCACCCAGACCCCAACGCCCACCGGCCCTCCACCACCCTTCCATAGGGAAGGGAAGCCGCCCCCAAGTTCGTATCAAGCACCCGCACCACCCAGCACCCCAAGGAGCCCTCCCTCATGTCCCTCAGCATCCTCAACAACATCTCCGCCCTCCAGGCTGAAAACCAGCTCGCCATCACCACCACCGCCGCCAACAAGAGCCTCCAGCAGCTCTCCTCCGGGTCCCGCATCAACTCCGGCTCGGACGACGCCGCCGGCCTCGCCATCTCCGACGGCCTCAACGCCAACGTCGCCGCCCTCAACCAGTCCGCGGAAAACACCACCAACGCCGTCGGAGCCCTGCAGACCGCCGATGGCGCCCTCGCCCAGGTCACCTCGCTCCTCAACCGCGCCGTCACCCTCGCCACCGAAGCCTCCAACACCGGCCTCAGCTCCTCCCAGTCCGCCGCCATCAACACCGAATACCAGGCCCTCCTCACCCAGATCACCAACATCAGCGATTCCACCAACTTCAACGGAACCGCCATCTTCGGCTCCTCCGTCGGCGCCTTCTCGTCGGACGGCACCGCCAACGGCACCAAGGTCGTCACCGCCAACGTCGCCGCCACCGATGCCACCACCCTCGCCCTCAGCGCAACCTCCCTCACCTCCGCCACCACCGCACAGTCCTCGCTCGCCCTCATCACCGCCGCCATCTCCACCGTCGCCGCGGAGCGCGGCACCCTCGGAGCCACCGTCGAGCAGCTCCAGGCTGAATCCACCGTAGACACCAATGAAAGCCAGAACCTCGTCACCGCCTCCTCCTCCATCACCTCGGCAGACATCTCCTCCGTCGTCGCCAACGACACCAAATACAGCATCCTCCAGCAGACCGGCATCTCCGCATTGCAGCAAGCCAACCAGCAAGCCCAAACCGTCCTCAAGCTCCTCCAGTAAACCCCCGCGCACCACGCGTAGGGAAAGGCCCGGGATCGTCCCGGGCCTGCCTCGTGCGCTACTCCCACGCGCCCGCGAATGTTCCGATCTAAGCTGATATATCGAAGAGGGTCGGTTCAGGGGAGTATCTAGTCAAATCAACAGAGTCTCCGGCGAGAATCCTCTGATACGCTTCAATTTTGACATCGTCGGTAAGGGAACTAGGCAGGAAACGGAACGCGGACGCCGCGACGTATCGAGCGTCAAGTTCGAAAGAAAGCCACCGCCGACGCGACACTTCTGCCACCTGTCCCGTTGTATTCGACCCCGCGAAAATATCGATAACCAAGTCATTTTCATCGGTCAACATGTCGACGAAGAACGACGGAAGCTTTGATGGAAAGCGGGCGGGATGAGACGAAATGCCGGCCAGCTTACAAGCTGCCATGTAGGGTCCGTTCGATTCCGTATTGGGAATATTGAGCAGGTTGGACGGGAGAGAACCGCCGTTGTCGGAGCCAAACGAGGACCCAATATCATGGCCGCTCGGACGCTTCTTCGGCGTATAGAAGCTCCCCGGATCTGCAATCAGCTTCTTCATACGGTCGCTATAAGGAGCCAATACCTTCGTGATATCAGCTTTCGGCCAAGCGGTTTTAGAAAGCCACCAGACAGTATTGACCGCATCTTTCGCTCGGAGCTTCCGTTTATTCACCCACTCGATAGGACTCGGTAATTTCGAAGGATTAAACCAATAAAAATCCTCCGCCAGATGGAAGCCGAGTTCGTCTACGAAGCGCAGAAGTAGCCGAAAATTATAAAGACTGCGGCTTGGAATACCTTTCTGGTAGGCCCCACCCAAATCAATAACGAAGCTTCCGTCTTCCCGGAGTTTCTCTTTGATAAGGTGGCCGTAGCTTACCATCCAGTCCAAATACGCATCTTGTTCCAGATTCCCGTATTCCTTCTGTCTCTGAAGAACAAAGGGTGGGCTCGTCATAATGAGATTCACGCTCAAGTTAGGAACCTGCCTCAGCAAGTCAAGCGAATCACCACAAAAGGATGAACCATATACCGTTTTGTAGGCTGGAGTTGAACGCATAAACGCTACTTTAAAGCTGTAGACCTAAAAGCATCATAGTGGCGACAGTAGGGGTGTGGCAAACGCATCTTTGTCCAAGAAGATTGTCGCTCAAAACGTACGCGCTCTGCGGCTCGCGAGAGGGATCTCGCAGGAAAAGCTCGCAGAGCGTTCCGGTTTGCACCGAACCTATGTAGGTTCGATCGAACGTGGAGAGCGAAATATTTCGATTGAGAATATTGATCGGCTCGCCGCCGCTCTTGACGTTGCAGCGGTGGATCTTCTGACCGAGGTCGATATTGATATCCATCTCGACGATCAGGCAGTGTTTGAAAAATGCATCCCTGTCCTTCGGCGATACCAGCAACTCGCTACCAAACACGGCATCGGAGACATCTTTCAAGATAACGGTGGCAAACTGCTCCAGATTATCCTCATCACGGGATTGAAGGTTTTACCGGGCCGCGAAGGCAACGACGCCGTGGATGAAACCGGAAGAGAATGCGAACTCAAATCCGTCAACCGGTCACTCACCAAAAGCTTTTCCACGCACCATCATCTGAATCCGGCGATCGTCGAAAAGTATCGAAATGTGGACTGGTACTTCGCTGTATACGAGGCCATTGAACTTGTGGTTCTCTACAAAGTTCAGTCCCGAGACCTCGAGCCATACTTTTCTGCGTGGGAGAAGAAGTGGAAAAATTCTGGCGGCAAGGACATCAACAATCCGAAGATCCCGCTCAAGTTTGTCGAGGCGATAGGCACAAAAATCCACGAAGCAAGGTCGATCTCCACACTTGTCCCAGTCTCTTCGACGCTGAAGGTAAGGGTCAAAGATATCGAGGAACCGGACTAAACCTTTGAACGCGGCGTCCGTCTGCCCCTCCCCCAGCACGGTCGAAGGAATACAGGCAAGTCTTGAGGCAATCATCACGGTCGACCACCCTAATTCGTCCCACACCGTTGCACACTTAATGGTGCAATCCAATTTTTTACGCACAAAAACCGAAATCCCCAGCAAAGACGCACCCCCCACCATGCGTAGTTGCTGTCACTCGACCACGTTTGTGGAGCATTTCTCCACAACTTCGCACCCAAAAACCACCACAAACCCACAAATCCCCATGGCGAAATCGTGGTGTTTTTATGGTGGAGCTATGGTGGAACCCCCATGGTCAGGCCGCCTCTCCCGACTCGAAGTACAGATACCGCCTCCAGCTCGGGTCCGCGCTCCCGATCATCCGCATGATGTGCCGGCTCGTATGCAGCGAAAACGGCCTCGGCTCCCGCTGCAGCTTCATCCCTGTCAGCTCATGCGGCATCTGGTTCCCCTTTCTTCTGTTGCAGTTATGGCAGCAAGCCACCAGGTTCTCCCACGTGGAAAGCCCCCCACGGCTCCGTGGAATCACATGATCCAGCGTCAACTCCCCCGCCGTCAGTATCACCGAGCAGTACTGGCAGCAGTTCCCATCCCGCAGCAGGATGTTCTTCCGGCTCAAAGCCCGCGTCTGGTGCGGGATTCGCCGATACTCCAGCAGCCGGATCACACTCGGCATCGCCACATTCATCCTCGCCGCATGAAGCGTAGCCCCCTGCGCCTCCTCCGTCCGCGCCACCCCTTTCAGCACCAGCACCAAAGCCCTCCGAGCCCCACAAATGTTGATCGGCTCATAGCTCGCATTCAGCACCAGCACCGGCGTCTGCAAGTGTGTTTGCCTGACCGCCGGCGTCCTCCCCTCATTTGCATTCCGCCTCGCCCCGACCGCCATTCCATGCCCTGCATGCCGTCCGCCCGTCGACCTCTGTTTCCTCGTCTGCATGTGCCCTCATTCCTCAGTCAGTCTCTAAACCAAACCAAAAATCCACTTACGCCGCCCCCAAATCCCACCCCGCCGTATAAGCTCCCGGATCAACGGCCACCTCATCCGCCCCACAAGCCCTCGCCAGCGTCGCCACCCAAACCTTCGCCGCTCCACCACGCCGCAGCACCTTCGCGCACTCCCGAGCCGTCGCCCCTGTCGTCAAAATGTCATCCACCAGCAGCACCTCACACCCCGCAACATTCCCACTCACCTCAAACGCCCCCGCCAGATTCCTCCGTCGAGCTCTCCGCGAAAGCTCAAACTGATTCGCCGTACTCTTCCTCCGCATCAACGCGCCATGTGCCGCCTGCAGCTTCCACCCAGGCCGCAACCCCTTCATTCGCTTGCACATCGCATCCGCCACCAGCCGAGCCTGGTTATACCCCCGCCTCTTCTCCGCATCCGAAAATAAAGGCACCGCCACCACCAGCAACTCCCCAGCAGCCTCGCCTTCCAGGTCCAGCACCGCCTCCGCCAGCCGCTCCCCCAGCATCTCCGCAAGCCCCAACACCCGCTCATATTTCAACAGGTGAATCATCTCCCTCAGCTCATCCTGGTAGCTCCCATACGCCACCGCCCGCTCGAACTCCGGCGGTGCCCACCGGCACGCCACGCACTCCATCCCGCGAAACCGCAGGTCCTCCATATCCGCTGCTGTATCGATAAAATCTCCACACCGCCAGCACGCCGTTGCCGCCCGCCGCCGCAACCCTGCTGTACACTCCCCGCACACCGGCGCGCCCCACGCCCGCACCAACGGCCCACCGCATACGCGGCAATCCCCAGGAAAAATCGTCGTTACCAGATCCCCCACCGCATTCCCAGCCATTACGGCTGGACTTCGAAGCACCCGTACCACCGCACGCCAGCTATTTTCCGCAAACGTCGCATGACCGCCCCCCGCCCCACCAGGCGGACCTCCTGCATCAACCCCGAGCTGCACCTTCAAGCGTTCGCTGAAGACTCACCTACTCGACGGCGCTCCAGGTCGGTCGGACCGCGCCATGCCCGCAGTATAAGCCTAACCGCGTCCACCTCGTCAACAATCTCTCAGGTCGTCGCACTGTTACACTCCCACCAAGTCAAACCTAGCCACAACGCCGGAGAGCCACCCGACCGATGCCCGCACCCGCACCCTTCCAACCCTTCGTTCCCGCCTCCGACTCCCGCCCCGAGTTCACTTTCCGCGCCCTCCTCCTCGGCGCCATCTTCGCCGTCCTCTTCGGAGCCGTAACCGTCTATGTCGGCCTCCGCGCCGGCCTCACCGTCGCCGCCTCCATTCCCATCTCCGTCCTCTCCATCTCCATCCTCCGCGCCTTCGGCAAGGCCAGCATCCTCGAAAACAACATCGTCCAGACGGTCGGCAACGCCGGCCAATCCATCGCCTCTGGCGTCATCTTCACCCTCCCCGCGCTTATCTTCCTTGGCTTCGATCTCGAATCAACCCGCATCTTCGCCCTCGCCCTCTTCGGCGGTTGGCTTGGCGTCCTCTTCATGATCCCCCTCCGCCGCCAGCTCATCGTGGAAGAGCACGGCACCCTCATCTACCCCGAAGGCACAGCCTGCGCCGACGTCCTCATGGCCGGCGAGCGTGGCGGCTCCTTCGCCTCGCGCGTCTTCCTCGGCCTCGGCCTTGGTGGCCTCTACACCCTCTTCCAGAACGACAATCTCTTCTCCCTCTGGCCCTCCGGCCCCAACTACGAGCCCGACTTCGGCGGCCCGCAGCACATCCTCAAAGGCTCCGCCATCCGCGCGGACTGCACGCCCGAGTACCTCGGCGTCGGCTACATTATCGGCATCCGCGTCGCCGCCATCATGCTCGCCGGCGGCGTCTTCTCCTGGCTCGTCCTCATGCCCGCCATTTACTTCTTCGGCTCGCACCTGCCCGGCCCGCTCTACCCCGGCACCAGCCCCATCGCCGGCATGGACGCCTCCACCCTTTGGAAGACCTACGTCCGCCCCATGGGCGCGGGAGCCGTCGCCGCCTCCGGCCTCATCACCCTCCTCCGCACCGCCCCAACAATTCTCTCTGCGCTCACGGAAGGCGTGAAACAGATCGGAAACAAGAGCTCAAGCTCAGCGAGCGAAGCGTCCGCCCGTCCGGCCAGGACCTCGCACGATCTCCCCGGCTCCGTCGTCATCGGCGGTTCGGTCCTCCTCATCCTTCTCATGGTCGCCTTCCTCCAGTTCCATCCCGTCCCCGGCGCCCAGGTAGGCCTGCTCGCAAACATCGCCGCCGCACTCCTCGTCGTTGTCTTCGGCTTTTTATTTGTAACCGTCTCTGCACGAATCGTCGGCATCGTCGGCAGCTCCGCCTCACCCGTCTCCGGCATGACCATCGCCACCCTCATGGCCACCTGCGCCATCTTCCTCGTCAAGGGCTGGACCGCCCCTGCCTTTGGTGCCCTTGCCATCACCATTGGCGGCATCGTCTGCATCGCGGCCTCGAACGCCGGCGACACCTCGCAAGATCTCAAAACCGGTTACCTCATTGGCGCCACCCCCTGGAAGCAGCAGGCCGCCCTCATGGTCGGCGTCGTCATCTGCACCTTTTCGATCGGTGCCACCCTCAACGCCATGAACAACGGCCTCGAGTCCTTCCAGCGTCTTCCGCAGCCCATCCCCGTCAGCGCCAGTCTTTACGCCGACGGCGTCCAGGACAAGGGCCTCTTCAGCCGTAACCACCTCTCCCTCACCAGCAAATCCGGCAGCAGGGAAGAGATCCAGGACGCGCACAAATACACCCTCCTCAACGCCATCGGCTCCACCACTCTTCCTGACGGCAAGTATCTCCTCAACCCCGCCACCAACCAGATCGAAATCCAGTGGACCCAAGGCATCGGCAGCGAAAAAGCCGCCGCCCCGCAGGGCAAGCTTATGGCGACCGTCATCAACGGCATCCTCACCCGCAAGCTCCCCTGGGCGCTCGTGCTGTTAGGCGTCGCCTTGGTCATCGTCATCGAACTCCTCGGCGTCCGCTCCCTCACCTTCGCTGTCGGAGCCTATCTCTCCATCGCAACCACCCTTGCCATCTTCGTCGGCGGCGTCATGCGCTGGATGGTCGACCGCGCCATGCTCCACCACCACGCCCGCCAGGCTGCGGCGAACTATGAAGCGTCCCTGGCCCTCTGGCACTCGGACCGCGAGCGCTTCCTGATGGAACACCCCAACTTCGACCAGACCAACCCCGACCACGTCGACCCCGCCACCGGCCTGCCCGTCCCCACCTCCGTCACCCCATCCCTTGACCTCGAATCCGAGATCTCCCCCGGCAGCCTCTACGCCTCCGGCCTCATCGCCGCCGGCGGCATCGTCGGCCTCCTCGGCGTCTGCATCAAGCTCTATGAAGCCGCCACCGAACGCTCCATCCCCCGCTTCAGCCCGCACAACCCGCTTTACCACGATTGGATGAGCATCCTCATGTTTGCCCTGCTCGCCTTCAGCCTCTACTACTTCGCCCGCAAGCCGCTCGATACAGTAGCCTAGCCTCATGCCCCTCGATGCAAACAGCCCGGACCTCCTCTTCGTCTACGGCACCCTCCACCCCGACCGCGCCCCCGAAGAGATGGTCGCCGACGTCAAACGCCTCGTCCTCGTCGACGCCGCCACCGTCCAGGGCCAACTCTTCCAGCTCGACGAATACCCCGCTCTCGTCCGCAAACCCGAAGCCACTGACGAGGTCCACGGTTTCGTCTTCGAGCTCCCCAACGACCCCGAACTCCTCGCCCGCATCGACGCCTACGAAGGCTTCATCCCGGACGCGCCGGAGACCAGCCTCTTCCTCCGCGAGCGCATCCACGCCACCCTCCCCGATGACTCCGTCGTCACCGCCTGGGCTTACCTCTACAACCGCCAGCTCACTGTCCTCATCCCCTCGTAGCGGCGCCGTCACACTCCCGTCACCCAATCCGCGATACCATAACTTGTTTGCGTATTTCCCCGGAGGCCACACAGCCTCCACAAAGAAGAGGTGGCATGGCTGAAGGTCGTTGGGTCCTGTTGATTGCATCCGAAGTCGGTGGCACCGACTCCGTCTCCGACCGCGCCATGGAGCGCCTCGTAGGCGCCATCAAGGACGAAGGTTACGAAGTCGTCCGCACCTCCACGCCGGAGGACGGCCTCTCCCTCATCACCTCGGACCCCAGCTACTCCTCCATCCTCCTTGACTGGGATCTCGAAGGCGACAATCAGTTCCAGGAGCGCGAAGCCCTTCAAATCCTCCGCGCCGTCCGCCGCCGCAACAAGAAGATCCCCATCTTCCTCATCGCAGACCGCACCCTCGTCTCCGAGCTCCCCCTTGAAGTCGTCCGCCAGGTCCACGAGTACATCCACCTCTTCGGCGACACCCCCGCCTTCATCGCCAACCGCGTCGACTTCGCCGTCGAGCGCTATCACGAGCAGCTCCTTCCCCCATACTTCCGCGAGCTCAAGAAGTACACCGACCAGGGCGCCTACTCCTGGGACGCGCCCGGCCACATGGGCGGCGTCGCCTTCCTCAAACATCCCGTCGGCCAGGAGTTCCACCGCTTCTTCGGCGAGAACCTCCTCCGCTCCGACCTCGGCATCTCGACCGCGCCGCTCGGCTCCTGGCTCGACCACATCGGCCCTCCGGGCGACTCCGAGCGCAACGCCGCCCGCATCTTCGGCGCCGACTGGACCTTCTACGTCCTCGGCGGCTCCTCGAACTCAAACCAGATCATCGGCCACGGCGTCATCGCCCAGGACGACATCGTCCTCGCCGACGCCAACTGCCACAAGTCCATCTGCCACTCGCTTACCGTCACCGGCGCCCGCCCCGTTTACTTCAAGCCCACGCGCAACGGCTACGGCATGATCGGCCTCGTCCCCATCAAGCGCTTCTCCCCGGAAAACGTTCAGGCTCTCATCGACCGCAGCCCCTTCTCCCCCGGCGCCCCGGACAAGCGCCCCACCTACGCCGTCGTCACCAACTCCACCTATGACGGCCTCTGTTACGACGTCAATCGCGTCGTCGCCGAGCTCGCCAAGTCCGTCCCGCGCGTCCACTTTGACGAGGCCTGGTACGCCTACGCCAAGTTCCATCCCATCTATCGCGGCCGCTTCGCCATGGACGTCCCGGAGGACATGCCGGACCGCCCCACCATCTTCTCCGTGCAGTCCACGCACAAGATGCTCGCCGCCTTCTCCATGGGCAGCATGATCCACATCAAGCTCAGCCCCCGCACGGAGCTTGACTTCGATCAGTTCAACGAGTCCTTCATGATGCACGGAACGACCAGCCCGTTCTACCCCCTCATCGCCTCGCTCGACGTTGCCGCCGCCATGATGGACGAGCCCGCCGGCCCCACCCTCATGGATGAGACCATCCAGGACGCCATCAGCTTCCGCAAGGCCATGTCCTCCATCGCTCACCGCCTCCGCCTTGCGGAGACCAACGGCGACGGCTGGTTTTTCCGCCTCTACCAGCCGGAGGTCGTCATCGACCCCCGCACGGACGAGTCCTACGTCTTTGAAGAAGCCCCCGACTCCCTCCTCGGCACCAGCAGCTCCTGTTGGACCCTCAAGCCCGGCGACGACTGGCACGGCTACCAGGATGAAGACATCGCAGACGACTACTGCATGTTGGACCCCACCAAGGTCACCATACTCACGCCCGGCGTCAATGCTCAGGGCACCATTCATGATTGGGGCATACCCGCCGCCATCCTCACCGAATTCCTCGACTCCCGCCGTGTAGAAATCGCTCGCGTCGGCGACTACACCGTTCTCGTCCTCTTCTCCGTCGGCACCTCCAAGGGCAAGTGGGGCTCGCTCCTTGAAAACCTCTTCGAGTTCAAGCGCCTCTATGACTCGGAAGCCCCCCTCGAGGAAGCTCTCCCCGAACTCGTCCACAAGTTCCCCCTCCGCTACCGCAACACCACCCTCAAAGAGCTCTCGGACGACATGCACCGCGTCATGATCGACCTTGATCTCGCCGGCCTCGTCAACGCCGCCACAGACGAGGACTTCGACCCCGTCCTCACCCCCGCCCAGACCTACCAGAAGCTCGTCAAGCACCGCACGGAACGCCTGCGCTTCGCGGAGATGGCGGGCCGCATCGCCGCCGTCATGCTCGTCCCGTACCCCCCCGGCATCCCCATGTCCATGCCCGGCGAGCGCCTCGGCGGCCCGGACTCCCCCGTCATCCGCCTCATCCTCGCCATGGAAGAATTCGGCAAACGCTTCCCCGGCTTTGAACGCGAGGTCCACGGCATTGAGGTCGATGGGGAAGGGAACTACTGGATGCGCGCCGTCATCGAAGAGTCCACCACGAGCACAAAAAAGCGCCGCCGCGGCCAGACACCACCCCCCACCAACGCGCCCGCCCTTCCCAAGCCTCGCCTCAAGAGCAAACCCGTCCGCCGCGCCAGCGAATAGTTCGTCTGTCGGAATGAATGTTGAAAGGGTTGATGTCGGAACGGACGCGCCGTCTCAACAGCCCGCCTAACATAACTAGGTTGAAGCAAAAATGCCTGGATGCACCGGCCACAGATCGGTGTACCGCTCAAAGTCTGAAGCATTGAAAGTAAGAATCGTCGATATGCCATGCGCATACATCGCCGCGGCCAGCCGCGCATCATGCACCTGGATTCCAGAGACCCGCTATTGAACTACAAGTCTGCGCCACTCGCGGTAAACGGCTTCATTGTCCTCGAACATAACCAGGCCGTCTTCAATCTCGCGGACATTTAATTCTGTCTCTTCCACACTTAATCCAAAACCATTCCGGTCAGCGGGTCGCGTCGAGACATTCCAGAACTCAGTCATGTTCTGTAGCGTGTATCCCATCGCGATACCCCTGTCATGTAGCACATCGAGAGCACGTCGAACCGTTGGATATTGCGGATGATCCCGCTTTACCGTTCGGAGCAGAACATTGGTATCAACTCGATACCGAACCTCACGCACTACTCTCGATCCTCATACAAACTGGCGCGCGAAAATGCCTCAATTGGAAGGTCCGGAATCTTATCGGAAAATCGCGCCAAACCATCTAGCGACGCGCTCAACTCAGCCGGATCTAGAGGTCTCCACCGAGCCGCCCCTAGCTTTGCCGCTTCTTCGGCCACCAGCCGCTCCAGGTAAGCCTCAGGCGTAACACCCTTCGCCGAAACCTGCGCCGCAAACGCATCCGGAATGGTCACCGTAACCTGCATCTCCAAAGCCTAGCAGAGCTCACGACGCACGCGGGGCCTTTTCCGTCACCCTCCGAAACCTTCTATTCACAATCCCTTCAACTCCCATTGACATGCTCCCGGTACAACTCACATGAAGCTCACATCCCAACTTCATCTGAGGCTCCCCCGATGCTACGCAAGCTCGCCGCCGTATCTCTGACTGGCACTCTCGTTCTCTCTGGCTGCAGCACCGCCGGCGTGACCTACTCTGCCCCCACCACGCCGGCTGCTGTGCCCGTCACCAGCGCGCAGGTCATCAAGCACGTCGTCGTCATCTTCGGAGAAAACATCTCCTACGATCACTACTTCGGCACCTATCCCAATGCCGCCAACCTTCCCGGCGAGACCTCCTTCACCGCCGCCGCCGGCACCCCCACTCCCAATAACTACATCACCAATCCCAACCTGCTCACCGCCAACCCCAACCTCAGCTCCGCCAACGGAAACGGCGCGGCCAACCCGTATCGCCTCGCTCCCGCGCAGGCTGGCACCGCGGATCAGGGACACAACTACACCCCGGAGCAGACCGCCTTCCACGGCGGCAAGATGGATCAGTTCCCCCTTGCCGTCGGCGCCGCTGACTCCGCCGCCCTCGTCGGCCAGACCGGGGCCACCGCCATCTCCGGCACCAACGCCCTCACCATGGGTTACTACGACGGAAACACCGTCACCGCCTTCTGGAACTACGCCCAGCACTACGCCATGAACGATCACTCGTTCGGCACCACCTTCGGCCCCTCCACTCCCGGCGCCATCAACCTCGTCTCCGGCCAGACCAACGGCGTCATCACCCCCCTGAACGTCGCTTCCTCCGTCGTCTCGGACGGCAACGGCGGCCTCACCGATATCAACGACGCAGACCCCACCGGCGACGTCTGCTCCTCCACCAGCTCCAACTTCGGCCTCTCCGGCAAGAACATCGGCAACCTCCTCACCTCCGCCAACATCACCTGGGGCTTCTTTGAAGGCGGCTTTGACCTCAGCGCCACCAACGCCAACGGCACCACCGGCTGCGCCCGCTCCACCGGCGCCGTCAACATCCCCGGCAATCCCCTCAAGGCTGACTACATCCCCCACCACCAGCCCTTCCAGTACTACGCCAGCACCGCCAACCTTAACCACGTCCGTCCCACCTCCAAAGCCGCCATCGGGACCAACGGCGATGCCGCCAACCACCAGTACGATACTCACGACTTCACCGACGCCCTCGCCGCCGGCAACCTCCCCGCCGTCAGCTTCCTCAAGGCCCCCGGCTTCCAAGATGCCCACGCCGGATACTCAGATCCCCTCGACGAGCAGACCTTCGTCGTCAACATGGTCAACGCCATTGAGTCCTCGCCCTTCTGGTCCTCCACCGCCATCATCATCAACTACGACGACTCCGATGGCTGGTACGACCATCTCAGCAACTTCGTCAACGGCTCCCTCTCCACCGGCGATACCCTCAACGGCACTGGAGTCTGCATCAGCGCCGCCGCCGCCGGCAACGCCCTCCCCGGCGTCTCCGCCTCCACCCTCCACGCCCAGGGCCGCTGCGGCTACGGCCCTCGTCTCCCCATGATGGTCATCTCCCCCTGGGCCCAGAAGAACTACATCGATTCCACCGTCACGGACCAGACCTCCATCATGCGCTTCGTGGAGGACACCTTCCTCTCCGGCCAGCGTCTCGGCGGCGGCTCCTTCGACGCCATCGCCGGCTCCCTCACCCCCATGTTCAACTTCACCAACAACGTCGCCCCCAACCCCAACGTCGTCCTCCTCAATCCCTCAACCGGCAAGGTCACCAGCGGCAACTAACCCCCACCCGCTTCATCGAGCATTCACACACCCGTTCTACCTTTGAAGGCATGGCACCCGAGTCCCCCGGGTCCATGCCTTCAACTGTTCCACTCTCGCCCCACCCATCCGCTCACCCCCGGAGTCCCTCGTTTTGTCCTCTTCCGTAAGCCGCCGCACCTTCCTCCAGCAAGCCTCAGCTTTCAGCCTCGCAGCCCGCAACCTGCCCGCCCAAATGGGCCAGATGTCCAACATGGACACCCGCCGCGCCCCCATCCCCCAGGCCCCGCCCATCCCCATGCTGCACTGCCTGCAGCTCCCGCCCTTCGTCGACGCCCTCCCCCTCCCCACCTCCTTCGTGGACCTCACCCACCCTCCCCGCCGCGCCTCCCGCCTCAACCCCACCTTCCGCGTCTCCATGCGCGAAATCCACGCCAAGGTCCATCGCGATGTCCCCTCCACCCGCATGTGGAGCTACGGCCCCTCTGCCCTCGGCCCTGTCATTGAGGCTCGCGCCAACACCCCCATCTCCATCCAGTGGGCCAACAACCTCCCCCAACACCACTTCCTCCCCATCGACCACTCCCTCCACGGCTGCGGCCATGACATCCCCGACGTCCGCTCTTGCGTCCACCTCCACGGCGCCCGCGTCCCCACCCGGGACGACGGCTACCCCGAAGACTGGTTCGTCCCCGGCACCAGCAAGACCTCCCTCTACCCCCTCCAGCAGGACGCCACCACCCTCTGGTACCACGACCACGCCATGGGCATTAACCGCCTCAACCTCTACGCCGGCCTCTTCGGCATGTTCCTCCTTCGCGATGAAACCGAAGACCGCCTCAACCTTCCCCGCGGCAAATACGAAATTCCCCTCTTCCTCTACGACCGCAACTTCACCCAGGACGGACAGCTCTTCTACGCCACCTCCGGCGACCCCGAGCACCCCTGGGTCTCCGAGTTCTCCGGCGATGCCATCCTTCTCAACGGCAAAATCCGCCCCTTCCTTGAAGTCGAACCCCGCCCCTACCGCTTCCGCACCGCCAACGTCGCCAACAGCCGCTTCTTCACCCTCTCCCTCTCGAACGCGCAGCCGCTCATCCAGATCGGCAGCGACCAGGGCCTCCTCGCCGCCCCCGTCTCCATGGACCGCCTCACCCTCGCTCCCGGCGAACGCGCAGACCTCCTCCTCGATTTCTCCCACGCCGCCGGCCAGACCATCCACCTCCGCACCGCCGCCCTCGATATCCTCGAACTCCGCGTAGCCCCAAACAACGCGTCGTCATCCTTCCGCAACCCGGGAGGACCTGCTTCTGCCTTCTCCCTCCCCCCCACCCTCCGCGCCATCCGCCGCACCCCGGAGTCGGACTCCATCCTCACCCGCTCCATCACCCTCAACGAGTATCGCGACGCCGTCCAGACCTCCATGGTCATGCTCCTCAACCGCAAGCACTGGCATGAGCCCGTCACCGAGCGCCCCAAACTCAACTCCACCGAAATCTGGGAGTTCGTCAACCTCACCGAAGACGTCCACCCCATGCACTTCCACCTCGTCCGCTTTCAAATCCTCGACCGCCGACCCTTTGACCCCGAGCACTTCCTCATGCACAAGGAAGTCCGCTTCACCGGCCCCGTGGAACTGCCCCCCGCCAACGAGCTCGGCTGGAAGGATGTCGTCCAGTGCGGTCCCGGCCACATCACCCGCGTCATCGTCAAATTCGAAGGCTACACCGGAGACTTCCTCTACCACTGCCACATCCAGGAGCATGAAGCCAACGACATGATGCGCCCCTTTGAAGTTATCGCCTGACATCCTTCCCGCGAACCCTCACCTCACCCATCCACCATTCCCAAATCAGAACCCGCCGAACCTTCGTGATCACTGAAAAATGACTTTAGTTTGAACTCGCGCAGGCATATCATCCCCTCCATGCGTCCTGTCCGTCTCTGCACCGCTCTAGGCCTCCTCCTCCCCGTCCTCACCCTCGCAGGATGCTCCGCCCTCAACTCCGCGACCACCTCCGTCGCCGCCCCCGCGGCCGCCACCATCTCCGGCAGAATTCACGGCGGACAGCAACCCGTCGTCGGCGCAAACGTCACCCTCTTCGCCCCCGGAATCTCCGGTTACGGCACTGGAACCACCGTCATCGTCGGCACCGTCTCGGACGCCAACGGCGGCTTCACCCTCCCGCGCCCGTACACCTGCCCCGCCAACAACAGCCTCACGTATATCCTCGCCTCCGGAGGCAACGCCGGCGCTGGAACCAACTCCGCCATCGCGGAGGCCGCCGTCCTCGGTCCCTGCAGCTCCCTCACCGCCTCCACCTTCATCAACATCACGGAGGTCACCACCGTAGCCGCGGCGTACGTCCTCGCACCCTTCACCTCAACCCCCTCCGCCATGGGCTCCTTCGGTACCTCCAGCAGCAACCTCGTCGGCCTCGCCAACGCCGTCGGAGCCGCCAACAACCTCGCCAATACCACCACCGGCTTCGCCCGCACCACCGCGGATCTCACCGGCATCGTGCCCCCTACCGCGGAGCTCAATACCCTCGCAGACATCCTCGCCGCCTGCGTCAATCAGGGCATCCCCGCCAGCAACACCGGGGCCTGCTCTACGCTCTTCGCCGCCACCACGGCAGGCGGCAGCCCCTCGCCCACGGATACCTTCCAGGCAGCCCTCAACATCGCGCTCCACCCCGCTGCCAACGTCGGCGCTCTCTTCGGCCTCGCCACCGCCAACGCCCCCTTCCAGCCCACCCTCACCGCCCAGCCCACGGACTTCTCCCTCGCCCTCGGCTTCACCGGCGGAGCCATCACCACCGGCAGCGGCACCATCGGCGTCGCCATAGACGCCACCGGCAACGCCTGGATCACCACCGGCTACTTCTCAAACGGAACCCACTCCCTCACAGAGATCTCCCCAGCCGGCGTCTATCTCTCCGGCCCCACCGTCGCCGCCGCCACGGGCTTTGGGTCCACCAGCCTCACCCGCCCCGTTGGCCTCGCCATTGACCGCAACGGTGCCATCTCCGTCGCCAACAACGACCGCAACCAGCTCCTCAAGTTCAACTCGGACGGCTCCGTCCAGTCCACCATCACCGCCGCCTCCTTCAACGGTCCCAACGGCCTCGCCATCGATTCCACCAACGGCCCCTGGGTCGCCAACTTCGGCAGCAACCAGGTCACCCAGATCACCTCCGCAGGTGCGGAAGCCTCAGGAAGCCCGTACACCGTCGGCACCGGGGGCGTGGACGTCGCCATCAGCCCCACCGCCGTCTGGGAGACCGATTACCAGAGCGGATATCTCAGCCGCATTGACCGCAGCTCCTCCGCCATCACCAACCTCGCCACCGGAGGCTCCAACGCCGGCGTCGCCATCGACCACGCCAACAACGCCTGGGTCGTCACCACCGGCCTCGGCACCCTCCAGGAATACTCGGACACCGGCGTCCTCCGCACCCCCGCCGGAGGCCTCAGCTCCAGCGGAAACGCCTTCCCCCAGAACGTCGCCATCGATGGCCTAGGAAACATCTTCGCCGGAACCTACCTCGGCGACGCCTCCACCGGCTCCCTCGTCGAGTACGACAGCGCCCACACCCTCCTCTCGCCCGCCACCGGCTTCTCCGGCTCAGGCGTCATCCCCGTCCTCCCCCTCACCCCGGGCGGCATCGCCATTGACGCCTCCGGCAACGTCTGGCTCACCGGCACCAACAACAACACCGCCTTCCCCAACTACGTCACGGAGATCATCGGCATCGCCGCCCCCGTCCGCACCCCCCTCGCTACCGCCCTCTTCACCAACACCCTCGGCACCCGTCCCTAACCCCAACCCCCCGGGTGCCCCATTCATCGCAGCTCTACCGCGATGAGTGGGACGTAAGAACCCAACCGCCCCGACGGGTGCCCCATCCTTTTCGCAGCTTCATCGCGAATAGGGTGGGGTATCGGGCAAAGCCCGACCGCCCCTGCTTCTGCCTTGGCTTCTGGGTACCCCGAGGCTTTAGCCTTGGGTCTCACAGTCTCACCACAGAATCGGGCTTCAGCCCCTGGGGTATGCCGTCTCCACACCCCGCATGGTCCCCCAAAAAACACCCCTCGCATCCCACTGACCCAGAAGCACTTACCAATCCGTCCCACACCGTTGCACACTTCTTGGTGCAATTCACCACCACATACAACTTTTCATGGTCGAAACTCACGAAACCCGCGCCAATCGCGGCCCTCACCATACGCCCTCGCTGCTCCTCAGCCACGTTAGCCACACCATTCACCATGGTTTGGACACCATCCACCACACCATCGCCCCATGGTGAAACCCCAACACCTTGCCCCCACCCCCGCCCTCGACTAAGCTGGTCTTCATGTATGAAGACTTCACGGTAAACGACCGCTGGACAGCAGAACCCCTCCACTGCACCTGGAAGGGTACCTTCGTCGCCATTGCCACCCGTCACGCCGACGCCACCGACATCCGCTTCGCCGTCAACGGCCGCGCCGTCTGGATCGCCATGCCCAACATCGCCTGGGTCCAGCTCAAGCAGGCCACCGGAAAGGTCATCACAGACTATCTCGCCGCCCAGGCCGCCGGCCGATACCTCAAGTCCGCCATCGAATCCGGATACGACAACGGCCGCGAGATGTACACCATGACCGTCGAAGAGGTCCTCGAACACTGCCACGCCGTCGTCAAAGAAGCCGGCAGCACCGACAAACTCCCCACACTCCCCGTCATCTCAGACGACGTCAAACCCGAGAAATTCCTCGGCCAGCTCCCCGGAGATCCCGGCAGCGCCGCTTACTTCCGCTCGCCGGAGCCCAACGCCAACGACCGCGTCAAACTCTAGGAGTTCATGAGACTCTCCCGCCGCAACCTCATCGCAACACTCTCGACACTCGCTGGCGGCCTCGTCGCCGCTCGCCTTGCCTCCGCGCAAAATCCCGGCCTGGAGTCCCGCATCAAAAACCGTCTCAAGCGCAAACCGCCCGCCCCTACGCCGTTTCCCTTTGTCTACTTCGGCACCGATACCCTCCGCGGAACATCCAAGGGTATTTACGTCTCTCGCTTTGACCCCACCACCGGCCATTTAACCTCTCCCACCCTCGCCACCCCCTGCATCCGCCCCTCCTGGTTCGCCGTCGGCTTCTCCGGCAAGCGCCGCGTCCTTTACGTCTGCAACGAAGGCGACGGCCCTCAGGCCACCATCTCCTCCTTCGCCATCGACGCCACCGGAGCCCTGCACCCCCTCAACCAGGTCACCTCCGTCGCCCCCGGCGCCTGTTACCTCTCCGTCGACGCCACAGGCCAGTCCGTCTTCATCGCAGATTACTCCGGCTCGACCGTCGCCACATATCGCATCCAGCCCGACGGCTCCCTCTCCCAGCCCGTCGAGCGCCTCGACTTCAAGGACGCCCGCTTCGGCCATACCGGCCCCAGCCACGCACGCCAGGATGCCTCCCATCCGCACTGCGCCATGCTCACCCCGGATGACCGCTTCCTCCTCGTCAACGATCTCGGCAACGACACCATCACCACCTTCCCCGTAGACGCCTCCACCGCCAAGCTCGGGCCGCCCCACGTCCACGAGCGACGCCCCGGCTCCGGCCCCCGTCACCTCGCCTTCCATCCCAACGGCCGCTGGATATACGCCGTCAACGAGCTCGACAACCACGTCGATCAGCTTCTCCTCAACACCACCCGCGGCGACATCGCCCACGGCTTCCCTCCGCAGGCTCTCCTCACCGATACCGGCCACACCATCAGCACCTTGGACCCCGGCTTCCACGGCACCAATACCGCCGCCGAGATCGCCATCGCCCCCAGCGGCCGCTTCATCTACGTCTCCAACCGCGGCGAGGACTCCCTCGTCGTCTTCACCATCGACGACACCACCGGCGCCCTCACCGTCCTCCAGAGAATCTCCTGCGGCGGCAAAGCCCCCCGCCACTTCACCCTGGACCCCACCGGCAACTGGCTCATCTGCGGCAACCAGGACTCCGCCACCGTCACCGTCTTCGCTCGCAACCAGGGCACCGGCCACCTCACCGGCCCTGTCCAGATCCTGCCGTTAGACTCCGTCCAGTTCACCCTCTTCGCGTAGCCCAAATCAAGTACACGTCATTCTGTTTGCTGCGATTTGCCTTGCATTGCTTCCAGGTGCCCCAAGGCTTCAGCCTTGGGGCACCTAGGATCGGCGAAAAATGGAGCTTAAGCCCCTGGGGTATGCCTTCGCAAATCTCAATATCTTCTTCCGCCGTAAGGGGAGTCCTTCATGTTCGCCCGCCTCCTCCACATCGACCGCATCACCCCCACCGGCGACGCCCACCCCTGCCCCATCCGCTGGATCGACAACTTCGCCATGCGCAACTTCACCAACGACGCCATCTTCGACGATACCCTCCCGCTCGCCGATGGCCTCCTCGAAGCCGGCTCCCGCATCCCCCTCGCGACCCTGCAAGCCGCCATGCAGGACTGGTTCCGCCGCAAAAGTTACCTCGCCAAAGACGAGACACTCCGCATCACGGAACCAGCCGCTACTCGCTAAGTTGTCATCCTTCCGCGCAGCGGGAGGACCTGCTTCTATCCTGCCTTACCTCTTCAACGAAGCCATATCGATCACGAACCGATACTTCACATCGCTCTTCACTACCCGGTCATACGCCTCATCCAGCTTGTCGACGTTCACCATCTCAATCTCTGAAACAATGTCATGCTCCGCGCAGTAGTCCAGCATCTCCTGCGTCTCAACCATCCCGCCAATCATCGATCCCGACAGACTCCGCCGGTTCGTGATCGTCGAAAACGCACTCACGCTCAGCGGCTCCTCAGGCAGCCCCACCAGGCACAGCGTCCCGTTCAGACGCAGCAGCCCCAGGTACGTATTCATGTCATGCGGCGCGGAGACGCAGTCCAGGATAAAGTCGAACTTCCCCTTCTGCTTCGCCATCGCATCCGCATCCTTGCTGATCACCACCTCGTCGGCGCCCATCCGCTTCGCATCGGCTTCCTTGCCGGCGGAGGTCGTAAACAGCACCACCCGAGCCCCCATGGAGTGCGCGAACTTCAGCCCCATGTGCCCCAGCCCGCCCAGCCCAACCACGCCCACCGTCATCCCCGGCCCAACCTTCCAGTGCTTCAGCGGGCTGTACGTCGTAATCCCCGCGCACAGCAGCGGAGCCACCGCGGCCAGCTTGCTCTCCAGCTTGCGCGAGATGGAAAACACATACCGCTCATCCACCACAATCGTGTCGGAGTAGCCGCCCTGCACCAGCGTCCCGGCATAGTCCTTCGCGTTATACGTCCCCACAAACCCCTTCTCGCAGTACGCCTCTTCGTCGGCCTTGCAGTTCGCGCACACCTTGCAGGAGTCCACCATCACACCCACGCCTGCCAGGTCGCCCACCTTGAACTTCGTCACGGACGCGCCCACCGCCGTCACCCGCCCCACAATCTCATGCCCCGGAACCATCGGATACATGCTCCCGCCCCACTCATCCCTCACCTGGTGAATATCCGAGTGACAGATCCCGCAATAAGCAATCTCCACCACGACATCCTCCGCTCCCGGATCCCGCCGCGTAAACTCATACCGCTCCAAAGGTGCCGCAACCGCCTTCGCCGCATACCCAACCGCTTCAATCATCGTCAGTCTCCTATGTCTCGTTAGATGCCAGGATCTTCCGCAAATATGCGCGAAAGCTTAACCAGGTCCAAGGTTGAAGTTCACCGTAATCGTGGTATCCACTTCGGTCGGTTCGCCGTTCAAAAGATAAGGCCTATACGTCCATTGCCGTACTGCCGCGATAGCCGCGATGACAAGGTCAGGGTCCGGAAACGTCAAAGGCCGCAGAAAATGAACGTGGCCCTCTTTACCGATGATCGCATGCATCAGCACAGTACCGGAGGCGCCCCGATGCTTCGCCTCTACGGGATAGATCGGTGGCACCTTATTCAAGATATTCCCGGCAATCACTCCACCTTGGATCCTCGCCGTCTCAACACCCACCGCCTTCAAACCAGTTGTCTCGTGGCTTTCGGCATAGGGTGTGTCTCTGCCTTGAAGGGCCTCCACATGCGCACTCGCAAGCTCTTTACCCGCGGAACTCACGCCAAAATCCAATGCCACATTGATTCCGCGAAATGTACCTTTTCGATTCATCACCACAGTCTGCGACGGGATCTCAGATGAGATCCGTAATACATCTTTGTCGCGATCAAAACAGTACGTCGGAAACAAACCGAACGGAGTGCGAGTGATGTTTTTGATCATCGGATCCAGCATGATGCAGTCGAAATCATTCTTTGCAAACGTCTCCTTGCGAAGCTCGAGATGAGCCGCATCCACCTCCCCAAGCGACGGCATCGGATGCACAACCTGCTCCAGGGAATAATCTGCAAGATACGGCTGAGAGCCCAAGCCATCGGAGGAATATCGCTCCGTGCCGTTCACCACCACCGTCCCCTTATAGGAGGGAAAGTCATAGCCCTTCCTGTATTGCTTCGGGGCTGTCCACCACTCCTCGACCGTGCCCTTCTCAGCTGCAACTCCATCCGCCGCGTTCAACTGGACCGTCAGCTTCAGGTGCCAGGGCTTTGTATCCGCAGCATTCAGTGACGTCTGCGCGATCACTCGATGTACCTTATCGAGCAACGCTGTTTGATCTTGCGCCTTCGCCACTTTGCCCAGCAGAGCCATGCAGGCAAGCAGCAACCATGCATACCTTCGTCCACAAACTCCCATGTCCCTGCTGTTCATCTTGTCCCCGTCCTGCTCGTCGTTGGACAAACCATAGAACTTCATCTACTCGTCATAGTGCAGCAAGCTAAACACGTCATACTCCTGGAACTTCTTCCGCCCCTTCAAAAAGTCCAGTTCAATCGCAAACGCGATCCCTGCAATCTCCCCACCCAGTTGCCGAACCAGCTTCACCGTAGCCTGCATCGTCCCACCCGTCGCCAGCAGGTCGTCCACGATAATCACCCGCTGTCCCGGCTCAATCGCATCCAGATGAATCTCCAGCGAATCCGACCCATACTCCAGGTCGTACGTCACCTTCGCCACCGGAGCCGGCAGCTTCTTCGGCTTCCTCACCGGCACAAACCCCGCGTTCAGCCGGTACGCCAGCGCCGGCCCAAAGATAAATCCGCGCGCCTCAATCCCCAGCACCAGGTCAATCTCCTTGCCGATGTAGTGCGCCGCAAACGCATCGATCAGTTGTGCCGACCCCGCCTTATCCTTCAGCAGCGTCGTAATGTCATAAAACAAAATCCCCGGCTTCGGAAAGTCCGGAACCGTCCGGATCAGCTTCTTCAACGGCTCACAGTTCACGCTCAAATCGCTCATCACCACGCTCCTTCAATCTCAAACGGCCCAAGTCCGTTGCCTTCTTCATCCTTCAACGCATGCTCAATCACTGCATCCACCCTGCTCCCGCGCGACCCCTTCTTCAGCGCCGCCTTCAGCTCCGCCAGCGCCTCCGCGTCACCCGCCGCGACAATCTCCACCTCGCCGCCCTGCGTATTCCGCACCCACCCCCGCAGCCCAAGCTCCGCCGCCTCGCCATGCACAAACCAGCGAAACCCAACCCCCTGCACCCGCCCCTTCACCAGGTAGTGCATCACTTGGACTGCCTCAGCCATCACCCACCCTCACGCCGCAAAGCCAGGCCCCTAAGCCCGGCTCATATAAGCCCCTTCCGCCGTATCCACCCGGATCTTCTCGCCCTCGTTGATAAACGCCGGCACCTGCACCACCAGCCCGGTCTCCGTCTTCGCCGGCTTGGTCACGCTGCTCGCCGTCGCCGACCGAATCCCCGGCTCCGTCTCCATCACTGTCATAATCACGGCCGTCGGCAGCTCGATCCCCACCGCCTTGCCATCATGAAAGCTCACGCTGATCGAAAGATTCGGCGTCAGATACTCCACCGCATCCCCCAGCGTCTCTCGCTTCAGCACCGTCTGCTCAAACGCATCGTCCATGAAGTAAAAGTCATCGCCATCGGAGTACAGATACTCCATCTTGATCTCGTCCACCCGGATCCGGTCAATCGGATCCGGAGACCGGAACCGCTCCACAAACATCGCGCCCGTCCGCACATTGCGCAGCTTGGCCTGGATAAACGCCCTCAAATTCCCCGGCGTACGGTGCTCAACCGAAAACACCAGGTGAAGGTCGTTGTTGTGCTTGATAATCATGCCCGGACGCATCTGGGTAGCGGGAATCGACATATAAAAAAAGCCTCTCAGCAGAATCTTTTGTTTGTTCTTAAGCCCGGACCGCACTTACGGCCCGAGAGCCCACAACCTGCTTATTGTAGCCCGCCACAACGCTCGGGTGCCCATCATCGCGTTCTTGTCTCACGCGATGAGTGGGGCTGCCACCACCCTTATACGATCCGCGAAGCCTGCTCCGCCGCCGTCGCCGCCGCTGCCACCTTCGCCTTCCGGCTCAGCAACCGGCTCCGCTTCACCCGCGCTCGTTCGCTCGCATGGTCAATCTGCTTCCAGAACCCCCAGAAGTAATCCACCGCGCTGATAATCGAGACCACCGTCATCCAGTAAATCGCCGTCACCGCAATCATGTGCACCGCGACAATAAACCCGCCCCAGTTCCAGTAATCCCACCGGTGCGCCAGAATCGCCGCCACCACGCTCACAATCTGGATCACCGTCTTAAGCTTCCCAATCTCGCTCGCATCGATCGTGAACCCTTCGCTCGCCGCAATCGACCGCAGCCCGCTCACCAGGAACTCCCGCCCAATAATCAGCACCGCAATCCAAGGCGGAACAATCCGCGGGTTATACGCCACCAGGATGATGTACGCCGCCGTCACCATCAGCTTGTCCGCCAACGGATCCAGCAGCATCCCAATCGTCGTAATCTGGTTCAGCTTTCGCGCCAGGTACCCGTCCAGCCCGTCCGTAATCGACGCCGCAATAAACAGCGCCGAAGCCGCCATCTCCTGCGCCCCAGCTCCCAGGTGAAAGTAGTAGACCGGAGAGTGCGGACTCAACACCCAGATCAGCAACGGCACCGTCGCAATCCGGGATAACGTAATGGAGTTGGGCAGATTCATGGGCCTCACAGCCGCTTCAACAAGCGGACTCCTCGCGATCCCAAACCGCGCATCCACTCCATCACATTCTGCCACATCCCCGCACCGCACCGCGTCGCCCATGCTAAAGTCAACCCCACCGGACGACCCCCGATCGGACCACGTGTCCATCATCGGCTCCGTCCTCACCAGACACTTAGCCGACCGCAGCCGTCCAACCCGTCACCTCCGTTGCACGACCCCACAATCCTCGGAGCACCACCCATGCCTCCCCTCCTCCTCACCCTCTTGCTCCTCCTGCTCCCGCTGCAGCGTCCCCGCGCCACCCCCATCACCGGCACCCTCGGCTCCACCCCCGCCACCCCCACCTTCGAAGCCTCTTACACCCTCACCGCCACCCTCACCGGTTCCCCCACCGGCACCATCACCTTCTCGCTCGAGGGCACCGCCCCCGTCACCGTGGCCCTCACCGGCGCCTCCACCACCACCTCCATTCCCGCCTATTCCCAGGGCTCCCCCACTCCACCCATCCTCCCCGGCGACCACACCCTCACCGCCCTGTACTCCGGTGACGCCACCTACGCCCCCACCACCCTCACCGATACCCTCACCATCGCCCGCGGCCCCACCTCCGTCACCCTCACCCCCACCACCCCCATCCCCACCCCATACGGCGGCCCCGTAGACGGCACCTTCGCGGTCAACGTCCTCGACCCCCACTACCCCGCCACTGGCACCTATACCCTCTTTGACAACGACGCAGCAGTCCCCGAATGCACCAACCTCCCCCTCACCGCCGTCTGCCCGTACGGCGACCCCCAAATCCTCGACGCCGGCCCCCACGCCCTCGCCGTCGCTTACAACGGCGACCCCGTCAACGCCCCCAGCATCTCGGACGCCATCACCTTCACCGTCACCCCGGACACCGTCACCGCCGCCACCCTCACCTCTAACCCCAACCCCGCCACCCTCGGCTCCCCCGTCACCTTCACCGCCACCCTCACCGGCTCCGCCGCCACCCCGTCAGGTCAGGTCCAGTTCACGGATTCCGGCATCCTCCTCGGCACCGCTCCCCTCAACGCCTCCGGCATCGCCACCTTCATCTCCTCGTCGCTGGCACTCGGAACACATCCCATCCAGGCCGTCTTCCTCGCCACCCCGGACTTCTCCGCCGCCACCTCCACCACCGTCCAGCAAGTCATCGTCCCGCCCGTCACCCCTGGCTCCGGCTTCACCCTCACCGTCACCCCTACCCCGGTCACGGTCTCGGTCGGCGGCATCGCCACCCTCACGGTCACCGTCAAGCAGACCGGCAGCTTCTCCCAGCCCATCCAACTCTCCTGCTCCGGCCTCCCGGATCAATCCACCTGCACCTTTGCCAATCCGCTCATCCCCGCCGGCGGCGGCTCCACCACCCTCCTCCTCGCCACCGCCTCTCCCCACGACTGCAACTCCACCACCCCGTACCTCCCCGTTACTACCTCCGTAGATCCCGCCGCAGCTCCTGCTCTGGCTTCTAGGTACCCCAAGGCTTCAGCCTTGGGTCTCTCTAGCCCGTTTTGGAGTGGGGCTTTAGCCCCTGGGGTATGCCTTCTTTTCACTGGCTCCCTCTTCCTGCGCCGCCGCCGACGCCTCCCCACCCTCTTCTTTCTAGCGACCCTCGCCGTCCTCACCACCCTTACCGCCTGCGGCCACTGCACCAACCTCGGCACTTCGCCCGGCTCCTACACCGTTACCGTCATCGGCATAGCCCAGCAGGGAACCGCCCTCACCCAATCCCAAACCATCCCCCTCAAAGTCACCCTCCAATAACGCCCAGAGTCCTCACACAGGTTGTCATCCGGACCCGTATTTCATCCCACCTCGCGGTAACTCTCAGCCAAGTCACCAAAGTAGAGTAGTCCGCCCCCTCACCCGCAGCTTAGATACAAACCTAACCCTTGTCTTTTCAAATTTTTGCGCAAAAAGTGCCGGGTGGGTAAGCTCCCCGCCCGGCACACCTTCGAAACCCAGCTTAGTAACCAGTTCTAGGCATACATCCCACGCTGCTTCGTCGTATAAGCCACCCGGTCGATCGCAAGCATGTAAGCCGCAATCCGGTTATTCACCTCATGCGAGAGCGCATACTCCACCACGTCTGCGAAGCTCTGGCTCATAATCGCATCCAGCCGCTGGTTCACCTCCGCCTCCGTCCAGAAGTACCCCATCCGGTCCTGCACCCACTCAAAGTAGCTCGCCGTCACGCCGCCCGCATTTGCAAGAATATCCGGGATCACAAACACCCCCTTCTCCTCCAGAATGTCGTCCGCGACAATCGTCGTCGGCCCATTCGCCCCCTCGCAAAGAATCTTGCAACGCAGCTTCGCCGCATTCTCGCTCGTGATGACGTTCTCGGTCGCCGCAGGAACCAGAATCTCGCACTCCCGCGTCATCAACTCGTCCTTGTCAACGGATTCCGCGTCGGCAAAGCCATTGATCGTCCCCGCCTTTGCCCGATGCTGCAGCAGCGCCGGCACGTCGATCCCCTCCGCGTTGTACAGCGCCCCGTCATACTCCGTAATCCCGATGATCGTGTAGCCCTTCCCATACAGCAGGTGCGCCGCATTGGATCCCACGTTCCCGAACCCCTGCACGATCACCCGGCACCCGGCAATCTCCATCCCCAGGTGCTTCATCGCCGCATCGCAGCACACGCTGATCCCGCGTCCGGTAGCCTCCCTCCGCCCCCGAGACCCGCCAATATTCACCGGCTTCCCCGTCACCACGGCCGTCACCGTCTGCCGCATATGCATGGAGTACGTATCCATAATCCAGGCCATCGTCTGCTCATTCGTGTTCATGTCCGGCGCCGGCACATCCTTCTCCGGCCCAATAAACTCAATCAGCTCCGCCGTATACCGCCGAGTCATCCGCTCCAGCTCGCCCTGGCTCATGTGCTTCGGGTCGCAGATCACCCCGCCCTTCGCCCCGCCGAACGGGATATTCACCACCGCACACTTCCACGTCATCCAGCTCGCTAGCGCCCGTACCTCGTCCAGGCTCACATCCGGCGCATACCGGATCCCACCCTTCCCCGGCCCACGCGCAATCGAGTGCTGCACCCGGTATCCCGTAAACACCTCAATCCGCCCATCATCCATCTGCACCGGAATATGCACGATGATCTCCCGCGACGGGTACCGCAGCACCTTCCAGATGCCGTCATCCAGCTTTAGCTTCTTTGCAGCCAGGTCGAACCGCGCGGCCTGCGCCTCCCACGGATTCTTCTCTTCTTCCAGCGTCAACGTCTTCTTCTGCTCTGTCGGCAGAGTCTCAGTCATTACGGACATAATTGCTTCCTTCTCGTGTCTTCCGGATTTTTCCCCATAAGGGATCAGTGATTCGCTCTTCATGGCCAAGTCTCCGCGTCCCGCATGAATCTCCAACTAACTTCGATGGACATTCACAGGACCCGGATTCACATTCGCTCAGGTGCCAGCCGCGTTGCCTGTCGTCAACCTGTATTCCAGCCCCAAACCGCCTCCTGGGCAGCCTCAGCCTCAAACCCTGCGTACTATAGGCCCGCCAATACACCATCGGCAACCCACCAAGGTGTCATCTCCGGTCCCCCCACCCAACCCGCCTCAAATCAGCACAAAACCCCACTTACTGCGGATGCGACTTCAAAAAATCGCACGCAAACTGATACTTCCCGTCACAAGCCTTCCCGTACAGCTTCAAAGCCTGCGCCTGGTCCTGTTGCACCCCTCGCCCATCGAAGTACAACGCCGCCAGCCTGGAGCAGCCCACCATGGAGCTCTGATCGCATCCCTTCTGGTAATACCCCGCCGCCTTCCCGGCATCTACCTCAACACCACGCCCCTTCTCATAGATATCCCCCACCGCCGAGCAGCCAATCGCATACCCTTCATCGCAACTCTTCCCGTAGTACGTTAACGCCTGCGCATCGTCCTGCCCAACCCCCTTGCCGTTCTGGTACATCGCCCCCAGGTTCGAACACCCCGCTGCCTTACCCCCGTCGCACGCCTTCTTGTAGAGTCCAAAGGCCTGCACCTCGTCCTTACCCACTCCCGCTCCCAGCAGATACATCGCGGCCTCATAGTTGCAACCCGCCGCGACCCCCCGGTCACAAGCCCCCTTTGCCAGCGGGAAGGCCGCCACATAATCCTTATCCTTGTAAAACCGTTCCGCCTCCTCTTCCATGGAGACCACATCCTGTTTCCCCGTTCCTGAATCCGGCGACGCAGCGAACCGCTTCTCCGGCTCCCGTATCACCACCTCGTGCGGCGGAAAAGCCATATGGACAAGCACCGACAACACAACCAAAACCAGAACCACCCCGCCCCACACCCAAATCCTGCTTCCGCCAGACCCTCTCACTGGATCAGGAGGGACCGTCTTCACCACCGGATCGATCACAGGCGACACCGGTTTCACGACGTGCGGCTCAGGAGGTTTTGGCCGGGGTGGAGGCGGGGGCGGTCCAGGTACTTTCCTCTCCAGCAGTCTTGCAACCGTGTGGGCGAGCTCCTCCATATGCCGCTCCACCGGAGGCGGAAATACGTCCAGCCACTGCGTGTTTCCCAACGCATACTCCATGGCGTCGGACGGCAGCACATCTTGAATCCGAACCGGCAGGATGATCTTGTCCTTGCTGACGGCCCGCTCCACCTCGCGCCGCACCTGCGAGGAATCGTTCGAGTGCTCCGAAAAAATCAGCAGAACCATCGTGCAGCCAGATAGCCCCTCAATGATCGACTTGCCCCACTCTTCTCCTGGCGGCACATCTCGCGGAGCAATCCAGCACGCAATCCCCCGTGCCTCCAGCGCCGCACAAGCCTTCCCTGCAACTTCTTTATCGAACGACGAGTGGCAAACAAAAACCGGATGAGCCATGGGTAAACGTCTCTCTGGAGGCCCGTGCTGTCAGTCAATATACGCCGGCGACCCGCGTAAGGATTTACCATCGTATCCACCCGCCATGAAGCACAACATCCCCTCCACCCCCACCTCCCGCGACTTCACCAGACTCGCCAAGACCCACACCCTCATCCCCGTCTTCCGCACCGTCACCGCAGACCTGGAGACCCCCGTCTCCGCCTTCCTCCGCATCGCCGCCGAAGCCCCTGAAGCCTTCCTCCTCGAGTCCGTCGAAGGCGGCGAGCACGTCGGCCGTTACACCTTCATCGGCATCGACCCCTACAAACGTATGACCGCCCACGGCCACACCATCGCCACCACGGAAGGGAAGCGTACCCGCACCCACCAGGGTGACATCTTCGAAGAGCTCAAGCGCGCCCTCGCCGGCCACACCCCCGCCCGCCTTCCCGGCCTGCCTCCCTTCACCGCCGGAGCCGTCGGCTTCTTCTCGTACGACGTCGTCCGCCTCATCGAGCGTCTCCCCACCCTCGCCGCAGACGAGCTCGGCGTCCCAGACGCCTGCCTCATGTTCTTCGATCAGGTCCTCGTCTTCGACCACGTGAAGAAAGAGATCCTCCTCATCGCCACGGTCGACCTCACCCGCTCCGGCACCTACGCCCAGGCCCTCCGCCGTCTGGACAAGATGGAGCGCCGCCTCGCAGCCGCTCTCCCCAAGCCCCGCCGCCGCACCATCACGGGCAAGCTCAAGCTCACCAATCGCACCTCCAAGCCCGCCTTCCTCAAAGCTGTCGCCCGTGCCAAGGACTTCATCACCGCCGGCGACGTCTTCCAATGCGTCCTCTCGCAACGCTTTGACTGCACCCCCGGCGTCCCCGCCTTCGACGTCTACCGCGCCCTCCGTATCGTCAACCCATCTCCGTACATGTACTTCCTCCGCTTCGGCATGGAATCCCCAGCCTCGAAGACATCCAAGTCAAAGCCAACCGTCGCCCACATCGTCGGCTCCTCCCCGGAACTCCTCGTCCGCGTGCATGGCCGCGCCGTCGAGTACCGCCCCATCGCCGGCACCCGCAAGCGCAGCGCCAACGAGGTCGAAGACCGAGCCTTTGAAGCCGACCTCCGCGCCGATGAAAAGGAAGTGGCAGAGCACATCATGCTCGTTGACCTCGGTCGAAACGACGTCGGCCGCGTCTCGGAGTTCGGCTCCGTCCGCGTCAAGGACCTCATGTTCGTCGAGCGTTACTCGCACGTCATGCACCTCGTCAGCTCCATCGAAGGCCGCCTCCGCCCCGACCTTGAAGCCATCGACGCCTTCAAGGCCTGCTTCCCCGCCGGCACCCTCTCCGGAGCCCCCAAGATCCGCGCCATGGAGATCATTGAAGAGCTCGAGCCAGCCCGCCGCGGCGTCTACGGCGGCAGCATCTTCTACGCCGACTTCTCCGGCAACCTCGACTCCTGCATCGCCATCCGCACCCTCTTCATGAACGGAGACCAGGGCCACATCCAGGCCGGCGCCGGCATCGTCGCAGACTCCATCCCCCTCTCCGAATACGAAGAATGCGGCAACAAAGCCCGCGCCGTCGTACGAGCCATCGAACGCGCCCGCGGCCAATAAGCCCCCGCCCAAAGGTGTAGCATCATTCCCATGGAGATCACTCTCACCATCCCGGACTCGCTCGCCGGGCAGCTTACGGCGAACGAGGAAGAACTTTCCCAGCATCTCCTGGAAGACATAGCCGTGGAAGCGTACTGCCGCGATGCCATTTCACGCCACGATCTCCAATTCCTGCTTCGTCTTGATAGCCGATACGAACTCGACGGCTTCCTTAAGCAGCGCGGCATTGAGCACGGCTCCTACAGCGGACAAAATCTACTCCAGGATATCGCCGCGCTGGACGCCCACAGACCTGCCCAGCGCTAATGGTTGTCAGTGACGCCGGTCCACTCCGATATCTGATCCTCGTCGATGAATCTGCATCAATCCCGATCCTCTTCGGCGATCTCATCATCCCCAACGCTGTGCTCAGTGAACTCCAGACGGTAACAAGCCCGCCAGAGGTGAAAGCCTGGATTGCCAACCTTCCCCCGTGGGCGACTTGCCGTGAACCATCTCGCATTGAAGCTGTCGTAGGCAAAAACCTCGATCCCGGTGAGATCAACGCCATCGCTTTAGCCGCTGAACTCCACGCAGACTATCTCCTCTTGGATGACCAGGCGGGCCGTCTCGCCGCGCCCAGATACACGAACGCCACGATCAGTGGCACTGTCGGAGTCCAGTACCGGGTGAGCCGACTCGCTCCATCGCAGCCTCGCCAGCGGTTCCTCTCTGCCATCGCAAAGCTGAAAACCACCAACTGCTATTTCTCCCAAGACCTGCTGGCAACCATAGACTCGCTCGTAAGCCAGCTTCCCATTTGATGCGCCACCCCTGAGGTAACTTTCCCAAGGTTACGGCTGCTGCAAGTCGATCAATAAAAGCTAACCCACCTATTTTCTTATTTTCGCACCAAATACTCCAGGGGTAGGCTCCCCTCAATCCCGCACCTTTTCCTGCCGCAACGCCCAGCAAACCCCGCCCACAATCTGCGCCACCCCAATCACCCGAGTCAGCCCCGGTCGCTCGTGCAGCCTGCCCATCATCTCTTTCCAGGGTTTTGGTCCTCGCTTCCACGCCAGCGCGTCCTTCTGCGGATGGATCACCGCCATCACGCCATCGCCGATTAACGCCATCGCCGTAAAGTGCTGCCACCGCCTGGAAAGTATCATCGCCATTGCCTCTGCTCCCTTAGAGTCCGCCCGACCCCCACACCGTTGCCGCCAGCGTAAAATCCCTTTATGGTCTTCGTCCTGGACAACTACGACTCCTTCACCTACAACCTCGTCCAGTACATGGGCGAACTCGGCG
Organism: uncultured Acidobacteriaceae bacterium; assembly: GCA_964242025.1. Classification (GTDB taxonomy): domain Bacteria; phylum Acidobacteriota; class Terriglobia; order Terriglobales; family Acidobacteriaceae; genus Edaphobacter. The sequence continues at coordinate 98,803 of CAXSZW010000002.1, forward strand.
CCGAAATGGTCATCCGCCGCAACGACGAGATCACCCCGGCCGAGGTCGAAGCCCTCCACCCAGACCGCATCCTCATCTCCCCCGGTCCCTGCACCCCGCAGGAAGCCGGCATCTCCATCCCCCTCCTCCAGCACTTCGCCGCCCTCGGCCTCGCCGGCGGCACCCGAACCCCCATCCTCGGCGTCTGCCTCGGCCACCAGGCCATCGGCGCGGCCTTCGGTGGCAACGTCGTCCGCGCCGCCCACCTCATGCACGGCAAAACCAGCCAAATCGCCCACGACGGCCGCACCATCTTCCAAGGCATCCCCCCCACCACCACCTGCACCCGCTACCACTCCCTCATCGTCGCCGAAGACGGCCTCCCCGACACTCTAGAAATCTCCGCCCGCACCCTCTCCCCAGACGCAACCCAGCCCGAAACCATCATGGCCCTCCGCCACCGCACCCTCCCCATCGAAGGCGTCCAGTTCCACCCTGAATCCGTCCTTACCAGTCATGGCCGCCAGATGATACAAAACTTCCTTACCTTGTAGCTCGCTTTGTTGTAGCCTCCTCTGCTAGAGCCCACTCGGCTGTAGCCTGTTACTCCAAGGGCCCGTCTCAAGAGGCGTCGCGCATGAAGCCCCGCACGTTACTCGCAATCTCCTTCGAACTCGCGGTCGCGCTCTCCGCCGCCGCGCAAACCCACGTCGTCGCCTACGTCCCCACCTCTGAGGCCGAATCTACCAACGTCCTCACCCGCTCCGGAAACATGAGCCTCCTCGGCCCGGACAGCGTCATCCACGCCAGTGACGACCGCCCCGCCCACATCACCCTCGCCCGCGGCGGAGCCATCCTCGTCTGCCAATCCAGCAAGGTCCACCTCACCGAAGCCGAACGCATCTCCTTCCAGGGCGAAAAGTCCAACCTCATCGGCCTCTCGCTGGACAGCGGCGCGCTGGAAATCCGCATGCCCCTCTCCGTCGGCGACACCCTCGTCACCCCCGACCTCCGCTTCACCTCCGGCCACTTCAAGCCCGCCAACCTCGACCTCGCCATGGGCCTCCACCCCAACGGCGACACCTGCGTCGAAAACCGCGGCAAGGACGCCCCCTGGCTCAACATCACCGATACCTCCGGTCAGACCAGTTACCGCCTCCGTCCCAAACAGCACATCCAATTTGAACAAGCCTCCCTCAAGGACGTCGTCGATATCGACAACAACACCTGCGGCTGCCCCTCCCTCCTACCCCCGGCCATGACCCTCGCCGACGCCCTCCTCAACGGCTCCCCCGGCGCCCCCACCAAGCCCCCCACCACGCCCCCCGTCGATGAAGCCGCCCTCGCCTTCCCCACCGACGATAGCCAGGGCCTCACCTCCGCCCCCGGCGTCATCCCCGTAGAAACCCCCGGCGAGCGCCACATCCAGATCGCCGCCACCCTCAGTTACGATCCCTCCGCCCCCAACCCCATCTTCGCCTCCACCCCGCTCCCCGCCTCAGCCCTGCACACCGACCCCGCCCGCGCCATCCCCCGCCCCGCTCCCAAGCCAGTCATCCCCACCGCTCCCCCACCGGCCATCGTCGCCCACATTCAACCCTCACCCACCCCCCAGCCAGACACCAAATCCAAACGCAGCACCGTCAGCGGCTTCTTCCACAAACTCTTCGGTCGCGATTAGCCCCGGCCCTCTGCTACCATCCCTGCCATGAACAACATCGCCCCTTTCCTCTGGTTCAATGACAACGCGGAACAGGCCGCCGAGTTCTACCTCTCCGTCTTCCCCCACGCCCGCAAACTCGATGAGGTCCGCTCCAAGGGCGTGGGCCCCTGGCCCTCCGGCCACATCGCCACCATCACCATCGAACTCGAAGGCCAGGAGATGGTCTTCCTCAACGGCGGCCCGCACCAGCAGCTCAACCCCGCCTTCTCCTTCTTCGTCCGCTGCGACTCCCAGCAGGAGATCGACGCCTACTGGGACAAGCTCCTCGCCGGCGGCGGTAAGACCATGGCCTGCGGCTGGCTCACGGATCGCTTCGGCCTCTGCTGGCAGATCGTCCCCCGCAACATCGGCGCGCTCATCAGCCACCCCGCGGCCATGCAGGCCATGATGTCCATGATCAAACTCGACATCCCCGCCCTCGAAGCCGCCGCACGCGACCAATAACCTCTAGCTGGGAGAACTGGGAACATCTCCCAGCCGCGCCTGCATCCGCCGCAGCATCGGAGAGATCGTCAGCCCCTGCACCACAATCGAGAACACCACCGTCACGTACGTGGCCGCCAGCAGCAGGTTCCGCTCTCCCGCCGGCTCCTGCGGAAGTGAGAGCGCCAGCGCCACCGCCAGCGCTCCCCGCAGCCCGCCCCACGTCAGCACCATCACATTCCCGCTCACCCGTTGCCGGCAAAGCGCCAGCGTCCGCACCACCGCCGCCACACTCACCAATCGCGCCAGCAGCACCACCGGGATCGCAATCAGCCCCGCCGCCAGCAGGGAAAAGCTCAGCGGAAGCACCAGCAGTTGCAACCCCAGCAGCAGAAACAGCACCACGTTCATCATGTCGTCGATCAACTCCCAGAACTTCTCCAGGTGATCCCGCGTCGTCGCCGACATCCCGAACCGCCGTGCCGTCCCGCTCACCATCAGCCCCGCCGCCACCGCCTCCAGTGGCGCGGAAAGATGCAGCCGGTCCGCCAGCACGTACCCTCCCATCGCCAGCGCCAGGGTCAGCATCACCTCCACCCGGTAGCTGTCCACCGTCCGGATCAGCCGGTACGCCGCATATCCAAGCGCCACGCCCAGCGCGATCCCGCCCCCCGCCTCCACCAGCAGCAGCGCCCCAAACGTCGCCGGAGAAGGCAGCCCGCCATGCACCGCCCCCGCGCTGGAAGCCCCCAGCAGCGCCACAAAAAACACCGCTCCCACCCCGTCGTTGAACAGCGATTCCCCCGCCAGTTGAATCTTCAGCTCCGCCGGAGCGCCCACGCGCTGCAGCATCTCCAGCACCGCAATCGGATCCGTCGGAGAAATCAACGCCCCAAACAGCAGCGCCTCCGTCGTGCTGATCGAAACCCCCGCAACATGCAGCGCCGCCTTGAACAGGAACCCCACCATCCCCGTGGAAAGCGCCGTCGCAAACACAGACAGGCTCAGCACAGACACCCGTTCCCGCGCCAGTTGCTTCAGATCAAGTTGCAGCGCTCCGGCAAACAGCAGGAACGCCAGCATCCCATGCAGAACCACCTGGTTGAAGTCGATCCCGTCCACCAGAAGGTGCGCATACCCCTGCAGAGCGGGAACCGTATGCCCCCCCACAATCAGCGCCAGCGCTGCCCCCAAAGACAGCAGCATCGTCCCAATGCTCGTCGGCAGACGAAGCACCCGGTAACTCACAAAGCTGAACAGTGCGCCCACCGCAACCAGCACACTCAAAAGTGGAAACGAAGGCATCATGTCGGCTGTAGTCCACCATAGTGGATTGCAAGCTGAAACGTGACGCTCGCCAGCCGGCCTGAATGAACCCCACTCACGGTGATACCCTGCCACCAGCCCTCACGTCGTCGATCCACCCAAATCCCTCCCACCCCGTCCAATCCCCAGGCATGATCTCCTCTCGCATCCTCCCCATCCTCCTCCTCGCCGCCCCTGTCCCCGCCCTCGCGCAAGCGCAGCACGTCATCGCCTCCGTCCCTGTTTCGGAAGCCACCACCTCCGGCTCCCTCGCCATCTCCGGCTCCAAAGCCCTCCTCGGCGGCGCCAGCGTCGTCACCGCGCTGGACCGCACCGCCCACGTCTCCCTCTTCCGCAGCGGCGACCTCCTCGTCTGCCAGACCTCCGTCGTCCACCTTACCTCCGGCTCCGCCCCCCTCGTCGGCCAGCAAGCCCCCCTCCTCATCTCCCTCGATCGCGGCGCCCTGGAACTCCACACCTCCATCTCTCGCAACGACGCCCTCATCACCCCGGACCTCCGCTTCGTCTCCGTCGATACCCGCGACAAACCCGCCCCCCTCGATCTCGCCCTCCGCATCACCCCCAACGGCGACACCTGCGTCGAAAACCGCGGCAAAAAAGCCCCTACCCTCGGCATCACGGACGCTTTCGGCCAGTCCGCTTACCTCCTCAAGCCCAACCAGCACGTCCTCTTCGAGCACGGCTCCCTCAAGGAAGTCGTCGACACTGAGACCAGCCCCTGCGGCTGCCCACCGGCCCTCTCCCTTGCGGACGCAGCCCTCAGCAGCGGCACGGACAAAAAGAAGAACTCTGACCCCTATCCCTTCCCCGCCGCCGTCAGCCAGGGTCTAGCCCAGCCGACCCCGCCCCCCGCCGACAAGCCCGGCCAGACCAACGTCCAGGTCACCGGAACCCTCGTCTACGACCCCACCGCCCCCGCAACCCAGGGTGCCGACACCCCTGTCCCACCCCCCACCCCCGCACCATCTGCAAAGCCCGAAGCCAAACCCGGCCCCACTCACGCCATCGGCCGCTTCTTCCGGAAGATCTTCGCCCGCTAGGCCTCCCCCCCCAGCCGTCAAGCACGAAGAACCTCTGAAACCATCCCCGCCCAGCAGCCGTATACCCATGCATCCAGGAATTTCATCTCCTGGCACACATCTGATCGCCCGTCAGTCTCGTTGATCAAGCAGGAAGCCGGAAGAGCCTCCGCCAGACCCATCACAGACCTGACAGCCTGCCCCATTGAAATCTGCCCTTGGAGACCTTACCTTCCATTGACCTCCCCATTTTTTTCAGGAGCAGACCATGCCAGAGCTTCTTCTTTCCTTCCTGATCGCCCTCGCCATCCTCGCCGCCATGTTCGTCTTCGTCCCCATGCTCCACATCTGCAACGACCGCTGCCAGCGCCTGTTCCTTCGCCGCACCCGCCGGGAGCCGGAGCCAACCGCCCAGGCCCAGGACGACATCCGCCCCGCAGCCTGAGCCCTCACGGCCCGGGCCGGCGTCGTTGCTGTCTCTTACCCACCGTATCCAGACAAAACACCACGCTCGACCACGCATCCACCACACGCTTTCGCTGTGGTGAACCGGGTCATTGCCCCAGAATCGCCACGCCCCCCACCCCCATACTCGCCGCAATCCGCTTCTTCCACTCCGCCGGCCCCGTCTCGTGCACGCTCGTCCCATCCGCGCTCACCGCCACCGTCACCGGCATATCCACCACGTCAAACTCATAGATCGCCTCCATCCCCAGATCCTCAAACGCCAGTAAACGCGAGTGTTTAATAGCCTTTGACACCAGATACGCCGCCCCACCCACCGCCATTAAGTAAACCGCATGGAACTCCCGGATCGCGTCGATCGCCTCCACCCCCCGCTCCGCCTTCCCAATCATCCCCAGCAATTCCGTCTCCGCCAGCATCTGCCGCGTAAATTTATCCATCCGCGTGGCCGTCGTCGGCCCCGCCGGCCCCACCGCCTCATCCCGCACCGCATCCACCGGCCCCACGTAATAGATGAATCTCCCCCGAAAATCCACCGGCAGCTTCTCCCCGCGATTCAACATGTCCGTCATCCGTTTATGCGCCGCGTCCCGTCCTGTCAACAACTTACCCGTCAGCAGCACAATCTCTCCCGGCTTCCACGTCTCCACATCCTCCCGCGTCACCGTCTCCAGATTGACCCGCCGCGCCGTATGCACGTCATACTCCAGCCGCGGCCAATCCTCGAGCGAGGGTGGCCTCAACTCCGCCGGCCCACCACCATCCAAAATAAAGTGCGCATGCCTCGTAGCCGCACAGTTCGGAATCATCGCCACCGGCAGGTTCGCCGCATGCGTCGGATACTCCAGAATCTTCACATCCAGCACCGTCGTCAGCCCGCCCAGCCCCTGCGCTCCAATTCCCAGCGCATTCACCTTGTCGTAGATTTCCACCCGCATCTTCTCGTAATTCGTGACCGGCCCCCGCGCCTTCAGCTCCTGCATATCGATCGGGTCCATCAGCGACTGCTTCGCCAGCAGCATCGCCTTCTCCGCTGTCCCCCCAATCCCAATCCCCAGCATCCCCGGCGGACACCATCCCGCTCCCATCGTCGGCACCGTCTTCAACACCCAATCCACCACGCTGTCGCTCGGGTTCAGCATCACAAACTTACTCTTCGCCTCAGACCCCCCACCCTTCGCCGCAACGGTGACATCCACCTGCGCCCCCTTCACCAGCGACACCTCCACCACGCTCGGCGTATTGTCCACCGTGTTCTTCCGGCTGAACGCCGGGTCCCGTAAAATCGACCCCCGCAGCTTGTTATCCGGGTTCAGCCACGCCCGCCGCACGCCTTCATCCACCATCTCCTGCAGCGTCCGCGTCGCCGGTCCACCATCGCTCGCGACAAACTGCACCTCCAACCCAACCTTCAGAAACGTCGTCACAATCCCCGTATCCTGGCAGATCGGCCTGTGCCCCTCCGCACACATCCGGCTGTTGATCAGGATTTGCGCCATCGCATCCTTGGCCGCCTTGCTCTCTTCCAGCTCATACGCCCGCGCCAGATTCGTAATGTAGTCCACCGGATGGTAGTAGCTGATGTACTGCAGCGCGTCCGCGACGCTCTCAATTAGGTCGTCTTCCTTGATCTGCACCATGGTTCCTCGTCCTCTGCCAGCACTGTCCATCGTAAGCGGGTACATCCTTTCCCGTCACCCCGTCATCCGTCTGACATACGGGATGCAGACTTCCTGCATCTCACGGTGTGTGCGATGGCTCACATAAGGCCCTAGGAACGTCAATGTCTCTGTTACAACCGAACGTTCATCCCGTGGCCCCCAGTTTGAGCGTCTCAGCCGTTCCGAGCTCACTTCCGCCCCAATCCTCAACCCTTACCTCTCAAACCTTGCAAGATCAACCCTGGCAAGCCCTCCTCGACTCGGCCGGCGAAGGCATCTGGGGCGTTGACCTCAATGGCACCTGCACCTTCGTCAACCGCGCCGCCCTCAACATGCTTGGATACGATGCTCACGAACTCGTCGGCACCAACATGCACCAGAGCATCCACCACCATCATCTGGACGGCTCCGTCTATCCTGCCGAAGACTGCAGCATCTATAACGTCTTCCGCAAAAACCAGCCGTTCTCTAATCAGATCGACCACATCTTCCGCAAGGACGGCTCCCTCTTCTGGATCGAAATCTCCGCCCAGCCCATCCTGCATCAGGGCCAGCTTCGCGGAGCCGTGATCACCTTCCGCGATATCACGCATGCCCGCGCCGCGGAAGAAGCCCTCCGCCGCTCCGAAAAGCTAGCCGCCGTCGGCCAGCTCGCCAGCTCCATCGCCCATGAGATCAACAACCCGCTGGAGGCGGTCCTCAACCTCGTCTATCTCGTTCGGCACGCAGCAGACTTGGACGAAGCCCGCAGCTACGCCATTCTCGCCGAGTCCGAACTCGTGCGCGTCGCCGACATCGCTCTCCAAACCCTCCGCTTTCACAGCAAACAAACCACCGCCACCCCAGTCGATCTCGAAGACACCACCTCCGCCATCCTCCGCCTCTACGCCTCCCGCTTCCCGGCCAGGAAAATCGCCGTCGCCCATCGCGTTCGCCCCACTCCCCCCGTGCTCCTGCTGGAAGGCGACATCCGCCAGGTCCTCAACAATCTCATTCGTAACGCATACGACGCCATGCCGCAGGGCGGCGACCTCCACCTGCGTCTTCGCCCCGCCCGCTGCATGAAGTCCGGCGTGGATGGCGTCCGTGTCAGCGTCGCAGACACCGGCACCGGCTTCCTCCCAGCCATGCGTGGCCACGTCTTTGAGCCCTTCCACACCACCAAGGAGGTCACCGGAACAGGTCTTGGCCTCTGGATCTCCAAGGGCATCATCGATAAGCACCACGGCCGCATTCAGATGCGCAGCCGAGAAGGCGTGGGCACCGTCTTCTCCATCTGGCTTCCCCTGCAGCCCATCGGCCACGCCTGACGCAGGAAAGCCGCATCGAGCGCTCAATCCTTAGAGCCCTCTGCGGCTTTCAAGGTTCCTCGGTCTGTGGCTCTCCTACTTCAACCGGCCAAACCGGTAAACCACTCCCATGTTCACACCCTTGCTGTTTTGGGTGGAACCCCCATACCTCGTCCCCACATAGTTCGGCGTCAGCCGCACGGCCAGGTTCGGGTAAAAGTTGTAGTCGAGGTTCACACCCGCGCCAAACGCCGCCGCCGTTCCGGAAGGCCACAGCCCAACCACCGCCGGCGGAAAGTCCTTCGGCCCCGTGCTGAACCGTCCATATCCCGCTCCGCCCGCGCCATACACGCTCAGCGAATACTTCTCCTTGCTCACAAACCGGTAAGCCGGCCCAGCCATAAAGTCGAAGTTCTGGATCTGCGGATTCACCGCATTCACATCCGTGTTGTTCAGCTTCGCGCTTCCAAACCCGCCGCCCACCAGCGCCAGCACGCCCAGCTTCGGCGTCAGCGCATACTGCCCCGTCGTCCAGAACGTCACTTCGTTGTTCTGCTGCTTGAACTCGCCGCTGCGGAACCGCAGGTATCCGCCGCCCGCGCCAACCTCCCACTTGTGCGTGTACGTATCCTCAATCGTCCGCGCGATACGCGCCTTCCGGTTCGCATTGCTCTCGCGCCGCGATCGCCGCTGGCTCTGCGCCTGGGCAGACCCGCCACACACGCCCAGCAGCAGCACTGCCAGTCCCGCCGCGCCTGCCACACGCCTGCCTGCGAAAGCCTTTTTCTCCGTCCCAACCACACCAGCCACCAGCCACGTACCAAACGAACGAAAATTCAACGGAATCACTCCTGCTATCTCTAAACCTGCGGCGTTCCCCGTTCGTCCCCAGGTACTTCAGAGACGATTCCCGGACTCGAAACCCGCTCCTTGTATTAGAACATCCATAGCTCACCCACGCATCCCATTCCCGCTCTCCCCCAACATCCCATCAGCCACAAGGAAGCCGCCATCGCCACCCCCCGTTCCACCCGCCGCTCCGCCTCACGGCCCACCTCACGCTCCAAAACCTCAGGCGGCAGCCTCGGTCCCTTCCTCTTCGGCGTCCTCTTCACCCTCGCCGCGGTCCTCGCCGGAGGCTGGGCCTACCTCCACTACGGCCACCCCTCCGCCTCCATCAAACGCTCCGCCGCCGCCTTCGAAACCCACTCCACCCCCACGCCCGCCCGCCCTCACCCTCCCTCCGAACCTCTCCCCCACCAGATCCCCCAGCCTCCCTTCGGCATCAGTGAAGACGTTTTCGAATCCGGCGCTCGCGTCTACTCCGCCCACTGCGCCGCCTGCCACGGAGTCCCGGGAAGGGAAGCCCTCGCCCACCCCGGAGTATCCCTCGCCCCCCAGCTCTGGACGCCCCGTCCTCATAGTGCCGCCGTCGGCGTCTCAGACCTCGCACCCGGAGAAATCTTCTCCCGCATCGAAGACGGCGTCCATCCTCCCGTCATGCCTGCCTACCGCCACACCCTGCCTCAAACCCAGGTCTGGCAGGTCGCCCTGCTGGTAAAAAATGCCGGCCAGCCGCTCCCGGATCCCGTCCTCAAAATCCTCGCCCAAACCCCCTAACTCCTGTTGTCAGACCACTTTTCCCGTATCGGATACGTACCTGTTGCACCACCAATAGGAAAAAAATGCAGCAAATTCGCTGCATTTTCCCAACTCCGGAAAAAGATGAAGAAACGTTTGCCAAACGTGCTGGCACGGGCTTACTATCCGTCTCGCACTCGGTACAGAACGCCTTTTTACCAAAGCCGTCCGCGCCAGAGTGCCACTCGGGGCCACTCGAATCTTCAGATCGATACGCAATTCACCAACGCATGATTGGGCAATCAAGAGACCCATCAGCGTGCTTTGGAGCGGACAAAATGTCGTGGTACGCATACTGCATCGCAGAACGTCAGTTGTTTCCTGAACTAGCCCGCCACCGTCGCCCCATGCCACTCTCCGGAGTCTCAGGCATCTTCGGCAACCAAACCTTCCTCTTTCCCGCCGGCGACCTCGCCGTCATCGTCTCGGAACACAGCCAGGCAGACTCAGCCCGCCTCGCAGGAGAAGCCCAGATCGCCGCCCGCGATCACGCCCGCGTCATCGCGGACTGCTTCAAACTCTCCACCGTCCTGCCCTTCCGCTTCGCCACCACCTTCCAGGATGACGATAGCCTCCGCCGTTCCGTCCGTTCCAACCAGCGCCACTTCCTCGCCAATATGGAGCGCCTCCGCGGCAAGGCGGAGATGCACCTCAAGGTCCTCGTAGACGATACCTGCCCCGGCAACTTCACCAAGGACGCGCTCTCCCGCGAGTCCGCCGTCGGCCAGCAGTATCTCTCCAGCCTCCGCGATTCCGCCTCCCGTCAGCGGGAACGCCAGTCCAAGGCCCGCGCCCTCTCCGTCCAGATGCATCGCATGTTCCTCCCCATCGCGGAAGAAATCACCTGCAAGCGCATGGACTCCGGAAAGATGCTGCTCGATATCGCTCACCTCATCGACAACAAGACCGTCGAGCGCTATCAGAACAAGTACTCCTCCGCCACCATTGAGCTTAAGGACTGCCGCATGCAGCTCTCCGGACCCTGGCCGCCCTACCACTTCGTACACCGTCACAGCAGCCCCGGCGCCAACTAAGCTCCCCAACTGATTTACCCTTTGCCTCGGCCCACACAGACCATCGCGCGGACCGGGGCATTTTTACGCCTACCCACTCGTCCCAAAACTGTCCTAACTCGCATCAAACTCAGTCGTAAGACTACCTTTCCCCCCATTCCGGGCATCCGTATAACTTGAAGCATTGGCAGAACACTGTTTGTCGCCAACGGAATAACAGGAGAACGGCATGACCCCCAGCACCACCCGCAAATTTATCCCCACCCTCTTCTTCGGCACCATCCTCCTCGCCACCGGCCTCGCGTCCGCGCAGGAGCCCAATCCCACCAGCGTGCCCGCCCCCCGCGATAACTCCGTCGTCACCCAGAACGGCGATATCTTCTTCTATCGCGTCAAGGCCGTCCAGCGCGATATCGACGCCGTCAACTACCTCCACCGCTCCGGGGAAACCAAGCTCGCCTTCGAAGGCACCAACCTCCTCCCCAGCGGCAAGGGAGAAGCCGTCGTCAAATCCGAGCGCGGCCTCATCAACGTTCACGCCGAGTTCAAAAACCTCACCCCCGCCAACGGCTTCGGCCCCGAATACCTGACCTACGTCCTGTGGGCCATCAGCCCCGACGGCAACCCCAAGAATCTCGGCGAAGTCCTCCCCGCCGGCACCAAAAACAACATTGACGTCACCGTCCCCATCCAGGCCTTCGGTCTCATCGTCACCGCGGAGCCCTACTACGCCGTCTCCACGCCCTCCGATATCGTCGTCCTCAAAAACGTCATCCTCAAGGAGAACACCAACGGCGTCCTTGAAAAGGTGAACGCGCACGCCAATCTCCTCCCCCGCGGCGTCTACCAGGAAGCCACCGATGGAGCCCACACCGTCTCGCACCCCATCACGCGCGATGAAAAATCTCCGCTTGAGCTCTACGAGGCTTACAACGCCCTCCGCATCGCCCAGGTCACGGGCGCGGAAAAGTATGCCGCCGACATCTACGCCAAAGCCAATCTGAACCTCAAGAATGCCGCCGATATCGACTCCGGCAAGCACCCGGACCGTCATCTTGAGATCACCTTCGCTCGCGCCGCCGTTCAGGGTGCGGAAGACGCCCGCATCGCCACCCTGCGCAAGCAGGCGGATGAGCGTCGTGAGAACGAAATCGCCGAGCGTAAGGCCGCCCAGGATCAGGCCGCTGCCTCGCAACAGGCCGCCGCACAGTCCGCCCAGCAGGCCCAGCAGGCTCAGCTCCAGCAGGCCCAGGCAGAGGCTGCCGCCAAGGCCGCCGCTGCCGATCGCGCTCTTGCGGACGCCCAGCGTGAAAAGGCGGAACTCGCCGCCCAGCAGGCCAATGATGCTGCGGCCAAGTCAGCTGCGGACGCACAGCGCTCCGCCGCGGAGGTCACCGCTACCCGCGAGCGTCTCCGCGCCGCCCTCAATCGCATCCTCGTCACCACAGAGACCGCCCGCGGCCTCATCGTCAACCTCTCGGACGTCCTCTTCGATACCGGACGTTACACCCTCAAACCCAACACCCAGCTCTCCCTCGCCAAGGTTGCCGTCATCCTGCAGGCCTACCCCAGCCTGAAGCTGCAGGTGGAAGGCTACACGGACAACGTCGGTTCGGACATGCTCAACCAGAAGCTCTCGGAGAATCGTGCCAACTCGGTCAAGGCCTTCCTGATCGCCCAGGGCACGGACCCCATGAGCATCACCTCCGCCGGGTACGGCAAGTCGAATCCCGTCGCCGACAACGGCTCCGCAGCAGGCCGCGCCCAGAACCGTCGCGTAGACCTCATCGTCTCCGGCGCAGCCATCGGCGTCACCACCGCAGAACCCGCCCCCGCCCAGTAAAGACCCCATCGGGGATCATCCTGAGCGCAGCGAAGAACCTCCGTAGTAGCCGTTGCCTGTTCCGGGTGCCCCATCCTTTTCGCAGCTTCATCGCGAATAGGATGGGTATCGGGCAAAGCCCGACCGCCTTCTCTTCCCCAGAAATAAACCCACCGCTAGTTACTACTCTGTCATCCAGCACAACCCAGGTCCAACCCTAACCCAAGTAGAATGAAGACTTTGCGCAACATTGGGCAGGGAAGGGTCTCACCCTCGACCTCCAAGTAAAATCATCCTCATGCCTTCTCTCCAGGGAAAGACCGTCCTCATCACCGGAGCCAGCTCCGGCATCGGCCAGGCCACAGCCCTCGCCTTCGCCGCCCAGGGTGCCCGCCTCATCCTCGCCGCCCGCCGCCTCGACCGCCTCACCGCCCTGACCCCAAAGCTCTCGGAAGCAGGCGCACCGGAAATCCTGAATCTTCGCCTCGACGTTCAGGATAGGGAATCAGTCGAGAAAACCCTCGCCGACCTCCCCCCCGACTGGCAAGCCATCGACATCCTCATCAACAACGCCGGCCTCAGCCGAGGCCTGTCCAAGCTCTACGAAGACGACCCCGGCAACTGGGAAGAGATGATCGACACCAACGTCAAGGGTCTGCTCTACGTCACCCGCGCCATCGTCCCCGGCATGGCCGCCCGCGGCGCCGGCCACGTCATCTCCCTCGGCTCCACCGCCGGCCACCAGACCTACGCTAACGGCGCCGTCTACTGCGCCACCAAGGCTGCCGAGAAGGCCATCATGGAAGGCCTCCGCATCGATACCATCGGCAAGGGCATCCGCGTCACCTCCATCGACCCCGGCATGGTCCAGACCGCCTTCTCCGAGGTCCGCTTCCGCGGCGACGCCGAGAAGGCGGCGAAGGTCTACCAGAACATCACCCCACTCCAGCCGGAAGACGTCGCCGACGCCATCCTCTACGCAGCCACCCGCCCCCCCCACGTCCAGATCCACCAGGTCATCATGACCACCATCGACCAGGCCAACTCCACCGTCTTCAACCGCACAAGTTCCTAAGAACTAAGAACTGGGAACGAAGAACTCAAAGATGCAGCACCCACCCCAGCTCCGTCAGCTCTTCCTCAATCGCCGTCAGTGCCGCCCCCAGCGCCGTCCGCCGGTGCGCACTGCTCGTCCGTTCTGACAGAATCCGTTCCCGCTGCAGCTCCAACGCCTGCATCCGCCGCTTGCGGTCTGCGTCCAGGTGAATGTTTCCCGCCGGCTTAGCCTTCATCGCCTGAGCCGACTGCTCCGGAGCGCTCGCTGCCTCCGCCTGCTGTCCTTCAACCGACTTGCTTTCCCATCCTCGCGACATACCCAGAATTCTACGCCCACGCAACTCCATTCCCACTCCTCATTCCTGCTTCCACGCTTCTCCCTATAATCGAACCTGCACCAGGAAGGGAATCTGCCCTGAGCCACGAAGCACATCCGATCGTCGAAGTCTCCGGCCTGCGCAAGGTCTATGAAGGCAAGCAGCAGGTCGTCGCCGTGGATGGCATCGCCCTCGGCGTTCAGCCCGGCGAGATCTACGGTCTCCTCGGCCCCAACGGCGCCGGCAAGACCACTACCATCTCCATCTGCACCACCCGCGTCCTCCCCACCGCCGGCCACGTCCGCATCGCCGGCATTGACGTCGTGCGCGAGCCCGCCCTCGCCCGCCGCAGCATCGGCGTCGTCCCGCAGTACAACACCCTTGACCGTGCCTGCACCGTCGCCGAAAACATCGTCTTCCACTGCCTTTACTTCGGCTTCTCCCGCGCCGACGCCCGCACCCGCACCGCCCAGCTCCTGGACCAATTCCACCTCACCGAGCGCGCCGCCGCCAAACCCCAGCAGCTCTCCGGCGGCCTCGCCCAGCGCGTCCAGATCGCCCGCGCCATCGCCCACCACCCCAAGGTCCTCTTCCTGGACGAGCCCTCCGCCGGCCTCGACCCCCAGTCCCGCATCGCCATGTGGGACGCCGTCCGCGCCCTCCGTGACGAAGGCATTACCGTCGTCCTCACCACCCATTACATGGAAGAAGCCGACGAGCTCTGCGACCGCGTCGCCATCATCGACCACGGCAAGATCCTCGTCGAAGACACCCCCGCCGCCCTCAAAAACTCCGTCGGCGCCCAGCGCGTCCTCCACCTCAAACTCCGCGACTACACCGGCTCAGCCCCACTCCTCGAGACCCTCAAACACATCCCCGGCGTCTCCAGCGCAGAGCACTCTGGGGAAGGCGTCCGCATCCTCGCGCACAACGCGGATGGCCTCCTCGCCGACGTCGTCGCAGTCGCCAACCCCTTCGGCCTCCGCGACCTCACCATCACCGAGACCAGCCTCGAAACCGTCTTCATCCAACTCACCGGCCGCGACCTCCGCGAGTAACGAGCCCCCCTCATGAGCACTGCCATCTTCAGCCCCACGCAAACCGTCCACACGCCCGCACCGGCCTCCAACCTCACCATGTACACCCGTGCCTTCCTCGCCCTCATGCTCCGCGACCTCTACGTCCTCCGCCGCGAGCTCTTCCCCTTCGTCATCCGCTGCTGCATGAACCCGCTGCTCTTCCTCTTCGTCTTCACGTACATCATGCCGCACATGTCCGCCGGCGCAGCCGTCAATCCCACCGCCCGCATGGCCGGCGCGGGCATCAACTTCTCCACCGTCCTGCTCCCCGGCCTCATGGCCGTCGCCATCATGTTCTCCGGCATCGCCGCCGTCGCCCTGCCCCTCGCAGTCGAGTTCGGCACCACCCGCGAAATCGACGACCGCGTCATGTGCCCGCTCCCCGTCGCCTTCGTCGCCATAGAAAAGATCGTCTTCTCCGCCATGCAGAGCATCATCGCCGCCGCTGTCGTGGTCCCCCTCGCCTTTTACGTCCCCGCGACCCCACCCGCCGCTCACGTCTCCAGCTGGCCCTTCCTCATCGCCATCCTGGTCCTCGCCTCGCTCCTCGCCGGAGCCCTGGGCCTTACCATCGGCACCAGCGTCAAGCCCAACCAGATCGGCCTCATCTTCGGCGTCGTCGTCGTCCCCATCACCTTCCTCGGCTGCGTCTACTATCCCTGGGCCGCCCTCGGCCCCATCCCCTGGATCAAGTACGGCGTCCTCATCAACCCCATCGTCTATATGTCCGAAGGCCTCCGCGCCGCCCTCACCCCCACCCTCCAGCACATGCCCATCGCCGGCATTCTCGGCATGATGCTCTTCTTCCTCGCCGCCCTCACCACCCTCGGCATCCGCGGCTTCCTCCGCCGCATCATCAGCTAGTCGTTCGCTCGACCAGCCCGCCACGAAGCCACCGGCTCCGCATCCCACTCCCGGCTCACAATCAGCAAAACGCCCGCCACCCACAGAAAGTGCCCAATCAGTGGAGTGAACGAGAAGAGCACCATGGCCAGCCATGTCGCCGCGAGACAAAAGAAAATTCCCACTGCGCACCAGAACTGCCAGATCCGGATGGGAATTAGCGAAAGCACAAGCAACGGGTTAATCATCCCGCTCAACCCGAAAAGCGGAATACTAAACGATGCAGCCGAATGCATAAATGTTGACGGCAAGAGCTGCATCATCTGATTCGCCTGCCGCGCACACCACCAACCTGATTGCGTGCCCGAGAGCCCCCACCCTCCATGGGCATTGACCGAAACGCTCGGCAGCTTCAGCGCAACCAGGATTAGGCACACCCCACCCAACGTTCGCAGAATCTCATTCCTGCTCGGCCGCTCAAACTCCATCGCAAGAGTATCGACCCTTTAATCCGTGGCAGATACTCCCCATAAGGGTTACCCCAAGCCGCCCTGCAGGAGCTTAATCCAACTCCGCAAAAACCTCATCCAGATCCAGATAAATCTCCGTCCCCGGAATCGTCATCCGCCGTCCCTCAACCAGCTTCAACCCCGCCTCGCTGTAGATCATTGCCACCCGGTCCACCGGGTCGAACACCCACAGATGCTCCACACCCATCGCCCGGAAGTCATCCAGCACCCGCACCGTCCTCGCCGTCCGATCTTCCGGCGAAAGAATCTCGATACATAGAATCGGCGGCGTGCGCGTGACCTTCTCAATCTCGCCACCACGTCGGATCACGCATACATCCGGAATCCGCACCCGCGTCTCCCCCACCCGCGTCCGCTGCTCCGTCAGCACCCGAATCCCCCACGCACGCCCGCGGACGACGAACCACGACGCAAGCACCGCCTGGAGACCACTATGCTCATACTCGCCCACGTTCCGCTCCTCAAGGACGCCGTCCACAAAATCGCACTCAGGATGGTAAGCCGTATGGAGATACTCCTCCAGGCTTACCAGCGCAGGAACCGTCTGAATCGCAGCCGCCATACACCCTCCACGTTCTCATTATGCTCCCGCTACCCCGCCGACTCCACCATCATCCGGCTCCGCAGCGAATCCGCGATCTGCTTGCCATGAAATCTCCCATTTTCAATGAAGATCTCGTTCGTCCGCTCTCCCGCCACAATCACCCCAGCCAGATAGATTCCCGGCACGTTGCTCTCAAGCGAGTTCGGATCGCACACCGGGCACCGGTCGTTCGCCTCATCCAGCCTTACCCCCAGCCGCTCGATAAACGCAAAGTCCGGGTGATACCCCGTCAGCGCAAACACAAAATCATTCGCAATCGTCACCGGCCCTTGTGGCGTGCTCAACACCACCTCATCCTCCGTCACCCGCTCCACGGTCGACCCAAAGTAAGCTGTCACCTCGCCATTCTTCACCCGGTTGTTGATGTCCGGCAAAATCCAGTACTTCACATGCCGGTGCATGGCCTCGCCCCGATGCACCAGCGTCACCTTTGCCCCATGCCGCCACAGGTCCAGCGCCGCAATCGCAGCCGAGTTCTTCCCCCCAATCACCACCACGTTCAACCCGAAAAACGGATGCGGCTCATGGTAGTAGTGCTTCACCTTGCTGAGCGCTTCGCCTTCAATCCCCAGGTAATTCGGCAGGTCGTAGTACCCCGTCGCCACAATCAGCTTCCGCGCCCGCAGCTCCGCCACTCGCCCAAACCGGTCCGAGGTCGCCACCGTAAACTCCCCATCGAACCCGGTCACCCCTTCGACGGTATGGTACTGCCGCACATCCAGCCGGTAATGCTCCGCCACCTTGCGGTAGTACTCCAGCGCCTCACTCCGAGTCGGCTTCTGGTTCGGGCTGGAAAACGGCATCCGCCCAATCTCCAGCAGTTCCGGCGTCGTAAAAAACGTCATATGCGCCGGATAGTGAAACAGCGAGTTGCACAGGCAGCCCTTATCCACCACCACCACGGAGAACCCGGCCTCCTGCGCATCAATCGCGCACGCCAGCCCGGTCGGCCCCGCCCCAATCACCAACACGTCAAAAATCACAGCATCCATAGATCCATCCTATGGACACCGCTCCCACACAACAAGCGCGTGCCGGACAACGTACGGATCCAAGCAGTCTCGAATCACCCCGACCACCAGTACCCGTCACGAAGTGACCGCCCCACGCGCAGTGGGCCTGTCCGGCAGGACAAACCTACACCAACAGATCAGGTGCCGGGCATCGCCCGGACCACGCGAAGCCCAGGACCGCACGAAGTGCTAATCAATCGGCTCCGGAACCACCAGCTTATGCGCAATCGCAAACAGCGCCAGTTCCAGCCGCGTAGAAACCCCGGTCTTATCGAACACGTTGCTCAAGTGCCGCTTCACCGTCTCTTCCGAAATCGTGAACTGCCGCGCAATGTCTTTGTTCGAGCATCCCTCAACGATGCACTGCACCACCTCAAGCTCCCGTGGCGTCAGCCCATACGTCTTCCGCTCCGGCACTGCGGCAGCCTTCTGCATCAGCTCATGCAGTGCCTTCAGCAGGTTCGCCACGCGTTCGCCGCCAATCCAGTAATCACCCTGCAGCACCGCACGCAGCGATTGCGAAAGATCTCCCGCAACCGAGTCCTTCAGCACAATCCCACGCGCGCCAATCTGCAGTGCCTCAATAATCTGCTGCGTGGAAATCGTGCTCGTCAGCAGAATAATCTTCACCCGCGGCGACTTCGACATGATCGCCTTCATCGCCTCAATCCCAGGCAGCCGCGGCATCTGCAGGTCCAGCAGCAGGATGTCCGGCTCCAGCTCAAGCGTCTGCTGAATGGCGATATCGCCATCCTCCGCCTCGCCCACCACCTCGAAGCCTTCCTCGTTCTGCAGCATGTTCTTCACGCCGAACCGCACCACGGGATGGTCGTCGGCCACCACAATCCGGATCGTCCCCGGAATCGCCTGCGTCGGTCGTTTGATGGGCGTTGAAGGCAAGGAAGCTGGTGCGGTCTTCATTCTCTAAGTCTCCATGAATTACAACATCGAATACTACACCGAAGTAACCTATACCACTCGCGCGTCCAGAATACGCCGAAGCCGGGCACACGCCACCAGGAATTGTTCAAGTGGCTCTATCTCGCCACCAGCCTGTGGCCCATTTTGCTCCATCTCTCCCGCCAACCGCGCCAACTCCGCCGCCCCCACCATCCCGCACCCACCCTTGATCGCATGCGCACTCCGCTCGTACGCCCCCACATCCCCCGCCACCAAAGCCTCCTTCATCAGCCCAATCCGCCGCTCCGCATCGTCCAGACACATCCCATACAGCTTCATCAGTTGCCCCACCGGCATTCCCTGCGCCAGGCTCGCATACGTCGCTTCGTTCAAGGCCCCCGCCTCCGCCGCCTTGCTCTCAACGATCCCCGTTCGCCCCTCCAGCGCATCCCGTAACCCGTCCATCGTCAGCGGCTTCAGCAAAAATCCATCGAACGCCTTCGTCTTCTCCGCAGCCACCGTACTCCCGCTCATCGCGATCACCCTCGTCCCCATCCCGCACGTCACCCGAAGCCGCTCCGCCAGCGCATTCCCCGTCGTCCCCCGCATCTGCATATCCGCCAGCACCGCGTACGGCATCGCAGCCATCCCACGGACCACCTCCAGCGCCTCATCCCCGGAAGCCGCCGCCACCCCCTCAAATCCAGCCTCCGCCACAAACAGTCCCAGCAGCTCCCGGCTGACCTCATCGTCATCAACAATTAAAACCGTTCGCACGTTCATCTCGTTCTCAGCCTCAAGTCCAAGTTACCTTGGATTACCTTCGTGCATTCCGTGTTGCATCCAGCCCACCCCTCCTTTTATCGGCCGTCGCTCTCCGCCACCCACGCCACCCGCGCCGCCGCCTGCTCCCGAGCCTGCATCCACCCCTCCAGGATCACCACCGCCGCCACCTGGTCAATCACGTACTTCCGATCCTTCGTCCCAAACCCCGCCTCATTCAGCACCTCATGCGCCGCAACCGAGCTCAGCCTTTCATCCCACAACTCCACCGGCAGCCCGCTCTTCGCCCGAACCTCCTCCGCAAACTCCTGCACCTTCTTCGCCCACGCACTCACCTCGCCTGACATGTGCAGCGGGTTCCCCACTACAATCCGCGTCACCTCATGCTTCCGGATCACCCGCATCAAGCTCCGCAGGTCCTCCCCCCGGCTCTTCCGCCACAGTGTCAGCACCGGCTGCGCCGTCAGCCCCAGCCCATCGGTCACAGCGACGCCCACCCTCACCTTCCCCACATCCAGCGCCATCACCCGACCCATCATCACCCCGCTAGTCTACCGCCCCGCCTCAGCGTAAAGTACCTCCATGGACGAGATCCCCAACCCGAGCGCCCTCTCGCCCGACCTCCTCGCCAGCCTTCTCGCCCGCGTCGCCGCCCTCGAGCAACAAGTCGCCGCCCTCCAATCCCCCCCGCCATCCCTCAGCCGCCGTCCCGACCCCACCCCACCCCCTCGCCCCCTGCCCGCCCCCCTCCAGCGCCTCGCCGACGGCCCCCCAGCCCCCCCAGCCATCTCCACCCCCATCCTCCCAAAACAATCCCTCGAAAACCGTCTCGGCTCTCAAGTCTTCAACCGCATCGGCATCGTCGCCCTCCTCCTCGGCGCGAGCTGGGCCCTCAAACTCGCCATCGAACAAGGCTGGCTCGGCCCCATGGCCCGCGTCCTCGTCGGCCTCGCCGCCGGCACCGGCCTCGTCCTCTGGTCCGAGCGCTTCCGCCGCAAATCCTTCGCCGCCTTCTCCTACTCCCTCAAGGCCGTCGGCACCGGCGTCCTCTACCTCTCCCTCTGGGCCGCCTTCCAGCTCTATCACCTCCTCCCCGCCCCCCTCGCTCTCACCGCCATGGTCCTCGTCTCCGCCTGGAACGCCTACATGGCCTGGGCCCAGGACTCCGAGCTCCTCGCCGCCTACGCCCTCGCGGGCGCCTTCGCCACCCCGCTCCTGCTCTCCACCGGCGGCGACCACGAAGTCTTCCTCTTCACCTATATCCTCGCTATCGACCTCGCCACCCTCCTCCTGGTCCGCCTCAAACCCTTCCCCCGCCTCATCCTCGCCACCCTCGCCGGCACCGTCTCCTTCTACATCGGCTGGTACGCCAAGTTCTACCCCGAAGCTCACGCCAACATCCCCGGTCGCCCCGCCTTTACAAATCCCGACCAACCCTTCGCCCTCACCGTAGCCTTCACCCTCGCCTTCTTCGCCATCTTCCTCCTACCCTCCATCCGCGGCTTCCTCAAGCACTCCCTGACCCCTGACCCCTTACCCCTGACCCCTCGTCCCTCCCGCTCCTCCTCCCTCATCCTCGACGTCCTCCTCCCCCTCGGCACCGCCGCCTTCGCCTCCCTCGCCCTGTACTCCCTCTTTGAGGACTCCCTCCGCCACAACCTTCTCCCCTGGCTCATGGTCGCCTTCGCCGCCGTCTACCTCGGCCTCATGCGCCTGCAAAGGACGCCCCTCTCCGCCGCCCTGCACCTCGCCCTCGCCGTCATCTTCCTCACCATCGCCATCCCGCTCAAGGCCAGCGGCCACACCCTCACCATCGCCTGGCTCGTCGAGGGCCTCGTCCTCCTCTGGGCCTCCACCCGCGTCCCCACGCCTGCGTCGGACACCCCCAACCTCCTCGCCCCCGCCTCCGTCCTCCGCTTCCTCTCCTTCGCCGGCTACACCCTAGGCTTCTTTGCCCTACTCTTCCGCTGGTTTGACTCCACCCCCTCCGACTTCCTCAACGCCGACCTCGCCTCCGCCCTCGTCGGCATCCTTGTCTTCGCCGGAGCCGCCTACCTTGGCCTCAAACCCGTCTCCGCTGGCAGCGACCCCATCTACTGGCTCCCCGTCGCCTGGTCCGACTTCCTCGGCATCGACGCCATCGCCCTCCTCCTCGCCGCTCGTGAAATTCCGATCTTTAATGTAGTGTTCTACAGTCTGACCAGTCCGCTGCTGTTCCTCTTGGATCACCTCGGAATGCCCAGACGTTACGTGACCGTCTCCCACGCTGCCTTCTCCACCCCTGACTTCTTCACGGCCCTCCTCGGCCTCGCCATCCTCGCCGCCACCACCTACATCCTCGCCCGCATCACCCACCTCCCACGCCTCACCGACCTGAAACCCCCCGCCGCCGTCACCTTCGTCCTCTTCAACCTCGCCACCATCCTCACCATCGAGCGCGAAATCTCCGCCCTCTGGACCCGCAGTTCCGCCAACCTCCAGCGCTCCCTCGCCATCTCCGCCTTCCTCATGCTGTACGGCGCAGCCCTCCTCACCGCCGGCTTCCTCAAGCGCAACGCCTTCACCCGCTGGCAGGCCCTCGTCCTCCTCCTCTTCACCATCCTCAAGGTCTTCCTGTACGACATGTCCAGCCTCGCCCAGGGCTACCGCGTCGTCAGCTTCCTCGCCCTCGGAGCCCTCCTCATGGCCGTCAGCTTCGCCTACCAGAAAGACTGGCTAGCCCTCAAACACCCCACCAGTCCCGAGCCAACCGAGACGCCAGACCATGTCTAGCCTCTCAACCCAGCCCCGACGGGTGCCCCATCCTTTGACAGTTTTATCGTCAAAGGGTGGGGTATCGAGCGTAGCTCGACCGCTCTCCTGTCACCGCGCCAAACTGCTTCCTATATGGGCCCTGTTAAGGGCACGCCTTCAGGCGTGCCGAAACCCGCCCGCCACACATCCGGCTTCAGCCGCTGAGGTACGCTCTCGCCCATGCCCGCTCCCTGTTCGGCCTCGCACGCCCGACCAACCAATCTTCACTCGCAAGTCGCTTCAGCCTCACCCCGTCTTGGCTTCTAGGTACCCCAAGGCTTTCGCCTTGGGTCTCACAACCCCACCACAAATCCGGGCTTTAGCCCCTGGGGTATGCTCTTCTCTCACAGGCCGCCGCCCCTCGGAGGCCCGCCCATGAAGCCTCTTCTCCTCCTGCTTCTCCTGCAAATCACCACCACGCCCCCCGAACCCCGTTACTTTCACCACACCCGCACCATCCAGGCCCCCTCCGGTGCCCAATCCTGCGCCATCCTCGACGCCCCCATCTTCCTCCACGCCGCCCCCCCCCTGGCCGACATCCGCCTCTACACCGGCCCCCCCGCCTCCCTCTCCGAGCTCCCCTACGTCATCACCACCTCCCAATCCACCCTCCTCCCCCCCGACCCCGCCCGCCTCCTCAACCTCGGCCTCCACGGCCACAGCATCACCTTCGACCTGGCCATGCCCCCCCGTCCCTACACCCAGCTCACCCTCGACCTGGACGGCCACGACTTCCTCGCATCAGCCACCCTCACCGGCACACAATCCCTCGGCCATCCCGGCGCCACCCTCGGCACCTTCACCCTCTTCGATCTCACCGCCCAGCACCTCTCCCGCTCCACCTCCATCCCCCTCCAGGAATCCACCTACCCCTTCCTTCACGTCGAGCTCTCCGTCACCCCTGCCCCCGGCTCCCACTTCGCCGCCACCCCCGCCATGGTCCACGGGGCCTCCGTCCCCCCCAACCGCGAAGCCCAAACCCTCTACACCCCCTTCGCCACCACCACCCAGTTCACCCAGCGCGGCCACGACTCCATTGCCACCCTCGCCCTGCCCGCCCACATCCCCGTCGAGCGCGTTGCCTTCACCCTCGCCCCCGTCGTTGACGGAAAACCCGACCACACCAACTTCAGCCGAACCGTTCGCATCACCGCCGCCGCCGCCCACCCGTCCTCCCATGACCGACACCTCGCCCCCCCCGAAACCCTCTCCGGCGAAATCTCCCGCGTCAACCTCACCGAAGCCGGCCAGAAGATCAGCCAGCAATCCCTCAGCATCCCCGCCACCCTCGGCGAAAACACCACCGACGACGCCACCGTTGAAATCGCAGTCCAAAACGGCGACGACCACCCCCTCCCCCTGGCCGCCGTCACCCTGGAAATGCGCCAGCGCAGCCTCTGCTTCCAGACCCCCGAAGGCCCATCCCCAACCGCCCTCACTCTGGCCTACGGCGACCCCACCCTCGCCCCCCCCATCTACGACCTCGCCCGCCTCTTCAACCCCGCCTCCCCCACCCGCCCCGCCACCCTCCTGGCCGAGCAACCCAACCCCCTCTACACTCCCCGCCCCACCCCCCAGCGCAGCCTCACAGACCGCCACCCCGAACTCCTCTGGCTCGCTCTCCTCGCTGTCATCGGAGTCCTCGCAGTCGTCGCCTTCCGCTCCAGCAAGCACATCCATCCCCACCCCCCATCCTGAATCCCTCCCACCCCGGGGTAACTTTCAAAATCGCACAAAAGTACAGGGTCCGGACCTCGAATAAGAACCTAGGTCCGGACCTAAGTCGTATCGTTTGAAGACTTTGTGCACAATTGCGGGAGGAAGGGAATCCGCCGCTCAGTGCTTCCCCATCTCCTTCAGGTAACCACTGCTGAACGTCCTGTGCTTCTCCGCCGCCGTCGCCAGCGTCGGATAAAACTGCACGAACGTCGTATCCACCGCCGCATGCTGCTCATGGCACGTATAGCAACTCGCCGGCCGCGGAATCACCTTCCCCAGCCCATCGTCCCCAAACCCATAGAACGCCCACCCATCTCCACCCGCATGGCCAGAATCCAGCACATGCACCTCCATCCCCATCCGCTCCGCCGTCTGCACCTTGCCCCCCTTCAGGAACGGGTCATGCGCACTCCCCAGCGCCGCCCCCCGGTTCTCCAGCACCAGCACCGTCCCCTCCGGCCAGTGCCCCGTCGCCTGGTACCCCCGGTACGCCCCCGGATTCACAAACACATTGTTAAACATCCCCGCGCCCATGTCCTCCTTGGCGCTGGTGTAGCTCATATCCATCCCCGAACTCAGAAACACCCACTCCCGGTACTGCGCCGGATACCTCAGCTTGCCCTCGGCGGTATAAGAAGCCCCATCCCCCACCCTTACCTTCGCGGAAGGAGCCGCCTGCAACAGAAAACAAGACACACCAGCCGCCGCAAGACCCACACTGATACGAACCACATTTCACCTCAAGGATGGTCTCTGTTCTAAATCCTTACGTGGCCCGTCGCACGAAGTTCCTGCAGGTTACCGCATCGCCGCATCCACCTCCTTATAAAAGTCCGGCGACTTCAGAATCTCCCGCGGCTTGGACCCATCCGCCGGCCCCACCAGCCCATCCCGGTGCATCAAGTCGATCAGATGCGCCGCCCGCCCATACCCAATCCGCAGCCGCCGCTGCAGCAGGGACGTGCTCGCCTTGCCAAACTCAAACACCAGCCGCACCGCGTCGTCGAACATAGGGTCATTGTCCCCCTCAGCCGACCCATCCATCTCCTCGCCGCCATCCTTCTCATCCTTCGGCCCTTCAAGGAACCCCTGCACATACTCGGCCTCCCCCTGCGCCCGCCAGAACGCCGTCACCGCGCTGATCTCCTTCTCCGTCACAAACGGCGCGTGAACACGCGAGAGCCGGCTCGTCCCCGGCGGCAGATACAACATATCCCCCCGCCCCAGCAGGCTCTCCGCGCCATTCGAATCAATGATCGTCCGCGAATCCACCTTCGTCGCCAGCCGGAAGCTCATACGAGTCGGCACATTCGCCTTGATCAACCCGGTAATCACATCCACGCTGGGCCGCTGCGTCGCCAGAATCAAGTGGATCCCCACCGCCCGCGCCATCTGCGCCAGCCGCGTAATGCTCTCTTCCACATTGCTGCGATCAAGCATCATCAGATCCGCCAGCTCATCGATGATGATGATGATGTACGGCAGCGGCTCCTGGTTCACATCCTCAAACAAATATTCCGAGCCATGGTCGAACAGCTTGTTGAACTGATCGATGTTCCGCACATGGTTCGCCGCCAGCAGCTTCAGCCGCCGCTCCATCTCACGCACCGCATTCCGCAGCGCATTCGCCGCCAGCTTCGCCTCCGTGATGATCGGCGTAAACAGGTGTGGAATCCCCTCGTACATCCCCAGCTCCACCCGTTTCGGATCCACCAGGATCATCCGCACCTGCTCCGGCGTGCTCTTGAACAGCACAGACATAATCATCGCGTTGATCGCCACCGACTTACCCGACCCCGTCGAACCCGCAATCAGCACATGCGGCATACTCGCCAGATCTGCCGTCACAATCCGCCCGTTGATGTCCTTGCCCAGAGCAATCGCCAGCTTGGACTTCGACTGCGCAAACGACTCGCACTCCACCACGTCCCGCAGCCAGATCGTCTCCCGATCCGCATTCGGCACCTGAATCCCCACCGTCGATTTCCCCGGCATCCGCTCAATCAGGATCGACTCCGCCGCCATTGCCAAACATAGATCATCCGCCAACCCCGTCACCCGCGAGTACTTCACCCCCGCGTCCGGCCGGAACTCGAACGTCGTCACCACCGGCCCCGGATTGATCTGCGTCACCTGCCCATCCACCCCAAACTCCGCGCACTTCTCCACCAGCACCCGAGCCTCATCCCGCAGCGCCTCCTCTCTCACAACAGCCTGCTCCTCACTGCAATAAAGCAGGGAAGACGAAGGCAGCCGATACCCCCGCACCGACTTTGCCGTAATCGCCACCGCCTTCTGCTCCGTATCCGCCCGCTTCCCAAACGAGATCGCCCCCGCCTGCATCGCAGCCGCAGCCTGTGCCGCCTCGAACCCCGCCGCAAACGCCGGAGCGTCCGCTGCCACCGGCGCCGCATACACCTCCTCCGCCTTCGCCTTCGGCACCCGCCGCGGCATCTCCGTCACCGGAGCCAGCGCAGCCTGCTTGGTCAAAAATGCAAACGGCTCATCCTCTCCCGTCTTCCCCCGATGCGTCAGCATCGGCTCGTCAGCAGTCATCGCCACTGGAGCGCTCGCCGCCGCCAGCGCCTCCGCATACGGAGCCGCCGCAGCTGCCGCCGTGCTCAGCGGAGTCACCTCCGGCGCATCCACATCCACCCTCGGCATCGCCTCCCAAACACTCCCTGCCGCCTTCTCGACCATCATCTCCGGCACAACCGATACCGGCTCACTCTTCCGCCTGCTCAGCCACCCAAACAACCCACCCAGCAGCGTGTTCCCGTCCCCACTCGCCCGAGCAGCCATCTTCTCCGCCCGCCGCCGTTCCTTCTCTGCCTCTGCCGCCAGCTTCTCCCGCTTGGCCCCGTATACCACCCCGTGGTCGTCCACCACCTCCAGCTCTTCCTCCGCAGCCATCCCGCGCCGCTTGGCCTGCCACCGGTTCCACCGCTCCCGCATCGCCGCCACAAACGCAAAGTGCGCCGTCGCCCACTCCCGCGCCGCCACAAACGTAAACGTCGTCGCCAGGTATAACGAGATCACCACCGCAGCCGCCACCACAATCACCGTCCCCGGCACATTCAGCACGTTCACCAGCGCGTCGGAGACAATCCGCCCGCTCAGCCCCGCCACCGGCAGAGCCCCCCGCCACAGCAGCCGTCCTGGCAGCAGCGCCAGCGCCGCCGGCGCAAAGATCACCCATAAACTCAGCCCCACAAACTTCGCTGTCGGAGCCCCGGCCGGCCGCGACCGCATCCAGCACACTCCCAGCCGCACCAGCACCAGCGGCAAAAAGAACGCCGCTACCCCCAGCACCTGCAAATTTGCGTCTGCGATCCAAGCTCCCAGCAACCCCACCCAGTTATGCGCCGCCCGCCCCGCCGCATACCCTCCGACGCTGTTGAAGCTCGGGTCCGTCGGCGTATAGCTCGCCAGCGCCAGCAGGTACAGCCCCGCCGCCACCAGCACCACGATCCCCAGAATCTCGTTCAACCGCCTGCTCCGCGTCGGCGCGGAGGTTAGCCGTAGTGTCTTCATCTCGTCATCCTTTGCCGGGAACACCCAGCGCAACAGCGACAGTTCGCCAATCTTCATTACAGCACCACCCCGCCGCCTTGCCCGCCCCGCAAACTCCCCGGAATCCAGATGCAAACCATCCCCCGCATCCCGCATCTATCCCCTGTAGTTGCAAGCGCGCGCAAGCGTGCAGCGATCAAGGCTGGCAGGGGAGCGGGATTTTCGCGATTTCTCTTGCTTGCTCCCGGCCAAGGAGAATCGCGTCAGACCGGGAGACCCTGCTCCAGCCATCCAATTTCAGACTCATCCAACGCCACACCCAGAAAAGGACGATCATGTCGACATCCACTGAGAAGAACGAAGAAGTAGAGAAAGTAATCAAGGAAGTCATCAACGTCCTCCAGGACGGCCAGAAGGGCTTCGCGGACCTCGGCGAGCACCTCAAGGACGACACCCTCAAGCGTTATTTCCTCGCCGAATCCCTCAAGCGCGCCAACTTCCGCGCCGAGCTCGAAAACGAGCTCCATCGCCACGGCGTCAAGGACGTCCATGAGGAAGGCACCACGCTTGGAGCCCTTCACCGCACCTGGGGCGACCTCAAAGCCAAGATCGTCACCCCCGATGATCACTCCCTCCTCGCCACAGCCGAGCAGGGTGAAGACAAGGCCAAGGCCACCTATAAGGATGCCCTCGAGCAGGAACTCCCCCTCCCGCTTCGCCAGCTCCTCACCGAGCAGCAGGCCCACATCATCTCCTCGCACAACTTCGTGCGTGACCATCGCGACGCGCTCGCGTCCAAGTAAACAGAACGCAGCGACGATATGGCGGCAGGCTGAAAAGCCCGCCGCCCTTTTTTTCTTAACGAGCCGGTGCCGGTCCAGGTACCAGCGTCCCCGCCTCCGGCTCGGTGTGCCGGTAAACCAACTTACCTCCCGTGTCCGGCCCAAAGGTCTCTGTCATCAAGCTCGCACTCCCTTCCACTTGGTGATAATCGATATCCCGATACTCGATGCTTAGCTCCGGCCCATCGAACGTGAGCCTCAGGTGCCCGTTCACCCCCACCTTCGTCTCCGGGTGATCCACATCGATCGCATGGGTTCGCGGATCGTAGAACTGCACGCTCGGCTTGACCTTCGCCGGATCCGAAACATCCACCGGCATTCCCCCATGTCCCACGCATCGCGGATACGCCGTCAAGGACTTTGCGATCGTCTGCTTGTTGTACAGCGTCAGCCGATGCTCATGCCCATACAGCCACACAAACTCCCTGCCGTTCAGTACCCCGGCATCCGCCAGTTGCTGCGCGGGCTTGAGATACGCTCCCTCAAAGCTGCTCACCGGCTGATGATGCGAGAGCACCAGAACAGACCTCTCCGCGCTCTCCCCCTGCAGCTTCGCCATCGTAGCCGTCAGCCACGCCATCATTGTGTCGTCAAACCGCGCATCCACATTCAAAGATGGCCGCGATCTCAGCCACGGAACATCCCCCAGGGCTGGAAACCCGCCAGAGTGATATCCCGTATCCAGCCCGAGGATGATCCAGTGATCCGTCACCACGCAGAAGTAGCTTGCCTTCTGTTCCTGTAACGGTTCTTTATCCGTCGCCCAAAGCCCCAGCTTCGGCAGAAACTCCTCAAAGTATCCCTGCCCACCGGAGTACATCTCATGGTTTCCCATTAGCGCAAAGCTTCCCAGCTTTCCCGTCGGCCAGCAAACGCCATCGTGCTCTTTCGTCTCGATGCCGAGACAGTTCTCCTCAATCTCGCATCCTTCGCCCATGTAGTACACATCGCCCAGGTGCAGCGTCAGGTGCGAATCCCACTCTTTCATGTTCTCCGCCACCGTCTCGGATTCAAGTGTCCCCGTGCCCCAGTCCGCCGCCAGCGCCACCCGCAGCGGCCCATCGCTCGGGGTCTCAATCCGAAAGATGCCCGTCGCAGGTTCGTCGTAGCTCTGGTACGGAGCGTTCTTATGAAAGAAATCCTTCACATAGGGCCAAATCCACTTCCACGGCTGCAGAAACGCAATCAATCTCGGAAAATTGCTACCCCTGGCAGCGTTCCCGCTCGCCGCCTGCTGAAAACGAGACATCAGCGTCGTGCGGCCCAGCACTGGCACATTGCTCAACTGCGCCACATGGCGCGATTTGTTCCCCGTATCCACCGAACGCGGCGGAGCGGTTACATTCGGATCGTAAGCGTTCGCATCGGGCAGATGGGGAGGAGTAGCCATGGACGCACTCTCTTTCATGAAACTCTAGAAAAATAGAAGTTCGGCTACTGGGGTCCGCTCAATCTACCGCAAACAGCTTCATTACAAAAGAGAAAACGCACACATATGCCCAACATCCATCAGCCCGCCCGCCTCCTCATGGCCGCCCTTTACATCGTCGCCGGCTCCCTCCACTTCCTCATCCCACGCACCTATACCGCCATCGTCCCGGCCTACCTTCCCGCCCACCGCACCCTCGTCTACATCAGCGGCGCAGCCGAAATCCTCGGCGGCCTCGGCCTCCTCCTCCCCGCCACCCAGACCTACGCCGCCTGGGGCCTCATCGCCCTGCTCATCGCGGTCTTCCCCGCCAACCTCACCATGATCACGGACCACGCCCACTTTCCCACCATCCCTCTCTGGGCCGCATGGCTCCGCCTCCCCCTCCAACTCCCTCTCATCTATTGGGCCTGGCTCTACACCCGCCGTCCCTGACCACCCGTCGCACATGCTAGACTTCCGCCCATGCCTCTCATCCTTGTTCTTATCCTTGTCATTCTCCTCGTTGGCGGCGGCGGATACGCCATGGGCCCCGGCCTCGGCTACTACGGCGGCGGCACCCTGGACATCATCCTCGGCCTCATCGTCGTCTACCTCCTCTTCGGCCGCGGCCGCTCCCGCCTCTAACGCATCACCCATCCCACAACAGAAAGGGCCGGAAGTCATCGACTCCCGGCCCTTTCTGCCTTCCCGCAGCCCTAATACCCCTTCAAGTGCAGCCCGAACACCACCACACTTGCCGCCAGGCAATACACCCCGAACAGCCACCACTTCCCACTCTCCAGCCAGCTTGACAGCCACTTCAGCCCCGCCAGCCCTGCCACAAACGCCAGCACCATTCCCAGCACGCTCGCCCCCACCACCCCATGCAAGTCCAGCGGAGTCCCCGCAGCCGCAGCCTCATGCGAAGCCTTCAGCAGCCGCAACCCCTCCCGACCCACCACCGCCGGCGTCAACACCACCGCCAGCGCAAAGCTGAACGTCTCCGCATGCTCCCGGTTAACCCCCGCCAGCATTCCCGCGGAAATCGTAGACCCCGACCGCGAAAACCCACGGAACGGCAGCGAAAGCCCCTGCACCGCCCCAATTACCCCAGCCTGACCCATGCTCATCTCTTCGTCGGTCGCCCCCTGCAGCTTGCCGGTCATGCTCCGCCGCTCCGCCAGCCCCGCAATCAAAATCAGCAGCCCCACCACAAATAGCGCCACCGCAATCATGTCCAGGCGCCCAAACAACTCCTCGATGTCCGCCTTCCCACCCCCCGGCAACATCACCTTCGCCACCACCTTCTGCAGCGGATACCCAATCACCCCGGTCAGCACCGTCGCCCCCACAATCCGCACCAGCACGCTCTGAAACGCCGCGCCAGACCGGAAGTACGTATGCGCCCACCGCTTCCAGAAGTACACAATCACCGCAAACATCGTGCCCGTATGCAGCATCACCAGCAGCAGCGTCATCGCCGGCGAGGTCGGATCAAGCCCCATCAGCTTCTCGGCAACAACAACATGGGCAGAGCTTGAAACAGGGAGGAGTTCAGCAAGACCCTGCACAATTGCAAGGACAATCACTTTCAAAATAGGCATACACCTATTCTACCCAACCCAGGCTCAGAACCTCAGTCCCGGTCGCTCCCATAAATCGGAATCCCCTGGCTCACCCTATACGCAATACTCTGCGCCTTGTACGTAAAGTCGCTCTTCCCAAACCGCGTCTTCATCTCATCCGCCAGAACCTGAACCTGCTTCGCCGCCGCCTCGCTCCGCTTGCGGTCGTCATCCACCTTGTACATGCTCACCGTCACCCCAAACCGGTACACCGCGTTGTACTCCGCCTCCGCAGCCTTGGGCGATTCCGGATACTGATCCGCATACTTCATATACAGCTTCGCCTCCATCTCCGGACACTTCGGAAGCCCCTGCCAGTCCCCGCACAGCTTGTTGTCGATCAGGTCATACGCCGCCGCCGCCGCAAAACGGCTCCCCGGATACTTCTTCATCACCAGCTTCATATCCCCTTCATAGATCTGCGGCCGCAGATACGCCTCCTGCTCCTTCGCGGAGGGCAGGGAAGAGTTATCCAGCTTTTCCAGTTGCCACCGTATGTCCGCAGACCGAAACGCCGCCTCCCCCGCCAGCGGCGAATCCGGCGCATACTCCCACACCCGCTTGTACAGCAGGTGCGCCGCAGCCTCAGCCCCCTTCGGCGCATGAGGATGGCTCGCCTCCTCCTCCAGGTAAGCCGCCGCACCATACAAAATCGCATCTGCCCCCGCCATCCCCGGCGACACAATCCCCTTGTCCTTCACCCACCCCGACTCCGGCGTCACCCCCTCCTGCTGCGAAAACTCCGCCGTCTTATCCGGATCCTCATCATCCGGCGTATCCGTATTCGCATACACCTTCACCCACCCGCCGCTCCGGTCGATCACCACCAGCTCATGCCCCGGCGTCACCACCGCCAGCTTCTGCGCCCCCTCATCCGCCGTCAGGTACACCACCGCATCGTGCAGCACCGTAGCCCGGGCGGACCGGTCATACCCGGAACGATTATCCTTCCCCTTCTTCTGTGCCCCCGCCGTCCCAAACGCAACCGCCGCGCACAATGCCAAACCCATCATCCGTCTCATGCTCTATTGGACGCCGCCGGCGGCCACTTCGGCCACAAGCCTTCCCTTCAAAGCCGGATCGATATTCCCCCCACTCAACACCACCACAATCTTCTCCGCCGCCGGCAGCTCATGCGCATGGAACAGCGCCGCCGCCAGCGTCACCGCTCCGCTCGGCTCCGGCACCAGCTCCGTCTCCCGCAGAAACACCCGCATCGCGGAAAAAATCTCGTCCTCCGTCACCGTCACAATCCCATCCACGTACCGCAGAATGTGCTCAAAGTTCAGCACTCCCACCGATTGCGTCCTCAACCCATCCCCAATCGTCCGCGACGTCATCTCCGCCGGCCACTCCACCAGCGTCTTCGTATCAAACGATTCCTTCGCATCCCCCGCCAGCGCCGGCTCCACGCCCCACACCTGCACCCCCGGCCGTCCGCCCAGCTTCACCGCCGTCGCCGTCCCGCTCAGCAGCCCACCCCCGCTTACCGGTGAAAGCACCAGATCCACATCCGGCATCTCCTCCACAATCTCCAGCCCGCACGTCGCCTGTCCCGCGACAATGTGCGGATGGTCATACGGCGGAATAATCGTGTACCCGTGGAGCTCCGCCAGCTCCTCCGCCTTCAGCTTCCGCGCCGAGCTCGCCTTCCCCACGAACACCACCTCTGCCCCCAGCGCCCGCGTCGCATCCACCTTCACCCCCGGCGCATTATCCGGCATCACAATCACCGCCTTGGACCCCAGCGCCCGCGCCGCATACGCCACCCCCTGCGCATGGTTTCCGGACGAGTACGTAATCACTCCCCTCCCCAGCGCCTCCGGGCTCAACTGCGAAATCATGTTGTACGCCCCCCGCAGCTTAAAGCTTCCAATTGGCTGCGCCGATTCGCACTTGATCCACACGTTCGTCGTCCCCAGCCGCACCAGCGGCGTCCGCACGGCTGTCCCTGCAATCCGCCGCGCCGCCTCCTGAATCTCGCTCAACGTCACAAATCCCATAGTCCCTCCATTGTGCAACATCTCGCGTCACAGAAAAGATGACAAACCACCTCCAAATGTACTAACTTACCCACCGTTCAGAACTACTCACTTTTCCTGCTCCGAAAGGTTTCGCTCCAATGAAGATCTTCCGCATCGCTCCCCTCGCTTCAGCCGCCTGCGCCCTGCTCTCATTCGCCTTCGGAGCCACCGCTCAAGCCCAGCAGCCGTACGTCAGCCGCTACGACGCCTACGTCGGCTTCGCGGACATCAACGCCCCGGACCTAGGCCTCAATCAGCCAGGCTTCCACCTCCAGGCCGGCATGAACCCCCGCACCTGGTACACCATCGGCTTCGATTACAGCGTCGCCAATGGGTCTGAGGTCCTCACCCCAGAGCTCCTCCCCGCAAACCTTCAGGCACAGGTCGCCGCCGCCCAGGCAGGTTACACCGCCGCCGGCCTCCTGCCCGCCGGCTATCAGCTCCGCGTTCCGACGGACGTGAACACCCAGACCTTCGCCTTCGGCCCCCAGTACATCAATCGCCACTTCTCCAAGCTCACCCTCTTCCTCCGCCCGTCCCTCGGAGCCCTCCGGGAGCGCGCCGTCCCCCGCCCCGCAACCGACCCCTTCCAGAAAGCCATCATCGCCGAACTCGTCCCCGCCGGCTTCAAACGCGACTGGACCGCCTTCTACGGCGTAGGCGGCGGGGGGGACCTGGCCATCACCAAACACTTCGGCGTCCGCACCCAGTTGGACATCGTCCGCAACCACCCCTTCAACGACATCCTGGCCGACGGCCGCTGGACTTACCGCGTCGCCGTTGGCCCCAGCTTCCACTTCGGCCGCAACATCTCCACCACAGACCACCCCCACAAGATGTAGCGCACTTCGTCCCGCTCTTGTCTTCGCGGCGCTCCTCCCGTTGGTCGGCACAAGCTCCTGTGCCGGGCAACGCCCGAACCACGCGACGCCCAACACAAGTCACAAAGTGACCGCCGCCCGCGCAGGGCGCCCGTCCGGCAGGACACGCAGTCTTTTTCGCAACAGATGGTCATTACAAACGGCAGAACGCCGATGCGTCTTACAGCAGCGGCGTTCTGCCGTTGGGCGTCTCTGCCGCATGCATCACCAGCGCAAAAAAGTGGATCAATCTCCACTGATCCCAAAGCCCCGGCTTCGCCCCCTCAAAATCCAGATGGCTGATCACCGGACTCACCAGCATGGCCTGCAGCGTCACGCTCGGCAGCTCACTCGCCATCCAAAGCGTCTCCGCTGACGGAATAATATTGTCCCCCTGCCCATGCAGCAGGTAAACAGGCGTCACCATCGTCTTCAAATGCCCCCGTGGCGAAAGCCCATTCAGCTCATCCGCATGTTTCGCCGCCGCCGCCGCGATCAGCCCACGCGTCTTCGCGGACGCCGCATCCATCAGGTCGAGCGCCTCCGCCTTCTGCCGCTCATTTAGCTTCGTCTCCGCCGCCGTCTCAGCCGCCTTATCCTCATACAAATGCGCCCGCAGCACCGCCCGGATCACCGCAATATCCTGCTTCGGCACAAAGTCCTCGACGTACTCGTACTCCAACACCAACGGCCCATACTCATGCGCCGGCAGCAGCTCCGTCGTGCCATTCGGCCGCTCATCCTCGTTGGTCCTGTAGTACTGCGCCACCCGGTTCATGCTGTCCTGCGACCCCACCGCAAACACAAACTTGAACTCCGGCTTGTACAGCGGATCGGCCGCCGCCAGCAGTGCGAGCCCGCCACTGAAGCTCAGCCCCATCACCCCCACCGGCCCACCCGTCTGCTTCGCAAACCATTGCGTCGACTCGCCGATCGTCTTAATCGACGTTGAATCCACGTGGTAGTCCTTGATGTCCGGCAGCTCCGGCGTCAGCACCTTGATCCCGCAACTCGCCATCGCCGCCGCAAACGCCTCCAGCCTCGGCTCGTCGATCCCCAGGTGATGCACCCCATGCAGCACAATCAGCGCCGGCGCATCAGGCTTGTTCCCGGGCGTATACATCCGAGCCCGCACCATCCCGGACTCCGTCTCGAAGTTCACATCCTCGACCGCCACCGGCTCCGCCACAAACGCCCCGACCACCCTCGGCACCGGCTGCCCGGAAACCTGCTGCAGAATCGCCACTGCCTGCAGGTGCGCCCGCGTAAACGGCCAGGCTGCCACCGCGAGCACCACAATCCCCGCCATCAACAGCGCCGCAAACAGCAGCCGATGCTCCCGCACCCGTTCCCGAGTCCGTCCCACCACCGCCCCGGCCCGTGACCGGCGCAGCCGTTCCGTAATCCGCGCCACACCAGCGCGTCGAGCGGGAAACCTACGGGAAAGGGAAGGGCGTCGCATAGAAGTTCCAGCAAGCATAAATCCTGCATCGTGAGATGCCGCCCATAACCCCACCGCAAAAGAGAAAGGGCGAAGACAAAAGTCTTCGCCCTTCTCGCCTGACACTCATCCAGCAGTTAGATCTCCATGATCACCGGCATGATCAGCGGTCTCCGGCTCGTCGACTTCTGAATATACCGCTTCAGATCCCCGCGAATCTTCTCCTTGATCACCCCATAATCCTGCTTCTCTTCGGCGCTGGAACTCGCCAGCGTCTTCTGCACAATCGCGCGAGCCTCCGCCACGACCTCTGCATCGTCCACCGCAAAGCCGCGCATCACAATCTCCGGCACACCTTCGCTCTGGCCGGTCCGCTTGTCGATCGCAATGATCGCCAGCACAATCCCGTCCTCGGAAAGATGCTGCCGGTCGCGAATCACCACGTCCTCAACCACGTCAATGGAGCCGCCCGAATCGATGCAAACCCGTCCCGTCGTGACCTTGCCGTTCTTCACCGCAGTGTCCGCCGTCAGCTCCAGAATCTCGCCATCCTCCATCAGGATTGCCTTCTTCGGAACCCCCGTACCCTCTGCCAGCCGAACATGGTGCTTCAGGTGACGGTAATCCCCATGCACCGGGATAAAGAACTTCGGCTGCACCAGGTTGATCATCAGCTTCAACTCTTCCTGGCTGCCGTGACCGCTCACATGGATCATCCCATTCGTGCCGTCGTCGAAGATGATGTTCGCATCCCGCCGCTCCAGGTGGTCGATCACGCGATAAATCGCCTTCTCGTTACCGGGAATCACGCGGCTGCTCATCAGCACTGTGTCCCCGGCCTCAATCTTCGCGAACTTATGGTTGTTCACCGCGGCCCGGCTCAGCGCGCTCATCGGCTCGCCCTGCGTCCCGCTGATCATCAACAACAGCTTCTCAGGCGGAAAGTCCCGAATCTGTCCCGGATGAATCAGCAGCCCCTGCGGCACCTTCAGGTAGCCCAGGTCCTGCGCAATCTCCGTCGCATTATCCATGGAGCGCCCAATCACAGCGATCTTCCGCCCATGCTTGGCTGCCAGCTCAAACGCCAGCGCAATCCGCGTAATCGAAGACGAGAAGCAGCTGAAAAAAAGCTTCTTCTTGGTCTGCGCAAAAATCTCATCCAGCCGCGGCCTGACCGCGCGCTCACTCGGCGTCCAGCCCGGCCGATCCACGTTGGTCGAATCCTGCAGCAGTGCCAGAACCCCACCATTCTTGCCCAGATCCGCAAAGCTCTGCAGATCGAACGGCTTCCCATCCGGAGGCGAAAGGTCCACCTTAAAGTCGCCCGTATGCAGCACCACACCCACAGGCGTATGGATCGCCAGCGCGACGCAGTCCACCAGGCTGTGCGTCACATGGATCGGCTGAATCGTAAACGGCCCAAGCTGGAACTTCTTGCCCGGAATCATCTCGATCAGATCGGCGTCGTCCAGCAGCCGATGCTCATCCAGCTTGCCCTCGGCCATCGCCAGCGTAAACTCCGTCCCGTACACCGGAACGTTCAGCTCGGACAGGATCCACGGCAGCCCGCCAATGTGATCTTCGTGCCCGTGCGTCAGTAAAATCGCCCGTACTTTGCTGCGGTTCTCCGTCAGGTAGCTGATATCGGGAACAACAATATCCACACCCAGCAGCTCTTCTTCAGGAAACATCAACCCAGCATCGATAACAATAATGTCATCCTGCCAGCGGATCGCCATGCAGTTCATACCGAACTCACCAAGGCCACCCAGCGGAATCATGCGTAATTTATCTTGTGCCATCAACCCCTGAGTTTATCAGTTATGCGCCAAAAGGGTCGGACACCATCCTCCGCCCTTGTCGAGCAACGCTCGACCCCATCCCTTTCAAGCCTCCCCGACCGGTAGAAAAGTCACGAAGTGACCGCCCCGCGCGCAGCGGGCCCGTCCGGCAGGCAAGCTCGTTCACCGCAGTAAGTCCTCTAACGCCAACGAAAGCTCCGTCTTCTCATCCCGATACTTCACAATCACCGGCGTGCTCACACTCAGCCCCCACTCCTTGCCCTTCCCGCTTGTAATCGCCCGCGATCCCGGCACCACCACCGCCCCGCTCGGAATCACCAGCGGCCTCTCCGCCGTCGCCCGATGAATCTCCCCCGTCACCAGGTCATACACCGGCGTTCCTCGCGTCAGCACCGTTCCCGCCGCCAGCACGGCCCTGGACCGCACAATCGTCCCCTCATACACGCCCGTATTCCCCCCGATCAGCGCGTCATCCTCAATAATCACCGGCGAAGCATTCACCGGCTCCAGCACCCCCCCAATCTGCGCCGCCGCACTCAGATGCACCCGCTTCCCAATCTGCGCGCAGCTCCCCACCAGCGCGTGCGAATCCACCATCGTCCCCTCATCCACATACGCCCCCACATTCACGTACATCGGCGGCATGCACACCACCCCCTTCGCCAGATATGCCCCGCTCCGCACAGACGATCCCCCCGGCACCACCCGCACCCCACTCTCCGGCCCAAACTCCCGCGCCGGATATGTGTCCTTATCCACAAACGAGAGCCCACCCCCGTTCACATTCTCCAGCGCCCCCAGCCGAAATCCCAGCAGAATCCCCCGCTTCACCCATGCATTCACCCTCCATCCCGTAGCCTGCGCCACATCCGGCTCAGCCGCCCGCAGCGTCCCCGCCTCCAGCCGCCCGCGCAACTCCAGAAACGCCCCCATCGCCTCAGCATTGCCAATAGCCGCCGGCCCTTCGCTGAAGAAAAACTCAATCGCTTGTTCTAAATCCGTGCCGTTCATCAATCACTCTCCTCGTACTTCGTCCACCCTCAAGGTAACGTTCCAACTCGTAACCAAAGTAGGGGGTCCGGTCAATGTTTCGGCTAGGAAGATACAAGCCTAACCTGTTTGTTTTTCAAATTTTTGCATCATTCCATACAGAGGGAGGGTATTCTTCTTCCCGCCCCCAAAAGAGCTCGCCCGGTAACCTAAAACACCCTCAAATTCCCACCCTTACCCGCCGGAGCATGCACCATCAGCCCCAGCTCCCCCACCAGCGTCTCCAGCTTGGCCCGAGTCGCCTTCGTCACGGGCACCATCGGCAGCCGTAACGTCTCCTCCCCTCGCCCCAGGATCGAAAGCACCGCCTTCACCGGCGCCGGACTCGCCTCCCAGAAGTGCGCCTGCATCAGCCGGAAGAAGTGCCGGTTAATCCTCCTTGCACTCGCCCAGTCGTTCTTGATCGCGGACCGCACCATATCCGACATCTGCCCCGGAATCACATTGCTCGCCACGCTGATCAGCCCGGCGCCGCCCAACGCCAGCACCGGCAGCGCCAGCCCATCATCTCCAGCAAACACCCGGAACCCCCTCGGCGCCATCATCAGCAGCTCCGTAATCTGCGCCATGTTCCCGCTGGATTCCTTGATCCCCACCACGTTTGGAATCTCCGCCAGCCGCAGCACCGTCTCCGGCTCCAGGTTCGCCCCCGTCCGCGCCGGGATGTTGTACAGCAGCACCGGCAGATCGGTCGCCTCGGCCAGCGCCTTGAAGTGCAGATACTGCCCCTCCTGCCCCGGCCGGTTGTAGTACGGATTCGCCGTCAGAATCCCGGTCAGCCCAGGCACCTGGCTCAGCCGCTCCACCCGTTGCACCCCCACATGCGTCGAGTTATGCGTACACCCCGCAAACACCGGCACCCGCCCCGCCGCAGCCGCGCACGTCACCTCCACCACGCGCAGCCACTCCGCGTCGCTCAACGTCGCCGCCTCGCCCGTCGTCCCGCACGGCACCAGCAGCTCCACGCCGTTCTGGATCTGCCACTCCACATGGCTGTAAAGGGCATGTTCATCCACCGCGCCATCCGCGCGAAAAGGGGTAATCAGTGCAGTGCCGCAGCCAAAGAGTTCCATCGCACCCTGATTTTAGCGCGTCGTGCGGCTCTGTCGCCGCGCCAGACTCCTCGGCACACCCAGCCACCAGAGCAATCCGTACAACAACACCACGTAGAACCCGAACGCCCCCCGCAGAATCTCCCATTGCGTGTAATCATGCGCCTTCGTAAAGATCATGGAGATCGCCACCCCGGGCGTCAGCACCAGGCTGAACGGCTCCACCAGGATGCTGATCCACTTCGGCGCGGACGTCACAAACAGCGCCGCCGACCCCGCCGCAATCGCCACCGCCGCAACCACCACACTCAGCGCAATCCGCCACACCACCCTCAAACCCACTCACCCTGCCGCATCAGCGGCTGCGAGCTCCCATCCTTCGCCAGCCCATCCACATCCATCCCCCCGGACCCAATCATCCAGTCCACATGGATCAGGCTTGCGTTCGCGCCCTTACCCGCCAGCGTCGCCTCATCCATATGCTCACCGTCGATGAGACACGTCGCATACGCCTGCCCCAGCGCAATATGGCTCGCCGCATTCTCGTCGAACAGCGTATTCCAGAACAAAATCCCACTCTGCGCAATCGGCGACGAGTGTGGCACCAGGGCCACCTCGCCCAGCCTCCGCGCTCCCTTGTCGGTGCTGATCAACCGGTTCAACTGCTCCTCCCCCGCCGTCGCCGTCGCCTCCACAATCTTCCCGCCAACAAACGTGCAGCGGATGTTCTCAATCAAAGTCCCCTGGTGCGAAAGCGGCTTCGAAGCTCTTACAAACCCATCTACCCGATCCTTGTGCGGTGTCGTAAAGCACTCCTCCGTCGGAATATTCGCATTACAAAACACCCCATTGCCCGACTCGCCGCCACCGCCCGCCCAAAGATGATCGTCTGCCAGCCCAACCGTCAGATCCGTGAGCACCTCAGCCCCATCCGCCGCCCGAAACCGCAGCGCATGAAACCGCTTGTCGTTCAGGAAAGCCACCCTCTGATGAA
The DNA here is from genome assembly GCA_964242025.1 of uncultured Acidobacteriaceae bacterium. Classification (GTDB taxonomy): domain Bacteria; phylum Acidobacteriota; class Terriglobia; order Terriglobales; family Acidobacteriaceae; genus Edaphobacter. The sequence continues at coordinate 139,415 of CAXSZW010000002.1, forward strand.
GATGCGCACTATGCGCCTTCCACGCCGCCACCGGGTCTTCGCTCGTCACCCGAGACGCCACAAAAATCGCCTCCCACAGCCTCGCCACCGCCTCCTCCTCGGCCACCCCCGGAAACACCAGCCGCGCCCATGCCGGCGTCGCCGCCGCCACAATCGACCAGTTGATCGCATGCCGCGTAATCATCTCCATCGCCGGCTTGTTCGCCTTGCTCCCCGCCACATTGGCCCGGCTCACCTTCGCCGCATCCTGCCCCGCCAGCAGCGCCGGATTCGCCCCACTCAGCGCCAGCCGCGCCGCCCCACTTCGGAACGCCGCCGCCACCCCATCCGCCAGCCACTGCGGAGCCCGGTCAAACGAGTCATCCGCCGCATACTTGTACCGCGCCAGCACCGCCTCATCATCCGTATAGACCGTCGTGACCAGCGACGCCCCGGCCTTGTACGCATGTTCCGTGATCCGCCGCACCAGCGGCAGCATCTCGGTGGAAGCCGAAATCAGCAGCTCCTGCCCAACCTGCAGGTTCAACCCCACCCGCACCGCTACTCGCGCAAAGCGATCCAGCTTCTCCTCAAACGGAAGCGCAAGAAAATCAAAACCAGATGTTCCAGAAACGGAAGCACTCACTGCGGATTGCTCGACGAAGCCCATGCCCCAAGGTTAGGCAGAACCGCCCCATAAAGCAACATCACCCCAACCCAACCTGTCGGTCGAGCAGCTTACATCGTCTCAAACACATCCCGGAAGTCGTAGCATCCACTCCGCGTTGAAAGCCACTCCGCCGCCCGCACCGCACCCTCCGCAAACCCGCGCCGGCTAAACGACTCATGCCGTAGCGTCAGCCGATCCGCATCGCTCGTCGCCGTCAGCACATGCAGCCCCGTCTCATCGCCCTCGCGCCTGGACTCGATCGGCACCTCCCCGCACCCCGCCGCCTTGATCCTCTCTCCCAGGCTGATCGCCGTCCCGGAGGGCGCATCCAGCTTCGAAGCATGATGCGTCTCCGTAATCTCGAACGTATACCCCGCATCCTTCAGCGCCTTCCCCATCTCATTCGCCAGCCGCATCATCGCCTGCACGCCCACGGAAAAGTTCGTCCCATACAGCAGCCCCGCGTCCCGCCGCTCCGCCAGGCTCCGCATCGAATCCAGCTTGTCGTACCAGCCCGTCGTCCCAATCACCATCTTCGCGCCCGTCGCCAGGCACGCACGCATGTTCTGCACCGCCGCCTCGGGCGTCGTAAAGTCGATCACCACATCGAATCCCGCCACAAACGGCGGCGTCAGCGCAGCCGCGCCAGGATTCTCTTTCGCGTCGAGCACATGCACCCCATGCCCATGCTCCGCCGCAACCTCAGCAACCAGACTGCCAGTCTTACCGTGTCCCAAAACCAATACGCGCATCGAAAGATCCCTTCAGAAAAGCCTGACAGCCAGTCTACCTAACTCGCCGCAACTCTGGCCGTCACATCGAACACCGCCTCATCTGGATCCGCAAAGAAAGCCTTGTGCAACGACCGCACCGCCTCCTCCACATCCTCCTCGTCGATCATGAAGCTCATGTTGATCTCGCTCGCCCCCTGCGAAATCATCCGCACGTTGACGTGACTGACCGCCGAGAACACCCTGCCCGCAATCCCGTTATGCCCCCGAATATCTTCGCCCACCAGGCACACCAGCGCCTTACGTCCCTCATACTTCACATCCGCAATCTTGCCCAGCTCCGCGCAAATCGCCGGCAACTGCTCATTGCTGTCCACCGTCAGCGAGATACTCACCTCGCTCGTCGAAACCATATCGATCGCACACTGATACCGGTCGAACACGTCGAACACAGCCTTCAGATACCCATGCGACATCAGCATCCGGCTCGCCACCACATCAATAATCGTCAGCCGCTTCTTCGCCGCAATACTCTTGAACGGCGACGTACACTTTGCCGCCATGGCCGTAATCTTCGTCCCCTCGTTGCTCGGATTCCGGCTGTTCAGCACAAACACCGGAATACTCTTCTGCACCGCTGGCAGGATCGTGGCCGGATGCAGCACCTTCGCCCCAAAGTACGCCAGCTCCGCCGCCTCCTCAAAGCTGATCGTCTTCACCCGCAGCGCCTCCGGAACAATCCGCGGGTCCGTCGTCATAATCCCGTTCACATCGGTCCAAATCTCAATCGCCCCGGCATGGAGTCCGCCCCCCACCAGCGCCGCAGTATAGTCGCTCCCGCCGCGCCCCAGCGTCGTCGTAATCCCCTCTGCATTGGATCCGATAAACCCGCCCATCACCGGCGTCAGTCCCTGCTCAAGCAGCGGCAGCACCAGTTCCGTTAGCCTCGCCTCAATCCCCGCTTCCTGCGGTGCCGCCTTGCCATAATGCGCGTCCGTAATAATGCAGTTCCGCGCATCCACATGCACCCCATTCAACCCAAGCTGCGCAAACGCCGCCGCCACCATCCTGCTTGAGATCCGCTCCCCAAAGCTCACCACCAGGTCGTTCGTCCGTGGCGTCAGCTCACCCACCGCCGCAATCCCTCGCAGCAAATCATCCAGTGCGTCGAACTCCCCATGAATCTTCCCCACCAGCTCCTGCAGCAGCTCCCCCTTCACCAGCTCCGCCGCCGTATCCAGGTGCCGCTCCCGCAGCCGCACCGCAATCGCAATCGCGCCCTGACGATCATCCCGCCCCGCCGCCGCAGCCGCAGCTAGCAGTTGATCCGTCACCTTCGCCATCGCCGACACCACAACGACGCACTGCAGTCCCTTCCCCCTGCGCCCCTGCACAATCGACGCCGTCCGCTTCATCGCCGTCGCATCTTCCACCGACGTCCCGCCGAACTTCATCACCACCAGCTTCTGCCGTTCACTCATCCGCGAGCCGCCCCAGCCTTCCAGTCCAGCTTGCCCATCATCGCCAGCATCTCCGCATTCAGCAGCGCCGCGCCCGCAGCCCCACGAATGGTATTGTGGCTCAGCAGCACAAACTTCCAGTCCATCAGGCTGCACGGTCGCAGCCGCCCCACCGTGGTCGTCATCCCCTTGCCACGCATCAGGTCAAGCCTTGGCTGCGGCCGGTCAATCGCATCCACATACTCCACCGGAGACTCCGGCGCACTCGGCAGATCATGCCCTTCGTGAATCCCGCGCAACGGCTGAAACTCCGCCCACGCGGCCAGTATCTCTTCATGGGTTGCGGCTCGTTTGAACTTGATGCTCACGCACTCCGTATGCCCATCCACCACCGCCACGCGATTGCAATGCGCACTCAGCTTCGCCGGCAGCATCTCCACATGGTCCCCGCGCACCGTCCCAAGCAGCTTGTTCACTTCCTCCTGCAGCTTCTCTTCCTCGTTCTTGATAAATGGCACCACGTTCCCCAGAATATCCAGCGACGCCACCCCCGGATACCCAGCCCCGCTCACCGCCTGCATCGTCGTCACAAACAAGCTCTCAATCCCGAACCGTTCGTTCAGCGGAGCCAGCGCCAGCACCAGCCCAATCGCACAGCAGTTCGGGTTCGTGACGATATACCCCCCCGGCCTCCCATCGGCCGACACCTCCTTGCGCCAAGACTGCTGTTCAATGAGTGAGAGATGATCCGCATTCACCTCCGGCACCACCAGCGGCACATCCGTCGTCATCCGGAACGCGCTGCTATTCGAGATCACCGCGCACCCCGCCGCCGCAAACTTCGGCTCCAGCTCATGTGCAATCCCGGCATCGAGAGCCGCAAAGATAATCCTTGGAAGCTCCGGCCCCGGCACGCCCTCGGGCACATTCGGCATCAGCGTCATCGAAGCAATCTCCGCCGGCAGCGGCGTGTCCAGCTTCCACCGGCACGCATCCTCATATCGCTTGCCCGCGCTCCGGTCGCTTGCCGCCAGCCACGCAATCTCAAACCACGGATGCTGGTGCAGCAGTTGAATAAACCGCTGCCCCACCATCCCCGTCGCCCCCAGTATCCCAACCTTCCGTCGCTCCATCAGCTCATCCCATCCATCCAGCTAGAATACCGCGTCCGCGCCATCCCCTCACTTGCGAATAGCCAAGAGTTCCCGTCATGCTTAAGGGCACGGGTTCACCCGTGCCGCATCGGACCACCACAAAACCGGCTTCAGCCGCTGAGGTACGCTCTCGCCAAGCGCTTGAGATAAGGCATGGCTAACCCGTCTCTAGCTTCCGCTTTCCGGGCCAAAGGCCCGTTCTATACCAGCCTGGGGCGAAGTCCCAGGTGCTCTACCATCCCCAGAACCCAAGCGCTGAAGGTGCGAACTATAGAGGCCGCCACTCACATCATGCTCTTAATCTTCTCCACCGCAAAAACAATCACGATCAGAACACATACGCAGACAAACGCGGTAACCACCAGCCGCACACCGTCTCGCGTGAACAACCGTCGCTCGATTGGGTCCGGCGTATCAGCCATCACCAGAATGTAATGATCCTCATCGCGCAGCTTCTGAACCGCCGCATCCCAAGCCTTAAGCTCCCGACGATCATCTCGATGTGCTCGCTCACGGAATGCGCTGACGAGTCTGTTTATCTTCTGTTCGTACTCTTCGGTATCGTACTCATCGTCGAAGGCATCATTCACCTCCATCATGTCCGGAAGTGTCCACGCAGTCTCAGAGAAGTACAGCATCTTCCGCTCAATCTCAGACAGCGCAACGTCTTCCCGCTGCGCCTCAGCCACGACCCTCCCCACAAGAAACTCCTTAGCCTGTCGTGATGTCGAGAACGTCTGCATGGGCCAAATCCTACTTCACCGCAAAAGCAAAATCCGCCTTCGCCCCCGCCCCCGCCGCAACCGACACATTAATATCCTTCTCCCCCATCTTTTCCTGCACCGCCCCAATCACGTAGTCCCCCGGCGGCAAGCCCTTCAGCTCGAACGTCCCATCCACCCCCGTCACCTGGAAAAAAGCCGTCGGCGATACATTGATAAACGCATTCATCCAAGGATGGTTATTGCACCGAACCGGCATCATCATCTCCGGCTTCATAAACTGTTTATTCTGCGCCGCACCCTTCGGCCCCTGGCTTACATCGATCGTCTCGTTCCCCACTACCGCCGGCATCGTGTGGATGTTGTGCATCGTCACATCGCTGTTCTTGAACGCCACATACCCTCCGCGCATTACCCCAATCACATGCGGCACATACTGGCACCCCTTCTGGTCCATCACCACCGGCTGCAGCCCCGCACCCGTCGCCTGTGCCTGCATCGCCGCCCACGGCCCACTCTTCACATACACAAAAACATTCGCCACCTTGCCGCCGTTGACGACATACTGCTCGCTATAAACCTGCCCACCCGTCAACCCGCAAGCCGGGTCCATACTCGTATCGATCGCCACCTTCGCCGGCGCCTTCCCCACCAGTGAAATCATCCCACTCACACTCCCCGTCGGCCCCGTATAAGCCGCCGCCTCCCCACCCGAAGGATTGATATTCGGCACCGCCCCACTCGCATTCTGCGGCTCCGTCGCCGGCGGCGTCCCCAGCGCCTTCTCCCCCCGCCCGATCACCTCCGGCTTCTTCACCGAAGCATCCGGCTTACACCCCGTCACCATCACCGCAACGACCGCCATCAACCCAACCGAACCATTTCGCCGCATCATCATCCCTAGCCTCGCTCCATCCAAAAAAGAATCGGTCCAATCGGTGACGATCGGTGTTAAGCCTTCCGCCTAAGCAGCCCCAATCGCCGCAATCACCGCATCCGCAAACGCCGTCGTCCCACTCGTCCCCCCCACGTCCCGCGTCAACGTCTTCCCCTCCGAATACACCGCCTCCATCGCCTTCTGCACCATCTCCGCCGTCTCCCCTTCATCCAGGTGCCACAGCATCAGAATCGCACTCTGCAGCACCGCCGTCGGGTTCGCCATATCCTTCCCCGCAATATCCGGAGCCGACCCGTGCACCGCCTCAAAGATCGCCATCGTCTCCCCCAGATTCGCACCCGGAACGAGTCCTAAGCCACCCACAAACGCACTGCAAAGATCGCTCAGAATATCCCCATACAAATTCTCCGTCAGGATCATGTCATACTGATACGGATTCAGCACCAGCTGCATACACGTGTTGTCGACGATATGTTCCTTGTACTCAATCTCGGGAAACCCCGCCCCCACCTTCCGCACGCTATCCAGAAACAGCCCATCCGTCAGCTTCATGATGTTCGCTTTGTGAATCGCATGAATCCTCCCGCGCCCATGCTTTCTCGCATACTCAAACGCAAACTTCGCCACCCGGGTCGAAGCCTTCTCCGTAATAATCTTCAGCCCCTGCGCCACCCCCGGCACCACCATCACTTCGAGCCCGGCGTACAGATCCTCCGTATTCTCCCGCACAATCACCAGATCAATCCCCGGATATCGCGTCCCCAGCCCCGGCAGATTCTTGATCGGCCTGAAGTTCGCAAACAGCTCATACTTCTTCCGCAGCGCCACATTGATCGAGCTGAACCCGCCCCCAATGGGCGTCCCCACCGGCCCCTTCAACCCCACCCGCGTCTCTTCCAGCGAGTCATACAGACCCTGCGAGATGTACTCCCCCGTCCGCTTATAAGCATCGGCCCCCGCATCATGCCGCCGCCAGTCAAACCCACATCCAGTCAGCGCACCCGCCGCCTCCAGGATCCGAACCGTAGCCTCCGTCACCTCCGGCCCAATCCCATCGCCCGGAATCAAAGTAATCGCATGAGTCCGCTTCGCTTGCCCCGCCGTCCCGTTCGTCAAATCCAAAATCATCTCCCCAAAGTTTAAGTCGTCATTCTGAGCGCAGCGAAAATGTTGCCCTCGTATTCCATTGAGCGAACCAGACAGAAAGCTCGGTAACCGTCCGAACCTCCGTAGTGGCCTTTGCTTTTGCCGTTGCACTTGCCGTTCTTGTTTGTCATTCCCGAAGGAAATCTGCGTCTGCTCTTGCCGTTGCTTCAATCCGCGTGTTCCGTGCAGTCCGCGGTCGTCCTTTGTTCTTACCCCTTACCCCTTACCCCTTGCTTCCTCGAATCCTTCCCACTCAGCAACTCTTCCAACTCCGCCTTGAACTCCCGCACATCCTTGAAATCCCGATAAACACTGGCAAACCGGATATAAGCCACCGTATCGATCCCCTTCAATCGATCCATAATCAGCTCCCCCACCTCCGTCGTCAGCCGCTCCCGCTCCGGCGAGTCCACCACATACGCCTCCGTCTCATCCACAATCTTCTCAAGCTGCGCCGAAGAAACACTCCGCTTCTGGCAAGCCTGCAGCAGCCCCTTCAGCACCTTCTGCCGGTCGAACCGCTCCCGCCGCCCGTCCTTCTTCACCACCATGTACGGAATCTCGTCGATCCGTTCATACGTCGTAAACCGCTTGTTACACCGCTCACACTCACGCCTTCGCCGAATCGATTCCGCCTCCTTGCTTTCCCTGGAGTCGACCACCCGATCCTGCGCAAAACCACAATAAGGACACTTCATCGTTGTCTCTCTATCCTACCAGTCTGAAACTCCGCACCTCACCCCACCGTCACCTCGTGAGCCACTGATTTCCGGAGCACCACAACCGGGTGCCCCATCCTTTTCGCAGTTCCATCGCGAATAGAGTGGGTATCGGGCGAAGCCCGACCGCTCTCCTCAACCCACGCACCCCACTCCCGGAGCACCAATGCCTCGCCCCACACTCCTCACTCTCCTCCTCCTCCTCACCCCCGCCGCCCTCTACGCGCAACAGCCGCAAACCCTCAAACTCTCCTCCCGCATCGTCGTCCTGGACGTCGTCGTCACCGACAAGCAAAACCACCTCATCCCCAACCTCACCCGCGATGACTTCACCATCGTCGAAGACAAGCTCCCCCAGACCATCCGCTCCTTCGAGCCCCCCTCCGCCCACACCCAGCCCCCGGACGTCATCGTCCACTCCGCCGCAGACCTCTCCCGCATCGCCGATGCCCCCGTCACCCTCCTCGTCCTCGACGAGCTCAACACCCGCTTTGAAGACAACAAGCACTCCCGCGATTCGCTCATCGCCTTCCTCAAGGCTCAACCCCCCATCCTCCATCAGCCCACCGTCCTGCTCGCCGCCACCAACACCCGCTTCGCCCAGCTCCACGACTACACCCAGGACCGCGACACCCTCATCGCCGCCATCGACCACCACCTCCCCGAGTACCCCACCAAGCTCATGTCCGGAGGCCGCAACTCAGACATCGCGGTCGAGCGCATGGCCCAGTCTCTCGCCGCACTCGAGCAGATCGCCCAGGCCTCCTCCGGAACCCCCGGCCGCAAAAACGTCCTCTGGGTTGGCAACGGATTCCCCTCCGCCAACCTCGTCGGCCTGGACGACAAGACCATCGCCACCATCGAAGCCGCCATCCGCCAGTGCACCAATATGCTCCTCGCCTCCCGCGTGACGCTCTACACCATCAACCCCACCCTCAACTCCACCTCCACCCTGGACGTCACCTCACCATACGATCTCGAAGCCGCTGAAACCGAAAACGGAGGCGACCCCTTCGGCGCAGCCGTCCAGTTCAGCAACCTCGCCCCCGCCACCGGCGGCACCGCGTACCAGTCCCGCAACGACGTCAACCACGAGATCGCCGAAGGCATCGCCGCCGGAGCCACCTACTACACCCTCTCCTACGCCCCCACCAACCGCTCCGACGACGCCCAGAAGTACCGCAACATCCGCATCGTCATGCGCGACCCCAACCTCCGCGCCACCACCCGAGACGGCTACTACCCCGCCACCTCTGCCCCCCTCAACCCCGCCTCCACCGAGCCCCCCAAACAAGCCGCCGCCCAGCTCCAGCTCGATCTCTCCAGCGCCGTCAACTCCGCCCTCTCCTACAACGGCCTGGAAGTCCACGCCACCCACGAAGGCCCCAACTACGTTCTCAAGGTAAAATCCTCCGGCCTCGACTGGTCCTCCGCCGACTCCTCCACCGAACGCACCGAAGCCACCATCATGGCCGCCTGGTATGACAGCAAGGGCAAGCTCCTCGGCCACTCCGGCAAGGAACTCACCGCCACCCGCCCCCTGTCCCAAACCCCACCCACCCCCGAAACTACCTTCACCCTCCCCGTAGCCGCCTTACCCCCAAACGCCACCCGTCTCCGCCTCATCGTCCGCGACGCCGTCACCGGCCACATGGGCACCACCGACCTCAAGCCCTAACCCCTCGTGTTTGTCATCCTTCCGCGCAGCGCGAAGCCCTGCCGTTGCCTTTGCCGTTGCCTGTTCTGGGTGCCCCATCCTTTTCGCAGTTCCATCGCGAATAGGGTGGGGTATCGGGCCAAGCCCGACCGCCTTCCTCTCCTTACCACGAATTCC
>CAXSZW010000002.1:148827-492937 GCA_964242025.1 uncultured Acidobacteriaceae bacterium
CGGGTGCCCCATTCATCGCAGCCTCACCGCGATGAGTGGGACGTAAACTCCCCTCTCACCTACGACCGCCTTCTTCTCCTCATCCCCGAACCCCCGGGTGCCCCATTCATCGCAGCCTCACCGCGATGAGTGGGACGTAAACTCCCCTCCTCCCCCGGTGGACATCCGGCAAACCCTCCCGCTTCTAGGTACCCCAAAGGCTTCAGCCTTGGGTCTCAAATGCTCACCGAAGAAGCGGGCTTTAGCCCCTGGGGTATGCCCTCTCCAACCTACCCCCCACGTAAGTCACCCACCCAAGGTGACCACCCATGCCCATCCCCGCCCGCCACCCAAACTCAAGCACCCTCCAACCACAATCCTCCACACTCCCACCACGTTTCCACCACAACATCTCCTACCACAACAGTAACCTCGCACCCCCACTCACCCGAAAACACGTTGGCAAAACCCCTTCCAAACCCTTCAGCAGAGCAGGGAACTACCCCTCCTCACTCCGCCCCGCAACCTGCCTCAGCGAGATCCCCTCCACCCGCGCATACACCAGCCCCGCCGGAATCATGCTCATCGTCGTCGTCAGCCAAAGCATCAACCCCGCGCTCACCGCCAGCTCATTCGGCACCCCAAACAGCAGCGTCAAAGCCGAGATCGTCCCCACCTGCGCCCCTCCGCCCACGCCCGGCAACTGCACAATCCCGCCAACCACGCTGAACCCCATTAGAATCAACGATTCGGCCACAGATAGATCATGCACCGGAGCCGGAAACGCCCGCATCGCCAGCACATACGCCGCCGCAATCCCGCCCCACGTCAGCAGACTCCACGCCACAACCGCCGCAAAGTCCCCCACCCCCGTAATCACATCCAACCCCTCCCGAAACCCCAGCACCTTCTCCCGCACGCCCTCGCCCACCCCCTTTGAAACCATTCCTACGAACCCACCCATTCCCCGCGCCACCACCCCTCCAGCCACCCGTACCGCCGCCACAAACACGATCAGCACCACCGTCAACCCCGCAATCGCATACCCCACTTTGCGGAAGTACTCATGGTGAGGAAGCCCCTGTAAGGAAGGACTTAGCAGCAGATTCAAGGAAAAGATCAGTGCAAAAGCCCCCAGGTCGAACACCCGCTCCACCGTCACCACCGCCACCTGCGAGGCAAACGTCAAACCCGTCCGCCGCGCCACCAGCAGCGGCCGAATCAACTCCCCAATCCGTCCAAAGATCGCCAGCCCCGTAAACCCAACAAACTGCGACCCCACCAGCCCCCAACACCCCACCGGCTTCACCCCCGCAGCCCGGAACGCCGGCCGCAAAAACACTGCCCACCGCGCCGCCCGGAACAGGTTCGTCGCATAAATCACCACCACCGCCGCCAAAATCAGCCGCCAGTCCGCCTCTCGCAAACTCCGCCCAAACCCCGCCCAATCAAAGTGCGACGTGTGCAGCTTCCACCCAAGAAACCCCACCACCACCGCACACAAAGCCCACGGAAGCGCTCTCTTCACCGTCACTTAGCCGCGGCCATCAGGACCGTTTTGCGCCGGTTGAACTCCCGAATCACCCGGCTCACATACGCCCTCGTCTCCCGGAACGGAGGCACCCCGTGATACTTATCCACCGCCCCCGGCCCCGCGTTATACGCCGCCAGCGCCAGCGCAATATTGTCGTGGTACCGCGTCAGCAGCGCATCCAGATACTTCGTGCCGCCCTCCACATTCTGGTCCGCCACAAACGAATCCCTCACCCCAAGCTCCGCCGCAGTCCCCGGCATCAGCTGCATCAGGCCCCTCGCGCCGGTCCTCGAAACCGCCTTCACCTGCCCGCCACTCTCCGCCTTCACCACACTCGCCAGCAAATCCTCGTCGATATGGTGCGCCGCCCCCGCCCGCGCCAGCATCTCGTGCAACTCCGCCACCGTCGGATTCAGCACCCCAGCCACACTCACCACCGCCGCAATCGCCGCTGCCGGAGCCTTCACCACCGGTAAATCTGGAATCGTTTCAACCTTCACCACATCATTCGCCGCAATCTCCAGGAAATTCCCGTCGTCCCCACCAGCCGTCCCGGAAAAATACAGCCGCACCCGATCCCCATCCACCACCCGCCGCACGCAGTCAAACTCAGACCCATTGCTCAGCGTTACCCGCTCCGCCGCATACGCAGCGGACGTAAGCCCCGCCAGCAGCATCGCCGCAACCATCCATCGTCTGTACAGAGGAATCACCAGAAAAGCCTACCAGAGTCGTTAAGACGAACCCATCCCCAATTCGTCGCCTAGGAAGCCAAAGCCGTCCCAATCTGAAGCGCCGCTTCGACAGCATGAGCCACCCCATCCTCCTCATGCCGCAGTCCAATCCTCCACCCTCGCTCCCTCGCATACGCCAGCAGGTCCTCCGGAGCGTTCGCCATCAGCACCGGATGCCCCACCACCTCCAGCATGGATAAATCATTCCAGTTATCCCCCACCGCCATCATCTCCCCTGGCTCGACACCCCTCGCCTTCGCCAGTCGCAGCAACGCCGCCCCCTTTGAGCACCCCGCCGGCAAAATATCCAGAATCGACAAATTCCTCTCCGGATACTCCGTCCGATTCAACTGAATCAGTCCGCCCGCCCGGTTCTCACCCACCGCCGCGACACTCGGATCCTCCACCAGCCTGGCCTCGGCCATCCGCATCCGCTCCACCGTCCCGCACAGCATCATCTGGATCGGCGGATCTCCCTTCAGCGCCTCCTCAATCGGCATCACTCGCTCGAGATACGGCTCATTCGCCTCCATCCACTTCCCAATGCTGTTATGCAGGTCCGCCAGCTCCTCCACCACCAGCGCCCCGCGCGCATCCTCCCCATCCGCGCCCACCCGGTCGAACGTCACCACCAGCGCATTCCTGTACTCCCGCAGCAGTCGCAGCAGCACCGCCACGCCTTCGGGCTCCATGTGCATCTTCTCAATCAGCCTTGAGCCCGTCACCGTCCCCACCGTCCTCACCACCGCCCCATTTGAGCTCACCAGCACCGCATCGTCCCGCAGCCCCAGCCCCCGCAGCACCCGCATCGCATAGCTGTGCCGCCGCCCCGTCGCGATCACCACCTCCGCACCCGCCGCCTCGGCCATCGCCACCGCCGCCAGGTTCCGCTCGCTCACCTTCCCGTCGAGCCCCAGCAGCGTCCCATCCATATCCACCGCAATCATCCGTACCGGCCGCACATCCGCCCCAATCGTCATCCCCTCATTCTCTCACTTGCCATCACCTCCGCCCTCCTCTGCCCCATCTTCGCCGGGGCTTCCTCGCGGCTAAGGTAAGCGGACCTTCGCAGCATTCCCATCCCGGCACACCTCTTCAGGTCCGAACGTTTTCATCTAGCATGAACTCCATGGTCACCCGCGACACCCCCGCCCAACTCGCCGCTGCCTCCCCACACTCCCTCGGCCTTTGGCGATATCGCGACCTCCTCGCCCCTGAACTGAAAGCGGTCCCCCCCATCACCCTCGGCGAAGGCTGGACCCCCCTCATCCGCAGCCGCCACCACCCCAACCTCTTCCTCAAGCAGGAAAGCCTCAACCCCACCGGCTCCCTCGAAGCCCGCGCCATCTCCGTCGCCGTCTCCGCCGCCAAGCACGCAGGTCACCAACACCTGGCTCTCGCCTCCACCGGCAACGCCGCCTCCGCCGTCGCCGCCTATTGCGCCGCCGCCGGCCTCACGGCCCACCTTTACATCCCGCAAAACTGCCCGGACACCCCCCTCGCCGACCAGCTCCAATCCACCCTCTTCGGCGCCGACCTCCACCACCTCCCCCTCACCGTCCCCGGCTGCGTCGAAGCCCTCCGCGCCGACCTCATCTCCCACCCCGACTGGCTCAACATCCACGAGTCCTTCGCCCTAGCCATCCTCGAAGGCCAAAAAACCCTCGCCTACGAGCTCACCGAGCAGCTCGCCTGGACCTACCCCGCCGCCATCTTCTACCCCAACCCCACCCCTCACGCCGTCCCCGCCCTCACCGCCGCCTTTGACGCCCTGGAAGCCCTCGCCTGGATCCCCCCCAACACCCCCCGCCCCCAGCTCCACACCATCCCCTTCGCCTCAGACGAAGCAATTCTCGCCGCCACCCGCAAATTCGCCCTCCGCGAAGGCATCCTCCTCTCCCCAGAAGCTGCCTCCGCCTTTCACGCCTATGAAACCCTCCTCTCCGAAGGCACCCTCACCCCCAGCCAGACCGTGGTCCTCATCGAGCCCACCGCGCCCCTCAAGCACACCCCCGCCATCGCCCGTTCAGCCGGTTACCACGACCGCAGCCTTCTCCCCAAATCCCTTCCCGTCGGCGGCATCATCACCCCCGTCTAGCAACAGAAAGGGGCGGCAAGATCCGTCCTCGCCGCCCCATTCATCCCCAACAAAGCTTTACCGATGCGCACAATACCGATGATGATGCCGTGACTTCCAAACCCGGCAAGGACGAGCGAACGCAGTGGTTGCGGTCAGCAACAGCAGGGCAGCGACAAAAGTTTTCTTCATGGGAAATCCTCCTCCTCCCTAGACGACCCACCCGCCCGAACTTACGCAACGCCACCAAAAATTCATCTAAACCCCCACAACCTCCCCCACCCGCGTCTTCGAGTGCATCGTCAACATCACCGCCGCCACCAGAATCATCCCACCCCCCACCCACGCACTCGCCCCCAGCACCTCCTTCAGCACCACCACCCCCAGCACCGACCCCACCAGCGGCTCCATATTCAGCAGCACCCCCGCCTGCGACGCAGGCACCTGCGTCAGCCCCCAATTCCAAAGCAACGTCGTCGTCGCCGTACACAGCACTCCGCTCGCCGCCAGCGCTCCCCAGGCCTTCAGCGAGACTCCATGCACCGGCGGCACCCCAAACAGCACCGGCACAATCACGCAAAGCATCGCCATCCCCAGCACCAGCCCATACGCCGTCACCACTACGTGCGAGTGCCGCTCCATCAACTGCTTGTTGATCAAAATCCATCCCAGCGCAATCATCAGCGACCCCACCACCAGCAGGTCGCCCTTCACGCTCGGTTGACCCACCCCGCCATGCCGTCCGCCCAGCGCAATCAGCGCCGCCCCGCATGTCGATCCCACCAGCGCCGTCCATCCCACCCCATCCATCCGCTCATGCGCCCACACCGCCGCACCCACCGCCAGAATCACAGGCATCGTCCCCACCATCAGCGCCGCATGACTCACCGTCGTCAGGGAAAGCCCATAAAACTGGATCAAAAACTGCAGCGGCACCCCCAGAAACGAGCACACCGCCAACACCCCCCACTCCCGCCGGCTGAACTCCGGTTTGTGCGTCACCAGCAGCGGCACCAGCGCCAATATGCCAAACGCGAACCGGTAAAACACCATCGCCCCCACGTTCATCTCGTTCAGCGCAATCCGCCCAAAGAAGAACCCGCTCCCCCAAAGCGCACTCGCCGCCCAGCAGGCCGCAAACCCCAGCCCCCGCCTCTTCAAATCATGTTGCCCCATCCCTCAACTCTCGCACACAAGCCTCACCCTGCCTCTTTCTGCGAGAATAGGCAGATGCGCCAAAACAGCATCGCGGAGACCATAAGCGGCGTCCGCACCGAGACCCTCGCCGGTCTCACCGCCGCCCTCTCCCTCGTGCCGGAGGTCGTCGGCTTCGCGCTCGTCGCCCACGTCAACCCGCTCACCGGCCTTTACGCCGCCTTCATCCTCTGCCTCGTCGCCGCCATCTTCGGGGGACGACCCGGCATGATCTCCGGCGCCGCCGGATCCATGGCCGTCGTCTCCGCTGGCCTCGTCGTCCAGCATGGCGTCGAATACCTCTTCGCCACCATCCTCCTCACCGGCCTCCTGCAACTCTTCTTCGCCTGGTTCCGCCTCGGCAAGCTCATCCGCATGGTCCCGCACCCGGTCATGATCGGCTTCGTCAACGGTCTCGCCATCATCATCGCCTCCGCGCAGCTCCAGCACCTCCATACCCGCGCCGCGGACGGCTCAGAGCACTGGCTCGCACTCTCCGCCCTGCTCCTCATGCTCGGCCTCGCAGCATTGACGGCCGTCGTCACCATCGTCCTGCCCAAACTCACCAAGGCCATCCCCTCCGCCCTGGCCGGCATCCTCGCCGCCACCGCCTGCGCCCTCGCCCTCGGCATCCACACCCGCACCGTCGGTGACCTCGCCTCCATCCGTGGCACCCTCCCCCACTTCCACATCCCCGCCGTCCCGTACGATCTCACCACCCTCCGCATCATCCTCCCCTACGCCCTCATCCTCGCCACCATCGGCCTCGTCGAAACCCTCCTCACCCTCAACCTCATTGACGAGCTCACCGGCACCGGCAGCCAGCCCAACCGCGAATCCATGGCCCAGGGCCTCGGCAATCTCCTCGGAGCCCTCTTCGGCGGCATGGGCGGCTGTGCCATGATCGGCCAGAGCATGATCAACCTCAACTCCGGCGGTCGCCGCCGCCTCTCCGGCATCGCCGCTGGCAGCTTCCTCCTCGCCTTCATCCTCTTCGGCTCGCGCCTCATTGAGCGCATCCCCCTCGCCGCCCTCGTCGGCGTCATGTTCGTCGTCGCGGCGGAAACTTTCAACTGGAAAAGCCTCCGCGGCATGGCCAAAGTCCCCCGCCACGACACCCTAGTCATGCTCGTCGTCACCATCGTGACCGTCTTCACCAATCTCGCCGTCGCCGTCGTGGCCGGCATCGTCATCGCCGCGCTCGTCTTCACCTGGGATCACGCCCAGCAGTTGCAAGTCGTCATCGCAGAACAGCCCGGCCAAAAGACCTACCGCCTCAAGGGCACCCTCTTCTTCGCCTCCGCCGCCCAGTTCACCGGCTTCTTTGATCCCCGTACCGACCCCGCCGAAGTCTTTGTCGACTTCCACGCCGCCCGCATCATGGACGCCTCCGGCCTGGAGGCCATTGAAGCCCTCGCAACCCGGTACCGCGACCTCAATAAGCAACTCCATCTCCGCGCCCTCAGCGAAAGCTGCGACAAGCTCCTCCGCCGCAAGGATCAGTCCGGCCTTCTCCTCCCCCTCTCCGACTCATAAGCAAAAGGCCTGACCCACTCCCATACGGCGGAGCAAGTCAGGCCTTCATCACGCCGCCGCTATCACCACACCCGGCAGCTCTTCTCCGGAGCCATCGCCGTCCCCACCTTGCACCCGAACGCCCCCGCAAACCCCGGCTGATTCACAATCGGCCCGTTGCTCCGGAACTGATCCGGCGAGTGCTCGTTCGTCAGCGTCTGCGACCGCAGCGCCTCCGGCCGGTCGTTCGCGCACCAGTTCTGCGCCCACGAAATGTAAAAGCGCTGCGGCCCCGTATACCCATCCGCCTTCGCGCTCACATCCACGCCACGCTTCTTCGCCCGATCCATATACGCCATATACGCCAGCAGCAGCCCGCCGTTATCCGCCGTATTCTCTCCCAGCGTCAGCTTGCCATTCACATGCACATCATCCACCGGAACAAACTGGTTGTACTCGTTCACCAGGCAGTCCGTCTTCGCCTCGAACTTCTTCGTATCCTCCGCCGTCCACCAGTCGCTCAGGTTCCCCTGCGCGTCAAACTTCTTCCCCTGGTCGTCGAACCCATGCGTCAGCTCATGCCCAATCACCCCGCCAATATGCCCATAGTTCACCGCATCGTCCGCCTTCGGATCGTAAAAGTTCGGCTGCAGGATCCCCGCCGGAAAGTTGATGTCATTCATGCTCGGGTTGTAGTACGCATTCACCGTCGGCGGCGTCATCCCCCACTCGTTGTGGTCCACCGGCTTGCCGATCTTTGCCATCTCCCGGTCATTCTCAAATTCACTCGCCCGCAGATAATTCCCCAGCGCATCATCCGCCTTCACCGTCAGGCTGCTGTAATCCCGCCACGTATCCGGATACCCAATCTTGTTGGCCACCGCGTGTAGCTTCTCCTTCGCCCTCACCTTCGTCGGCGCGCTCATCCAGTCCAGCGTGTCGATATCCCGATCCATCGCATGCTCAATATCCCCCACCATCTCCAGCATCTTCGCCTTGCTGTCCCCGGCAAAGTATTGCTTCACGTACACCTCGCCCAAGGCCTCCCCCAGCGCCTCGTTCACCGCACCGCTGCAACGCTTCCACCGCGCCCGCTGCTCCGTCGCCCCGGTCAGCTTGCGATGAAAGCTGAAGTTCTCATCATCGAACCGCTTCGGCAACTGTGAAGCCGTCGCCGCCAGCAGATGCAGCTTGATGTAAGCCCGTAGCGTCCCGATATCCGTCGCCCGTACCAGCTTGATCATCGCCGGCAGGTACGCCGGACTCACATCGTTGATCTCGTTCACATGCGGCGAATGCACCGCATCCTCAAACTGCCCGAACATCCCCATCGGAAACTCTTTCGCCACCTCGCTCGCCGGAACTAGGTGATAGATCTTCTCCGCGTCCCGCCGCTCCGTCACCCCCATGCTCGCCTTCGCCAGCCCCGTCTCGAACGCCATGATCGCATTCGCATCCTTCAGCGCCTGCTGCGGCGAGCTCCCCGCCAGCGTCAGCATCTTCGTCACATACGCCACATAATCCTGCCGAAGCTGCTCATCCTTCGCCCCCGCTCGCAGGTAGTAGTCCTTCTCCGGCATCCCCAGCCCACCCTGGTCGATCACCGCAATCTGCTTCGTCGCATCCTTAAAATCCTGCTGCTCCCCATACGAGAAGAACACCGTGATGTTCCGTCGCTGTAGCTCCCCCACCACCTTCGCCAGCCCAAACAGCGTCATCCCGTCGATCTGCTTCAGCATCGGTTCCAGCGGCTCAAGCCCCCGCTTCTCAATCTCGTCCGTGTTCATGCACGCCGCGTAGTAGTCGCCAATTTTCTGTTCATTCGCGGTGCGCCCGGCCCCACCCTGCTCCGCCTTCTCTAGAATCCCGCTCAGTTGCTGCGTATTCACGTTGAACAACGTGTAGAACCCATCCGCCCCAGCCTGGTCCGCCGGAATCGGGTGATTCTCCGCATACTTCCCGCACGCAAACTTGTAGAAGTCCTTGCAGGGGTCCGCCGCCGGATTGATGGACGACACATCGAAGCTGGGAGTCGGCTTGTACGTCTCCCCTGTTGGAAAACCAGCTACCGTCCCACTGGCCACCCGCCCGCTCTGTGCCCCCGCCGCCCCTGCCATCAAACCCAACGCCATCGCTGCAACCAGCTTCCCGCTCACTTCTACCGTCATCGTCTCTACCCTTCTCCATGAAAGTCCAAAATCCGTTGTAACACTCCCGGCATACCCCCGTCGTGCGGACAGCCACTCCGTCGCGTACCCGCTCAAAACTCGCGTTCACGCCATGCAGGTCATCGTTTGTCCCCGGTCGCCCGTCTATGAAACAGTAGATCCAGATACGCACCCACCCCTATGCCGGTTCCGCTCCCTTCCCCGAACCCCCACAAACCCTCCCGGCTCGCACGTCTCCTCGCGCCCTACGCCCTCCTCGCAGGCATCCTCCTCCCCGCCCACGCCGCCAAGCCAAACGAGCCCTTCGCCTCCATCGCGCTCGAAGACCTCGGCTACCAGGGCGTCCCCGCCCGCTACCTCACGGAAGGCGCCACCGTCTTCACCGTCCATTTCGTGGACAACACCCACCTCCTCGTCACCTTCACCAGCCGCGGCCTCCTCACCCGCCTCGCAGACGCCCAGGAGACCGACCAGGACCAGAACGTCACCGCCGTCCTCCTCGAGCTACCCACCAACAAGGTCCTCGCCAAGACCGTCTGGCGGGAGCGCGACCGCGGCCAGTACCTCTGGCCCCTCCCCCACGGACGCTTCATCCTCCGCCTCCGCACCAAACTCTCCGTCCTCGACCCCCTCGGAAACCTCGCCGCCGGCAAAGCCTTTGAGGAAGAGCCCTTCGTCGAACTCCACCGGCCCGTCGGCTACATCGACCTCTCCCCCGGCGGCGATCTCGTCAGCATCGAAACCACCCCCGTCCCCAAACCCAAGCCCAAGGAGCCCACCCCCGTCGCCAACTCCAGCGGCCTCATCCCCCGCTCCAAAGCCGAAGCAGTCGACCCCGACCCCATCCTCATCAACTTCTACCGCCCCATCTACGAGGACCTCCCCGGCAAGCCCGGCCACCTCATCTTTCAGGCCGCCGGCCTCGTCAAAGCCCGCAACCTCATCGACGTCCCCGCCACCGCAGATGGCTACCTCGACATCTCGCAGGAATCTCCCGGGGTCTTCCTCTTCGACTTCCAGGCCCACGGCGGCAAACGCCTGGAGCTCGCCCCTTACGACACCACCTGCGCTCCACGCGCCCACTTCATCAGCCCAACCGAATTCATCGCCTTCGGCTGCCGCGGCTCGGACGACCGCCAGCAGATGGCCGCCTTCAACCTCCACGGCGACGAGCCCTGGGTCAACGCCTTCCCCAACCACCACCTCTTCCCGTACATCGCCGCCGCACCCTCAGCCGGCCGCTTCGCCCTTAGCCGCACCCTCCTCAACGGCACGTACATTGACCCGGACAACATCCTCCCGGAGCAGGTCTCCGCCCAGGAGGTCACCGTCATGCAGAACTGGGATGGCCGCACCCTCCTCAAACTCGCCGCCAGTCCCTTCCAGCGCGTCGGCCAGAACTTTGACCTTTCCCCGGACGGCCTCTCCTTCGTCATCATCCGCGACGCCAAAATCCAGACCTTCCGCCTTCCCGCCCTCTCCCGCAAGGATTCCGACGCCCTCAAGCTCGCCTCCGCCTCGGCCCCGGAGCACACCAGCGCCCGCATCTCCCTCGGCGGCAAACCCACCGGCAAAGCCGGCCTCCCGGAAGAAAAAGCCTCGGACGAAGCTCCCGTCACCGCCAAACCGGAAGCCGCCACAGACCGCGTCGAATCCCAAACCAAGCCCGCCCTCGCTGCCACCCCCGCTGAAAGCCAGGCCGCCCCAACCCGCCAGATCCTCGCAGAGCCCAACGCCCCGCAGAACGGCGACCTCGACCCCTCCCAGCGCCGCCCCATCCCCTCCCTCTACACCCCCCAGTACCCCCGCCAGAAGGGCGACCCCAAACCCTCCACCGACGCCACCCCAAGATAGCCCCACCCCACCTCGCCAACCCTTCCGAGTGTCATCCTTCCGCGCAGCGGGAGGACCTCCTTCTGTCGCGGCTTGTTCTTGCCTGACTTGCTACCCGCACCCCAATCCGTCCCACCCCAGGGTAACCTTCCGGACGGTAACGAAAGGAGGGTATTCACCCACCCCCAAAGCACCCTTGATACAAGCCTAACTCGTTTAGAATCAAATTTTTGCGCAATATACCCCCAGGGGAGGGGAGGCAAGCCCCTCAACCCAAAGAAAAAGGCTCGCTCTCCACGCAAGAGAGCGAGCCATGTTACCAATCTCAGATCTTACGCAGCCTTCTTCGCCAGCACGGCAGCCTTCACACGTGCATTCAACCGGCTCTTGTAGCGGCTCGCGGTGTTCTTATGCAGAACACCCTTCTGCACGCTCTTGTCCAGCAGGGAAGCGGTGGAGCTGTACACCTTCATCAGCTCGCCCTGGTCGCCCTTCGCAATCGCCTCACGCAGCGTACGCAGCGTCCCACGCAGCTTGCTCTTGTTTGACCGGTTCTGAGCCGTCTTCACAACCGTCTGACGCGCGCGCTTCAACGACGAAACATGATTTGCCATAGCTAAACT
This sequence comes from uncultured Acidobacteriaceae bacterium, assembly GCA_964242025.1. Taxonomy (GTDB): domain Bacteria; phylum Acidobacteriota; class Terriglobia; order Terriglobales; family Acidobacteriaceae; genus Edaphobacter. The sequence continues at coordinate 160,485 of CAXSZW010000002.1, forward strand.
CTCTTCTATATAGGCCCGGCCGCAGCGGGGCAAAATGGAGTGCAGGCTCAACGAAAGTCCAGTCCGGGTCCAGACCGAATCAGGTCACACCGCGCCGCACTCCCTGCAATACCAAAGTCTACGGCACGGAAGCCCCCGCGTCAATCAGCCCCATCAATATATGCCGGGAATCAGCCGCTTCGTCTCCCGGCTGTACTCCGCGTACTCCGCCCCAAACGCCTCACCCAGCGCCCTCTCCTCAACCTTCATCCGGTACAGCAGCGCCACCATCGGCGGCACCACAAACACCGCCAGCGCCACCCAGTTCCGCGACCACACCCCCACCGCCACAAAGATCAGCATCAGCCCCGTATAAGACGGATGCCGCACCACCCCGAACAGCCCCGTCCGATGCACCGTCTGCGTCGCATGGATCGCCACGTTGACGCTGAAGGACCGCCCCAGCTGCACAATCGCCGTCCACCGCACCGCCATCCCCACCACCAGCACCGCCAGCGCCACCTCCCGCACCCACCCCGCCCCCCCAAAGATCGTCGCCCCATGGCTCACGCCATACCAGGTCCCCGCCCAAATCGACCCAAAGATCACCAGCCAAAGCACCAGCAGAGACCCCCGGTCCCGCGTCTCGCCGCTCTTCCGCTTCGTCCGCGTCACGATGATCAGCACCACCTCGGACGCCACCCACACCCAGTACAGCGCTCCAAACACAGTCGTTAGGCTCATGCCAACAGCCTACATGCCTTCCGCCGGAGCCCGTCCCCCTTTTCCCATCGACGCCCAAATCTGAATTACGGCCTGGTTTTTCCTCCATCACCCCAAAATCGCATCCAGAATTCAAACTTCGGCCCTTGACGCTCCTCCCGCAAAGTTCTACTCTCCACTCATTATCGGCACCCGATTGGTCCACCAGCCATCCCGGTCACAGCCGCCCGTACCCCGCCGGGTTCGGTCTGCACGACGCCCCTCCGCCGCCCGGCAAACCTCCATGCAACATGTGCGTTCACACCTGCTGAGACCTTTATCCGGCCTCCCGGCAGGCGCGTCGCCCCAGCTTTCAACCTGCTTCACCCTGACGGAGGTCAGACAAAGACTTGATCAAAAAAGCGCTTGAAATCACCCCCGGTATTGAACCGCTCTACGGCTCCCGTGACGAAAACCTCCGCCTCCTGGAAGACAAACTCCACGTCCTCATTGACCTCCGTTCCGACGCCATCCATGTCTCCGGCGAAGACGCGCAGGTAGGCCGCGCCGCCCAGGTCTTCGCAGACTTCGACTCCCTCCGCCGATCCGGCGTCACCCTCCAGAACGGCGAACTCCACGCCCTGCTCAAACTCGTCGTCGCAGACCCTGCCATCACCCTCAAGCAGCTCGTTGACTCCGGCAAGCAGCGGTCCGCGGGCGTCAAGCGCATGGTTCAACCCCGCTCGCCCAACCAGAAAAAGTACGTGGAGGCCATTGAAGTCTCGGACATGACCTTCGGCCTCGGCCCCGCCGGCACCGGCAAAACCTATCTCGCCGTCGCCATGGCCGTCTCCGCCCTCATGGCCAAGAAGGTCTCTCGCATCATCCTCGTCCGCCCTGCGGTGGAGGCCGGTGAGCGCCTCGGCTTCCTTCCCGGCTCTCTCCAGGAAAAGGTCGACCCCTACCTCCGCCCCCTCTACGACGCCCTCTACGACCTCCTCGACCAGGAAAAAGTCGATAAGCTCCTCGAACGCAACGTCATTGAGGTCGCCCCCCTCGCCTTCATGCGCGGACGCACCCTGTCCGACGCCTTCATCATCATGGACGAAGCCCAGAACACCACCACCGAGCAGATGAAGATGTTCGTCACCCGCCTCGGCAACAACTCCAAAGCCGTCATCACCGGCGACCTCACCCAGACCGACCTGCCCAACCCGCGCAAGTCCGGCCTCCTTGAAGCCCTCAACGTCCTCAACGGCGTAGAAGGCATCAACTTCGTCCACTTCGAAGATGTAGACGTCGTCCGCCATCACCTCGTCCAACGCATCGTCCGCGCATACGATACCTACACCCGCGCCCAACTCCCCCTGCCCATCGGAGACGCCACCCTGCCAGACCACTCCGCCACAGGCGCCATGACCCTCAAGCCCATCCCCAAACCCCAGTAACCAACCCGGCCTCACTTCGATCTTCGGGCACACTCCCGTGCTACGCTTAAATCGAGTGAGGCCAATTTATGTCTACCTCTGATCTATCCGCCGACGTCATCCAGAAGCTTGAGATCGTCCAAAAAAGGCTTGGAGCCAAGGACCTCAATGCGGCCCTCGACACCAGTCTCGACTATGCTTACTTCGTCCTCAAAACATTGGCTGACCCAGGAGCAAAGCTCCTCGTGGAGCGCGACGGTAAGTTCAACGAGGTCAAAGGTTTCTGATGTCATCCGAGCCGGAACTTTTTCGAGGCATGCCGGAAACACCCTATAACCCAGACCGCCTCCGCGAGATCATCCGCGGCCTCGTTACCCTAGTCGCCGCCATCTGCTTCCTCATCGTCATCGGCTTTTACCTCGTGGAGTCTGTCCACACCACGGACCCCGGCTGGACCCGCATCAAGGAAGCCATGCAGTCCGTCCTTCCCGCTGTCACCTCCGTCCTTGGCACTGCCCTCGGCTTTTACTTCGGCTCCCAAAAACGTTAGCCGCCATGACCATTCGCCTCACCCTACTCGCCGCGTTCATGACTCCCGCCTTCGCGCAGCAGGCTCCCGTTCCGCCCTCACCACCAAAACCCCGCCCCCAATTGATCGAACTCGCCCAACTCTCCCGCTACGCTGCCGACAACGAGTCCCTCGCCCCACCCGCCCCCGGCACCCAGCGCGTCGTCTTCTTCGGCGATTCCATCACCGACAACTGGGGCCGCAAATTCGGCAGCTTCTTCCCCGGCAAACCCTACGTCAACCGCGGCATCTCCGGCCAGACCACCTCGCAGATGCTTCTCCGCTTCCAGCAGGATGTCGTCCACCTGCACCCCGCCGCCGTCATCCTCCTCGCCGGCACCAACGACTGCGCGGAAAACACCGGCCCCATCTCCGACGACCAGATCCAGGACAACATCCGTTCCATGGTCGCCATCGCCCGCGCCAACCACATCCGCTTCATTCTCGCCTCCATCCCGCCCGCCGATCGCTTCCCCTGGCATCCCGGCATCGCTCCCGCAGACCGCATCCGCCGTCTCAACACCGCGCTCGCCGCCTACGCCGCCCAGCAGCACCTCGTCTTCCTCGACTACTACTCCGCCCTCGCCCAACCCGACGGCGCCATGAAGCCGGACCTCGCCGTCGACAAAGCCGTTCACCCCAACGACGCCGGCTACGCCGTCATGCAGCCCCTCGCCGAGGCCGCCATCCGCGCATCTCTCTCGCACCCTGCGCCATAATCTCCGCCGCAGGCGGAAACTGCGATACCATCACCTCCAAGACCCCCACATCCTGCCCGCACCTGCCCCGGAGCCCCCATGCCTCTCCGCATTCCCGCAGCTTTGTTCTCGCTCCTCGCTTTCGCCGCTCCCGCCCTCGCCCAGATCTCGCCCGATCACGCCCAGGTCCTCAAACTCGTCGACGCCCACGCCGCCAACTACAAGCAGGTCTCCAAACAAATCTGGGGCTTCGCCGAACTCGGTTACCACGAAAACAAAAGCTCCCAACTCCTGCAGGACCAGCTCAAATCCGCCGGCTTCACCCTCCAGTCCGGCGTCGCGGATGAGCCCACCGCCTTCATCGCCACCTACGGCTCAGGCAAACCCATCATCGCCATCCTCGGCGAATTCGACGCCCTCCCCGGCCTCTCCCAGCAAGCCGTCGCCACCCGCGAAGCCGTCGTCGCCGGCGCTCCCGGTCACGGCTGTGGCCACAACCTCCTCGGCTCCGGAGCGGCCCTCGCCGCCGTCGCCGTCAAGGAGTACATGGCCCAGAAGCATCTCACCGGAACCCTCCGCTTCTACGGCACACCCGCCGAAGAAGGCGGCGCCGGCAAGGTCTACATGATCCGCGCCGGCCTCTTCAAGGACGTCGACGTCGTCCTCCACTGGCACCCCGGCGACAACAATGCCGTCATCAACGGCTACGGCCTCGCCGTCATCGATGCCCGCTTCACCTTCCACGGCGTCGCCGCCCACGCCGCCTTCGCCCCGGACCGCGGCCGCTCCGCGCTCGATGCCGTCCTGCTCATGGGCAACGGGGTCGAGTTCATGCGCGAGCACATCCCCTCCAACACCCGCATCCACTACATCATCACCAAGGGCGGAGTCGCCGCCAACGTCGTCCCGGACCTCGCAGAAATGGATCTCATGGCCCGCAACCCCTTTAACGACACGCTCTCCGGCATCTGGGACCGCATCCACAAAGTCGCCGAAGGCGCCGCCCTCATGACCGGCACCACGCTTGAAATGAAGATCGTCTCCACCGACGCAAACGTCATCCCCAACAATGTTCTCGCCCCGGTTGCCCAGCGCAACCTGGAATCCGTCGGCGGCTACACCCTGGACCCCGCCCAGCGCGACTTCGCCCTCACCCTGCAAAAATCTCTTCCCCCCGGAGCCGCCGGCCCCCTCGAGCGCACCCAGCAGATCATCCCCCTTCATCCCTTCGACCCCAACGGCCCCTCCGCCTCCACGGACGTGGGCGACGTCAGTTGGAATGTCCCCACCATCGGCTTCTCCGCCGCCACCTTCGTCCCCGGCAGCGTCGCCCATAGCTGGCAGGCGGCGGCCGCCGCAGGCATGAGCATCGGCCAGGACGGCATGATCGTCGCCGCCAAATCCATCGCCCTCACCGCCGTCGATCTCTTTGAAACCCCCGCCCTGGTCACCCAGGCTCAAACCGAATTTCACCACCAGATCGAAGGCAAAACCTACTACTCCGCCATCCCGGAAGGCCAGAAGGCCTTCATCACCTACCGCGATAGCAACTAGGGCTGCTCCATCGAGAGCCCGGCAAACCAATCGGCATAGGGCGTATTCACTGCCATATGCCGATTCCAGTCCGGCGTACCGTCCGTCCACCAGACCGCTCCTCGCTCTCCCAGGTCATGTTTTGCACGGTCAATTCTTTGCCGAGCACGTTCACGGCCTGCATCGTCCGCGTTGCGCATGGCCTCACCCTTGGCCCTGCGCGCCTCCATCAACTCACGGACCAGCAAATCCTTCACCTCGGGACGCAAGGAAGGATTGGTACACCGCCAAAGACGTCCCTTGACGACGAAGTATCGTCCATCCGGCGTCGTTGGGTAGCCTGAACTCACCGCTGGGAACCTCGCTTTCCGACGAAGAGCCTCAGCCGCAGCCGAGCCTTCAGCATCAAGTAAAGTCTAGTCGTCGCAACCTTTCGGTACCCCATTCATCGCAGTACCATCGCGATGAGTGGGTCCGCTTAACCTCCAGACACCACTCTCCGTTACAATCTCCATAGGCCGCTGTATCACTCGCCACCGATGATCACCATCGACCCCCCAAGTACTCCCCTCGCGCTCGAGTCCCTCCCCTCCCTCAGCAAGTCTGCCCTCGCCCGTTTCCTCAACCGCACCCGCACGCTCGTTGACCTCCCCGGCGAAGTCGAACTCCTCCTCACCTCCGACCTCGAGTTGAAGCGCCTCAACAAGGCATTCCGCGGTAAAAACAAGCCTACAGACGTCCTCAGCTTCCCCACGCCTCCCGAAATCTCGGCCCACCACGCCGGCGACCTCGCCATCTCTCTCGATACCGCCGCCCGCCAGGCCGCCGCCCACGGCCACGCCCTGCGCGATGAGGTCCGCATCCTCATCCTCCACGGCCTCTTACATCTAGCCGGCGAAGACCACGAGACCGACTCGGGCCAGATGGCCTCGCGCGAGTCCACCCTCCGCACCCAGCTTCGCCTTCCCAACACCCTCATCGCAAGAGTCGAAGCCCCCGAAAAATCCGCACCCCAAGAGCCCGCGGCAAAAGGGAAGGGAAGCCGATGATCCTCTCCCTCCTCTTCTTCGTCCTTCTCCTCCTCCTCGCCCTCGCCGCCTATATCGACCGCGTCTACGGCGAAATGGGCAAGTTCCTCGCCCGCCAGTATCAGGACAATATCGACGCCTGGGAAGAGCGCATTGAGCCGCGCATGCACCTCGCCCGCGAATCCCTCGCCCAGTCCGCCTCCGTGCTCCGTCAGCTTTCGCTCGCTGGCGTCGCCCTCCTCGCCGGCCTTCGCCTTGCCCCCTTCCTGGGCCACCCCGGTGCCTGGACCCAGGTCGCCACCACCCTCTTTGAACTCGTCCTCCTCATCCTCATCTTCGACCGCCTCGTCCCCCAGGTTCTCTTCAGCCGCACCCGCGGCCTCTGGATCGTTCGCATCCTCTTCGTCGTCGAAGCTCTCTTCTACCTCATCCTCCCCATCACCCTCCTCCTCGGTCTCCTCCTCTCCATCGTCTCCCTCGCTGAACCCGAGGACGCCGCCGAAGAAGAGCACTCGTCGGAAGCCATGGACGCCCTCCTCGAAGCCGGCGAGGAAGAGGGCATCCTGGAAGAGTCCGACCGCGAACTCCTCCGCTCCGTCGTCGAGTTCGGCGATAAAGTCGTCCGCGAGGTCATGACCCCGCGCCCTGAAATCTTCGCCGTCCCCCAGACCCTCACCCTGCAGGAGTTCACCCAGGCCATTGAGGACAATGTCTTCTCTCGCGTCCCCGTCTACCGTGACTCGCTGGACCACATCACCGGCATCGCCTTCGCCCATGACCTCCTCCAGGTCACCGACACCGACGCCGCCACCCGCACCATCGCCCAGATCCAGCGCCCCGCTGCCTTCGTCCCCGAGACCAAGATGGTCGCCGAACTCCTCCGCGAGATGCAGTCCGCCAAGCAGCACATGCGCATCGTTATCGACGAGTACGGCGCAGTCGCCGGCATCGTCACCATCGAAGACCTGCTGGAGGCCATCGTCGGCAACATCGCAGACGAGCACGACGAAACCCGCGAGGACGACGCTCCCATCCGCGAACCGGACGGCGCCTACGCCGTCTCCGGCACCTTTGAACTCTCCCGCCTCCGCGACCTCTTCGCCGATCAATTCCCCGATCCCGACGCCCCACCCATCGTCACCCCCGAAGACGAACTCCCCGACGACCGCGACGACGATGATGACGACGACGAACCCACCGCCCTCCGCCTACCGGAGCATTACGAGTCCACCACCATCGGCGGCCTCGTCACAGAGATCGCCGGCCACATCCCCCTCCCCGGCGAAGTCGTCGAAGCCGAAGGCCTCCGCCTCGAAGTCCTCGCCAGCACAGACCGCCGCATCGACCGCGTCCGCGTCTCCCTCCACCCTTCCGAATAAAGATCATGACAAGCCTGTCGATGCCTCCCTCCCACCCATCACCGGCCATTTCCTACAACTTCATCTTTGCGGGCGTATGCGCTTGTGTTGTATTAGTACTGATCGCGTGGGAACGGCGTTATCGCCGCCAGTGGCAAGCGTTCCGTGCTCGCAACTGGCGCAGGGTGATTGGTAAGTTCGATGAGGGCGAGATAATCACTATGCTCAAAGGTAGGTCGAAAGAAATCGCGGGATATAAAGTCCTGCTGATGTACGACTACGAGGCGGAAGGTAAGCAATGCGGCGATTACTGGTCCGAAGAGATGACTCAGCAACAGGCTGAGTTCATCCTGGGCCGCCTGGCGAATCGCTCCGTGACGGTCCGAGTCTCTCCCGATGACACAGCCAAGTCCATTGTTCTCGATGAGGATCTGGCCGATGACTAAGGCCCACTCGCACCTCGCAGTCAGCGCATAATAGAACCAATGCCTTTCCGCTCCGGTTTCGTCTCCATCATCGGCCGTCCCAACGCCGGCAAGTCCACCTTGCTCAACGCCCTCCTCGGCCAGAAGCTCGCCATCGTCACCCACAAGCCCCAGACCACGCGCACCCGCATCCTCGGCGTGCTGGAGCTTCCCGCCACCAAGAAGACCAAGACCGCGGAAGCTCACCCCGCCGCCCAGGTCGTCCTCGTCGACACCCCCGGCATCCACAAGCCGGACACCCAGCTTGACCGCCGCATGATGCAGGAGGTCCACGACGCCCTCGAATCCCGCAACGCCGTCCTCTTCCTCGTCGACGTGACCCACAAGCTCCCCAAAAATGACACCCCCGGCGAAGCCAAGCCCAAAATAACCGGCCGCATGACCCTCTCCGCCCAGGAAGACGACTTCTCCCTCCAGCTCATCCGCAAGCTCGACTGCCCCGTCATCCTCCTCCTCAACAAAATCGACCAGATCTCTCCCGCCGAGATCATGCCCCTCATCGCACACTGGTCTGCCCTCCACCCCTTCGCCGAAATCATCCCCATCTCCGCCCGTAAAAAGATCAATCTGGACCTCCTCCTCGCCAAGCTCATCCCCCACCTGCCTGAAGGCCAGCGTTACTTCCCCGCAGACCAGCTCACCGACCAGCCCGAACGCTTCCTTGTCGCCGAGCTCATCCGCGAAAAGATCCTCCTCCTCACCGGCGAGGAAGTCCCCTACAGCACCGCCGTCGTCATAGAGAAGTTCGAGGAGCCCCCCATCCCCACCGGCGCAAACGGCAAGCCTCTTAAGCCCAAACCGGGAGCCAAGCTCCCCCTCACCCGCATCGCCGCCGCCATCTTCTGCGAGCGCACTGGCCAGAAGGCAATCCTCATCGGCAAGCAGGGAGCCATGCTCAAGGAGATCGGCTCTGCCGCTCGAAAAGACATCGAATCCCTCCTCGGCACCCGCGTCTTTCTTGAGCTCTTCGTCAAAGTCCAGGAAGACTGGCGCGCCAAGCCCGCCTTCATTGAAGACCTCGATTGGCGCCGCCAGTTGGAACAGATCGCAGCCAGGCAAGCCACGCAAGAACCCGACCCTAAGCCATAGCTAGCCTCCACCCTTGCTTCTTCGTAACAGGCAACCGCATAAGAGCTGCGTCTTCCATCCCCTCAGCTTCGTCGAAGACAACATACTTACAATCCAGGTAGAAGCCACTCCAGGAGCAAGCGTGACGATTAAGGCCCCCGCCCTCACCTTCTTTGCGACCATACTGACCGCGGCATGCCTCGCCTCCGCCCAGACCCAACCCGCGCCTGAGGCCCGGCAGTGGTCTGGCCTGCATTACCGCGAAGTCGGCCCTTGGCGCGGCGGACGAGTCACCACCGTCACCGGCGTCCCGTCCCAGCCAACCACGTTTTATATGGGCACCGTCGGCGGCGGCGTCTGGAAGACCACGGACGCCGGCCACTCCTGGGCCAACCTCACGGACGGCCAGATCGCCGTCGGCTCCATGGGCGCCGTTGAAGTCGCGCAGACCAACCCCAGCATCATCTACGCGGGCACCGGCTCCTCCAAAATTCGCAGCAACGTCTCCATCGGCCGCGGGATCTATAAGTCCTCTGACGCCGGCAAGACCTGGCAGTTCCTCGGCCTGCGCGATATAGGCCAGATCGCCACCATCCGCGTCAATCCCACCAACGCCGACGAGGTCTTCGTCGCCTCCACCGGCAATCCCTTCGCACCCAACAAAGAGCGCGGTGTCTGGCGCAGCCGTGACGGCGGCAAGACCTGGAAGCAGTCCCTCTTCCTCAAAGACGATCTCGGCGCCGCCGACCTCGAGCTCCAGCCCGGCCATCCCAACGTCATCTTCGCTACCATGTGGCACGGCCTCCGCAAGCCCTGGACCATCGTCAGCGGAAGCCCCGCCAGCGAGGGAGCCGGCATCTACAAAAGCATGGACGGCGGTGACACCTGGAAGAAGCTCACCGAAGGCCTTCCCTCCGAACTCTTCGGCCGCGCCAACATCTCCATCTCAAACGTCGATCCCAATCGCATCTACGCCCTCATTGAGGCCAAGCCCGCCGCCGGCCTCTATCGTTCCGACGACGCTGGCGCTCACTGGCGCCTTGTCAATGGCGACGGCAAGCTCACCACCCGCCCTTTTTACTACGACACCCTCGGCGTCGACCCCAATAACCCCGATGTCATCTGGATCGGCGACGAAGCCTGGATGAAGAGCACCGACGGCGGCAAGACCTTCAAGAACATGCCGGAGCCCCACGGCGATAACCACGACGTCTGGATCAATCCCACCGACTCCCGCTACATGATTGAAGCCAACGATGGCGGCGCCATCGTCTCTCTCGATGGCGGCCTCACCTGGAGCTCCCAGGCCACCCAGCCCACCGCCGAAATCTATCAGGTCGCCCTCGACGACCAGTTCCCCTATCGCATCTACGGCGCCCAGCAGGACAACACCACCGTCATCGTCCCCAGCCTGCCCGTCGGCGATGGCCTCGAATTCCGCGATGGTCCCGGCTGCGAGACCGGCCCCATCATCCCCAAACTCAATGATCCCTCCGTCGTCTGGGGCGGATGCAAAGGCCAGTTCAGCCGCCTCAACATCAAGTCCAACAACAACGAGCAGCGCTTCTGGATCGGCAGCGAATCCCTCTACGGCAACGAGCCCCCCGCCCTCGCCCTCCGCTTCCAGCGCGTCGCTCCCATGGAGATCTCCCCCTTCGATCCCAATACCGTCTATTACGGCTCCCAGTACGTCCACCGCACCCGCGATGGCGGCGTCACCTGGGAGACCATCAGCCCGGACCTCACCGCCAAGCCGGAAGGCACCCAGTACGGCAGCGGAGAGCCCATCACCCGCGACGCCACCGGCGAGGAGATGTACTCCGTCGTCTACTCCATCCGCGAGTCCCCCCTCAAACGCGGCGTCATCTGGTCCGGCTCAAACGATGGCCTCCTTTACGTCACCCAGGACGATGGCAAGCACTGGACCAACGTCACTCCTTCCGGCATCCCCTCCGGCGGCCGCGTCCAAAATATTGAGCCTGGCCGCTTCAAGCCCGGCACCGCATACGTCGCCATGTACCGGTACCTCCTCGGCGACTTTGCCCCCTACCTCTTCCGCACAGACGACTACGGCCACACCTGGACGTCTCTTACCGACGGCCACAACGGCATCGCCATCGACGAGCCTACCCGCGTCATCCGCGAAGACCCCAACCGCCCCAATCTCCTCTATGCCGGTACTGAATTCGGCATGTATGCCTCCTTCGACCGCGGCACAACCTGGAAGTCGCTCCAGCTCAACCTCCCCGCCACCGTCGTCACGGACATCAAGCTCACCCACAACGATCTCGTTCTCTCCACCCAGGGTCGCGGCTTCTGGATCCTGGACAACCTGACCCCCCTGTATCAGCTTCCTGATACCCTCGCCCAATCCTCCAACCACCTCTACAAGCCCCAGACCGCCATCCGCATCCCCGCCAACGGCGATAACGGCCGCGGCCCCGAAGGCGCCAGCTACCCCCTCACCGGCGCGCAAATCGACTACTATCTCGCCCAGCCCGCGGACCCGTCCTCCCCCCTCACACTTAAGGTGCTGGACCACTCCGGCAAAATCATCCGCACCTTCACCAGCGTCGCCCCGCCCCGCGCCCCGCGCGCTGAAGGCGGCGGCGGTGGCGAGGACGAGGAAGGCCGCTTCCGCCCCGTCTGGCCCTCCACGCTGGACACCAAAGCCGGCATGCATCGCTTTACTTGGGATCTCCGTTACGCCGGCGGCTGGAACAGCCCCGCCCAGCCCGTCGCGAACAACGGCCCCGTAGCCGCTCCCGGCTCCTACACCCTGCAACTCTCCGCCGGCTCCTGGATGGAGTCCGTCCCCCTCCAGGTCGCGGAAGACCCTCGCGTCCTTGCCGATGGCGTCACCAACGCCGACCTCTCCGCCCAGCTTGACCACAACCTCCGCTGCCTCGCCCTGCTTTCGGACGCCAACCACGCCGTCGCCCGCATCCAGGCCGCCCAAGCCAAATCCAAGACGGATAAGTCCGAATCCTCCGATCAGGCCAAGCAGCTCCAGGTCGTCGCCGACAAGCTCATCACCCCGCGTATCCGGTACAGCCAGCCCGCCCTCCAGACCCACATCCAGTACCTCTACACGGAAAACACCCGCACTGACCAGAAGACCGGCCGCGACGCCATCGTCCGTTACGAGCTCCTCCGCAAACAGCTGGACGCACTCCTCGTTGAGCTCAACCGCATCCTCGGCCCTGCCTGAGCGCAGCCGGGGATGCACCTCAGACCCGTATAATCGTATCCAGATTCGTTACTGATCCGCCCTTCGCGCATCATACGTTCAGAGACGACCCATGCTCCAAATCATCTCCCGCAGGCGCACGGAAGACCTTGAGTCAAGCCCTCGCACCACCCGGAGAACCGGACAGCGGGGGCTCCGCTCCAGCCATATCCCCGCCCCGCACAGGGACAAATTTCCCCAAGGACCGCCCATGCTCATTCGTTCAGAATTTTCCATCGAATTCAACCTCCCCCACTCCGCCGCCATGATCGGCCTCCTGCGTCTCTTCCCCACGTTAGACCCCCGCGTCCGCGCCCCGGAAACCCTCCGCGTTGAGCACCTCGACCACTTCTACGACGCCCCCTCCGTCACCACCCAGATCCCTCACACCGACTACATCGACGTCTATGGCAACCGCTGCAGCCGCTTCCTCGCCCCCCAGGGCCACCTCCGCATCGCCGGCCAGTCCCTCGTAGAGACGGAAGCCGTCCCCGATCCCATCAAGACGGAAGCCATCCAGCACCCCGTTGAAGACCTCCCAACGGACGTCCTCCAGTTCCTCCTCAGCTCCCGTTACTGCCAGGTCGATAACCTCTCCCTCGTCGCCGGCGACCTCTTCGGCCACACCTCTCCCGGCTGGGGCCGCGCCATCGCCATCCGCGACTGGGTCCATGACCACGTCCGCTTCGACTACGCCTCCGCCCGCCCCACCAAGACCGCCCTCGACGTCTTCACCGAGCGCGTCGGCGTCTGCCGCGACTTCCAGCATCTCGCCGTCACCATGACCCGCGCCATGAACATCCCCGCCCGTTACGTCACCGGCTACCTCGGCGACATCCGCCGCCCATACAGCGGCGCCGGAGACTTCAGCGCCTGGTATGAGGTCTTCCTGGACGGCCGCTGGTGGTCCATGGACGCCCGCCATAACGATAGCCGCATGGGCCGCGTCCTCATGGCCGTCGGCCGGGACGCCACTGACGTCGCCATCACCACCAGCTTCGGCGTCGCCAACCTCACCCGCTTCTTCGTCGATAGCGTTGAAGTCGACGAAGCCGGCACCCCCATCCCCCTCCCCACCTTCTCCTGATCAGCAGGCGAAACCCGACCGCCTTGCTTTGAGCCACACTTCGTAGGCACGGTTCTTACTGCATGATGATCCCCGTAGCCGTCGTGGTCGCTGTCACGGTCCCCAGCTTCCCCACGGGAATTCCCGTCGTATACGTCAGCGCCACCTGCACGCTCACCATGCTGCCCACCGCATTGCTTGGACTCCACGCGGAAGTCGTCACCACGCTTCCCGTTGGAATTCCAATCGCATACGTCTTCACAATGTTGGCCAGCGTCGTTGCCGAACACGGCGTCTGGCTTGCCGCCCCGTGCGTGGACGCATACCGCACCGCCGCCCGCCCCCCATACGTCGCCCCCACAAAGCACGCCAGAAACAGCATCAACTGGATCGCCCCAAACGAGAGCAGCAGCAGAATCGGCAGGCTCACCGCCGCCTCCACCAACTCACTCCCGTCCTCCTCCCGCAGCAGCCGCGGCATCACTGTCCCGGCCATGACACCCGCATAATCGACGTCGCATTCAACTGCATCGCTCCCGGAATCGTAGACACGTTGAACACCACCGGCACCGTCGCGCTCGTCATCACCTTCACATAGTGCGCAGGCGTCGGCTGGCTCCCGCAGCTCGTCGAGCAGCTCACCTGCGCCCCCGCCGGCGCGCACGTGCAGTATGTGGTCGCCGTCGCCGTAAACCCATTCAACCCATTCGCTGTACTCACCGCCGCCGCCTGCATCCCCGCCGTGTCGGCGCCATTGCCCGCAATCGTCCCGTACCGAGCCCCCACGGACGCCGCATCGTTAATAATCAACGACCGCTGGATATAAAAGCACAAGTCCGTCGCTGCCATAAAGGCGATCAGCACAATCGGCGCCAGCAGGCACAGTTCAATCAACGCACTCCCGTCGTCCTCTGCGGCCTTCATGGCTTGTTCCTCAATCGTGCCTTCATCAAGCGGTCCAGTCATAGCCCATGGGGACCTCTATCGGCCCCCGTTCCTTCTGCTTGATACCCAAACAGCGAATCCCAGTATCGCCCTGCCCACCTCAATCCCACCTACAACCACCGCTCATCCGCCCTCCCTCCCGCGAGGCATGGTGCTTACGCTCCTTCCTGCCGATACTGTCTGGAGGCCACATCCGTCCCGGCGCGAGTCTCTGCCTTTGATCCCGCTTTGACCCGTTCCATCCTGGCTTACGCCTTGCCTTCAGCCCTCAAACGCACAAGGAGTTCCAGCAGTGTTGATCTACGGCGTCGGCTTCATGCTCGTGCTCCTCAGTTGCTGCGGCCTCGCTTTGGACCTCGGCACCTTTGAGATCACCCGCCTCAAAATGCAGAACGCCGCGGACGCCGCCGCCCTCGGAGCCATCCTCGCCTATCAGGACGGAGGCTACCTCACCGGCGGCCCCCTGGAAGCCGCTCAAAACGGCTTCACCAACGGCGTCAACGGAGTCACAGTCACCGTCTCCAACCCGCCCTCCACCGGCGCTTACGCCGGCGTCCTGTACGCCGCCCAGGTCACCATCACCAAGCCCGTCACCGGCATCTTCCTCCGCAAAACCTTCAACCTCTACGCCTCCGCCACCGCCATCGACGTCGCCACCCCCTGCGTCTACATGCTCTCCGGAACCGCCGCCGTCCAGCCCTCCCTCACCGCAACCAACCAGACCATCTCCGCCTCCTGCGCCTTTTACGCCGGTCAGTCCTACACCTTCAACAGCGGCAGCTCCAGCTCCGGAGCCCAGTATTACGTCTCCGGTTCCAGCGCCAACAGCTACGGCACCGTCAGCCCCGCCACCGTCTTCGGAGCCCCCACTCTAGCCGACCCCCTTGCATACGTCGCCGCCCCCACCGTCGGCCCATCCTGCGACCATATCAACTATTCCGTCACCTCCTCCGCCACCCTCCAGCCCGGCGTCTACTGCGGCGGCCTCACCGTCACCACCACCGCCGCCGTCAGCTTCGCCGCCGGCATGTACGACATCCTCGGCCCCCTCTCCATCAACGGCCCCACTCTCACCGGTCCCGGCGTCACCTTTTACCTCTCGCAGGGCAATGGCTACGCCTACGGCGCCACCTCCATCCAGAACATCGCCGGCTCCCTCAAAGCCCCCACCACCGGCGTTTGGCAGGGTATCCTCTTCTTCACGGACCGCTCCCTCCCAGACGATCAAGCCGGCTTCACCCTCCAGAACTGGAACGCCAACGTCCGCATGGACGGCATCTATTACCTCGCCAATCAGCCCCTCATCCTCTCCAACATCACCTTCAAACCCGCCGCATACCTCGGCGTCGTCTGCGATTACCTCCGCCTCAACAACTCCGCCTTCAACCCCGCCGCCACCTATACCTCCCTCGCCAACGGCAACCCCTTCCACCCCGTAGGCGGCGCCTCCGGCATCGTCGAGTAGCCCCTAAAAGCTCACCCTCGCCCCCACCTGCACGCTCCGCGGATCTCCCACCGCCGTCTCCTTCCCAAACGCCGCACTCGCCACTGCCCCCGTCCCAAACGTCCCATTCGGCACCATGTCGTTCCTGTGGTTCAACGCATTGAACCCCTCCACCATCCCCTCCACCTTCACCCCATCTCCCACTGCGAACGTCCGGCTCAACCGCGCATTCACCGTAAAGAAATCGAACCCTACCCCCGCATTCCGCCCAATCACCGCCCCTCGCAGCCCTTCCGTACATGCATTTACCCCCACCAGCGAAAACCCCGCCGCACAGGGCCTCTGCGACGTCCCCTGCCTCGTCGTCCCGCCCGTCGTCACGTTGAACGGCAGCCGCGAGTAATACTGCAAGATCCCGCCCAGCCTCCACCCATGCGTCACCTCCTCCACCAACCCATGCGCTCGCTTGCCTAGCGTCGTCACGGACGCATCGAACACCACCCGATGCCGCTGATCGTCATCCGCCCTGCTCCTGTCTTCCCGCAGATCGAAGTTATTCAAAGGCCCAGAAAAAAAGAACTCTCCGATATCATCCATCGCCTTCGAATAAACATAAGAGATCCGAGCGGATCCCCACTCCACCGGCCGCTGCACATAACTCACCTCCAGCCCGTCATAGTAACTGTCAAATACCGACTTATATGGCTTCACATTCCCTCGCGTCACATCCGGCCGCGACCCATCCACATTAACATTCGTATTCACCGTCCCCAATAAATGCTCTCCCCGCAGATGTTGGTAACTCACCCCCAGCGACCCCCGCGCAAACACCTGCTGCTCCACCCCCACACTCACCTCCTGTGCCCCCGCATGCTTCACCCCCTTGTCCATCAGCGAATAATTCAACACCGCCCCCACCGGCGGCAACCCCGCAACTCCCGGAAACCCCGGGGCCCCTGTCTGCCCGGGTGAAAACGTGTAACTTAGCAGCGCAGCCTGCGCCGCGTCCATCATATTGTGGGCACTCAGCAGCGCATTCGCCAGCGGTCGCAGAGGAATCCGGTCATAAAAGATCCCATAGCTTCCCCGCACCACCGTTCGACGATCCCCATACGGAGCCCACGCAAAGCCCACCCGCGGCGACACATCCCCCACATCCGTCCTGAGCGTCTCCAGCCACTCCACGTCGTACCGCACGCCTAAGTTCAACGTAAGTCCACCCGGGATCTTCCACTCATCCTGCGCATAAGTCCCTACGCTCGGATTTCCCTGCGTCACCACGTCATTGCCGAAATTCTGAGTAAATCCCTGCGAGTTATAACTCCCACTTAGGAAACTCGCCAGCGATGAAAAGCTGTAACTCCCCTTCAGCGCCATTGGAAAAGTTATCGTGTCGCGGTTATACAAAAAGTCCACGCCGGCCTTCAGCGTATGCCCCCCGCGTTGCCACACCACATTGTCGATGACTTCTCCCAGATCATTCACCCGCCCCACCGGCGAGCTCGTCGACCGGCCAAACGTAGCCACCCCCGCAATCGCCACCGTAGGTCCCACCATATCGTTCGGCGGCGCATATAGGTTGTCGTGGATGTACTGCACCCGCGTCTCGTTGAACGTCCTCTGGCTCAACGTCGCAATATTACTCACCGCAATCGTATGGTTCGTGTCATACACACTCGTCCCATTGCTCACCTCATTCAACGCCCCGCTCCCCCTCGCGTTCAGGCTGCTCAACCGATAAAACCCATACCGAACCTCCATCCTGTCATTCGCACTCACCCGGTCATCCCCTCGCGCAAACAGGTTGTCCGCATGCAGCGTCGTCGGATAAACCGTCGTTGCCCCCGGCCCCAGGGGCAGCAAAGGCCCCGTATAACCCACCGCACTCAGCCTCGCATCGATCACCGCCGCATTTGTACCCGAGACAGTCACAATCCCATCCGTCCTCAGCCGCTGCTCCTCAAAATTGCCGAACAAAAACGCCTTGTCCCGTCGCAGAGGCCCGCCCAGGCTCGCCCCATACTGCCCCTGCGTCAACGGCAGCTTGCTCCCGCTCAACGCATTCTCCGCATTCAGCCGCTGATTCCGCAAAAACCCATACCCCGTCCCATGCACGGTATTTGTACCCATCTTGGTCACAAGATTGAAGTAACCCCCCAGCGCCCGCCCAAACTCTGCCTGCCCGCCGCTCGTCACCACCTGGAACTCCGCCACCGCATCCATCCCCGGAACATTCGCCGCCAACCCCGCCGCATCGTCGTTCGCGCTCATCCCGTCCACGATGAAGCTGTTTGAGAAATTCCTCTGGCTGTTCACGCTGTACCCCTGCCCCACCACTCCCGCCGTCTCCGCCAGTGTCTGCGTACTCGCCGTATTCGTTGGCGAGACCCCCGGCAGCAGCAGCCCCAGGTCCAGCGTATTTCTCCCCTCGAACGGCAGATTCTCCACCTCCACCGTCTCCACCGTCTCTCCCACCTGGCTCCTCCCCACCTCCACCACCGGAGCCTCCGCCACCACCTGCACCGTCGCCGACGCGCCCTCCACCCCCATCCGCAACGTCACATCAAACGCCGACCCCACCGTCACCTCCACCCGCTGCGTCGCCTCCGCAAACCCTTTCGCCGTCACACCCACCCGGTACTCCCCCACCGGTAGAAACCCCACCCGAAACCGCCCCAACCCATCGCTCGCCACCTCATAAGCCTGGTTCGTCGCCACCATCAACGCCACCACCTTCGCCCCCGCAACCCCGGCCCCCGTCGCGTCCACCACCCGCCCCGTCACCGACCCACCCGTCACCCCCTGCTGCCCACAAGCCACACCCACACACGCACATACAACAGCCGCACAACCGCATCCACACATCACAAAACGCATCATCGCCTCATCGTTCATCTGCAAACAGCAGCCCACATCACGCCACGGCAAGCGGAACATCCACGCACGCACACACAGGCAAACGCACCCGCATCCACGCCATACTCAGCTCTCAATCAAAGGAAAACTACAGACGACCTACCGGAGGCCCACGCAACCCCCGAGCCCTTACCTTCGCCATCCGCAGCCTGCACTCGGTCTGTGCCACCACCGCCGGATGCGCTTGCAGCCCCGCATACACCGCCGCCGCCGTACTCGGCGCAAATCCCACGCCATGCACCGCCGCAGTCACCGTAGCCGGACAATACGGACACCGCTCACCCTTCGCACGCACTCCCGGAGCATTCTCCCCCAGGCCAGCCATGCAACGGTGCGCCCCGCCCCTGCGGCAGCACGCAGGCAGCCGGCTCTCTCCCGGCCCGCTCAACGCAAGCAGGGGAGACACCAACCCGAACCCGAACAGGCTCAGCAACGCAATGGCAAGCAGCTTCCGCAAACTGCCCTCATTCAACCACTGATCCCCGCCCCACGCAAACCCTCCTCAAATTCCACGTCCAAATCCGGAGTGTAGCCCCGGCGTCGCAGGAGGGAGGATACTGGTATGACACGCTCGATGCCTTCTCCCTCCAATCCGAAAGTCCCAAGCCTCTTCGCCGGCAAAGCCTGGCAGCAGGTCCTCGCCCGCGACCCCAAGGCCGACGGCCAGTTCGTCTACGCCGTCAAGACCACCAAAATCTACTGCCGTCCCGCCTGCCCCAGCCGCCGCCCGGAGCGCAAAAACGTAGCCTTCTACCCCTCGCCAGAGCTCGCCCGCGCCGCCGGTTTCCGCCCCTGCCTCCGTTGTGACCCAGACGCCGCAGCCCCCAAAGCAGACCCGCAAATTGCCGCCATCGACGCCGTCTCCCGCTATCTCACGGAAAATGCGAACGATCGCACCCGCCTCAAAGACGTCGCCAAAGCCACCGGCGTAGCCCCCCTCACGATCCTTCGTGGCTTCAAGCGCGTCCTCGGTGTCACCCCCCGCGAATTCGCCAAGTCGCAGCGCATCGCCTCCTTCAAATCCAAAGTTCGCACCCCCAAAACCACGGTCACTGAAGCCCTCTACGACGCCGGCTTCAACTCCTCCTCCCGCCTCTACGAGTCCTCCAACCAGACCCTCGGCATGACCCCCACCACCCTCAAACGCGGCGCCGCCGGTGAGCACATCCGCTACGCCATCGCCGACTCCCCCCTCGGCCGCCTCCTCATAGCCGCCACCCCGCGCGGCATCTGCCACATCGCCTTCGCCGACACGGAAGCAGCCCTCCTAACCTCCCTCCAGTCAACCTTCCCTAAAGCCGAACTCAAGCAGATGGACCGCGAACTTAGTTACGCCGTGGAAGCCGTCATAGCCGCCCTCACGGAAACACCCAGCGCTCAAACTCTCCCCATCGACGTTCGCGCCACCGCCTTCCAGACCCGCGTCTGGCGAGCCCTTCAGGATATCCCTCGCGGCGAAACCCGCACTTATTCCGAGATCGCCGCCGCCATCGGCAGCCCTACGTCCGTTCGCGCCGTCGCCACCGCCTGCGCCTCAAACCCCCTCGCCGTCCTCGTCCCCTGCCACCGCGTCATCGGCAAATCCGGAGCCCTCACCGGCTACCGCTGGGGCCTAGACCGCAAGCGCCGCCTCCTCGAAGCCGAAGCCCCCGGGCACCCCTCATGACCAAGCCCCAAGAGCCCATCCCCTCCGCCTACAAGCCCTGGATCATCCTCAGCCTCACCATCCTCGTCGGCTCTCTCGCCCTCGGTGCCGCCGCCGTCGTCGCCAACTTCGTCGCCTTCGGCAACCAGACCACGCCTCTCTGGGTCATCATTCTCAGCGTCATCGCCATCTTCGGAGTTCTTCTCGGCTTCGGCGGTTTTTTCCTGCTCATGCTCGCCGCCGGTTACCAATCCTGGCGCGAATCCCGCAAAGTCCAGATCCTCCCCCCGGACCCACCCCCTAACCCCTAAGGCTTTCTTCTATCTAGAAAGGAGGCGTCATCCTGAGCGAAGTCGGTCGCGGCTTTTTGCGATCGACGCAGTCGAAGGACCCCGACGAAGTTTGTTTCACCACGGTCTTAGGCAGGCTCGCGCGATCATCTTTCCAGCCTTTAGGTTTTCACCAAATCCACTTCCCAAAATCCTGTCCCCCACGCCACCCCACAACCCGGGTAAAGTAGACCCATGAGCGCCACCCCACCGGTCCTGAACTCATCCACCCCCGGAGAGGCAAGCGGCGTCGATCCCGAAAAGCTCTACGCCAAGATCTCCTGGCGTCTCATCCCGTACATCTTCATCCTCTACATTCTGGCGTACTTAGACCGCGTCAACGTGGGCTTCGCCGCCGTCGAGTTCCAACGCGACCTCCACCTCTCCGCCTCCGCATACGGCCTCGGCGCGGGAATCTTCTTCCTCGGCCAGCTCCTCTTCGACCTCCCCTCCAACCTCCTCCTGCAAAAGGTCGGCCCCCGCCTCTGGATCGCCCGCATCATGATCACCTGGGGCCTCATCGCCACCTGCATGATGTTCGTCAAGGGCGCGCACTCCTTCTACGCCATGCGCCTCCTGCTCGGCATCTCGGAGGCCGGCTTCTTCCCCGGCATGATCCTTTATCTCTCCTTCTGGTTCCCGTCTGGGGAGCGAGCCAGGGCCGTCGCCAAGTTCATGACCGCCACCTCCATCGCCGGAGTCGTCGGTGCGGAACTCGCCCGCATCCTCCTCAAGCTGGAAGGCGTCGCCGGCCTCCATGGCTGGCAGTGGCTCTTCCTCCTGGAAGGCCTACCCACCCTCCTCATGGGCTTCTCCGTCCTCGTCGTCCTCAAGGACAAACCAGACGACGCCGCCTGGCTCACCGACGCGGAAAAGAAGTGGCTCGACGACGAACTCGACCGCGACCGCAAGCAAGGCGGAGCTGAAGCCAACCACAAGCTCTCGGACGCCTTCAAGATGCCCATGGTGTGGGTGCTCGCCGTCATCTTCCTGCTGGAGCAGGTCGGCGTCTACACCGTCAATCTCTGGATGCCATCCATCTTCCAAACCTTCCTCCATGCCTCCGGGCCGGAGGGCGCAGCCCACGTCGCCCGCATCGGCGCGCTGCCATACGTCGCCGCAGCCATCTGCACCGTCCTCCTCGGCTGGTCGTCGGACCGTACCGGAGAGCGCCGTCTTCACATCGCCGCATCCTTCATCTTCGCCGCCGCCGGCTTCATCTGGGCCTCCCAGGCCCATTCCCTCACCATCGCCCTCCTCGCCATGACCCTCGCCGCCATCGGCTTCTGGTCCATGACCGGCCCCTTCTGGGCCCTCCCAACCCGCGTCCTCGGCGGACGAGCCGCCGCCGGCGGCGTCGCCATCATCACCATGGTCGGCAGCATCGGCGGCTTCGCCGGCCCCGCCCTCACCGGCCGCCTCAAAGACCTCACCCACAACTACACCCTCGGCCTCCTTGTCATTGCCGGTCTCGCCCTCCTGGGTGCCGCCCTCTGCCTCGTCCTCCCCCGCGCCAACCAATCCTCCCGCCCCTCCTGAGAAAAGCCTGAACCCCCTGTCAGCCCCGGGAGTGCAGGTCCAAACCTAAAGTCTCTGTTTCGAAGACTTTACGCACAATACCCCCGGGGCCCCCCAAGCCTCGAATCCCGCAAAACCCCATACCCATTACCATGACGTATGAGCTGGAAACTCCCCAACTTAGCCGAGCTTGAGTCGGCCGCCACCCTCATCTACCGGCACATGCCCCCCACCCCCCAGTACAACTGGCCCCTCCTTGACCGCCTCGCCGGAACCGAAGTCTGGGTCAAGCATGAAAACCACACCCCCGTCGGAGCCTTCAAGATCCGCGGCGGCATCGTCTATATGGACGCTCTCCGCTCGCAGCGCACCCTGGACGGCACCCCCATCCGCGGCGTCGTCGGAGCCACCCGAGGCAATCACGGCCAGTCCATGGGCTTCGCCGCCCGCATCACCGGCATGGATGCTACTGTGATCGTGCCGAACGGCAACAGCCCGGAAAAAAACGCCGCCATGCGAGCCCTCGGCGTCAACGTCATCGTCTCCGGCCGGGACTTCCAGGAAGCCTGCGAGTTCGCCGACGCCCTCGCCCAGGACCGCGGCCTTCACCGCCTCCCCTCCCTCCACCCCACCCTCGTCGCCGGCGTCGGAACCTACTGCCTGGAATTCCTCCGCAATACCCCACCCCTCGACACCGTCTACGTCCCCATCGGCATGGGCAGCGGCATCTGCGCCATGATGGCCGCCCGCGACGCCCTCCACCTCACCACAAAAATTGTCGGCGTCGTCTCCTCCGGAGCCCCCGCGTATAAGCTCTCCTTCGAATCCCGCCGCAAGATCGAACACGACGTCACCACCATCCTCGCCGACGGCCTCGCCTGCCGTTCCCCCAACGAGGATTGCCTTACCGCTATGCTCGCCGAAACCGACCGCGTCGTCGCCGTCGACGAGTCTGAAGTCGCCTCCGCCATGCGCGGCCTCTTCACCGCCACTCACAACGTCGCAGAAGGCGCCGGAGCCGCCAGCTTCGCCGCCCTCCTGCAAGAAAAAGAAGCGATGCGAGGTAAGCGAGTCGGCGTGGTTCTTTGCGGGGGCAACGTAGACGCAGACACCTTCGCCCATGTCCTCGCTCAAGTTTCATAGCATCGCAGTTTTGGGAGGCAGATGCCTCGCGAGTCATTGATGAGCGAACTAACCCCAAGTCGTCTTTGGTATCCTGATCTAGTTTGTTTCAAGCTCAAAAAGAGGTCTTTATGGCGACAGCAACACTTACACCCACTCCTACGCGCGCCCACGACTACAAGGTCGCTGACATCTCTCTCGCAGGCTTCGGCCGCAAGGAAATTGACATCGCCGAGCAGGAGATGCCCGGGCTCATGTCCATCCGACGTAAATATGCCGTGGGTAAGCCCCTCCAGGGCGTTCGTGTCACCGGCTCCCTCCATATGACTATCCAGACGGCCGTTCTCATTGAGACCATGGTCGACCTCGGTGCGGACGTCCGCTGGGCCTCCTGCAACATCTTCTCCACGCAGGATCACGCGGCCGCCGCCATCGCCGCAGCCGGCGTCCCCGTCTTTGCCTGGAAAGGCGAGACTCTGGAGGAGTTTTGGTGGTGCACGAATGAGGCTCTCAGCTTCCCCGGCCCTAATGGCACTCTCCTTGGCCCGCAGCTTGTCATTGACGATGGCGGCGACGTCACGCTCCTCATCCACAAGGGGTACGAGATGGAGCACGGCCACGACTGGGTCGACTCCGAATCCTCCTCCCAGGAAGAGGGCGTCATCAAGTCCCTCCTGAAGGATGTGGCGGCCAACTTCCCCACCCGCTGGACCGACGTTGCCAAGGCATGGCGCGGCGTCTCGGAAGAGACCACCACCGGCGTCCATCGGCTCTACAAGATGAAGGAGGCGGGCACTCTCCTTGTTCCCGCCATCAACGTCAACGATTCCGTTACCAAGTCCAAGTTCGACAACCTCTACGGCTGCCGCGAGTCTTTGGTGGACGGCATCAAACGGGCTACCGATGTCATGGTCGCCGGCAAAGTGGCCGTCGTTTGCGGCTTTGGCGACGTTGGCAAAGGGTCCGCCGCATCTCTCCGCGGCCTCGGCGCACGCGTCATCGTCACGGAGATTGACCCCATTAATGCGCTGCAAGCGGCCATTGAAGGCTATGAGGTCACCACGCTTGAGGAGACCCTTGGGCGCGGCGACATATACGTCACCTGCACCGGCAACGTGGACATCATCACGCTGGAGCACATGAAGCTGATGAAGGATCAGGCCATTGTCTGCAACATTGGGCATTTCGACAATGAGATCCAGATGGAGCCTTTGAACGCTCACATCGCTGCGGGCGGCGGGGCACGGCTCAACATCAAGCCTCAGGTGGACAAGTACACCTTCACCAATGGCAACGCGATCTTCATCCTGGCGGAAGGGCGTCTTGTGAATTTGGGTTGCGCTACCGGCCACCCCAGCTTCGTCATGTCCGCGAGCTTCTCCAACCAGACGCTTGCGCAGTTGGATCTTTGGGCAAACAAAGACACTTACGCGAACGACATCTTCATCCTGCCCAAGAAGCTCGACGAAGAGGTTGCGCGGCTGCACCTGGAAAAGATCGGCGTCAAGCTCACCACTCTGTCCACCAAGCAGGCCTCCTACCTGGGCGTTCCCGTCGAGGGGCCCTACAAGTCCGACATCTACCGGTACTAAGACGGACCCTGACAAGCGAACGGCCCCTCTTCGAGGGGCCGTTTTGCGTGTTAACCAAGTTGTAAACTCACCACAATTTTTCTGGTATGGTGGCGGCTGTGTTGAGGCCGTTACTTTTGGTTACCGAAGTTTTCCATGGTTGACTTTTTCTGAGTGACCGCATGGTGCGCGTACCAGGCTTTACGAAGGAGTCGATGGGGTTACGTTTGTTCCAGGGTAACGTCTAGATTTGAGTGAAGTGAGGGATTGGAGGGGCGGAGGTTACTGTTGTGGTAGACGCGGTGGATGGTGAAGTTGTGGTGGATGGTATGGCTATCGTGGATGAGGGACTGCATGTCTGGGATTTTAGGGGGAGGCAGGCGCGGGTGGTCACCGGGGGTGGGTGACTAAGGTAGGGGGTGGGAGGGAGCTGCGGGGTGGATGGGGGGCGGGGAGGGAATGACAGCTGGAACGGCAACAGGCAGGGCAACGACAAGCCACGGCAACGACCGATGCGATTGGCTGTCACGGAAGCGGATTGATCCGATCGCTGCGGAGTGACCGCTGGTGGGGGGAGTGAAACTCCGGCGGCGGCTGGACCTGCATTGCGATGCGGGTTGCTAGTTGGGGGCGCCGACCGGGTCGTAGTCGTCTGCGATGACGGCCTGGACGCCGGGGGTGGTGATGAGTTGCTGATCGATGAGGACGATGGTGCGGGCGGTGCCGCTTGGGTAGTAGGTGGCGGCGCTGGTGTAATAGGTGGTGGTGGCGGAGGTGGGGACGGTTCCGGAGGGCAGCACGGAGATGGTGTAGGTTCCGGTGGGGATATTGATGTAACCGGAGTTGGTGCCGAAGACGACGCCGGCGAGGGCGGGCCTGACCTGGGTGATGGTGGAGCCCATCGGGATGAGGTAGATATCGACTGCGCCGGAGCGGGTGGACTGGGCGATAAAGCGAACGTCTACCTGTCCCGCCGGTGCGGGGATGCTTTGATCCTTGAGGATCGTTTCCTGGAGCGAGGTGGAGAAGTTGCCGACGACGACGGTGTACTGGCCGCCCGCGAGGAAGGTGCCATAGGCGCTGGCGAGCTGCTGCCTGGTTCCGGCGATATCGACGTTGATGCTGAAGGTGCCCTGGGTGGTGGGGACGTAGGAGGTGATGGTGCCGAGGCCGAGGTTATAGGCGAGTACGCCGGTGCCCTGGTAGACGTCGATGCCCGGGGTATCGGGCGAGGCGTCGATGATGCGGACCTGCGAGACGACGGGGGATCCGGTGACGCTGGCGCAGCCGGAGGCGCCGAGGAGGAGGGTGAGTCCGCAGAGGCTCAGGGCTTGGATGGAGCGTCGTTTGCGTGTGGAGGAGGGCATGGTCTGCTCTGAATCGGTAAAGGTACCGAGGGCTGGGATGTGGTCCAGATGGGTCATACTCTCCTGGCGCAGGGGCTTACTTGACATTGTGGGCTACGGTTCACTCTAACTGTTTTTTGTCTCGAAGCGAAGCACGAAAACGGGGTATGGAGTGGATTGAGGGTTGGCGGTAGAACTCCGGGAAAGGGAAGGGGATTGGGTACTTTGAAGATTGCCGATGAAGGTGGAGGATGGAACAAAGCGTAGCTCAGCGGCTCAAGCCGAGTTGGTGGTGGGGCTTACGGCACGCCTTAAGGCGTGCCCTTAAGCAAGACAGATGGAGTGGCTACTTTTTGGGCTGTTTGGCGATGATGCTGTCCTTGATTTTGGCGTAGGTCGCATCCGGGACGATCCCCTTTTGGGTCAACTGGGTCTTCGCGGTGTAGGGGCGGCCCTTGATGATGCGGTCTGCGTAGGCGTCGCCGATGCCGGGAAGCGCCTTGAGCTGATCCTTGGTGGCGGTGTTGATGTCTACGAGCGCAGCGGGGGCGGGGGCGGCGGCTACCGGCAGCGGGGCGCCGGCGAGCGGGGGAAGCGCGCGGCCGCTGGCTGCGAGGAGCGGCATGGCGACTAAGAGGGCGAGGACGGAGAGGCGGCGGAAGAGGCGCATGGGAGAGTCTCCTGGAAATTCGGGTGCAGTGATGGTGGGGATGGACTTGGGCGGCTTCACCCGTTCGGTAACGCAGCAAGGGTATTACGAACGGCCGGCTTTGTCATGGGCGAACGCTGTCTTGGTTCCTGGGATTTGCGCCCGGTACTGGTTGACGCAACCTCCGATCTCGCGTACTCTGGAAGCTCGCGCAGTCTCGCGTCTGCACGCTTGCCCGATGCTGTGTCCTGGTGACGGTGAGTTGGGCGCATGGAGACCGGGAGCAGGGAGTCCGGCCGTTTGAGGATGGCTTGATTCTGACCTGCCGCAGGCCGACAGACCTGAAAACCCAGGGGAAGCGCCCGATGGATGGGTGAGACAGCCTGAGCGCCATGCAATCAATCTGTCCCCGGGGATTCCGGTCACGCGAGGCTTTGCCTCCGCCACCACTCGCCAGGAAGCTGCTGAGTCCATTGCGGACGGTGCCTTTTGCCGCCTGCTTTCGTTTACGTCGTGCCTCTCTTCATGCACCATGCTGCCCCTTACTGAAGACAGCAGAACCAAGGAGTACTTCAAGTCATGAATTCGACCACCATCCCCAGCGGCAAAGACATCCAGCGCAAGTGGTATGTCATCGACGCCTCCGGCAAGACGCTCGGACGCCTGTCTACTACGGCGGCCAGTCTGCTTGCGGGCAAGCTCAACCCGCTTTACACCCCTTACATCGACATGGGCGATCACGTGATCGTGATCAATGCCGAGAAGATTGTTCTGACGGGCCTGAAGGCCGACAGCAAGATGTATCGCCGGTACACGGGTTTTCCTGGCGGACTGCGCGAGGAGAGCTTTATCAAGCTGCTGGCGCGTCGTCCTGAGGCGATTGTGGAGCAGGCGATCAAGGGGATGCTGCCGAAGTCCAAGCTGGGCCGCCAGATGGCGACGAAGCTGAAGGTGTACAAGGGCGGTCAGCATCCGCACCTGGCGCAGAAGCCGGAGCCGCTTGAGTTCCATGCGTCGAATGCCGCGAAGATTCCCGGCCAGCCGAAGCCCGGCCAGCCGACGCACCATATTCCGGTGCTTGAAGGCTAATTTCTTCTGCGCGATGCGGTTGGTGAAGTTCAACGAGATTCGGAACACCTTAGGAGCAACATGGCAGATCTTATTCAGTACTACGGCACGGGACGGCGCAAGAGCTCGATTGCCCGCGTGTTTCTGCGTCCCGGCAGCGGCAACTTTGTGGTCAACAAGAAGGATGTTGACGTTTACTTTGTGACGGCGCAGCAGCGCGCGGCGGCGAAGCGTTCGCTGACGATTCCCGGGATTGAAGAGACCTTCGATGTGCTGACCACGGTTCGTGGCGGCGGCGTAATGGGTCAGGCGGATGCAGTCAAGCTGGGCATTGCGCGGGCGCTGATGGAGTTCAACCCGGAGCTGCGCAAGGCGCTGAAGAGCGAAGGGCTTGTTACGCGGGATTCTCGCGGCAAGGAACGGAAGAAGTACGGGCAGAAGGGCGCTCGGGCACGGTTCCAGTTCAGCAAGCGGTAAGAGTTTTGTTTGGGCGCTGGTCCGGCTGTTGGCTGGGCCAGCGCTTCGCACCACCCCCGGGAGCTTGAGTGCCTGGGGCACGGAGTCAAATCTCCCGACGCTTTGCTGCCAGGGATTAACTCAGACTTGGGCCGTTCTCTTGATGAGACGGAGCATGGGTCTTAAAACAGGAGCCTCACGATGGCAAATATTACGATGAAGGAATTGCTCGAAGCCGGCGTTCACTTTGGTCACCAGACCAAGCGCTGGAACCCGAAGATGAAGGAGTATATCTTCGGCGAGCGTAACGGGATTTACATTATCGACCTGCAGAAGACGCTGAAGATGTTCAAGGAAGCGTCGAAGTTTGTGACGGACCTGACGTCTACGGGCAAGCTGATTTTGTTTGTCGGGACCAAGCGCCAGGCGCAGGATGCGGTGGCTGAAGAGGCGAACCGCGCCGGGATGCCGTACATCAACAGCCGCTGGCTGGGCGGGTTGCTGACGAACTGGGTGACGGTGCAGAAGTCGGTGAAGCGGCTGCAGGAGCTGGACGATATGTCCACGGATGGCCGGTACGAGCTGCTGACGAAGAAGGAAGTCATCAAGCTGGAGCGCGAGCGGAAGCACCTTTCGACGAACCTTTCCGGTATCAAGAGCATGAAGCGGCTGCCGGATGCGCTGTTCGTGATCGACTCGAACAATGAGGCGATTGCGGTTGCGGAGGCTCGTAAGCTTGGGATTCCGGTGGTTGCGGTGGTGGATACGAATTGCGATCCGACCGTGGTGGACTATGTGATTCCGGGTAACGATGATGCGCTTCGCGCGATTCGGCTGTTCACGATGAAGATGGCGGACTCCGCTGCCGAGGGCGTGCAGATGGTGTCCGAGCGCGCGTTCGCGACCGAGGCTTCGGATGTGCGCGAGCTGCCGGTGGATTCGCACTTTGTGGGCGAAGAGGGTGAGGCTGTGGTCGATGCTCCGATTCAGGAGTCGACCGGAACCGCCGAGGCATCCGTTGAGGATGTGGAGGCTGAGAACATTGATCTGGAAGCGGCGCTGGGCGGCGGCATCAAGAAGGCGCCTGCCGCGGCGACGGAGCCGGAGCCCGAAGAGGCTCCTGCTGAAGCGACTGCCTAATATTTTGTCCCGCTGGACGAGAGAGCGTGGACACTCGGGCGACCGAACCCACGCTCTTTCTGCGTCTGGCATGAACAGAGCTGCAACCTACGCGGCGTAAGCTGCATTGAAGAAGAGGATGGAAACCATGTCGACAGAGACTGCTGTGAAGATTGATGCGAAGCTGGTGAAGGATCTGCGGGAGAAGTCCGGAGCGCCCATGGGCGACTGCCTGAAGGCGCTGCAGGAGGCGAAGGGCGACATGGAAAACGCCTTCGTGGTGCTGCGCAAGCGAGGCATGGCGTCGGCTGCGAAGAAGGCTTCGCGGACGACGAACGAAGGCGCCGTTGGGACGTACATCCATGCGGGCGGCAAGATTGGTGTGTTGATTGAGCTGAACTGCGAGTCGGATTTCGTGGCTCGGACGGAAGACTTCCAAGAGCTGCTGCGGGATATCGCAATGCACATTGCGGCGACCGATCCGCGGTTTGTCGGGCGCGAGGAAGTGACGCAGGCCGACATGGATCGGGAGAAGGATGTGTACCGGTCGCAGGCGGCTGCGACGGGCAAGCCTCCTGCTGTCATCGAGAAGATCCTCGAGGGCAAAATGAGCAAGTTCTATGAGGAGGTCTGCCTGCTGGATCAGCCGTTTATCAAGGAGTCCAGCCAGACAATCTCGCAGCTGATTGCGAGCAAGGTTGCGAAGCTGGGTGAGAACATCTCGGTTCGGCGGTTTGCGCGGTTCAAGGTTGGTGCGTCCGAATGGACCGTGGCACAGACCAAACCAGCGGCTGAAGAGCCCCAGGCGTAGATAGCGTTACGCAGTAAGAGAGAGGGCCTGGGCGATGTGCCCAGGCCCTCTTCTATTTAGTACGAAGACCATTCGAACCTAAGCCCAAGGGTCAATGACGATTTTGGTAACTTCCTCTTTTTTATCACGCCAGATCTTGTACATCTCCGGCGCCTGATCGAGGGTGATGCGGTGCGAGATGATCGTGCTGGGATCGATCTGGCCCTTTTCGATTCTCTCCAGAAGCGGCTTCATGTAGTTGTGCATGTTGGTCTGGCCCATTTTCATGGTGATGCCTTTGCCGAAGGCGGCACCGAACGGGACCTTATCCAGCATGCCCCCGTATACGCCGGGGATGGAGAGGGTTCCGCCCTTGCGGACGGCCTGGATTGCCTGGCGCAAAACGCTGGGGCGATCTGTTTCCATGAGCAGCGCAACCTTGACTTTGTCATAGAGACCTTGCAGATCTGCGGAGTGAGCTTCAAGGCCGACAGCGTCAATGCAGGCGTCCGGACCGATGCCGCCGGTCAGATCCTTGAGTGCAGTAAGAACGCTGACATCCTCCTCTGAGTAGTCAATGGTGATGGCACCGATGCCGCGGGCTTGTGCGAGTCTCTCCGGCAGGCGGTCGATCGCAATGACGCGGGCTGCTCCGAGCATGAAGGCGCTGGCGATGGCGAACTGGCCGACGGGTCCGCAGCCCCAGACGGCGACGGTGTCACCGGGCTGGATCTGTGCGTTTTCAGCGGCCATGTAGCCGGTGGGGAAGATGTCTGAGAGGAAGAGAACCTTCTCGTCAGGCAGGTCGCTTTCAATTTTGAGCGGGCCTACATCAGCGAAGGGTACACGCACGTACTGAGCCTGACCGCCGGCGTAGCCGCCCATCATGTGCGAGTAGCCGAAGAGCCCTGAGCCGGAGTAGCCGTAGGCCGCCTCCATGAGGTGGGCGTTGGGGTTGGAGTTATCGCACGCGGCCCAGACCTTCTTTTTGCAGAAGAGACAGCTTCCACATGCGATGGTGAAGGGAACGACGACGCGGTCGCCGCGCCGGAGATTCTTCACGGACGGACCAACTTCTTCCACGATGCCCATGAACTCATGGCCCATGATGTCGCCCTGTTCCATGGTTGGGATGAAGCCGTCAAAGAGGTGAAGGTCCGAGCCGCAGATGGCGGTGCGGGTGACCTTGATAATTGCGTCCCGTGGGTTGAGGAGCTTCGGGTCGTCCACGGTAAGAGTTTCCATTTTGCTTGTACCCATCCAACAAACTGCCTTCATAACAAATCTCCAGTGAAACGTGTGTGCGTTATGGTCGGGGGGCTACTTCTGAGGAGGCGTGGGAACCGACTCGCCGTATGCGGAGCGCTTGGCTGAGCCGATGATTCCGCGATCTCCGTGAGAGCTGTTCTGGCTCGTGGGGATCTCGCCTGTTTCCGCGAAAGCCTTGAAGTGACGAAGGTTTTCAATAACAGCCTGCTTGGGGTTGCGTCCGGTGAGGGTGGCCAGGGCACTCTCCAGGAAGCTCACCTTGAACGCCATCAAAGCGGTGACGATGGTGCCGCGGTCCCCGGGGGCAGGTTCGAAGATAACCTCCCCTGCTTCGTCAATGTCGCCTGCGGTGGAGTGCCAGGCGATCCGCTTGCCTGGCTCGTCGGCGAGGATTTCCGCATCCCACTGCAGTGTCTTGTCGCCGTGCTTCATGGTCCAGTGCGACGTTTTGGGACCAGTCACTGTGACAGACGTGATCTCTTCCTGCCACTGTGGCACACGTTCAAGATCGTGCCAGAGGCTATAGAGTTCTTCCGCCGAGGCCTGTACAAGGACACTGGTGCGGACCCAGCGCTTTCCGTCTTCATCTTTGGGTGGGGGAGCATAATGCCCTTGCAACAATGCCGAAGCGCCCGCAGAGATGGGGAAGGCTTCGGCTGCCGGCTTTTCGTTGAGAATCAGTGTGTTCGCCATGTTATGCCTCTATGCTTTCTGAAGTTGGTTACTCATCCACCGGCTTAGCCATTTTTTCGTGCATCGCTCCCTTGATAGCGCCCGGGACGAGATTCGCTAGCATGCCCTCAAGCTTTGTCGTGGTGGAGGCGGAGTAGACGTGATCCTTGCCGTCCATGAGCGCGTCGATGCCTTGCTTGGCGACATCTCTGGGCTCACTTTCCGACTTACCCTTCTGACCAACCTCTGTGTTGTCCATGCCGGCGCGGTGAAAGAAGTCCGTGTCCGTGGGGCCGGGCTGGAGGGCCGTAATGGTGATGCCGGTCTCGCGAAGCTCATAGCGAAGACTGTGAGCGAAGGAGAGAACGAAGGCCTTGGTTGCCGCATAGACGGCCTCGCGCGGAGCGACCATCTCACCGGCGATGGAAGCGGTGAAGAGGATTTTGCCGGTGCCGATTTGCTGCATGTGGCGGACCACATGTTTTGCGAGGTGGATCGTGCCGGAGCAGTTGAGAGCGACCATGTTGAGTTCTTCGTCGAGTTCCGTTTCCGCGAAGAGGCCGCCTACTCCGACGCCAGCGTTGAGGCAGGCGACGTCGACTGGCTGCCCCAGGGCGAGGACCTGCTGCCAGAGCTCGTCAACGCCTTGCTTTGTGGCGAGGTCTGCACTGACCTCAAGGACTTGAACGCCGCGAGTTCTGAAGGTCGCAGCTGCGGCGGAGAGGCGGTCGCCTGCGGAGGCGATGACGAGGTCATAGCCACGCTCCGCCAACTCATTTGCCAGTTCATAGCCGATGCCGCTCGATGCGCCTGTCACGATTGCCAACATAGTTTGTATCCTTTACCTACGCCCACTTCGTTCGATCCTGCGCGGTGGGTTGGGGCTCTGTCTTCCTGTCGCGGTGAGATGCAGTTCCGGCGCGTGAAGGCTAATGGAAGAGCGTAGAGCGACAGTTTTAATCTGCGGCTAACGCTGCCTGGGAGGAGGCGACGTTGGGCGGCAGTGCGGCGGAGAGCTCAGACTGCTGCGCGGCGATGCGGCGGAAGGTGCTGAGCGCCTGCGCGACGACCTGATCCATATTCAGGTAGCGATAATTGGCGAGCCTGCCGCAGAAGTGGAGGTGCTCGCGGGACTCGGCCAGCTTTCGATAGCGATCGTAGAGTGCGGCGTTTTCAGGGCGCGGGATCGGGTAGTAGGGGTCACCTTCTGAGCGGGGATATTCGTAGACGATGCTGGTGGATTGGTGTTTCTGGCCGGTGAGGTATTTGAATTCGGTGACGCGCGTGTACTCGTGTTCGTTTGGATAGTTGACGACGGGCGCAGACTGGAAGAACTCCACCGGGTGAGTTTCATGACGGAACTCGAGCGAGCGGTAGGGAAGGACGCCGTAGCGGAAGTTGAAGTATTCATCGATGGGGCCGGTATAGATGACCTTGGCCTTGGGATAGGTGCGCTGGAGGTCGCGGAAGTCTACGCCGGTGCGGATGGTGATGTTGGGGTGATCCAACATGCGCTCAAACATGCGGGTGTAGCCGTGGAGAGGCATGGCCTGAAAGCTGTCGCTGAAGTAGCGATCATCTTTGTCGAAGCGGACAGGGATGCGTCCGGCAACAGAGGAGTCCAACTGCGAGGGATCGCAACCCCATTGCTTACGGGTGTAATTGCGAAAGAATTTCTCGTAGAGCTCGCGGCCGACACGGCTCAGGACGATGTCTTCCGAGGTGCGGATGGCTTCAGCCGTGATGGTGCGGCTGGAGAGGAACGCGCGCATGCCCTCAGCGTCGAGCGAGAGCGAGTAGAGGCGATTGATGGTGTCCAGGTTGATGGGGACGGGAAGAAGCTGCGCGTCTACGGAGGCGAGGACGCGGTGTTCGTAGGGGCGCCACTCGGTGAAGTGCGAGAGGTAGGCTGAGATGTCGATGGAGTTGGTGTGGAAGATGTGGGGGCCGTATTTGTGAACCAGCAGGCCGTCCGGATTGTAGAAATCGTATGCGTTGCCGCCGATGTGGTCGCGCTTATCGATGATGAGGACGCGCTTGTGAAGCTGGCTGGCAAGACGCTCCGCCAAGACGCTTCCGGCAAAGCCGGCACCGACGACCAGGTAGTCGAACGACTCCGTGCGGCGCTTACGGAGGAGGGTGGAGGGGGAGGTGAGGTGCCGCTCAAGCCGCATGGGCATGATGGATGGGTCAGCAGGATGAGACGCGGAGGTGCGTTTCTGTGATGGTGCTTTCGCGGCTATGACGCGGTCGATTTCAGCCTGCATTGAGTTCCAGGTGGAGAGCCACGAGGACTGAGCGAGACGCGCCGCGACTGCCGCGTGCCAGCCGGCTTCACGCGGCAGGAGGGCCTGGTCGATGGCCTGGGCAAACTCTTCAGGAGTGCCTGCAATGGCGACGAGTCCTGCATCGCCGTAGTCGCGGACGACGTCGCGGATGGGAGTCGAGACGACGGGTTTGCCCGCCGCGAGGTACTCCGGCGTTTTTGTGGGGGAGATGAATTTGGTGGCGTCGTTCAGGGCGAAGGGCAGCAGGGCGACGTCCCAATGGGCGAGGTAACCAGGAAGCTCCTGGTACGACTTGCCACCCAGGTAATGGATGTTCGCGGCGGCGGGCAGTTTGTCTGGGTCGATTTTGACGACGGGTCCGAGAATGACGAACTGAACGGAAGGACGCAAGGATGCGACGGATGCGAGTAGGTCGATGTCAAAACGCTCATCCACCACACCGAAGAAGCCTGCGCGGGGGTGAGCAATGGTGCTTTGGTCGAGGGGATCAGCAAGTCGGCCGTCTGCAGCCTGCGCAAAGTGGGGAACGTCAATGGAACTGGGGAAGGCGTGTACGTTCGCGTGCTGGGTCCGCTTGGCTTCGAAGAGGCTGATGCCACCGGTGAAGACCACGTCGGCTTGTTCTAAGAGCTGCTTCTCTCGCTCCGCGAGTTGCGGCGGAGGGTTGAGGAAGTTTTTCAGCTCGTCCATGCAGTCGTAGACGATTGCTTCCGGTGTCAGGTGATTGGAGAAGCCGAGCGCCATGGGGGTGTAATACCAGAAGGTGTAACGCTCTATGGCGAACTGGCGCAGAAGGTGGGCGAGGAGAGAGCGCTGACCGTCCTCAAAATCGATGCCCCAGGTAATGTGGGGCCGGATCACCCAGAGGCTAGGCGACTCCTGGAGAATCTCAAGATGCTGGCCGAGTTGGCCGTCCGCCTGTAGTGGTAGTTCTCCCTGCTCGTGCCAGATGGGCTCCTCCCAATAGAAGACGCGGCGATCCTGGGCGGCGAGTGAAAGGAGGTGCTGGGGACGCTGCGTGACGAAATGCCAGCGGAGATGGCTGAAGCAGATCAAATCAGGGAAATTGGGAGTGACGTCGTGCGCCAGCGATGCTTGATCGGCTGGAGCAGTCGTTGGGATTTGCAAGATGAGACCTCTGTCTTACGGGGCAACGTTCAGTGCGTATCACCGGGTCTTTTGGGCGACTGCATCTGCACATCAGACGAGGACGGCGTCGCTGGAGTTGGTTCAGCGAGGTGGATTGCACGGCGTACACTCCACATTTCCATACAGTAAGAGATGCCGCTTTGGCATTTCCACCAGATGGATAGGAATGCGCATCATACGGCGATCAGGAGAATTAGGGACGGTGAAGATTACAGTGTTGTCGCCGCATCGGGACGATGCAGCGTTTTCCATTGGACTGGCAATTGGGACGTGGATTGGCGCGGGACATACCGTGGACGTCGTCAACTGCTTTACGAAGAGCAGGTACAGTCCGTTTGGGGACCTGGAGTTTGTTCATGCGAACGATCTGCAGTCCTACGTGACGGCGCTGCGGCATCGTGAGGACCTGCGCTGGAGCCGGAAGTATCGGCCGCCGGTCTCGCTGGCGGACTTGAATCTTCGTGACGCTCCGCAGCGGTTGCAATGTAAGGTTGACGAGGTGTGCAGCGTTCCTCCGAAGGCGGACGATGCTTCACTTCTACGGATTCGGCGGGCTTTCGAGAAGACCGTGAAAGGCGCCCTGATCGTGCCGCTCGGTCTGGGTAACCATGTGGATCACCTGACGGCACGGCTGGCAGTGCAGGACGGCTGGCCGGAGACGCTGCCGCTTGCCTTTTATGAGGACCTTCCGTACGCGGCCCGGCCGGGCGTTGCCGACGGGATTGAAGAACGGGCGGCAAGCGTGGCGGCGGGGCTGACGCCGGGTTATGTGTGCGAACCAGGAGATGTGAAGGAAGCCACGGTTCGGAAGCGGGACCTGGCGCTTTGCTATGACTCGCAGATTGACTCTGAGGTGATGGAGCAGATTGCGCAGTTTTGCGATCGCTACAAGGGACGTGAGCGCCTTTGGATGAACCACGCGTGGCGCGAGTCAGGTTTGGGCGGGTGACATGGCAGGGGAGGAATTCATGGCTTGGGCTCCCTTAGTCGAGGGGCCTGCCGAACCGGGATGCTGTGCCGTGGTGACCGTACCTGCACGCAATGAGGAGGCGTCGCTGGCCTCGACGCTGGATGCGCTGGCCGGTCAGGTCGATCTTGATGGAAGACCGCTGCGGCGAGACGGGTTCGAGGTCCTGCTGCTGCTGAACAACTGCACCGACGGGTCTGCGCGTGTTGCAGAAGACTG
Source organism: uncultured Acidobacteriaceae bacterium (assembly GCA_964242025.1). Lineage (GTDB taxonomy): Bacteria > Acidobacteriota > Terriglobia > Terriglobales > Acidobacteriaceae > Edaphobacter. The sequence goes on from CAXSZW010000002.1 coordinate 197,108, forward strand.
GAGAACACGGCACCCCGACGTGCGGCTGCACGTCATTGAGCGGCAGCTTGCACCCCATGAGGCGTTCGTGGGCACGGCCCGACGGATGCTGATGGACACGGCATGGCATCGCCTGCAGGGGCGGTCTGGGGTGTGCGGAATCCTCTCTACGGACTCCGACACGCTGGTCCGCAAGGACTGGGTGGCGAAGACGATGGCGGCGCTCGAGGCGGGAGCTGAGGCGGTGGGGGGAGCGATTGAGCTGAAGGAAGGGGAGCTACAAAAGCTTCCGTATGGTGCGCGTCGCGCTTACCTGCGGGACCGGAGATATCAGCGACTGGTCGCAGAGTTGGAAGATCGGTTTGACCCGCAGGAGGGCGATCCGTGGCCACGGCATTTGGAGCACTTTGGAGCGTCGCTGGCGTGTACGCCGGAGGTTTACGCGCGGGCGGGTGGGATGCCGCCGGTTACGCCGCTTGAGGACGTGGCCTTTGTGGGCAGGCTTCGACATATTGGTGCGAGGTTGCGCCATGATCCTGAGGTCACGGTATTTACGTCATCTCGCATGGACGGCCGGGTGCAGGTTGGACTTTCCGGACAACTGAGTCTGTGGCAGCAGATGTACGAACGAAATGAGGAACATCGTGTGCAGTCGGCGGCATGGTTGGCGCATCGCTTTCGGACGTTAGGCCGCCTGCGGGCCGAGGCAGCCGCAAGGGATAGGACCGCAGCGGCCTATCTTGCCGAGGTGGACTGCGACCGGGTGGTGGCAGAGACCTTCCGAGGACGACGCGAGGGTGAGATTACGCGCGTGAATCGCAGGCTTGCGACGATGCTGGCCGGTCGGCAGTGAGTCCGGAAGTCAGCTTACTCACAACGCTCTAGGAGGTCTAAACGGTAGCCTTCATGCCGCTGCTGTTCGAGGGTCGTCCACTCGGGCCGGGCTAACCACGCCGCATGAACCTCGTCGCCGGTGAGCGGGTAGTCGGGTACGGGATTGGTGTGATGCACGAGCAGAAGATGCCCGCCTGGCGGCTGATGAGCGGCAAGCATGGTGATCGCTCGGTCAAGATCTTCGCGTTGCCAGTAGTAGGCAACCTCAGACACGACGACCAAATCGTAGATGCCATCCGGCTCTTCGCGGGGGACCTGCATGCGAGCGAAGCGGACGCCGGGCAGAGAAGCACAGCGCCTGCCCGCTTTTTCCAAGGCGACCTCTGACACATCCAGGCCCAGCAAATTGTCGGCTCGTGCGGCAAGCTCTTTGGTCAGCACTCCAATAGAGCAACCCACCTCAAGCGCGTTTACATAACGCTGACGGGGGAGGACGGCGAGCGTTTCGCGATACTTGCCGGCTTCATAGGGACTGGATTCGAAGCTCCACGGGTCCGACGTGCGCTGATAGATGCGCTCAAAGTAGGCGGGGGGAAGGGAATCGTCACGCTTGGACTCGCGCCAGAAGCCGTTCCCGGCGCCTTGAGCGCGGAGGCTGGATTTGCGCAGGGAAGCACGTCCAACGGATGCGAGAGTGTGATCCGGAACGGGCTGACGAAGGTACATGGTGAGATCGCGAATGATGCGTTCAAAACGGCTAGGCTGTAAGAGCCCATGAGCGCCGACGCCGGAGACGATGCGCGGAAGCATGGCATTCGCGATGCGCTCGATGGCGAGCCGCGTCATGTCCGCGGTCTCGTGCATTCGTTCAATCTGAAGCTTTGAGGCTTGCATGGTCATGCACTCAGCCGCAACTGCGGCCGCGCGCTCTACCCAGAGCACCGCCTCCTGCGCGCCGATGGCAATCTCGCCGAGACGCGCCAGCTGATATGGGTCTTTGCTGCGTGGGTTCGGACTATCCGAAGATGATTCCAGACAAGCGGCAAAGAGGCGGTGGAGTCGGAGAAGCGCACCCGCCTGAACGGCCGCGAAGCGGATCGCGCCGCCGTAAAACAAGGGATCGCGGTAAAAGTCCCCGGGCGCGCCGATAAGGTCGTCTTCGTGGATCAAGGCGCCGGAGAAGTCTACGCCGAAGGACTCAGACGCTGCCATTCCAAGGGGGTGCCAGAAGCTGCGGTCAAATGCGATGGCGCGCGTGACCTCCTGCGCCTCCATGCGTGGCAGTGTCATCTGCCAACCGCCCTCCACCTGTGCGGTAACGATGGGCCTTTGAACGAAGGCGGCACCCGATGCGAAGGTCTTCGCGCCACGAAAGATGAAGGTTCGATGACCGTTCAGGGGTCCCGGCTCCAGGCGTAGAACCTCAGGCTTGCCGGTGTTCCAAACGCCAAACCAGCGGCCATCTCGGCAATCCTGCGCGGCGCGGGCGAGTTGGGCTGCTGTTCCAAAGGTCGCGATCAGGATGATGGCGTTGACGTGGCCCTCGTAAAGGCGGCCAAGAACAAGATCCGCTCCGCCTACGATTGAGAGCAGGCGCAGCAACGGAAGATGTCCTTCCGGCGTGAGACCGAGACCCAGACCGCCAAGCTCGGATGGCAGCGGTGCGCGTAGCAGGCCAAGGGCGGCGAGTCGTGCCAGATCCTCCCGTGGAAGGATGGTTTCGCCATGGTTCGGACGGTCTGCTATCTCATCTGCGAAGCGGAGGGTCGATGTGATGAGGCTATCGAGATGAAGCGGCGGCAGGCTTGCCGGATGGACAACACGCTTTTGCGGATGCACGTAATCAGGCTTGTCCGGAATACGCGGCGGCAGGACGGGGCTCACCTGCTCAACGAGGTGCTCGGACATTTGGACTCCTTGTACTATGTCGATAGATGCCGGTTCGGGCTTTGGGGTACAAAGGCGACACCATAACCGGCGTTTGGCGTCGCTGTATGCGATTAGATGCCGGATTGAGGCCAATCTCTAAATAGAGGGGCCTGCGCCTGCATCTCGGCGGCAAGATCCTGCCGCAAACTTCGCGATTGCCAGTCCGGAGTGGACTGAAGCAATCCCACCGAGCAATGCCGGTCGTCGTCCCAGCCGGGATAATCCATCACTGGATAGAGGCAGATTCCCAGGACCGGCACGCCTTGACGACGGGCCTGACGCACCTCGGCGGCGACGTATCCCAGCCAACCGACGGCCGCAGAGCTCTCCGCACCGGTCTCTGTAATAAGGATGGGTCGCCGATACCGCTCCCAGAGCCCAAGTAGCTGCTCATGCAGGGGACGGTGCTGATCATGGCCGAGCGGCGTTCGCTCGCCTCCGTGCACCCATTGATTATTCCAGTAATAGTTTACGCCGACGAGGTCGAGCGATTCGGAAGATCCCCCAAGCTCCGGCTCCATTGTCCCGGCGAGCATATCCCACGCCTCAAACTGCGAGGCGGTATGACGCTCCGCGCCCGGCAGATCTTCCGGTTTATCGCCATCGGCGGAGATGTGGATGATGGGTTCGGCCTGAAGAAAACGCGCCGCGGGATCTACAGCCTTTACGGCCTGGATCGCCATCAGGGAAGCCAGCACAAGCTGCCGTTTCAGTTCCGGACCGCGCCCGCCGCCATAGGGGTGGAAGTGCTCCTCATCTCCGCCCACCCACGCCCAGAAAGATATCTCGTTGATGGGGCAGTAAACCTGAGGGCGAGTAGCGCCTGCGGCGAGACTCTCCTTGCGGATGAGTGCGGCAGCAGCAGCTGCGAAGGCTGCAAAGCGGGATGGGAACTCCGGGGAAAAAAGATCGATATGTTCCGGCACGCCCCAATGGCAAAGATCCCACAAGACCTGAGTTCCGGTCTCATGGGCTGCATGAAGCATCGGCAGGAAGCTGGACCAGTCATACTCGCCCGCAGTTGCTTCGATCAGATGCCAGCGGAGGCCGTCGCGAACGGTGCGGATTCCTGCTGAGGCAAGAAGCTTGTAATCCTGAGCGCAGGAAACGTCATGCGCCGTGCGGGCGGTGACATCGATGCGGGTGCGGTCACGGCGAAGGTGGGTGGCACACTCAAAGCCGCCCATAAAGAAGGATTGGAATAGGGAAGATTCATCAGTCACGTGATTTAGGGTATCGCAGGTTCGCCGAAATGCTTGAAGTGGCTTTGCAGTGCATCACCGTTCTTGGGAAAACCTTTGGAGTGAGCGCGTACGAGCTTGTCTGCATCTACACGAAGGTATCTTTCTTGACGAATCGATCGCTGGGAACCAGCACGACCCGGGATTAGGCATGTGGCACCCAATCCTGCGTCCATTCGCTACGTGTACCGATTATTCCCACGTTCTTCAATCCATAAGGCACACACATTCCATGAAAAAATCCAATCAGAACGAGACCATGCCAAAAGACCATGTCGTCGGTCAGGGCGGAGAACTACACCAGGTGGCAGCCGATTTTCATCCGCCCATGACGAACCAGAGCGGCACCATGACTGCCGACGATGAAACTTCGTTGAAGGCAGGGACGCGCGGAGCTTCCCTGATCGAAGATTTCCTCTACCTAGAAAAGACGCAGCATTTCGATCAAGAGCGCATTCCTGAGCGCATTGTTCATGCACGCGGGGTTGGCGCGCACGGCTTTTTGAGCTTACCGATAGCCTCGCCGACATTACGATTGCCGGGGTGCTGACAGGGGTGGGTAAGAAAACCACCAGTCTTCACCCGCCTTTTTCCACCGTCGCCGGCAAGATGGGCTCCAGCGATATGGCTCGCGACGTGCGTGGCTCGCGACGTGCGTGGCTCGCTGTGAAGCTTTACACCACTGAAGGGAATTGGGATTTAGTCGGTAACAACATTCCAGTCTTTTTCATCTAGGATGCGCTCAAGTTCACCGACCTGATCCATGCGGCGAAGCAGGAACCTGATCGCGGATTTCCGCGGGCGCAGACTGCGCATGACACCTTCTGGGACTTCTTCTCACTGACGCCCGAAAGCACTCACATGCTGATGTGGATCATGTCGGATCGCACCATCCCTCGGTCTTTTCGCATGATGGAGGGCTTCGGCGTGCATACCTTCCGTCTGTTAAATGCGGAGAGTAAGTCGAGGTATGCAAAGTTCCACTGGCGACCGAAACTGGGGATGCAATCTGTGGTTTGGGACGAGGCCTTGAAGATTTCAGGCGCCGATCCGGATTACCATCGGCGCGATCTCTGGAATGCGATTGACGAAGGGAAGGCCCCCGAGTGGGATCTGGCTGTGCAACTCTTCGATGATGAGTTCGCGCAAAACTTCGAGTTCGATGTGCTCGACACGACCAAGTTCATTCCTGAAGAGAACCTTCCACTACGCGTCATTGGGCGCATGGTCCTGGATACCAACGTCACAAATTATTCTCTGAGATGGAGCAAGTTGCCTACCGTGTGAGCAATGTGGTGCCGGGTATTGGATTCTCCAACGATCCGCTCCTGCAAGGCCGCATTTTGTCCTATGTGGACACGCAACTCTCTCGTGGGCAGTCCGAATTATCAACAAATTCCTATCAATGCGCCGAAATGTCCTTTCGCAAACATGCAGCGTGACGGACATATGCTGATGCTTCCGCAGCGTGGTCGTGTGTCATACTCCCAAGTTCATTGGAAGCCGATACGCCACGTAAGGATCCATCCAAGGGATATAACACCTTTGCAGAGCCGACTGATGGACAAAAACTTCGTGTCCGAGCAGAGTCGTTTGCCGACCATTTTTCGCAGGCAAAGCTTTTCTTCGAGTCGCAGGCGGAGCCTGAGCAGAACCATATTATTCCGCTTTTATTTTTGAGTTGAGCAAGGTCGATACAAAGGCGGTTCGTGAGCGCATGCCGGCTCAACTTGCCAATGTTGATACAGCCATCGCGAAGCGAGTCGCAGACGGGCTTGGCATGCCTGCGCCGGCGAAAGCTGCACCAACCACCGTGGCTGCTCGTGTAGATCTCGCTCCCTCACCCGCTTTGAGGATTTTGGCTAAGGCTCAGACAATTTTTTAGGGACGGATGGTGGGTTGGCTGATTGCGGATGGCTCGGATGCGGATCTGATTCTTCAGCTTGAGACGGAAGCGGCGAAGGTTGGGGCTGATTTCAAGGTGATTGCGCCGAAAGTCGGAGGTGCGGTGGCTGCGAATGGGGACTTGATCGAAGCTGATTTCCAGCTTGCGGGCGGGTCTTCGGTGCTCTTCGATGCAGTGTTTGTGGTGCTTTCAGACGATGCGGGGACGCTGCTTTCGACCGAGGCTGCCGCAGTGGCGTGGGTTCACGACGCTTTCGCGCACTTGAAGGTGATTGGGGCTATCGCGGGCGCGCAGGCGCTGCTGGACCTTTGGGTTACCGATTTGTTGGAGGTGGGGCTTGTTTCAGGGGTGGCGAGGCTGAGGAGGCTGTAAGGGATGGGATTGGGTGAGTTACTTGGTGCAGGGGTAATCTCGGGTTTTGCGGGGAAGCGGGTGTCGGACGTGTGGTGGTTACTGTTGTGGTAGACGTTGGGATGGTGAAGTTGTGGTGAATGGTGTGGCTATCGTGGGTAAGGGGCAGCAGGTTTGGGACTGGGTGGGCTGGCAGGATGGGTGGTCACCGGGGGTTGGTGACTAAGGTAGTGGGTGGACTGCCTGGCGCGTCGCTTGAGGAGTAAGGATGAGTTGGATGGGCTCTTCTCAATGCCGGAGGGCGGTCTTTCGTTGGACGCGCTGCCCGGTGGCTGGATCGAGAGTCCCTCACTGCTGGGGACGGCGGCGGAGGATTCGCTTGATATCTCGGGCGCTGTGCAGGACGGGGTGGATGACGATTGGCGATGCGGTCCGGTCGTAGATGATGAGATAGGGGAGTGACGGGAAGAAGACGACGGGACGCCGGGTGAGGTCGGTTCGGGAGTGGCCGAGGCCGGGGAAGGCGGCGAGGAGCCTGGGCCTGGCGAAGAGGTCGAACTGGACCCGCAGGGCTAGGACTGGGCCGGATTGCCCGGCGAAGTAGGTGGCTGTTTCATCGAGATCGTCGATTGCGAGCGCGTGAGCGCGAAGCCGCTCATGCGGCGGTATTGGTCACGGGGAGAGCGGCGCGTGCTCCGGCCCGTTCGCGCAGGATTTCGAGGGTCTGGTCTTCGGTGTAGAGTTCGCTGCGCCGGGCCTGGGCGTAGCTCTCTTCGAGATGTTCCTTGAGGGCTTCGTGGTTGCGCTGCAGCCATTCTTCCTCTCCGGGGAGGGGAAGAGGTCGAGGGCGGCGTTGATGACCGTATCAGCGTCGGGGAAGTGGCCGAGATCGACTTCGCGCTGGATGCGGGCTTCGAGGGCGGGATCGAGGGTCAGGCTCATGGAGGGACTATATCGCCGGGGAGTAGAGCGGCGGTTCGGCTGAAGGGTTGGGCGAATCCCCTCATCGCAGTATCATGGTGCCTCGGCGAGAAGAAACAGGAGAGCAATGGCATACAAGAGAAGTGTCACCCCGCACCGATTCTCGGTAAGTCTAGTCAGCCAAGGAAAGCATCGCTTTTACACACTGACGGTGCCGAGCGATGTACTAGCCAACACTTGTTTTGTATCCACTAGGGAAGAGGATCCTAAGAAGGGTTTCCAGAGGCTACTGGACGCAAAGCGTGCCCAACAGATTGCTGATTACATTGATCTGGGGTTTGGCACGATTCCCACATCCATTGTGTTATCTGCCCAATCCGCCGCGCACCTGAAGATAATCGGAAGCGGCAAAACCCTCGAGTTTATCGACAACTCGAAAGCTTTTTTGATTTTAGATGGCCAGCATCGAGTTTTTGGTTTCTCTCTCGCGAAGACCTCGCTCCGGGTTCCTGTGGTGATTTACAACAATCTGACACCCCGAGATGAATCTCGTCTCTTCATAGACATCAACACAAAGCAGCGCCCCGTTCCGAATGAACTGTTGTTAGATATAAAGCGACTCGCGGAGTATCAGAGCGAGGTGGAAAGTCTCATGGGAGAAATTTTCGACCTGTTTGATCAAGGATCTGATAGTGCGCTTCTTGGCTTGATGAGTTCCCATGAAAGAAATAGGTCGAAAATATCTCGCGTAACTTTTTATGCTGGCCTAAAACCGCTACTGGGTATTTTCGGAAGTTCTCAGGCTGAGGAGGTATACGAGGCACTGAATGGTTACATGTCGGCATTTATAGGCGGCTGTAAGCGGCTAAAAGCTGGAGAAGCGATAGTGAAACCGACAGTGTTCAGGGCATCGATGCTGCTGTTCAAGGAAGCAGCGCAGCGAGTGCAAGACCGCTATGGTAAGTCATACACGAGTGAAAACTTCGCCGAGGTTTTGGGGCCCTTGTTTGATAATCTCAAGCCCACACTGTTAAAAACTCCGCCTACTAGTCTACGAGAGTTGCAGGATGAATTCTCCCGGAATCTAAAGACCAGCTTCACTCTGTAGGCTTATGTCTATAATCGCGGATGCATTGCGCCCATTCTGGTTGCCCGGTATCAACAATGTGACCGGGAAAACCCTCAAAGACATTGGTGGCTGGATCTGTGATGAGAACTATCAAATCTACGATCCTGTTGCTACCAGTGGTTTCTCGCTGCACGTCTTCAGCATAGAACCAATGTGCGAGGCGTTCGCCGCGGAGGTGACGAGGATTGCAACCGCGGCGTTCGAGACGATGAATCACAGGAGAATTGATGAGAGCTCTAAATCAGTGGCTTGGATTCTGATTGAGCATTATTACGCTGCGTTTTTTGCCGCTCATGCACTTTTGAGGATGACTGGCCTTGGGTGTGGCCCGATCGGCAAGTCGCAGACTACCTCGATCATGAGGGTCGCTAGCGGATGGGGAGTTCACACTCCGAAAACGATGTCTGGAGGTCTTTATCAATTTTGCTTTAGCGCTCAGACGACGACCTTCTCGGGTACGGCTATGTCGGGAAGCCCTCATGAAGGCTTTTGGGTCTTATTCGATTCTCGGCTTAAGGAGATTTCTTCCGCTGTGCTAAATCCAAGTACCGCGCTTACGCTTGACACAGCATCGCGACAAAGCGTTTCAACTAAGCTAGATGAACTTCGTCGAAATCTAAACTATTTGAATGCGGGAAAGGCGTCTTGGCTGACGCAGATAAGAAATTCAATCAACTACGATCATAGATTGGCCACGTGGTACCCCTATACCGGTCGCCAGAAATACTATGACGACTTGAGAGCCAGGTTTGGTGCGTGGCAAGGCGCAGCGATGGACGTGGACCTTTCCTCTTATGGAGCAGAGGATTTGCTCAGATTTCAATCCACTTGCAACTTCATACTCGCGATGTGCAGAGAGAGCATTGAAGAGATGTCTCTGCGTTGCTCCGCGGGTAAGTCCTTTCATCAATTCGGCGCATTGGCATTTTTGAATATGTCACGAGGTTCAAACGTCTAGACACTTGGTGCTGTGGTCTTGCTGCCCGGTCCCCCTACCACGACTAGGGGGCCGGGCAGCAAATACTGTTAGGGCTAGCTGCAGCCGGAGGTGGAGCCGCATTCGTTGCAGCGGTAGCAGGAGCCGTTACGGGTCATGATGGCTCCGCAGGTGGCGCAGGATGGGGCGTCGCCCATGTTGACGATGGAGCGGAGGGCTTCTGCGGTGTGGAAGATGCCGCGGTCTTGTAAGGACAGGGGTGAGGGGTCAGGGGTCAGGTTTGAGTTAAGGCCGGAGCGAGCCTGGAGGTCGGGGGCTATGCCGCCGCGGGGGGCAGTGCGGTCTCCGTACTCGTCGGTGTCGCCCAACATACTGGGCGGGGTGGCGATGTAGACCTGCTGTGGGGGTGTGGTGACCGTCACGTCGGTGGCGGTGGGGTCCTGTGGGTTGAGGTGGATGGTGCTTGCGGGTCCAAAGATGGCTCCGGCCACCGGGATGCTGGTGGCGGGGGCGAGGCCGGCGAAGAGGTCGAGCTGGGTTCCGGAGAGGAAGCGGATCTGGATCCAGCGGAAGATGTAATCCATGATGGATTTGGCGTAGCCGATCTGTTCGTTTCCGGTCCAGCCTGAGGGCTCGAAGCGGGTGTGGGCGAACTTCTCGCAGAGGACGCGGAGGGGGACGCCGTGCTGGAGGGCGAGGGAGACGGCGGTGGCGAAGGAGTCCATGAGTCCGGAGACGGTGGAGCCTTCCTTGGCCATGCGGATGAAGATTTCGCCGGGCTGACCGTTGGGGTAGAGGCCGACGGTGATGTAGCCTTCATGCCCGGAGAGGCCGAATTTGTGGGTGACGGAGGCGCGCTCGGCGGGGAGGCGGTGACGGACGGCGCGGGGGGGCTGCTTGGAGTCGAGGGCGTCGGCGTTCTGGAGGGACTCGGCGAGGTGCTGGGCGAGTTTCTGCTGGAGGGCGACGACCTGGTTCTGGTTGGCGACGAGCTGGTCCTTGGCGGCGGAGAGGATGGCGAGGTTGTCTGCGGCGGAGATGCGGGCGACGGAGGCGAGGGCCTGGACGGCTTCGCGCTCGGCGGCGATGGTCTCGTCGATTTCAACCTGGGCGGCTGCGGCTGCGGAGACGGTTGCGGCGGCTTTGGCGTCGGAGTCCTTCTTCTTGTCGGCGTCGGTGGAGACGTTGAGGGGCTGGGCACCCTTGGAGCCGTCGCGGTAGATGGCTACGGCCTTGATGCCCTGACGCCAGGACTCGAGGTAGGCTTCGGCGATGTCGTCGACGGAGCAATCGTTGGGGAGGTTGACGGTTTTGGAGATGGCTCCGGAGAGGAAGGGCTGGGTGGCGGCCATCATCTTGATGTGGCCCATGTAATGGATCGAGCGGGTGCCCTTGGCGGGCTTGAAGGAGCAGTCGAAGCAGGCGAGGTGCTCGGGGCGGATGCCGGGCGCGCCTTCGATGGTGCCGGTGGCGTCGATGTAGCTGACGATGGCGTTGACCTGGGACTCGGAGTAGCCGAGCTTGATGAGGGCGGAGGGGACGGTGTTGTTGACGATCTTGATCATGCCGCCGCCAACGAGCTTTTTGTATTTGACAAGGGCGAGATCGGGCTCGATGCCAGTGGTGTCGCAGTCCATCATGAAGCCGATGGTGCCGGTGGGGGCGAGGACGGTGACCTGGGAGTTGCGGAAGCCGTAGTGCTCGCCCTGGATGAGGGCGGCGTCCCAGGCGTCGCGGGAGGCCTGGATGAGGGCGTCGAGGTTGGGGACGCTGAAGGGCTCGAGCGAGTGGCGGGAGCGGCCGATCTTGTTGACCTCCGCGCGGTGCATGCGGATGACGTCGAGGAAGGGCTCGCGGTTGACGTAGAAGCCGGGGCAGGCGCCGCCCTGCTTATCGCCTTCCGCGCGCTGGCAGATGGGGGTGGCGGCGGCGAGAGGGGGGCAGGTTTCGGCGATGACGGCGGACTGATGGTAGGCGTCGCCGCAGAGGATGGCGGTGAGGGTGGCGGCGAAGTCGCGGCCGGCGTCTGAGTCGTAGGGGAGGCCGAAGGACATGAGGAGCGCGCCGAGGTTGGCGTAGCCGAGGCCGAGGGGCCGGTAGTCGTGGGAGTTCTTGGCGATCATCTCCGTGGGGTAGCCGGCGGAGTCGACGATGATTTCCATGGCGGTGGTGACGATGGCGATGGCGTGGCGGTAGGCGGGGATATCGAACTGGCCGCCGGGGGAGACGAACTTGAGGAGGTTGAAGGAGGCGAGGTTGCAGGCGGAGTCGTCCAGGAACATGTACTCCGAGCAGGGGTTTGATGCGTTGATGCGGGCGGTGTTCTTGCTGGTGTGCCACTTGTTGATGGTGGTGTCGTACTGCATGCCGGGGTCGCCGCAGGCCCAGGTGTTTTCAGCGATTTTGCGCATGATGCCGCGGGCGGGGCCGGTGGTGACGGGGGTGCGGTCCTTGACGGTGCGGGTGGAGAACTCCTGGTCCTTTTCTACGGCGGACATGAACTCGTCAGTGACGCGGACGGAGTTGTTGGCGTTCTGGAAGAAGATGGAGCTGTAGGCTTCGGAGTCGGGGCCTGAGCCGTCGTAGCCGGCGGCGATGAGGGTGTAGGCCTTGGCCTCTTCCTTGGACTTGCACTCGATGAAGTCGACGATGTCCGGGTGGTCGACGTTGAGGACGACCATCTTGGCGGCGCGGCGGGTTTTGCCGCCGGACTTGATGACGCCGGCGAAGGCGTCGAAGCCACGCATGAAGCTCAGCGGACCGGAGGCGGTGCCGCCGCCGGAGAGGGTCTCCATGGAGCCGCGGATGGAGCTGAGATTGGAGCCGGCGCCCGAACCCCACTTGAAGAGCATGCCCTCGGTTTTGGCGAGGGTGAGGATGGAGTCCAGGGAGTCCTGGACGGAGTTGATGAAGCAGGCGGAGCACTGGGGCTTGGAGTAGCCGGTGACGGAAAAGGTGACTTCGCGCTTCGCGCTGTCCCAGTGCCAGTTCTGGGCGTCGGAGTTGGGCTCCAGGCGGTCGCAGCCGACGTTGAACCAGACGGGGGAGTTGAAGGCGACCTTCTGGTTGACGAGGAGGTGGACGAGCTCGGCGTAGAAGGTATCGGCGTCTGAGTCCGAGGCGAAGTAACCGGCGGCCATGCCCCAGTCGCGGATGCTTTCCGCGACGCGGGTGATGAGGGCGCGGACGCCAGATTCGCGCTCACTGGTTCCGACGAGGCCGTGTAGGTATTTGGAGGCGACGATGTTGGTGGCGGTCATGGACCAGTCGGCGGGGGATTCGACGTTTTTCTGCTCGAAAATGAGCTTGCCCTTCCAGTCCTGGATGATGGCGTCGCGGAGCTCCCACTGGACCTGGTCATAGGGGCTGACGCCGGGGGTGGTGAAGTGGCGATCGAAGGAGAGACCGCGTGCGGCGGACTTGCTTTGCGACTGGGTGGAGGGGGAGGCCGCGACGCTGGAGATGGATTCTTTCATGGATGGAACTCCTTCGAAATGGAAGACGGAACTTGACCCCGGGGCTAAAAAGGCGGCGGGGGGACTCAAAAAGAACGAATGTTTGGGCGTGGGCGAACCGTCCCGGGGCTCGGATTCCGGCCGGGGTGACGGGTGACTCAACTGTCCGGTTCAACGGTAAGAGGCGTTGGAGCAAGTGCTCGCAAACGCAACGTTAGTGCCCCTTATGGGGTGTGTCAAGTATAAAGCAACTAGATGTTGTGTTGAGTAGGTAGATACGGGAGAAGCTACTGAAGTCGCGGTAAATGTGGGGTGGAGGTGCGAAATGTTTGGATTCTGCTGTGGAAGACCGGCTAAGACTGCGTCTGGTGCGGGATTGCCCGAGTCACCCCGTGTTCCTCCAGCGGCCGGCGCAAGTCAGGTGGCGCGGCTGAGACCCCGGACGGGGATTAACGAGGTGACCCTCTCCCTGACGGTACGGGGAGAGGGCCGTCCCACACAAGGGCGTGGGTGTGGATGGAGGTGCAAGACGGGGAAAACCGGGGACGCTACTGGCCGGCTGCGGCGGCGAGAAAGAGATTGGCGCGGGCGCGGTTGCGGGCGGCGTAGGCTGCGACGCTGACGTTGGCTCCCGATTGAAGGGCGGCTGCCTTCCAGTCCTGCCTGAGAACGGCAGCGTGAAACGAAGGGTAATGGGGGGCGCCGAGGCCGGCGACGCCGAGACCGTAGATGAGGTCGAGACAGCCTGCTTTTGCCGTTTCAGGAAAGGTGTCAAAGGCGGGAAACATTTTTCGCAGCGCGGCGACAAAGGTGTCGAAGCGCGCCATCATGAGCGCGTCGATGGCGTCATCCGTGAGCCGGCATTGAGTGTACTGCATGTAGTAGTCGGCCCCGTAGTCAAAGGGCGCTGCCTGGAGGGTGGCGAAGTCCTTCCGTATGACGTCCGGCGAGGCGGGAGTGCCGCCGCATTGGAAGGGAAGGGTGAGCGCTTCCTCCAGGCTGGTGGCGCAGCCGATGCCGACCGTAACGAGAGGCGCGGGAACGTTGTTGATCTTGCGGTTGTCAAGGTAGAGGAAGGGCTTGCGACCTTCCCAGAGGTTGAGCCCGCCGTTGCCGTCTGTGCCGCTGATGGTGATCTGCTGGAAGTCCATGGGGAGTCGCTCGCCGAATGGAGTGCCGCTGGCCTGGCGGGTCCATCATACGCAAGGAGCGGGGGGAACCAGCGTGCTTTTCGCGGTGAAGTCCAGCACACATTTAGGGCTGAGCCTGATACCTTAGGGCGATGAGCGCGACTCTACAGGATGAAATCAAACAGGCGCGTCCTTTCGCCAGCGCAAAACATGAGCTTTGGCTGAACCTTTCGCGGACTACCGCGATGCTGGGGCATGATCTGGAACAGAAGCTGCGTGCGTATGGGCTTTCGCCGACGCAGTACAACGTGCTGCGGATTTTGCGGGGGGCGATGCCGGGGGGGCGTTGCCAGTATGAGATTCGGAACCGGCTGGTGGCGCAGGTCCCGGATGTGCCCCGGATTCTGGAGCGGATGGAGAAGGCGGGATGGATTGCGCGGACTCGAGGGGAAGAGGACCGGCGGATGGTGGTGGCGAGCGTGACGGAGGCGGGGCTGAAGCTGCTTGCGGAGCTGGATAAGCCGATGGAAGAGTGGATGAGCGGGCTGTTTGGAGGGCTGGCGGAGGAGGAGATTGCGCGACTGAACGAGATGCTGGTGGTGGCTCGGGGGATGGTGGGGAAGGAGTAAGGTAGTCCGGGCAATCCGAAGAAAAAGGCAGCCCCTTTTGATAAAGGGCTGCCCTTCTTTTGTTGAGACGGATTATTGCTGGTCCATTGGGCTGGGAACGGGGGCTTGCTGGCCGGCTGGGGATGGTGGGGGGATGCGGGCGGCCAAGGGGTCGAGGACGATTTGTTTGTCGTCGATTTCAAGGCGGGCGTTGCCCTGGGAGGTGTTCTGGGTGAAGTTCAGCAGGGCTCCGGGGCAGAGGTGGCCACGGCGTTGCGGGCTGCCGGTGGAGGGCTCAAGCGGCACGGCGACGATGGGGTCGAAGTTGAGCGTGGTGGGGGAGCCGCCGACGATCTGACTGGCGCCGGTGCGGGGGGCGCCTGGGGCGGAGCAGTCTGCGGCGACGATGGTGTTGAGGAAGAGGAACTTGGGGGTTTCAAAGGGGAAACGGCAGATGGGGGGAGCGTTGGCGTCGTCCGCGGAGAAGGTACAGCGGCCGTGGCCGGGGACGTCGAAGGGCTGGAAGGTGGCGTTCCAGGTAGAGGTCTTGTCGGCGCGGAGGTGCTCGGCGGCGACGGAGAGGTGGAGGTCTACGGGGGTGGCGTGGATCTGGTTGAAGATGTCGACGGGGATGGAGGCGGCGAGGATGGTGTAGGGGCTGGCATTGATCTGGCCAGGGCCGAAGAGGCTGGTGACGTAAGGCGAGCTCCAGTGGAGGGAGGGCGAGGCGATGGTCAGAGACGACCCGTGGATGATGTACGAGTCTTTGGCGTCCACGCCTTCTACCTGGAAGGGAAGGGCCACCTGGGCGTTGTTGCGGGGGACGATGCGGAGCTTGCCGAGGCCGGCTTCAGGGTTTTCCGGGAAGTGGAAGGGAGTGAGGCGGGGCCCGCCGGCGGTGGGGACGAGGGGGTAGCCGCTGCGGATGAGCATGGCGGCCGGGGTGAGGAAGAAGAGGAGGACGGCGAGGATGGGGGCGCTGAGCAGCATGGCTCGGGCGATGGCGGTGCGGCGGCGGGCGTACTGGTACACCAGGGCGATGGCCGGGAGGAGGATGAGGACGGCGACGGCGATGCCATCGATGTGCGGGGGGAGCATGTGGTCGAAGCTGAAGTATCCGGCGAGGGCGACGACGATGATGACGTAAATGAGGCCGCCGAGAACAGAGAGTAGGAGGCGGGCGAAGGTGGTCGTCACGGCCGCGATGGCGGCGATGGGGACGATGAGGATGACGGTCAGGAGCAGGAGGTTATGCAGGAGGGCCGGGAGGACGGTGGTGGGATAAAGGCCGGCATGCTTGAGGAGGTAGACCTGCATGAGGAGAAACGGGAGGTAGATGAAGACGAGGAGGTAAAGGCACTTGGCGAGGAGGAGCTTGGCCCAGTGGTAGGGGCGCGAGGTCCAGAACTGGCGGTCGCCGACGAGTGGTTCGTCATGGATGAGGCGGGAGATGATGACGAGCCAGGCGACGGGGATGAGGATGTGGAGGAAGGCGTCGAGGATGTTGGCGTAAAAGGCGAAGGGGCTGGCGAGGCCTTTGAAGGGGGCACTCCAGGCGAAGGCGATGAGGAGGACGATGCCGACGAGGGTCTCAGGCCAGAGGTGGCGGAGATCTTTGCGGAAGATGTGGAGGGACTGAGGGAGCATGGTGGGACCTTTCAGAGCTTAGGGTGGGGCGCGGAGGGCGCGGGCTAGGAGCGGGAGGGCTGGCCGGGGACGGCGGGGGCTCGGCCGGATTTGGCGAGCGCGAGGAAGATGTCGCGGAGGGTGAGGGGGGCGGTTTCGACGAGGTGAGGGGTGGAGCTGGGGAAGACGGCGGCGATCTGTTCGAGGATGGGCTCAGTTGAGGCGTGGGTGTGGACGAAGCGGGCGGAGGTGGGGGTTGAATCGAGGAGGAGCCAGGAGGCGGGCGGGGTGCCGGTGGGGGTGAGGGGCTCGGTTGAGTCCGGGGCGATGGTGAGGGTGACGCCGCGGAAGCGGGCGGTGAGGGAGTGGAGCTCCTCTGCGAAGAGGAGGCGGCCCTGGTGGAGGAAGCCGATGTGAGTGGCGAAGGACTCGACTTCGGCAAGATCGTGCGAGGAGATGAGGATGGTGGGGCGTTCGGAGTCCGGGGTGGAGGCGAGGGCCTCCTGGCCAGCGAGGGAGCGGGGACGGACGCGGGTCATGAGGGCGTCGATGAGCTCGTCGCGGACGAGGGGGTCTAGGCCGGAGAAGGGCTCGTCTAACAGGATGATGCTGGGGTTAAAGGCGAGGATGGAGGCGAGGGCCGCCTTCATGAGCATGCCGCGGGAGAGATGTTTGAGCTTGCGGTCAAGGGGGAGCTCGAGCTGCTGGACGAGGGCGGCGTCGTCCCAGGTGGGGTAGAAGCCTTTGAGGTAGGCGAGGAACTGGCCGACGGTCATCCAGTCGGGGAGCTCCTGGTTTTCACTGGCGTATGCGATGCGGGTGAAGTCGGTGCCGTTGAGGGTGGTGATGTCGCGGTCCAGGATGGTGCCGGAGCCGGAGGACGGGTGGATCATGTTCATCAGGAGCTTGATCAGGGTGGTCTTGCCGGCGCCGTTGTGGCCAACGAGGGCGAAGACCGCGCCGCGGGGGACGGCGAGGGTGAGGGGGTGCAGGGCCTGGGTGCTGCCATAGCCCTTGGCGAGGGCGTTGGTCTGGATTGCGGGGGAGGTTACGGTCATGATTGGGCTAGGACTCCGAAAGGTATAGACCTTTGGAGGCTAGCATGGATACCGCCTCTAACGAAGAACGGTGTTGAGGGAGAACTCGCCGCAGCGATGCTCGGTCTGGGCCTTTTCCAGGGTGGGGGCGGAGGGGGTGGGGCGGATGACCTGGCAGCAGGAGGAGCAGATGGATTCCTGCTGGGAGTTGAGGCGAGGGATGAAGTCCTTGAGTGCGGGCATGAGTGTCGAACGCTCCGATGGGATGGGCTAGATCGAACGTAGCCTTCAGGTGTTGCCTGCTTAGTAAGAGAGGGTGGCGGGAGGTTTGGTTGTCTTCTGTGCCAACCTGAGACGGAGTTGGGCGGTGGTTTCGCGGTGGCAGGGGAGGCAGAGGGTACGGATGTTATCCAGGTCACACTGGCCGCCGCCTTCGGCGACGGGGAGGATGTGGTCTGCGTCCCAGAGGGAGCGGCGGCTGGCGATGTGCGCCATGCCATACAGGGAGAGGCCGGCGGTGCGGGCGGTGCCGCGGGAGCGCTTGAGGGCGGAGTAGATGGCGATGGTATCGGCGTGGCAGAGGGCGCAGATGCCGCGGTCGCGGGCGAAGACCTGGTCGCGGAGGTAGCCGGGGTCGGTGCGGAGGCGGTGCTGGTGGACGCAGTAGTCGGAGCAGAAGGTGCGGCGGCGGCGGGAGAGAATTTCGAGGTCGCACCAGCGGCAGAGGGGGCGGCCGAGGGGGCCGAGGGGGAGCGCGTGGGGTTTGATGCGGCCGCCGGGAAGGGTTCTGGGGAGAGGCATGGCTGGCTTACAGGATACGTCCTGGGTGGTTACCGGGAGGAGTGGCGGGGTGGGTGCGTGGAGGAGGTGGGGCCCTCCCCTGAATGTGTGCAAAGTATTCGAACGAGAGACTTTAGGGGTGGACCTAGGGGTTTGGGGAGAGTGGGGACCCTGTACTTTTGTGACCGGCTGGAATGTTACTGCGAGGTGGGACGAAGTGGGGTCGGGCTTTCGCCCGATGCCCCACCCTTCGCGAGGAAGCTGCGAAGAATGGGGCACCCGCCGTAGCTATTGGACGGTGAGGGCGATGGTGGTGGTCGTGGCAGGGATGCCGGTGGTCGTGGTGCCGGTGATGGTGACGGTGTAGGCGCCGGTGGTGGTGCCTCCGGTGGGGTTTATGGGTTTGCTGGTGCCGCCGGTTGTAGTGCCGCAGCCGCTCAGGGTGACGAGGGTGGCTACGAGGAGCAGGGCTCCCGCGAGGGCAGGGAAGGGGGTGCGGCGGCGGGAGACGGGAAGGAGGAAGAAGAGCAGTCCGGCGACGGTAAGGGTTGCGCCCGTGGCGATGGTGCGAAGGGCGCTCTGAGTGCCTCCCTGGACAGCATGGGGGGCGACGGTTCCGAGGGTGACGGTGGTCGTGGTAGCGGCGGGGAAGGTGATGCTGGTGGGGTTAGGAATGCAAGTGGGCGGGATGAGTGCGGTTCCGCCACTTGTCAGGGTTACGGCGCAGGAGAACGAGATGGAGCCGGTGTAGCCGTTGGTAGTGGCGGCGGTGATGACGTCCATGCCGGACTGCGAGGAGGCTGAGGCGAGGGTGAGGGTGGGGCTGGCGGGGGTAAGGGTGAAGGTGGGTGCGGCGGTGACGTTGATGCTTGCGGTGACCGTGTTTGAGGCAGCGTAGGTGGAGGTGTCGCCTGTGAACTGGACTGAGATGATGTGGTTGCCGGAGGCGGTGAAGGCCGTGGCAAGGGTCGCGGTGGCGGTTACGCCGGAGTAGACGATGGGTGCGTTGCTGAGTATGGCGCCAGTGGTGGCGTCCTTGAAGGTGACGGTGGCGTTGGTGGCGGTGGCCGCGGAGAGACCGGAGACGGTGGTGACGAAGGTAGTGGAGGCGTACTGGTTGGCGGTGGCGGGTGCGGTGGTGAAGGCGATGGTGGTGGGGGCGAGGGTGGAGGTGACAGCGTCAAAACCCGAGGTGGAGGCTGCGAAGATGCTATCGCCCAGGTACATGGCGCTGACGGTGTGAGTGCCGGCGGTGAAGGTGATGCCGGTGGAGGTGGCAGTGGTTCCGGAGAGGGCGGCTGGGTTGCCGCGGGGTGCGCCATCGACGAGGAATTGCACGGTTCCGGTGGGGGCGGTGGAGTTGGCGGCGGACGGCGCCACGGTTGCGGTGAAGGTGGAGGCCTGGATGGCGGTGACGGTTGGGGAGGTGGGCAGGCTGATGGAGGTGGTCGTGGCGAGGGCGCTGACCGTAACCCTGAAGGAGAGGGTAGAGGTGGAGGCGGCGAAGGTGGAATCGCCAGAGTATGCGGCGATGATGCTGTACGTGCCGGCGGTGGTGAAGGAGAGGGATGGGGTGGCAGCTTTGCCGGCGGCGAGGGTGACGGGGGAGCCGAGGGGGGTTCCGTTGGAGGTGAAGGTGACGGAGCCGGTGGGGGTTCCGGTCGTCGTGCTGGCGATGGCGGCGTTGAAGACGACGGTCTGGGTGACGGTGATAGTGGTGGTGGGCGACGCGGTGAGGGTGGTGGAGGTGGTGGCGAGGGTGGGGGTGGCGGCGGCGTTGAGGAAGGCGTTGACGTCGAGAGAGCCGAGGCCGGTGGCGAGGTCGTATCCGGTGGTGAGGGGATAGCCGGCGAGTCCGCCCGAGAGGCCGGTGGCGGAGGGGTTGCTGTTGTTGCAGGTGCTTGGGGTGGAGGTGGTGCAGGAGGTGACGCCGCTGGTGGCGGGGATGGCGTCATGGAAGGCGCCGGGGGTGGAGGCGGCGAGTTTATAGAGGAGGGGGTTGAGGCTCCCCTGACGGCCGGAGAGCTTCTGGTCCAGGAGGGCGGCGACGCCGGCCATGGAGGGGGCGGAGGCCGAGGTTCCGCCGAAGCCGGTGAGGTACTTGCTGCAGTCCGCGCCGGCGTAGGAGAGGCAGGAGAAGTAGCCGTTGTGGGTGGAGGCGGAGAAGGAGATGTCGGGGACGTCTCGAGCGCCATCGGCGGGAACTCCGGCGCCGCTTTGGAAGCTGGGTTTGGCGGTGAAGGCACTGACGCCGCCGCCGGTGGCGTCCGGTGCGTAGATGATGCCGCCTTTAGAGTCAGTGGTGGTGGGCTCGTTCCAGGCGCCTTCCGGAATGTAGCTGAGGGCGGACCTGGAGTTGCTGCTGTTGGAGGAGGACCAGTAGGCGGAGGGGTTGGCGGTGTCCGAGAACTGGGTTCCGCCGACGCAGGTGACGTAGATGGAGGAGCAGATATCCGAGATAGCGAGGGTCTGGGGTACGGTGGTGGATGGGGGAGTGGCCTGTGCCTCGCAACTGTCGGCTCCGGAGTCCCCTGAGGAGGCGAAGATGCTGATGCCCTGGGAGGCGGCGGTGGCGAAGAGGGAGTTCTCGTAGGCGAGGAACTGGGTGGATTGTTCGGCCTCACAGGCACCGAAGCTCATGGAAAGGATGGGATCGTTGACGGTGTTGATGGCGTAGCTGATGAGCTCGTAGGTGACGGAGCCGTCGAGCCAGTTGGTGGAGATGATCTGGTCGACGGAGGCGCCGGGTGCGGTGCCGTAAACGCGCTCGAAGTCGAGGGTGCCCTCGCCCTGGTCTTCGTTGTTGGTGGTGCCGGGGTCGGCGCAGGCGTTGGCGGTCTGGGTTTTGGTGGTGGTGGTGATGGTGCCGCAGGCGGAGGGGGGAGGGATGATGTAGTTGGGTTGGTAGGAGGGGAGGCCTGACAGGCTCTCCCAGGTGGTGAGGTCCGAGGCGAGGAGGCGGGAGCCGCCGATGATGGCGACTTTCTGGGCGGTGCCGGTGATGGAGGAGGGGACGTCGTAAATGGTGGCGAAGTCGGCGGGGGAGAGATAGTGGACGGAGCCGTCGCCAACGTTGAGATCTGGGTGGATGGTGGCGGAGGTGCCGGTGGCGGGCTTGATGTTGGTTTGGGAGATGGGGATGGGGGGGAGCTGATGGGAGTGGGTGCGGTAGTCGACTTGGGAGAGGCCCTGGATGTACTGGACGATGGGGGTGAGGGCGGCGGGGATGATGGGCTCGGAGACGGGCTCCATGAGCGGGCGGGCGAGGTGGTTGAAGGTGTGGAGGCTGGTCTGGAAGACGGCGTTGACGGTGGAGGCGGGGGCGGTGGCGTGGATGAAGATGCGGCTGGGGGCGATGGACTCGACGTGGAGACCCTGGGCGGTGAGCCAGGAGGTGAGGGTGTCGAGGTCGTTCTGGGTGGGGCCGAACTGCTCGCCGACCTGCTGGGGGGTGAGCCACTGGTGGTAGCGGGGGGAGGAGGGGTTTTGCTGGTCGAGGAGGAGCTGGTCAAAGGCGGCCTGGAGCTGGGGGGAGCGGGAGAGGGAGAGGGTGAGCGAGACGGGGGTGGCGGCGGGGACGGGGCCTTGATCGCGCGAGGGGGTGGCCCAGAGGGGCACGTGGCCGGCGAGGGGGGCGCGGGCGGCGAAATCGGGCCTGGCGGCGATGCGGTCTGGCTGGATGGAGGCGGGCTGGATGGCGGACTGGATGGGGGACTGGGCGAAGAGGGGGGTGGTGAGGGCGAAGAGGGCAGGGAGGAGAGTCCGGAGGCCAGGGAGTCGCATAGGAGTGAAGTGAGGGTACTCCTGCGAGGTGGCGTGGGCAAGGGTTGAAGGGGGACGAAAGTGGAATTGATCGGGCCGTAATGGGACTGATTTGGCAAGACCTATGATGGTTCTGCAAGGGAAGAAAAAGGAGGGGAAGGATGTCAAGGATGGAATCGAGGATGGTGGAGCTGGGGACGGTGGCGCCTGCGTTCGAGCTGCTGGATGTGGTGAGTGGACGGGCGATGGGCCGGGATGATTTGCTGGCGGGGGTGTGGACGGATGAGGCGTCGGACCAGGTGAATTTGATGGCGGGGGGTGGGGCGAGTAAGGGTGGGCGGCATGGGCTGCTGGTGATGTTTGTGTGCGTGCATTGTCCGTACGTGAAACATGTGGAGGAAGAACTGGGGCGGATTGGCAAGGACTACGCGGGGAAGATTGCGATTGCGGCGATCAGCAGCAATGACGTGGAGGCGTATCCGCAGGATGGGCCGGCGGAGATGAAGAAGCAGGCGGAGCGGCTGGGGTGGGGGTTTCCGTATCTGTATGACGAGACGCAGGAGGTGGCGCGGAGCTATGAGGCGGCTTGTACGCCGGACTTCTTTTTGTTCGATGCGGAGATGAAGCTGGTGTATCGAGGGCAACTGGATGGGAGCCGGCCGCGGCGCGGGGAGACGGGGAACGATGAGGTGGTGACAGGGGTGGACTTGAGGCGGGCGATGGATGAGGTGATCGCAGGGAAGCGCCCGGATACGAACCAGCGGACGAGCCTGGGATGCAACATCAAGTGGCGGGAGTAACAGGAAACGGCCTCGCTATGAGCGAGGCCGTTTGGGGTGCTACAGGGGGCCCGGAACTTGAGTTAGTAGGTGGGGGTGGACTTCACGGTGGCGTCTGAGCCGTGCTGCTTCACCATCTTGTTGTAAAGGCCGAGGATGAGGAAGGGGGCGACCCACTGGCCGACGAAGAGAGCCTCATGCTCCTTTTTGGCGGCTTTGAAGGCGATGGAGCCGACGATGGAGGCGATGGCTGCGCCGAGGTAGACGCTGGAGGGCACCTTGGAGGTGACCTTCTCAATGGCTGCGGTGACTTGGTCTTCCTGGGCTTCGCCAGGGGCTACGCGGTAATCGGTCATGGGGCGAACTCTCCTTGGGGCGGCAATCTGCGCCCTGTAGGTGGAAGGATGCAGGAATGCGGGGGCGCAGCAGGGGAAATCGTGCAACTGGTGTGGATTTGTGTGGGATGAAAAAAGAAATGGGAATATTGCGGGGATGAATGAAAGCCCATCCGTTTGGGCGGATGGGCTTTGAGGTGGTTCTTACAGAGAGCCAACGGCAAGAATGAGCAACGGCAAAGACGAACTACGGAGGTTCTTCGCTTCGCTCAGAATGACGCGCCTCCTTTGGCGATGACGATCTGATTAGCGGTGATGATCGTCGTGGAAGCCGCGGTGGTCGTAGCCGCCGTGATCTTCGTGGGCCCAGTAGCCTTCGTGGTAGCCCCAGCCGCGGTCATAGTGATCGTAGTGGGGGTGGACCCAGTAGGCACCTTGATATGGGGGGCGCTGCCAGTAGCCTGCGTGCCAGCGGTAACGGCCCTGCCAGGGCTCGTAGTAGCCGTCGCTCCAGATATAGCCTGGGCCGGGAATGGCGGGACGGGCCTCATAACGGAGGGGCGGGGGCGGGGCTCCGATGTATACGCCGACCTGGGCGTGAGCGGGAGTGGCGAGCGCGAATGCGGCGACTGCGGTGGCGGCGGTCGCAAAAAGCGAAGTGAGGCGTTTTCCGTTCATGGTCGTTCTCCTCTTACGTATGAGTAGAACCCGTTCCTGAACGAGCAGTTGCTTGAAATAGAGGTGTCAATTTTATTGCTCACCGGTTCCGGTCATGACCGCACCTGAGGCGGAGAGGGAGGCCGTGTCTTTCCTCTTAGGAGATGCCGGTCCCGGTCATGACCGCACCTGAGGCGGAGAGGGCGGCCGTGTCTTTCCTCGTTAGGAGATGCCGGTCCCGGTCATGAGGAGGGAGTGGAGGGTGAGGTCTTCGAGGAAGCTGAGGTTGAGGCGGAGGCTGAGGACCTGGTTGGTCTGGGCGGTGCGCTCGAGGTGGTGGCGGCAGGTGCAGAGATCGGTGAGGGTGGCGTGGGCGAGGCTGGTGAGCTCGACGCCGGTGGAGACGAGGGAGCTGTAGAGCTCGACGACGCCTGAGAGCTGGATTTCGAAGTTGAACTCCATGGTGTTGGCCGAGACGGTCTTCCGGTCGAGGATCCAGCCGCCACAGTCGGTGAAGGCTGAGGTGAGGGAGGGGAGGAGACCCTGGCGGTCTTCGTAGCTGTATCCTTGGAGATCGACGGTATTGATCATGGTTTTGGAGTCCTTTGGGCTAATTTGCTGCGCAATGAATTCATCGGACAGGGTTGCGGCGGCACGATGGAAGTCAGGAAGGGTTAGGAACGATGGTCACGTCACCGGCGGGGTGGACTTCCGTTGGCAGTCTTGAAGGTGGGACAGGATCACTATGGGCCCGGAGCTGTATTAGTTCGCTCTAAGAATATAAAGACGGAGTCCTGAGAATTTTGTTGCGGTCAACATCAATTTTTACGAGCAGCCCGGTGGAGGGCCTGGCATGGTGATTGGGCTGGGGACGGATCTGACGGAGATAGACCGTGTGGAGCGGAGCATTGCGCGGTTTGGGGAGCGGTTTCTGGAGCGGGTGTTTACCGCGGGGGAGCGGGCTTATTGCATGCGGAAGAAGAGCTCCGCAGAGAGCTTTGCGGCGCGGTTTGCGGCGAAGGAGGCTGGGGCCAAGGCGCTGGGGACGGGGATCAGCCGGGGGGTGGGGTGGCAGGAGTTCGAAGTGAGGCGGGAACCGGGGCAGAGGCCGACGCTGCACCTGAGCGGGAGGGCGGAGGAGCTGGCGCGGGAGATGGGTGTTGCGCGGGTTTCGCTGAGCCTGACGCATACGCGGGGGTTGGCGATGGCGGTGGTGGTGATGGAGTCTTGAAACTTCGGGCGGGGTTTCGGCATCCATCTTGAGTGACACCGCCAGCAAGACGCTGATGTATTCTCTGAGTTATCTACGAGATTGCTGCGTGGGCGTGTTTCGAGTCTGAGTTTTTGTTTTGGTTATTTGAGCCTGGGTTTCAAGGAGAGCTATGCCGAGTCAGCAGGAGGTGCAATGGTCGCAACTGAAGATAGGGGTGATCGTACTGGTCTCGGCCGTGATCCTGGTGACGCTGCTGTTTTTGATGACGAGCTCTTCCGGGCTGGGTGTGTTTTCCAAGAAGATTACGGTGCGGACGTTTTTTGAGAACGCCGCCGGGCTGAAAGAGGGCGCGGCCGTCAACCTGCAAGGGGTGACGGTGGGCGCGGTGAAGAGTGTGACGATCGTCAACGATCCGGCGCGCAAGCTGACGCCAGTGCGGGTGGTGATGAAGCTGGACAGCAAGTATGCGGACGGGCTGCGAGAGGATTCGAAGGCGGCGCTGACGACGGTGGGAGTGCTGGGCGACACGGTGGTGGACATCAACAGCCAGACCGCCGTGGGGCCGCCGTTGAAGGATGGCGACGAGGTTCATACGCTGGAGACGCCGAGCATTACGGACGTGGTGAAGGCGAGCCAGGGGACGATCGAGCAGTTGAATGTGATTCTGGCGAAGCTGAATACGGTGGTCGACAACTTGCAGGAGGGGAAGGGTTCGATTGGACAGCTGATCAGCAACCCGGACCTGTACAACAAGGCGATCAAGACGGTGGACGAGCTGAATACGCTTGAAGTGAATTTGAACAATGGGCGCGGGTCAATTGGCAAGCTGATGACGGACGATGCGCTGTACAACAATCTGAATAAGGCGGCTGAGAAGCTGAACCAGATTGGGGATTCGGTGCAGAATGGCAAGGGCACGGCGGCGATGCTGATCAACGATCCGAAGTTTGCGCAGCAGTTGAGGGATACGCTGACGCAGACGGATGCGCTGCTGGCGGATGTCCAGCATGGCAAGGGCGCGGCGGGGATGTTGATTAATGACCCGAAGTTTGCGGACTCGCTGCGGGATACGCTGGCGCAGACGAATGCGCTGATTGCGGGGGTCTCGCAGGGTAAGGGGACGCTGGGTAAGCTGGCGACCGACGACCAGGCTTATACGAATCTGAATAAGCTGCTGACGGAGAGCACGCTGCTGGTGACGACGATTCGGCAGGATCCGAAGAAGTACTTGACGATCCATTTGAAGATTTTTTAGGGCTGCGGGAAGAAGACTGCCGGTGAAACGCGGAAGCGTTGGCTGAGGCGGGCGATGTGGTCTCGGGTGAGGGGACGCTTGCCGGAGAGGATAAGCGAGACGGTGGCTTCGCTGCCGAGTTCTGGGGCGATATCGCGCTGGGCGAGGTTGTTCGACTCGAGCAGAAAGCGGAGGACCTCGATGGGCGGTGCGTCGGGGATGGGGAAGCGGTCGGCTTCGTAACGCTCGATGAGGAGGGTGAGGAGGTCGATGGCGCGTTCTTCATCCGCGGTGAGGTGGGATTTGGCGGTGAGTTCGAAGAGGGCCTGGGTGTACCGCTCAAGCTGGCGGTCGGAGTGGATGAGATGGGGGGCTCCCTGGCGGATCATCTCGGCTGGGTTGGTAAGGGCGGTGCTCATCGGTTGACTCCTTTGTCCCAGTTAGCGCGGGTGTCGTATTGCTTGTGGGTGAGGATGGATCGGATATAAACGTGGCCTTCGGTAAGGCGGCCTTGTTTTTCGCGGGCGTAATGGATGATGGTGATGAGGCGGTAGCGATTCTGACGCAGGTTGAAGATGACATATCCATCGACAGCGTCCGCGTCTTTGAAGAGATCGCGGACTGCAATGAAGTTGCGCCAGCGGGCGAACCTGACGAGCTTGTGCCATGCCTCAATTTCGCGTGCGGCGTCTGGGAACTTGAGTGCGGCACCGTGGAGGTGTTTCGCGGTGATGACGTGCATTGTGAACTCTGAGGCAAGATTAGTTTGCAAAATGCAAAGCGTCAATGGCGGGGTGAAACTTTGGGGGGCGGGTGGGACGTCGTATCAGGAATAGCCTAGAATTGCGTTTGTTTTCTGATGGCCTACGTCTGACGTGGGTCTTTGTTGCCTGTTAGCCGGTTTGTGAGGAGATTCATGGGAATTCGTGCGGTTGCGTGTGGGTTGATTGTTTCGGGGGGCCTGATGAGTGGGGCTTCGGCGTTGGGCCAGAGTTTTGTGGCGGGTACGGGAGCGGGTGGGGTGGATGCGGTGCCGGTGCCGAAGAAGCCGGTGATGTTCGATGTGACGTCGATCGATAAGTCCGTGGATCCGTGTTCGGACTTTTATCAGTATGCGTGCGGAAACTGGCGGAAGAACAATCCGATTCCGGCGACGGAGTCGCGGTGGGGCAGCTTCAATGCGTTGGGGGAGCAGAACCAATATCTGCTTTATAAGGATCTGGAGAAGGCGGCTTCGGCTCCGAAGACGCCGCTGCAGGTGAAGTATGGCAACTACTATGCCGCGTGCATGAATGTAAAGCTGGCGGATGAGCTGGGGGCGAAGCCGATTCAGCCGGAGTTGGCGTCGATTGCGACGTTTACGGATAAGAAGAAGCTGGCGGCGTTCAATGTGATGTCGGCGGAAAAGTTTGGGGGTGGGTTCTTTTATGGTGTGGGTGTGGGGCAGGACCAGAAGGACTCCAGCAAGCAGATTCTGATGACGGGGCAGGGCGGGCTGACGCTGCCGGACCGGGATTACTACCTGGCGGACGATGACCGGAGCAAGAAGATTCGGGAGCAGTACGTGGCGCACCTGACGGCGATGTTTACGCTGCTGGACGGGAATGGCGATAAGGCGGCAGCGGAAGCCGCCGATGTGATGCGGATTGAAACGACGCTGGCCAAGGGGCAGATGAGCCGCGAAGAGATGCGCGATCCGGCGAAGCGGTACAACATTATGACCGTGGCGCAGTTGCAGGCGCTGACGCCCGGGTTCGACTGGAAGGTGTACCTGGATGGGATGGGCGTGGGGCAGGCGCCGACGGTGAATGTGAGCTCGCCGCAGTTTATGAAGGCGCTGGACGCGATGATTGCGACGGAGAGCCTGCCGGCGCTGCAGACGTATATGCGGTGGCATGTGCTGCATGGGGCGGCGGGGTATCTCTCGCAGGCGTATGTGGACGAGAACTTCAACTTCTTCAACCGGACGCTTTCCGGGCAGAAGGAGCAGCAGCCGCGTTGGAAGAAATGCACTCGTCTGACGGACGGGGCGCTGGGCGAGGCGGTGGGGCAGGACTGGGTGAAGGAGAACTTTCCGCCGAGCGCGAAGGAGAACATGGAGAAGTTGGTGACGGCGCTGAAGGTGGCGCTGGATGAGGACATCAAGACGCTGCCGTGGATGAGCCCGGAGACGAAGGTGGAGGCGGAGAAGAAGCTGGCCGCATTCCGCGACAAGATTGGGTATCCGGCGACGTGGCGGGACTACAGCTCGCTGACGGTGAAGCGGGATGACCTGGTGGGGAACCTAGACCGCAGCGAGATCTTTGAGCGCAACCGGAATCTGAGGCGGCTGGGCAAGCCGGTGGACGAGACGGAGTGGGGAATGACGCCGCCGACGGTGAACGCTTACTACAGCCCGAGCATGAACGATATCAACTTCCCGGCGGGGATTCTGCAGCCTCCGTTCTACGACAACACGCAGGATGCGGCGGTGAACTTTGGCGGCATCGGGGTGGTGATTGGACACGAGATGACGCACGGGTTCGACGACCAGGGGAGCAAGTATGGGCCGACGGGGAATGTGAAGTACAACGCGGACGGGACGCTGGGAAGCTGGTTTACGCCGGAGGATCAGAAGAAGTTCGACGAGCGGACGCAGTGTATTTCAGACGAGTATTCGGGCTTTGCGGTGGCGGAGGGACAGAACCTGAAGGGGAAGCTGACGCTGGGGGAGAACTCGGCGGATAACGGCGGGATCCGGATTGCATATGCGGCGCTGCAGAGCGTGCTGGCGAAGGATCCCAAGGCTGCTCCGGTGCAGGCGGGTTACACGCCGGCGCAGCAGTTCTTCCTCAGCTTCGGGCAGCTTTGGTGCGAGAACCAGACGGACCAGGCGGCCCGGATCCAGGCGAAGACGAACCCGCACAGCACGGGCGAGTGGCGGGTGAAGGGGACGGTGCAGAACTTCGACGAGTTCGGCAAGGCGTTTGGCTGCAAGGTCGGGCAGCCGATGATGCCGGAGAAGAGCTGCCGGGTCTGGTAGGACGATGGGGAAGGGCAAGTAAAGGGCAGTGAAACGCAGTATGGGGCATTGGGCGAGAGCCTGCTGTCCCTTTTCTGCTTACGGATGTTGAAGAGGGGCGTCTAACGGGCACTCATGTACGTTGTCGATTGGCACTATGGAAAGTGGCATAAAGTCCCCGGTGCTTCTACAATAATGTGAGGAACAGACCCCAACATAGAGATTCGCTCGCAGGGCCCGACCGATAGGTTGTTGAAGCCAAGGCCGGCGAGGAATAAGGAAGCGCATGAAGTTCAGCAAGATTGGCCGGATTCTTTCGGCCCTGGTAGCAACGGCAGCACTCGGTCTGGGCATGACGGCGTGCGGTGGCGGCACCATCGGTTACATGTGGATCGTGGGGACGTTTTACAACCAGATCTCCGGGTTCAAGATTGACGACTACACGGGGAACCTGACGGTGATTCCGAAGACGCCGTTTTCTGCGAACGGGACGAATCCGGTGACGGTGCTGGTGAAGCCGGGCGGACGGTTTGTGTACGTGATCAACCAGGGTTCTGCGGTGACGGCTCCTACGGCGACGGCCCTTGCGACGCAGTCGACGCCGGGCAACATCAGCGTGTACAGCGTAGGCGGTGAAGGCGTGCTGACGTATCAGCAGAGCTTCACGAGCCAGGGTATTCACCCGGTGTGGGCGACGTTCGACGGGACGGGTAACTTCCTGTACGTGGTGGATCAGTTTGCTCCGGACCACAGCGGCAATGGATCGATTACGGCGTTTACGGTGACGGGCGATACGGGACGGCTTTCGCTGCTGCAGAATGCGGCGATCAAGAATCCTGATGGGACGTTGACGAATTACTTTGCTGTTGGGGCGAGTCCAAACATGGCGAAGGTTGGCGGCGGAAGCTGCCTGTATACGTTGTCGCCGAACTCGGTGTTTCCATATGTGATCAGCAGTTCGACCGGTCAGTTGACGCTGGCGACGACGGGACCGTACCAGATTCCGACGGCGACGGTGGTGAACGGTGTGGGTTTGAACTCGATCAACACGGGCACGGGGACGTCCTCCGCGAACTACTTCTACCTGACGGACGGTCCGGGCAACCAGATCTTCTCGCTGACGTCCGCGACGGGTTGCTCGCTGGCGCCGATCAGTGGAAGCCAGCAGACGAATGTGGCCTCGACGTCCAATCCTGTGAACTCATTGACGAGCAACAACGGCCACTTCCTGTATGTGATCAACCAGACCTCTACGACGAGCGGGACGCAGACCGCGGCGAACAGCACGATCTCCGCGTTCACGATCGACCCGACGACAGGGAAGCTGGCTACGCTGATCGACACCTCGAACCCTTACTCTGTGGGGTCTGGTCCGGTGTGCGTGGTGCAGGATCCGAGCAACAAGTATCTGTACACGTCCAACAACGCGGACAGCTCGGTGACTGGCAAGCAGTTGCGAGAGGATACGGGTACGCTGGCTCCGCTGACCAAGGGCAGTGTGTTCCCGACGACGATGAATCCGACCTGTCTTGTGGTGAGCGGATCGCTGTAAGTGACGCTGGTTCTCACGGCATAGGAAGTCAAACGAATTGAAGGCGGGTCGAGGTTGGGCCCGGGAGTAAGGGAAGCGCATGAAGTGGATGAGTTCGGGGCTGGCTAAGAAGGCCCTCGCAGTAACGATGGCCTCCGGGATTATGGGGATTACGGCGTGCAGCCGCGACTACACGTTGGCCTACCTGTATGTGACGTCGGCAACGAAGGCGACGGCGGGTGTTGTGAATGCGTATGCGGTGGACTACCAGTCCGGTGCGCTACAGCAACTGCCGGATTCCCCGGTCCCTTCGGGCGGCAGCAACCCGGTGACGCTAGTGGCTTCTCCGAACGGGAAGTACCTGTACGTGCTGAACCATGACACGTCCACGGTGGTGCAGTTCGACATTGGCACGGACGGCAAGCTGTATCCCGAGAACACGTACAACGTGGTGCAGGGCTCCGGCAAGACGGGGACGTTCCCGGTGGCCGCGGCGATCGACGCGAAGGGGACCTTCCTGTACGTGGCGTTTACGTATCAGAACGGCTTTACGACGGCGACGCCTGGACCGGGTGGATTGGCTGTGTTCCCGATTGGGACCGACGGCAGCCTGGGCACGGCACTGACGAATACGACGGTCGGGACGACGGCTGCGAATCCGCTGCCTTACTATCCGCTGGGCTTCTCGCCGGTGGGTGTGGCGACGACGGCGTATAACAACGAGGTTTATGTGGTGGAGCAGGATACGACCATCACGAATTCGGTGTCCTCGCAGACGGGTACGGTGATTGGGTTCAACGAGAATGCGACGTCCGGTGCGCTGACGCCGATTCCGGGTACGATTGCGATCAATGGATCGACGCTGACGGGGACGCGGGCAGGTACCAAGCCGGCGGCGATTGCGATCGATCCTTCAGCGCGGTTTATGTACATCACCGACCAGTTGACGAACCAGCTTTATGCCTACGGGATTACGACGGGCGGCGTGCTGACCTCGATCCAGAGTTCGCCATTCTCCACGGGGAACTTTCCGCAGGGCGTTACGGTGGATCCGCGCGGCAGCTTTGTGTACGTGGTGAACTATAACGATGCGTCGATTTCCGGATATGCGATCAACACGGCGACCGGGGCGCTTTCCGGCGTGGCCGGGAGCACGGGGGCGGCCACGTTTACCGGCCCGACCTGCGTGACGATTGAGCCGGCACTTGGGATCTACATGTACACGTCCAATAAGGTGGACGGGTCCGTGTCCGCGGCGCAGTTGAGCCCGAATACTGGGTCGATCAAGGGTGTGCAGGGTACTCCGTATACGGCGCAGCCTTTGCCGACGTGTGCGGTGGCTGTGGCGAATGGATCTCATGCGACGCAGTTGGTCACTCCGTAAGAGCGATGTTGGAATGGAGAGGCCCCGCCTTTGAGCGGGGCCTTTCTGCGTTTGTGATGGAGTGTTTGGGTGCGGCGAGGCTGACTCCCCCCGGGGGTGTTGTGTGCAAAATATTCATAATAGGGGAGTTAGGTTTTGTTTACTGATTGATAACACGTGGGTTGGGCACTTTTGTGCTGTGGGTCGGGCCGACAGGCGGAAGGGCTTGGGACGCGGGTCGTGGGCGGATGGATTGGCGCGGATAGAGCTAGTCTGCGGTGGGAGTGGGGAGGCGCTGCCAGGAGGCGGGTTCGGGTGTGGCAGGGGAGAGGGTGGGGCTGAAGGTGCGGAGGACGAAGGCGCGGGCGGGACCTTCATAGACGCGGAGGACGGCGAAGGCGAGGGCGATGATGACGATGTAGGAGATCCAGGGGTCAGCCCAGGCGAGGTGGAGGTGATCCGGGATCTTGTAATAGTGGATCAACAGCCAGGCGTTGAAGTGGATGAGGTAGAGGGAGAAGGTGGTTTCGCCAACCTTGCGGATGGGGGTCCAGGCAAAGACGGAGGCGACGGGGCTGGGGCCGGAGAGGGCGATGAGGAGGGTCGCGAAGAGGGGGAGGAGGAGGCAGCCGTGGATGAGGATGTATGGAATGCGTTCCACGGCGAAGTGGAAGAAGAGGCCCAGGGCGAAGAGGGCTGAGAGGGCAAGGATGGACCGGCGTAGGGGGCTGAGGTCCAGCATGGCGTGGAGGCGGGCGAGGAGGATGCCGGCGGTGAAGGTGCAGAGGTAGGGCGGGGGGCTGTACTTGATGACGCGGAGCCAGTAGGCGTAGGTGTACCGGGTGGCGGGTTCGGCGAGGTGGTCCGGGTTGAGGAGGAGGTAGGCGGTATGGGGCATGAGGCCGACGATCCAGACGCAGAGGATGACGGCGATGAGGCGGCCGGGGGTGGCGGCGATGCGTGGAGCAAAACGGGCGATGAGGCGGAGGAGGAAGGGGAAGACGAGGTAGAGGGCGACCTCCGCGGGGACGGTCCAGGCGACGGTGTTCCAGAAGGTGGCGAGGATGGGGGACCAGGACTGGAGGCAGAGGGGGGTGAGAACGATGCCGAGCCAGAAATCGCCGAGGGAGTGGGCGGGGCGCTCCGCGATGACGAGGAAGGGGATGGAGAGGAGGAGGACGAGGAGGTAGACGGGATAGACGCGGGAGATGCGGGCGACGTAGAACTTGCGGAGGGAGAGGGTGGGGCGGTCGGCGTAGTTGTACGCGAGGACGAAGCCGGAGATGAGGAAGAAGAAGCCGACGAAGACGTATGCGTTATTGAGGAGGGGTGAGAGGAAGTCCGGGTGGGGCGGGGTGAAGTGGAAGAACATGATGTTGATGGCGAGAAGGGTGCGCAGGCCGGTGAGAGCGGGGAGGGAGGGCTTGAGGTGGGGCAGGGGAGCAGCGTCCGGGAGGGTGTCCGCGGAGGGCTGAGGGTCGAGCATGAGCGCGGACGGGATGAGGGGCTCCTTGGGTGGTGCGGCTGCTCTGCGGGGTTAATGGCTGCAGGAGGGCGCTAAGGAGCCCGGTATGAGGAATTGGATGCGGGTGGGGGGCGGGTGGTTCGACGGATTGGGGTAACTATCCGGTATGGACGCGGGTTTGGGGCGGAAGTTTCTGGGGGGGGGGAATTTGGGGTAGGGATCTGGGATGAAAAAAGAGAGCGGTCGAGCTTCGCTCGATACCCCATCCTTTGACGGTGAGACTGTCAAAGGATGGGGTACCCGGAACGAGCAACGGCAAGAACAACGACTACAGAGGTTCTTCGCTTCGCTCAGAAGGACCAGCGGTGACTGGAGGTGGGGCTAGCAGGTGACGAGGGAGCCGAGGGGTTCGCCGGAGATGACGCGGGTGATGTTGCCCTGCTCGCGCATGGAGAAGACCATCATGGGCATGTTGTTGTCGCGACAGAGGCTGACGGCGGTGGTGTCCATGACCTTGAGGTTGCGGGAGAGGATCTCGTTGTAGGTGATGGTGGGGAAGCGTACGGCGTTGGGGTCGCGCTTGGGGTCTGCGGAGTAGATGCCGTCGACGGATGTGGCCTTGAGGAGGATGTCGGCTTTAATTTCCATGGCGCGGAGGCTGGCGGCGGTATCGGTTGAGAAGTACGGGTTGCCGGTGCCGGCTGCGAAGATGACGACGCGGCCTTTTTCCAGGTGGCGCATGGCCTTGCGGCGGATGTACGGCTCGGCGACCTGGTGCATTTCAATGGCGGACATGACGCGGCAGAAGAGGCCGCGTTTTTCAATGGCGTCCTGAAGCGCGATGGAGTTGATGACGGTGGACAGCATGCCCATGTGGTCCGCGGCGACACGATCCATGTCAATGGCCTGCTGGGCTACGCCGCGGAAGAAGTTTCCTCCGCCGACGACGATGGCGATTTCACAGCCGAGGGCGTGGATATCTGCGATTTCTTCCGCGACTTTGTGAATGAAGATGGCGTCGATGCCGAAGCCGGAGCCCGCAGCAAGGGCTTCGCCTGAGATTTTGAGGAGGACTCTTTTGTACATGCTAGGGACCAGTATCGCATGCTGCGGCTATGGGCCGACCGGAGCAGTGACGCGGAAGACTAAGTGGCTGAGCCGGACAGGGGAATGTACTGGGCGTTGACGGAGCCGGAGGGGAGGAGAATGTACGCGCTGGTGGCGCCTGCGGCGGTGGGTTTGAAGGTCACCGTAAGGGTGCAGGAGGCCTGCGGCTGCAGGGTGGAGGCACAGTTGGAGGTGAGGGTGAAGCTGGCGGCGGAGGCTCCGAGGATGGTGGGGTTGCCGAGTGTCTGGGGTGCGGTGGTGGTGTTCGCCAGGGTGACGGTCATGGAGGCGGAGGTGGCGCCGCGCGCGGTGGACGGGAAGGTGAGGCCGCCGGCGGGGGTGAGCGCGGGTGCGGTGGGCTGGATCAGCTGGATATTGAAGGTGGATGGCGCGGTGACGAGAGCGGGCTGAAAGAAGGAGTTGGGGGGAGAGAGGCTGAAGAGCGCGGAGGTGTGGATGGTGGGGTTGGCGATGATATTGAGCAGGGCGGTGAGCGTGTTGGTGGGGGCGGTGCCGCCGGGCGGGGTGGCCAGGGTGAAGAGCTGGCCGCAGCGGGAGCCATCGCCGGCAACGCCGCCAGTGGTTGGGGTGCAGGTGCCGATGACGCTGGCGAGGGAGTTGATGAGCGTGGTGGGGACGCTATCGCCGGCGGGCGGGGTATCCCCGGGGGAGATGCCGTTGCCGACGTTGACGAGCTGGCGGGCGGTAACCATGCCGGCGACGAGGGAGGCGGCGTCCGCGCCGGAGGAGCCGATGGCGGAGGGGGAGGAGATGAAGGGAGCCAGGGCGGCGACGGCGGCAACGGAGTTGGTCTCGTTGACGAGGAAGTAATTGGAGACGACGAGCTGGGAGCACTGGCCGACGGCGAGCATGAGAGCTAGGTTCGGGTTGGGGGTGGCGGAATCGCCGGGGTTGCCGCCGGTGGCGACGAGGACGACCGGCGTGGTCTGGGCGGGGCAGGTGAACTTGTTGAGGAGATTGAAGTTGCCGGCGGAGTCCGCGACGACGGAGGTATTAAGGATGGAGGTGGCGGGGGTGCCGTCTCCGGAGGTTCCGACGGCGTACAGGCTAAGGGTGGCTCCGCCGACGCCCTGAGCGGCAGCGGTGACGCGGCCATAGATGCCTGGGGCTGCGGGAGATGAGGGGCCGGTGGGCGGTGCGGGGGAGGTGGGCTTGGCGCAGCCGGCGAGGAGAAGCGAGAGGGCCAGAGGTAAGACGGGGATCCGAGAGAGAGGGGGCATAATTTTGTCCGAGGAGGCGTTCCGCTGAGGAACTGAGGGAGCCTCTCTCAGGCTTAAGAGTACGCAGTTTTTCCGGGTTTGGGAGACAAATCTTGGTTGCGGGCATGGGAAGTTCTACCCGGGGAAAAGTGTGTCAGGCGGGCAGGAGAAAGTTGGCGCGGAGGCGCTTCTGGCCGGATTTGGCGAAGGCAACGAGGATGTTATCGCCGTGGATGTCGAGGACGTGGCCGGGGCCGAAACGCTTGTGGCGGACCTGGTCGCCGGGGGAGAAGGGGGCGGCGGGAATGGGGGTGGGGAGGGTTTCGGGGGCGGTGGTCCGGATGGAGCCGTGGAGGGTTTCGATGATGGTGATGGGTTGGTGTGGGGTGAGGGCGGTTTCCGGGCCGGAGACGGGTGGGTGTGGGGAGCCGGGCTGGGGTTGGGTGCGGAGGCAGTTGTCACAGCGGCCGCAGCGGCCGGCTTCGGGCTCGCTGAAGTAAGCGCGGATGATCTGGACGCGGCATGTGGGGGTTTCGGCATAGTGCATCATCTCGGCGAGGCGGTCTTTGTCGCGGGCGGCGCGATCGATGTAGGTCTGGAGGAGGGATTCGAGGTGGGCCTGATCCGGGGGCTGGGTGGTGGTGGGGACGTAGCCGGTGCGGGTGCGGCGGATAAGTTTGGATTCGGTGAGGAGGTTGAGGATGACCTGGGTGCGGCGTTTGGAGACGCTTGCGCGTTCGGCGATGAGATCCGAGGGCGTGATTTTTGCGGGCTTGGAGGCGGGTTTGGGGGTGGTGGGAGGGGCTGCCGTGCCGGTCTCGGCATTGATGACGAAGGTGTTGGCTGGTTGGGATGGTGGCGGGGCGGGTTCGGCGAGGTCCGGGGTGGGGGTAAGGGCCTGGTAGACGGCTTCGAGCTCGGTGGGGCGGGGGTAGCGGCCGGCGAGGAAGAAGGTTTGGATGCGCTTGTCTTCCAGGCGGTAGAGGAGGACGGCGCGGGCGGGGAGGCCGTCACGACCGGCGCGGCCGGCTTCCTGGTAGTAGGTTTCGAGGGAGTCGGGGAATTCGAAGTGGAAGACGAAGCGGATGTCCGGCTTGTCGATGCCAAGGCCGAAGGCTTTGGTGGCGATCATAACTTTGTGGTCGCCGCGCATGAACTCCTGCTGGACGCGCTCGCGGTCGCGGGTGGGCATTTTGCCGTGGTAGTGGCCGACGGCGATGCCCTGATCGGTGAGGAGGTCGAAAAGGTCGTTGGCGGCGCGGACGGAGGCGGTGTAGATGATGCCGGCACCTTCGTCTTCTTTGATCATGGCGAGGATGCGGGCGACTTTGGCTTCGTTGTTGACGGTGGGGTGGACGGAGAAGGCGAGGTTTGGGCGTTCGATGCCAGTGGAGATGCGGGTGGCGTGGGGGGCGTGGAGGGAGGTGAGAATCTCCGCGACGACTTCTTCCGTGGCTGTGGCGGTGAGGGCGAGGATGGGCGGGTTGCCGAGGGTTTTGCGGGCCTGGCCGATGGCGAGGAAGGCGGGTCGGAAGTCGTGGCCCCACTGGGCGATGGTGTGGGCTTCATCGATGACGAGGAGGGAGATGCCGCCGGCAGCGTTGAGTTCGGCGAGGAAGCCGGCGTCGGAGAGTTTTTCCGGGGTGACGTAGATGAGTTGGGCGGAGTTTTCCGCGATGTCCCGGTGGGCCTGTTCG
The DNA here is from genome assembly GCA_964242025.1 of uncultured Acidobacteriaceae bacterium. Taxonomy (GTDB): domain Bacteria; phylum Acidobacteriota; class Terriglobia; order Terriglobales; family Acidobacteriaceae; genus Edaphobacter. The sequence goes on from CAXSZW010000002.1 coordinate 234,335, forward strand.
CGGTCTGCGCGGCGGGCGGTGGAGTCCAGTTTTTCTACGACGACGTCTGCCTGCGCGGCTTTCTCCTGCTGGTCCTGCATGAGGGCGATGAGGGGGGAGACGACGATGACGGGCTTTGGGAGGAAGAGGGCGGGGAGCTGGTAGGTGAGGGATTTGCCGGCTCCGGTGGGCATGAGGGCGAGGGTGTCCTGGCCGGAGAGGACGGAGGCGATGACTTCTCGCTGGCCCGGGCGGAAGCGTTGGATGTGAAAGCGGGTGCGGGCCTCGCGGAGGAGATCCGGCCATGAGATGGAGGTGGTTTTCCTGGTTGGCACACGCGGTTCGATGCAGAGGACAGGACGGGGGTAAGCTGTGGATATGGACCCTCTGGTGACGGTGCAGTGGTTGGCGGAACGAATTGGTGATGTGGTGGTGGTGGATGCGACGCTGCCGCCGGTTGGGTTGACCCCGGTGATCGATACGCGGGGCCGGTACGTGGAGAAGCATCTGCCGGGGGCGGTGTTTTTCGATATTGAGGAGCTGTCCGATCACACGTCCGGGCTGCCGCATACGATGCCGGGGGCGGAGGCGTTTGGGCGGGCGATGGAGGAGTTGGGGATTGCGAAGGACGCGACGATTGTGGTGTATGAGCAGGTGGGGGTGTTTTCCGCGGCGAGGGCGTGGTGGATGCTGCGGGTGTCCGGGGCGGAGCGGGTGTTTGTGCTCGACGGGGGGCTGAAGGCCTGGGAGGAGGCGGGGCTGCCAACAGAGAGCGGGGAGGTTCGGCGCGAGAGGGCGACCTTCGAGGCGTCGTCGCCGGGGGAGGCGATGAGGGGCTTTGCGGATCTGCAGGAGATGCTTGGCGCGGAGGCGCAGATTGTGGATGCGCGGAGTGCGGGGCGGTTCGATGGGACAGCTCCGGAGCCGAGGGCGGGGTTGAGCTCCGGGCATATGCCGGGGGCTACGAGCGTTCCGTTTACGGAGCTGACGCGGGATGGGCGGATGAAGCCGGTGGAGGAGATTGCGGCGGTGTTCGCGGGGCGGGGGGTGGATGTGCAGCAGGCGGTGACGACGAGCTGCGGGTCCGGGGTGACGGCGGCTGTGCTGGCACTGGGGCTGGAGATGGTGGGGGCGAAGGATGTGAGCCTGTACGACGGATCGTGGGCGGAGTATGCGTCACGTCCGGAGGCTGTGATTGTGAAGGGTTGATGCTTCCGGCGGGAGAGGCGTCTCCAAGCCATGAGAAGGAGACGCCCCTGCCGAGGGATGAGCGGGCTACTTGATAACGAGCGTGGCTCCGCTGAGGTTGGTGCTGGCTACGGCGAGGATTTCGCCGGCCGTGTGGGTGGCCGTGGCGTTTACGCTGATGATCTGCGTGCCGTCAGCGATTTTGAGACCGCTGGCTTTGCCGGGCTGGATGGTGAGCTGCTGATCGCCTGCCTTGACGGTGACTGCTTCCTTGGAATCGTTGCGAAGCTGGAAGCTGACGAGTTTGCCGTTGTCGAGTTTGGCGTGGACGGGAACGTGGATGCCACTGACAGGGGCGGCCGAGAGGGCCGGAGCGGTGATCAGAGACACGGAGAGTGCCATGGTTGCTGCAATAACGCGGTGGTTCATAAGGATCCTCTTCTCTTCTATGCGGCCGGTTTTCACTGCCATGGTTCAGTGGAACCAGTCGCCAAGGAAATATACGCGCATGTATGCAAAAGGTTCTAGGGCTGGAAGAGAAAGAAAGGAGAAAAAACGAAATTATTTTGAGCTACGGGAATGGTTGCCCGAAGGAGAGCGATGCGGGCGAGAACTTCTCTGGAATGGAACTCGTATGGGATGTAAGCTGGCGGTCTGGATTTTGTTTTCGAGACAGGTCGCGTGAGCGGAGGGATGTATGCAAAGCAGGATTGTTGGGACGACGATGCCGGTGCTGGAGGTGATGTTGCAGCCGGGTGAGGCGGTGATTTCAGAGGCCGGGGAGTTGAGCTGGATGACGCAGTCGATCCAGATGACGACGCATACGCAGATGGCGGGCGGGGGCGGGTTTCTGGGCGCGATCAAGCGGGTGGCGGGCGGCGGCACGTTGTTTATGACGGAGTACACGGCGGCGGGGTACGCGGGCGAGATTGCGTTTGCGACGAAGGTGCCGGGGCATATTCTGCCGATCGAGGTGGGCAATGGGCAGGAGTACTTTGTGCATCGGCATGGCTATCTGTGCTCGACGGCGCAGGTGCAGCTGGGGGTTGGTTTTCAGCAATCGCTGGGGGCGGGGATCTTTGGCGGGGATGGGTTCCTGCTGCAGAAGATTTCCGGGTATGGGACGGCGTGGCTGGAGCTGTCCGGGGAGGTTGTGGTGAAGGACCTGCGGCCGGGAGAGATGCTGAGAGTTCATCCGGGGCATGTGGGAGCGTTTACGACGGGGATCAACTTCCAGATCACCCGGGTTCCAGGGATTAAGAACCTGATCTTCGGCGGGGATGGGCTGTTTCTGGCGCTGCTGACGGGGCCGGGGCGGGTGTGGTTGCAGACGCTGCCGATCTCTCGGCTGGCGCACCAGATACTGGAGTATGCGCCGGGGGAGCGGCGGCAGCAGAGCGTGCAGAGTGGAGTTGTGGGAGGGATTGTGGGGTCGCTGCTGGATGGGATGAACCGGGGGTAGACGGTTTGCCCGAGGCTGTGACAAGAGTCGCCTGCTGGGAGTATTGTGTTCGCGCCGGCGATTCTCCCGGCAGGCGGTACGGCGATGATTACGAAGCGATTGGTGGATCGGGTTGGCGGGGTTGGATCGATCCTGGTGGGGCTTGGGTGCGCGTGGATTGGGCGGCAGGACTGGCAGATGGAGCACAGCCTGTGGAAGGTGTGGGCAGTGATGTGCGTGGTGCTGGTGCTGAATGGGATCGCAATGATCCGGTATTCGCTCCGGCCGGGTCCGGACGTTGTTGAGGAGATGCGGGAGGGGCCGGGCGAAATTGTCAGGGGATCGTCACGAGTTTGAGCCGGCGATTGCGGGATGGGCGAGTGGGGACGTAGACTCGCTGGCATGACACGACTTGGAACTCTTCTTTCTTCGTTTGCTTGCTGCGGCGCGATGGCTGCGGTCTGGGTGGCTCCGGCCGCTGGCCAGGCGCATGACATGAGTGGGCACGATATGAGTGCGCCCATGAGCAGCGGGGCGCAGGGGGCTGCGATTCCGCAGCAAAACAATGACTGGGCGAAAGCGGCGCTCGAGAAGAGTCCGCGGCACAGAGAGTATGTTCCGGTGACGCATGACGGGCGGACGGTGACGACGTTTGTGGTGTATCCGGAGGTGAAGGGGAAGGCGCCGGTGGTGGTGCTGATCCACGAGATCTTTGGGCAGAGCGACTGGATGAAGCTGATGGGCGATGAGCTGGCGGCGAAGGGGTACATCGTCGTGGAGCCAGATTTGTTGAGTGGAGCCGGGCCCGGGGGTGGGGGGACGGATTCGCTGGGCGGGCAGGATGCGGTGGTGAAGGCGGTGTCCATGCTGGACGCGGCGCAGGTGACGGCGGACCTGGATGCGGTGGCGAACTACGGGAAGAAGCTGCCTTCGGCGAATGGCAAGCTGGCGGTGGCGGGATTTTGCTGGGGCGGCGGGAAGACGTTTTTGTTTGCGACGCATCGGGCGGATTTGAGCGCGAGCTTTGTGTTTTATGGCCCGCCCCCGAAGGCGGATGCGATGACGGCGATCAACGCGCCGGTGTATGGATTTTATGGCGGAAATGATGCTCGGATTGGGGCGACGATCCCGCAGGCAGTGGCCGATATGAAGGCGGCTGGGAAGATGTATGAGCCGGTGACCTATGACGGGGCAGGTCACGGATTTATGCGGGCCGGGCAGGCTCCGGATGCGCGGGCTGAGGATAAGAAGGCATTCGATGAGGGGTTTGCGCGCATGCTTAAGGGGCTGAAGGAGATGAAGTAACGGCGCAACTTTTGGGGTCGAGTGTTGTCTTTACTGGACGAGTGAACGAGGTTGGTTCACAAACGTTGGTTCAGTAAGGAGACAGACGATGACGAAACGACTTGTGACTGCGGCGTGTGCGGTTGGTTTGATGGCTGGTGCGGCTGGCGTTACGACCCCTGCGAGTGCGCAGGTTGTGGTGAGGATTGGGCCTCCGGTTCGTCCGCATGAGGTGGTACCAGTGGCTCCGCATCCGGGATGGGTGTGGCAGCCGGGGTATCACCGTTGGGATGGAGCACGGTACGTGTGGGTTCCGGGTGCGTATGCGGAGCCGCCGCGGGCTCATGCCCGGTGGGTAGAAGGGCACTGGGCGAACCGGGGCGGCGGGTATGTCTGGGTTGAAGGACACTGGCGGTAAGACAGTGTGAGGCAGGGAAAGGCAGTGAGGGGCAGGAAGACTGCTCTTTGCTGCCTTTCCTGCTCTAGCGGAAGCCGGCTTTTTGCATGGCGGCGGTGACTTCAGGGTTGCGGGCGAAGGTCTCCCAGACGAAGTTGGAGCGGAGATTTTCCGACGCGAGGAGGCCGATACCGAGATCGATGCCGAGGACGTCCGGGGCGTACCAGTTGGCGGCGGGGTGGAAGGCGTCGCAGAAGCCGTAACGGGCCCAAGAGTCCGGGTATTGGGATTTGAGGGTGCGAAGGACGTGAAGGCAGTCCGCCGGGAGGAAGGGCAGGGAGCCAGCTGCAGCGTTGGGGACGACGGAGCCATCGATGCTCCCGAAGCCGGGACCCTGGGAGCCGGGGGAGCCGGGACCACCCGGGGAGCCGGGGGATTTGCCGTCGCCGAGACCGGGGCCTCCCCAGGCGGTGTAGCCGTGCTGGGAATCGGAGGCGCTGATGCCCCAGTAGTCCTCGGAGTAGGGCTTGCCGAGGGCAAGGCAGAAGGCCTTGTGGGCGCGGGTGGCGGTGATGGAGTTGGCGAAGTAGTTTGCATACTTGTCGCGCTTCTGGCGGAAATCGAACCAGGCGTGGCTGTACTGGTGGACGAAGAGGGGATCGTTGCCGCTGATGTACTCGAAGCCATCGTAAAACATGCGGGGGCGGGTCCAGGCGTCCCAGGTGGCGGGGTCCACGGGATGGGTGGGCGAGCCGAGGGCGAGGAGGTTGAGCATCATCAACTCGCAGTAATGGCTCCAGCGCGAGTTGATGAAGCGATTGAAACGAAAGCCCATGGCGAAGGTTTGCTGGCCGTTCAGCATCCAGGGCCAATCGACGCGGTTGTACAGGGCGGTGGCGAGGTCGACGGTTTCCGGGTCGGTGTGAAAGTGGGCGCGGGCGGTGAGGACGCCGCAGAGGAAGAGCGAGGTGTCGATGGGGGAGACCTCGCTGCCGGTGAAGGGGATGCCAAGATCGACGTCGTTGAAGTGGTAGAGGAAGCCGTGGTCATGCGGCATGACGTTGAGGTGGAAGCGGAGGGTGCGGCGGACCTGCTCCAGAATGCCGGCGCGGGGCGCGTAGCGGTGGTAGTCCGCGATGGAGAGGGCGGTGAGGCCGAAGCCGGTGCCGGCGATGGAGGCCATGATGCGGGGGTCGCGCTTGCCGGTGGTGTTGGCGGCGGCGGCGCGGTCCAGGACCTGACCGGATTTGGCGCCGACCTGCTCGGTGAAGTAGAGGAAGGCGCGGCGCTGCATGTCGTCGAGGAAGGCGTCGTCCGGCGCGGGGAGTGCCGCGAAGGCGAACGAAGGCAGCGCCGGGACGAGGGCGGCGGCTGAGAGGAGCTTGATGGCTTCGCGACGGCGCATGCGGGGTTGTTTCCGGGCTCTTAAGAGTGAAGCAATGGACCTTGGCGGGGCGGGCTAAGGCTCGCCTGGCGTGGGTCGGAAGGGTTCGGCTGCGGCTGGGAGTGATTCTCTCAGTCCGGGTTCTCGTATAAACGGCGGTAAAGCCAAGGCGATGGGACAGCAGAAGAGACGGAGACGGCGGTGCTGAAGATTAGACGAGGGTGGTGAACGTTCCGTTGCGGATCAGGCTATAACAGCCGGATCCGCAGACGATAACTATTTGGCGACGAGCACGACGGCGAGGCCGTGGGGGGGGACTGTGATTTTAATTTTACCGGTGGTGAGGCGCTGGTAATCGGGGCGGGAGAGTTCTCCGGCGGCCCGGAGGGTGGCGATCTGGGCCTGGGTGAGATCGCCCGGGGGGCGGCCCATGGCGTCAAAGGCTTTGAGGACGTTGCTATGGTCTTCATCCACGCGAAAGATCTGGACGGTGGCGTTCGGGGGGACGTTGGTCAGGGTAAGGTCAAAGGTTTTGGACGGGGCGGCGGGGCCTGACGGCATGGTGTACGAGGCACCGGTGCCTACGGGCGGGGCATAGTCCCAGAGGGCGATCGCCAGGGCGCCGGAGGCGGTTTGGGTGGCGAGAGCGGAGTCTGATGAGAGCGGAAGTCTTTTGCTGCCAAGCATATGCAGGATGCGAAAGACGTTGAGCGCGGGTTTGGGGATGTTGTCGGCGGCGAGGACGCCGAAGCCGCCATAGAAGGGGCTACGAACGACACCCTGCTCCTCAAAGACGTCTGAGAAGGCCCAGTAGGCCATGTTCTGGACGATGCCATCGCACTGGCGGATGGTGTTGGCGAGCCAGGGGCCCATGTAGTCGGAATCGGTGATGTTGGGCTCGTTGGCGTAGCTGGCGTTGTACTCGGAGAAGATGAGCGGCAGGGTGGGATATGGGGAGGAGGCGATCTGGTCGTGGACCTTCTTGACGGAGCGGTAGACCATCTGATCGCGGGGGATATCTTCTTTGGTTTGAAAGACATCCAAGGCATTGTCGTTGGCGTAGACGTGGGTGGAGACGAAGTCGATGGGGGCGTTGACTTCCTTGACGTGGGCGAGGAAGGGGGTGACCCAGGCGGCCTGAGCGGTGGAGGGGCCGCCGACTAAGAGTTTTGGAGACACAGACTTGAGGGCACGGGCGGTATGGTCGTAGAGCTCAAAGTAGGTGGGCTGGTTGGGGCGGCCGCCCCAGAAGTCAAGGTTGGGCTCGTTCCAGACTTCGAATTTCCAGGTGGAGACCTCCGCGATGCCGTAACGCTGGATGAGGTGCTGAGCGAAGGCGCGGATCATGTCGTCCCAGAGTTTGTAATCCTTGGGCGGGGAGACGTCCGGCTTGTACCAGAAGGCGTGGAGCATGTTGGGATCAGCCGCTAACTTCTTTGGCATGAACGAAAGTTCGACGAAGGGGCGGACGTGATTTTCCAGGAGGCCGTCGTAGATCTGGTCGACGTAGGAGAAGTTGTAGACGGAGGCGTCGTTGGCAGCCTGGGCGGCGAGGCCGGGATTTTTGACCTGGCGGTCGGGGTCATAGAGGCCGACTTCGTCGTTGAAGATGCCGTGGAAGCGGATAGATTGGAAGTCTGTGGCGGCTTTGACGGTGCGGAGGTCCTGGCGGTAACTCTCACGTAATGAAAGGATTGCGCGTCCTGAGCCGAAGGTCTGCTCCCAGAAGTGGGGGAATGGGGTTGCTGTGGCACGGGCGTCGATGGTGAGGGTCTCGGTCTGGGCGGCTTGCTGCGCTGAGGCTTGAGCGAGGGTGCAGAGGGTGAGTGCGGCGGCTCCGAGGAGGGTGCGGAAGGGGGTCATGACGTGCCTCAAGGCGGTGGTGAATGGTGTCGAAGATGTGGTTTTCTGTCGGGCTAACGTGGATGAGGGACAGCGTATTGCTATGGTGAGATGCCTTTCGCGCGGGTGAGGAAGGCGGTCGGTTTTCGCCCGATACCCCACCCTGTTTCGCGATGAGACTGCGAAAAAGGATGGGGCACCCGGAACAAACAACGGCGGAGACACACGGCAAAGGCAAAAGAGGGTGTTCCCGGGGGAACACCCTCTTGAGGCTCGAGCAGGGGGTTAGAAGCTGAAGCGACCCTGGAAGGAGATGGTGCGGGCTCCGAGAGCCGTGGTGTCCTGTCCGAAGTTGCTGGCGATGTTGGTGTTGATGCTGCCAGGGTTCAGGTTGAGGAGGTTGAAGAGGTTGAAGACGTCCGCGCGGATTTCGAACTTGGCACCCTCACCCAGGAGGCGGGTGTTGGGGATGCCGAAGGCCTTGGTGAGCGAGGCGTCTACGTTGCGGTAGTTGGGGCCGTCAAAGGAGTTGCGTGCCGTACCAGGCTGACCTGGGAAGGCGACGTTGGGCGACTCCACTCCGGCGGTGGACTGGATGAGGCTGGCGTAGTTGGGAACGTTGAAGTACTTGTTGGTATAGCCCACCGTGGTGTTGGTGGTGCCGTTGATGGTGGCCGTTGGGGATGCCTGTGGGTTGGAATTGGCGAAGTTGCTGCCCTTGATGAAGGCCTGGTTGCCGTGATCGTTTCCGGCTCCTCCGAGGTACTGCGGACGGACGTTCTGATAGCCGCACTGCTGGCAGTAAAGCGACTGAGAGATGCCGTACGACGGCGAGAAGGGGAAGCCGGTGTGGTACTGGAAGATGCCGCTGAGGGACCAGCCGCCGGCGACTTTCTCCAGGAGGTTGTGATTGCCCTTGAAGAAGACGGGCTGCCAGAGGCCGAAGGCCTTGAAGGACTTGCCGATGTTGAAGTCCGACCGTCCGTAGGAGTAAGCGGCGTTTGCGGGGAAGTAGGGGTCCTCGTAGTAAGGGCCGGAGCCGTTGGTATCCATGCTCTTGGACCACATGAACTGGGCATCCAGGGAGAGCTGGCGGGAGTTGTGCTTGCCTTCCAGGAGCAGAGCGTTGTTGTTGCCGGAGCCGGTATTGGTCCAGAAGTCTCCGCCGCCGTTGGGTACGAGCGAATTGAGCGCGGAGCCGGAGACGACGGCTGCGGAGTTGGGGGTGAGATGGCTGATGAGGTGGCGACTTACGCTGCCCTGATAGCCGACGGAGAGGACGGCAAGTCTGCCGAACTGGTACTGCGTATCCAGCGAGAAGTGCTGGGTATAAGTGGTGGGCAGGTTGCCGTGTCCGTCGCCGATGATGATGATGTTGGCGTTGCCGGCGGTGGGCAGGCCGTTGCTGTTATAAGCGGCGATGGTGGCGGGGTTGGCGGCAAAGCCGTTCAGGCTGGTGGGGCTGCTGGAGATGCCATAGATGATTTTGCCGCCGTTGGTTCCAGGATTGGTGGGGCTGGCGAAGGAGAAGTTCGCCTGGTTGGACAATCCGGGGTTGAAGCCGGAGTTTGCCGTGATGGCGATCTCTTCCTGGTTATAGTTCAGGCCGTAGCCACCGCGCACGACGAGGTTGCCGTGGAAGGAATCAGGGCTGAAGTTGAAGCCGAGCTGCGGGCCGAAGTTGCCCTTCTGCGGGGTCCAGAGGCCGTCGAAGTTGCGTACGCGGAGCGCGGTAAAGGAGTTTGCACCGGCACCGAGCTGGACGCCGTTGAGGTTTGCCTGCTTGGCGTAAAGCGGTCCGAAGTAAGAGTAACGGACGCCGGCGTGGAGGGTGAGGTTGGGCCTTGCCTTCCAGTCATCCTGGATGAAGCCGCCGAAGAGGTTTTCGCGGTCGTCCGAGCGGCTGGAGCCGGGCAGGCCGGTGGTGGCGTTGAACTGGCCGCTTTCGGCGTAGGGGGCGTCGTTGAGGAAGTCCCAGACGTTATAGAAGTTATAGTTGGGACGGCCGATGGGGTTGTTGAGGTAGTGGAGGTTGGTGTAGTCGCCGCCGAGCTTGATGGTGTGCTGGCCGGCTACCTTGGTGAGGACGTCCTTGTAGCCGTAGGTCCACTGGTTGAGGTCGGCGCCCAGAGACGTACCGAACTGGTTGATGGAGGCCGAGGAGGTGCCGAACAGGGTGATATTGTCCTGCGGAAGGCCGACGGGCTGCTGCGGATTTGAGCCGATCTCGTTGTAACGCCATCCAGCGGCGTTGGCGCGGGCCTCGTTGAGCAGGTTGGCCGAGAAGGTGTGGTTATAGATCACGGCAAACGCATCGTTGATCTGATTGCGGTTGAAGAGGTTGTAGGCCCGAGCTCCGCCGTTGTACTGGGTAAAGCCCTGGGGGACCCAGTAGATGTTGAAGGCCAAGTGATCCTTCTCTGTGACGTTGCCGTCCACACGGCCGTTGAACTGCCGGTAGTACGAGGTGAATGGGGTGGAGGTGCTGTAGAAGGCAACGTCCGCGACGCCATCCAGCCCTCCGCCGACACCGGGGTTGGTGGTGGTCCCGTCCGTGGAGAGATCCTGCTTACCGAGACCGGTCTTGAGCGGGGAACCGAGGTCCAGGCCCTGGCCAGCAACGGTGCGGCAGTTGGTTCCTTCAATGCGGCCGACGATGGCGCAGGTTTCACCGGTTGTGACGATGGAGCCGGCTACGGCACTTCCAGGGAAGTTGAGGAAGGTGGAAGCGATGCTGCCGGCGGGGGCGGCGGCACGGAAGGCCGGGGTTTCATACCAGCCCGTGCTGGTGGAGGTGGAGCTGTTGGGCGAGGACTCAAAGGCGAAGAAGGCGAAGAGCTTGTCCTTCCAGAGTGGTCCGCCGAGTGAGCCGCCGTACTGGTTGAAACGCTGGGTATCGCGCTGGGTGGTGCCGACTCCGGTGGAGCGCTGGTAGGCGTTCAAGCCAGGGCGGTGGATGGCGATGAAGGCGCTGCCGTGGAGCTGGTTGGTTCCGGCCTTGGAGGTGACGAGGGTCTGGGCTCCGGAGAAGCGACCGTTCTCGGCGTCGTAATCATTGGTGACGATGCGGACGTTATCAATGGAGTCTTCCGTGGGGGTGATCACGGTGCTTCCTCCCCAAACCGCGGAAACGGTGCTGATGCCGTCAATGGAGATGCCATTGGCGTCGCTGCGTTGACCATTGGCATTGGCCTGCGGCTTGTTCTCCGTGGGAGCGGCCCCACTGGCGGTGGACCCGGCGAGACCCTGGTTGCCGGGAAGGCTGTTGACCCCACCGCCGGCTGCCTGGGAGCCGTCGCTGACGGCGCCGGGGGCGAGCTGGGTGAGGGTGAAGACGTCGCGGTTGAAGGAGGGGAGGTGCTGGATCTGGTTGGCGTCGACGGTGGCGCCGATGTTGGCGGTGGAGGTATCGACGGCGGGGTTTTGCGAGCCGTCCACGGTGACGGTTTCGGTGACGCCGCCGAGCTCAAGGGAGACGTTGAGGTTGTTGGACTGCTCCGGGATGAACTGGAGGTCGTTGAGGACCTGGGTTTTGAAGCCGGTGCTGGTGACGGTGAGCTTGAAGTGGTCCGCCGGGAGGGCGTTGAAGTTGAAGACGCCGGAGGCATCGCTGGTGTGGGTAACGGTGGCGTTGGTGGCGAGGTTTTGCAGGGTGAGGGAGGCGTTGGGGATGACGGCGCCGGTGTTGTCCGTGACGGACCCTTGGACTGAGGTGCGGAACTGTGCGTGGGCTGCGGTGCCGGCCGATAAGACGATGGCCGTGACTGCGGAGCCGAGAAATGCTCGTGATCTGGTGCTCATGATGCCTCCAAAAGGTTTGCTGCGGACGCGGATTTGTATCCGCTTCGTGGCGAGAAAAAACTAGCCTAGCGGATTGAGTTGTATGCCTCTGAAATGGGCATGTCAAGTCAAGGAGAGGTGACTGGCGAGGGCCGGAAATCCGTTTCGGCACCGGTGTGGGGGCGGCCAAAACAGATGTTCATCGGCTGATAGCAGATGTGGCTGAAGTGGGATTCTAAACGGTTTGAGGTGCATCTAATGCGCGCACTGGGGCGCACGGAATCAGGGTGAGATGCGACCCTCGCCGGCGTTTGGGAAGGGTCGCTGGTTACGAGGCTGACCAAGGTGGTGCCCGTTTGCTGTTACTGCTGCTGCTCTGAGGGGGCCGGGGCGGGACGGTTGCGGCGGCCGGAGGGGGTGTCACCCGATGTTTCCTTGCCGACGGCTTTTCCGGCGTCAAGGTGATCCCAGTTGAGGAGCGTATTGAAGCCGAGAGAGTACGTGCCCTGGGTCTGCCAGCGCCAGAAGGGGCGCAGGGCGAACATGACGACGTGGCCCTGGCCGAGGGGGACGTCCAGGGCGAGGGCACGGCGGGTGAGAGCGTCGCCGCCGGCGAGGGCTCCGGAGAGGAGGATGTCCCTGGCCTGAGCGGGGAAGCGGAGGATGACGCGGGGGGTCTGGGTTTCATCGTCGGCAAAGCCCTGCTGGCGGAGGCGCTGCTGCATGGCGGCGACGTCGGCTCCGGCGTCTGCGTGGGCGGCGGTGGTTGGGGCGGGTTCGGGGTCATCGTCCGAGTGGTAGGGGGAGAGGACGACGGGGTTGGCGTTGGGGGTGATATCGACACCGACGCCGGGGACGGTGAGGGCTCCGCGGCCGGGACCGGCGGCGGGGCCGGCGGAGAGGACGGGCTCGGCGGAGAAGTAGATGGGGAGATCGTCGCCGGTGTAGCCGTAGACGATGGGGCTGTTGTGGTCCGCGATGACGCCGCGCATGATGGAGCCCTTGGTGTAAAGCTGGGCGGGGTGTTCGACGCGGACGGACGTGGTGACGCCGTAGTCGGGGAGGATGGTGGAGGTGGAGCCTTCGGTGAGGAGGGTGCCGCCTTCGCGGACGAAGCGGACGAGCTCGGCGAGGCCGTCGATGCCCATGCCGCCGCGGATGTCGTCTGAGGAGTCTTCTACGCCGAGGTTGGGGGTGAGGTCTGACTTCTTGTAGGGGATGGGGTCTTTGCCCGTTTTGGGAATGCCGTTGACCTGCGCGGTGCTGGTGCCGCCGATGGAGGGAAAGACGATGACGTCGTACTTGTCGCGGAGGTGGCCTTCGCGGAGCTTCTGGTCGGCGAAGTAGGTGTACGGGATGCCGTAGTGGTCGAGGGCGAGGCGGACCCAGCCTTCATCCTGGGTGCGTTGCCAGGAGTGGACGTAACCGATGCGGGGGACGGTGAGGGGGTGCGCCTTGACTGTGGGCGCGGAGGCGGTGGCAAAGGCGACGAGGCCGTACTTTTCAATGGAGGCGCGGATGGCAGGGCTGTCCTGCAGGATGAAGGATCCGGCGTGGAGCTTGTGAGCGTCGAGCGTGAAGGGCTCCTCGGCGGCCTGCATGGGGACGGTGGGGTTAGCGAAGCGGAAGGCCGTGAGGGCGTTGTCGGTGTTGGCGTCAATGACGAGGGTTGAGCCGGAGCCGGCGACGGTTCCGGGCAGGATGACGTCCTGGGCGAGGGGCGTCATGGAGGTGGAGGCGAGGAGGGCTTTGTCGGTGACTGGATGGACCACGACGTTGCGCATGAGGGGCATGGTCCAGCCGGTGTCGTCATACGGGAGGGGGTTGGCGACGGGGTAGTTCTGAAGGGAGAAGTACATGTCGACGAGGGTGCGGTAGGGCTGGTCGGCGCGGATGATGTAGTCGCCGGGCTCGACCTTCGTGGTGCCGAACTGGCCGGGGGCGGAGGCGATGTTGAATTCGACGCCCTGCTGGCGGAGGTCGTTGATCATCTCCGCGGTGTTGCCGCGATGGGCCTGGGCGGCGGGGATGACCCAACCGAAGGTGGGGCCGGCGATACCTTTATCGACGGAACGCTTGTTTTTAAGCCAGTAGTTTTCAAGGTAGAGGGTGTGGTCGGTGGAGACCTTGTCCAGGGCGATGAGGATGGCGGATTCCTGGATGTTGGTGTTGTTGCGCGGACCCCACTTGACGGTGGGGAGGGGCGGGTTGGCGCGGTACCACTCGCGGGAGGTGGCGGTGGGGGAGAGCTGAAGTTTTTCCTGCACGTCTGGGCCGTAGGACTGGACTTCATAGAAGCGGCCGAAGGAGTTATGGGTTTCGGCGATCCAGAAGAGGTAGTTGGGGACCCAGCCGTCGTAGTAGCCGTAGGTGAAGACGCCGGGAACGTTGCGCTTGGCCATCTCCATGACCTCGGTTTCGGCGAGAAGCCACCACTCGTTGGAGGCGATAGGGTCGAGCGAGGGATTGTAGGGGCCGGTGCCGGTGGAGACGTAGAGGTAGCTCTGGGCTTCGTGGAGATCGTGCAGGATGGTGGGGTGCCAGGCGAGGACGCCGCGGGTGATGTTCTGGGTGAGCTGGAGGCCCTGGCCCATGCCGTCGCGGTTGTTGTCATGGGCGACGTATTTACCCCAGTACATCATGGGGGGCTTGGTTTTGCCGGTCTTTTTGCCGTAGTAGTAGGTGTCGACCTGCTTGTCTCGGCCGTCGGTTTCGACGACGGGGGTGATGAAGACGACGGTATGCTCGCGGATGTTTTTGATGAGGGGGGTGTCTTCGACGAGGAGGCGGTAGGCGAGCTCGGTGAGCATCTGCGGGCCGCCGGTCTCGGGCGAGTGGATGCCGGAGGTGATCCAGTAAAGGGGTTTGGAGGTGTGGATGAGGCGCTGGGCTTCGGCTTCGGAGGTCTTGCGGGGGTCGGTGAGGGCGGAGAGCTGGGCCTGGTACTTGTCGAGGTTTTTGATGGAGTCTTCAGAGCCGATGGCGAGGACGACCATGTCGCGGCCTTCTTCACTTTTGCCGAGCTTCCAGAATTTGGCGCGGGGGGAGGCCTTGGCGAGGGCTTCAAAGTAGCTGTTGATCTGCTCGGAGTAGTAGAGCTCGCCGGGCTGGCCGGGCATGGTGCCGAGGAACTTCAAGGGGGTGGGGATGGTCTTGGAGGCGGGGAGGTGGTCGACGAGTTCGGTGGTGAAGCGGGGGTCGTTGAGGTATTCGTGGATGCGGCGGGTGTACTCCTCGTCATTGGGCTGGACGGGTGCGGTTTTGGGGGCCTGCGCGAAGGCTGGGCCAGCCAGGAGGGCGAGGAGCAAGGCACCCGCTCCGAAGGAGAGGTTGACACACGAGCGATGGGGAGTCATGGGGGTGAGGGTATCGCAAAGGAGGGCGGATGCCGCAAAGAAATTTACGAAGGCACGAGAACGGCCGCCTGATGGGCGGCCGTTGGGTGAGGAAGAACTGAGGATCAGGCGGCGCGGCGGATGACGTGCGAGCGGGGGAAGTCCATGGAGGGGTGGGTCTCCGGGAGGGCGTGGTTCTGCGGGCCGACCGAGGCTGGGGCGGTCTCATATGCGCGGCGAACGGCGTCCGCCATACGGTGGGCTTCAGCGACGGCCCGCTCCGCTTCAACGGCGAGGGCAGTGGCTGCGGCGGCACGGGCTGCGGCGGCGCGGGCCATGGCTGCCGCGGCTGTCTTGCTGGCCTGCGCGGCGTAGACCTGGGCGGCGAGGGATTTTGCCTCTGCCTCCTCAGCGATGCCGAGCAGATTGCTGGCGGCGGGTGAACGCTTGGGGACGGTGGGCTCGGCGTACGTGGGGGCCGCGGCGAAGGCGGGCTGAGCGATGGCTTCGCGGGGGCTGGGGGTGTCGGTTTTGAGGACGAGGTCGTACTCGCCGAAGGTGGCGGGACGGGGGATCCGCCAACTGGCGGTCCTGGAGCTGGCTGGGCTGGAGTGGGCCGGGCTGGAGTTGGCGGGCCTGGAGACTTGGTTTGAGCGGCTGGTTTTGAGGGATTTGAAGCCGGCGGGCCGTGCGTCTTCAGGATCTCTGCTGCTGAAGATGGCGAAGGCGCATGGTGCGAGGATCATGAGAAAAAATCCGGCAATGATGATCAGGCTATGCAAAGTTCACCTCAATTTGGAAGGGGCCCGGAAGGTCTTGCATGGAACGAGCTTGCGTTTCAGGCGTCTGCACGGCTCCCGCCGAAGGGGGAGAGGCAATTGCAAAATAATCCATCTGCGAGGACAGTATCGGACCGATGCGGAGTGGATTGCAAGAGGGTTGGAGAAGAAAGACCCTGCTTTGCTAACTGCGGTTTGTCCCGGATTGGCGCGGGTTTGGTGATTCGGTAAAGATGGCCCAGAGGTGAGAAGAAACGACGGGACGAGTGGTACATTTATCCGCTCTACAATGAAAGACATGACGATTGACGAGGCACGGGACAGGGCGCGCAAGATCAAGGTTATGATCTTCGACGTGGATGGGGTGTTGACGAATGGAGCGATCACGGTTCACCCGAATGGGGATGGGAGTGCGACCGAGGTGAAAAGCTTTTCCGCGCATGATGGGCTGGGGATCTCGCTGGCTCGGCTGGGCGGGGTGAGGACCGGGATTGTGACGAAGCGGCAAAGTGCGACGGTGGCGATCCGGATGCGCGACCTGAAGATGGAGTTTGTGTACCAGGGCCAGGCACACAAGATGAAGGCAATCCGGGAGATTGTGGCGACGGCGGGGGTGACGCTGGAGGAGTTGGCGTATGTGGGAGACGATATCGTTGACCTGCCGGTGATGCGGGTTTGCGGGCTGGCGATTGCGCCGGCAAATGCGCGGCCGCAGGTGCTTTCTGCGGCGCACTGGGTGACGCCGCATGTGGGTGGGGATGGCGTGGGGCGGGACGCGGTGGATTTCATCCTGGAAGCGCAGGGCAAGCTGGACACGGTGATTGAGCAGTATCTGGACGAGTCTGACGAGGAGGCGCGGACGGCGGATATTGGCACGGGGAATATGTAAGGCGAAGAGGCGGCGAACGGGCTAGAATACGGCATGATCGCGCAAGAGGCAGTGGTGACGGGGCTGGAGTGGGCGCACCCGGTGGTGCAGGAGTGGTTTACGGCGAAGTTTGGTACGCCGACCGAGCCGCAGGAGGCCGGGTGGCCTTCGATCCTGGCTGGGGAGACGACGCTGATTTCGGCGCCGACGGGGTCCGGTAAAACGCTGGCGGCGTTTCTGGTGTGTATCGACGGGCTGCTGCGGAAGGCGATTGCGGGGAGCCTGGGGGCGTGCACGGAGGTGGTGTATGTCTCGCCGCTGAAGGCGCTGTCCAACGACGTGCAAAAGAACCTGGATCAGCCGCTGCGGGAGATTCAGCAGCTTGCGCTGGAGCGGGGATATCTTTCAACCGAGATCCGAACAGGGGTTCGGACCGGGGATACGCTGACGAAGGAACGGGCGGCGATGCTGCGGCATCCGCCACATATTCTGGTGACGACGCCCGAGTCACTGTACATCCTACTGACGGCGGGGAAGAGCCGGGAGAACCTGCGGCGGGTGCGGACGGTCATCGTGGACGAGATTCATGCGGTGGCGGACGATAAACGAGGGGCGCATCTGGCGTTGAGCCTGGAGCGGCTGGAGGCGCTGGTGTGTGGGGAGAATCGGTTATGTCCGGGGGCGATGCTGACGGGGTTGGCGACGCCTCCGTTGCGGATTGGCTTATCCGCCACGCAGAATCCGATTGAGCTGGTTGCGGAGTTTTTGACGGGACAGGCGGAAGGGCGGAGGCCGGCGAAGATTGTGCAGGTGGGGCAGCGGCGGCATCTTGATCTGGGGATCGAGGTGCCAAGCGATGAGCTGAGCTCGGTGGCGACGACGGCGATGTGGACGGAGATCTTCGACAAGCTGGCCGCGATGACGGAGGAGCACCGAAGCACGCTGGTGTTTGTGAACACGCGGCGGCTGGTGGAGAAGATCTCGTTTGAGCTGGCGGGGAGACTGGGACCGGAGCATGTGGCGGCGCATCATGGGTCGTTGTCCCGGGGGCTGCGGCTGGACGCGGAGCAGAGGCTGAAGAAGGGCGAGATCAAGATTCTGGTCGCGACGGGGTCGCTGGAGTTGGGGATCGATATTGGGAATGTGGACCTGGTGTGCCAGATCAACACGACGCGAGCGGTGGCGGTGGCGATGCAGCGCGTGGGGCGGGCGGGCCACTGGAGGGGTGCGATTCCGAAGGGACGGTTCTTTGCGACGACTCGGGACGACCTGATGGAGCAGGCGGCACTGATGCGGAAGATGCGGGCGGGAGAGCTGGATACGCTGGAGATTCCGCCGGCACCGATCGACGTGCTGATGCAGCAGGTGGTGGCGGCGTGCGGGGCAGAGCCCTGGGAGGAAGAGGCGCTGTATGGGGTGATGCGTCGGGCGTATCCGTATAAGGATCTGACGAGGGAACACTTCAATGAGCTACTGAAGCTGTTACATGAAGGGATTGAGTCCGGGCGCGGGCGATATGGGGCGTACCTGCTACGAGATGGAGTGCATGGACAGCTGCATCCACGGCGCGGGGCGAGGATGATCGCGATTGCGAACGGCGGGGCGATTCCGGATACGAGTTTGTTCAGCGTGATTTTGCAACCGGAAGGGTTACAAATTGCGACGTTGGATGAACATTTCGCGGTGGACTCGTCTCCGGGAGACGTGGTGCTGCTGGGGAATAGTAGCTGGCGGATTCAAAAGGTGGAGGCCGTGGGGCGGGTGTTGGTGGAGGATGCGCATGGAGCGCCGCCGACGATTCCGTTCTGGGAGGGTGAGGCTCCGCAGCGGACGGCGGTGTTGTCCGATGGTGTGGGCGAACTACGTGAGGAGATTGCAGCGCGGACTGACGGAGTGGGGCCAGCGCAGGTGCATCCGGCGCATCCTGCGGTTGTGGGGTGCCTGCAGTGGTTGATGGAAGAGGCGTGTGTTTGCAAAAGCGGCGCGTTGCAGATGATTGCGTATGTTGTGGCGGGGCGGGCTGCGCTTGGGGTGGTGCCGAGTAAGACGACGATTGTGGCGGAACGGTTCTTTGATGACGGTGGGGGGATGCAGTTAATCCTTCATGCGCCGTTTGGCGGGCGAGTGAACAAGGCCTGGGGGCTGGCGTTGCGGAAGCGGTTCTGCCGCGGGTTCAACTTTGAGCTCCAGGCGGCGGCGACGGATAACGGGATCAACATTTCGCTTGCGGAGCAGCATAGTTTTCCGCTGGCGGATGTCTTCAAGTTTTTGAGCGAGCACACCGCGAAGGAGTTGCTGGAGCAGGCTTCGATTACCTCACCGATCTTCAAGAATCGGTGGCGATGGGCGGCGGGGCGGAGCCTGCAGCTGCTGCGCATGCAAAAGGGCAAGCGGGTGGCGCCGCAGATTCAACGGACACGGTCCGATGATCTGATG
The DNA here is from genome assembly GCA_964242025.1 of uncultured Acidobacteriaceae bacterium. Lineage (GTDB taxonomy): Bacteria > Acidobacteriota > Terriglobia > Terriglobales > Acidobacteriaceae > Edaphobacter. Next base: position 253,048 of record CAXSZW010000002.1, read on the forward strand.
GCGAATGTGTTTCCGCAGGCGGCGGCGTGCTTCGAAACGATTGTGGGGGATATCCAAATTCCGGATCATCCGCTGGTGCGCGAGGTGATGAAGGACGTGCTGGGCGAGGCGATGGACCTGGAAGGATTGATCGAGATTCTGCGTGACATTGAGAGTGGGGCGATCCGGTGTGTGGCGGTAGATTCGCCGACGCCTTCTGTGTTTGCGCATGAGCTAATCAACGCGATGCCGTATGCGTATCTGGACGAGGCGGGGACGGAGGAGCGCAGGGCCAGGGCGACGACGCTTCGGCGTGGCGCAGCGGAGGGCGGGGCGGGGAGGCTGGACCAGGCGGCGATCGATACGGTGCGCGGGCAGTGCTGGCCTGATCTGCGGGATGAGCATGAGCTGCACGATCTGCTGCTGGTACTGGTGGCTCTGCCCCTGACGGTGGTGGACACGGATGAGGCTCAGGGCTGGCCGGTGTTTTATGAGCGGTTGATGCGTGCGGGGCGCGTGGAGACGGTCGATTGCGGGGGGAAACCGTGCTGGGTGGCTGCGGAACGGCGGGTGGAGGCTGCGATCTTGTGGGCGTCAGGTGCATCTGTGACCGACGAAGATACATATTCTGCTGCGGTTTTGAAATGTGTGCAGGGATGGTTGCAAATACTGGGGCCGGTGACGGCGAATGCGCTGGCTACGATGCTCGGGTTGAAGGCAGCGGCTGTGTTTCAGGCCTTTCTGACGATGGAGATGCAGGGGCTGTTGCTGCGGGGGGCGTTCGAGATGCCAGCGGTGCCGGAGGGTGTGTCCGACTACGAGATTGAATGGTGCGAGCGTAGGATTTTGCAGCGGATTCATCGGCTGACGATGGGGACGCTCCGTAAGCAGGTTGAGCCGGTGACCCCTGCGGTGTATCTGCGGTGGCTGCTGGGATGGCAGCACCTGGCTCCGCAGACACAGGTGTCGGGTGAAGAGGGGTTGTTGGAGGTACTAGGAAAGCTGGAGGGGTTTGAGGCTCCGGCTGTGGAGTGGGAGCGGACGTTGTTGCCGGCGCGGGTGGCGAACTACGATCCGGCTTGGCTGGATGCGCTTTGTTTGTCAGGGGCGGTGGGATGGGGGAGGGTGTCGCCGCATCCGGCCTGGAGTGTGGGGGCGGGAAGTGCGCCGAGGCGGGTGATCCCGACGAATGCGGCGCCGATCACGTTCTATGTGCGGGAGTCCGCCGAGTGGCTGCCTCATGCGCTTGCGGCGCAGTGTGTGGAGGAGACACATCTGCTGCAGGCGCTGAGTGAGGAGGCGCTGGCGGTGCGAGGGTTGCTGCGGCAGCGAGGGGCCTGCTTTGCGAACGACGTGCAGCGGGTGCTCGGGTTGACGCGGCCGGAGACGCAACATGCGCTGTGGGAGCTGGCGACGGCGGGGCTGGCGAGCGCGGATGGGTTCGATCAACTGCGGGGGATGATGGATTCGAAGCGGAAGGCTGCGGCTGCCGCGCCGAGCTCGCTGGCGAAAAGGGGTGCGGCGCGGACGACTGCGGGGCGGTGGTCTTTGTTGTGCGATGAGGCGGAGGCGGGGCCGGTGGTGAGGGTTTCGGCTGAGGAGCGGCAGGCGGAGGCGATTGCGGCGGCGAAGCGGGTGGATGCGGCGCATGAGAGTGCGGCGAAGATGCTGCTTTGCCGCTATGGTGTGTTGTTCCGGGATCTGCTGGAGCGGGAGTCGAATGCGCCGAAGTGGCGGGATCTTTTGAATGTGCTGCGGAGGCTGGAGGCGCGGGGGGAGATCCGCGGGGGGCGGTTTGTGAGCGGGTTTGGCGGGGAGCAGTTTGCGATTCCGGAGGCGGTGGAATCGTTGCGGGAGTCTCGGAATGTTGTTTGTGAGAAGGAGATTGTGGTGGCGGGGGCGGACCCCATGAACCTGGCGGGGATTGTGGTGCCGGGGGAGCGGGTGGCGGCGGTGCCGGGGCGGTGGGTGAGATATCGGAACGGGAGTGTGGTGGGGGAGGCGAAGGCGCAGGTGGTGGAGGCGGTGGTGCCGGTGATGGAAGCGGCTGCGGTGGGGTTGTTTCAGTGAGTGAGGGCGAGCAGGAGCTGGAGGAGGAGGACTTCTACTTTGATGGGCCGTACGTGGTCTTCACGGCGGCGTACCACCTGAAGCGGGGGTCCTGCTGCGAGTCGGATTGCAGGCATTGTCCGTACCGGGAGGCTCAGGAGTCAGGGGAGTGAGTTTGGGGTGATTTTGTCTGGGAGCGGGGGGATGGGGGTGGAGGCGGCGAGGGTGTGGCGGGCGCGGAGGGCCCTGGCGTTCTGGACGACGGTGAGGATGCGGGGGTCTTTGCGGTAGGGCTCGAGGAGGCGGTCCGAACCCATCTCCGACTGGATGTCGAAGCCGGAGTCCGAGGCCTTGGTGAGCCAGGAGATGACGGCGGGGTCGTCATGGCCGCGGGCGGAGACGCGGGCGAGCTCAAAGCAGAAGCGGCCGTGGTCTGTGGAGGAGAAGACGTGGGCCTCCACGCCGGCGTTATCGTGGCGCTGGTAGAGGTGTGGGTCCAGCTTGTAGGCGGACTGGAACTGCTTGCGGGCGCTTTCGTAGTCCTTGATTTCGAAGTAGGCGGTGCCGAGGTTGGAGTGGTAGATGGCGTTGCGTTTTTCCAGCTTGACGGCTTTGTTGTAGTCGCGGAGGGAGGCCAGGGAGTCTCCGGCGAGGAACTCCGAGGCGCCGACGTTGTTCCAGACCTGGGCGTTTTTTGGCTGGAGGGAGGCGGCGCGGAGGAAGTAGGCGCGGGCGAGGAGGGGGTGGCGGAGTTCAAGCTCAACCATGCCGAGGCGGTTCAGGAGGCGGGGGACGTCTCCGCCGCTGGCTGGGATACGCTCCAGGGCGAAGCGGTAGAAGTCCATGGCGTCGTAGTGGAAGCGGCGGGCGCGGAGGATATCGGCTGCGGTTTCGAGTTCGGCGGCGGTGGCGGTTTTGGGGTCGGGGAGGTGAGCTTCGACGATGCGCCACTCGTCGGACTGGTGAAGGAGGGCGCGTTCGGCGGTCTCTTCGGTTTTATCGGACCTGGATTGGGCGAAGAGCGGGGTGGCGAGGGTGAGACAGAGAAGGAGGGATGCGATACGCATACGGTTCGGGCTCCCGGCCGAGTGGGCATGAGTATCCGCCTGCGATTGGGAAGGGGTCAAGGAAAATCTTTGGGGATGGGTTGCGGGGTGGTTGGGTTTGGGAATGGTGGGGCGGAGGGACCGATGGGCCGGGGGAGGAGGGGGTCAACTGGAGAGAGGCAGGGAACAGGGAATAGGGAACAGGGAATAGGGAGGAGGGAATAGGGAGGTTGTCTTCGGTGGCTGCGGCGTTGAGGGTGTCGAGGAGGAAGGGGACGGGGGTGGTGGATTCTTCTCGCTCGCGTTGCTCTTCGCGGGCCCAGTCTTCCATGAGGATCTGTTCGAGGTCTTTTTCCTTGCGGATGCGGTTGGCAAAGGGCTGTTCGGGGGCGATGAGGCCGTGGTCGGGGTGGGTTTCTACCTCTTCGATGGTGTCGGCGGGGTCGGCCTGGGGCTGGCGTGGGGGGAGGTTCATGGAGGCGATCTGGAGGCCGTAGAGGAGGAGGCCGGCGCGGCGGGGGTCGAGCTGGTTGGCGGCGAGGCGGAGGAGGATTTCGCCGATGGCGGCCTGGATGGAGGCGCGGTCTTCCGGGCGGGGGAGGGCGAAGGCGGCGCGGCGGGCCTGGCGGGTGGCGCGGGCGTCGAGTTCGGCTTTTGGGATGGGTTTTCGGGTGGTGTGGTGGTAGTAGCAGAAGAGTTCGTGGCGCAGGGTTGGGCTGCCGCAGCGGTGGCCGTCGGTGAGGATGTGGCGGCATTGGAAGCTGGGTTTGTTTCGGTGGTTTCGGAGTCGGTGGTGAGTTCGTAGGTGTGCATGTGCGTTGGGCCCCCCACCCCCTGTGGTACGTAAAGTCTTCGAAAGAAATGAGTTAGGTCTGGACCGGTTGTGAGTTGTTCGTTCTTCGTTGCGGATTGCGTTGGTCTTCGTTGCGGCGTAAGGCCCAAGGGCATACCCCAGGGGCTAAAGCCCGCCTCCGTGGCTGGCAAGAGAGACCCAAGGCTAAAGCCTTGGGGTACCTAGAAGATGAAACTTTCGCGCTCCTCGATGTCGCTGCGTTTCGAGACATCACTGCGTTTCGAGACCATCTCTGCGCTTCCAGACATCTTCAGGTCAGAGCGTAGTTGAGTGTTGGTGTTGGGCTTGGTCATCACGACGGTGGTTCGTCCTGAGATTTTGGCCTGCTTCTATTTTACGGGAGTGGGCGGGGTGGTTGCGCCAAGTATTTTTGGAAGCTAAGTGATTTGGAATGTGGAGTTGCTAGATTTTCAGAGGCGCAGGGGGCTTGACACACGCGTTTGCTGGGGTTTTTGCGAGAAAAAAACTGTAAGTGGTTGTCGCAATTGGGCTAAGAGCATACTGGCCCGGCATGGGGTTTGAGCGATTGCCGAGCATGTCTAATTGCTGGGTTTGCTCGCCAGATTGCTCAAATACTGTTCCGGATACAGAAGCCGCTTGCCGTTGGCGAACAGGACGAAGACGCCGCCACCCACTGCCGCCTCTACCTTAACGACTGGCTGAAGGATTGTCATAAAAGCACCTCACAGGTGCCAATATGGTACTCCCATATGTCGCTTACGTAACATCTTTCAGTTACGTCATTTACCGTACAAACTCCTCCCAAGTTTTTGATTTATAAGATGACGCGGGGGCACACAGAGCAGGACGCCTCGGGCAGGACACGAGCCATAAACTGGTGTCCTGCCCTTATCCCATGCGGACGGGATGGAGAGGAATCTGGTCCAGCAGTTCTTCCCCACCGATTGAAGGAGCTGCTGGGCAAAGCCGATAGAGAAGGTCGACCGGGAAGAAGACCTGCTTGCCGTCAAGCGGCACCACCAGTCCTACACGCAGCGTTCCTTCAGGATGTTGTGCCGGCTTCACTGCCATGATGCTAAGGATTTTGAAGGAGCAGCTTCTGTCGCTTAGCGCACCAAGTTCGAAGATCGTTTGGTCACTCGTGAGCTCATGCCCTTGTTGCTCTTTCTATGAGGCGGGGAGGAGCTTTCTTTTGTCCTCAAGAACTTTGAGGACGCTGGAGTCAACGAGATAGTCGATGGCTGCGCCGCAGGCAATGCACTCCGTTTCCTGCAACTCGCTGCCTCCGAATTGATCTGCCATGGAGGAGGATCGCAGACACTCTGGGCAGGTGACGACGACATATTCGGCGTCTTTGCGTGGGATCCAGAGCGGTGCGCGATGCACTTTGCCGATGTGTGCCCGTATGGGGGATTCAGCGATGAGCTCTTTCATCTTTGCCTTCAACTGGTCCGGCGTGTAACCGCCCTTTTGAAAGAAGTGATCGATAAGGAGTCCTACGGGCATGGTGGCGAGGATGAATTCGCCACTGATCCCGATGGTTGGGATATGGGGAAATCTGCGGCGAACGATGGAGAGGAGCTCAAAGCCGGACATGTTCGGCATTCTGAGATCGGAGAGGATGATGTCGGGGAGCACGTCTCTGAGGAGTTTGAGTGCAGCAAAGCCGTCCTCCGCGGTGCGGACGGCGAAGCCGAAGCTTCGGGCGATGGCGGCAGAGGTTTGGAGGACGAGGGGCTCGTCATCGACGATGAGGACACGGCAGCGGAAGCCTTGGTTTGTTTCGATCTCGGTCACCTAAGTGTTGCTCGATCCACGGCAGCGAGGCGGCGCGGCAGTATGAGGTACGTTCTTCCTGAACCTACCACGATCCAAGGGCCATGTACCGTCATCCTGCAGACACAACCACTTGGGATACTTCCGTGAAACGGGAGACAAGATCCAAGAACGACAGCGAACGTCCTCCTTGCGCCACACGCAGTGAAGGCTGTTCTTGGCGAAGGATGACAGAGGCTGCTGATGACGCGATCAGTGGCTGTGCTTTGCGAAGGGATCGTTGCCGGCTACATGAGCATCTGCTTCCGTGAGGAGGGAGGCGAGGAGATGTTGGATGGCTTTCTTGAGCCGGTCGCAGACCTGGTCCGGGGCGGTGAGCTCCAGGAGCCAGTGGTGCTCGCCTGTGGGGGTGGAGTGGGAGTCCGGGCGGCGGCTGAAACACTCCACGGCGTTGGTGCAGTTGAGGTAGAACGAGGCGTGTTGGGCCCGCTTGGACCAGGAGCCGATGGCCTCCTGATGCAGGTTGAAGATGGGTACGGTGAGGGTTTGGATGTTGTCGCAGCGTCCGCCTTCCGTGGGGAGGAGGAAGTTCTGCTTGATGATGACGCTGCGCCGGTCGTCGGAGATGGAGAGGACCTGCTCGTCGCCGGAGCAGCCGGAGGCGACGAATTCAAGCGTTGGATACTTGTGCAGGGTGGTGTTGATGTACGCGACGGTGGCGTCTGCGGAGAGGCTGGGAGACTGCGCCTGGGAGGCCGGGATGAGCCAGAATGTAAGCGCTACGAGCGCCAGGTTCTTGAGATGGTTTGCCACTGTTGTTCTCCACATGACCGGGAATTGTCGCACGGCTTTGTGCGCTTCGACAGCCGAGTTCCCTGATGATGCGGGATGCGGGAGAGCGTGTCGATGAGCCTTTGGCGAGGGAGGCGTACGACGTTTGGGGGAGGGTGGCGGCTGGGACTTCGCTGCGCTTAGAGGGTGGGTTTGGGCGCGGGGGCTGGGGGTGCGGGGGTGGTGGGGTTGATCTGGAGGGCGAGGCGGGGGAAGGAGAAGGCGGCGCCGGCGTCGTCGATGACGTTGATCTGGCAGACGTAGAGGCCGGGTTTTAAGGGGGTGAGGGGGACGTCGAATTGGAAGCTGACTGCGCCGCGGTCGGGGTTGTTGATTGCGGTGGCTTCGACGAGGGGGGTTTCGTAGACTTTGACGCCGCCGAGGAGGAACTCGATGGAGGTGAGGACGCGGACGCCGGAGATGGAGGGGCGGCGGGTCATGTTGGCGGGGGTGTCTGGGGCGGGGTTGGCGGTTTTCTGGTGGGCGGGGTCGTAGACCTCGTAAAGGAAGTAGAGGTGCTGGTCCTGGCGGAAGACGTGGGGGATGTTGGGGATCCACTCGACGCCGTCCCGGATGAGAGGGTTGGCGGGGGTGTTTTTGCGGGGGGCGGAGGTGTTGGGGACGCGCTGGCTGGCGAGGACGATGGAGGAGAGCTTCATGGGGGACTTGCGGAGGTCGGGGACGTTGAGGTCGGTTTCGAAGCTGCCCATGAGGCCGGTCTGGTTTTCCCGAACGACGAACTTGAGGTGGTAGCGGCCGGGGGCGAGGGTGAAGCCGGTGGAGTATTGGATGTTGCGGGATTTGACTTGCTGGGAGGCGTCAAGGGCGAGCTTGACGGTGTCGCGGATGTTGCCGACGGCGATGCCCTGGGCGTTTTTGACCTGGCCGAGGATGTCGAGGTTGGCCTTGTCGCGGTCGCCGTTTTTGAGGAAGGGGATTTGGGAGCCGGGGACGATGAGGGAGATGGGAACGAAGAAGCGGTTGTCGTCTTGGCGGAAGTAAAGGGCCTGGAGGTAGACGGAGACGTCGGTGGCGGGGAGGTCGGAGCGGAGCTGGTCGTTGAGCTGGGCTTCGCGGTCTTCGGTTTTGCTGTGCTGGAAGTCGGCGGGGGCGTAGTAGCCGGGGCGGTATTCGAGTTTGGCGTCAGGGCGGTTGAGGCGGACGGTGAGGTGGCGGAAGGAGCCGTCGCGGGCGGGGTTGGAGGAGCGGAAGCCAAGGATGTAGTAGGCCTCGGTGTCATGCTGGATTTGCTGGAAGGCGGGGGCGAAGTCGTTGGAGTCTGAGAAGAACTTGCCGCCGGTGTCTGAGGCGAGGGTGCCGAGGGTCTCCTGGGAGGAGAAGTTGGACTGGAGGTTGGACTGCATGGAGGCGCCGGAGTAGGCGGCAGTGCCGCGGAGGGAGCCGGTGCTGGCGTTGCCTACGGGGGGAAGGGCTTCAAGGCCGCGGGTGTCTACGGAGTAGATGGCCATGTTGGCTTTGACGGCGGCGTTGGTGGCGGCGCGCATGGAGGCCTGGTTTTCAATGCCCTGGCGGGTGAGGCCGCCGGAGAAGTAGAGCATGGACTTGCGGGAGTCGACGCGCTCAAGGGATTTGGCGATCTGCTGGATGGCGTAGAGCTCTTTGTCGGTGTTGAGGGCGGCGTACTCGCTGTCGTCTGCGGCGAAGGAGGAGCCGTCATCGGCGGTGGCGTCGGTTGAGCCGGAGGTGCCGCCGGCGGCGATGCCGGAGGAGTCGGTGCCGGTGTATTTGGTGAGGGCCTTGAGGATGGCGGGCTTGTTGGCGGTGAAGTCCTGGTCCATGGTGAGGCCGGTGTCGAGCGAGACGAGGGCGACTAGGTCGGCGGGCTGCATCTGCTTGTTGACGAAGTCGGTGGCGGACTGGACGGCGCGGTCGATGTCTTCGGGCTGCATGGAGGAGAGGTCGAAGAAGAAGACCATGAGGCGGTGGTCGCGGAGGTCTTTGGGGGCGGCGGCGAGGTCGCGGTTGAGGAGTTGGGCGATGGTGGCTTTGCCGGAGACGGTTCCTTTTTCGGCGAGGATGGCGGCCTGGTCGACGGATTGGAAGTCGAAGGAGGAGATCTTTTGGGGCTTGTTGTTTTCTAGGATGGTGAAGTCTGTGGGCTTGAGGTCCTTGATGACGGCGCCGGTTTTCTTGTCGCGGACGATGACGTTGGTGAGGACGATGTTGGAGTCGACGCGGAGGACGTAGGGTTGGGCGGCGGAGCCTTGGGGGGGTGGGTCGGTTTGCTGGGCGTGGAGGGAAGGGGCGAGGAGGAGGGTGGCGAGCAAGGGACTAGAGACGAGGGACGAGGGACTTGAGAAGCGACGCAAGACTGTGGCGATTCTTGCGAGGATATTCTCGCGCGAGTCTGCTGGAGGTTGAGGCATGACGAGCTTCGTCGGGGTCCTTCGACTGCGTTCCTCGCAAAGTGCGCGAGGAACTTCGCTCAGGATGACGCTTCTTTCCTGCTCCGGACTAAAGAGCGAGGGCGCGCGGGGCGGGATGGTTGGGTGGTAGGCCATGAGAGCGGATGTCCTTAGAAGCGGTAGCGGGCGATGAGGGTGACGACGCGCTGGGTGGCGGTGCTGGTGACCTGGCCGAACTGGGCGGAGTTTTCGACCGTGCTGATGCCCTTGTATTGGACGGTGTTGAAGATGTTGGTGCCGGTGAGGCGGGTTTCAAAGGAGCGGGTGCCGCCGAAGGAGAAGGTTCGGCTGAGGGAGAGGTCCGAGGCGACGGTGCCGGGGCCTTCAATGGAGTTGCGGGAGGCGGTGCCGAAGCCATTGGCGGGGGCAGTGAAGGCGGCGGGGTTGAACCAGGAGCCGATGGTTTTTTTGCCGGCGATGGGCTGGCCGGGGACGCGGTCGGGGCGGAGGGTATAGGTGCCGCCGGCGGCGAGTTGGGCGGCAGAGTTTTGATATTGGGGGGTGAAGTAGGTTCCGCTGGCGAAGGTGAAGTCGCCGGAGAGGGAGAAGCCGTCAAAGACTTTGGAGAGGGTGCCGCCGCTTGCGAGGAAGGCGCGGTTGGGGCCGAAGGGGAGCTCCAGGACGTAGTTGCCGGTGAGCTTGTGGCGGACGTCGAAGCTGGAGTTGCCTTCTTCGAGGTCAATGCGCTGCGAGTTCTGGACGGTGGAGACGCTGCCGCCGCCGATGGAGGAGGCGTTGTCAATGGAGTGGCCGTACTGGTAGAGGAGCTGGAGGGAGACTCCCTTTTCCAGGCGTTTGCGGGCGCTGATGACGAGTTGTTGGAGGCGGGAGGCGGCGAGGGAGGTTTCGTACGTGAAGGCCTGGGCACCGGGAGTGGTGACGAAGGTGGCGGTGGCGTTGGGGGCGGTGACGATGTCCAGGTTGCCGCCCTTGGAGCCGTTATAGCCAAGGTTGACGACGACGCCGTGGGGGAGGGATTTCTGGATGTCGAGGTTATAGATCTGGACGTGGCCGAGGCGGTAGTTCTTGTCTACGGCGTAGGTGTTCTGGATGGCCTTGGTGGAGCAGTTGAAGCCGTTGGCGAGGGTGAGGTTGGTGGGTGCGCCGGGCGTGGTGATGAAGCAGCCGGTGTTGTTGGCGGCGGTGGAGAGGGTGTTGTTCTGGGTGGTGGCGAAGGGGGGCTGGAAGGCGAGGGACTGGGCGAAGGTAGCGAACTGGCCGGTGTTGTAGTTGATGCCGTAGCCGGTGCGGATGACGGTTTCCTTGAGGAATTTGGGACGCCAGGCGAGGCCGAAACGGGGGGAGAACATGGTGCGGTCGGGGTTGACGAGGGAGCGGGGGTATTTGCCCGAGAAGGTGCCGGAGGAGTTGGGGGTGACGGCGTCTACGGAGGTGAAGTTGGCGTTGTGGTCCAGGTTGACGAGGCGATTGTTCTTTTCGACGTAGGGGGAGAAGTACTCGTAGCGGAGGCCGTAGTTGAGGGTGAGGCCGCGGGAGAGGCGGAAGTCGTCCTGGGCGTAGCCGTCGAGGATGTTGGCGCGGAGGTATGTTTTGAAGAGCCCGGCCTGGATTTTGGTCTCCTGGGGCTGGCCGAGCAGGAGGTCGGCGAGAGAGGCGCCGGAGCTGGCGGGTTTGGTGCTGCCGGTAGTGTTCTGGAGGGTGGCGGCCTGATCGGTGGGGCTCTCTGTGACGAGGCCGGAGAAGACGAAGGAGCCGAGGGGATTGTTGCCGCCGACCTGATCGACATGGACGCGGCGGATATCCGTGCCGAGGCGCATGTTGTGCTTGCCGTGGCGGTAGGCGACGAAGTCCGAGAAGGAGATGGTCTGGTTGATGCGGCTGACGGGGGTGGTCTCGGTGAGCGGGCTGAAGTTGGTGAGGGAGATGTTGGGGACGCCGTTGTAAAAGCCGGGCTGGGCGAGGCCGGCGGCCTGGCTGGGGACGGCGATGCCGGCGGCGGTGGCGGGGTTGATGGAGGAGCCGGTGAAGAAGTTGACAGTCTCCGAGCTGGAGCGGTTCCAGTTGAGCGAGGCGTTGTTGGAGAGGCGGCCGTAGCTGACGGTGTATCCGGTGGAGAGGCCGTATCCGCTGGTGTCCGACTTGCCGCCGAGGATGGGGATGAAGTTGCGGACGTCGGCGGCGTTGCGGGAGAAGCTGAAGGTGAGGTTGAGGGTCTGGCGGAGGGATTTTGGGGCGTTGGCGTTGGCACCGCCGCCGCGACGGCCTCCGCCTCCGCCACCGCCGAAGGGGCCGCCTCCCTGGGCTCCGAAGTTGCGGACGAAGCGGGCGGAGCCCTGGGTGGTGTTGGTGCCCTGGGTGGTGATGGTCTGGTAGTTCTGGGTGGAGGCTCCGACGATGTTGGGGAGGGGGTAGTAGTTGAGGAGGGCGCGGGCCTGCGGGGTGATGAGGGCGGCGGGGATGATATTTCCGGCGAACCGCTGGGCGGTGGCGGGGTTATAGATGGGCGGGGTGATCTGGGTGCCGGAGACGGTCTGGGCGAGGGCGGAGAGGTCTGCGTCGGAGTTGGTGGGGGTGCCGTTGACGAGGGTCTGGCCGCGCTCGGCGAGGGTGGGGACGGTGCTGGTGAAGTTGACGGGGGTGATGTTTCGGACGCCGGTGACGTTGATGAAGACGAACTGTTTGGGGTTGGCCTTGTACAGGCCGGGGATGGAGGGCGAGCCGGTGAAGGAAACGCCGAAGCGGTTTTGCTGCGAGCCGAGGAAGGGCTGCGGGGTCTGGGGGAGGCCTCCGTTTTCGAGCGCGAGGAGGGAGGTGGTGGAGGATTGCTGGGCCTGGAGGGCGGGGAATCCACCCTGGTAAAAGATGGCTCCGTGGGGCTGGGTGGGGTTGAAGTTGCGGAAGCCTCCGCCTCCTCCTCCGCCGCCACGGCCACCGCGGCCGCCTCCTCCACCGCCGGGACCGCCTGGGCCGCCGAAGCCGCCGCCGCCGATGAGGCCGCCGAGCATGCCGACGACGGCGTTCATCTGGTCTGCGTCTGCACCGCCGCGCTGGCGGGCCTGGGCGACGGCGTCGTCGATGCGCTGGCGGAGGTCGTCTTCATTGATGCCGGCGAGGCCGTTGGTTGAGCCCTGGGCGCCGGAGACGGTGACGGAGTCGGCTGGGTTGGAGGTATCGCCGAGGCCTGCGAGGGAGGGGAGGGATGCGCCTGCGTTGCCGCCGGCGACGGTGGTGTCGGTTGCGTCCGAGGCTTCGCCGCCGGAGACCGAGAGGGACTGGGTGCCGAGGGCGTTGGCGAGGGCTCGGGTGGTGGCGGTGGCTTGCTCCTGGCTTTGGGCGGCGGCGCGGGAGGCGAGCTCGAGGGCGAAGGAGGCGGTTTGGGTGGAAGCTTCGGCGGTGATGCGGACTTCCTGGGTGATGGGGGCGAAGGCGGCGAGCTCGGCACGGACGACGTAACGGCCGGTGCGCGGGATGGTCATGGCGAAGGCCCCGGCGATGTCTGTGGTGGTGGCGTACTTTTTGCCGGTGAGGGTGTTGGTGGCGGTGACGGCGACGCCGGGGAGCGGGGTGGCGGATTTGCCGGAGCCGGTGGTGACGGTGCCGTGGATGGTGCCGCCGGCGGTGGTGGCGGTTTGTGCTGCGGCGGGAGGCTCCGGTGCGGGGGGCGTGGTCTGGGCGGCGAGGGGGGAGGCGGCGAGCAGGACGAACGCGAGGTTGAGGCGGTGTGCGCTTCCGCGACGTTGGGTGTGAGCTGAACGCTTCGGCAAGGACACTCCTTTGGGACGAGGCTGCGGTGACGGTATGGAAGACATACCCCAGGGGCTAAGGCCCACTTTGTATGGCGGCTGAGAGACCCAAGGCTGAAGCCTTGGGGTACTAGAAGCAAGAGCCGATCTGTATTTCAAAGCAAGAACTGTATTTAGAGCGAGTTTAGATTGAGGGCGGCGGGGGTGTGGGTTTGGAGGCGTCGGGTGCGGAGTCTGTGCCCTGGCGGCGGCGCTGGCCGCGGGCGGCGGGGTCTGCGACGTTGAGTTCGGTGGGGATGAAGACGCCGTTTTTGAGGGCTCCGGGACCGCCGATCATGTCGCCGACCTTGATGTCGGCGAGGGTGATGGATTCGCCTTCGGGGCGGCGTGCGGGGGCTCCGGCGGGGGAGTCTGCGCGGGGGGCGCGGCCGGTTCCGCCGCCGCGCATGCCGGCTTCTGCGCCGAAGGCCATGGCCATGCCTCGGCCGCCGCGCTTGAAGCTGGTGCCTTCGTCGACCTGGATGATCTGGGTGACGTTGTCGGAGCGGAGGATGGTGAGCTTGACCTCGTCCATGGCGGTGATCTTGCCGGCGATGTAGGTCTTGCCCATGTCCTCCTTGGCTTTTTTGATCTGCTCGGCGGTGACGACCATGAGCATCATGGCGTGGACGGTCTTGTTGGGGCGGTCGATTTCACCCATGGCCCCGACGCCGTCGCCGACTTTGACTTCAGCGAACTTCATGGGTTCGCGCCCTTTGCGGACCTGGGTGTTGGGGGTGACGGCGACCTGGAAGGAGTCGCCGGCTTCCGTCTTGAGGGTGAGGTGGTCGGGGGTGACGGCGGAGACGGTGCCACGCACCATGCGGCCGCCGTTGCCGAGCGCGACGGCCGGAGTGTCCTCCGGCGTCTGCGCGTGGAGAGAGAGGCCAAGGACGGGCGAGGCGAGCAGGAGGGCTGTCAACAGGGTGAGACGCTGGAATGTGGAGACGATCTTCATCGTGAGGTACCTTCTGCCGGGACGAATGGCACCAACGAGTCCACGGCAACGTACTGATACAGACGAGTATGGTTGGCGAAAGACTCCCGGTAGCGATTTTGGGGTTGGGTTTATTTCAGGCGAAAGTTGACCCTGCGGTACACTCCGCCCATGCACGATGTGATCCATGAGGAACAGCATTTTGAATCGTCCGAGGCGGTGCGGGATATTGTAATCGGGCTTTCGGATGGGCTGACGGTTCCGTTTGCGCTGGCAGCGGGGCTTTCCGGCGCGGTGGCGAACGCGCACCTGGTGGTGCTGGCGGGGCTGGCTGAGATTGCGGCGGGATCGATTGCGATGGGGCTGGGAGGGTACCTGGCGGCGCGGGGGGACGCGGAACATTATGCCTCGGAGCTGGTGCGCGAGCAGACGGAGGTGGTGACGCGGCCGCAGGATGAGGCGGAGGAGATCTACGAGATTTTTGCGGGGTACGGGGTGAGCCGGGAGGCGGCGACGCCGGTGCTGAAGGCGCTGGAGGCGAATCCTCTGGCGTATGTGGAATTTATGATGCGGTTCGAACTGGGGCTGGAGAGGCCGGCGGCGCAACGGGCGTACCGGTCCGCGGGGACGATTGCAGCGAGCTATATCGCGGGCGGGATGGTGCCGTTGCTGCCGTACATGCTGGTGGCGGACAACGCGGCGGCGCTACGGTTTTCCGTGGCGATTACGCTGGCGGCGCTGGCGCTTTTCGGGGGGATCAAGGGGCGCATGCTGGGGACGGGGGCGGTGCGGAGCGCGTTACAGACGACGGTGATTGGCGGGGTGGCGGCTGCGGCGGCGTATGGGCTGGCTCGGGCGCTGAATGGGCGGGGCTGAGGGTGAAGATTCTATAAGGCGAAAGAAAAGCGATGACGGGAGAGGCGGCTGGGGGTAGAATTCCGGGTGATCGAAACGATGATGCGGAGATTTGGGTTGTGTGCGCGACGCTGAAATGACGGGAGTCATCCGGGGCGCGGAATGCATCTATGCAGGATGACTGATGGGCAGGATGACGACGTAGCAGGATGAGCGAAGGGTGAGGGAGCATGTGATGCAGATGCAGGAGACGGTGCAGGCGGATCGATGTACGGGGAGCGCGCTGCTGGAGCGGTACCGGCGGGTGCGGCAGGCGACGGTGGCATTTGCTGCTCCGCTGACGCCGGAGGACCAGATGGTGCAGAGCTGCGCGGAGGCTAGTCCGACGAAGTGGCATATGGCGCATACGTCGTGGTTCTTCGAGACGTTTGTGCTGACGGATTACCTGCCCGGATACAAGCCGTTCCATGCGGAGTTCCGGTGGCTGTTCAACAGCTACTACAACGCGCTGGGGGATATGCCGGAGAAGAGGCTGAGGGCTTCGTTTTCACGGCCGGGGCTGGAAGCGATTCTGGCGTACCGGGTGCATGTGGATGCGGCGGTGGGGCGGCTGCTGGAGATGGAGCTGGGAGAGGTGGCGGAGGATGAGGTGGTGCGGCGGGTGTCGCTGGGGCTGGAGCATGAGCAGCAGCATTTGGAGCTGATTGCGACCGATATCAAACATGCGCTGTATACGAATCCGCTGCATCCGGCGTACCTGGAGGGGGCGGGTCCTGCCGCGGAAGCAAGCGGGGCGCGGGAGCTGACGTTTACCGGCTTTGCGGGGGGACTGACAGAGATTGGGATTTCGCCAGACCCGAAGGACGCGCAGGCGTTTGCGTTCGACAATGAGACGCCGCGGCATACGGTGTACCTGCAGCCGTTCGCGTTGGCGAACCGGCTGGTAACGTGTGCGGAGTATTTGGAATTTATGAATGACAACGGCTACACGCGGCCGGAGCTCTGGCTGAGCGAGGGCTGGACGGCGATGCGGGCGGAGGGGTGGCAGGCACCGCTCTACTGGCGGCGAGACCAGGCGGGTGAGGCGGGGTGGAGCATGTATACGCTGCGTGGGTTTGTGCCGATGGAGGAGCTGATGGAGACGCCGGTGTGCCACCTGAGCTTCTTTGAGGCGGATGCCTTTGCGCGGTGGTCGGGGTGCCGGCTGCCTACGGAGTTTGAATGGGAGCATGCGGCGGCTTCTTTATCCACGCTGATACGAGATGGCAGCGAGGGAGAGCGGCTGCTGAGCTGGACGACGGATGGACCGACTGCGGCGGGCGTGATTGTGGCGGAGACGGCTAACATGCTGGAGCGGGGAGCGCTGCATCCACGGGAGGCGCAGATGCCTGCGGGCTTGCAGCAGATGTTTGGGGAGGTGTGGGAGTGGACGGCTTCGGGGTACACGGGGTATCCGGGGTATCACCCGCTGCCGGGAGCGCTAGGGGAGTACAACGGGAAGTTCATGTCGTCGCAGGTGATTCTGCGGGGCGGGAGTTGTGTGACGCCGGCGACGCATATCCGGGGGACGTACCGGAACTTCTTTCCGCCGGGGACGCGGTGGCAGTTTTCCGGGTTGAGGCTGGCGAAGGATAAGGCTTAGGGGTTCTTCGTGTTTCGTTCTTAGTTCTTCGTTGAGGCGAAGACTTGTGGTTTCGGGAGTTATGGTGCAGACAAGTGTTGAGGTGGTAGGCCCGGTCGCTGCGGCGGTTCGGGAGGGATTGACTGGGACGCCGAAGACGCTGTCTCCATGGCTGTTTTACGATGCGGTGGGCTCGCAACTGTTCGAGGAGATTACGCGGCTGCCGGAGTACTACCTGACGCGGACGGAGCGGGGGATCCTGGCGGCGTGTGCGGATGACGTGCTGGAGGAGATGGGTGGGGCGGTGACGGTGGTGGAGCTGGGGGCAGGGACGGCGACGAAGACGGGGTTGTTGCTGGCGGCAGCGGCCCGGCGGCAAGGGGGGGTGCTGTATCAGCCGATCGATGTGAGTGAGACGGCGCTGGAGGAGGCACGGGAGAACCTGGAGGCGACGATCCCGGGTGTGGAGGTGCGGGCGCAGGTGGCGAACTACATTACGGAGGCGATCCGGGTGGAGAGGCCTGGCGGAGAGAAGGTGCTGGCGTTGTATATCGGGTCCAGCATTGGGAACTTCTCGCCGGAACAGGCGCGGGAGATTTTGCGGAATCTGCGGGCGCAACTACAGCCGGGGGATGCGCTTCTGCTGGGGACGGATTTGGCTCCGGGGGAGACCAAGTCTGTGGAGAGGCTGGTGGCGGCGTATGACGATGCGGCGGGGGTGACGGCGGCGTTCAACCTGAATGTGCTGACGCGGGTGAATCGGGATTTGGGGACGGACTTTGAGGTGGGGCAGTTCCGGCACGCGGTGCGGTGGAATGAGGGGGAGTCGCGGATGGAGATGCATCTGGAATCGCTGGAGTGCCAGACGGTGCGAGTGCCTGCGGATGCGGCGGGAGACGAGCTCACCGTAGAGATTTGTCAGGGCGAGACGATTCATACGGAGAACAGTTACAAATTCAGCGAGGCGGCGATTCAGGAGTTGCTGGAGGGGGCGGGATTTGCGGTTTCGCGGACATTCCATGACGGGGAGCGGCTGTTTGCGGTGACGCTGGCTGCGGCGGTTTGAGCGGGCTGCGGGTGATCCCTTCAAAGTTTGAAGGGCAGGTGCTGCTGGTTTGCCGGAAGTGTCAGAAGAAGTCTGGCGTGCGGAAGGCGGTGGCGGGGCTGAAGAAGAGTTTGAAGCGGCTGGGGAAGAGGGATGCGGAGCCGGTGCGGTTTCATGTGGTGGGGGTGGGGTGCATGAAGCTGTGCCCGAAGGGGGCGGTGACGGTGTGCGACCGGGCGGGGATGCGGACGGAGCCGGTGGGGCTGACGCTTGTGCGGGATAAGGACGACGTGCGAGCGCTTTATGAGGCTTCGCGGACGTAGTATCCGGATTTCCCGCCGGATTTGCGGAGGAGGACGACCTCACGGATGCGGATAGATTTATCGAGCGCCTTGGTCATGTCATAGACGGTGAGGGCGGCGATGGAGGCGGCGACCATGGCCTCCATTTCAACGCCGGTGCCGGCGACGGTGGCGGCGGTGGCCTCGATTTGGACGCCGGTGGGGACGAGGGTGCATTGGACGTCGATGTGGGTGAGGGGGAGGGGGTGGCACATGGGGATGAGGGTGGAGGTCTGCTTGGCGGCCTGGATGCCGGCGAAGCGGGCTACTTCGAGGGGGTTGCCCTTGGGGTTTTGGGGGAGGGCGGCGAGGACTGCGGGGGAGAGCTCCACGAAGGCGGAGGCGGTGGCCTCGCGGCGGGTGGGGGATTTGGGGGAGACGTCGACCATGTGGGCCTGGCCCCGGGCGTCGAAGTGGGAGAGTTTCTGGGGTGAATCGGGCATGGTTTGGGTCTCGGGGAGGTACCCCTCCCCCGGGGTTATGGGTGCAAAGTATTCAAAATACATTAGTTAGGCTTATACCGACCTTCGTAACCTCTGAAAGTTACCTGGAGGTGGGACGAATTGGAGGCTCAACGGAGAAGGATGCGGATGGGGGTGCCGGCGGGGATCTCGGTTTGGGTGTTCTGGGAGGCGGGGAGTTCCGCGTAACAGTTGGCACGGGCGTTGGCGGCGAGATCGCCAGAGCCCTGCCAGCCTACGATGCGGACCTGGGTGCCTGCGAGGTGGGCGGGGAGGAGGCGGGTGAGGTTGGGTTTGCGTTCGGAGGGGTGGGCGAGGGTGGCGAGAGCCCAGCGTGGGGTTTGGGGGGCGGCGGCACCGGCGAGGGTGCGGAGGAAGGGCTCTACGAAGCAGTGGAAGGTGACCTGGGTGGAGATGGGGTTGCCGGGGAGGCCGAAGAAGAACTGGTTGTCCAGTTTGCCAAAGACGACGGGTTTGCCGGGCTGCATGCGGACGCCGGTGAAGAGGAACTCGGCGTGGGCGGCCTGGAGGACTTCTTCGATGAGATCGTACTGGCCCATGGAGACGCCGCCGGAGAAGACGATGAGGTCGGCGTGGCGGGCGAGGGCGAGCGAGGCGGCGACGGAGGCGCGGGTGTCGAGGGTGATGGGGAGGCGGATGGGGTCGCCGCCCGCAGCGAGGACGAGGGCGGCCAAGGCGTGGCTGTTGGAGTTCCAGATCTGCTGGGGGGCGAGGGCGGCAGGACCTGGATTGTTTTGGCGGTCCCTATAGGTCGCGCCTTCAGCGCTCTGGCCCTGCTCCGGCCCGGTACCTGGGACTTCGCCCCAGGCTGGTATCGAGCGGGCCTTTGGCCCTGAAAGCGGGTGTTCGGCGAGCTCGACTAATTCGTCTCCGGTGGCAACGATGGCGACACGGGGGCGGCGGAAGACGGTGAGGGTGGGGCGGCCGCAGGCGGCGGCGAGGGCGATTTCGGCGGCGGCGATGGGGGTGCCGGTGGGGAGGACGGTTTGGCCGGCGTGAGCTTCGCTGGCCTGAGGGACGATGTTTTCGCCGGGGTGCCAGGTGCGATTGGGCTCCGGGGTGAGGAGGTGGTTGATGAGGGTGACGTGCTCCAGCATGGCGACGGCGTCCGCGCCGGGGGGGATGGGTGCGCCGGTCATGATTTCGAGGGCCTGGCCGGGGAGGAGCGCGGGGCCGGACCAGAGGTCGCCGGCTTTGAGGGTGCCGATCACGTTGAGGGGCTGGCGAGCGTTCAGGTCTGCGGCGCGGGTGGCGAAGCCGTCTCTTGTGGAGCGGTCGAAGGGGGGCTGGTCGCGGTCGGCGGTGACGGGTGCGGCGAGGATGCGACCGAGGGTTTCGAGGAGGGGGAGGGTTTCGGTTTCGCGCGGGGGGGCGAGGGTGGCGGCTTGGGTGGCCATGAGAGATAAGGCGGATTCGAAGTCGAGGATCATGGGGGAAGAAGGCGTCTACAGGAGAAGAACAGGGAATAGGGAATAGGCAGGCAGGGTGCTGTGGCGTTAATGAGAAACCCCAAGGCGTAGCCGCCTTGGGGTTTGTGGGGAGTGGTGCGAGTTACTTCTTTTTGGTGGCGCCGGCTTTGTAGCTGCTCTTGATGGGTTGGCCGAGGTTGGTGAGGAGGTCCTTGACTTCGGCGGCGTGGGGGCCTTCGGGCTCAAGCTCGAGGTACTCCTGGTAGGCTTCGACGCAGCCCGGAGGGGCGACGATCTTGTTGGTCTTGGCGTCGACGGTGGCCTTGGGGATGAGCGACTGACCCTTGATGTAGTAGAGGTCCGGGCGCTTGGGGTCGGCTGCGATGCCCTTGTCGGCTGCGACTGCGGCTTCATCGAGCTTCTGGGCGTTGTAGAAGGTGGCGGCCTCGTTGTAATACGCCTGACCGGCGAGGGTGGGGTTGGCCTTGACGGCTTTCTCGTACGCATCCGACGCTTCCTGGGTCTTGCCGGATTTGGCGAGGGCCTCCCCGAGGTTGAGCTCAGATGGGGCGACGAGCTCCGCGAGCGGCTTGGGCGCGGCGGCGTTCATGTCCAGGCCCTTCTGGTAGGAGGCGGCCGAGTCCGTGTACTTCTGGACGATGGCGACATCCATGGGCGAGGTGTGGGCGGCGCGTGCGGCCTTGGCGGCGGCGTTGGCGTCGGAGAGCTGAACCTCGCCGAGGGTGATCCAGAGCAGGCCTTCATCCGGCTTCTGCGCGGTGAGGTCCTTCATGGCGGCGACGGCTTCCGCGGTCTTGCCGGCCTTGGCGTCCGCGCGTGCCTGGAGCATGGTCTTGTTGATGTTGGCGATCTTGCTGTTGTAGGCGGAGGCTCCGGCGTTCTTCTTCTTGACCTCTTCAATCTGGGCGCGTTCTTCGGGCGTGAGGGCCTTGATGTAGGCCTCGCGGGTCATGTCGAAGTTGGCGGTGACGTCCGGGCCGGCCTTGAGGGTCATGTCCTGGAAGTCGACGGACTTGCCATCGACGAAGACGACGATGACGTAGTCACCGGGCTTGACGCCGGTGGCCTTGTAGTCGCCGTTGGCGTCGAGGGGGAAGCTGTACTCGAACTTGCGGTCCTTGGCGGCGGAGGTTTTGTCCGTGGTGAGTTTGACGTCACCCTTGGTGATGGGCTGGCCGATGGCGTTATTGACGTGGCCGTTGACGTTGACGGTGGCTGCCGCGGACTGCGCGAGCGAGGTGCGTGGCTGGGCTACGGTGAACGTCGCCGTGAGGGCGAGGGCCAGGAATGGTACCGATGCGTGCTTCGAAAATGTCTTCACCACTTGTCTCCGGCGCGGCCCTAAGCTGCGCAATCCCGATTCTGCATTACTGACTGAGGTTAGTCTATTTTGTTTTGAGATCAGCGGGCTGTGCCTGCGGCGTACGGCACTGGATCGGAGGCTCCCGCCTGACGGAAGGCACGCAGGCGAAGGACGCAACTTTCGCAGACTCCGCAGGCTTCGTGCTCACCCGAATAGCATGACCAACTTACATGGAACGGTGCATCGAGTTCAACTCCGAGTTGGACGATCTCGCTCTTTTTGAGGTGAATGAGCGGTGTTTCGACGCGGATGGTGCCGTCTTTGGTGCCCTGGACGATAAGGGCGTTGAAGGCGTCGTAGTAGGCGGGGCGGCAGTCGGGGTAGCCGGAGCTGTCCTGCTCGACTGCGCCGATGACGACGGTGGGGACGCCGAGGACCTCCGCCCAACTGACGGCGGCGGAGAGGAAGTGGGCGTTGCGGAAGGGGACGTAGGTGACGGGGATTTCGGTGCCGATGGTTTCTTCGTTCGGAGAGGCGTCGGGGACGGCGATGGAGGTGTCGGTAAGGGCGGAGCCGCCGATGTGGCGGAAGAGATCGAGTTTGAGGTGGAGGAAGGCTTTGGCTCCGAAGAGCGTGGCGATCTGCTGGGCGGAACGGAGTTCGCGGGCTTCCGTGCGCTGGCCGTAGCTGAAGTGGAGGGCGTAGAGGTCGTGATCGCGTGCGGTGAGGGCGGCGCAGACGCAGGAATCCATGCCGCCGGAGAGACATAGGACTGCTTTGGGGTTGGGCACGGGGTTCCTTTCTAGGTCGGCGCTAGTCGGCGAGTTCGGCTTCGGCGAGGAGGACGATGGCGGTGTCGTGGTCGGCCTGGCGGACGGAGAGGCGGACGCGGAAGGCGAGGGGGACGATGGCGTTGGCGTTGGCGCCCTGGAGGAAGCACTCGACGCCGGCGGATTCGAGCATGCCCTTGGCGAACTGGGCTTCGGAGGGGTCGAGAAAGCGGCCAACCATGACGAGGCGGTCGTTATCCTGGGCGGTCTCCATCTACTTGACCTCGTACGACTGGAGGTGGAAGGTGATGGTGCCGAAGAAGAGGCGGGCACGGATCTGGACGGGGATGTGGCGGGCGTCGTCGGTGTACCAGATCCAGATGTTGCCGCGATTTTTGACGATGCCTTCTTCGGCGGTGGGTTGGACGCGGATGGTCTGGAAGGTGCCGGCGGGGGTTTTGATCTCCTCCTTGGCTTCCACCTTCATCGTGACGGTGACGGTGCGCATGGAATCGGCGAGCGGGAAACGGACGGTCTGGCCGACGACGAGGGGGCGGGAGGCGACGTAGAAGATGGCGGAGAGGGAGTCCTGGACGCAGGCCGGGACGTTGGCCTGGTGGTTGGCGGTGGTGCCCTTGACGAGGTTGTGGGTGACCTCGTTTTGTTTGCCCTGCTGGTAGTCGAAGGCGAGGTCGCTGGTGACCTTGCGGCGGCCTTCGGAGAGCTGCTTGGAGAAGCCGGTGGAGCAGCCGGTGTGGGTGTCGAAGCCGGACTGGAACTTGTCGATGACGGGGAAGAGCATGTTGACGTTGCCGCCGGTGTCGGCGGTGGCGGTAATTTTCTGGACGGAGCCCTGCTGCTCGGTGTGGAAGGTGGCGGTGCCGGCGGTGAAGACGCGCCAGTCTACGGTGAAGTTGAGGGTCTGGCGAGAGGGGAAGGTGTAGGAGGGCTCGGGCGGGGTGAGGGTGGGGATGACCACCGGGGCGGGCCTGGCACCGAGGCCGAGGAGCTGTGCGTGCGCTGCGGCGGGCACGCAGAGAGCGAGAAAGGACAGCAGGTGAATCGGTCTGGCTTTGAGCAAATGCGTCACCGGATGGTCAGGGATGGGTGGTTCGGGGCGTTGCTAGAAGGTGGTGTGTACGGCGAAGGCGTGGAGACTCGCGAGCCAGAGGCGCAGGGCCAGAGCCAGGTAGATGGCGATGGAGCCCACTAAAGCATTGTACTCGCGGTGGTGGAGGTAGAGGGTGCGGGAGAAGCTGCCGCGCTCGGCCGCTGTGGGGGCGGGGGTGAGGCGGGGGAAGAGGCGGGGGACGGCGGCGGCGTAGGCGTCGAAGGTGGGGAAGGTGGCGCGGAGGAACTGTTCTTCGCCCTGGATGGTGGGGATGTAAATGGCCGCGAAGAGGGTGGCGAGGAGGACGAAGATGATCCAACTGGAGGCTGCGGCGGCGAAGCCGAAGGCGATGAGGATGGAGCCGAGGTAAAGGGGATTGCGGGTGTGGGCGTATGGGCCTGTGGTGGTAAGTTCCGTGTTTTTGCGGACATAGCCGGAGGCGTACGCGCGAAGCCAGACCCCGGGCACCACCAGAAGGAGGCTGAGGGCCATGGAGAGGACGGTGGGGTGAGCGAGGCCGAGGTAGACGGCGGCGAAGGCGAAGCCCATGGGGACGCGGATGCGCTTGGCGATGCGTTGATAGAGGGTCTTGCCGGCGGTTTCAGGCATGGATGGAAGCTCCGATCGCTTGGAGGACTTGGTCGACGGTGAGGTTGAGGAGGCCGGGATCCGGGTCCGGGTGACGGCGGTGATCGAGACGGGAGGCCTTATCTCTCAACACGATAGCGTGGGAGCCGGGGAAGGAGGGTCCGTTGCGGGCCGGGTCGGTGGGGCCGAAGAGGGCGACGACCGGAGTCTGCTGGGCGGCGGCGAGGTGGACGGGGCCGGTATCGCCGCCGAGGACGAGGGCGGCGCGGCGGGTGAGGGGGATGAGCTGCTCGACGGAGCAGGTGATGAGTTCAGAGCCGGAGGCGGTGGCGATGTGGGAGGAGATGGGGTCTTGCTCCGGGGAGGAGTTGATCAGGACGCGGTGGCCCTGGGCTCGTAAGTGCTTTGCTATGAGGATGTAACGGTCTGCCGGCCACTGCTTGGCGCCCCAGCCGGCGGTGGGGGCGAGGAGGATATAACCGGAGTCGCCGATGGTCTGGGTAAACCAGGATTGAGCGGCGGGGGTAGTGGCGAGGCAGACCGGGGCGGGGGGGATGGGAGTCTCGAAGGCAGCGGCGAGGAGCTCGGAGGCTTGGCCGATGACATGGGTCTGGGTGAGGTTGACCTTTGTCTGGTAGAGGTTACGGGCCTGGCGTTCGCGGGGGTGGGCGGAGCCGAAGACCTGGCCGGTGGAGGCGAGGCGGGCGATGAGGGCGGAGCGGATGGAGCCCTGGAGGTCGATGGCGACCTGGTACTGCTGGGCGCGGAGGGCGCAGCGGAGGGTGGCGATCTCACGCAGGGTGGCGAGCGAGAGGGGGCGCTGCTTCCAGGCGCGGGTGGGGACGAGGTGTATGGAATCTACGACTTGGGGGGGGAGTAAGGAGGCCCAGCGGGGCTCGACGGCCCAGCCGATATGGGTGGCGGGGAGGACGTTGCGGAGGGCGGTGACGGCGGGGAGGCCGTGGAGGATATCGCCCATGGCGCCGGTGCGGACGATGAGGATGCGGGTTGGAACGGGGGCGGGCAACAGCCTAGTTTCTCATGCTGAGGGCTGGTTTCCGGGGCGCACCATGCGGCGGGAGGGTGGTGGATGGTGTTCAAGGTGTGGTGAATGGTGTGGCTACCGTGGATGAGGAGCAGCGTGCTGGCTGGGGGCTCAGGCGGCTGCCGGTCCGGGCTGAGGGAGCGGTTGGCGCTTCGGAGTTTGGGACGCGCTATGCTTCTTCTTGAGCCGACCTCTTATGCGCCGAACTCTCGCTGTTGTCTGCCTGCTTGCCGCGTCCTCCGCCCTGGCCCAGAGCGCGCCCGGTGCCGCGCCGCTTGCCTTCGATGTGGCTTCGGTCCGGCCCAGCAGGCCCGGATCTGCGCAGCACAGTGATGTTCCGCTGGATGCGGGCAATGTCTACGCTTCGATCAACCCTGATGACGCCCGCACCGCCGCCGGGGGGCTGCTGATCGCGACGCACCAGCCTCTGTGGCGGCTTATTTCGTTTGCGTACAAGCTCTCCGGGACTCAGGAGCTTGCGCTGCGCTTCAGCTTCTTTTCCGGCGCGCCGAAGTCCGGTGCGCCGCTCTGGGTGACGGGGTCGTTCGACGGTTCGCCGGAGTACTTCGACGTGTCGGCGCGTGCGCCGGGGGATACGTCGATCGACCAGATGCGCCTGATGATGCAGGCGCTGCTGGCTGAACGCTTCCATCTGGCGACCCACCTGGTGACCGCTGACGCTCCCGTCTTTGCGCTGGTGCTGGTCAAACCGGGGGTGACCGGGCCGAATCTGAAGCCGCACCCGGCGTCCGATGCGTGTGCCGTTGCGGTGCGCGATGAGGCCTCGGGAGCCACGGCTCGGCCTGCGGTTGCGGCGTCCTCCGTGGGCGATCTTCCGCCCGTCTGCGGCCTGATCGCGCATGTTCCCTCGTCTGCGCCGGGCCAGCACTATGGCGGGCGGGCCTTTCCGCTTCCGCTGCTGGCGACGTCGGTTCCGACGATGACCGGGCTGGCCGCGATGCCGCGTCCTGTGGTCGATCAGACGGGGCTGACGGGGCTCTACGACTTCACCCTGAGCTGGGTGCATGACGCCACCCCGGAGGATGCCGCTGTGGCGGACAACGCCGCGAACTTTCGCAACGCGCTGAAGGTGCAGCTCGGGCTGGAACTGAAGCCGGCTCGGGCTCCGATCAGCTTTCTGGTCGTCGATCACGTGGAGCGGCCTACGGAGAATTAGAGGCGAAGACGCTTCCGGAAGGCGCCTCACTTTGTGGGTCCTCTGCTTACCAACATCGGTGCATCCCGTCCCATCTGCACCTGAAGAGGCTTGCCGTATGCATTTTCGTAAGGGACTGCCGCTGCTGGTTGCGGCGCTTGTGGGACCTGCAGCCCTGGCGCTGCAAGCCAACGCTCCGGGACCGGCCGGCGCGGCGAAGGCTCCGGGCTTTGAGGTTGCGACGATCAAGCCGAATCCCCGCACGGACGGTGCGTGGCGTCTTCAACCTACGCCGGATGGGTACACCGGCCTGGATGTCTCGCTGCGGGAGCTGGTGGGCGAGGCGTATGGGATCTACGATGGCAGACTGCTGACGGGCGGGCCGCCGTGGATCGATCGCGAGCGGTTCGACCTGGAGGCGAAGTTTGACGCCGCAGAGGTTCCGGATGCGAAGACGCTGAGCTTTCGGCAGCGTGCGGATATGCTTCGAGCGCTGCTGGAGGCGCGTTTTCGGCTGAAGGTGCATCGTGAGAGTAAGGACTTTCCTGTGTATCACCTGGTGCTGGGAAAGAGTGGCCCGAAACTCTCTGAGACGAGGCCCGAGGACGTGTACCAGGGCGTGAGCGGAGCAAACTGTCTGTTTCGCCGCAGCCGTCCCGGTTACATCCAGGCGCAGGGCTGCGCGCCGAAGGATCTGGAGGACCTGCTGCGCGGCGCTTCCGGCCGCACGGTTCTGGATAAGACCGGGATGGCGGGCCGGTATGACTTTGAGCTTCGGTGGGCTCCGGAGAACGCCGCAGCCGATAGCCCGGAGGCCTCTGCCCCGTCCATCTTCACGGCACTGCAGGAGCAACTGGGGCTGAGACTGGAGCCTGCCAGCGCGGCGCTGAGTGTGTTGGTGATCGATGCGGCGGAGCGGCCGTCTGAAAACTGACGGGGCGAGAGGCGCTTTGGGAGGAAGAGGTATAAGGTTCAGGGATCTATGGGAGGAGCGATGGTGAAGATGAGAATGATGCGGTGGGTAGTGGGGGCGGTCGTTAGTCTGGTGGGTTTGGGCGTGTGCGCGGGGCAGGATGCGGTGCGGCCCGGGGAGCCATGGGTGGACGATCACGGGCAGCGGATTCAGGCGCATGGCGGCGGAGTGACGCTGTGGAAGGGCGTCTACTACTGGTTCGGGGAGGACCGAACGCCGGGCAATGATCCGGAGAAGCGGTTTGTGGCGTGTTACTCGTCACGCGACTTGATGCACTGGAAGGCTCGTGGGCAAGTGCTGGCGCTGGCCGACCCGGAGCACCTGGGACCGCACTGGGTGCTGGAGCGGCCGAAGGTCTTCGCCGGACGGCATGGAGGGAATTTCGTCCTGTACGCTCACCTGGACGACGCGCACTACAAGCTGGCGCGGGTGATGGTGGCGGTGAGCAAGCGGATCGATGGGCCGTACAAGTATGTGAAGAGCTTCCGGCCGCTGGAGGAGGAGAGCCGCGATATTGGACAGTTCGTCGATGACGACGGTTCGGCGTACCTGATCTTTGAGGCTCGTCCGACGAAGGGGTTCTTCCTGGCCAAGCTGACGGACGACCGGATGAACGTGGAGAAGACCGCGTTTCTTGCCGCTCCGCTGGAAGGCGGGGCGCTGGTGCACTACGGCGGGCAGTACTACGTGGTGGGGTCGCACATGACGGGCTGGAAGCCTAATCCGAATGTCTATGCGACGGCGCCAGCGCTGGCCGGGCCGTGGACGACGTTCGCGAACCTGGCGCCGGCGGAGGCGAACAACTATGACTCGCAGTCCACGATGCTGGTGAAGGTGAAGGGGACGAAGACGACGAGCGTGATTTTTATGGGTGACCTGTGGCGGCCACATGAACTGTGGGATTCGCGCTATTTCTGGATGCCGCTGGAGGTGGGGGATGGGTCGCTGAAGCTGCCGGCGCCGCGGCCGTGGAGCTTGAACGCGAAGACGGGCGAGGTGTCGTTTGTGGCAGACACCTCGCCGGGTTCGGGTGCGGCTTCGCACTGAGTGCGGCTGAGGCTGGGCGCTTCAGCCGTTAGTCTTCGAGCGGTTGAGGGCCGGCGGGGCCTTGTGCATCGGGTCCCCGGCGTCCGCGTTCGCCGTCCGGGCCATCCTGCCGGCGCATCATGCCTTCGCGGTGATGGTCATGCACCTTGGTCCACTGGTCGGCGGTCAGCACGCCACGAAGACCCAGCAGCATCTTCGCGTTGGCCTTTTCGAGGTCGGCGCGCAGGTCCGCGATTCTTGAGATCTCCGCCAGTGTCCTACCCTGATCGAGCGGAGTGGCATTGAGCAGCGGCTCCAAGTTGATCTGCTCTTTATCGAGCGAGGCCTTGAGGTCCACCAATTGAAGCCTGCTCTGCCGGAAGATCTCCTCCATCTTCTTCTGCTGGTCCGCCGTCAGGCCCAGCCTGGCGATGACGTCCGGGCTCTTCCACCACATGCCCGGCGGCAGGATGCCCATGCCCATGCCGCGCTCGCCACGCTCGCCGTGGTCATGCATCATGCGCTGACCGGGCTGGTCCGGGCCACCGCCCTGCGGCGGCATGTTAGGAGATTGTTGAGCGAACGCCATGGGAGCGGCAAACGCGGCAAGGCAGACGAGCGGGAGCAAGGGGGTGCGCTTCATAAAATTGTCCTTTTGAGTCCGTTAGTTGTGCTTTGAAACAGCGTCCGCACTCTCCGCCGAGGCCACCGAAAGCGGCTCCAGCGAAGGTGGAACGGAGGTGGAAAGATCCTGGTTGATGCCGTCCAGCAGCGCTTCGTCGGATTCAAGCGGCGCGGCGGTGACGCTCGCCGTATTGACGGGCACGGTGGGCCCGGCACGATGCACCATCGTCACGGACGCCGCCAGCAGCACACCAGCGGCGGCCAGTCCCATGGGCCAGGCCACCAGGCTCTGCCGCATGCCGCTCAACAATCCGCCGCGAACCGCGAGCACCGGGGAAAACCGCTCCTCCGCCAGCCCATTGGCCGCCAGCCTGAAGCCTTCCAGCGACTCCCGCACTGCCGCGAACTCCTTCGCACACGGCTGGCACGAGGCCAGATGCTGTTGCGCCTGACCGGCTTCGTTCGGTTGGTCCAGCAGCTCGTAGATCTGCTCTTCGGTCAGGTGACTGCTCGTCTTGTTTGAAGTCGTCGACATGGTTGAACTCTCAGTGGCCCTGTTCATCGGACCTCCTTCTTATCTGCCGTCTTGCCCTTTGCATCCGGACGATGCTGCCCGCGCACCGCGGCCAGCGCCCGGTACAGATGCGTCTTCACCGTGCTGATGGGCAGCCCCGTCAGCTCTGCGATATCGGCCAGCTCCATCTCCTCCACGAACCGCAGCAGAAAGACGGTCCGCTGCCGCTCAGAGAGCATCCCAACCGTGGCCCAGACCAGCTCCAGTTGCTGGCGCGCGATCAAATCCGCCTCAGTGGAGCTTGCCGGATGCGGCAGGTGCGTCGCCATATCCGCGGCATCGACGGCTGTCTCCGCCGCGCGCTTCCAGAAGCGGAACCGGTTCGTTCGCGTGTGGTCGCGCACCAGGTTCAGCGCGATGCGCGTGAGCCACGTCGCGGCCGAACACTCCCCGCGAAAGTTTTCCCGCGCGCCCCACGCCCGCACAAACGTATCCTGCGTCAGCGATTGCGCCGCGTCCCGGTCGCGCACCTGCATCAGCAGGAAGCGGAAGATGCGCTGTCCGTGCAGCGCGTACAGCGCCTCGATCGAACCCAGTCCCTCCGCCGCTCGGGTCGTCTCCATCGCAGCGTTTGAGGGTACCAGATCGGGATGGAGCAGGGCGGAGGCCATATCGTGTCGCATTCCAGTCACACCATGGAAGTCAACGAGATGGACGCGCTCCGCCGCCGGAGGACTACACGGCGTTATCTTTTTCTCGCCGCAAGCAGGTATGCTCGTGCTGACATGCACACCGTCAAGGCCATCTATCCCGGCACCTTCGACCCGCTCACCAACGGCCATCTTGACCTGATCGCGCGCGGCGCCAAGATCGTCGACGAGCTGGTTGTCGCCATCCTTCGCAACTCGGAGAAGGGAACTCCGCTCTTCTCCGTGCCGGAGCGCCTGGAGATGATCACCGAAGCGGTCGCCCAGTACGGCAACGTCTCCGTCACCACCTTCGACGGCCTCCTCGTCGACTTTTGCCGGCAGCAGAACGCCAAGGCCGTGCTCCGCGGGATTCGCGCCATCTCCGACTATGAGTACGAGTTTCAGATGGCCATGATGAACCGGAAACTCGACCCCGAGATCGAAACCCTCTTCATGATGCCGGCTGAAAAGTATACCTACGTCAGCTCCCGCCTGATCAAAGGCGTCTTCCAGCTCGGCGGGGACGTCACCGCACTTGTTCCGCCGCTGGTCATGGACCGCCTCCGCGCCAAATCCGCGGAGTAGCGGCTCCAAAACGAGTTAGCTGCGCTTGCCCTTCGTCACCGCGACCGCAACTTCCAGGCCATCCTCCGGCACCGGCGGCACCTCCACCGCTCCCGCGGCAATACCCATCTTCTTGCGCAGCTCGGAGTCGATCCGCCCGAAGACTTCGCGGTTTTCCTTGAGGAAGTTCCGCACGTTCTCGCGTCCCTGGCCAATGCGTTCGCCCTGGAAGCTGTACCACGCGCCGCTCTTATCCACGATGCCGTTCAGCACGGCCAGATCCAGCGTGTCGCCCTCGCGGGAGATGCCTTCGCCGTACAGAATGTCGAACTCAGCGTCGCGGAACGGTGCCGCCACCTTGTTCTTGACGATCTTGACCTTCGTCCGCGACCCCACGATGACGTCGCCTTCCTTAACTGCGCCGATGCGCCGGATATCGATGCGCATGGACGAGTAGAACTTCAGCGCGCGTCCACCGGTCGTCGTCTCCGGATTGCCGAACATGACGCCGATCTTGTCGCGAATCTGGTTGATGAAGATCAGGCAGGTCCGCGACTTTGAGACGGTACCGGTCAGCTTGCGCAGCGCCTGGCTCATCAGCCGGGCCTGAAGTCCCATATGCGAGTCGCCCATCTCGCCGTCCAACTCCGCCTTGGGCACCAGCGCCGCTACGGAGTCCACCACCAGCACGTCAATCGCGCCGGACTTCACCAGCGCCTCAACGATTTCGAGCGCCTGCTCGCCGTAATCCGGTTGCGAGATCAGCAGGTTGTCGATATCGACGCCCAGCTTTTTGGCATATCCCGGATCCAGCGCATGCTCCGCGTCCACAAACGCCGCCAGGCCGCCGTTCTTCTGGGCCTCCGCAATAATCTGCAGCGTGATGGTCGTTTTACCTGAGCTTTCCGGTCCGAAGATCTCAACTACCCGGCCCCGCGGAACGCCGCCCACTCCCAGCGCCGCGTCGAATGAGATGGACCCCGTGGAGATGACCGAGATGGGCACGATGGCCTCTTTGGAGCCAAGGCGCATGATGGAGCCCTTGCCAAACTGCTTCTCAAGCTGCGACAGCGCTGCTTCGATTGCCTTACCCCGATCGTCCGCCAAATCCTTCACCTCTTGAACCGATTTTCAAAGCAGAGTCTAGCATCCGGCATGGTGCAAAAGCAAAGAAAAAGCGAAGAAGATCACCGCTGCAGCAAATCAATGGGCTCGTGGACGTCCCGAATCCGGAAAAGCGGCGCCAAAGCGGGATGCTGCCGCTCCACCGCTCGGTACATCTCCCACGCCACGCGCCGGTAGCTGAAGTGTCCGGCCACGCCGCTGCGCAGCTCGGAGATATAGAGGGCCTCGGAAAAGTCCATCTTGAACATCGCCCGGCAGCGCGTTCCCAGCGGCAGCAGGTATTGCGCGGACTCCTCCGCCTCCTCCGCGCCGGATGTCTTCACCGCCCGGTACGCCGCCATCGCCGCGTTCATCGCCGCACGGTAGGCCTCGCCAAGACCGGCCTCGTCCAGCCCCGGTTGCCCGGGACACGTTGGCTCCTCATACCCATGCAGATCCGTGAACCCCTGCAGCAGTTGCGTGCACTTCCGGTGCCGGTGCATGTCGCGGAAGCCGCCAATGTCCATCAGGATGTCGAACCGCAGGCCGCCGCCCGCGCTGAAGGCCCGCAGCAGCTCATCATGCCGTCCCCGGTGCCGCGTGCCCAGCTCGATGACCTCCGCCACCCGTGTCGCGTCCAGCCCTGCCACCTGGTCTCGAAGCTGCCGGTAGGAGTAATGGCACTCGGGGTACAGCAGGCTCGTCGCCAGTTCCACCTCCAGGCTGTCCCCGCCTTCCATCAGGTCGACGACCGGCGCCGGCGCGATCGCCTCCCCGCCCATCACCTCTGCCGCCGCGGCCCGTAGCAGCGCTCGCGTCTCCCGCTGATACTCATTGGCGAGGGCATACTTCACCAGCGTCGGCGCGGTCCGGACGGGCCTTAGCAGCAGCTCTTCCGCCTGCAGCCCCAGCGCGTTGTCCAGCGCCTCCACGCCCTTGACGAGGCCCTCCAGCTCCGCATGCCGCACGTCCCAGGCGGGATCGCTCGCCGCCGCCCGCAGCTTCTCGCCCAGCACCCGAATCTCGCCAAACTCGCTCGTCAGCAGCCGCGAGACCTGCGTCTCCAGCGTCCGCGCATTCACAATCTGGCCCAGGGAGGTGTTGGTCGCCAGCGGCAACAGGTACCGCGCCATGTCGAAGGCCCTCGCCTTCAACGTGCGCTCGTATGCCTCCGGCTTCATCGCCTCCGGCCGCGCCACTGCGCCCTTCAACGCCACGAGCATCCCGGCCCCCACCTGCTCGTACCCCGCAAAGAGCGCCTTGACCGCGGCATCGAAGCTCGGCGTCTCCCCGCCCAGCGACGCCGGCGTAAACCACCCACTCTTGCGGAAGTCCTGGTAGCGCGTCGACCGCTCCTGGCCGTCCCAGCGCTGCTCGTCCACCAGCGCGATGGCCGCCAGCAGGCTCAGCCGCTCGATGGCAAACGGAATGTGCGCCAGGTCGGCAATCGACCGGTGCCCATACTGAAAGTAGAAGGTGTTCAAAAACTGTTCCGCGCGCTGCCCGCTGATCTCCCGCAGCGACTCCCGCATGGTCAGGGCCGATCGCGAATACTTTGCCATCGCGTACGCCAGCACCTCGGGGTCCGCGCCATGGATGGCATACACGTCTGTCTCGCGCCTGATCGTCTCTTCGCCGTCCATCATCGTTGGTCCAGAATATCCCGCTCCCGGACGCCGCAAAGCCCTGAATTCCACACACCCTCCACCTTCGTACCCACCCGAACGTTCCTCCCGTCTCCGCTCCGTCTCCAACCACACGAAAAGGGTGGTTCGACCATGCACTTAGCCATCATTGCCATGCATTTGACCATGATTTCGCCCTACCACAACGGTAACCAAAGCCGGTGAAGGCCGTGCTTTTCAACCTCCTCGACCGGTTACCTGGAACTTCAGTCACTCGTGCACACAAATCGCCAGACCCGCGCCACCACTTCGTATAATCGCCTTGCCCGCAGATTCAGAAGGAGCCCGTCTTGAGTTCAGCCCCACCCCGCATCGCCTTGGTAACCGGAGCCTCGCAGGGCATAGGCCGCGCCTGCGCCCTCGCCTTGGCCGCCCATGGCCACCACGTCGCCCTGGCCGCCCGCAACGTTGAAAAGCTGGCTGAAGTGGCCGCTGAAATTGCAGCCCTCGGCGGCACCGCACACCCGTTCGCCCTTGACGTCGCCGACGAAGAATCCATCAAAACCTCTGTAAAATCAATCCTTTCGCACTTCGGCCGCGTTGAAATTCTGGTCAATAACGCCGGCATCACCCGCGACATGCTCACGCTCCGGATGAAGCGCAAAGATTGGGACGACGTCCTGACCACCAACCTGACCGGCGCCTTTCTGCTGACCCAGGCCTGCATGTCCTCCATGCTTAAATCCCGCTGGGGCCGCATCATCAACATCACCTCCGTCGTCGGGGAGACGGGTCAGGCGGGACAGGCCAACTACGCCGCCTCCAAGGCCGGCCTCATCGGCGTCACCAAATCGCTTGCCCGTGAACTCGGCAGCCGCTCCATCACTGTCAACGCCGTGGCACCCGGCTATATTGAAACGGCCATGACCGCCGTTCTAACCGACGAGCAGCGCACCGCCATGACCTCTCAGGTGCCGCTTGCACGTGCCGGGACCGATGCCGATGTCGCCGCCGCCGTGGCCTTTCTGGCGTCCGACGGAGCCTCCTACATCACCGGCCACACCCTGGATGTGAATGGTGGCATGTACATGGGTTAACTCAGGTGCAACTGCAGGTCCATTGCTGCCGGTGCTATTGAGAAACTTGGTTCCACCCCGTTGTCCCCTTCAACCAATGGTTGAGGGTTCTGGTTCCCACGTACACATCAAACGCCTTCCGGACAACACGAGGTGCGGCAGGAACCTCCGCTGGTTCAATCCGTCTCCTCCCAAAGATTGAGCTTGCTTGTGCGCAGCCGGGGACGTTACTTTACGGCTAATGGCAGACATGCAAATCATCCTTCCTGTGCAGGGGAACCCTCCAGTGAAGTCCATCTCGATGAACATTGGCGGAACGATCCGCGACTTCCGGTTGCAAAAGGGCATGTCCCAGGGCGACATTGAAAAGCGCACGGGCCTCCTGCGCTGCTACCTGTCCCGCGTGGAGAACGGCCACACCGTGCCCTCGCTCGAAACCCTGCAGAAGATTGCTGGCGCCC
Organism: uncultured Acidobacteriaceae bacterium; assembly: GCA_964242025.1. Lineage (GTDB taxonomy): Bacteria > Acidobacteriota > Terriglobia > Terriglobales > Acidobacteriaceae > Edaphobacter. Next base: position 287,052 of record CAXSZW010000002.1, read on the forward strand.
TTGACCTGCAGCTTTCGCAGTTCTTCGCCGAAGATCAGGTCGCCAAGGAGGTCTCCGGACTGAACCTGAGCGAAGAGGAGATCCGCTTCCTTACCCAGGTTCAGCGGTACTCCGCCCACCTTTCAGAGAGCGACCGCCGCCTGCTGCTTGCCATGGTCAAGAAGTTCGCTTCCAGCGCTCTCGTCTAAGCAGTCTCTTTGCATGTTCCGCACCTGGAGCGCACGCGGTGGGCGTGCCCTCCAGTCTTTATGCGTACTTCCGCAATACTCCCAAGACCTTGCCTTGGATACTCACATTGGCCGCCGCCGCATAGATAGGAGCCATCTCGCTGTTGGAAGGCTGCAGGCGAATCATGTTTCCTTCGCGGTAAAACCGCTTCAGCGTGGCGTCCGCTCCATCAATGAGCGCGACGATGATCTCCCCTTCCCGCGCCGTGCGAGTCCGCTCCACTAAGACATAATCCCCGGACACAATGTGCTCATCGCGCATGGAATCTCCCCGAACCTCCAGCGCAAAGACCTCGCGATTGCCAATAATGTCGCCCAACGAGATGGATTCCGCCGTCTCGATGGCTTCCACCGGCTGTCCGGCTGCAATCCGCCCTAGCAGCGGCAGCCGTTCAAAGCCTTTCTTGCTGGTTCGCGCAGGCAACACATCGATCGAGCGGCTTCGATTGTGCGCCCTTTGCAGCAGGCCCTTGTTCTGCAGGTTGGTGATGTGTTTATGCACCGTTGCCAGTGAATTCAGCCCAAGTCCGGAGGCGATCTCCTCATACGACGGGGAGTAGCCGTTCTTTTGTACAAACCCGGAGAGAAAGTCGATGACCTCTTTTTGTCGCCGCGTGATCGCCATGGACAGATTGTAGCGAATAAAAAGCGAATCGCAAGTACATAAGTCGATTCCTGGGAAAAACTCACAGCCAGTACTCAATTGGGTCTGTGGAAAACCAGGTGCGAATTCGGGATGTCCGAATTCGCCGCACCCCACATTAGCGCACTCACAGGACGGCAAAAGGATGAAGGTGTTCATACGGTACGAAGAGGGAATGCAGCATTCGCACACTCGGCCCAGGGTCCCCTGTATGACGGTGGTCCGGCTGAACGATCTGACGAGAACACTGCGAGGGGAAGACCATGCGAGTCCTGATTGTTGAAGATGATGATGCCTTGGGAATGTTTCTGCAGAAGGGCCTGAAGTTGGAAGGTCATGACGTGTCTCTGGTAGGCGACGGACAGACCGGGCTGGACCATGTCCTGACTCATGTCCCGGACCTGATGGTTCTTGACCTGACCCTGCCCCGGATGGACGGGATTCAGGTGCTTGAGGGACTACAGGGGAAGCTGGAAAAGACCTCGGTCCTGGTCCTTTCCGGGCGCAGCGGTCTGGAGGAGCGGGTCAAGTGCCTGGAACTGGGTGCGGATGACTGCCTGCGCAAACCCTTCAGCTTCGCCGAGCTCACCGCCCGCTGCCGCGCCCTTGGGCGACGGCGCCAGCAGATCGTCGACACAACCCTCTGCCACCGCGGCATTGAGGTGAACCGGATGGAACGCCGGGTCACGCGCGAAGGGCAGGTGATCGAGCTGACAGGCAAGGAGTTCGCCCTGCTGGAGTTCCTGATGCAGGCCCGTGGACGCTGCTGCACGCGCAGCGAGCTGCTCCGCGAGGTCTGGCAGATGTCGCCCGATGCCGGCACCAATGTGGTGGACGTTTATGTGAATTATCTGCGGAAAAAGCTGGGCGCCGTTCGCCCGGATGGATCTGAAGGAGGCGATCAGGTCATCGAAACCGTGCGCGGAGAGGGCTACATGATCGGGATGGGGCTGGAGAAGAAGTCGGGCCGCCGCAGCGTTCCGGACGGTCTTCAGGGCGCGTTGCGCGGGCCTGGGCATGGCGTCTTCGGGCTGGGGATGGGACTGGGGAGCCGGTACATTGCCTGAGCGTGAATTACTAATTGCGGTGGAGGACGTCCTGAAGGAGTTTGGCAAGGGGCTGCACGATCTGAGCCAGCCCCTTACGACCCTGCAGTGCCGTCTTTACCTCGGCTCCATGGACGAGACTCCTGTTGCCATGTCCGAGACCATTCGCCAAAGTCTCGAAGATTGCGAACGCTTGATGGAGAGCGTCCACACCCTCCAAAGTCGCCTTGCGGTACTAAGGTCACAAAACAGAACGTTACCGATAGGGGATAGACCATGAGTACAAGGTCAGTGGTGGTAGCAAGTGCGGATGCGGATCTACGGCACCGTTTAAATATTTGTTTGACTGGTCTGCGCTGGACAGTACGGGAGGCATCAGGCGGGGCTGAGGCGATGGCCCTGGTTGAGCGGGATCGGCCTGAGGCGCTGCTGGTCGACAGCTGGCTTCCTGACCTGGAAGCCGGTGAGCTGACGGGGCAGTTGGGGACGATGTATCCGGCGATGGATTTATTGCGGATGGATGGTGGGATGGGGCGGAGCATGACGGGGACGCGGAGTCCGCGGCGGCATGAGCTGCTTCATGCGATGCGGGAGGCGCAGGAAGCCTCGCCGGGGGGAGGGGGGAAGGCGGCAGTGGAGACGGTTGAGGCCAGGCCTTCCGCTGCGGTGACGGCGTCTGTAGCGGTGGAGGAGCCGGTGCGGGCGGCGGGGGTTTCGCTGCCGGAGATGGTGGGGGAGACGCCGGTGATGCTGGAGCTGGCGCGGATGATCCGGCTGGTGGCGCCACGGTCTGCGACGGTGCTGCTGGAGGGGGAGACGGGGACGGGCAAGGAGGTTGCGGCGAAGGCGGTGCATCGCTTGAGTGCGCGGGCGATGAAACCGTTTGTGGTGCTGAACTGCGCGGCGATTCCGGAGTCGCTGCTGGAGGCGGAGCTGTTTGGGCATACGCGAGGGGCGTTTACGGGTGCGGTGCAATCGCGCACGGGGCGGATTGAGGCGGCGCATGGGGGGACGCTGTTCCTGGATGAGATTGGGGAGATGCCGCTGGCGTTGCAAGCAAAGATGTTACGGTTCCTGGAGTGCGGGGAGCTGCAGCGGGTGGGCGACAACGAGACGATGCGGGTGGATGTGCGGGTGATTGCGGCGACGCACCAGCCGCTGGAGCAGAGGGCGGAGGAGAGGACGTTCCGGCTGGATCTTTACCATCGGCTGGCGGTGTTTCCGCTGGAGATTCCGGCGCTGCGGGACCGGATGGAGGATCTTCCGCTGCTGGTGGAGCGCTTCCTGGAGTCGATGGGGCGGGAGTCTGCGCGGAAGTCGGTTTCGGCGGCGGCGCTGGCGAAGATGCAGGGATACACGTGGCCGGGCAATGTGCGGGAGTTGATGCATGTGCTGGAGCGCGGGGCGATTCTGGCTGACGATCAGCCGGAGATTGGGCCGGAGGAGATACGGCTGCGGACGTCGCTGCGTGGCTAGCGGGCCGAGGTTTTGACAGGCTTTCATGTGCTGGCCGTTCTCTTTCGTCCGGGGGCGGCCGTTTTTTTCAGGGCGGTGGCGGGGGGCGCACTTTGGGGTTTGTGGTGAGTTACGGTGAGTTATGGACGGAAGCGGGGGTTTCTTCGGGTGGTTTGGGGTTTGATGGGTGTGGTTTGGTGCGTCACCATGCGAGTTGGTGTGGTGCATTGCACCATACAGATGCATTTTCGATGGTGAGTTTGTGGGTTCTGACATTCGGCCTGTCGGTGAGTTCGGCGGACGCGGGGCCGGCACGATTTCGTGGCCGACGAGCAGAGGATGATAATGGGCTCGAAGGTCCGACTGCTCCGCACGGGTGGGTGAGGTCGACGAGAGAAGGTCGTTGCCGATAACGACGACTTTGCGGGAGCCATCGGTCACCACAACCGCGTTTATCGTTACGAACCCGATGTTGCCGAAAAGGCTAACTCTGGGAAGTTGGATAGTGAGGCTACGGCAATCTAAACAAACGTAGTTCGGTGCCGTTCTGCTCCGATATTGTCCGCCCATTAGGAGAGATCTTCAGGTTTGCCGTCGGCGCATAGTCGTGCCGGAAAAGGAGCTGAGCGTTCTGCGTGTCGAAAACGGCAAAGCGATGGAAGATATCCCCATAACAGTCGTCAAAGTCTCCCAGCAAGCAGCCATCTACCCTGTAAAGCAAACGTCGGGGTTCAGCAGCCGATAGTTGGCTATCACTGCTATTGATGAATGGCGGTTTGATCTTAGATAGGTCGGCCACCGTTCTCTTTTCGCCTGATGAACTTACAGTGTGGAGCCGCTTACCATCTCGATCAGCAACGAGCAGTTTATCTTGCGAGATGAGTCCCTTGATGTCGACTTCATAAGCACCCTCCAATGAGGGAAAACGTCGCGTTACGCCCGCAGAGCCGGAAACCTCGCATTGCACGTTCTTGCAGAGCAAAAGCCCATCATCTGCGACCGCGCGGACGTTATAACCCGTCGGGATTTCTATCCGCGTCGAGCCCGCTGGCGATACTCGATAGAGAGTAAATTCATGGTGACCGGGGCCGGAAATAACCATCCCATTTCTAGAAGGCGTAAGCTCGCCATAGAAAGAACAGCGGCTCACTGTCCTACCTTCGGTGAGAGGTATTGATGCCGACACCTGTAGGTTGACTGACAGCAACTCGACGTGATCGCCCACGCATACACTCACGTAGCCTAAGGGTCCAGCGGACATCCTAATGACGTCGGATCGATGACTACTCGCGACCTTTTCGCCTTTCAAGTTGATTACTGTGATTGTTGTATCGGTCGGAGAGTCCCACAAGCTCTTGTCGCACTTAGTCATCGCGGGTGCACTGAGTACAAGGTGCTCATCATCTAAGAACTCGACATCCCCGGGATACCAGACGCAACTGCTCTTTACGAACCCGTACGGCGCGAGGTTTATCTTCGACTCGCTGACTGTCTGAGCGTGGCAGAGAGTTGCGAGAAACAACGCCGATAGAGCATATAAAACGCGAGATTGAACCGCTCTCATATCCCAACATCATAGAGGCGCATCCCGGCTCCTTTGTCGGCAACTTCGATCAGTACCGAGAAGTCGGCGTATCGGTGGGACTGCGGGGAGGCCGCTCAGGATGGGGAGGTGAGGTGTGGGTGGGTGGATGTCGGGGCTGAAGCCCGGCCTATCTCAGAGGCAAGTGCATCTACGGCACGGCTGAGGCGGTGCCCTCCAGCGAGGCGCGAGATTCACGCGAAACGGCGTTATGGGTGATAAGGGGTTTTTGAGGCGGGTCCTTCGTCGAGGGTCTCGCGGTGGAGCCGCGAGACCCCCGCTCAGGACTGGGGTGTGAGGTGGCGGTTTCATGTCCGGGCTAAAGCCCGGACCTATCACAAAGGCAAGTGCTTTGTAGCACGGCTGAAGCCGTGCTCTTCCGCGCAGCGCGTGTCGGCGTGAAGAGTGCGTTCCTTGAAAACGGCGTTATAGGCAATAAGGGGGTTCAAGGCGGGTCCTTCGTCGACCTCCCCGCGGTGGGACTGCGGGGAGGCCGCTCAGGATGGGGAGGTGAGGGTGGGTGGGTAGATGTCGGGGCTGAAGCCCCGACCTATCTCAGAGGCAAGTGCATCTACGGCATGCGGAAGCGGTGCCCTTTAGCGAGGCGCGAGATTCACGCGAAACGGGGTTATAGGTGATAAAGGGGTTTAGAGGCGGGTCCTTCGTCGAGGGTCTCGCGGTGGGGCTGCGGGACCCCCGCTCAGGATGGGGATGTGCGGGGGGGATTGTGAGACCGAAGGCTAAGGCCTTGGGGTACCTCGAAGCGAGGCTTTTGGGAGGACTGAGGTCGCGTCCTCAAGCAGGAGGTATCGTTTGCGAAGAGAGGTTTCAGGAATGTGGGGTTAGAACAGCGGGTCCTTCGTTGGGGGTCTTGTGGTGGGGCTGCGAGACCTCCGCTCAGGATGGAGAACGATTGTCCGGATTTATGGCACACCTGAAGGTGTGCCTTTGAGCGGGACAGGGCCTTGGGGGCAGCCAGTGAGGGGACAACAGGATTCAAGGTGGGTGTTTGTCGAGGGTTTCGCGGTGGGCGTCGAGGCCCCGCATCGGATAGGGCTGGTAAGACCAAGGCTGAAGCCTTGGGGTGCCTAGAAGCGAGGCGGGCCGAGTTCCTTTGGTGTCACTGGGGTGGTGTGGCTCGTTACGACGACGCCGGCGGTTTCGAAGTGGAGTACGCGATGGCCGTTCCCGTGGCCCATGAAGATTGCCTTGTTGAGCTTTGCAATCAGCGCTTGTGACTCTTCCGGGAAAAAACGGCCGATCGAAGCCTGATAGTCGACGATCAGGTTGTAGGTTGCATCGCATTTGGGGCAGATCAACTGGGTGTCGAGCTGGGTGTGGAACGATGCTTCCGGCAGCTTACCGACCGGATCATGCCCTGATTTGATTGCCGCGATGACGAGCCTCATACAAAAAAGGTAGCAGCGATGCAGCCTTTGCCGCCACTGCCTGCCGGGGCGCTCCCGAAAGGGGAATGATCCGTGGGCCTCCGGAGCAAGCTGGAGCCGGTGGGGGAGGGCGGGTTGGATTGGAGGGTTCTTATATGGGGTGGGTGGAGTTTGGTGGGTGGGGTGCATTGGTGTGGTGCAGAGGGATACACCATGCAAGTGAAATCGCCGATGGTCGAGATGCTGGGCAAGTACCTGGATCTTGCGGCAGACCAGATGAAACTGACGGCTGGGAACATGGCGAATGTCGATACGCCGGGGTACAAGGCGCAGGGGATCGACTTTGAGCGCGAGTTTGCGTCTGCGCTGCAGGGGACGGGCGGCGGGGCGGCGGCGACGCCAGCGGCGAAGGATGTGGATGGTCTGGTGGCGCGGCCGGATGGGAATACGGTTTCGCTGGACCGGGAGAGCATGGAGCTGGCGAAGACGCAGCTTCAGTTCCGGATGGGCGTTGAGTTTTTGAAGCATGAGTTTAACAACACGATGTCCGCGATTCATATGGATTCGAAGTAAAAGGAGCTGGGATGAACCTGTTTGGGTTGATGGATGTGAGTGGGTCGGCGTTGAAGGCGGAGCGGGTGCGGGCGGAGGTGGTTGCGTCGAACATGGCGAATTCCGAGACGACCAGGACGGCGGACGGGACGCCGTACAAGCGGCACCATGTGGTGTTTTCCGCGGAGGATGGGAACAGCTTTGGGGCGTCGCTGCTGGGGCTGGGGAATGGGGCGGCGATTGCGGCGGGCGCGCCGTTGACGAACCCGCTGCGGAGTTCGAACCAGATGATGCTTTGGCCGACGCCGAGTGGGTCTGACACGGTGCCGGGCGGGGTGTCCGTGAGCAGCGTGATTGAGGATGGCGGGGCTCCGTTGCAGCGCTTTGAGCCGGATAACCCGGAGGCGAGTGCGGAGGGGTATGTGTCGTATCCGGACATCAATCCGTTGACCGAGATGGTGGATTTGATGGGGGCTTCGCGGAGCTACGGGATGAATGCGAGTGCGGTGATGGCGGAGAAGGGGATGTTGACGTCTTCGCTGGATCTTTTGAAGTGAGTAGGGACTAGGGAATAGCAACGGCAACGGCAGCGGCTTAGAAAACACATTGGAGGAATGGAATGATTCACGTTAGTCCGGTATCGAGTGGGTTGCAGGCGGTGATGGGTACGAGCAAGGCTCAGAATCCATCGACGCCGTTTGGCGGGATTTTGCAATCGATGGTGCAGCAGACGAATGCGCTGGACCAGAAGGCGAAGGATGCGGTGACGGGGGTGCTGAATGGGTCCGGCGTGGAGGTGCATGACGCGATGATTGCGACGCAGAAATCGGACATGGCGTTTGAGCTGGCGCTGCAGGTGAGGAACAAGGCGGTGGGGGCGTATCAGCAGATGATGCAGATGCAGTTTTAGGGCAGGGCAGTGTGGAGCAGTTAGAGGCGGGACGGTACGAGGGTACCCGGCGGGCTTGATTTTGAGGCGTCGCGGGCAGCAGGCACGAGCAGACTGAACAGGGGTTTGGATGGCGGACGCAGGACAAATCATGGCGGCACCCCAGCCGGGGAATGGCGGCGGACAGCAGCGGGCGTTTGCGGCGGTTTCGCGGACCAAGGAGACGATCCTGGCGATGCCGTCCGGGCGGCGGAACTGGCTGATGGCGGCGGTGTTGCTGATTGCGGCGGCGGTGGGCGGGATGATGTGGTTCGCGCAGAGGACGGACTGGCGGCCGCTGTTCAACGGGCTGGAAGGAAGGGATGTGCAGCAGGTTTCGCAGGAGCTTGCGGCTGCGGGGATTCCGTTTCAGACGACGGCGGATGGCGCGGGTGTGGAGGTTCCGGCGGAGATGGTGGACAAGGCCCGGATGGAGGTGGCGGCGAAGGGGATGCCGCAGAGCGGGCGACTGGGGTTTGAGCTGTTCGACAAGCCGAACTGGGTGGGGAGCGAGTTCGACGAGAAGGTGAACTATCAGCGGGCGCTGGAGGGTGAGTTGGAGCACACGATTGGGACGCTGGAGGTGGTGCGGTCGGCGCGGGTGCATCTGGTGCTGCCGAAGGAGTCGTTGTTTGCGGGCGAGGAGAAGGGTGCGAAGGCGTCGGTGGTGCTGAAGCTGAGGCGCTCGACGATGACGCCGGAGCAGACGGATTCGATCCGGAATCTGGTGGCGGGGGCGGTGGAGAATTTGAGCGCGGAGCAGGTGACGCTGGTGGATGCGGATGGCCGCGTGAATTTGAATGGGCGTGGCGGCGCCGCGGCCGAAGGCGATGTGGAGCAGGCGATGGAGACGAAGCTGGTGGCGATGCTGGAGCCGCTGGCGGGCGCGGGGAATGTGAGGGCGGTGGTGAAGGCGACGTACGACCATGCGTCGGAAGAACGGACGGATGAGATTTACGATCCGGCTTCCGCGGTGCCGCTTACTGTGCAGAAGAGTGAACAGATGAGCGGGAATGGCGCGGGCCGGGCGAGCGGGGTTCCGGGGACGGCGAGCAATACTCCGGCGGCGGCGGTGCAGGGCGCGGTGCAGGGGAGCGCGCAGGCCGCGGCTCCGGGAACTCCGCCGCTGTTGCAGGGCAAGGAGCCGCTGCCGGTTTATCCGACGGCTGGAGGGAACCAGCAGAGTACGAAGCAGGAGAGCGCGACGTATGGGGTATCGAAGCATACGATGCATTCCGAGAGCGGGCCAGGGCGGCTGGAGCGGGTGAGCGCGGCGGTGGTGGTGAACGATCGCGAGGCGATGGAAGGTGCGGGCAAGGACGCGAAGACGGTGTGGCGGCCGAGGACGGCGGAGGAGATGCACCGGCTGGAGGTGCTGGCACAGGCGGCGGTGGGGTTCGACGCAAAACGCGGGGACCAGGTGGTGATGCAGAACGTGAGCTTCAGTACGAACGCTCCGGAGCTGAAGGCGAGCGGAATGGAGCGGGTGCTGGAGCAGGCGAAGGCGGTGCTTTCGTCGCAGCCCGGGATGCTGCGGACGGCCGTGACGGGGATGATTGGGCTGGTGCTGATCTGGTTTGTGCTCAAACCGGTTGCACATCAGGTGGTGGTGACGCTGAAGGAGCCGGCGTTGATTGCGACGAGCCAGACGGAGAAGAAGGTGGCGGCGACGGCAGGGCCGGCGGCTTCGGCGGGCGCGTTGCAAGACGGCGCGATGCAGTGGGACAAAGGTCAAGAGGCGGAGCCGGTGGTAAAGCGGATTCCGGCGGCTCGGGATGCGGTGTACGAGCAGGTGGCGGATCACATTAAGCGGTCTCCGGAGCAGAGCACTCGGATGCTCGAGACGTGGATTGCGGCGGATGGGGATAACGACTGATGGCGACGGCGAGACTGACGACGGATGCGGGGTTTGAGGCGAGCGAACTGCCGGGATTGAGGAAGGCGGCGATCCTGGTGATGGCACTGGGCGAGGAGTTATCGTCCACGCTGTTCAAAGGGTTGGGAGAGAGCGACCTGCAGAAGGTGACGAACGAACTGACGCGGCTGGGCAATGTTCCGGCGCAGCAGTTGACGCAGGTGATGACGGAGTTTTATGGCCTGCTGGAGACGCAGCAGTACATGGTTCGCGGCGGCCCGGCGTATGCGATGAAGCTGCTGACGGAAGCGTTTGGCACGGGCAAGGCGGAGCAGTTGCTGGCGCAGGTGAACAAGGTTCGGGAGCGGTCTACCGGCGATTTGGCAATGCTGCAGAAGATGGAGCCGGCGCAGTTGAGCAAGTTTTTGGAGAACGAACATCCGCAGACGGTGGCGCTGGTGCTGGCGCATCTCGACCCACTGCGCGGGTCTACGGTGCTGATGCATTTGAACGCGACGATGCGGGTGGATGTGGTGCAGCGGCTGGCGGAGATGCGGCAGTTTTCCCCGGAGATGGCGCAGAAGGTGGCGCTGGTGCTGCATCGGAGGATGGACTCACTGGGGACGGTGGGGCGGAAGAGCTACGCGGGTTACAAGGCGGTGGCCGAGCTGCTGAACATGGTGAACCAGTCTGAGAGTAAGGGGATTCTGGAAGAGATTGAGCAGAAGGAACCGAACGTCGCGATAGCGATTCGGGCGCTGATGTTCACGTTCGAGGATCTGCTGACGGTGCCGCAGCAGGGAATCCGCGAGCTGGTGGGGGCGGCGGATAAGAAGGTGCTGGCGATGGCGTTGAAGGGCGGCAAGGAGAATGTGAAGGCACATCTGTTCGCGGCGATGAGCTCCCGTGCTGCGGAGATGTTGAAGGAAGACATGGAAGTGATGGGCCCGGTGCGGGCGAAGGATGTCCATGCGGCGCAGCAGGAGCTGCTGGCGACGGCGAAGCGGCTGGAGTCCGAGGGCAAGATGATTTTGAGAATGGAGACGGACAATGACCTCTCTGTTTGATCATCTGGAGACGAACGAACTGCCGGTCGACCTGATGAACCCGGGGGGACGCGGGGTTTCGCTGCTGGAGTTTATGGCGGTGGGCGCGAAGGTGGTGGACGATGCCGCGGCGGCCGCGGAGGAGGAGGCAGGGGAGGAGTTGACGCCGGATCGCGGGGCGCAGATGCGGGCGATGCTGGAGGCGGCGCGGGAGGATGCGGCGGCGGAGACGCGGAAGATCTTAGGCGAAGAGTATGAGGAGCGGATCCGGCAGGAGCGGCGCAGGATTGAGCGGCTGATGCTGGAGTTTGGCGAGCAGAGGCAGCGATACTTTGTGCAGGTGGAGGCCGCGGTGGTGCGGCTGGCGATGTACGTCGCGGCGAAGGTTCTGCAGCGCGAGGTGAGCGTGGATGCGATGCATCTGACGGCGACGGTGAGGGCGGCGCTGAGCCGGATTCAGGATGGAAGCACGGCGGTGATGCGGGTTCGTCCGGAAGAGGTTGGGGTGTGGGAGCAGGTGTTTTCCGAAGAGGGCGCCAACCGGGTGGAGGTGGCTGGCGATAAGACGATGCGGCTGGGCGATTGCGCGCTGGAGACGACGATTGGGCGCGTGGAGCTTGGGGTGGTGGCGCAACTGGGAGAGATCGAACGCGGGTTCCGCGAGCTGCTTGAGCGAGCGGGGCACTGAGGATGGATACCGAGTTTGGCGCGTACTTTGCGGCTCTTGATCGCAGACCGGCATGGCGCTGGATGGGGCGCGTGGTGCAGGCGAATGGGCAGACGGTGGAGAGCGAAGGACCACTGTGCTCCGTGGGGGAGTGCTGCGAGGTGGTGGATGGGATGGGCAAGCGGAACGCCGCGGAGGTGATCGGGTTCCGTGGCCGGCATGTGGTGAGTATGCCGCTGGATGAGACGCGGGGAATTCAATATGGAGACGGGGTGCAGGCGCTGGGGACGAAGCCCGCAATTGCAGTGGGCGAGCAGATGAGGGGGCGTGTGCTGGACGCGATGGGTGCGCCGCTGGATGGGATGCCTGCGCCGAGGATGAACGTGATGTGGCCGCTCGACGGGGCGATGCCGACGCCGATGGCGCGTGAGCCGATTCGCACCCCGCTGCAGACGGGGCTGCGGGTGCTGGATGGAATGCTGACGGTGGGACGAGGGCAGAGGATCGGGATCTTTGGCGGGTCAGGCGTGGGCAAGAGCACGTTGATTGGGATGATGACGCGCAATACGGCCGCGGACATTACGGTGGTGGGGCTGGTGGGTGAGCGTGGACGCGAGGTGCGGGAGTTTGTGGAGGACTCGCTGGGTGATGAGGGACTGGAGCGGGCGGTGGTGCTGGTGTCTACGAGCGACCAGAGCCCTTTGCTGCGGATGCGTGGAGCGATGGCGGCGACGGCGGTTGCGGAGTTTTATGCGGCGCAGGGCAAGCACGTCTTGCTGGTGCTGGATTCGTTGACACGCTATGCGATGGCGGCGCGGGAGATTGGACTGGCGGCAGGTGAGCCGCCTGCGAGCAAGGGGTATACGCCGAGCGTGTTTACCAAGCTAGCGAAGCTGGTGGAACGGGCGGGAAACCTGGAGCGCGGGAGCATCACGGCGTTTTACACGGTGCTGATGGAAGGCGACGACCAGCAGGATCCGATTGTGGATGCGGTGCGGAGCTACGTGGACGGGCATGTGGTGTTGTCACGGGCGCTGGCGGCGGCGGGCCAGTATCCGCCGGTGGATGTGCTGGATTCGCTAAGCCGGCTGATGCCTGCGGTGACGAGCGAGACGCATCGGGCGAAGGCTTCCGTGGCTCGGCGGCTGCTGGCGGCTTACCAGAAGAGCGAGGACCTGGTGAGGATTGGCGCGTACAAGCCGGGGATGGATGAAGAGCTGGACCGGGCAATGCGAGCGATGCCGGAGCTGCGGAGATTCCTGGAGCAGGGGAGCCAGGAGCGGGTGACGCTGGCGGAGACGGTGGCTCGGCTGGAGACGATGTTGTTGTAAGAGGAGGGGCCATGAAGCGGATGGGACTGAAACGGATCTCTGAGTTGTACGGGTTGCTGGAGCGGACGCGGGCGATGGAGCTGGGAGTGGCTGCTGCGGCGGTGGCCGAGGTGGACAGCGCTGGTGCGGTGGAGGATGGGGTGAGGCGGGAGCAGGCGGGTGCAGGGTACGCGGCGCTTCTGGCCGGGGACCAGACTGGGTGGGCACTGTCCAAGGCTCGGCGCGAGGCTGCGGAGGTTCGTGTGCGGCGGCTGGGGATGATCCGGGTGGAACGGGAGGCGGCGTGGGACGCGGCGCGAGACACGTATCGCGAGAGCCGGATGCAGATGGAACAGGTGGAGAGCGCGATGGAACGAACGCGGGTGCTCGAAGAGATGGAAGCGGCACGAAGGATGCAGGCTGCGACGGATGACCGGTATCTTTCACGGCGGGCGTGGATGCGCGGGGAAGACGCGCGGCGTGAGCAGGGCGGCGGGCTGGGGGGGCCTGCCGGGCTGGGTTCAGTGAAGGCGCGCTAATGATTGCGGACTGGGATTTGGCTATCGAGATGCAACTTTGTGGGACGACGGGAGATTCACTTTGATCGACAGCAGCCTGATTGCCGGAGCGCAGCCCACAGGAGTTGCAGGCCTTCTGCTTGCGGGAGGGACGGGAGCGGCGCCTATTGCGGGGGCGGGCTCGGTGGGAGCGGCTGGCGCTGTCGGCGGGCTGGTTGGGGATGGGTTTCGGGAACGGTTTGAGGCGAGTGCGGGGCTGGTGCCGCTGGCTAGCGAGGGACGGACGGTGCTAGCCAAGGACGGGAGCCTGGGAGTGGTGCCGACGGCTTCGGGTGAGGCGAAGGTTGCGGGTGTTGGAGTTAGTACGGGGCTGGCTGGGCGAGGGGCGCTTTCAACGATTGCGACGGTGACGACCGTGTCCGAGGTGGTTCCGGCGCAGGCGAAGGTTTCGACGCTGGCGGAAACTGGGAAGGTCGCGGCTCAGGAGGTTGGGGGCGGAGCGGCCGGTTCGGGGGACGTCGTGGCTTCAGGGGTGGAGGAGAGTGTTGGACGGGCTGCGGAGGGAGTGCGCCAGGCGATGGATGCAAGTGGGCGAGCTCAGCTTGCTCTCAAGAGCGCTCAGACGGAGGGGTCTGCCGGAAATCTTGCAAGTGCGCCGCACGCTGCAAGGGAGATAGCAACTGTAACGATTACAAATATGCCGGAGGCTGCGGGGCGTACTGGAGACGTCTCTGGTTTCGCTGCAAAGGAGGTAAAGGAGAACGACGCGGCGGGTGGCTTGCGGAGCGTTGTCAAGACGGCGCATGGTGCGGTGGCGGCTGGATCGCTTCATTGCCTGGGGCAGGAGGCGCCGGTGGAAGCAGATTTGCCGTGGGGGAGTTCCGGCGCCATTCTGGTGGGGTCGGACGAGGCTAGTGTTGCGGTTCCGGCTTCCGCGAGGGATTTGAAGGCAAAACCGGAGGCGTCCGATCAGCCTGTGGCGGTTGTTGCTGAGGCGCCTGTGATGGCGGCAGGTTTCGCGGCGAAGGCGAGCCCCGTTGGCGTGGTGAAGGAGGCGGGATCATCTGCTCGTTCTCTGCCGGAGGGCGATGGGGTTGCGGCGGTCGCAGGTGGCAAACGGACTGGGCATGTGGCTGCTGCGACGAAGAGCGCAGGCGCTGCGATTGCGGGTAAGGGAGATAAGCAGAAGGCGGAGGTTGGTGCTGGCGACGCTCCGAGTGCCGGGCTGTTGGCGTCTTCGTCGAGTGTGGGCTGGTTGCCCTTACCGGAAGAGGTTGCGATTCCTGTCGCAGTGGACGCGCCGTTGGCGCCGCGTGAGGGTGTTGACCGCGATACGTCCGGAACGACTCCTACGATTGTGGGCGCGGCGGTCGGGTTGAGCGCCGTGGGAGGGAGGCAGACGAATCTTTCGCCGGATGCAGAGGGCGGAGCGAGCGGGCCTCCGCCGGTGAAGGATGGTTCGCATGGAGTTGAGTCGCCCCTCGTCAGGCCGCAGGCGGGGGATGCGACGGGCTTCAAGGAGGGTCTGCTTTCGACGCCTCAGAGGCTCGAGTTGCGCGGTGACGTGCCGCCTGTGACGGCGAAGCGAGGAGCGTTATCGTTTGAGCCTGCGCTTGCGCCGGATGAGACGGGTGCCTCTGCTCCCGTGGACGTTCCCGTCAACGGTGCGCATGGCGCGGAGGCCGGACTGCAGATGATTGCAGAGAACATCACGGCGAGCACGGAAGTGGCTCAGCCGATTGCGTCGATGGCTGCTGTGGAGGCTTCGGGGGCTGCTATTACGGAGCGTCAGGGGCCTGCGGCTAAGGCTGTCCTTGCGGCTCGCGAGATACCGGCTGCATCGGTGTCGCCTGCCACACCGGTTGCAGGAACGGCTCCGACGGTACAGATCCCGGGCGTGAGAGCGGATGCTCCGGCTGCTGCTGCGAAGGTCGCGGGCGATGCATGGGTGGGGAGCAAGGCGCCAGTGGTTCATGCGGAGTCTGGGACGGCGCAGAGTGGGATAGCCGCTGTCGTCGCGCCGCTGATCCATGAGGAGGTTTTGGGAGACGCGAAGAGCGCTGCTGCTGCCCTGCACGGACAGACCTTATCTGCGCGAACCGGTGAGTACCCGGGCATGACCAGCGCGGGCGAGGGGATGAGCCATACGACGCTGGTTGCGACTCCGAACGTACTGGAAGTGGGCGTGGCGAGCGGCACGAATGGATGGCTGAAGGTTCGGGCGGAGATGGATGGCACGGGGGGCGTATCGGCTTCCGTGGTGACCACAACGGCGAGCGCCGCGGAGGCTCTGCACAAAGAGCTGCCGTCGCTTTCTGCGTATCTGCGCGATGAATCTGTGGGCGTGAGCTCGCTGGTGGTGAATCGCACGGAGGGCAGCGCGATGACGCACGATGCGACTGCAAGCTTTGGCGCGGGGAGCTCCGGGGCAGGCTCACAGGCAGGACGCGGCGGACAGCCGGGTGCGGGCGAAACGCCGACGGTGCAGGAGCCGGTGGCAGCAGGGATCGAGCCGGCTGTGCGTGCCGCGCGTCTGGAACCCTTCCAGGGAACCACTCCGGGCGCAGCATACGGGACGGCGAGCGGAGGCTGGTTGAATGTCGTGGCGTAGGCGCCCGGGTATCGAGGGCAGAGATTTGTACCTAGTTGGTAGCAGATAGAAGCAGGAAGAAATGGAGAGTGTATGACAGTCAGTGCATTGGATTTGAAGGCGGCTTCGGCGAGGGTTTCGCATAGTCTGGCGTTGCAGAATCCGGCGGCGAACAAGGCCGCCGCGGCGACGGCCAAGGATACAACGAGTTCTGCCGCAAGTTCCGCGGGGAATATTACGTCCAACGACTTTTTGACGTTGCTGGTCACGGAGATGAAGAACCAGGACCCAACGCAGCCCACCGATCCGAATGCCTACATCCAGCAGCTGGTTGGGGTGAACAGTTTGCAGCAGTTGATTTCGATCAACCAGGAGCTTGGCGTCGCCACTGGCGCAGCGCCTTCCTCCAATTCGTCTTCTCCGTCGTCGACAACGAGCGCGTCCACCGTGGCCGCGACTTCCGCGGTGGACAACAACTAACGCAGGTCTAGCAAGCGGCCTGCGGGCCCTATTTTGAGGAGATACACGATGCCGAATTTTTCCATTGCTCTTACCGGGTTGCAGTCCGACACGGTTGCGCTGAACACGATTGGAAACAACCTTGCGAACCTGAACACGACTGCGTTCAAGACGCAGACGACGAACTTTGAGGACCTGTTCTACCAGAATCTTGGCTACTCGGGATCGTCCGATCCGCTTCAGGTGGGTGTGGGAACCCGTGTCTCCAGCACGACGAGCAGCTTTGCACAGGGAAGCTTGACGACGACGCAGAACTCCACCGATATGGCGTTGAGCGGGGAGGGCTTCTTTGTGGTGCAACGTGGCAACATTCAGTCGCTGACGCGCGCGGGAGACTTCCAGACCGACCGCAACGGCAACCTGATTACGACGAGTGGCGAGAGTGTGATGGGATATGGTGTGGCCAACAATGCAGTGGACCTGAACGGTGGGCTGGTTCCGCTGCAGATCCCGATCGGCGCGACCGAAGCGGCGCAGGCGACGCAGAACATCAACCTGACGAGCACCTTGAATGCAGATTCCGCAGTGGGCGCGGCCTACTCGTCGCCGGTGAAGCTCTACGACTCGCTGGGCGCATTGCACTCTGGAACGGTGACGTACACGAAACAGTCCGCGACGACGTGGGGCTACTCAATCAACCTTCCGGCTGCCGATGCGACGGGAACGCCAGTGAACAATACGGGAACGCTGACCTTCGATTCATCCGGCAACCTGACCTCGCCGGCGGCGAATGTGAGCGGCGTGACGTTCTCCGGGCTGTCGGATGGTGCGGCGGATTTGACGATGAACTTCAATCTGTACACACCGACCGGGGCTCCGCTGGTGACACAGACCTCCGGTACCTCCAACACCAGCCAGTCGATTCAGGATGGGTACCCGGCCGGGGCTTATCAGAGCTTCACGGTTGACGGCACCGGCGTGTTGACCGCGACGTTCAGCAATGGGCATACGACGACGATCGGCCAGGTTGCTGTGGCGACGGTGGCAAATCCGGATGGCCTGGTGCGGTCGGGCGCGAATGACTATGCGACGTCCGCGGCCTCGGGTCAGTTCTCTGTGGGGACGGCGAACGTTGGCGGTCGCGGATCGATTGCGGGTGATGCGCTGGAACAGTCGAACGTGGATATTTCGGCTGAGTTCTCCAATCTGATTGTTGCGCAGCGTGCGTTTGAGGCGAACTCAAAGACGGTGACGACGTTCGATTCGGTGACGGAGAATGCGATTAATATGATCCGGTAGTTGGCAGGATATTTCGGCGGCCGGCTGGGCGATATCGCCTGGCCGGCCGCTCTGCGTTTGTGAGCAGCAGTGTCCCAGGATGAAGCATGAAGAGTGGCTAATGAACCGACGACTGGAGTTGGCAGGCTGAGTGCAAAGACCAAGGCACTATGGCTGATGTGGCGGAAACAGGTGCGGTGCAGGGCGGGGAAGCAAAGGCTCCCGGGCTTCCCGTGGTGCCGTTGGTTCTGGCGGTGGTGGTTGCGGTCCTGCTGTCAACGGCAGGTGCTGGCGGTGTGCTGTTCTGGCTCGTGAAGTCCGGCAAGCTGCCGCTTGGTGGCGGCGTGACCAAGATTGAGGTGGTGGAGAAGAAAGAGCCGCCCAAGACGCACGAGGTGGTGCTGGAGCCTCTGCTGGTGAACCTTGCCGATGCGGGGGGAAGAGCGTATCTGCGCGTCACAATGACGTTGAGCGTGCTGGATCCGCCGCCTTTGGCGAAGGGTGAGAAGCCGAAGGAAGAGGAGAAGCCACCCGAGAAGGGAAAGGTGGTGATCGAGCATGACGCGGAGATTCGCGACGCGGCCCTGGGCGTGATTGGCGGTGAGACGAGCGACGAGCTGCTCGCGCCTGAGGGAAAAGAGCAGTTGAAGCAGAAGCTGCGCGCAGCCGTGGGCGAGCATGTGCCGGAGATGAAGGTTGCGGACCTGTTCTTCACCGAGTTTCTGGTGCAAAGGTAGACGGCCATGGCAGACGAGCGATCGCTACAGATTACGACGCCCGATGTGGCTTTGAGCCTGGCGCAGCATGGGGTTGCGACGGCCTCAGGGATGGGCCGGATTGAAGGGCATCCGGAGTGGGACCTGCTGGCGCGTATCCCGATGCGGTTGACGGCGGGAGTTCCTCTGCCAAGGTTCAAGGTGAAAGACCTGGTGGAACTGGCGGCGGGCAGCGTGATTGAAAGCTCGTGGACGAGCGGTACGGACGTTCCGTTGAAGTGCGGCGACGTGCAGCTTGGATGGGCTGAGTTTGAAGTGGTGGAGCAGCGTCTGGCTGTGCGGATTACACGGTTGGCGTGACTTGGGCGACTGGTCAGTGCGAGTTGGAAGGGAGGCGAGTGATGCATCTGGTGAAGAGGCAGGAAACGGTGCCGTCCGAGGCTAGGCAGATTGGTGGAGTTGCGGGTTGGGTGATGGAGTGGGCGCATGCGCTTTGGCTAGGCGCGAGGATGCGACACGAGGGGAAGAAGCAGATGTACGTGGTCGAGACGCTGGCCATTGGCGGCAGGAAGCAGCTGGTCTTGGTGAGTTGTGGGGGAGAGCATTTTCTGGTGGGGGCAGGCGCGGACAGTGTGGAGACGATTGTGCGCGTTCATGCAAGCTGCGCGCATGATGAGGCCGTGCCGGCTCGGGGATTTGGAGAACGGCCTTGATGCGCTTTCGACAGATGACATGGGTGTTGGGGCTGATTGTCTTCGGCTTGTTTGGGCCGGGAGGATCGGCGCTACACGGCCAGACCTCGGGCCCGGGCAAAGCCATGACGCAGCATAAGCCCTCTGCTGCAGTTGCGGCCAAGCAGCAGCCGGTGCAGAACTCGATTGCGGCTGCGTTGGATAAAGGCGGGAGTACGCCGTGGTCGATTGTGGTTGGCTTGACGCTGTTGACGCTGCTGCCCGCACTGCTGCTGGCGATGACGCCGATGGTGCGGCTGCTGGTGGTCTTCCATTTTCTACGGCAGGCGCTGGGTACGCAGACTGCGCCGAGCAACCAGATTTTGATGGGGCTGGCACTGATGATGACGTGGTTTCTGGTTTCGCCGGTGCTGGTGGAGGTGGAGGCAAAGGCGACGACGCCGTACCGCGAGGGCGTGATCACGGGCGAGGTCGCGATTGAGCGAGGGATTGAACCAGTGAAGGCGTACATGTTGCGTTATGCACGCGAGAAAGATCTTGCAGTGTTCGCGTCTGCGGGCTTGGCGGTGAGGCCGCAACGGAAGGAAGATCTGCCGATTCAGGTTGTGGTTCCGGCTTATATGTTGAGCGAGTTGAAGGCCGGCTTCCAGATTGGCGCAGTGCTCTTCCTGCCGTTTCTGCTGGTGGACCTTGTAGTCGCGAGCGTGACGACGTCCATCGGCATGCTGCAACTGCCGCCGGTGGTGATCTCAACTCCGGTGAAGATTCTGCTGTTTGTGATGGTGGATGGCTGGCATCTGCTGGCGGACAAGCTGCTGAAGAGCTTTTGAGGAGAGACGTATGGGGCCGGACCAGACCGTTCATTTGATGCGACAACTCCTGACACAGGCGATGATCCTTTGTGCGCCGCTGCTGGTGTCCGCAGCTTTGATCTCGTTGATCGTGAGCCTGTTGCAGACGCTGACCAGTGTGCAGGAGCAGACGCTGACGGCAGTGCCGCGGTTGCTGGTGGTGTTCGCTGTGTCCATGATGACGATGCCGTGGATGATCCACCGGCTGGTGGGTTATACGATTCAGCTCTTCTCTGATTTTCACCGGTACATTGGATGATCTCCGACCTGGAGCAATACTTTGGCGCGGGTGTACTGGTCGCGATGCGGCTGAGCGGGCTGATGGTCTTTGCGCCGGTGTTCAACTCCAATGCCATTCCTCCGCGGATCAAGGCGGGGTTCGTGCTGGGTATGACGATGCTGCTTGCGCCCGTGGTGGCTGCTGTTCCGGGGGTGCGCGGCACGCTGGATGTGGGCGGGATTGTGGGCGAGCTTGGGGTGGGATTGGTCTTTGGGCTGTGCCTGACGATGCTGACAGAGGCGCTGACATTCGCGGGCACGCTGCTTGGGATGAGCTTTTCTTTTTCGCTGGTGAACCTGCTTGATCCGAACACGATGGTTGAGACGCCGGTGCTGGGGCAGATGCTGGGTTTGCTCGGCACGCTGGTGATCATCGGGTCTGGGCTGGATCATGTGTTGCTTGCCGCCGTGGTAAGAAGTTTTGCCGCGATTCCGGCAGGGCAGGCGCTGATTCAAGCGAAGACGGGTGCGGCGATTGCGGAGATGGCAGGCGGAATTTTCCTTGCGGGATTGCAGCTTGCGGCTCCCGTGATGGCGGCGGCGCTGGCGGTGGAGGTGACGGTGAGCCTTGTGAGCCGGTTGGCTCCGCAACTGCCGGTGCAGGTGGTGGGAGTTCCTTTGAAGACGCTGGGATCGTATGTGGTGCTGATCGGGAGCCTAGCGGTCTGGCCGGGCTGGATTGAAGGACACTTTACGGCGCTGCTGGACGCGGCAGAAAATCTGCTGGTGCGCGTATGAGCGAGAAGGGGACCGAGGCAGGATCACCACAGAAGAAGCTAAAGGCGAAACAGAAGGGCGATACGGTTCGCAGCCGTGAGTTGCTGAGTGCGGTGGCCATGCTGGCGGGTGTGCTGGTGCTGGGCGGACTTACGGCGACGTTTGTGCATGACTGGCGAGCGGTCTTTGAGCAGAGCCTGACCGCGGCCGGCGTGGCGACGCCCGATGGCGAGATGCGGTGGAGCGCGGCGATCCGCAGGATGATTGCGCCGGTCCTCCTGCCGGTGGGAATGGTAATGGCGGCGAGCTTTGCGGCGGCACTCTCCGCGGGTATCGCGCAGGGCGGTGGGCTTTCTATCCATCCCAATGCGCTTGGAATGAAGTTTAACCGGTTGAATCCGGGAACGAATCTTTCCAATATGTTCAGCCTGCGCAGTGCGACGCGGGTGATGAAGTCTCTAGCGCCGGCGGCCGCAATGGTGGTGTTCGGCTGGGGAGCAGTGAAGACGCTGATGATTCCGATGCCGGTAATGAGTACGGTCCGGCTGCCAAGCGCGTTTAGCGCGGCGTACGGACTTGCGCTCGATGCAGCGTGGCTCACGCTGGCGTGGAGTGGACTGGATTACGCGGTGGAGTGGATGGCCTGGAACAAGCGGATGAAGATGACCAAGCAGGAAGTCAAGGACGAGATGAAGCAGGCGATGGGCAATCCCCAGGTGAAGGGGCGTATCCGGCAGGTGCAGAACGCCATGCGCCGGCGCCGGGTGAAGGCCGATATCTCGCGGGCAAGCGTGGTGATTACCAATCCGACGCACTATGCGGTGGCGTTGGAGTTCAGCTTTGAGACGATGTCCGCGCCGACGGTGCTGGCGAAGGGACGGGATCTGCATGCGGCGGAGATTCGCGAAGAGGCGAAGTGGGCGGGTGTTCCCTTGATTGAAAACCCGCCGCTGGCGCGGAGCTTGTATCGCTCGGTGGAGGCGGGGCAGTCGATCCCGTTTGATCTTTATGCGGCGGTGGCTGGCATTCTGGCTTATTTGTATCGGCAGAAGGTGGAGGAGAAGGTGCGAGAGCAGAAGCGGCAGGCGGAGATGCAACGGAAGCCGCCGCAGGCCGTGCGAGAGGGCGGCATGGTTGCGGGTGTTGTGGCAGGAACGCAGAGTAATGCGGCTGGATTTGGGGGCGGATGGTGAACGGTTTTGACATGAGAAAGATACAGGCGATGTCTCTGCCTGTCGTGGCGATCAGCATGGTTTTCGTGATGCTGATTCCGATCCCTGGCTTTGTGCTGGACGTGCTGCTGGCGGCCTCGATCACAGCGTCCGCCATTGTTTTTTTGACGGCGATCCAGGTGCGCAAGGCTGTGGACTTCTCCGTCTTTCCAACGCTGCTGCTGTTGCTGACGTTGTTTCGATTGAGCCTCAACATTGCGTCCAGCAGGCGGATTCTGCTGCACGGACATGAGGGCACGCATGCCGCGGGCGGGGTGATTGAATCCTTCGGACAGTTTGTGGTGGGAGGGAATTATGTTGTCGGGTTTGTGTTGTTTCTGGCGCTGGTTGCGATTCAGTTTCTGGTTGTCGCGCATGGTGCGGTAAGGACGGCCGAGGTGACGGCCCGGTTCACGCTCGATGCGCTGCCGGGAAAGCAGATGGCGATCGACGCGGATATGAATGCGGGGCTGATCGACGAGCAGGGCGCACGGAAGCGGCGCGAGGTGATTGCGCGCGAGGCCGAGTTTTACGGCTCCATGGATGGCGCGGCAAAGTTCAACCAGCGCGATGCGATGGCAACGATTTTGATTACGGCGATCAACATTGTTGCCGGTATCGTGATCGGCACCTTGCAGCAGGGCGTCGATCTGCTGACGGCGGTGAAGACGTACACCATCCTCACGGTGGGCGATGGGTTGGTGACGCTGATTCCCAGTCTGCTGGTTTCGATTGCGGGCGGCATCATCCTGACCCGGGCGTCAAGCTCCGGCGATCTTGACCGGGAGTTGGGAACGCAGCTTCTGCGGGGGCGCAACACGTTATGGATTGCGTGCGCGTTAATGCTGGGTCTGGCCTTGATTCCGGGACTGCCTAAGATCCCTTTCATTCTTCTGGCGGCTGCTGTGGCCATGATCGCGCGCAATGCTCCGGAGCACAAGGAGGAGGTGGCCGAGGTCGCGATGACGAAGGCCGAGAAGGCCAAGGCAGCGGAGACGGCAACGGCGGGCGGCGAGAATCTTGCGAGCTTGTTAAAGATGGATGAGCTGACGCTTGAGATTGGCTTTCAGTTGATTCCGCTGGTGGACGAGAAGCAGGGCGGACAGATGTTGAATCGGGTGCGTGCGTTGCGAAGGCATCTTGCGACGGAGCTTGGGTTTATTGTGCCGCCGGTTCACATTACAGATAATCTCCGGCTGAAGCCGAGAGAGTATTGCGTGAGTCTGCGCGGCATTGAGATTGCGCGTTGGCAGACGGAGCAGAACTCGCTGCTGGCGGTGAATGCGGATCCGCGTGCGCGGCCGATTCAGGGGATTGAGACGCGGGAGCCTGCGTTTGGCGTGGCGGCGCGCTGGATTCAGAAGGGATTGGAGGATACGGCGCTGGCCGCGGGGTACAGCGTCGTGGACCCAACGACGGTGATTGCGACGCACCTGGGCGAGCTGATTCGGCGTCATGCGCATGAGCTTCTTGGGAGGCAGGAGACGAAGCGGTTGCTGGATGCGTTGAGTGAAGGCTATCCGAAGCTGGTGGAAGAGCTGGTGCCGAAGCTGATGACACTGGGCGAGGTGCAGAAGGTGCTGCAGCAGTTGCTGCGGGAGCAGGTTTCAATTCGGGACCTGGGTGCCATTCTGGAGATTCTGGTTGAGGCTGCGCAGCAATCGAAGAACCTGGTTCACCTGGTGGAGAGTGTGCGACAGCAGCTTGGACGTGGGCTGATTTCGCCGTTGCTGGATGCTGAGGGGGGCCTTAAGGTGCTGACGATTGAGCAGAATCTTGAGGCGGAGCTGGTGGCGACGTTCGATCCACACTCTTCCATGTTGCTGGGGCCGGGCGCTGCGCGTGGGGGCCAGGGGGAGTATCTGCGCAAGCTGCTGGAATCTGTGAAACGGCTAACCGGCGGCGGCACGACCATGGCCCTGCCCGTGCTCTTATGTCCATCGCCGGCACGTTACCATGTGCGCCGGTGGCTGGAGCCCTTCGTGCCCAAAGTCACGGTACTTGCGCCGGGTGAGATCCCCGCAGAGGTCCGGATTCGAAGCGTTGGAGTGGTTGGATAAGAGGACGGCTGATGCCGGAACGATTGACACGGGCTGAACAAAAGAAGGAGCAGGGGATGGCGATGGCGACGGCGATGCGGAGTGCAATTCCGGTTGGTGTACTGGCGGGGATGCAAGAGGAGAACGGCATGTTCAATCGAGCGACGAACGAGGCGACGATTCAACTGCCTCCGCTATCAGGGTATGGCTCCACGGATGCAGCGTCGGTGAACGCAGCGGCTGGTGGCCTGGACCTGATCAGCACGGCGGAGCGGGAGCAGCTGCTGATGGAGCATCTGCCGACGGTTCGGTATCTGGCGCGCCGTATCCACGAGCGGCTGCCGCAGCATGTGGATCTGGATGATCTTGTATCGGCCGGTGTGGTTGGGTTGATCGATGCGCTTTCGAAGTTCGACCACGAGAAGAAGGTGCAGTTCAAGAGCTATGCGCAGTTCCGGATCCGTGGAGCGATTCTTGATTCGCTGCGGACGCTGGACTGGAGCCCACGCGAGCTGCGGCGCAAGGGACGTGCGGTGGAAGAGGCGATCCGGAGCGTAACGCAACGGGTGAGCCGGGCGCCGGTCGAGGCGGAGATTGCAGCGGAGATGAAGCTAACGTTGCCGGAGTATCAGGGACTGCTCGGCGATTTGAAGGGGCTTGAGATTGGCAGTCTGCACATGGAACGCTCGCAGGACTCCGGTGACGAGGAGCTTGCGTACATTCCGGGTGCTCCGGAGGATGATCCGCTTTTCCGCTGTTTGAAGGGCGAGATGAAGCAGCGCCTCGCGGACGCGATTGAGGAGCTGCCGGACAAGGAACGGATGGTGCTGACGCTTTACTACTACGAAGAGCTGACGATGAAGGAGATTGGTCTGACGCTGGGCGTGGTGGAGTCACGGGTCTCGCAGATTCATTCCTCGGCTGTGGTCCGTCTGCGCACGGCGCTGGCCACACTGAGGCCTGCGGGCGCTGACACCAAGAAGAAGGCGCGAGTCGCTCGCTAAATGGAATGGCTGATGGAGCAGATGAATGGATAAGGTTCTTGGGCAGGATGAGATTGATGCGATGTTCGCGGGCGAAGCGTCCGGTGCGTCCGTAGGCGAGGCGCCGCTGGAGGCTTATAACTTCAGCCGGGCGGGGCGGATCTCGAATGAGCAGATGAAAGCCATTACCACCGTTAACGACCTTTTTGCGCGCAACCTGATGCACACGGTCAGCGCAACACTGCGGACGAAGTTCTTGGTCAATCTGGTCTCTGGGGAGCAGATGCCTTACTTTGAGTTCCTGGGCCGGATCAACGACCCGACTTACATCTGCTCCATCCGGCTGGAGCCGCTGGGTGCGATCGGTTTGCTGGAGTTGGATCTTGCGCTGGCTTCTCCCATTGTCGATCTGCTGCTGGGTGGTGTGGGCAAGTCTGAGCCGACGCGCCAGCTTACGGATATTGAGGAGTTAATCATCTCTTCCGTGGTGCAGATGGTGGTGAAGGAGTTGAACACGGCGTGGACGACGGTGGGTCTTCGCTTCCACATGGAGAAGCGGGAGACGGCGGCGCAACTTTCGCGCATTATGGGCCCCGGAGAGAAGACGCTGTGTGTGTGCTTTGAGGTGAAGATGCCCGGAGCGCAGGGGGTGATGAACCTGTGTCTTCCGGCGACAGTGCTGAATACGATTCTGCGGCAGATGATTGCGGAGCAGGGGAACAAGACCAGGCGAAGCTCGCTGGAGGTGCGGATGCGGGTGAGAGATCTGCTGGGCGAGACTTGTATCGGCACGGTGTTGCAGTTCCCGACGGTGAGGCTGAAGGCAAGAGAGATTGCGGGGCTGACGGAAGGCTCGGTGATCCGGCTGCCGCTGCCGCGGCACTCGGCTGCGGAGCTTCGCGTGGCGGGACTGGTGTTTGGTAAGGCGCGGCCGGTGCGGACGGGAGAACATCGCGGTGCGCGCATGGAACCGAACGACGATGCTGCCGACGCGGGTGCACATGCGGCAATGGTGAATTAGAAGGTTTGAGACAGTGAGGATGGGCGCATGGCGGAAGTACCCGACGCAGCAGGACATCATGTGGAAGAGGCGATGGCGGCAGCGGCAGCCGGCGGCGAGGGCATGGCCGGTATGCTCTATGACATTGAGCTGGATGTTACGCTGCTCTTCGGCTCGCGGGAGATGCCGCTGAAGGACGTGCTGGAACTGGGGCCGGGGGATGTTGTGGAGCTCGACCGGCATGTCTCCGAGCCAGTGGACCTGGTGGTCGGCGACCGCATTGTCGCGCGTGGCGAGGTGGTGGTTGCAAGCGGGAACTTCGCCTTGAGGATTACAGAGGTAGCAATGCCGCAACTGCGGCTGGAGAACATTCGATGCCTATTTTAGATGGACGGCTGGGCAAGGTTGCGGCTGCTCTGAGCAGCGGTGAGGAGACTGCGAGAGCGGTTCAGGATGCGGGAATCTATGGCGGTGACCTGTATCAGCCTTCAGGGCGTGAGCGTGGAACGGCAGTGGACCCGGGCGCGAGAACCTGCGGTGCGCCGGAATGCACGAGTAGCTGGATTCTGCCGTGGCGCAATCGGAAGCGTCCCATCTTTGAGGACGAGTGGGCCTGTAGTGGCAAGTGTCTGAAGACGATGGTGCGTGCGGCCATCCGGCGGGAGACGGGGGAGATGAACGGCGTCGGTGTGGATGTGCCGCACCGGCACAGGGTTCCGCTAGGACTGGTGCTGTTGGCGCAGGGATGGATCACGCATCCTCAGTTGCAGGCGGCGCTGGAGGCGCAGAAGCAGACAGGAGCGGGACGCATCGGCGACTGGCTGGTGCAGAGCTGTGGACTGGCTGAAGAGCGGGTGACGCGCGGGCTGGGAGTGCAGTGGAGCTGCCCCGTGCTGGCGATGAATGGCTTCTCGCCATCTGCAATGGCGTTGGTCATGCCAAAGCGATTCATCTCTGAGTTTGGGCTGGTTCCGCTGCGGGTTGCAGGGACGAGTCTGCTTTATCTGGCGTTCGAGAACCGTACAAACGCAGCTGCGTCGCTGGGTCTGGAGCAGATGACGGGGTTGAAGGTGGAGAGCGGGCTGCTGAATGGGACGCAGTTTCAGACGGCCAAGAAGGCGGTTCTGGACGCTGAGTCGGTGCCGATGACGCTGGACACGGCGGCGGACGCGGACGAGGTTTGCACGCGGTTGACGAAGATGCTGGAGGCGAAGCAGCCGCTGGCTTCACGGCTGGTCCGGGTACACCAGTATTACTGGATGCGGGTGTGGATGGAGAGCGGCGCAATGAGTGGCGTGGGCAGAATTCCAAGCGACACGCATGATGTTGAGGACTATCTGATCACGGTAAGGGATTACGCAAGGAGTCACTAGCTGCAGCAAAGAAAAGAGGCCCCGACATTCGGGGCCTTTTTTGCTTTAATGAGTGGCAGTTACTGGTTGCCGGCGATCGCGGTGGTTGAGGTTTCGGAGCTATCTACGGCGGAGTTGGAGCCGGGTCCGAGGCCCAACTTGATAAGGGCGCGGGAGTCCGGGACGAGCTTGGTCTGCCAGCCGTTGTCGCCCTGAAGCTTGAGCATGGCGGCTTGGGAGGTGGAGTCCCAGACTCCGGTGGGCTCGCCGCTCATATAGCCATTCTTGATGAGGGCGGTTTGGATTTGGGTGGCGCGGGCGGAGGCCATGCCGGCGGGTGCCGCAGAAGCATGAGCGGCGGTACGGAGCGACCGGCTTCGAGCAGCCTTTGGCGACGTGGGGCCCCGGTGCAGGTGAGGCATCGCCAGAAGCGGGCAGGCTGTAATGAGGAGAAGAGCGGAAGCAAGTGCGTAAGAAGGAGAAAGCCGCATAGGGTACTTTTCAACCTCAAGGAACAGTATCAGGCGGGAGGACCTTAGAGGTCCGACCGAATTGAGGTAAGGTTACCGATTCGGTAACGCATTTGCAATAGGAAAGGGTTGCCTGCTGAGGCCGCAAAATTTACGCGAAGCGAGCATGAGAAAAGGGCTACAACGGCAGCGTTGTAGCCCTTTCCTTTGTTGCAGATGCTGCTAGCGAAGGGTGCCGCCGAGAAAGTTGCTGCCGGCATTTTTACCACCGCCTGGAGCGCGGACCACGAAGACGACGTCGTCCCCCGGCTTCAGGCGAGAGACGACGCCCTGGTAGCTGGCGTTGTCCACGATGGGCTGTTTGTTGATTTCCAGGATGATGTAACCCTTGGCAAGGCCAATCTCATCCGCAAAGGAGCCTGGGGTGACGGTGGTGACCGTGACACCGCCCTGGATGCCGGCGCGGGTGGCTGAGGCGGCAGGAAGCGGAGTAACGGTGATGCCGAGCTTGGACTGACCAGCATCCGACTCCTCCGGGGTGTCGGTTTCCGGCGCTGCTCCGCCGAGGTCCGAGTAGGTCTTGGCGCGGTCGCCGATGGTGACCGAGGCGGTGCGCTTCTCGCTGCCGCGGAGATAGCCGATCTGGACTGTGGAGCCGACCTTGCGAGCGGAGATGTCCGCGACGAGGTCGTCGCCGTCCTTGATCTGGCGCCCTTCAATGGTGACGAGGATGTCCTGGGGCTTGATTCCGGCCTTGGCGGCGCCGCCACCGGGAACGATGGAGCCGACAAGGACGCCGCCGTTCGCGAAGCCGTACACGCGGCTGACCGCAGACGACTGCTGCGCCTGGAACTGGATGCCGATGGAGCCACGAATTACTTTATGTTCCGGGCTGATGAGGTCGTTATAAACCTTGGCGACGATATTGGACGGCATGGCGAAGCCAACGCCCTCTGACCCGGCGGACTGGGTGTAGATGGCGGTGTTCATGCCGATGACCTTGCCGGACATATCGACGAGCGGGCCGCCGGAGTTGCCGGGATTGATGGCGGCGTCGGTCTGGATGAACTTCTGAAACTGCTTGGAGAGACCCTGCGCGTCGCGCTCGTCGATGGAGCGGTTTTTGGCCGAGACGATGCCGGCGGAGACGGTCTGGGAGAGGCCGAAGGGGCTGCCGATGGCGAGCACCCAGTCGCCGACCTGGGCGCCTTCTGAGTTGCCGAGGGCGATGGTGGGGAGGGGCTGCTTGGCGTCGATCTTGATGACGGCGATGTCGGTTTCGGTGTCGACGCCGATGACGTGGGCGAGGTAGCCAGGATCTCCGGTATCGGGATCGCTGGCTAGCTTGACGTAGATCTTGTCGGCTTTATCGACGACGTGATTGTTGGTGATGATGTAGCCGCGGGGGTCCACGATATAGCCGGAGCCGAGGGCGCGACGCTCCCCGCCGCCCATGCCGTCTTCTTCATCTCCGCCCTGGCCGCCGCCCTGACCTCCGAAGAAGCGATTGAAGAAGTCCTGCATGTCGCCCTGATTGCCAGCGCCGCCGCCACCCTGGCCGTCTGGGTCACTGTGGGGGTTGGGGGTCTGGGGGACGGGGCCGCGCTGGAGGCCTCTGGGGGTGCGCTTGGGGGACTGCTTGGGGAGGGACTCGGTGTTGATGTTCACCACGGCCGGGCCGACCTGCTTGACGATCTGGGAGAAGCCGTTGGAGAGGGTCGCCGGGCTGGGGATGACGATGGGACGGGCGTCCGAGCTATCGACCTTCTGCTGCTCCTTGCCGCTGACGTCGCGGGTGAGGACGGAGCCGGCAAGGACGCCGACGGTGAGGGTGGAGAGCAGGGTGAAGGTGGTGGCGAGGCGATGAGAGCGAAGGCGCGTGAACAGCCCGGGGGTGTTGGGGGATTGCATGAGTTCGTGGGACCTCGGTCTTTCGTGTGAAGCGATTGACTCTATCAGACTAACGCGCCAGAGCCGCTTCCGGTTCAGATGCAGACGCAACCCAGATATAGACGCGACTCAGGCGGGAAAGGTTCTGATCCGCTCGCTGTGTAGTGGGTGAGGTGTGGGTGAGGCTTCCTCCCCTCCCCGGTATCCTGCGCAAAATATTCAAACGATTGGAGTTAGCCTTTATTAGCGAACTGGTTAACCTGACGTAGGGCACTTTTCCCTTGGGGAATCAGGCTGGGATTTCGGTAGCGGGATTGGGGAGGAGTTCGATGAGGGCGATGGCAAGCAGGATGAGGGCGGCGCCGAGAAGGGCGCGGCGGCCAAGGCGTTCGTGGAGGAGCAGGAGGGAGGTGAGCCAGGCGAAGACGGGTTCGAGGGTCAGGATGACGGCGGTGGGGGTGGGGGGGAGGTGCTGCTGGGCGTAGCTCTGGATGGTGAAGGCGGCGGCAGTGCCGAGGAGGGCGGTGACGGCCCAGGCTAAGGCGAGGCCGGGGGTGAGGTGGAGGCGGATGGGTTCGAGCGGCAGGGTGAGGACCATGAAGATGGAGGCGAAGCCGATCTGAAGGGTGGCGAGAGTGCCGGCGGGGATGCCGGGGGAGACGCGGGCGAGGGTAAGGAGGTGGAAGGCGAAGGCGAGGGCGCAGGCAAGGGTGATGAGATCGCCGGGGGAGATGGAGGAGAAGAGGTCGCGGGCGGCGGTTCCGGGAGGCGTGGTAAGCAGGAGCAGGCCGGCAAAGGCGATGAGGGCTCCGATGACAGCGCGGAGGCCGGGGCGGCGGGTGGCTGCTGGACGCAGGGCGGGGAGGAGGGTGAGGAGTGGGACGAAGACGACGACGAGGCCGGTGATGAAGGCGGATTTGGCGGCGGAGGTTCGGGCGAGGCCGAAGGTTTGAAACTGGTAGCCGGCGGCGAGGAAGAGGCCGGTGAGGGCTCCGGCTTTGAGTTGTTTCCTTGTGATGTGCTTCAGGGCGTGACAGTTGATGAGGAGGAGGGTGATGGTTGCTAGGGACATGCGGATGGTGTTGAAGAGGAGGGGGGAGGCGTTTGCGAGGGAGGTTTTGACGACGACGAAGGTGCTGCCCCAGACGAGGACGGTGAAGAGGAGGAGGAGGCGGGCTTTGAGCTTGGGGGGCATGAGGAGGGTCAGGGTGGAGGACTAAGGGCTAGAGGGCAAGGGCAAAACTGCAGGTTTTCCGCTGCGCTGCGGATGATAGCTAACAGTGCAATGGCAACGGCGGTCGGGCTTCGCCCGATACCCCACCCTATTCGCGATGAGACTGCGAAAAGGATGGGGCACCCGTCGTGGTGGTTCGGGATCTGTGTCCTCCATGGGTGCATTGGGGATTCGAACAAACTACGGAGGTTCTTCGCTGCGCTCAGAATGACGTGCCTTGTGGGTGGCGGTCTATGGGGCCTGGTAGACGGTCTGGCCGGCGACGACGGTGCGGAGGACTTTGGTGTGGAGGATCTCCTGGGGGGTGCTGGTGAGGAGGTTGTGGTCGAGGACTACGAGGTCTGCGAGGAAGCCGGGTTCGAGGCGGCCGAGGGAGGTTTCGCGGAACTCGGCGAAGGCGGGGGTTTCGGTGTAGGCGCGAATGGCTTCGGCGATGGTGAGGCGCTGCTCGGGGTGGAAGGTCTGGGTGCCCTGTTCGTTTTGGCGGGTGACGGCGGAGTAGAGGCCGCGGAAGGGGGAGATGGATTCGACGGGGTAGTCGGTGCCGAAGGCGAGGGGGATGTGGTGGTCGAGCATGGAGCGCCAGGCGTAGGCGTATTGGCTGCGTTCGGGGCCGAGGCGGGCGCCGGCCCAGGCCATGTCGGTGAGGAGGTGCGAGGGCTGCATGGAGGCGATGACGCCGAGGGCTTGGAAGCGGTCGAAGTCTGAGGGGAGGAGGACCTGGGCGTGCTCGATGCGGAACCGGAAGTCTTCCGCGGTCCACGTTGTGCATAGCGGGCCGTTGTAGCTGCCTTCTTTTGGGGTGTCGCAGACTTTCTGAGTGAGGACCGGGGTGCCTACCTGCTCGGCGGCCTGGAAGGCGTTGAGGGCGAAGGTGTTGGCCTCGTCGCCGATGGCGTGGAAGCCGAGTTGGAAGCCTGCGGCGGCGCGCTCGGAGGAGAGCTGGTTGAGTTTTTGCTGGTCGTAGCGGGGGATGCCGGGGTTGGTGGGGTCGTCGGCGTAGGGCTCTGCCAAGGCCGCCGTACGTGAGCCCAACGAGCCGTCCATGAAGGCTTTGAGGAAGCCGAGGTGGAGGAGGGGGTCCTGGGGGTCGTGGCTGGCGCGGCGCTGCTTGAGGACGGCGAGGGGGAGGTTGAAGTCGAGCCACTCGGAGACGCGGATGGGGAGCTGGCTGCGGCGCTCCATGGATTCGAGGACGAGCCAGTCGTCCCAGTCTGAGAAGTCCTGGACGGAGGTGACGCCGTGGGAGAGGGCGTCGGCGATGGCGAGGTCGAGGGCTTTTCTGCGGGTTTCGGGGCCGGGTGGGGGGACTTTGGCGGTGATGAGGGAGTAGGCGGGGGTTTCGCGGACGATGCCGGTGGGGGTGCCGGTGGGGTCGAGGTCGATCTTGCCGCCGGCGGGGGCCTGGGTGGCGGAGGAGATGCCGGCGGCGAGCAGGGCGGCGGAGTTGGCGACGACGATGTGGCCGTCGGTGCGGTAGAAGACGGCGGGGTGGCCCTGGGTGACCTTGTCGAGGTCCTGGCGGGTGGGGAGGGTGTGGCTGGGCCATTTAGTGTGGTCCCAGCCGGAGCCGGTGATCCAGGTGCCGGGTTTGGCGTGGGCGGCGTAGGCGGCAATGCGGGACTGCATGTCGGCGAGGGAGGTGGTTCCGTCGAGGTCTACGGTGAGCTTCTGCTGGCCGGCGGCGGCGATGTGGGTGTGGGCGTCGTTGAAGCCGGGCATGACGAAGGCTCCGGCTAGGTCGAGGATCTGGGTGTGCGGGCCTTTGAGTTTGAGGATTTCGGCGTCGGTACCGGAGGCGGTGATGGTGGAGTTGGTGATGGCGAGGGCGGTGGGGTGGGTGGCGCCGGTGCCGGGGTAGATGGTGGCGTGGGTGATGAGGAGGGTGGGGGAGAGGTCGGGCTGCTGGGCTGCGGCGGGGGCGAGGAGGGCGGCGAGAAGAAGGAGGCGGGACGTCGGAGTCATTGGGGGAAAGTGTATATGGAGGGAGAACGAGGATGACCTCCCCGCCCCGGCGGATGTGCGCAAAGTCTTCGATTCAGAGACTTTAGGGGTGGACCTGGATTTTGATTGCACCAAAGAGTGTGCAACGAGATGGGACGATTTCAGGTAGAAACCGCAGGCCCTGGCCGGGGTAGGAAGGCGTACCCCAGGGGCTAAAGCCCACACCCCGTTTCTGTGCCTGTGAGACCCAAGGCTGAAGCCTTGGGGTACCTAGAAGCAAATACATCAATCATGTCAAGTGGAGAGCAGTGAGGTCGAGGAGGAGGAGGAGGATGCGGCGGAGGGCGGACTCGCGACCGGTGGGGTCGTACCACTCGGCGAGGGTGTGGATGCCGCCGCCGAGGCCTCCGGCGGAGAGGGCGAGGGCGGGGATGGCGAGGGCGAGGGGGATGTTGGCGTCGGTGGAGCCGAGGCGGAGTTCGGTGCGGAGATTGAGGTGGCGGTCGACGGCGCGGAGGGAGTGGCGGATGGGGGAGGCTTCGGGGAGGGCGGCGGCGGGGCGGGAGCCGATGAGGTCGATTTTGAGCTGGGGGGTGCCGTAGGCGAGGGGCTGCTGGGCGAGCATGAGCTCAAAGGTGCGGTGGATTTCGAGTTCGAGGCGTTGGAGCTCGAGGGGGTCGGTGGAGCGGAGGTCGAGGAGGACGTGGGCGGCGGCGGGGATGGAGTTGATGCTTGTGCCTCCAGCGATCTGGCCGGGGGAGAAGGTGGTGCGGGGGGTGTCGGGTGCGGCGGAGGGCGGGGGGATGGCGTCGGCGAGGGCGGTGAGGCCGCGGGCGAGGAGGGTGATGGGGTTGGGGGCGGCGGCGTCCGACCAGGAGTGGCCGCCGGGGCCGGCGATGGTGACACGGAAACGGCGGCTGCCGAGGGCGCGGTCCACGGCTGAGGCGGTGCCGGAGCCTTCGAGCGCGAGGGCGGCGCGGATGCGTTTGGCGTACGGGCTGGCGGTGAAGAGGTGGCGCATGCCGCGGAGGTCGCCTTCGCCTTCCTCGCCGGTATTGGCGGCGAAGAGGATGGTAGCGGCGGGGGAGATGTTGGCGAAGCGGAGGGCGGCGGCGATGGCGAGGAGGGCGGTGAGGCCGGCGCCGTTATCGCAGGAGCCAGGGCCGAGGATGCGGGGACCGTCTTCCGTGGGGGTGGTGGGGGTTCCCGTGGGGAAGACGGTGTCGAGGTGGGCGGAGAGGAGGATGACGGGGGAGGTGGTGGCGGGACTTGAGACAGAAGCAGGTCCTCCCGCTTCGCGGAAGGATGACGACAGCTTTTGTTCCGCTTCGGTGGAAGGAAGAACAGCGGGTCCTCCGGCTTCGCCAAAGGATGACAAGGGGGAGGGATGAGGGGTGAGTTCGGCGAGGGCGTTGCCGGCTTGGTCGAGGTGGACGTTGGTGAGGCCGAGGGCGCGGAATCGGTCGAGGAACCAGGCGGCGCGGTCGGATTCGGCGAAGGGGGGGGCGGGGATGGCGAGGAATTCAAGCTGCCAGGCGCGGAGCTGGGGCTGGTGAAGGTGGAGCCAGTGGAAGGCGCGGTGGGTGGAGAGCTGGGTGGCGAGGCGGGTGATGCGGTGCTGGGCGAGGGCGGTGTGGAGGGTGGTGGGGGCGGTCATCGGGGTTCGGCCTCTGCGTACTCGGCTGGATAGTCGGCTGGATAGTCGACTTGGACGAGGAAGAGGCCGCGGGCGGGGGCGGTGGGGCCGGCGGCGGAGCGGTTGCGGGCGGCGAGAATTTCAGGGATGGCGGAGGGGGGGATGCGGTTGGAGGCGGCGTCGGTGAAGGTGCCGACGAGATTCCGGACCATGTGGTGGAGGAAGCCGGAGCCGGTGACGCGGTAGAGGAAGAGGTTTGCGGCGGGGTCGTGGGTCCAGGAGGACTGGAAGATGGTGCGGGTGTTGGGGGTGGGACTTGAGAATGGAGGAGAGGGACGAGAAGACGGAGATGGTGTGTTTTCCCACTCATCGCGATGAAGCTGCGATGAATGGGGCACCCGGGCTTCCTGGGTCGGGATATGAAAGGCTGATCGGGTGGTGAGGTCGGGGTCTGCGGCGGCGAAGGAGGTGAAGTCGTGGGTGCCGAGGATGTGGGAGGCGGCTTCGGCTGCGGCTTTGAAGTTGAAGGGGAAGGGGTAGTCCCAGACGTAGGGGGCTAAGAAGGGGGGGCAGATGTGGTCTGGCTGGTCGCGAGCGCCGGGGTTGCGGGGGAAGAGGCGGTACTCGTAGGTTTTGCGGAGGGCGGAGTGGCGGGCGTGGAAGGGTGGGGTTTGCTGGAGGGCGTGAGTGACGGAGAGGACGCGGACGGCGGGGGGCAGGGCTCGGTTGAGGGCGCGGAGGAGGTTGGCGGGGGGGATGGGGGCGGCGAGGGTGAAGGTGGCGACCTGGGCGAGGGCGTGGACGCCGGTATCGGTGCGGCCGGAGCCCTGGGGAAGGACCTGCTCGCCGGTGATGTGGTGGAGGGCGTGAGCGAGGGCTCCCTGGACGGTGGGGAGTCCGGGCTGGACCTGCCAGCCGTGGAAGGGGGTGCCGTCATAGGCGAGGATGGATTTCCAGAGCTGCATCCGTGTTGCGACGGTAACAGAAAGGGGGTTCTTCGTTCTTCGTTGTTCGTTCTTAGTTGGTGGGTTGGGGGAGTTGGGTTGATATGATTGTGGTCTGGGATCAGTAGGATGGGTTGGCCGCGCCGGGAACCGGTGGTTGCCGGGTTGCGTATGGCAGGAGGGGTTGACGGGTGCGAGTGCCCCCAGCGTCCTTCGCGATGCGGCGAGCGTCTACCGGGTATCCCGGCAGTGAAGCAAGGTTTGGAACGGATTGGTACGAGGCACGGAGTTCGTGTGCCGGCTTATTGGCAAAGGGTTATGGGGAGTGAACGTGAGATTGAATGACATGAAGGCGGCGGCGAGCGTCAGTTTGCTGCTGATGAGCTCGATGGGTCAGACGATGCAGGCGCAGCAGGGGACTCCGGCCGCGACGCCGGCGCAGAGTACGCCTGCGTCCACGCAGAGCCCGACGAATCCTACGGCTCCCGCAGCTCCGCAGGCGGTGCAGAACGATACGACGGGGCAGCCTGGGCTTCCGCAGGCTCCTGAGCCGAAGCTGACCGAACCGCTGTTTTTGCGGGATACGGCGAAGGATTACACGCGGCTGAAGCGGCACTCGTTCAAGGACCCGTTTGCGCCGTATACGCCGACGGAGGTGCCGCTGCCGACGTTGGGGAATACGCCCAGGCTGGACCAGCTGCTGCGCGATGGGAAGCTGTACCTGAGCCTGTCCGACGCGGTAACGCTGGCGCTTGAGAACAACTACGACATTGCGATTGCGCGGATCAATCTGGATATCGCGGACACGGATATTTTGCGGACGGAGGCGGGGCAGACGTTCCGCGGCGTCAGCACGGGGCTGGTGACGAATACGCTGGGCGGCACGACGGCGACGATTACGGGCGGCGGCGGACCGGGTGGAACGAGCAGCGCTTCAGGTGGTGCGGGTACGGGTGCGTCCGGGCTGGTGTTGAGCACGAACGGTGGCGGACCGCTGCCGTACAGCTTCGATCCGGTGATCCGGGGGACGGCGGAGTATGAGCTGGCGACGACGCAGCAGGCGAGCACGCTGATTACAGGAACGAACAGCCTGCAGCAGGATACGGGGACGGGAAACATTGCTTACGAGCAGGGGTTCAGCACGGGCACGCTGTTCGATCTGAGCTTCGACAATACAAGGTCGACGACGAACAGCCAGCGGTCGAGCTACTCGCCGCTGCTGCAGTCGAGCTTCCGGGCGCAGGTCACGCAGCATCTGCTGCAGGGGTTTGGGCCGCACATCAACCGGCGGTTTATCACGGAGGCGAAGAACAACCGGCGGATTACGGATTCGGCGTTCCGGCAGCAGGTGATCTACACGGTGACGCAGATTGAGAGTATCTACTGGTCGCTGGTGAGCGCGTACGAGGATGAGCAGGCGAAGGAGCGTGCGGTGAACCAATCGACGAGCCTGGCGCAGGACAACCGGAAGCAGTTGGAGATTGGGACGCTGGCACCGCTGGATGTGGTGAATTCGGATTCAGCCGTGGCGACGGATAAGCAGGCGCTGATCACGTCCAAGAGCAACCTGGAGTATCAGCAGTTGCTGATGAAGCAGGCGATTGCACGGAACTTGAACGATCCTCAGTTGGAGACGGCTCCGGTGGTTCCGACGGATCGGGTTGGGCTGGACCGGCTGCCGGAAGAGGATATGGCGGTCGAGGACCTTGTGAAGCTGGCCTTCACGAACAACCCGCAGATTGAGCAGGCGGTGTTGAACATGAAGAACAACGAGATCACGATTCGGGGCGAGAAGAATGGGTTGCTGCCGGTGGTGGATGCGTTCGGGTTCTACGGGACGAGCGCGTTGGGTGGACAGCAGAACACGAATCTGAACTGTAACTCCACCCTGGGCACGGGGACGTCGGGTACGCCGACGTTTACGGCTTGCCCTCCGGGGACGGTGACGGGGACGCAGGGTTATGGCGGGGTGCTGCAGAACCTGGTGACGAATAACAATCCGGACTACGGGGTGGGCGTGAATGTGACGATTCCGCTGCGGAACCGGGTGGCGCAGGCGGATCAGGCACGGTCCCAGATGGAGTACCGGCAGAGCCAGATGCGGCTGCAGCAGATTTATACGCAGGTCCGGATCCAGGTGATCAACCAGCAGTATGC
The DNA here is from genome assembly GCA_964242025.1 of uncultured Acidobacteriaceae bacterium. Taxonomy (GTDB): domain Bacteria; phylum Acidobacteriota; class Terriglobia; order Terriglobales; family Acidobacteriaceae; genus Edaphobacter. Next base: position 324,711 of record CAXSZW010000002.1, read on the forward strand.
GTTGACGAACGACCGGGCGAATGTGCAGGCGGCGCAGACGGCGAGGGACTTCAATGCGCAATCGCTGGAGGCGGAGCAGAAGAAGTACAGGCTGGGTGCTTCGACGACGGCGAACGTGCTGACGCAGGAGCGGACGCTGGCCACGGGCGAGAATAACCTGATTGCGGCGACGGCTGCGTATGCGAAGGACCGGGCGACGCTGGCGGAGATTCTGTCGAACACGCTGGATAAGTATGGGATCTCGCTGGTGGACGCGGCGAGCGGGGCGGTGGTGCAGAAGCCGGTGATTCCAGGGCTGACGCCTCCAGTGGCTCCGGCTCCGCCGAAGCCACTGACGGATAAGCCAGCGCCTTTGCCGCCGCAGTAAAAGCAGGGACCAGGGACTTTGAGACTAGGGACTAGGGAGGGCGGGGCCTTGCGGCTCCGCCTTCTGCTTTGGGTGAATGAGGGGTTAGCTGTTTTGCTTGGCTTCTACGGTGGCAACTCGTTCGTGCAGACCGATCATGTCGCGGTGGATGGAGTCGCGCAGGGTGGTCATGTCGCGGTTGATCTCGGTGCGCAGGGTTGTCATGTCACGGTTGATATCCGTGCGGAGCTGAATCATCTCAGAGCGGAGTCCGACGATTTCCTGGCGGGTAAAGAGCACGCCTAAGAGCACGGCAAAGGTAGGTACGAGATAAGGAAGAGCGTTCCCCACTGTCACACCTCCGTTGGATCATGCTAGCAGATGGGTTTGGGGCGAGCGTTCTCAGCCATGATGGCGGGTAAACTGGGGGGATGAGCGATGCGGTGAAGAATGGGTTGGCGGGGGCGCGGTCTGCGTATTTGAGGTCTGCGATGGGGCAGCCGGTCGAGTGGATGCAGTGGGGGGTGGAGGCGTTCGCGCGGGCGAAGGCGGAGGATAAGCCGGTGCTGCTGGATATCGGCGCGGTGTGGTGCCACTGGTGTCATGTGATGGACCGGGAGAGCTATGAGAATGTGGAGACGGCGCGGATCATCAACGAGCACTTTATTGCGGTGAAGGTGGACCGGGATGAGCGGCCGGATGTGGATGCGCGGTACCAGGCGGCGGTGGCGGCGATCAGCGGGCAGGGAGGGTGGCCGCTGACGGCGTTTTTGACTCCGGAGGGGCAGCCCTACTTTGGGGGGACCTACTTTCCACCGCTCGATCAACATGGAAGGCCCGGGCTGCGGCGTGTGCTGATGACGATGGCTGAGGCATTTCAGCAGAGGCGCGGAGAGGTGCAGGAATCGGCCGAGAGTGTGATGGCGGCGATTGAGGAGAACGAAAGTTTTGACGGCAGCGCGAAGGAGCCGGGGGCGGAGCTGGTGGGGAAGATCATCGACGCGGCGCTGAAGATGTTCGATGGGCGGTTTGGGGGGTTTGGGTCGCAGCCGAAGTTTCCGCATGCGGGGGCGCTGGATCTGCTGATCGATGAGGGGATGCGGGGGGATGGGGAGAGGGCCAAGACGGCTCGGACGGCGGCGGCGGTGACGCTGGAGCGGATGTCAAAGGGTGGGATCTATGACCATTTGGCGGGTGGGTTTCATCGCTACTCGGTGGATGAGCGGTGGGTGGTGCCGCACTTCGAGAAGATGGCTTATGACAATAGCGAGCTGTTGAAGAACTATGTCCATGCGTTCCAGAGCTTTGAGGAGCCGGAGTGCGAGCGGGTGGCGCGGGAGACGATGGATTGGGTGGATGCGTGGCTGAGCGATCGGGAGCGCGGCGGGTTCTATGGGTCGCAGGATGCGGATGAATCGCTGGAGGATGATGGCGATTACTTTACCTGGACCAAGGCGGAGGCGGAGGCGGCGCTGACGGTGGAGGAGATGGCGGTTGCGGGGGCCTATTGGGACATTGGGGAGCTGGGGGATATGCACCATAACCCGGCGAAGAATGTGTTGCATGTGGAGAAGTCGTTGGAGGCGGTGGCGAAGGCGGCGGGAGTGAGTGAGGATGCGGCGCGGGAGTTGCTGGGGACGGCGAAGTGGAAGCTGTATGCGGAACGGCTGAAACGGAAGACGCCGTACGTGGATAAGACGGTTTATGTGGGGTGGAACGGGATGATGGTCTCGGCGTACCTGGTGGCGGGAAGGGTGCTGGGGGATGCGGGGGCGGTGGGGTCTGGGTTGAAGACCTTGAAGCGGGTGCTCGATGTGGCGTGGGATGGGAAGGCGCTGGGGCATGTGGTGGCGTATGGGGAGGGGGTCGAGGAGGGGGCGCGGGTTGAAGGTGGGTTGGATGATTATGGGTTCACGGGTCATGCGGCGCTCGATGCGTGGGAGACGACGGGGGAGATGCGGTACTTCGAGGCGGCGCTTGGGATTGGGGAGGCGCTGGTGGCGAAGTTTTATGACGAGGAGAAGGGTGGGTTCTTCGATACGGCGCATGATGCCACGGAGCGGATTGGGGCGCTGAGTGCGAGGCGGAAGCCGCTGCAGGATGCACCGACGCCGGCGGGGAATCCGGTGGGAGCGGCTTTGTTGTTGAGGCTGGCGGAGCTGACGGGGCGTGGGGATTTCAGGGAGAAGGCGAAGGCGACGCTGGAGTGCTTCGCGGGGGTGGTGGAGCACTTTGGGCTTTACGCGGCGAGCTATGGGCTGGCATTGCGGCGGATGGTCGAGCCGGCGGTGCAGGTGGTGGTGGTCGGGGGGGATGCGGGGGCGGATGCGCTGGAACGGGCGGCGCTGCGGCGGTATGCGGTGAACAAGAGTGTGGTTCGGCTACGGGAGGTTGGGGAGTTGCCGCCGGCGCTGGCGGAGACGATTCCGCATCTGGTGGGCAGGGCGAGGAGCTTTGCGGTGGTTTGCTCCGGGTTTACGTGTCAGCCGCCGGTGGAGCGTGTGGGGGAGTTGATGGAGGCGCTGGCGGGCGTGTAAGTGGGTGAACGGCGGAGCAAGTCGGCGCATCCAAGCTGAGCGATGAGAGATTCCGCGTTGTTATCGCTTTCTGCTTGTGTCCTGCTGGCCGGGAGTCAGGTTTTTGCCCAAGGTGCCGCTCAGGGTCGTGCGACGGGTGCGGCGGCTGCGTCGTTGAAGGTGGCGATGACGCTGCCGCATGCGCAGACCAATGGGGTTGCGATTGCGCCGGATGGGCGAACGTTCCTGGTGATCGCGAAGCAGAAGGGACAGGATGTTCCGCAGCTTGCGGAGTATAAGGGCGGGGCGCTGGTGCCTTATCCGGATGCGGGGTGGAATGGGTGGAAGCCGGGAGGGGATGCGTCACGGGCGTGGGTTCATGCGAACTCGGTGCGGTTTGGGCCGGATGGAACGCTTTGGGTGGTGGACTTTGGAAGTCCGGGGCTGGGGGAGGCGGAGGTGAAGCATGGGCCGAAGCTGGTGGGGATGAACATAGCGACGGGGCAGGTGGTGGAGACGCTGTATCTGGATGCGCAGACGCGGTCAGACAGTGCGCTCGATGATGTGCGGTTCAATGGGAATCATGCGTACCTGACGGATGCGGGGTGGCCGGGGTTGATTGTGGTTCATCTGCCGGATGGGGTGGCGTACCGGGTGTTGAGCGATACGGATTCGGTGAAGGCGATGAAGCCGCTGCGGGGAGAGGGGCAGGAGCTGAAGGATAAGCATGGGAAGGCGATCTACTTCCATGCGGATCAGTTGGAGGTGTCGCCGGATGGGAAGCTGCTTTATTACCAGCCGTGCTCGGGGCCGATGGCGGTGGTGGAGACGGCGTATCTCGATGATCCGAAGGTGACGGATGTGGAGCGGGTGAAGCATGTAAGGACGTTTGTGGAGAATGGGACGGCGGGGGGGACGGCGATCGACCGGGCGGGGAATGTGTATGTGTCTGACACGGACCACAGTGCGGTGCTGAAGGTGACGCCGGCGGGGAAGGTGTCGACGCTGGTGCAGGACGCGCGACTGGTGTGGGTGGATGCGATGTGGATTACGCCGGATGGACGGCTGTGGATGCCGGCGGCGCAGATGAATCGGACGCCGAGCTTCAACGACGGGAGGATGAGCGTGCAGTATCCGATGCAGGTGTTTACGGTGCAGATTGGGAATGGGCCGCCGGAGCGGGATCATCGGTGAGGCGGGCTACTGGGGCTGGCGGAAGCTGGTGATGTAGTAGCCGAGGAGGGAGAGGAGGAAGGCGGCGGCGATGAAGACGGTGCGCTGGCGAGCGAGGTATCGGGTGCGGCCGGCGGTCATGCGGGGGACGAGGCCGGGGCCCAGGGCCAGGCCGCAGAGGAAGCCGCCGATGTGGGCGGAGTTGTCAATGCGGACGATGCCGCCGAGGGCGGGCAGGATGGTGGAGGCGCCGATGAGGAGATTGATGGCGGCGAAGCGGACGACGGAGGTGCGGAGGCGTTTGAGTTCGGGCCAGGGGATGGGGAGGCGGCGGTTGGAGAGCAGGATGATGAGGATGCCGGCGATGCCGAAGACGGCTCCAGAGGCTCCGGCGCCGACGTGGGAGACGAGCTCAATGGGGGCTCGGTTGAGGTATGCGGCGATGACGTCCCAGGCGAGCGAGAGCAGGTTGCCGGCGACGCCGGTGAGGACGTAGACGGCGACGAGGCCGAAGGGTCCGATGAGGGGTTCGCCGAGGAGGCCGAGGTTCCAGAGGCACCACATGTTGGTGGCGATGTGGATGATGCCGATGTGAACGAAGGTGGCGGTGAGGAGGCGGAACCACTGGTGATCTTCGAGGACGAAGGGGGAGTAATTGGCTCCGTAATGGACGAGAGCTTCCGGCGAGGGGGTGAGCCAGGAGACGCCGTGGAGGATCATCCAGAGAAAAACGAGGATGTTGATGGCGACGAGGAGGTAGGTGCCGGGGGCGGAGCGGGGGTCCCACTCGCTGCGCGGGCGGGTGGTGGGGGGCTCGGCGGGAGCGTAGGTGGTGGCGGAGATGGGGGGAAGGATTTCGGTTTGGGGGTCGTGGGGCATGGGCTGTCGGGGTATGCCCCCACCGGGTAGGGGTATTGCGCAAAAATTTGAAAACAAAGCGGTTAGGCTTGTATCAAGCTTTATACCGATGGGTCTATACCCAACCTTGGTCACCTGCGGAAAGTTACTCCGTGGTGGGACGAACTGAGTGCTTTGAGTCTATCGGCAAAAGCGATGGTGAGGCGAATCAGGCGTGGCGGCGGGTGAAGCGCTGGCGGATGGCCGGGGGGACGCGCTGCTGGACGACGTCCGAGAGGAAGCCGGGGAGCGGGGTGGCGAAGGCGACGAGCATCCAGAGGACGACCGAGACGAGGAGACCGGTGATGGCGACGGCCTGGAGCGAGATGGCGATGGCGGTCTGGTGCAGGTGGACGTGGATGACGTCATGCTGGGTGAGCAGGTCCATGCGGTGCGAGAGCAGCTCCATGTGGTTGGAGAGCATCTCCAGGCGGTGGATGAGGACGGCGGCAAGGAGGAAGGCGACGATGGAGAGGGAGCTGACGGAGATGAGGAGCACGTCAATGGTGCGGGCGATGGACTGGCGGCGGCGGCAGTGGGGGCATTCGGCGAGGTGCTGCTCGTAGTCCGTGCGCATCTCTGGCGAGATGCTGGAGATGTCGTAACGCCAGCCGGAGAGGATGGCTCCCACGATGGGGTCGGTGCAGGACTTTGCCTGAAGCGTGCTGGCTGCGGCTCGATTTGGCATAGTGTCTCGTTTCATTCTACCCCGTTTGATTCCGGGGGGCAGGTTAAAGACTCAGGCGGGAGTTGGGTGGTTACGGGCTCGGAGCGGTCCTGCCGGACGGGCCCGCTGCGCGCGGGGCGGTCACTTCGTGACTTTTGTGGGGCTTTGCGTGGTCCGGGCGTTGCCCGGCACAGGCTTGGCTAGAGGGTGATGGGGTCTAACGGGGTGCTCTGGAGGGCCAGGAGGACTTTGTTGCCGAGGAGGGAGAGGCGGTCGCCGAGAGCGCGCTCCGCGGTGATGCGGGCCAGCTCCGGTAGGTTGTTGGATTCAGAGAGGTGGCCGAGCACGACCCAGGCAGCCCCGCCATCGTAATCACGCTGAAGGAACTCGGCGGTGGCGTCGTTCGAGAGGTGGCCGACGCGGGAGAGGACGCGCTGCTTGACGGACCACGGATAGGGGCCGTCTTTGAGCATTTCGAGGTCGTGGTTAGATTCGAGGAAGAGGACGTCGACGTTTTTGATGGCGGATTTGACGTTGGGGGGCATGTAGCCGAGGTCGGTGGCGAGGGCCATGCGGATGCCGTCGGAGAGAGACTGGAAGACGAAGCCGCAGGGGTCGGCGGCGTCGTGGGGGATGGTGAAGGGGCAGATTTCGAGGTCGCCGATGGAGAAGGTGCGGCCGGCCTGGAAGTATTCGACTGCGGGGAGGAAGGCGGGGTCGGCTTTTTCGCGGGGGGTGGAGGCGGGGGCGCAGTCTTCTTCGTCTTCGGGGTTGGCGGGGAGCTCCATGGAGGCGTTGGGGTCGTCGGAGCGGTTTGGGGAAAGGGCCAGGGATGAGGGGTCAGGGGTCAGGGCTGCGGCCTCCGAGGAGACGGCGGCGATGGATTCGAGTTGGGCGGGGTCCGGGGAGGTTTCCGGCGCGGCGTTGATGGAGGCGATGGCTGGGAGCTTGGCGCGGTGGTACTGGTCGAGCCACTGGGCGTAGCTCATGGTGGTGCGGGGGGTCAACATGCGGACCCAGGCGCGGTGGGTGGGTTCGGTAAAGAAGACGGGGATGCGGAGGCGGCGGGCGAGGGTGGCGAGGCCGGCGACGTGGTCCTGATGCTCGTGGGTGATGAGGATGGCGGAGAGCTGGGCGGGGTCTTCGCCGACGAGGGCCATGCGGCGGAGGAGCTCGCGGCAGGAGAGGCCGGCGTCGACGAGGACGCGGGTTCGGGAGCTGGCGATGACGGTCGAGTTTCCCTTGGAGCCGGAGGCCAGGACGGTCATGCGCATTTGGTTAACATACTCCAGGGCGTGTGAAAAAAGAGGTCCTGCCGGACGGGCCCACTGCGCGTGGGGCGGCACTTCGTGCCTTGTGATCTGGTCTCGGAGGGGCGGGGAGCCTGGGGCCTTCCGTTGGTCGGCGCGGAGAGCGGATTATTCGTTCGGGGCTTCTGGATACGCGACGCCGGGGAGGGGGGCTACGCGGGCGATGTCGGCGAGGAGGATGGATTCGCCGGTGGTGTTGAGGGGGGTGAAGGCGCCGTCGGGCTCGCGGTTCATGCGGAGGAGGAAGACGTCCGGGGTGGGGGGCTGGTCGACGACGATGACGATTTCCGCGAAGAACTGCTCGCCGGAGACGAGCTCGACGGCGAGGATGTAGTCCTGGGCGCGTTGGAGGAGGGCGAGGTCGGAGGGGGACATGGGAAGTTGTGAGTTGTTCGTTCTTAGTTGTTGGAAGGGCGAGATGTGTCACGTGGATGGCCGCGATGTTTCGAGACCTGTTCGCAGCCGAGGTGGACAAGAGCCATCCCTGCTACCGGCATTGCTGCCCACGACGGCCAGTGAGCCAGCGTTGAGGAGCTGTCTGGCTGTGGTCGTTATGCTTGTGCTTTCTTCCCTTGCACTAAAACACTTTGTTAGATGGCGGATTTGAGGGGGGCGAGGAAGTTGACGGTGGAGCGGAGGATGATCTGGTTGCGCTGGTTGTAGGCGAGGGTGCGGGTGCGGACGATGCCGTAGTTTTTGCGGGACTGGCTGGTGCGGACGCCGACGACTTCGATTTCGGTGCGGATGGTGTCGCCGGGGCGGACGGGCTCGGTCCAGCGCATCTCTTCGACGCCTGCGCCGATCATGCCGCCGAAGACCTTGATGGATTCGACACGGAGGCGCATGACGACGGCGGCGGTGAGCCAGCCGGAGGCGGCGAGGCCTTTGAAGAAGCTGGATTCGCCGGCGGCTTCATCGAGGTGGAAGGGCTGGGGGTCGTAACGGGCGGAGAATTCTTTGATTTCTTCCGCGGTGATTTTGGCGGAGCCGGCGGATTGGAAGGTCTGGCCGATGTGGAAGTCTTCGAAGTAGAGCTCTTGCTGGGGCATGAAGGGTCCTCATGGGGAGGATAACCGATTGGGAGGTGGGCTGGGTGGGGGGATTCCGATGAGCGGGCGATGAGCAGACGTGGGCTTGAGTAAGAGCCGTTAATGTCTTATTTGGGGATGCAGTGTTAGATTGGCAGTAGGAATCCTTCGTACTACTTTGGAGTGTGACTGTCATGCCGACGATCGAGAAGATGTCTATCGCCCTTCCCCACGAGATGGTGGTGACTGTCAAACAGGCGGTGGAAGCTGGTGAATATTCATCATCGAGCGAGGTGGTTCGGGATGCGCTGCGTGATTGGACGCACAAGCGTCAGCTGCAGCAGAGTGGCATTGCCGAACTGCGGGAGGTGTGGCAGGCTGCACGCGAGAAGAATGGACCTTATCTTTCCGCCAAGGAAGTGATGGACCGGCTGGAACGGAAGTATCAAGCGATGGCGGACGCAGCGGGTTCCGCCGACTGATGTACGTTCTCTACTCGCTCGACGTTGAAGGTGATCTTGATGCGATTGCGGGGTACATTGCGGCTGACAATCCCCGCCGGGCTATCAGCTTTGTCCGCGAGATTATGCGGCGATCGAACGTATCGCCCACGGTCCGGAACTTTATCAGCTACGGCCCGATATAGGGCCTGACGCCCGCCTGGCCGTGGTGGGGCGTTACGTGATCCTATTTCGCATTGACGGCGATGCGATCTACGTTGAGCGAGTGGTGCAAGGGAGCAGGAACCTGCCGATGCTGTTTTGAGTAATGCCATGGGTGGGGTGCGGCGGGGTCAGTATTTGTGGAAGCCGCGGCCGGATTTTTTGCCGAGCCAGCGGGGCACAGCACGGGTGAGCTAAGGGTATTGGTAGAAGCCTCTTCCTGTTTTCCGCCCCAGCCAATTGGCGTCGACCATGCGGACGAGGAGGGGGCAGGGGCGGTATTTGGGGTCGCCTAGGCCTTCTTCGATGACGCGCATGATGTCGAGGCAGACGTCGAGGCCGATGAAGTCTGCGAGGGTGAGGGGGCCCATGGGGTGGGCCATGCCCTCGCGGAAGATGGTGTCGATGGCCTCCGGGGTGGCGACGTTTTCCATGATGGCGAAGGCGGCCTCGTTGATGAGGGGCATGAGGACGCGGTTGGAGATGAAGCCTGCGGAGTCGTTGACGGCGATGGGGGTTTTGCCGAGCGCGATGGAGCAGATGCGGATGCGGTTGAAGGTGGATTGGGAGGTCTCGAGGCCGCGGACGATTTCAACGAGCTTCATGATGGGGACGGGGTTGAAGAAGTGCATGCCGATGACCTGGGTGGGGCGCCGGGTGGTGGCGGCGAGGCGGGTGATGGAGATGGAGCTGGTGTTGGAGGCGATGATGGCTTCGGGGGGGAGGAGGTCGTCGAGCGCGCGGAAGAGGGCGGCTTTCATGTCGAAGCGCTCGGGGACGGCTTCAATGGCGAGCGAGACGGGGGGGAGGTCGGCGAGGGCGGTGTGGGTGGAGATGAGGGCGGCGGCGGAGTCGGCCTGGGCCTGGGTGAGGAGTTCTTTGGCGACCTCGCGGGCGAGGTTTTTGCGGATGGTGTCGCAGGCGCGCTCGAGTGCGGGGGCGGAGGTATCGGTGAGGTGGACGGGGTGGCCGCAGCGGGCGAAGATGTGGGCGATGCCGTTGCCCATGGTGCCGGCGCCGACGACTGCGATTGGAGAACGATCGGGCATTCAGGTTCACCTCTGGAGGGGAACTATACCGGGAAAGATGGGCGGCGGGAAGGAGAGAAGGTTGGGGTTGTTTGGAGAGTCGACGGGGGCGGGGAGGGAGGGGACGATTTTGTTGGTAAAACGCTGTACGGAAGGCATAGCGTGGTATCGCTTTCGTGCGGTGCTGCTCATGCAGCGGCGAAAGGTGGAGGGATGGCTATGTGGCGTCGGTGCGTTTGGGTGTTGCTGGTTGCGATGGGATGTGGGCTGCTGTTTATGGCCTTGTTCCCAACTTTTGCGTACTGGAGATTTGACGAGCCGTGGCAGACCGCGCTGGTGGCGTCCAAGGTGATTATGCTGCCGGTGGGGGTGATCTGCCTGTTTGGGGCCGCGGCTTTGAAGGCTGGGAAGGTGCGGCATTGAGGCGGACGCGCGTGAGTGGCGAAGATGGAGCCGGCGATGCGCTTAGGGCAGGAGGAGGAGGAGGGCGGTGATGTTGTCGCCGCCACCGGCGTCGTTGGCTTCATCGATGAGGGTCTGGCAGATGCGGTCGAGGTTGAGGTCTGCGTCCTGGCGGGGGGTGCGGGTGGCGCGCCCGAGGATGGCTGCAATGGCGGGGTCGGAGAGCTCGCGGGTGAGGCCGTCTGATGCGAGGAGGTAGAGGTCGCCGGGGCGGGGGTCGAGGTGGCGGATTTCGGGTTCGACGGTGGGCTGGGAGCCGACGGCGCGGGTGATGATGTTGCGCATGGGATGGTTGAGGGCTTCGCGGGCGGTGATCTGGCCGGAGCGGAGTTGTTCTTCGACGAGGGAGTGGTCGTGAGTGAGGGGTGTGAGGGTGGCGTCGCGGAAGAGGTAGCAGCGGCTATCGCCGACGTGGGCGAGGGTGAGGGAGGGGGGTCGGGAGGCGGGGTTGGCGTCCGGGAACTCGAGGAGGAGGGCGACGAGGGTGGTGCCCATGCCGCGGAGCTCGGGCTGGCGGCGGGAGCGCTGGTAGACGGTCTGGTTGGTGGCGTGGATGGCGGAGTCGAGGCGGACGTCCGGGGTGGCGCGGCGGAGGGCGGGGACGGGCGGGGCGTCGGGGTCGCGGGGGGTGGGGTCCGGTGCGGGAGGCGGCGGGGTGAGCTGGGCGAGGAAGGTATCGGCTGCGAGGCGGCTGGCGACTTCACCGGCGGCGGCTCCGCCCATGCCATCGCAGACGACGAAGACGCCATCCTGGGCGGAGGCGGCGCAGGTGTCTTCATTGCCGCTGCGGACGCGGCCGGTATTGGAGAGCATGGCGAAGCGGAAGAGGCTGGCGGTGGATTCCGGGGACGTGACGGCGGGTGTCATGCGTTCGCCGAAACGGTACACGGATTTTCTTCCCCGTCCAAACATCGGCATGGGGTTCAGTGTATAGGGTGGAGGAGGCAGGTTTGCGTGGGGAAACGGGGATTGGGATGGATCGGATTTTGAAAGGGGAAAACCTGAAGGTGCTGCGGACGCTGGAGGCGGGGTCGGCGGAGTTGATCTATGTGGACCCACCGTTCAATACGGGGCGGCGGCAGGTGAGGCCGAGAATCAAGACGGTGCGGGATGAAGACGGGGACCGGGTGGGGTTTGGCGGGAGACGGTACCGGACGGAGAAGGCGGCGGAGGGGCTGGCGGGGTATCTGGATGCGTTCGACGACTATGTGGGGTTCTTGCGGCCGCGAATGGTGGAGGCGAGGCGGGTGTTGACGGAGACGGGGTCGTTGTTTCTGCATGTGGACCCGCGGGAGGTGCACTACTGCAAGGTGATGCTGGATGAGGTGTTTGGGCGGGCTTGCTTCCAGAACGAGATTATCTGGGCGTACGACTATGGGGCGAGGGCGACGAAGAAGTGGCCGGCGAAGCATGACAACATCCTCTGGTACACGAAGGATCCGCAGCGGTACACGTTTGAGCTGGGGGCGACGGACCGGATTCCTTATATGGCTCCGAAGCTGGTGGGCAAGGAGAAGGCTGCAAGGGGGAAGACGCCTACGGACGTCTGGTGGCACACGATTGTGAGTCCGACGGGCAAGGAGAAGACGGGGTATGCGACGCAGAAGCCGGTGGGGATGCTGGAGCGGATTGTGCGGGTGCACTCCAAACCGGGAGACAGGGTGCTGGACTTTTTTGCGGGGAGCGGGACGATGGGGGAGGCGGCGCGGAGGAATGGGCGGGAGTTTGTGCTGGTGGATGAGAGTGAGGAGGCGGTGAAGGTGATGGAGAAGAGGCTGGGGCTGAAGGCAGAGAGAAAGAGGGCAAGATGACGGTGCAGGAGCAGTTCGGGCAGATTGATATTTATGTGTTCGACCAGATTTTGCGGGGGAATATTGCGGGTGGGATGCGGGTGCTCGACGCGGGGTGCGGGTATGGGCGGAATTTGGTGTACCTGCTGCGGGAGGGCGCGGAGGTGTTTGCGGTGGATGCGAATCCGGAAGGGGTGGAGCATGTGCGGCAGTTGGCGGGGATGCTCGCGCCGGGACTGCCGGGGGAGAACTTCCGGGTAGCAGCGATTGAGGCGATGCCGTTTGCGGATGGATTTGCGGATGTGGTGATCTGCAACTCGGTGTTGCACTTTGCCAAGGATGACGCGCAGTTTATGGCGATGGTGCGGGAGCTTTGGCGAGTGCTGCGGCCGGGAGGGATGCTGTTTGCGCGGCTTGGGTCACGGATTGGGATGGAATTTGAGCGGCTGCGGGGGAATGTGTATGAGATTGGGGATGGGTCGGAGTGGTTTCTGGTGGAGGAGGATATGTTGATGCGGCTGACGGAGGAGCTGGGTGGGGTGATGGTGGATCCGCTGAAGACGACGGTGGTGCAGGATTACCGGTGCATGACGACGTGGGTGTTGCGGAAGAAGCGGTAAGGGCAGGAGTCCCGTATGCATCGGCTACGCCGTACGGCGGTCGTGCCCTGCGGGAGAGGAACAAGGCTAGGCGGTAAGCTGGGTTCCGAAGGCGTGATCCAGTGGGGTCGAGCTGGCTGCGCAGAGAGCCTGCTCCGGGTCAATGTGTTCATTGGGTTCGTCCGTATCCTGGACACTGCCGTACCAGCAGACGATTTTTCCATGTGGGTCGAACCTGGGTGAGCCGAGCGACCTCTTCCAGGTCCAGCCGTCTTCACCGTCGGAGGCCCTGTACTCCACATCGATGGGGGAACCGGAGTGGCGAAGCTCCGCGACTCGGCGCGCGGTGAGTTCCAGGTCTTCGGGATGGACCGATCGCAACCATTCCTGATCCGTGGAGTGCGGCATCATGATGCCGGTCTTCTTATCCCATCTGGGGCTTACGTCCAGGTTTTTTCCGTCAGGATCCATAATCCAGAGGACCTGGGGGTTGAGCTCCACCATGCTTCTGTAGTGGGCTTCACTGGCTTTGAGGGCTTCCTCGGTGCGCTTGCGCGCGGTGATGTCTGTGACGGCGATGGCGACACCGACGACCTCTCCGGCCTCGTCGACAGCCGGCTGGTAGGAGAGCAGGCGTGTTTCTCCGGTTGTGGGGATCTCCGCCTCGACGTCCGTGACAGCATCCCCAGCGAGCGCGCGCCGGATGTAAGGCTCGACATTTGGGAAGAGATCCGGGATCATCTCCGCGAGGGGCGTGCCGATGTGGTCCTCGACGGTGGCGCCGTTCATATCGGCGAGCTTTTGATTGAGGTTGAGGTAGCGGAGGTTCTGATCGACGAAGGCCAGGCCCACGGGTGAGCCGTCATACACGGCCTGGAGTTGCGCCAACCGCTGGGTGGGTGAGGTGTCGAGGTTGGATTCCGAGATTCTCTTCCAAGCGCTGAGTTCCGAGCATACGATCTTCTCCCGAGGGAACGCGATTGCGGCTTGAAGCTCGTGGGCGGGCATGGGACGGCCGTAGAAGTACCCCTGACCGAGGTCACAGCCGAGCCAAAGCATCATCTCCGCCTGCTCCTGGGTCTCGATTCCCTCGGCGACGGTAGTCAAGCCCAGACTCTGGCCGAGGCCGATGACGGCGGAGACGATCTTGCGGCTCTCCCTGCGCTCCGTCATGGAACTGACGAAACTTCGGTCGACCTTCAACTTATCGAAGGGAAGGGATTGGAGATGAAGGAGGCTGGAGTAGCCTGTGCCGAAGTCGTCCAGGGCCAACTTGCAGCCCATTGTTTTCAGCTCCGCTACGACGAGTGCCGCGGATTCGAGGTCATCGATCAGAGCACTTTCGGTGATTTCGATGATGAGCCGGTCAAGGGCAAAGCCTGCGAGGGTGGCCATGTTGCGGAGCTGACCGGGGAGGCGCAGATCCCGGAGCTGGAGTTGAGACAGGTTGAAGGAGAGCATCAAAGGCGGTGGGATGGCGGCAGCTGCGACGAAGGCTTTCTCGAAGATCTGACGGCTTAGAGCGTCGATCCATCCGCCCTGCTCAGCTTCCGGGATGAAGGTGTTGGGAGGAATGAGGCCCAGGGTAGGATGTTGCCATCGTGCCAGGACTTCAAAGCCTCTCAACTGGCCAGTGCGGAGGGTGACGATGGGTTGGAAATAGGGAACGAACTGGCTCTCCGTCAAAGCGCGGCTTAGGTCCTGCTGGTTCCATGAGACACGTGAACGCTGCGCCTGCAACTGCTTCCGTCGAAGTTTCATGTCTAAGCTCCGGTTGATCGAGACACTACTCAGGAGCGTATGGACCGCGACGTAGCACGCTAGGACGGCGTTTCTTCCCTTGGCCCTATTATATGGCTCCTCGGCGGATTCGAACGTATGCTTAACGACCTAGGGCGTACCACTTCTGGGCCATGCCCGCAAGAAGGTTAGCCGGCGTTCCCGCTCGCGGAGCCTTCGTTGCAGAGGGACGTAGAGTGCTTTATCTTGCAGGGGAAATCTGAAAGACTGGAGGCATGACGACATTAGTGGCGACGAAGGTGTTATCGGACAGAATTGGACGGATTGAAGTTTCGGCGACGATGGCGATTACGGCCGAGGCGTTGCGGCTGAAGGCGACCGGCGTGGACCTGGCGGACTTCGGCGCGGGTGAGCCGCACTTTGAGACGCCGCGGCACATCAAGGATGCGGCGATTGAGGCGATTAATAAGGGGTTTACGCGGTACACGGCGGTGGCCGGCGTGCCGGAGGTGCGGAAGGCGATTGTGGCGCGGCACAAGGCGGACTTTGGCACCGACTACGCGGTGGACGAGTGCGTGTTTACGACGGGGGGCAAGCTGGCGCTGTTCAACGCGCTGCAGGTGCTGGTGGACCATGGCGATGAGGTGATTTTGCCGGTGCCGTACTGGGTGAGCTTCAAGGACATCATCCAGTATGCGGGCGGTGTGCCGGTGATGGTGGAGACCAAGGAGAGCGAGAACTTTCGCGTGACCGCAGGCATGATTGAAGCGGCGATTACGGCGAAGACGAAGTGCATCATTTTGAATACGCCGAGCAATCCTTCGGGCGCGGTGGTGTCCGCGGCGGACCTTGAGGGGATTGTGCGGCTGGCGCATGAGCGCGGGATCTATGTGCTGCTGGATGAGTGCTACGTTTATCTGAGCTTCGATGGCGAGCTGGTGAGCGGGGCGTCGTTTACGGAGTGCAAGGAGCATGTGGTGGTGCTGGGGTCGCTGTCGAAGACGTATGCGATGACGGGCTGGCGCGCGGGCTTTGCGCTGGGGCCGAAGACGATTATTGGGGCCATGAGCAAGCTGCAGTCGCAGAGCACGAGCAACGCGGCGAGCATGGTGCAGCGGGCGAGTATTGCGGCGCTGACGGGCGACCAAGGCTGCGTGAGCGAGATGCGTGCGGACTACATCACGCTGCGGGACCGGATTTTGAAGGGGTTCGAGTCTATTCCAGGATTGACGTGCACGGTGCCGCAGGGAGCGTTTTATGTGTATCCGAATGTGTCGGCGTTCTTTGGCAGGGGCGGGATCAAGAGCGCGGCGGATGTGGCGGCGCGGCTGTTGAGTGAGGCGCACGTGGTGGTGGTTCCGGGCGAGGCGTTTGGGACGGCTGAGCATATCCGGTTGAGCTATGCGGTTTCCGCGAGTGTGGTGGACGAGGGCGTGAAGCGGATGCGCGAGTGGTTCGCCAGTTTGTCCTAATGCAAGAGAGCACGAATGAGAAGGATGGGCTGCACCTTTAGTTTGGGGTGCAGCCCATGTTTTGGGAGGCTGAGGGAGCGCGATTGCCGGTACGATGGATGGTATGGAACAGGTTGTGGATGGAATACATTTTGCGCCGGTGATTCTGGCGGGCGGCAGTGGGACGAGGTTCTGGCCGCGGAGCCGCAGGGCGCGGGCGAAGCAGGTGTTGTCTCTGGATGGCGAGGCGACGATGATTCAGCAGACGCTGCAGCGGTTGCATCCCGTGGCGGATGAGAGCGACGTGTGGGTGATCACGAACAAGTGGCTGGAGAAGGTGATTGCGGAGCAGTTGCCGGGAGTTCCGGCGGCGCATCTTGTGAGCGAACCGATCGCGCGGAATACGGCCCCGGCGTGTGCGCTGACGGCGTTTCTGCTGGAGAAGCAAGGCAAGGCGGAGACGGTGATTGGGATCTTCCCGTCCGACCATGTGGTGGAGAATATTGAGCGCTTTGCGGAGGTGATTCGCGCGGGCGTGAGGTTGGCGGCGAAGGGCGAGAACATTGTTGTGCTAGGGGTGCAGCCGACACGGATTGAGACTGGCTACGGCTATGTGGAGCAGGGGGAGCGCGTCTCGCTGGACGGCAATGTGGCTGACGAGGCGGTGAAGGCGTTCCGGGTGCGCCGGTTCCGCGAGAAGCCGGATTACACGACGGCGGAGAAGTTTCTGGCGGCGGGGAACTTTACGTGGAACGCGGGGATTTTCTTGTGGAGTGTGAAGACGCTGGCGGCCGCGATTCGCGAACACGCGCCGGAGATGGCGCCGATTTTGGAGCGGATTGCGGCGGCGTATGGGACTACTGCGTTTGCGAAGGTGTTCGCGGAAGAGTATCCGAAGTGCGAGAACATCTCGATCGACTATGCGGTGCTGGAGCCGCGGTCGCATAAGGGTGAGAAGCGGTCGAATATTTACTGTCTGCCGGCTGACTTTGGATGGAACGATCTGGGGTCGTGGGCGTCGCTGCATGAGCACCTGGGGGAGACGCATGAAGACAACGTGATGGACGGGCCGACCAGTGGGCTGGTGGCGATCCAGAGCGAAGGCAACTATGTGTACGCGCCGGGCAAGCTGGTGGCGCTGCTGGGTGTGGATGGGCTGGTGGTGGTTGAGACGGAGGATGCGCTGCTGATTACCACGCGGGAACGCAGCCAGGATGTGAGCAAGGTGGTGCGGCAGGTGCATGAAGGACTTGGGCGCGAGGATTTGATCTAAGAACAGTGAAATGCAGTGAGGGGCAGTAGAAGGCAGTGAGGAGCAGTGGTATGGGCGCGGTTAAGTTTGGGACGGATGGATGGCGCGGGATCATCGCGGATGACTTTACGTATGAGAATGTGCGCGTGGCGGCGCGGGCGATTGCACAGTACGTGCTGAAGCAGGAGGATGCCGCGAAGGGCGTGTGCATTGGGTGGGATACGCGGTTTGCTTCGCAGGCGTTTGCGCGGGTGGTGGCGGAGGTGCTGTGTGAGGCGGGGATTCCGGTGGCGCTTGCGGATCGCGTGACGCCTACTCCGGCACTGAGCTATGCGGTGCGGGAGCGTGGGGCGGCGGGCGGCGTGATGATTACGTCGAGCCATAACCCGGCGCAGTGGAACGGTGTGAAGTACAAGGCGAGCTATGGTGGGAGTGGCAAGCCTTCCATCATCTCTGCGATTGAAGGGTATCTGGATCAGCCGCTGGCTGCGGCTGCGAGTGCGGGCATGTTGGAGGAGGTGGACTTCAACCCTCCGTACGTTGCGGCGATTGCGACGTTTGTGGATCTGCCGGCGATCAAGGCTTCGGGGTATCGGTTCCTGATCGATTGCATGTATGGTGCGGGGCGTGGGGTGATCTCGGGGATCTTTGCGGAGGCGGGCGTGCCGTGCGTGGAGATGCGGGCGGAGATCAATCCGGCGTTTCCTGGGATCAATCCGGAGCCGATTCTGCCGCATATTGAAGAGACGCAGAAGCGCGTGGTCGCGGACAAGTGCGATGCGGGCTTGATCACGGACGGCGATGCGGACCGCATTGGCGCAGTGGATGAGCATGGCAACGTGGTGGACGCGCATAAGATCTTCGCGATCCTGCTGCAGTGGTTGCTGGAGCGCAAGGGCTGGCCGGGGGATGTGACGCGGGCGTTCAACACGACGAAGATGCTGGACCGGATTGCGGCGAAGCATGGGCGGCGGTTGCATGAGCATGGGATCGGGTTCAAGTATGTGTGCGACCTGATGCTGACGGAGAACATCCTGATTGGTGGGGAAGAGTCTGGCGGGGTGGGAATCAGCAGGCATCTGCCGGAGCGCGATGGGCTGCTGAACAGCCTGCTGCTGGCGCAGGTGATGGCGGATGAGAAGAAGACGCTGGGCGAGCTGGTGGCCGCGCTGCAGGCGGAGTATGGCGAGCATCAGTATGGCCGCGTGGATATGCACATCGACGAGGAACTGAAACAGGGTGCGATCCGGCGAGCGAGCGCGGTGAAGGCTGGCGATTTGTTCGCCGGGATGAACGTATTGCGTGTCGAGACGCTGGACGGGATCAAGTTCTTCCTGGAGAACAAGGCTTGCGCGGGTAAGGCGAATGCGGCGGAGACGTGGTTGCTGCTGCGTGCGTCCGGTACAGAGCCCCTGCTGCGCGTGTACTGCGAGAGCTGCTCCGTGGATGGCGTGAACGGCGTGCTGAAGGCGGCGCAGGAGTTTGTACTGAAAGGGCGTGAGGGTTGAGCGGACGGATTTCAGTAGAGGCGAAGGGGCTGCTGTTCGACATGGATGGGGTGCTGATCAGCTCGATTGGCGGGGTGGTGCGGTGCTGGCGGCGGTGGGCGAAGCAGTATGGCGTGCCGGACGCGGACCAGTTCAATGTTCCGCATGGGGTCCGGGCAACGGACATTATGCGGATGCTGAAGCCGGAGTTTACCGAGGATGATGTGAAGGTGGGGCTCAAGCTGATTGAGGATATGGAAATTGCGGATGTGGGTGATCTGAAGGTGCTTCCGGGGGTGCGGGAGCTGCTGGCCTCGCTGCCCACGGAGCGCTGGACGATTGTTACGTCGGCGACGCGACGGCTGCTGCTGGGTCGGTTGCAGGCGGCGGAACTTCCGGCACCGAAGGAGTTGATTGCCGCGGATGATGTGACGCTGGGCAAGCCGAACCCGGAGCCGTACAGGAAGGGCGCGGCGCTGATTGGATTTGCGTCCGCAGAGTGCATTGTGGTGGAGGATGCGCCGTCCGGCGTGGGTGCGGGTGTGGCTGCGGGGAGCAGAGTGTTGGGTGTGCTGGGGACGCACGATGCCGAGGAGCTTTACAAGGCCGGCGCGACGTGGGTAGTGTCGTCGCTGGAGGGCGTGAAGGTGGCAGTGGGGGAGGATGGGCTTCGGGTGGAGTTTGAAGCGATTTAACGAGTGCTGAGGATTTGTTCGACACGGAGCAGATCTTCTTCGGTGTCGACGCCGATGGTGTCGTGGTCTGTGGGTTCGACGTGGATGGAGATGCCGTTCTCCAGGAAGCGGAGTTGCTCAAGGCGCTCTGTGACCTCAAGCGGGCTGGGTGCGAGGGTGTGGAAGCGCTGGAGCGCGTGAGCGCGGTAGGCGTAGAGGCCGAGATGCTTCCAGACAGGCGTGCCCTGGCGGTCGCGATCGTATGGGATGGTGGCGCGGGAGAAGTACAGGGCGCGGCCATCCGTGCCGGTGACGACCTTGACGGCGTTAGGGTTGGCGATGTTCTCCGGGGTGCAGAGGACCTTGAGCGTGGTGACGTCTACGTGCTCCGCGGCAAACGGGCGCAGGAGCGCGGTGAGGTGTTCGGGGCGTAGGAGAGGTTCATCGCCCTGGATGTTGACGTAGATCTCTGCGGGGTGCGATTGGGCGACGGCGTACACGCGGTCGGAGCCGCTTTGAAGGTCTGGCGAGGTGAGGACGACGGGCCATCCGCCGCGTGTGCAGAGGGAGGCGACCTCGTCTGAGTCCGTGGCGATGAGGACGTGGTCGAGCTGGGGGCAGGCGCGTGCAGCCTCATAGACCCAGGCGAGCATGGGGCGGCCGGCGATCTCCCGGAGGACCTTGCGAGGCAGCCGGGTGGAGGCGAGACGGGCGGGGATGACGCCGAGGGTGCGGATGGGCATGGGGGCTGAGTTCGATGGCGGGTGCGGCGTTTGACCGCTGTTCGCAGTGCTCGTATCATCATAACTGGCGGCACCGACGCGACCTTCGTTGCGGATCCGGGTGGAGGGTGCGGCCAGATAGTTCCAAACACCACATTGGCGGTGTAGCTCAGATGGTTAGAGCGACGGACTCATAACCCGTAGGTCGACAGTTCGATTCTGTCCACCGCCACCAGATTCAAGTCCCGTGTTCAGTGGCGGCTCTGATCGATCCTTCTTTGCACGGTTTTGTCCGCATGTATGGCAGAATACAAGTGACCCCGACTCAACCAAAATTTCCCCAGTAGAGAATTTTCACAGACCTCATGCATTGGAGATCTTAATGCGTCTTGCTGTCTATGCCCTCGCCTTCTCTCTTTCGATGTTGTCCTCTGTTTACGCGCAGATCAATCCTGCGGCTCTTACTGGACTGGAGTGGCGCAGCATTGGACCAGCCGCGACAGGCGGACGCATTGCGGATCTGGCAATCGTCAAATCGGCGGGGCAGGCCGATACCATGTACGTTGCCACGACGTCAGGCGGAGTGTTTAAGAGCTCGAATGCCGGTATCTCCTTCAAGCCGATCTTCGACCATGCGGGTGCGATGATGTCCACCGGCGCGATCGCGGTCGCGCCATCGAACTCGACGATCGTTTGGGTGGGAACGGGCGAGGCCGACAACCGGCAAAGCTCGTCATGGGGCGACGGGATCTACAAATCCCTCGACAGCGGGGCGACGTGGCAGAAGATGGGCCTGGCGGATACGCGGCACATCGGCAAGATCGTCATCGATCCGAACGACCCGAATACGGTGTATGTCGCAGCCGCAGGCCATTTGTGGGGATCGAACCCGGAGCGCGGCGTCTTCAAGACCAGAGATGGCGGGAAAACGTGGAAGAAGGTCTTGTACAAAGACGAGTACACGGGCGCGATCGACCTGGTGATGGATCCTAAAAATCCTAACGTGCTGTACACCGCGATGTACCAGCACCAGCGCAAGGGCTGGGGCTACAACGGCGGTGGACCTGGCAGTGGGATCTTCCGGACGATGGACGGCGGCGAGACCTGGACGGAGTTGAAGAAAGGCCTTCCGGCTGGAGACAAGGGGCGTATCGGGCTTGCAGTTTCCCTGAGCGATAACCGCGTGCTCTACGCGATTGTGGAAGCGGATCCAACGCCAGAGCGGACGGAGCGGGGCGCGGAGGCTCCGGCTGCCGAACCCGCAGAGCGAGGCGGCGGCCGGCGGGGGGCACCATCTACGGATGCGATTACTGCGCACAGCGGCGTTTATCGCAGCCTTGATTCCGGCGAATCATGGGAGCACATGACGGCGCTCGATCCGCGGCCTATGTATTTCAGCCGGATCTATATCGATTCGAAGGATGTGAACCATGTGTACATCATGGGGTCCAATCGTGGGCTTTTTGTATCCGAGGATGGTGCGCGCAATTTTCGTGAGGTCTTCAGCCAGGTTCACGGCGAGGATCATGTGCTGTGGATTGATCCAGACAGCCCGAATCATATTGTGATCGGCGGTGACGGTG
The DNA here is from genome assembly GCA_964242025.1 of uncultured Acidobacteriaceae bacterium. Taxonomy (GTDB): domain Bacteria; phylum Acidobacteriota; class Terriglobia; order Terriglobales; family Acidobacteriaceae; genus Edaphobacter. Next base: position 346,098 of record CAXSZW010000002.1, read on the forward strand.
GCGTATCCATCTCGTTTGATGGCGGCGCAACCTGGCTGTTCCGTATCAATCTTCCGATCGGCCAGTTTTACAATATTTCGGCCAACGATCGCGACCCGTTCACCGTTTGTGGCGGACTTCAGGACAATGGAAACTGGTGTACCCCGGTGGCGACGAATATCACTTACGGCGTTTCCTTCAAGGAAGCGTACAACGTCGGTTTTGGGGACGGGATGCATGCCATATTTGCAGACGATCACACGTTGCTGGTCAGCTTGCAGGATGGATCCACCACACGTGTGAATGCGGATACGCTGGAGCGTCAATCGATTGGCCCGGTACCTCCGGAGGCAAAGCCTGAGCCCGGTAAGCCCGGCTATCGCTGGTACTGGACTGCCCCGTTGCTTGTTTCGACGCATGATGCAAATACCATTTATACCGGCGCAGAGGTGGTGTTCCGGTCGCCGGACCGCGGGGTTACGTGGAAACAGATCAGCCCCGATCTGACTGCGCACATTGACCGCGACAAGTTGGAGATGATGGGTGCGCCGGTCGGTAAGGGCGTCCTTTCAAAACATGACGGCCAAACGAACTTCAGCGCGCTTACGGTGATTGCGGAGTCGCCGCTCGATAAGTCGCTTTTGTACACCGGCGCCGATGACGGAACGATACAAGTAACCCGTGATGGCGGCGAGCATTGGAACAACCTCACGAAGAACGTTCACGGCCTGCCGCCGATGCTGAACATCAGCGGTATCGTCGCTTCAAAGTACGTTGCGGGCCGTGTGTATCTGACTGTGGATGGGCACTTCAACGATGACTACCACGCTTATGTCTTCGTGAGCGAAGATTACGGCCAGACGTGGCGGCCGATTGCTGCTGGGCTTCCGGAAACCTCGGTGCACCGTTTGCGAGAACACCCCACCAAAGCCGATCTGCTGGTAGCCGGAACGGAAGAGGGTGCGTATGCGACGTTTGATCGTGGTCAGCACTGGAGCTCGCTCAATACCAACTATCCGCCCGCACCGGTGTACGACCTTCTCTTCCAGCAATCCTCGAACGCTCTGGTTCTCGGAACGCATGGTCGTGGCATCTGGGTGCTGGATCATGACGAGGCGTTGGCGCAGATCACGCCGGAGATCGTAACGAAGGAATTCTTATTTCCTATCCCACCCGCTCATTCCAAGTACCTCTACACCGGGCAGTTCTGGTTCGGCCACGGCGAGTTTTTTGCGCCCAATCCGCCAGAGGGCGCTGTTGTGACGTATGTTCTTCCACATGCGCTACCAAACGGGGTGCCGATTACGATCTCGGATGCATCCGGGAAGACCATCCGCACGTTGCAGGGACCGTCCCAGGCAGGACTGAACCGCGTGTGCTGGGATCTGCGGGAGTCGCCTCCGATTGCCGATTCAAAGGCTGAGCCCATCGCAACCTGCATCAAGGTCGACGCCGCTCGCGATCCCAGAGAAGCTCCTGTGGTTCCGCCTTCAGGGAAGATGCCGCAGGGCAGCGAGGAGGGCGGACGCAATGCACGCGGCGTTGGACCGTTTGTTTTACCTGGGCACTACACCGTTGCCATCAACTCGCTTAAGCAAGATGTGACGGTAGAACCGGATCCGCACTTCACGCTCTCGGATGCGGATCGCAAGGCGCGCCATGCGGCCATTCTCAGCGCGTATTCTCTTCAGCAGCAGTTGATTCCCGCACGAGATGCGGCTCGGGCGCTCACCGACGAAATGGCTGGATTGAAGCAATATTTCAGGGCGTCCGACACAAAGGCATCAGTCGAGGCGATCGAGAAAGTGACGCCGCAGATCACGAAGGCTCAGGCGCAAGTTGATCGTGCCATCACGGCGGCAGCGCAGGCGGAAAACGCTATGGAAAGCTATGGCGGTCTACCAACTGCCGCGCAGCTTCGGCAGAACGATTGGGCTTGGGAGGATGGTGTGGCCGCCGCAACGGCAGTGAACAAACTGATCACCGAAGCACTTCCCGCAGCCTACTCGTCGATGGGAGGAGCAGTCACGCCATCGAAACGCGGTCCAGTGAAGATACCAATGAAATGACGGCTGTTTACAACGGGTTTGCTCGACGGGAGTGCCTCAAAAGCGCGGGAGACTTAGTCTTGCACGTGCGCGGCAGCGGCACCCGTCAAGCTGAACCCCGGTTTCCTTCGGAAGCCGACGGTTCGTGAGGTTCGGGGCCGTTTGGGCGATCAGTGCGTTATATCAGCTTCAGTACATCCTCCAGGTCTTGCAAGAGCTCTTCGCAGTCTTCGATGCCGATGGACATGCGAAGAAGATCGGCTGGGATTGCTCTCGTTGCCTGCAGGTCAGCGGGTGTGCTTGCATGGGACATCTTGATCGGGATTCCGATGGTTGAGTTGACGCTTCCAAAGCTGACGGCGATGGCGAACAAGCGCAAACCTTCGGCGATTCGCTTCGCAGCGTCAGGAGAGCCCACCTGGAAGCTGATGACAGATCCGGCTCCGCGGGCCTGAGCCTTTTGGATCGCCGAGCCAGGATGATCTGGCAGCCCCGGATAATAGACCCGGCTGATCCTTGAATCCTGCGCTAAATGCGCTGCGATACGGGACGCATTGCTTTGCTGGGCATCCATGCGGAGCTTCAACGTTTTGAGACCGCGCAGGAGCAAAAAGCAATCGAACGGACCGAGAGCCGTTCCTTCGGCATTCTGGATGGAATAAATCTGTGCGGCAAGCGCCTCATCCTTGACGACCACCGCCCCGCCGGTGACGTCGCTATGGCCGCTAAGGAATTTGGTCGCTGAATGGATGACGATGTCAGCTCCAAGCTCCAAGGGATTCTGCAGGTACGGCGACATCGTACTGTTGTCCACACAGAGACGTACGCCGTGCTGGTGCGCGATGATGGCGGACGCGCTGAGATCAATGACACGCAGTAAAGGGTTTGTCGGCGATTCGAGGTAGATCAACCGGGTTGACGTTGAGATCTGCGAGGCAAGATGCTCCGGACGAGAGGCGTCGATGTAGCGGACGGTGACGCCTGAATGCTCCTTGAGCTGCCGGAACAATCGCGTGGCGCCACCATAGAGATCCCAGTCGGCCAGGATCTCATCGCCAGGGCTGAGGAGGCGGGTTACGGTGGCGATGGCCGCCATACCGCTTGAAAAGCAGAAGGCTCGCAGCCCATTCTCAAGACTGGCTATCTGATCTTCGAGAACCCGTCTGGTTGGATTGCCGCTTCGTGAATAATCGTATGGGCCGAAGCTGTCGCCAAACTCTTGTTCAAAGGTCGCGGTCTGATAGATGGGCGTGGCCATGGGACGGTACGGGTCGTTTGGAGACACGTCGTAATGGACCAGCTTTGTCGCGAAGTTCATGCGGCACCGCCGAAGATGGCTTCGAAGGCCTGTTCGAAGTCAGCGATCAGGTCCAGTGGAGACTCGAGCCCAACCGACAGACGAATCAGTTGGTCTGAAATCCCGAGTCTTGTCCTGAACGCGACGGTGAGGTCGCAGTGCGATGCCGTGGCGGGGTTGGTGATGAGCGTCTCCACACTCCCGAGGCTTTCAGCGCACGTGCACAGCTTCAACGCCTCCATAAACCGCAGCGATTCAGCGGTTGTTGCGTTGAGTTCGAAGGACAGCATTCCACCGAAGCCGGACTGCTGCCTTAGCGCGAGTTCTCTCTGCGGAAAAGATTTGAGGCCAGGGTAGTGAACGCGCGAGACGCGTGGATGCCGCTCAAGCCACTGCGCTACTTCGCCGGCGTGGGCACAATGCATCGCGAGGCGCGCTGGCAAGGTCTTGATGCCCTGAATGGTCAGCCACGCATCGAAGGGCGCCTGGATCGTTCCGAGCGTCTTGCGAACAAGCCTGAGACGCTCTATGAGCGCTGCGTCGTTGGTCGCGAGCGATCCGCCGATGGTTGCGTTGTGGCCGTCGATATACTTCGTGGTGGAAAGCATGGAGATGTCCGCACCCAGCGATAAGCAGTTCTGGAGCAACGGTGTGAGGAAAGTGTTATCGACGGCAAGTTTGACGTTGGGGCGGTCATGCGCGAGCTTCGCCAGTCCTGCCACGTCGGACAATCTCAAGGTCGGGTTAGCCGGGGTTTCGGCAAAGATGAGCCGCGTTTCAGGCCTTATCGCCCGCTCGACTGCGTTCAGATCTGCTGTATCGACGAAGGTGTAACCGATGTCGAAGTTGCCGAGCACCTGCTCGAAGAGCCGCGTTGTGCCGCCGTAGATGACCTCTGATAGCAGGACATGATCGCCTGCCTTCAAGAGGGCGAGACAGAGCGTACTGATGGCAGCCATGCCGGAACGGAAACAAAGCGCCGACTCCGAACCTTCAATGGCCGCAATCGATTGCTCCAGTGCATTGACGGTGGGGTTCGCGCCACGCGAGTAGCCGTAGCCCTTGGTGACGCCGACGCTTTCATGGATGTACGTCGCGGTCTGGTGGATGGGGAAGAGAATGGAGTTGGACTGGCTCTCATAGACACGGTTGGAGTGGATGACGAGAGTGGACGGTTGAAACGCAGGACGATCGGACACAGGATTCTCCTTCTAAGGGCTGAGCTGGGATGGACGCACGTCTTCGGCAACTGACTTTGGCCCCAGACGGCTGCTCAGACGAAGAGAGGTGTCCCGCTCTAGACTGGCCTTACGCCGCCCGGGGCGCACATGGCCATAGGACATCGTGCAAATTGTGATCGAACGTTTTCAATCATTGGGCGTTGGTCTCTGTCTCCATACTCTCCGATTCACGTCCACCGCTGCAACAGAGCGGGCTGGAGACGGACGTGCGGCTCTATTCCATTGCTGATGCATGGAGCATTCGGCTGGCGATTTCCTTGACCCGCGACGTGGTGATGCCGTTGCGTTGGTCGAGAGCGAGAGGGTGCTCCAGGTCCACCACCATAAAGTGGGGTCGGCGACCCACTGGCTGCGTCTGCACGTCGACCTGGAGGTTGAGCGTATTTCCAAACAGGCTGATCTCGCTGTCCAGCCACCCGGGGTAGGGTGGCTCGGCCTCGCGGCCTGGCACCTTCCACAACTCGATGGTTCGGACGAAGTTCTTCGGGCTGATCTCAGCCCAGACGCCCCAGATGAAGGGTTCGTCGAGTCCAAAGATCGGTACGGGAATGCGGCCACGGAGATAGAAGCTGCTGCCGTCGATGACACACTGATCGGGTGTGATCACCACCCGCTGTTCCAATTCATCGATGGGGATCAGCGATGCGGCGCGAGGAGCTTTGACGCTGAAGCTCAGGGGCAAAATCTCATGATGCTTCCCACACACGTTGCAATCGAAGCCGGTCTTTAGCTCACTGCCCACAGTTCTCTCTTTCAGCTTGGCTACGGGTATCACGCTCCGCAGCAGGGGACGTGCGCTCTACAACTCCGCCCATTGCCGCAACAGATTGTGGTACACGCCCGTCAGTTGCACGGACGAACTCCTAATCTCTTCGGAGTCCATGTGCGCTGAGGAGGACAAGCGTTGAATCGCGGTGTCGAGATCGTAGAGGAGACTGCGCTGGGCGTCCTGCCGGATCATGCTCTGCAGCCAGAAAAAGCTGGAGACTCTCTCTCCGCGAGTGACGGGAGTCACACGATGCAGGCTTGTCGAGGGATAAAGGATCAGGTCGCCAGCGGGTAGCTTGACGCTCTTTGAGCCGTAAGTGTCTTCGATGATCAACTCGCCTCCGTCGTACTCCTCCGGCTCTGAGAAGAAGAGGGTGCAGGACAGGTCCGTGCGGATGCGGCCGCCGGTGGCAGCGTGGCTTCGAATGGCGTTATCGACATGAGTCCCAAAGGTTTGCCCTCCACCATACCGGTTGAAGAGCGGAGGGAAGACCTGCAAGGGCAGCGCCGCGGAACGAAAGAGCGGTTTGCTTCCGAGGGCCTGAAGGATGACGCTGCCCACCTGCTTGGCAACGGGATGGGTCTCGGGGATTTGAGAGTTGAACTTAGTCTGCGAAGACTGATGGCCGGCGGTCACCTTACCGTCCACCCACTCCGCTCCATCCAGGGCGGCGCGAAGCTCGCGCACCTCCGCTTTAGGAAAGACCGCTGGAATAACCATCAACATAAACGTAACTCCAACAAAGAAAATCCATCCGCGCTTCATGACAGCATCAGTCTTGCCATAAAGCGCAGATGGAGCAGGTTAGAACTTGTAATTGAATCCGAACTGCGCGTTTGCACCGGGGCCGGGGACGAGATGGTTGGGGTGAGGTTCGTCAATGTAGAACTTGTTGGTGACATTGTTGACGTTGACCTGGAAGTCCACTCGCTCAGTGATAGGCCGCCGCACCATCACGTTGAAGACGTAGTAGCCGGCGACCGACTTGGGCACCAGTTGCACCTGCGTCACATCAACCGGCGCGTTGGAGTTGTAGACGCCGATCATCGTTCCAGAACTTGCACGGCGAGGGCCTACATAGTTGCCGCCAAAGCCGCCGACGAAGCCTTTGAGCAGACTGTGCGTGATCCACACGTTGCCAGTGTTTTTGGCGACGTTAGCGATTGGCGCACCATTGGGGCTGATGAAGTAAGGAGCCGTATTTGCGCGTGGGTCATGCAGAGCGATCAACGCAACGTTGACTGCGTTGAAGGGCGAAGCGTTGAGCAGAGAGTTTTGCAGGATCGCATTGAGGTAGGCGTACCCGAAGATGAGATCCAGATGCTGTGGCAGGTGTCCGATGCCGCCAATCTGTGCGCCACGCACCAGGTACGTACCGACGGTGAGCGTGTTCAACGAGTTGTTCGGGTCAGTCTCGTGCGCGTTGTCCTTCTCCGTGCGGAAGACGCTGCTGGAGAGGTCCAGGCGGTCGCGCATGAAGGCCCACTTTACGCCTAACTCGTAGTTAGTATTTTCTTCAGGCGGTGCAGTGGCGTTGTTGGCGCTCAAGGAAAGCGATTCCGCGGAAGGATTGAAGGAAGTCCCCCAGTCAAAGTACACGCTCCCTTCCGGCCGGGGCTTAACCACAACCGCTGCGCGGTAAGTCGGCTGCTTATCCAGGCGATTGGCGGCGGTTGCCGCCACCACAGGAGTTACGGCTGTATTCGCGGCAGAGTGCGAGTTCGTGTTGAAGTAGTCATAGCGAACACCGCCGGAGAATTGTAACCAGTCGCGAACCTTCAACGTGTCATTGAAGCCGATGCCGAACGATTGCGTGGCGACATACGTTCGAACGCCCGGCGTGGCCACGGTCGGCGCAAACGGATCGTATGGATTGGGATTGATCAACGGCACGTATGGCACGGTGTACGCATTTCGAAGAGGATCGGAGCGCTCCCGTCCGCCCTCCACAATGATGGAGCTGTCGTTGTCGACATGAAAGAGCCTGAAGTGGCTCAATACGCTCGCCTGGTCCCAGAGCATGTCTTCGGTGCTCAGGGCGGTCAACTGATTGCGTTTGAGGGTCACTTGCGCGAGCGGCGTGTTCAGGGCGTAGCAGGAGGCAGCCGCGGTGCTCGCGATGGCGCAGGTGGCGATTGCCGCACCGCCGATTGCCGTAGGATTGGCCACCGTCGCAGTCGTATTCACCTGCGGCTCCGTGATGCGGACGTCTCTGGGATAGTTCGCAAAGCGCAGGATGTTTCGCAGCGTGACGTGCTGTCCGACATCGTGCTCGACCTTGCCGGTAAAGACATCCGGGTTGGTGCGGAGATAGTTATCCTGGGCGAACCCGTAGTACGTCGTCCGGTCCACTGCCGCGACCTTATTTCCAAAGTAGGGAAGTCCGTAGTCGGGCGTCGTGTTCTCCGATTCATGCAGATATTGCAGCGTTATGCGAGTCGGTGTCCCCAGTCCGAAGCTCAGCGACGGGGCCATCCCGAACCGCCGCGTCTGGGTGATCTGACGCTCAGACACCATGGCTTGCGTGGCAACGATATTCATGCGGAACGCGGCGGTTTTGCTGATCTCCGTCAGCGGCTGGTTGATGTCCGCGGCGATGCGGCGCATCTGATCGGTGCCGAACTGAGCGTTTGCCTGGATGCGCGGCTCAAGCCTTGGCTCCTTCGTCTCCTGGTTGACGACGCCACCGGTAGAGCCTCGTCCAAACTCCACCCCCGCCGGCCCCTGCAGCACATCGATGCTTTCGTAGTCGAACGCATCCCGGTAGTAGCTGCCGAAGTCGCGGATGCCGTCCAGGTAAATGTCATTGCGCGCGTTGAAGCCGCGGATGGTCAGCGTATCGCCCTGCGAGCCACCCTCACCGGCAGCCATGCTGATGCCTGGAACGTTGCGGAGGCCGTCGCGCAGCGTGGTCGCGGCCTGCTCCTGCAGGATGAACTGCGGCACCGTGGTGATGGTCTGCGCCGTGTTCATCACCGTCTCAGGAAACTGCTGGAGCCCCACGGAGGACACGGAGGACGTTACGTCCACCTCCTCCGAGTTGCGGATGCCAATCTCGACCTTTCCCTGGCCATTGTTCGACGCCGACAAGCCGGTCTGCGCGAGCAGCATCTTCAACGCGAGATCGTTCGAAAAGACGCCATGAACGCCAAGGCTTTGAACGCCGTCCAGCCTTTCAGCCGGAAGGTTCACCTGCACGTTGACCCCACTGACGGTCTGGTAAGCCTCAATGGCCTGGAGCAGCGGCCCTGCCGGAATGTTGAACTCGTGCGTCCTCGGCGTGGCGCTCTGCCCACCGCCCTCACCGGCCAGCATGTCAGACTCAGTGGAGGCGGCAAGAGCGGAGTTTCCCGGGAATGACTGCGCCGCGGCCGAATCGACCGCGCCTAATGCTCCCCCGGCCGCGATAAGAACAGCCCCCACGGCCGACTTCATCGAGACGCTGGGCATCCTCTCCCAGCCGCTGCGGGTCTTTCTTTGCTTGAACTTGCGACTCACTTTGATTCTCCGATGCCTGGGTTTCAGCCCAATGCTTTGTTCGTATCTCTCGTTCCGTTGGCAGGCACGGTCTATGTGCCCGGGGCACATGCATTCTGGCCAGGAATGAATATGCGACTGCTTTAGTCTTTGATCTGAATTCACTATAGCGCAACTCGGACTGAAGTTGTCGCATATAAGGTTCCCTTTTTGTGAATCTTTGAAAACAGGGCTCCGCTGGTGTGCCGAACGCCGCAAAGCGCATGAGGACGCGCACCGCGTCTTCGTAGGCCTGAGTTTCACCACAGCCCAAGAAAATGTCCCAGCCGCTTGGCTGGGACATGGAAAGCACGCAGAGGAGAACCCTACTCGGGCCTGCCGACCGAGTGATCCTTGTACGCCTTCTGGAACAGGTAGAACGCCTGCTTCTTCTTGCCGTCTTCTGAGATCAGACCCTTACGGTTGTACCCATCCTGCAGCTTGGGAATGTTTCGCGTCGGCGAACGAAAGTCCATCAGGATCCAAGGCGTGAGGCCGCGGATTTGAGGCACCTTGTTCAACATGACAAACTGATGCTCATAGACGTTGACCTGCTGTTCCTCAGACCAGCGTTCGTTTTTTGCGCCATGCCGGCCCGGTGTCGCCTCCGCGCCAAACTCGGACATGATGATCGGCTTCTGCGGGAACGTCCAGGTCAACCTGTCCGCGTCCTCCGGCTTCATGTCGTACCAGCCCACGTACTCATTCTGGCCCACGACGTCCAGCGCGTTCGTAAAGGGATCGTCCTCAATCATCTGGTCGCCCTTGGCATGGGGCCCAAGGATCGCAGACGTGATGGGCCGCGTCGGGTCCAGCCTGCGAGCCTCATTCGCCAGATTGGTCAGGAACTGGGTGCGCGTTGGATTGTTCGGCGTCTCGTTGGAGACGGACCACAAGATGACCGAAGCCTTATTGCGGTCGCGCCGGATCATCTCATTCAGCATGAAGGTCGCCTTTGCGTAGACCTCCGGCTTATCGAATGAGATGTGCTGCCATAGCGGAATCTCGGACCACACCATCACGCCCTGCCGGTCCGCCGTTCGCTCCATGCGCTCGTCATGCGGATAATGCGCCAGCCGCACAAAGTTCGCGTTCATGTCCTTCAGGAAGCCGAAGATGTTCTTCACGTCCTCATCGCTGTAAGCGCGGCCCGTGCGATACGGCGCCTCCGCATGCATGTTCGCGCCCTGCAGAAATACGGCTTTGCCGTTCAGCAAAATGCGTGTGCCATCGACGCGAATATCGCGGAACCCAATCTCATCCGTCAGTTGATCCTGTCCCGCGCTGATCTGAACTTTGTAGAGCTTCGGCGTCTCCGGAGCCCACAGCGCTAGCGTCCTGGCCTGCACCTCAAAGGCCGCGCGTCCCTGCGCATCCGTCTTCACGGTCGTATCCACGCCCGCATCCGGAACCCGCACCATCACCGGTGTTCCAGCGGCCGCACCCTCCACGTGGACATAGCCGGTCAGCGTCTTTGCGTCCGCCGCGGAGAAGGCCGTCCCATGCTTCAGATGAACGTCATAATCGTCGATGAACGCGGCCGGCAGCGTCACCAGCGAGACATCCCTCGTCAGCCCGCCATAGTTGAACCAGTCGATCCCAACCGACGGGATACCGTCCACCATGCGCGTGGAATCCACCGCAATCACGACGAAGTTGCTACCAGGCTTCAGCGCCGCGGTTACCTCACAGTCGTAGGGGGTAAAGCCCCCTTCGTGATCGCAGATGCGCTTCTGGTTTACCCACACAAAGGACTTGTAGTTCGCCGCGCCGACGTGCAGAAACGTACGCGCCCCCGGTTTCGGCTGGAACTCGAAGTCCCTTTGATACCACACCACCCCTTCATACCGGAACAGCGTGGGGTCCTGGGTATTCCAGTCGCCGGGAACCTTGAGCGTCGGTGCAGACGCAAAGTCGTATTCCTCATTGTGCGATGTATTGCTGACATTGATGTTCGGGTGCGTGTTCATCCCGTAGCCGTTATCGCGGATCTTGCCGTCCGCCCCGTAGAGCGAACGCCCAGGCGGTTGGTCCACAAGGTAGTGCCAGTCGCCCTTCAGAGACTGGACGGGGCGATGATCGACTCCTACCAGAAGCGTCCTGAGAGGCTGTTGTGCATAGCTGGCCGGACTGAGCAAAGCGAACGAGAGGACTATCCCCGCGGACAGGCGGGATGCGCTACGAAACGGAAATTGTTCCCAGAACAGTATCATTTGCCGACGTCCTTTCACATGGGATCGCAGCGTGTGCGTCATCCCCGAACAAGCCGCCATGCTATCAGAACGGTTACGAATCAGGGCGTTTCTTTAGGTCATACCAAGGATGGTTGACAGTTTGGATTTCGCTGCCTAGACTTCTCGGTCATCAGTCAAAGAGCCGCTTTTGCAGTGATATGCGGTCACAGATTCGATCCACTTCCGGAGGCAGTTGATGTTGAATAAGAGCAAAGTCTTTTACGCCGCGGCTGCGGTGTCCTTCGTCCTCAGTGCGCCCGTTTACGCGCAGACCTCGCTCGGCCAGATCGCCGGCACGGTGACGGACCCCACAGGCAGCGTGGTCCCCGGTGCAGCCCTCACCATTACGGATACCGGCACGCACTCGGTCCATACGGCCGTCTCGGACGCAAACGGATATTTCGTTGTTACAAATCTCCCGATTGGCGACTACACCGTCGCAGTCGCGCGCACAGGCTTCCGCGGCGAGATGCGGTCCGGCTTCGCCATCACCGCGGACGCCCACCTTACGGCAGACTTTCAGCTTCCCGTCGGCGGCGCGTCGGAGGCTGTGACCGTGACCGCGGTCGCTGGCGAGACATTGAACACCACCAGCGGCGAGCTTGCTCACGTCATCGACACCAAAGAAGTGGAGTCGCTGCCGCTCAACGGCCGTAACTACACCCAGCTCATGACGCTCATCCCCGGCGCCGTCGTCACCAACCCGGACATCTTCTCCGTCACCACCAGCCTCGCGTCCACCAACCAGACCATCAACGGCAACCGTTCGGACTCCTCCAACCTCACCGTGGACGGCGCTTACAACCAGGCCGCCGGAAGCAACGGCAGCTTGATCAACAACGTCGGCCCGGACTTCATCCAGGAGGTCAAAATTGAGACCTCCAACTTCTCCGCCGAGTTCGGCAGAACCTCCGGCCCCGCCTTCAACATCATCACCAAAAGCGGCACGGACAGCTTCCACGGGGTTGCGTTTGAGTATCTCCGCAATAACCTGTTCGACGCCCGTCCCTTCTACTCCGCCTTTAAAACGCAGCTCGTCTATAACGACTTCGGCTATGGGGTCGGCGGACCCATCGTGCGCAATAAGCTGTTCTTCTTCGTGGGCGAAGAGTTCAAGCGCCTGCGTCAGCAGCAGATTCCCACCACGTTGACCGTTCCCAGCACCGCCCTGCTCGCCGGCGACTTCTCTGGCCTGACCACCACGAACATGGCTGGCGGACCCCCGCTGCAGCTTGTGTATCCGGGCACGAAGACCCCCATCCCGAACAACAACATCGCGAGCCTTATCACGACCGATGGCCGGGCCATCGGCAACATCTACAGCACCATCAGCAAGCTGGGCCGCTTTGTGGATTCGCCCGGCGGCCTGCCCGCGTTACCGTCCAACAACCTTACGGTGACGCCTCTGAACCCGCTCAACTTCCGTGAGGACATTGTCCGTCTCGACTACCACGTCAATGAGCGCAATCTCCTCTACGGCCGTTGGATCAGCGATCACAACAGCCTCATCGATCCCTTTGGAACCTTCGCAAACTCCGGCATCCTCAACACCACGCCCACGCAGCGCAATCGCCCCGGCCAGAGTTACCTGCTCGCTGAAACCTTCACCTTCCGCCCCAACATCATCAACCAGGCGCAGGCCAACTTCAGCTATGTGTCGCAGCACATCCCGCCCTCCGGCGTGAACTGGCTTCGTTCGACCTACGGCTTCCAGTACACGCGCCTCTTCCCCGGCGGTGGCACGTATCCCAACGGCATTCCCGCTGGGACCATCACAAACTTCAGCGGCTTCCAGGGCCCGAACTTTGCGCTCAACTCACCCACGACGGACATCCAGGTCGGCGATACCGTGTCCATCGTCAAGGGTAACCATTTGATCAAAGTCGGTGGCGTATACATTCGCGATCGTATCGACCAGAACGGCCGCCCCTATTACACCGGCAACATCTCCTTCAACGCCGCGAGCAATCCCATCAGCACCGGGAACGCGCTGGCGGACGCTCTGCTGGGTAACTTCGCCAGCTACACGGAAGCAAGCGCCGACCCCACCGGCCACTTCCGCTTCAGCCAGCCGGAGGTCTTCGCACAGGACAACTGGAAGGCCACCTCCAAGCTCAGTGTGGAGTTCGGCGTACGTTGGCAACTTGTGCTGCCCATCTACACGCAGGGCAATAACATCGCCAACTTCGATCCCAACGTGTACAGCGCGGCCAACGCCATCACCGTCACCACGGCGGGCAAGGTCGTCCCCGGCACCGGCAACCCGTTCAACGGCCTCGTCCGCCCGGCCGACCCCATCCCTGCGGATCAGGTCAAGCGCATTCCCAACATCAACACCGCAGCCTATCCGCAGATTCCTGCCGTCGCCCCTCGCGGTTTGTACACCATGCACGGAGCCTTCGGACCCCGTGTTGGCTTTGCCTACGCTCCCAATGAGAAGACCTCCATCCGCGGCGGATTCGGCACCTTCTACTACCGCGCAGAGGGCAACATCGACTTCAGCCAGGCCAACATCCAGCCCTTCCTCCAGAATGTCGAATTCGACTACGCCAATCTTTCCAACATCAGCGCCGGCACGGCAGCGACGACTGGTCTGCAGGGAAGCCTCAGCGCCATCGATCCTCACCTGAAAAATCCCTACGTCGACCAGTACAGCCTTGGCGTTCAGCGCGAGCTTCCGCAGGGCATCCTGGCTGAGGTCACCTACGTCGGCAACGTCGGCCACCATCTCATCCGGCAGCCCAACATCAACTTCCCCAACCTTGCTTCCGTCGCGGCCAACCAGTCGTTCAGCACCAATTACTTCAATCCCTATAAGGGTTTTGGATCAATCGGCCAGTATCGTAGCGATTCCAATAGCAACTACAACGCTCTTCAGGTCTACCTCTCCAAGCGAAGAGGCAACACGGCGTTCACCGTCGGCTACACCTACTCCAAGGCTCTCGGCGACTCGACCGGGAACGGTGTAACCCTGGAAAACTGGCAGAATCTTTCCTACGGCTACGGTCCGCTCGCCAATGACCGCCGTCACGCCTTCATCGCCACACTCATCTACCAGCTTCCCTCCTTCCGCAACCACAACATCTTCCTGCGTGAGGGACTAGGCGGCTTCCAGATCACGGCAGTTGTCCGGGTCCAGAGTGGCCCGTACTACACCGTCACTGGCAATACCTCCACCGGCACTCGTCGCGCCAACTATCTCGGCGGCCCCATTTACATGAAGAAGGCGAACATCGGCAATCACCTCTCACAGTGGCTGAATCCCGCCGCCTTCGGGGCCGCACCCGCCGGAGCCTTTGGAAACGCGGGTGTCGGCAGCGTCATCCTGCCCGGCCTGCAACAGGGCGATGCGACCCTCTCCAAAAACTTCGCCATCCGTGAGCGGTATCAGCTCAAGTTTGAGGCGCAGGCCTTCAACGTCCTCAACCACACGAACTATAGCTCGCTCAACACCACCGCCACCGCCGGAACCTCCTTCGGCGTTCTCAACGGCTCGTACCCGCCGCGCCAGATGCAGTTCGGCGGCAAGTTTATCTTCTAACCGGAGGCAGCAAAACGCCGGGCAGAGCGATGAGCTCTGCCCGGCGTTTTTTGCTGGCTTGCTCTCTAATCCCCCAGCGGCTCCATATCCACTTCCACCTTCAGCGTGTGCCCGCCGCCACCCAGGATCAACCCGCGCAGCGGACTCACGTCGCCGTACTCGCGTCCCCACGCCAGCGTCACATGCCCATCCGTCGGCGCCACATCGTTGGTCGGATCGACATCCAGCCACCCCTGGCTCCGGCAATAAGCCGAGACCCACGCGTGCGAGGCATCCGCCCCCACAATCCTTGGCCGCCCCGGTGGCGGATTGGTCCGCAGATACCCGCTCACATATCGCGCCGCCACGCCAATGGATCGCAGACACGCAATCTGCAGATGCGCGAAGTCCTGGCACACGCCGCGCCGCTTCTTGAACACCTCTTCGATAGGTGTCCGCACGGTCGTCACTTTGGAATCGAACTTGAACTCCCGATGAATCCTTGACGTCAGGTCCATCAACGCCTCGCGCATCGGCCGCGCCGCGGTAAAGGACACCAGCGCATACGCCGCAAACTCCGGACGTATCCGAATCCGCGGCGATTCAAACTGATACTGGTGCGCATCCAACCCAGCCTCCGTGTGATCTTCAAACAGCGACCGCGTGGACTCTTCCCACGCCAGCTCCGGCCTGCCGTTCACCCCCAGCCCATGCCCGCGCACCACCTCGCTCCGCGCTTCCACCACCAGCTCCTGATGTGGTTCCTGCAGCGTGAAAAACGATTGCAGATTGCCAAAGTAATCCACCCGGTCGCTATGCGTCGCCGGAATCGGATGAATCTTCAGCTTGCTGTACACCAGCTCATTCTGCGCGTAGGAGCGCGGTCTCAGGCACGCTACATGATCTCCAACGCTAACGGGAGAGGCGTACTTGTACGTGGTCCGGTGGATGATCCTGTAGAGCATGTCCTGGCCTAGGCCCCCATGGAGATCGGAAGGGTGCGCGCGTGACTAAAGTATAGGCTGGAAAGATTGTTGGACCAGGAAGGCAGCAGCGACTGCAACTCGTCCAGGAAGCGATCCAGTTGCATCAGCCCATCCGTCGCTCGCATCGTTCGGCTGATCCGCTTCGCCACCGCCGGGTACTTGATCCCTTGCAGGTCGATCGCCCGCAGCCCGTCCAATGCACTCTGGATCGCCTTCAGATCCGCCGGCACATGCCGCGGCAGCTTCTCATACAGCTCCACCAGGTGATCCAGTTGGAAGTCCAGCGACCGCGGATTCGTCTCATCCGCCATCAGCACATCCAGCACCGCCAGCGGCTGCAGCGTCGTGTAATACCGCTGCCGGTAGGTCATGGAGCTATCTCCCACCTCCAGCAGACACTCCAGAAACGGCCAGTTCTCGGCTGCAGCGGCATGGGTGATCCCGCGCAGTTGCCGCGTCAGGTAGATCGCCCGCTCCAGCCTTCGCCCCAGGCTCAGGAACAGCCACCCGGACCCGCGGTTGATATTCTCCCGCTCCATCCCGGAGAACGCGGAAAGTAGCTCCAGGCACTTCGTCAGCGCAACCGAGTAATCCGGCAGCCGAGCCCCCGGTGCAGGCTGAACGCAATCCCGCAGTTGCCCAATCAGCAGCATCATGTCGGCGGAAAGCCGCTCCCGTACGTTGCCGCCAATCCTTGCCACCTCGCCCAGCGTGGCCGGCAGGCTCTCGTACCGCTTCCCATCCGTCAGCAGGGAGAGCACCTCCTGCTCCAACGCCGCGAACGTTGGCTTCTTGTGCCGTCCCTTGCCCAGCTTGCTCTGCCGCACCGCCAGGCATCCGTGCAGCCGGATCAGACTTGGCAAATCCGTCTCCTCTGCGCGATGCACCCTCGGCGCCAGCGAGCGCAGCACCCGCGCAATGCTCTCTGCACGCTCCACGTAACGCCCCAGCCAGAACGTGTTGTCTGCCACGCTGCTCGGCACCACGCGGGAGACACGCCGCAGCTCCAGCGGTTCGTTCTTCGGCCGCAACATGCTGAACTCGTCCACCGCGCCATCCCACAGCACCCAAGCATCCTTGCTGTGCCCGCCGCGCTGCATACTGACCACCGTTCCCGCCGCCTCCGCCACCCGCACCAGCCCGCCCGGGATCGTCACCCAGCCATTGCCCGTGTTCAGCACATACGTCCGCAGCACAATACTCCGTGAGTGCAGCCGTTCGTTCTCCCACACTGGCGCCGTGGACAACGCCACCTGCTCCTGCGCCACGTACTCATGCGGAAACGCCCGCATCCGCTCAATCAGCTCCGCCCGCTTTACCTTGCTCAGCTCCGACCCAAAGACCGGCTCCATCCCCCGCGCAGGAAACGCCGGCTTCACCACCACGCTGTCCAGGTTCTCGATCACCCACTCCAGCGCGGTCTCCTGCCCGCACCACCATGTGGCCACGCTGGGCAGCTTCAACTCCTCACCCAGCAGCTTCCGCGCTAATCCCGGCAAAAACGGCATAATCGCCGCCGATTCAATCAACCCACTCCCCAGCGCGTTCGCCACCCTCACGTTCCCCGCCACAATCGCATCCACCAGCCCCGAAACCCCCAGCAGCGAGTCCCCCCTCAGCTCCAGCGGATCGCAATACCCATCGTCCACCCGCCGCAGGATCACATCCACCTGCTCCAGCCCCCCCACCGTCTTCAAAAACACCCGCCGATCCCTCACCGTTAGGTCCGCCCCCTCCACCAGCGTGAACCCCAGGTATTTCGCCAGGTACGAGTGCTCAAAATACGTCTCGTTATGCGGCCCCGGCGTCAGCAGCACCACCCTCGGATTCGCCTCCCGCGACATCCCCGTCAGCGCCTCCCGCTGCGCCTTGAAGAACGGCGCCAGCCTCAGCACGTTCGACTCCCGAAACAGCTCCGGCAGCATGTCGCTCACAATCGTCCGATTCTCCAGCGCATACCCACTCCCGGAAGGAGCCTGTGTCCGATCCGCCAGCACCCACCATTGCCCATCGGGCGACCGCGCCAGATCCACGGCCATCATGTGCAGGTAGCTGTGCGCCGGCACCTTCACCCCCACCAGCGGCCGCAAAAACGCCGGATTCGCGTACACCAGCGCGGCAGGGAAGTCCCCCTGCGTCAGCAGCTCCTGCTTCCCGTACAAATCTTCCAGGATCCGGCTCAGCAGCTGTGCCCGCTGGATCACCCCCGCCTCAAGAAACCTCCACTCCTCCGCCGAAATCAGCAGCGGCACCACGTCCGTCCGCCACGGCCGGTTCGCCCCCTCCGGATCGCCGTACACGTTGTACGTAATCCCGTTCTCCCGAATCCGCCGCTCCGCCCGGGACCACCGATGCCCCAGCTCCGCCGGCCCCAGGTCCCGCAGCGATTCCATCAACCCCACCCAATGCTCCCTTGGCGTCACCCCACCATCTGCGGACGATTCTTCATACGTCCCTCCATACGGCAGCGCCGATTGATACAAATCCCCAGTCACTTCGCACCCCCCGCAACCGCCCACCGAAGATCCAGCGTCATCGGGAACACGGGGTTCTTCTCCTCAGCAGGCACCTCCACCCCATCGGCAGTCGGCCCCAAAGGTTCAGGCGAAACCTGAAACCGCTCCGCCCTCCGCGCCTTCGCCTCGGCCGCGTCCACCGGACGACCCGGATACAGCTCCCCATCCGGCCGCCCCGCGTAGTATGTACATCGCGCCACCACCCGCCCTGCCACCGTGTCGATCACGTCGAACACCAGCGGCGTATGTACCGGCACCGTCGGATGCAGCGCCGCATTAAGCCTGCGCGCCCTGTACCGAATCCCCGCAATCCACTCCCCCGCCACCCCAGTCGCATGCAGCGGCACCCGCCTCCCATTGCAAGCCACCACATACCTCC
Source organism: uncultured Acidobacteriaceae bacterium (assembly GCA_964242025.1). GTDB lineage: Bacteria > Acidobacteriota > Terriglobia > Terriglobales > Acidobacteriaceae > Edaphobacter. The sequence continues at coordinate 364,583 of CAXSZW010000002.1, forward strand.
CGGCCCCAGAGTCCGAAGCAGCCGCACCCGTCACCATCACCTGCAGCCGCTCCAAAGACGAGTCCACACTCCGCCCCGTCCGCCCGGAGCTCGTCTCCTCCGCCAGCACATTCCACGGCTCCAGCGCCTGCCTCAGCTCAAACGTCACCCCGTCCACGCTCATCGTGCCAATCCGCGGGAACCGGAACTCCATCTGCGGCTCGAACCACGCCTCATCCATCCCAAACCCCGCCTCGCGCAGGTATCCGAGCACCTCGCCGAAGTCCTCCCGAACGAAGTGCGGCAGCATAAACCGGTCATGCAGCGCCGCACCCCAGCGCAGCAGCCCGCCCGTAAACGGCTTCCGCCAGAACGCACACACCGCCGCCCGAACCAGCAGCATCTGTGTCAGGTTCATCCGGTAATGCGGAGCCATCTCAAACGCCCGCAGCTCCAGCAGCCCCGCCCGCAGCCCCTGCCCCTCCGGCGGGTACATCTTGTCGATGCAGAACTCCGCACGATGCGTATTCCCCGTCACATCCACCAACAGGTTCCGGAACAGCCCGTCCACAATGTACGCTGGCGCCCCCTCCGCAAGCTGGCTGAACGAGACCTCCAGCTCATACAGCGCATCGCTCCGCGCCTCATCCACCCTGGGATACTGGCTCGTCGGCCCCACATACATCCCTGCAAACAGGTAGCTCAGCGACGGATGATTCTGCCAGAACGCCACCATGCTCCGCAGCAAATCCGGACGCCGCAGCACCGGACTGTCCGGCACCGTCTTCGCCCCCAGCACAATGTGGTACCCGCCCCCCGTCGCCAGGTGCGTCCCGTCATAGCCAAACTTGCCCGCCACCAGCCGGTTCTTTGCGGCCTCATCCGCCAGCGTCTTGTTCAGCTCCTCCAGCGCATCCCAGTTGTCGGTCGGAGGCAGATTGACTTCGAGCACCCCAGGGTCCGGCGTCAGGCTGTAGACCACCGCCCGCCGATCCATCGGGGCCGCATACCCCTCAATCCAGATCTTCACCCCAACATGTTTAGCCGTCTCTTCAATCCCCGCCACCAGGTCCAGGTAATCCGCCAGCACCGCCACATACGGCACAAACACATGCAGCCGCCCGTCCCTCGCCTGCACGCAGAGCGCCGGTCGAATCAACTCGGTCGCCGTCTCCGCTGTGCTCGAAAGCGAAGGCAGCGGATCAGTCTCAGGCTCCATTCCAAACCGCTCCGGCATTCGCGCCGGACCCGCCGGCAGCTTCACCCGTTCCGTCAGCGCTCGCTCATCGTCTGCTGCAACACCCTCCACCCAGTCATACGTCAGCTCATCCGGAGCCACAAACGGCATCGCCGCCACCGGTATCCGGTACCCAATCGGCGAATCCCCATACGAAAGCACCAGCCGCTCCGGCCGCTCGAACCATAGCTGGCTGGACCACGCCAGCCGCCCATGCGGCTGCCGCCTTCGCAGCGGAAGCACATACCCCGCGGGTTCCTCGGCATCGTCGAAGTCATACCCTGCCAGCACATCTCCCGCCCGAACCCCCAGCCGCTGCGTCAGCGCGTTCATCAACTGCAGCGCATCGCCCAGCCCATAGCCCAGGTCGTCGTCCTCCCGCGCAAACAGATCCGCATCCTCCCAGACCGGTACCCCGTCCCGCCGGGACACGCAATGGAACGCCCACCGCGGAAGCTCTTCCCCCGGATACCACTTCCCCTGCCCAAAATGCAGCAGCCCACCCGGAGCGGTCCGCTCCCGCAGGCTCCGCAGCAGGCTTAGCCCCGCCGTTCGCTTCGCCGCCCCCAACGCCGCCACGCTCCACTGCAAACTCTCCGGATCGTCCGTCCCCACAAACGTCGGCTCACCCCCCATCGTCAGCCGTATATCCTGCTCCGCAAGGCTCCGGTCGATCCCTCGCGCCGCCGCCCTGATCGCGGCCCACTCACCCTCGCTATAAGGTCTCTCCACACTCGTCTCGCCGTGCGTCCTTGCCCGCTTTTCTTCGCGTTCATCCGTGGCCTCCGCGGTCGTCTTTTGCTTTGCGACCCCTGGAGCATGCTCGTCAAGCCGCTGCACCGACATCGCAAAGCTGAACTCCACCCTCGCCGGCTCCGCCGTTCCGCTGATCGGAGCAGCCTGCTGCGCCCTCGGCGTACACACCAGCGGAATATGCCCCTCCGCCGTCAACAGCCCGGAGGTCGGGTCCAGCCCAATCCACCCCGCGCCCGGCAAATACACCTCCGCCCACGCATGAAGGTCGGCGTTATCCACCGTCGGGCCCCCTTGCGCCGGATCATCCGCCTTCAACTGAATCAGATACCCACTCACAAACCGCGCTGCCACCCCCAGCCTTCGGAACACCTGCACCAGCAGCCACGCAGAATCCCGGCAGGATCCCGTCAGCCCCGTCAGCGTCTCCTCGCAGCTCTGGACCCCGTGCTCCAGCCTCGTCCGGTACCCCACCGCATTCGCCACCCGCCGGTTCAGGTCGACGATAAAGTCCACCGTCGGCTGCGACTCTCGCGGCAGCGCCGCCAGAAACTCCTCCAGCCGCGGCCCCGCCGGGTCTACCGCCCGGTACGGCTCCAGGTCCCTCGCCAGCTCCGCCGGGTACTGGAAGGGAAACGTCTCAAATCCCAGCTCCACAAAGAATCCGAAGGGGTTATACGGCGTCAGATCGGCGACCAGGTCCACCTCGACCGCCAGCACCTCCGTCTTTTCGGGGAGGATCACCCTCGCCAGGTGATTCGCTAACGGGTCGAACTGCCACCGCAGGATGTTGTTCGCCGGCGTCACCTCCAGCCGGTACTCCGTAATCGGCGTCCGGCAGTGCGGAGCCGGACGAAGCTGGATCACCTGGGGTCCCAGTGAGACCGCCCTCTCGTACCGGTACTCCGTCCGGTGCTGCAGCGCAACGAGCTTCCCCATGACCCCCCTTACCACTGTTGACAGCCCTGAGCCGGTTGACAGCCCTGAGCCGCCTTTATAGCTCCGAGCTGCCTCTATAGATACAGTGTGAATCCCAGCAGTCTTTCTGATCCTAAATGACACACTCCTTCTCGAGCCCCGCTGTCCGATTCTGGACATGGCTGCTCCTTGTCCAGCTTAGCCATACATTTCTCCACAACTTCACCATATAAAGTCGCTCCTAAACGTGAACAGGCGGAGAGCCCGCATGGGGCTCATCCGCCTGTCAAATATCACAAAAGAAACGGCTTACGCTTACTGAATCACCTTCCAGGCGTTGTAGACGTAGATCCCCACGACTGAGGCCGTCATCAGGCCGACTGCCCCGCCACACAGCTTGACCAGAGGCTCGAGCATCGTCACCCGCTTCACAAGGCGGCTCTGCTCCTCATGGACGCCGGTGTTAACTTCATCATTCAAAAAGAGTTGCTCGTCTTCATAACGAGTCAGTTGTCCGCGGTAAATCAGAAGTGCACCAAAGCATGCCGCCAGAACGGCCCAGACGATCAGTAGTACAGGCTTGATTTCCATGTTGTCTCTCCCCGCCCATCTCGATGGGTTACGGCCAAATACTACGCCTTTTAGGGGATTGTGGACCAGAACTTTTCTGTCCGATCTTCGGTCACCACCCGCTAGTGCATCACTGAATGGATCAGAAGCCCCGCGCCGGTAACCCCCAACACCACCAGCACCATCAGCCCACAAATGAAGAATGCCACCCTACGCTTTGTCTTTTCAGTAGGTTGCGTGATTCCGAAGACGTTGATAAAGGTGTCGGTAAGAAAGTAGAGGATGCCCATGCGTTCATTATCCTCCCGTCTGGCCCGTACCCGATCAAGGTATTTGCATCTCGATTGCAGCCACGGCATCTATGATGGATATGCTGCTTGCGGGCGTGTTGGGGTAGGTCTACACTCGCAGAGTTGGCTTTTATAAGGAGATTGATACATGGCGACTGCATCCATTACACCCGAGGTCGTTGAAGCCCCTGTAACGGCGACGACACCGGTCAAGCTGACTGACGCGGCAATCGTCAAGGTCAAGGAGATCATGGCGACACAGGACCCCACTCCCGCGGGTCTGCGCATTGGCGTGGTGGGCGGCGGTTGCTCCGGGTTTCAGTACTCCATGTCCTTTGAAAATCAGTCCGGAATGATGGACAAAGTCCTCCGCTTTGAAGATCTCAGGGTCTTCGTCGACGCCACCTCCGCCATGTATTTAAATGGCTGCACCGTAGACTACGTCGAAACCCTTGAAGCTGCCGGGTTTAAGTTCGAAAATCCGACGGTGAAAAGTACGTGCGGATGCGGTTCCAGTTTTAGCGTCTAAGTTGGGCAGTAGATCAATACTGAAGGGCGTCGTCCGATTTGGGCGACGCCCTTTTGCTTGTGGGATGGCCGCGCGAGACGGGCGGAGCAAGGGTGCGTCTAAACTCTATCTGGACGGAATAAGGTGGCGGAACTGTGACTGAGTTTGTGGTGCGGCTGGCGGATGAGCGGGGGCGGGTGCAGGAGCAGACGCATGCCGCAGCGACGGCGGAGGAGTTGCGGGCTCGGTTTACGCAGTCGGGGTACTACGTTTACTCGGTGAAGAGCAAGGGAGTACTGGGGGGGCAGGGGAAGCGCAAGAAGGTCAAGCTGGACACGTTCCTGGTGTTCAACCAGCAGTTTTTGACGCTGATCAAGGCGGGGCTGCCTATTCTGGGATCGTTGGATCTGCTGGCGCGGCGGCAGAAGCTGCTTCACTTCAGGGCGCAGCTGGAGGATGTAGCGACGCGGGTGAAGACGGGGGAGTCGATTTCATCCGCGTTCGAGGCGCAGGGCGGTTTTCCGATTGTGTATACGACGACGCTGCTGGCGGGAGAGCGGTCTGGAAATTTGGAAGAGGTCTTGCAGCGGTTTCTGGATTTTCAGCGGGTGTCGCTGACGTTCCGGAAAAAGCTGAAGGCGAGTTTAATCTATCCGTCGTTGCTAATTGTCATGGTGATTGGGCTGTTTATCTTTCTGATCACGTTTGTGGTGCCCCGGTTTGCGCAGCTTTACGACCAATTGAACACGCATCTGCCCGCGTTGACAGTGTTTCTACTGGATTTGGGAAAGGATGCGCAGAGTTATGGAATTTATGTGGCGCTGGTGGTGGCGGTGCTGGGGTTTCTGGGCTATCGATGGACGAAGACGGACGCGGGGGCGATCACGGTGGATCGGGTCCGGATTGCGCTGCCCATTTTTGGGAATGTGTGGTTGAAGTACCAGGTTGGGCTGTTTTCGCGTACCTTGTCTACGCTGCTGACGGGAGGGCTGCCGCTCGTGCCGTCGTTGGAGACGGCGGCGCGAGCGATCGACTCGAAGCAGATTGGTGCGGCGGTGTTCCGGTCTGTGGAGAGTGTGCGGGAAGGTAAGGGACTGAGTGTCAGCCTAGCCGCGACGAAGGTCTTTCCAGAGTTGGCGATTGAGATGATCGAGGTGGGAGAATCGACCGGCGCACTGCCGCAGATGCTGAATTCGGTTGCTGAGTTCTTCGAGGAGGATGTGCAGACGAGTTTGACGGCGGCGATGAGCTTGATTGAGCCGGCGATCCTGATTGTGATGGGGGTGGTGGTGGTCATCATCCTGATCGCGCTGTATCTACCGATCTTCAGTCTGAGTGCAGGGAGTGGGGGTGCGGGGGGGTAGGTCTTGTCGCTTTCGGGTTATGGCCGGGAATGTGTGACCATAGTAGGATGACCATGGCGGAGGCTTGCAATGAGGACAATGGCTGCGGGGAAGTTCAAGGCTCAGTGCCTTGCGGTGCTTGACGAGGTTCAGATGAAGCGGGCGGCGGTGCTTGTGACGAAGCATGGGAAAGCTGTGGCGAAACTGGTGCCGCTTGAGATTCCGGAAGGGGTTGACCCACTTGCGGCGTTTCACTATCCGGGTATAGAGATCGTGGGTGACATCATGGCACCGCTGTACACCGATGAAGAACTGCAGGAGTTTGAAGAAAATCTTGTGGCGAGCGTCGGATGATCCTGTTGGACACCCAGGTTGTGCTCTGGCTGATGACTGACCGACAGAAGCTGTCAAAGCTCGCAGTCGATGCGATTCGAGAGGAACGTCGAAGCGAGGATGGTATTGTGATCGCAAGTTCCACTCTTTGGGAGATTGCAATGACCGTGACACGAGGACGTGTCACACTTCGCGGTACATTAGGCGAATACCTAAATGTTGTTGAAAGCACCTTTTCTGTTCTTCCGATTACGGGTGCGATTGCGGGACGATCTATGTTGTTTTCTGCACAGTATCCCCGCGATCCAGCGGACAGAATCATTGGAGCTACGGCACTGGTGCATGGTTTAGATCTTGTTACAGCGGATGCGGGAATACGGGCGTCCGGCGAAGTGAATTGTATCTGGTGATGGTGAAACGAGTTTGAGGTAGGGGAGTCTTACGAGATATGGCGACACCTGTAGCGATACCGATTCCTGTGAACGACATGGGGATGGATGAGACGGAGCGGGCGAAGGCGCTGGCGCGCCGGTATCACTCCGAGTTTGTGGATCTGAAGAACTTCAAGATTCAGCACGACCTCTTCAAGAGCGTGCCGGTGGACATGATGTTCCGGTACAACTTTGTGCCGCTGGAGCAGGCGGGCGGGCGGCTGGCGATTGCGGTGTCGGACCCGAGCAAGCTGATGGTGCTGGACGAAATCTCCGGGCTGCTGGGAACGCGGTTGGTCACACGTGTGGCCACGCTGAGCCAGATCACGGACCTGCTGAAGAAGACGGAGCAGAGTCAGCGCGTGCTGGATGAGGCGAGCGAGGGGCTGGCGTTCGATGTGCTCTCGAACGAGGAGAACTCGGACGAGAATATCTCCATTGAGAAGCTGACGGCGGATGACGATATTTCGCCCATTATCCGGCTGGTGGATACGACGATCTTTACCGCACTGGAGCGGCGTGCGAGCGATATTCATCTGGAGACGTTTGACGACTCGCTGCTGGTGAAGTACCGGATTGACGGCGTGCTGCAGCAGGCGATGGCTCCGATTGCACGGGAGCATCATCAGACGATTCTGAGCCGCATCAAGGTCATGAGCGAGCTCGACATTGCGGAACGGCGTGTGCCGCAGGACGGGCGCTTTCGGGTGCGGTACAAGGGGCGGTTGATCGACTTTCGTGTGTCGATTATGCCGACCGTCCATGGCGAGAACGCGGTTCTTCGTGTGCTCGATAAGGAGTCGATGTCAGAGAAGTTCACCAAGCTGAGCCTGGATGTGGTCGGATTCGCGGAGAAAGATCTGGTCAGGTTTCGGCGCTACATCAAGGAGCCGTACGGGATGGTGCTGGTGACGGGACCGACTGGTTCCGGTAAAACCACGACTTTGTACGCGGCGCTGAATGAGATCAAGAGTGAAGAAGACAAGATCATCACGATTGAAGACCCGGTGGAGTACCAGATTCGCGGGATTACACAGATTCCGGTAAATGAGAAGAAGGGGCTGACGTTTGCGCGCGGGCTGCGCTCGATTCTGCGGCATGACCCGGACAAGATTCTGGTGGGAGAGATTCGTGACGCGGAGACAGCGCAGATTGCGATCAACTCGGCGCTGACGGGACACCTGGTGTTTACGACGGTCCACGCGAATAACGTGGTCGATGTGCTGGGACGCTTTCTGAACATGGGCGTGGAGCCTTACAACTTTGTCTCTGCATTGAACTGCATTCTGGCGCAGCGGCTGGTGCGGCAGGTCTGCCCATTCTGCGTGCGGGATGTGACTTATTCGGATGAGGAACTGTTGGCGAGCGGACTGGAATTGGATGAGTGGCGCGGGTTCAAGTTCAAGGAAGGGCCGGGCTGCATGGAGTGCGGGGGAACCGGATTCAAGGGCCGGTCTGCGATTCATGAGCTTCTGGAACTGGACGACGAGATCCGCGAGATGCTGCTGGCCAAGAAGCCGGGGAGCGAGATTCGGAAGAAGGCGAAGGAGAAGGGCATGGCGTTCCTGCGCGATTCGGCGTTGGACCGGGTGCGTGAGGGTGTGACGACGCTGAAGGAGATCAATAAGGTGACGTTTATCGAGGCGGGGAGATAAGGCTTTGGGATTTTTGCAGAGGAGAGTAAGCGGCAAGCTGATCGCAGTGCGAGCGGTGATCTGGTGCGTCTTTTCCGCATTCTGGATCTGGCTGATCTCTGCGCGGATCAGGGGCTTGCAGGCGGCGGGCAGGGCGGTGGACTGGAAGAGCTGGGCCATTCTGGCGTTCTGGGCTACGGTGCTGCTGTTTTGGGCGGCGATCGGGATACGAAGTTTTGTGCTAGCGCGGCGACGGACGCAGTACAGCAGCTACGAAAGGTAAGCTAAAGAGACGTATGGATTTGTTGCCAAAGACGTTGGGAACGCGACCGAGGCTCGCGGTGGAGATCCGGCCGGAGGGCGTCGTAGCGGCGCGGGCCGAGGACGCGCTGGCGCTCGTGTCGGCGACGTCGTATGGGATGTTTGAGGAAGGCACCCTGGCTCCGGGTCTCAAGGCAGGCAATGTTGTGGCGCGCAGGGCCGCGGTGGCCGCGGTCAAGAAGGCGTTGGAGGCTGTGGCGCTGAAGGAGCGGGCGGTAACGGTGGTGATGCCGGATGCAGCGGTCCGGGTACTGCTGCTGGACTTTGACGCGCTGCCGGCAAAGCTGGTGGAGGCGCTGCCGGTTGTGCGCTTCCGGCTGAAGAAGCTGCTGCCGTTCGACGCCGATGATGCGGTCGTAAGTTTTCAGGTGATGTCGACCAGCCGAGGATTGGTGCGGGTGCTGGCGGTGGCGGTGCCGAAGGATGTGCTGGCGGAGTATGAAGGGGTAGTTCGGGAGGCAGGGTTTGAGCCTGGTGCAGTGCTGCCAAGTACGTTGGCGGCGGTGGCTGGGTTGGGGGAGGCGGAGTCCGCCGTGCTCCTGGTGAATGCAGGCGAAACGGCGGTGACGACGGCGATTGTGCAGGGTGGGGTCCTGCTGCTGCACCGTACGGTGGACCTGGCGGCAGAGGGTGTGCACGAGATCATGGCCGCGGCTGTAGCGGCGCCGGTGATGGAGATCCCGGTGGAGTTGCTGGCACTTCCGCTTGTCGACGAGGAGAGTACGGCGGGGGAGTGGGCGCGGCAGGAGCCGGTGAATGGGTATGGCGTGATCGACGACTATCGGCTGAGTGAAGCGGAGCGGCTGGCGCAGGAGGCGGAGAGCGACCGGCTGGCGAGGGAGATTGAGGCGGAGGCGCTGGCCGAGGCGGTCGCGGAGGATGCACGTTTGCCGCCCGAGGAGCGCATGGCTGCGCCGGTGGACCGGTTTGAGGTGGATCTCTTGGCGTCACGGCTGACGGCGGCTGCTCGCGAGGTAACGCAGGCGGTGAGTGTGGCGGCGGCTTACTTTGAGGACACGCTCAAGAACTCGCCGGGGATAGTGATCTCTGCTGGGACGATGGGTGCGGAGCGGCTGGGCAGCCTGCTGGTGGACGCTGGGATCAGCGAAGGAGACCTGCAGGTCCGCGAGATGGTTGAGCCGGCAATGTTGACTGGAGGCGCAGCAACAACGCGCGTGCCGCGAGAGTGGATGGCGGGCGTTCGGGGAGCGCTGCGAAGCTAATGAGAGACGAGATGACACGCTGATGCGGATTTCCATCAATCTTGCGAGCCGGCCTTTTGTCGAGCTGCGCCCGCTGTTTGCCCGGCTTCGGCTGGCGATGGCCGTGCTTGTGCTCCTGGCGTTGGGGCTGGGCTTTTGGGCGCATGCTTTGGACGAACGCGCCCGTCAGGCGGGGGCGCAGATGAATGCGCTGAAGGCGCAGACGGCGACGGCAGAGAATGAGCGTGCACGGAATGAGGCCAGGATGCGACAGCCGCAGAACAAGGCGGTTCTGGACCGGTCGACCTTCCTGAATGAGCTGTTTGCGCGTAAGAGCTTCAGCTGGACGGCGACGATGATGGACCTGGAGCGGGTTCTACCCGTAGGCGTGCAGGTGACGAGTATCGAGCCGGTCATCACCAAGGAAGGCATCGTGAACATCCGCCTGCGCGTGAGCGGAGACCGTGACCGGGCAATTCAGCTGGTGCGGAACCTAGAGGTCTCGCAGCGATTTGTGGCGCCCAGACTTTCTGGTGAGTCTGCGTTGACAGCGGATAAGGCGAAGGCGATCGGCCAGCTCCAGAACGTGAGCGCCGTAGCAGGGCAGCCGGTGGGAAATGGCGTGGAATTTGAGATCTTCAGCGGCTACAACCCGCTTACGGCGGCGACGATGCCGGTGACCAGAACAAAGGCACCGTCTGCGAGCCAGACTGGACTTCCGGCTGGCGGTGTGGTCAAGCACGATCGTCATCCGAAGGGGGTGGCCCAATGAGCGCACTGCTGAGTTCCAGGCCGAAGGCAATGACGTTGAATGTGGTGAATCGGACCAAGGGTATCCTCAGCCCGCTCAACCTGCATTGGGCCGGTGTGGCCCTGCTGGGTCTGGTCAATCTCTACTTCCTGATCCACATGGGGATTGCATGGCGAGCGGCGAGTAGTCAGGACGCTGAGGCGGTTGCAGCCCAGCAGGTGCAGTTGAAGGCGGCGCAAATCGCGGCTCGTCCTCTGCAGGGACTGGATGTGAAGCTGAAGAATGCGAGCAGCCAGGCGGACCAGTTCTCCTTTGAGCGGCTGCCGGTGAACTACTCCGAAGTGGCCACGGAGCTGGGTGTTCTGGTGAAGCGCGATAACGTCCACCTAACCCGGGTGCAGTATGCGCAGAGCGCGGTGGACGGTGACGCGGCGGGACAGTTGACGCAGGTGTTGATGGACGCCGGGCTGAGCGGGGATTACCGTTCGCTCGTGACCTTTATCAATGGGCTGGAGCGGGATAAGGTCTTCTTTTTGATCACGGGCATCTCGCTCACAGGACAGCAGACCGGTCAGGTGAATCTGCGCATCCGGATTGTGACGTATCTGCGCGGTCTGGGATCCGCGGAAGAGATGGCCAAGGTGCAGATAGTTCCAGCGGCGGCGGCCGTTCCGGTCTCTGCTGATGGAGGTGCCCGATGAAGGTGGGAGCCGAGAACAAGAGGCAGACGCAGATTGCAGTGGTGGCGGGTGTGCTGGCATTGGGTGCGCTTTATCCGCTGTATCAGGAGCTGTTTGGCGGGCCTCCGTCCACGGTGGTGGCGCCTCCGCCGGTGATCAAGGACATGACGCCGGGTGGGGCGGGAGGTACGGTGCGCGCCTCCGGCACACCCGCATCGGCGAAGGGTGTAACCGCGCCTCCGGGCTTTGTGGTGGGCGGTGAGAAGGCTGCGGAGAAGGTCGGCGTAGGCGGCGCGCAGCTCGATCCGACGCTGCACATGGAGGCGATGCGGGTAACCGAAGGGCTGGTGTACACGGGCTCAGGACGCAACATCTTTGCGGCTGGTTCGGTGCCGGATGAGCCGGTAAAGGTAGTCGTGCCAAAGGCTCCGGCGAGGCCGCTGGTTGAGGTGGCGCAAGCTCCGGCCGGGCCTCCACCCGTGCCTCCGCCGCCGGCGATCAACTTGAAGTTTTTCGGCACCACGACGACGGCAGCCGGAGTTCGGCGGGCATTTCTGCTCAATGGGGATGACGTGTTTCTAGCGTCGACCGGGGACGTGGTGCAGCGGCGTTATCGTGTCGTTTCGATCTCTGCGAATTCCATCCAGGTGGAAGATATTCCGAACACGAACAAGCAGTCGCTGCCGCTGCAACCGAACTAACGAGATGATCGAGACCAGGCCACAAGACGACGCGAACGGAGATCCGGAAGAAGGCTTCATGCTGATCGCGTGCGTCGTCATGGTCTTTCTGTTGCTGCTGGCGCTGAGTGTCGCAGCGCCTCGTCTGGCGCTGCAGTTGAAGCGTGATCGCGAGATTGAGACGGCGCATCGGGCAAACCAATACGTCCGGGCGATACGCATGTACTACAAAAAGTTCCAGAACTATCCCGCTTCGATGGAGGCTCTGAAGAAGTCGAACAACATCCGGTTTCTACGGCAGGAGTATGTCGACCCGCTGACAGGAGAGAAGGACTGGAAGCTGATCCATGTAGGGCAGAACAAGACCAAGGTGAAGGGCTTCTTTGGCGAGGATCTGCCGGGGTTGACTGCGGGTTTGGGGTCCGCGGCGGGGCTGAGTTCCAGCGGAACAAGCGGGTCTGCCTTGGGGTCCGGAAGTTCGGCGTTTGGATCAACGCCAGGGACGGGCAGTGCCAGCCCAACAGGAGGTGCAGCCTTAGGAACTTCAACCGGCGGCGCCACTGGAACGTCAGGTTCGTCCGGATCAACCGGTTCGACTTCAAGCTCGGGCTCGGGCTCGGGCTCGGGCTTTGGCACGGATTCGGGGTTTGGTAGCACCTCGCTGGCGGGGACGGGTGGGCCATTTATGGGCGTGGGGGTGCCAAAGAGCGGCGACGCAATCGTCGTGGTCAATGAGCAGACCAGCTACCAGGATTGGGAGTTCCTCTACGATCCTCGGATCGAGCAGATGTACGCAAAGGGTAACCTGCTGGGCGGCGGCGTGGGGACCAGTGGCTCGTCCAGCGGCTTGGGCACAGCCGGAACGTTAGGAAGCGGGTTCGGAAACAACAGTGGGTCGGGAGCGTCGGGAAGCGGGTCGTCTGGCTCGCCGGGTACGGGTACTCCGACGACGCCCCCGACCACGCCTCCTTAGGCTTAGATTCCAGCCAGCATCTCTGCACGGGGGTCTTCCGGATTCAGGGTTGCGAGCTCTCGAAGGATCTCCTTGGAACGCTCATCCTGAATGCGGGGGACCACGATTTTTACCTCTACAATCTGATCTCCGCGCTTCCCTTCATTGGCGGCTGAAGGTACACCCTTCTCGCGAAGGCGGAGCTTCTGCCCGGTTTGGGTCCCCTGCGGAATCTTGAGCTGGGTGCGGCCATCGATGGTGGGGACATCGATTTTGGCGCCAAGGGTAGCCTCGCTGATGGTGATCGGCACGGTGGTGTAGATATCATCCGCGGTTCGAATAAAGAAGGGATGCGGTCCGGCTTTGATGATGAGGTAGAGATCGCCGTTGGTGCCGCCATTGGTGCCAGCGTTGCCCTTGCCGGCGAGGCGGATGCGCTGGCCGTCGCGGGTGCCGGGCTTGATCCGAAACTCAAGGGGTTCGCGGCGCGTGACGAGACCGGCTCCGTCGCAGGTGGCGCAAGAACTGGAAACCTCGCCTGAGCCCCCGCAGCGCGGACACTGGATGTTGAACTTCATGCGTCCGCCCATCTGCGTGACCTGGCCTGATCCATGGCACTCCGGGCACTCCATGGGTCCGCCGGTGGTCGACTTGCCCTTACACGTCGGGCAGACCTCCTGGCGCTCAATCTCAAGGCGCGTCGTGCCGCCGCGCACGGCAGTCCAGAAGTCGATGGAGACCTGATACTCGAGGTCCGTACCTGCCTGAGGGCCGCGCTGAGCGGCCTTTCCGCTGCCGTTGAACATGCCGGAGAAGATGTCCTTGAAGGAGCCGCCGAAGCCGCTTTGGTCGGCGCGCGGCTGGCCCTTGCCGGCGGCAGCGAAGTCTGAGAAGTCGAATCCGCCAAAGTCGAAGGGGACCTCCTGGCCGCCGTAGGAACCGCGTGGCCCGCGGGATTGGCCAGCGAAAGGGCTGCCGCCGGCGTACTCGCCGCGAGCCGCAGCCTCCGCCGTGGCGGGGTCGATGGAGTCCGAGTAGAAGCCAAGTTGATCGAAGATCTTGCGCTTCTTGTCGTCGGAGAGGACATCGTTGGCCTCGGAGATCTCTTTGAACTTCTCTTCCGACTTCTTGTCTCCGGGATTCACATCCGGATGATATTTGCGCGCGAGCTTGCGGAAGGCCTTCCGAATTTCATCGGACGTGGCCGTCTTTTTTACGCCGAGTGCCGCGTAATAGTCCTTGGTTTGCGTTGCCATTTACTCGTTCTCCATCTGCTGCTGATCCTTGCGCGGCCTGACTTCCTTGCGAATCTGTTTGAAAGACGTCTGGTGGATGAGGCTTAGCTCATAGTGAATCTGCACATTCATCCAGAAGTCCGGAGACATCCCAAAATAAAGGGAAAGGCGATAAGCCGTATCGGCTGTGATTCCACGGCGTTCGTTCACAATCTCCGAGATCCGCGTTGCTGGAACGCGGAGAGCAAGCGCCAATGCATTGGCGCTCAGATTGAGCGGCACCAGAAACTCTTCGCGCAGTATCTCCCCGGGATGAATCGGCGGAGGGCGGCGCAGAGGATCCCGCGGAATTGCCGCGGCCGAGGTCGCTTTCTTCTTATTGCCGGAGAGTGCCGCCATCTTGAGTGTCTACCCTTAATCCTATGATACGCGTGTAACGGAAAACGTTCAACGGAACGCATGATGCTTACTCAGCCTGGCAGGTAGGGCACCAGAAGAGATTGCGCGAGGCCATGATCTGCGTCTTGATCGGCGTGCCGCAGAGGAAACAAGGGCGCCCGGTCCGGCGATAGACATAGTGTGCCTCTTCATCCAAAGCCTCTCCCCTCTTATGCGGGCGATCCGCAGCCTTGGTCGTGATGATGCGGCGATCGACCATCGCGTGCGGCATTAGCATCTCGGCATCCTTGTACAGCGCCTTCAACGCCGGCTCCGCCACCTGGTTGCCGGGGCGGAAGGGGCTGATGCGCGCGCGGAACAAAAGCTCGGCGCGATAGATATTGCCAACCCCGGCTAGTATCGACTGGTCCATCAGGAGCAGGCCGATGGCCGTTTTGCGTGCGGCGATACGCTCCAGCATGTGCGTCGGCTTGTCATGGTTCAGCGGGTCCGGGCCAAGCCGGTCGAGCAGTGTCTGCCACTTGCCTTCAGTCCACAGGCTGCAGTCGGTAGGCCCGCGAAGCTCCAGCCAATCCGTCTTCGTCCAGAGACGCAGGCGCAGAGCTCCGCGCGGCTCCGGCATCGGCGGAACGCCTTCGCTGAAGTCGCCGTAGAGCCCCATATGGATGTGCAGGATACGGCGTTCACCTTCGATCTTTCCGAAGTCATAACCGAGGTGCTTGCCGACTGCCGTCGCCTGAACCAGCGTCTTGCCATCCAGCAGCGGAGCCTCGACAAAGCGGCCCTGCGGTGAATCGACGCGGACTTTCTTGCCGGCGAAGACCTCGTTGTGCATCTTCGCCCAGCGATGAAGCTCGTTTCCCTCAGGCATCGTTGGGCTCCTGGCTGATGGGTACCGTCTCCGGCTCAGTCTGCTGCATCTCGCGGACGACCTCGCGCGCAACCTCCTTGGCGACCTCGCGGACCGGAGCGTTGCGCGTCCGCCGAGGCCGGCCGCCGGATTCAAGCTCGTAGCGGTAGTGGTCGGTGATACGGTCCGGCGTCCACAACGCCCAGTGGTTGGCGTTCTTGGCGTGCATGCGTTTCAGTTGAATGGAATCCATCTTCCGCATCAGGCTTTGCAGGTCGTTATAGTGTTCGGCATAGGCGGAGTCGGGGGATTCGATCAGGAGCTGCAGGTCGACATAGACAGGCTGGGCCCACTCATAAAACGTATGCCAAACGTCGTAGACATCAAGATGACCCTTATTCACCAGCAGTGACAGGTGCTCATAAAAGTCCAGAACCTCAAAGACGCTCACAGGCGGATTTTCCAGATCCCATGGCCGCAGGGTCGCCATGTCGTCGTCATCCAGAACCAGGCGGGCCTGTGCCAGACGGCGTCGCGCAGCCACAAAGTTTTCTGAAAGGAAGAAGGCAAGCTGTTTTTCCAGGTTCGCGACGGAGCGATACTCGCGCTCGTGACGAAGCTGCAGGCCGGCATAGGAGATCGCACCCACACTGGTAAGAACGAGGCAGGTATTCGCCAGGGCTTCGACTTCAGTCCAATTGATCAGCATGGAGAGGGTTGGGGAAGCTGGGACCCACGTCTCGCCCGGAAGGGCTCAGAAGATGTGACGTGACGCGGGAAACCCGGATGCTGCGGTAAAGGGGAAGGCTACTTCAGTTCCATACCTGTGATGCGGCAATGGCCTCAATGGCAAACGTCTGGTCCGGCTCCATCTGGCGCATCTTGTGGGCAAACTGTTCGGCTTCGCTCTGAGTGTCGAACATCATCCGGTTGTAAAGCTGGCCGGCACGAAGTTGATCACACTTCCACATGGTCTCGGTCATTGGCTTGCCTCCTTGGAGATGGTTGAGCGATCTACAACGATCCGGTCGCCATCCGGAAGGATTGAAACGCATGCGGCTACTTGTTGTAACGCTGTTCTAATGAATTCGACGCGCAAACCCTGTGAATCGACGACATTTCTTTTGAGAAAGAGAAGGGGGTTGCTCCAATCGGAACCACCCCCTTCTCTTGTTGGCTGTACGCAGATGCGTCCCGCCTTGTTCATTGTTGCTGGAACATTTGCTTACTTCTTATCGACATCCACGTACTCGGCATCAATAACACCCTCATCGTGCTTGGGTGCCTCTTCCGTGGTACCCGCGGCAGCGGCTCCGCCATCCGTGGGGGCCTCAGACGAGGAAGCCTTGTACATGGCCTCCGCGAGCTTGTGGCTTGCGGACTGCAGCTTGTCCTTGGCCGCGTTCATCTCGGCTGCGGAAGGGCTTGCCTCCAGCGTGGACTTGGCTTCGGCGAGTGCAGACTCGACCTCCGTCTTGTCGGACGCGGCTACCTTGTCTCCACTGTCCTTCAACATCTTCTCAATGTTGTAGACCAGCGAGTCCAGGCCGTTGCGTGCTTCAACCGCGTCACGCTGCTCCTTATCCTCCGCCGCGTGGGCCTCGGCATCCTTCGCCATCCGCTCCACCTCTTCCTTGCTCAGACCCGAAGAGCTGGTGATGGTGATCTTCTGGTCCTTGCCGGTCGCGCGATCCTTCGCCGTCACGTTCAGGATGCCGTTGGCATCGATGTCGAAGGTGACCTCGATCTGCGGGACGCCGCGGGGCGCGGTAGGAATGCCGCCCAGCTTGAACTTGCCCAGCGTACGGTTCTGCGCGGCCATCGGACGCTCGCCCTGCAGCACGTGGACCTCAACTTCGGTCTGGTTGTCGGCTGCGGTGGAGAAGGTCTCCGTCTTCTTGGTCGGGATGGTCGTGTTGCGGGTGATCATCCCGGTCGCCACGCCGCCCATCGTCTCAATCGAGAGCGTCAGGGGAGTCACATCCAGCAGGAGCAGGTCCTTGACTTCGCCGGCGAGTACGCCAGCCTGAACCGCCGCGCCGATCGCCACAACCTCATCCGGGTTGACGCCCTTGTTGGGCTCCTTGCCGAACAGATCCTTCACCAGCTTCTGAATGGCCGGCATACGGGTCTGGCCGCCGACCAGCACCACCTCGTTGATCTTCGAAGCGTCGATGCCCGCATCCTTCAGCGCCTGCTTGCAGGGCCCGACCGACTTTTGGAGCAGGTCATCGACCAGCGACTCAAGCTTCGAACGGGTCAGGTTGCGCACCAGGTGCTTGGGCCCGGAGGCATCCGCAGTGATAAACGGAAGATTGATCTCGGACTCCTGTGCGGTCGAAAGCTCAATCTTCGCCTTCTCCGCCGCATCCTTCAGACGCTGCAGAGCCATCTCGTTGCCCTTGGCAGTCAGGTCCAGACCGGTATCAGACTTGAACTCGCTGATCAGCCAGTCCACAATGCGCTGGTCCAGGTTGTCTCCGCCCAGGTGGGTGTCGCCATTGGTGGACTTCACCTCGATGACACCCTCGCCCACCTCGAGCACCGAGACGTCGAACGTACCGCCGCCGAAGTCGTACACGATGATCGTCTCGTCCTTCTTCTTGTCCAGACCGTACGCCAGCGCGGCCGCAGTGGGCTCATTGACAATGCGCTTCACGTCCAGACCCGCGATGCGGCCGGCATCCTTGGTAGCCTGACGTTGCGCATCGTTGAAGTACGCGGGCACAGTGATGACGGCCTCGGTGACGGAGGTGCCAAGGTAGTCTTCCGCAGCCTTTTTCAACTTCTGCAGGATCATGGCGGAGACCTCGGGTGGGGTGTACTCCTTGCCCTGCGCCACGATGTTGACGCCGTCTCCCTTGCCTACCACCTTGTACGGGACCATCTTCATCTCTTCGTTGATCTCATTCGACCGGCGGCCCATGAAGCGCTTCACGGAAAAGATAGTGTTCTCCGGGTTGGTAATGGCCTGACGCTTGGCAACCGTACCGACAAGCCGTTCGCCGGACTTCGTGAAGGCCACGATGGAGGGGGTGGTACGTCCGCCTTCCTCATTGGCGATGACTTTGGGCTCTCCGCCTTCCATGACGGCGACGCAGCTGTTCGTGGTTCCGAGGTCGATTCCAATGATCTTTGCCATTGCGTGTTGCTCCTAAGGGGTGGGCGTTGAGGCCCGATATCGTGTTCGTTTCTTCTTGCGACGTCTCATTTATACGATGTGAGTCAGTTCATGTCAAGTTTTATGAGCTAAGCGTAAGCTGGCTCACCGCATCCCACGACGACTGCCGGGCGCACTCCGCTTCTGTCCTGCTTATCGCCCTGCAACGAAGAGGAATTCTGACAGGCTGGCCCCCCAAAAGTGCCCACACAAAAACGTACGCCAAGGGCCAAACTCCCCCACCATCGCCCGTAAGTCCTTTGTTTCACCATCGCAGGAAATAAAACATGGCGCGGCTATGGTGAACCCCGCGTCAATTGCGGGTTTCACCACAGCCATGAATGCCACCTCACCACGATTGCCATACCAAAACCCATGTTCTGCGCGTAATTCACCACGTTTTACGCATCACGCTTTGGCGAACTTCATAGAGGCGGAGTTCATGCAGTAGCGGAGGCCGGTCGGCTGGGGGCCATCGTCGAACACGTGACCCAGGTGACCGTCGCAACGGGCGCACTTGACCTCCGTCCGTTCCATGCCAAGCGATGAATCGGTCACCTGAAGCACATTCTCCTTGGCAATAGGAGCCCAGAAACTGGGCCAACCGGTCCCGGATTCAAACTTGGTCTTAGAACTGAACAGTGCTGTATCGCAACCGATGCAGCGAAAGACGCCGTTCCCATGCTCCCTCAAATTCGCGCCGGAAAATGGCATCTCCGTATCCGCCTGCCGTGCAATGCTGAACGAATTCTTGCCGAGCTGCTTGAACCACTCCCCATCTGTCTTCACCACCTTCGCAACCTTTTCCTCGCCAAGCCTCTTACCATCATTGGAAAAATTCACAATAGTCACCTCCCCTGCCGTGCCGTGGATGGCGACGCTGGCCTCGACGCCGGGGCCTTCCCGCAGGACTGCAAGGGCGATAAGTGCGGCGGCGGCGGTGCCGCCGATGACGAAGGTGCTGCGGGTGATCTTCTTCGCCTGATCGTCGCGGGTTGGGTGGGAAGCAAACATGGGAGACCTCTGCTGTAGATACGTGTGCTAATGTGACTCAGATTCGAGCAGAAGGATGCGCGCCGAAGGGGCGATACACTCTGGGAATGAGACGTGCGGCTGTGGTTCTGCTGGTTGCTGGACTGGCGATGGGGGGACGTGCAAGCGGGCAGTTTGATCTAGAGGAGTCGCATACGACGGCGAGTCTGCGGGGAGTTCACGCGCTGGGGGCGGGGGTGGCCTGGGCGAGTGGAGCAAATGGGACGGTGCTGCGGACGGAGGACGGTGGTTACCTGTGGCAGCCGTGTATGGTGCCGAAGGGAGCGGAGAAGCTGGACTTTCGGGGGGTGCAGGGGTTCGATGCGAATACGGCGGTGGTGATGGCGAGTGGCAAAGGGGCGGCGAGCAAAATCTACAAGACGACGGACGGGTGCCAGACCTGGAAGCTGGTCTTTGAGAATCCAGATGAGGAAGGATTCTTCGACGACCTGCGGAAAGTGACGGACAAACAGATGTATCTGCTGGGGGACCCGGTGGGGGGTAAGTTTGCGATGTTCTTCAGCCCTGACCGCGGGGATAACTGGTTTATTGCGGACGATCCAGGGCTGGAGGCGGAGAAGGGGGATGGGGGTTTTGCGGCGAGCAATACAGGGCTGACGGCGGTGGGGGTGACGGTGTACTTCGGGACGGGTGGGGGGACGGCGGCACGGGTGTATGCGACGTCAGCCAAGTGTGCGGCGGGGGCGAAGGAGGGGAGTGTGTGTCCGCTGGTGTGGGGGAAGGTGGATACTCCGCTGGCTGCGGGGACGAGTGGGGCGGGGGTGTTCTCGCTGGCGGGGAGAACGGTCTCCGGGGCGTCCGGGAAGATGGTGGCTTTGATGGTGGCGGTGGGTGGGGACTACCAGAAGCCGGAGGCTTCGGCTGGGACGGCGGCTTGGTCTCGGGATGGGGGGAAGAGCTGGACGGCGGCTGCGGCGATGCCAGCGGGTTATCGATCGGGGGTGGCGTTCGACTCTGGGGCGCAGGCCTGGCTGGCGGTTGGGCCGAGTGGGGCGGATGTGTCCTTTGATGATGGGAGGAACTGGCGGGCTCTGAGCGGACCGACGGTGGCGGAGTGGAACGCGGTGTCGCTGCCGTTCGTGGTGGGGGCGAAGGGGAAGATTGGGAAGGTTCGGGAGGGTGTTTTGAAGCGGTAGACGGTACCCTGCCACCCTGCCGAATATGTGCAAAATCTTCAAAGCATTGGACTTAGGTCTGGACCTGGCTTCAAACGGCGGCTAAAGTCTTTGTTTTGGGCATTAGTGGCTGCAAAGTCTTCAAAACAAAGTAGATAGTCTCACCAGCGGACACCGCCGGATTCAGGGCTTGCGGAATGCATAGGAGAGCGGTCTCCTCCAACGATGCTCACCTTAGCGATGGTAAAACTGTCGCGAGGATGGGGCACAGGGTGCGGTGGCTAGCTGGGGGATGGGTCGGCGATGAGGTCGGCGGGGAGGTCTTCGGGTTCGTGGTGGTGGGGTGTAGGTGGGGCGGGGATGACGTTGAGGGGGGCAGGGAGGAAGTACTGGTTGGCGAGGGAGGCGACCCACTGGGTGGTCTCCGGGCAGAGGCCGGCGAAGCGGGCGGCGAGCCAGGCCTGGGGGGTGATGGTGATCTCGGCCCGGCCGGAGGAGACAGCGGAGAAGATGCGGTTGGCGGCGTGGTCGACTGAGGCTGCGATGAGGGGGGTCTTGGCGGCGAAGTTGAACCAAGCTTTCTCGGCCTCGGCATTGCCGACGAACTGGGCGTGATTTTCGCCGCCGGTGCGCATGAGGCCGGGGCAGACGGTGGTGACGCGGACGCCTTTGTGGCGGAGTTCGGCGTGGAGGCCCTGGGAGTAGCCGGTGAGGGCGAACTTGGCGGCGGAGTACGGGAGCATGTGGGGGACGGCCATTTTGCCGCCGATGGAGGAGATGTTGATGATGGCACCGGAGCGGCGGGCGAGCAGGTGCGGGAGGGCGTACTGGCTGAGGTAGAGGGCGGCGAAGAAGTTGGTGGCCATGGCGCGTTCGTAGGCTTCGAGGGGCTGGTCTTCGATGGGGCCGACTTCGATGATGCCGGCGTTGTTGATGAGGATGTCGAGCTGGCCGAAGGTGTTGAGGGCTGACGCGATGAGGCCTTGGCTTTGTTCGGGGTCGGTGAGGTCTGCGGTGACGAGGAGGATGTCGTCTTCGTTTTTGACATCCTGAGCGCGAAGGATGCCGTCACGGGCGAGTTCGAGCTCATCCGGGTTGCGGGCAGCGAGGACGAGTCTGCAGCCGGCGCGGCCGAAGCGGTGGGCGAGGGCGAGACCGAGGCCTCGGGAGCCGCCGGTGATGACGGCGACCATGCCGGGACGGACGCGGGATGGGGTGGAGAGGAGGGTGTAGGCGGTGGCGGCTGTGGCGGCGGCGAGGGAGGTGAGGAGGAGGGAACGCTTCATGAGGGGTGAGATGCTGAGGTGCGCGTTCGAGAGATCTCCTAGCTTGCAGTGGCCGATGGAGCTAGACTGAGACGAAGTTGGAGCCGGAGACTTGGCGCTATCAAAAAAAAAGCTGTTTCAGCTGAGCGACGCGCTCTTTGAATGGGACACGGCGAAAGCGGCGACCAATGTCAGGAAACACGGAGTGACGTTTGAAGAGGCGGCGAGCGTGTTTGGCGATGACCATGCCATGTTGATCGACGATCCGGAGCATTCTGCCGAGGAGGAACGCTTCTTGTTGCTCGGCTATTCCATCAACCGGCGCATCTTATCGGTAGTTCATGTTGAACGGGCAGCTCGTTGGCGGATTATCAGCGCAAGGCCTGCCACGAAAGGAGAGAGGAGCGAGTATGAAGAAGGTCAAAACTGAGGATGCTGAAATACGGCCAGAGTATGACTTTTCCAACGCAAGAAAGAACCCTTATGCGGAGCGGTTCAAGATGGGGACGAACCTCGTATTGATCGAGCCGGAGCTATACGCAGTTTTTCCGAGTAGCGAGGCTGTGAACGATGCGTTGCGGCTAATCGTTAAAGCAAGCTCGAAGGCTATGAGGGCGAAGGCAGTCAAGCAGGCGAAGGCGAGTTAAGGCAATGGCGACGAAGCGGAAATCTCGTGGGGGGTACATGATCTCCGTGGTGTCGGAGATGTATGAGATCCATCCGCAGACGCTGCGCATGTATGAGCGCGAGGGTTTGCTGCGGCCAAGCCGGAGTGAGGGCAATACGCGGCTGTATACCGATGAGGATCTGGAGCGGCTGGAGTTCATCCTAAACCTGGCGCGGGACCTGGGGGTGAATATTGCGGGGATCGCGATTGTGCTGCAGATGCGGGAGCGGATGGAGGAGATGAACCGGCAGATGCAGGGGTTTGTGGACTATGTGCGGGATGAGATGCTGGCGCGGATGAATCAGCAGCAGAATCCGGGGTCGGGGCTGGTGCCGCTGCGGCGGGTGAGCCTGGTGCAGGTGAAGCCGCCCAAGGCTGCGGCGAAGGGTGCGAAGAAGCGCGAAGCCAGCCGTTAGGAAGGCCTGTTTCGGTAGACTTATCGTAAGGACGTGGTTGCGATGAGTGTGGTGTTGCGGGTTTTATTCTGGGTGGCGATGGTGGGGTCGGTGACGTCGTCGATCTACTGCCTGATGGTGGTGGCGGCGGCGGTTCGGTTTGGGCTGAGGAAGCGGCGGGATGAGGGGACTCCGGCGGACTTTACGCCTGCGCTGAGCGTGCTGAAGCCGCTGCATGGAACAGAGCCGGGAATGGAAGGGAACTTCCAGAGCTTCTTCGAGCAGGAGTATCCGGCGGAGTTTGAGCTGCTGTTCTGCGCCCGGCATGAGACGGATGAGGGGCTGCGGCTGGCACGCAGGGTGGGTGAGCGGTATCCGGGGGTGAAGGCGAAGTATGTGACGTGCGGCGAGCCGATGCCGAAGTTCCACAATGCGAAGGTGTATTCGCTGGAGAAGCTGGATTCCGTGGCGCAGCATGAGCTGTTTATCACCAGCGATGCGGATGTGCGCGTGGCGAAGGACTACCTGCTGCGGATGGTGCAGAACCTGAAGGATCCGAAGCTGGGGCTGGCGAGCTGTGTGTATCTGGGCACGGCTTACGGTGGCGATACTGCTAGCTTTGCGGCGAAGCTGGATGCGGTGGGCAAGAGTGTGGAGATGACGAGCGGCGTGCTGGTGGCGGACATGCTGGAGGGAACGAAGTTTGCGCTGGGCGCGACGATGGCGGTGCGGAAGAAGAGCTTTCGGGACGTGGGTGGGTTTGGGGAACTGGGGCAGTTTTATGCGGATGATTTTGAGTTGGGGAATCGTCTGGCGAAGCAGGGGACCGGGGTGAAGATGGCGACGCACATCATCAAGCTGATGGTGCAGGATACGCCGTTCTGGCTTTCGTTCCGGAACCAACTGCGGTGGATGCAGAGTACGCGGCGGTCGCGGCCGTGGGGGCATTTGGGGAGTGGGTTGACGTTCGCCATGCCATTTGGGGTGCTGGGGCTGGCGTGGGGGGTGGCGAGTGGGCGGCCGGAGCTTGGACTGGCTTGGCTGGTGGCGATGGTGGTGAACCGGTGGGTGCAGGCAGGGATGATCCTGGGGGTGATGCGGGACCCGGACTGGGGGCGGAATGTGGCGATCTATCCGCTGCGGGATATGTTGGGGAGCCTGCTCTGGATGGGGAGTTATGGGGGGGAGAAGTTTTACTATCGGGGGAAGATTTATACGCTGAAGCCGGGGGGTAGGGTGGAGGCTCCTGAATAGGCCCGCTGCGCGCGGGGCGGTCACTTCGTGACGGGTGACTGCTTCGCGTGGTGGTACGGCTTACTTGTTGGTGAGGATGGTTTTGCCGCCGGATTGAGCGAGGGGGTGGACGGGGCCGTAGGGGAGGAGGTCTCGGGTGCGGTCCTGCGGGGCGTAGGTGAGGAGGAAGAGGCGGCGGGGGGAGTGCCAGAGGGTGTGGAGGGTTTCATCGTTCTCGAAGATGGAGGGGGCGTCCGGCCAGAAGGAGCCGAACCAGGGGCCATTGACGCGGCCGTTGACGAGATGGACGGGCTGATGGGTGTAGAAGAGGAGGGTGGAGCCGGAGGTGAGCTCGCCGTCGAGGAGGATGAGGTCGGTTTGGCTGGGGGCTTGCGCCTGAGTGTTCAGGATGGCCTGGGCGAGGTCCTTGGAGCCGAGGATGGGGTTGAAGCGGACGAGGCCCTGATGGGCAGCGAGGAGGACGAGGGTCATGCCGGCGGCCAGGGTGAGGTTGGCGGTGTAAGTGCGGGCTCGGGCTCGGAGGAGATAGCTGAGGGGGCCGAGGATGAGCATTCCGACGGCGGTGAGGGCGAGGGGAAGGCGGAAGAAACCCATGGCGGGGCCGGTGAGATCGAAGAGGTGGCCGAGGGAGAGGTTGTAGTTGGCGGTGTTTTGATTGAGGACGGTGAAGAGGTCGGAGCCGGGAGCCGGGTGGGGGGCGGTGAGGGCGAAGAAGGCGGTGATAACGGCGATGAGGAGGGTAAGAGGGAGGAGGAAGTAGCGGTGGGAGAGCAGGGATAAGGGCTCAGGTCTCAGGGATAAGGCTGCAGCTTGGTCGGCGCGGGCAAGGGTGGAGCCGGCGAGGAGGGCGAGGGCGGGGAGGGCGGGGAGGGAGTAGTACTCCTGGCGGTGGGAGATGGAGAAGAAGACCAGGACGGTGAGGGTCCAGAGGGTGACGGTGAGGGCGGCTTCGCGCTGGCGGGCTGTGACGGGGAGGTGGTGGCCGAGGTGGTCGCGGAGGGTGCGGATGGCGGCGGGGAGGAAGGTGACCCAAGGGAAGACCCAGATGGCGGCGTAGAGCCAGAAGAGCGGGACGGGGGTGTTGCCGTAATCGTGGGGGATGCGCTTGCCGAGGAAGCGGGCGAAGTGCTCGTTGTAGAGGTAAAACCAGGTCCAGCCGGCGTGGGTGGGGAGGCCGAGGCCGGGGGGCATGAGGATGGGAGGGTTTCGGAGGGCGGCGAGGAGGTGCCAGGGAAGGGCGATGAGGGCGAATACGAGTGCTGACGGGAGGAGGTGGAGTTTGGGGAGGAGAGCGAACTGGCGGGTGAGGAGGAGGTAGAGGAGGACGAAGGCGAGGGGGAAGACGAGGCCGATGAGGCCCTTGGTGAGGAGGTTGAGGGCGAGGGTGGCGGAGAAGAGGAGGGAATAGGGAATAGGGAATAGGGAAGAGTGGGCGCGGGATTGAACTTGGTCGAGGGCCAGGAGGAATGTGTGGACACTGAGCGTCATCCAGAGGGCGATGAGGATGTCCGGGATGTAGAAGCGGGTGTAGAGGTAGGGGCCGATGGCGGTGGCGAGGGCGAGGGCGGAGTAGAGGGCGGCGCGGTCTGGGTGCTGGGCTGGGCTGGTCTGGGCGTAGAGGCGGAGGGCCAGGAAGTAGACGGCTAAGAGGAGGGCTAAGACGGCCAGGGCTAAGGGGATTCGGCCTGCCCAGTCGTGTTCTCCAAATACACGCATGGAGCCGGCGGCTAGCCAGTACATGAGGGGGGGCTTGTCGAAGAAGCGGATGCCATCGATGTAAGGCGTGACGTAATCGTGGCGGTGGAGCATCTCCCGGGCGATTTCGAGGTAGACGGAGTCGACGTCGTCGAGGAGGCCGGGGGAGAAGAGGCCGCCGACCTGGAGGATGAGCCAGACGAGGGTGATGAGGCCGATGGAGCGGAGATTTGGGCGGGCGGTTTGAGGTGACTGCGAGGTCAAGTGCGGGCCTTTTGAGCGGGTTTCAGGGAGATACCCCCTCCCCCGGCATAAATGATGCAAAAGTTTGAAAGCAAACGACTTAGCCTTGTAACTAGCTGCGCGGCTACGAGTCTCAAATACCCTACTTCTGTAATCTCCGGAAAGTTACTCTGGGGTGGGACGGATTGGGGTGTGGCTATGAAGCGAAAGCGTACCTCTGCGGCTAAAGCCGGGTGGAGTGAGGGAAGTTTATGGCACGGCTGAAGCCGTGCCCTTCAGCGAGGCTGGGGTTGCGGCAGCCTCCAGCTTGGCGGGTTTGGAGGGGGTGCCTAGGGGGCGATCGGTGAGGAGGAGTTTGCCGCTGGATTGTTGGAGGATGAACTGGGGGAGGCCGGAGAGGAGTTGGGTAGCCTGGGGGCGGCGGTCGGGGGGGATGAAGAGGATTTTGCGGGGGCCCTGGCCCCAGCGGGCGAGGAGGTCAGACGGGGTGAGGAAGATTGGGGGGGCGTCGGGGAAGGTGCTGCCGAAGAGCATGGAGGTGCTGCGGCCGTCTACAAGGTAGACAAGGCGATGCTGTGTGCCGAGGTAGAAGGGGATGGAGGAGCCGAAGGCCTGGTCGCCGAGGATGAGGATCTGGGTGTCGGGGGCGATGGTGCCGGTGCGCTCGAGATGCTGGATGGTGGCGGCGAACTGCTGGGACGAGAGCAGGGGGGCGAAGCGGATGAGGGCGAGGTGCGCGGAAAAGAGGAAGGCGGCGGCGGTGAAGGCGATGGTGGTGGTCGCGGCAATGTGACGGCGCTGGGTGCGGAGGGTCTGGGCGAGGGCTGGGCCGAGGAGGAAGGCGACGGCGGCGAGGATGGCTGGGAGGCGCAGGGCGGCGAAGGCGGAGGTGGTGAGGTCAAAGAGGTGTGAGGTGGAGAGGGTGTAATCGCCGACGGAGCGGTGGGCGAGGAGGGTGCCGATATCCGGATTGAAGGGGAGGTGGCGGGAGGCGAAGAGGCCCCAGGCGAGGGCGAGGGCGGTGAGGGCTCCGAGGGCGCTGAGGGAGATGTGGGCGAAGGCGATCCACCGACGGGAGGAGGGGGAGGTGGGGAAGGTCTGCTCGGCGCGGGTGATGGTGGCGGCGATGAGGAGGAGGATGGGGAGGTAGGCGGGGAGGGTGTAGTACTCCTGGTTGGTGGAGAGGGAGAAGAAGAGGAGGGTGACGGCGGCGAAGAGGGCGAGGAGGAGGATGGAGCGCTGCTGGGGGTCGATGCGGTGGAAAGGGGAGGCGGTGAGGCCGACGCGCCGGCGGCGAACCATTATAGATAAGGAAAATTCACCAACAAGCACGAGCGCAAAAGCCTCTGCCTTGTCAACTAATGCAGTCGAAAGTATGTAGAACCCGGCAGCCGCGGCGAAGACCGGTAGAGCCCATATGAAGGTCGAACTTACTGAACGCAACGGATGTTGTGTGCCATAGGGCTTGGTGAGGACCTGCACCTGATGTTGAGAGCGTCGCCAGAGAGCGGTAACGGCGAGGGGGAGGAAGAGGCTCCAGGGGAAGAGCCAGGCGAGGTGCTGGAGCCAGAAGGCGTAGCCGGGGAGCTTGTTGTAGTCGCGGGGGATGCGGCGGCCGAGGAAGCGGAGGACGTGCTCGTTCCAGAGATAAAACCAGGCCCAGCCGGGGTGGGTGGCGGTGGCGGGGTTCCGGAGAGCGGCGAGGATGTGCCAGGGGGCGGCGATGGCGAGGAAAAGGAGGGTGGAGGTGAGGGGTTTGAGGCGGCGGACGTTAGCCCAAGTGGAGGTGAGGGTGAGGAAGAGGGCGGCGGGGATGAGGAAGAGGACGAGGGCGACGAGGCCCTTGGTGAGGACGGCGCAGGCAAGGGAGGACGCCATAACGTAGGGGTAGAAGTGGGGGCCGGCGTACCAGGCGATGGAGGGGCGCTCGGGGGGGAGGACTTCCGGGGTAGACCCACTCATCGCGCGATGAGGCTGCGCGATGAATGGGGCACCCAAGGCTTCTGGGCTCGACGGGTCGGGGGTGAGGGATTTGAGGAAGGCGAAGAGGGCGGCGGCGAGGAAGAGGGAGAGGAGGACGTCCGGGATGAGGATGCGGGTGAAGAGGAAGATGCCGGTGGAGGTGAGGAGGGCGATGGCGGTGTAGAAACCGGTTCGGGCGCCGAAGGCCTGGTTGGCCCAGCGGTGGCCGAGGAGGGCAAGGGCGGCGACGGCGAGGGCCTGGGGGAGGTGGGCGGCGAAGGTGTTGAAGCCGAAGAGGCGGAAGCAGAGGGCGGCGAGCCAGTACGGGAGGGGAGCTTTTTCGAGGTAGCGGACGCCGTCGACGTGGAGGGTGACGAGGTCGCCGGTGGAGGCGATGGCCTGGGCGGCCTGGGCGTGGGTGGCGTCGGCGTCATCCAGGAGCGGGGGGGCGAAGAGGGAGACGAAGAAGATGAGGAGCCAGAGGCCGGCGAGGATGGCGGCGGCGTTGCGCGGGCGGGGGCCGCCGGCGAAGGAGGTCGCGAGGATGGAGAAGTGAGGGCGGGTGGGGGTCTGGGTGATCATCTGCGAGTGCTGAGGTAAGGATACCGTGGCGGGGCGGGAGAAAGGCTTAACACCGATCTTCACCGATTGGACCGATCTTATCCGGTGGCAAGAACAAGGACGACCGCGGATTTCACGGAGGCGCGCAGATGAAAGGCTAAGAAGGGATAGGAATGAGCAACAGCAAGAGCAAGGGCAACGACACGGTAAGCGCAACGGCAACTACGGAGTTCTTTGCTGGGCTCAGAATGACCCTGAGTTTATGGTGGGCGGGTATGCTGGGGGTGATGTGCGGTTCTGGTGTGCGGGGGATGGGGTATGGCTACGTTTGCGGCGGTAGATATTGGGTCGAATAGTTGCCGGTTGAAGATTGCGTCGGTGGTGCGGCATGGGTTGAAGACGCTGCACGAGGACCGGGAGGTGACGCGGCTGGGGGAGAGCGTGTTTCAGACGGGGATGATCTCGCCGGAGGCGATGGCGGAGACGGTGAAGGCGCTGAAGCGGTTTCACAAGGCGGTGCAGGCGCATGTGGTGGATAAGGTGCGGGTGGTGGCGACGAGCGCGATGCGCGATGCGCGGAATGCGGAGGCGTTTCGGGAGTGGGTGCGGTCGAGTACGGGGTGGGATGTGGAGGTGATTTCGGGGTTGGAGGAGGGGCGGTTGATCCACCTGGGGGTGGTGACGCATGAGCCGGGGGCGAAGGGGAAGGTGATGCTGATCGACCTGGGGGGCGGGAGCTGCGAGGTGACGGTGAGCGATGGGGGGCGGGTGAAGGAGATGGTAAGCCTGCCGCTGG
Source organism: uncultured Acidobacteriaceae bacterium (assembly GCA_964242025.1). GTDB lineage: Bacteria > Acidobacteriota > Terriglobia > Terriglobales > Acidobacteriaceae > Edaphobacter. The sequence goes on from CAXSZW010000002.1 coordinate 393,815, forward strand.
GGGCGGTGAGGCTGCAGCAGGAGTTTCTGCAGCAGGATCCGCCGGCGAAGGAGGATGTGGGGCGGCTGAAGCAGTACATCGAACGGGAGTTGAAGCGGGCGGATAAGAAGATTGGGCGGCCGGTGGTTCAGGTGGTGATTGCGACGAGTGGGACGGCGGCGGCGCTGGCGGAGGCGAGTGCGGCGGTGGAATTGAAGTTGCCGCTGAAGAAGCCGGGGGCGAAGGCGATGCCGAAGCATTTTGTTCGGGTGAAGGCGCTGGAGGCGACGACGGAGCAGACGCGGAAGCTGGCGGATAAGCTGCTGAAGTTGACCAACGAGCAGCGGGCGGCAGTGCCGGGCATTGGGCCGAAGCGGAGCGAGATTATTGTGGGCGGCGCGCTGGTGTATGCGGCGGTGCTGGAGCGGTATGGGCTGAGGGGGTTTCGGTACTCGGCGCTGGGGCTAAGGGATGGGATGCTGGCGCAGATGCTGGGGGAGGTGGATCTACGGGCGGAGGTGCACGCGAAGATTGAGAGCGAGCGGTGGGCGGGGGTGCTGGAGGTGTGTGAGCGGTATGGGATCGACCAGAAGAAGGCGGAGCCGGTGCGGGGGCATGTGGTGCAGTTGTTTGACGCGCTGCAGCGGGTGCATGAGCTTCCGGTGGAGTACAGGCTGTGGGTGCAGGCGGCGGCGATGATGATGGATGTGGGGAAGTTTATGAACCACCAGGGGCATCATCGGCATACGCAGTATATTGTGGCGAACTCGGAGATTTTTGGGTTTTCTCCGGGGCAGCGGCTGGTGGTGAGCGCGATTGCGCGGTATCTGGGGAAGACGCGGCCGGATGCGATGGACCGGGTGATGCGGACGATTCCGCTGGAGGAGCATGTGCATGTGACGCGGGCGGTGGTGCTGCTGCGGCTGGCGGCGGCGCTGAACCAGGACCGGGCGAGCGCGGTGGTGCGGGTGAGGACGCTGGTGTATCCGAAGCGGGTGGTGATGGAGCTGACGCCGGGGCGCGGCGGGGCGGTGCTCGAAGGGTGGGCGGTGAAGAAGGAGGCGGGTTACTTTTTTGAGGTCTTGCGGCGAGAGCTCTTTGTGGAGGTGGCGTAGAGGGCGCGGACGAGACGGGGGTCGAGGATGGTTTGGAGGGTGGCGGGGCGCTTGACGAGGGAGAGGCGGGCGATGGTGCCTTTGCGCATGCGGATGAGGGGGGCGGCGGGCTGGATGGCGCCGATGGGGCCGGTTTCGGCGACCATGAGGAGGCCGGCGAAGAGCTGGATGTTAGGGCTGTGGCCGACGACGAGAAGGTTTTCCCGGTCCTTGCACTCGCGGAGGAGGCGCTGGAAGTCGGGGAAGGTGGCCTCTGGGGTGAGGGCTTTGGAGATGAGGATCTTGGACTCGTAGCCGGTCTCGGTGGCGATGAGCTGGGCGGTCTGGAGGGAGCGCTTGAGGGGGGAGGAGACGATGAGGTCAAAGGAGACCTTCTGGGCGTTGAGGACGTGGGCGAGCTGGAGGCAGTGCTGCTTGCCGTCCTTATCGAGCGGGCGTTTGACGTCGAGGAGGGGATTGGGGCGCTTGGTGCCGGCGCTGGCGTGGCGGAGGATGTAGAGATTCATAGAACTGTAACAATTGTAAATCAGGGCTTAGTGGCTGTCAGGGCTTGGGTTGCGCTGCCAGAGTTCGGTGGTGAGGAGGCCGAAGAGGCGGCGGTGGACGGCGATGGGGTGGAGGCCGGCGTTGCGGAGAGGGGTGGCGTAATCGGGGAGGGCCGTGACGCGGAGACCGGTGAGGAGGCGGAAGGCGAAGTAGAGGGAGCGGACATAGAGGCGGGCTAATGGGTTGGGGGTGCGGAAGTCGGAGAGGAGCCAGAGGCCTCCAGGGGGGAGGTTGGGGGCGAGGCGGGTGATGAGGGTGTTGAGTTCAGGTTGGGTGAGGCAGTCGAGGAAGAAGTGGGTGACGATGAGATCGGGTGGGGTGGTGGGGGTGTGGGTGAGGGCGTTGGTGCAATGGGTTTGCAGGCGAGAGGCGTGTGGGGCGGAGTTGCGGGCCAGGAGTGCGAGCATGGCGGGGCTGAGGTCTACGGCCTCTGCGGTGAGTGCTGAGTTGGAGGTGAGGAGGGCAGCGGTAAAGCGGCCGTCGCCGTCACCGAGGAGGAGGGCTCGGCGGGAACGGGCGAGGAGGGGGAGGTGGCGGGTGCGAGTGCGCTGGAGGAGGGGGCCGAGGGCGAGGTATTCGAGCCATCGGTAGGGCTTCGCTATGCGGTTGAAGTTGGGGGGCTTCATTGCAGGAAGGGGAGGATGAGGACGGGGGTGAGGAGGGCGAGATCGGCGGCGGCGCGGAGGGTGGTGCGGGAGAGGGTTTGGGTGCGGTGAAGGGTGAGGAGAAGGAGGGCGGAGAAGGCGACGGCGATCGTCAGGGGGGTGTGGAGGAGGAGGGCGGCGGCGGCGAGGAGGAGGGGAATGAGGGTGAGGTGGCGGAGAGCGAGGCGGGTGGTGGGGTGGCAGGCTTCCTGGAGCGGGGCGGGGTGCTCCCAGCGGTAGACGAAGAGGCAGTTGAGGCTGCAGAGGGCGGCGAAGAGGAGGGCTGGAAAGATGAGGTGCTGGCGAAGGGATGGGTTGCGGGCTACGGTGGGGATGAAGGTGGCGGCGGCGAAGAAGGCTCCGACGGCGAACTCCTTGGGGAGGCGGTGTGAGGAGGGGGCGGCGTGGATAAGTAGGAACCAGGCGATGAGGAGGGTACCGGCGATGAGATAAAGGCGGATGGTAGCAGGGGGGATGGTGAGGAGGAGGGGAGCGAGGGCCAGGGAGGCGAGGAGGATGCCGAGGCGGAAGAGGTGGCGATGGCGATGGTGGAAGAGATGGCGGGCTTCGAGGTGGGGGGTGTCGGGGGAGTGGGAGTCCAGGTGGCGGGCGTCGAGGAGACGGTCGGCGGCGTAGAGGATCCAGACGGCGAGGAACATGGCGGCGATGGAGGTAGTGGGGACGGGGGTGTGGGTGGAGCGGGCGATGAAGAAGGTCCAGAGGGCGGCGACGGTGGGGGCGTCAAGGGAGAGGAGGTGCCAGGTGGTGAGGAGGGTGCGGGGGGAGTTGGTACGGGTGAGTTGGAGGGTTGGGGCCACGGATTTAGTGTATGGGGTCGGGGATGGGAAGGCTTAACACCGATGGACACCGGTTGGACCGATCTTCACCGATAAGACCAGGCGGACCGCGGATTTCACGGACTACACGGATGAAAGACGAAAGACGGATAAAGGCAAAAACAGGCAACGGCAAGAGTGGGTTAGAGGCAAGAACAGGCAGGGGCAACAGCAGATTCCGCCGCTTCGCTGCGGAATGTCAAATAAGGGCAAAGGCAAGGGCAACAGCAACTACGGCGGTTCTTCGCTACGCTCAGCATGACGTGGTTCTGTGTGTGGTCAGGCCGGTGTTCGTTGGGGTGGCGTGGGCGCCGGTGGACCAGAAGGAGGGGTCGATATCGGGGAAGATGCTGTCGCGCTCTTCGATGGCGGTGAGGCGCATCTGCTGGTGCTCGTTGAGGTGGCCGCCGCTTTCAAAGGATTGCCAGATGGTGGAGAGCTCGGTGAACTGGTCGTTGTGGGTGAGGAAGCGTAGTTCGGCGTAGTCGCGGGCGGCGCCGGTGGTGATGAGGAACTGCCAGTCGGAGGACTCGAGCAGGAGGAGCTCTCGGCAGAGCTGGCGGACGATGCGGGCGCCGAGGTCTGAGGTGCGCCAGGCGTCGCCGGTGCAGATTTCGCGGAGGTAGAGCTCGGCGGGGTAGAGGTGGGTGTAGGTCCAGGCGGTTTCCGGGTTCATCCAGACCTGGTTGGTGCCTTCGGCACCCCAGGAGCCCTCATGCATGGCGACGGAGGCGGTGGGGGGATGGTCGGCGAGGTACTTGCTGCAGGTGGTGAGCTGGACGGCGGCGGGATCATCCTGGGCGGTGCGATGGATCTCGCGGGCGACGGCTTCCAGCCAGAGGACGCCTTCAAACCACCAGTGGCCGAAGAGCTCGGCGTCAAAGGGGGAGCAGAGGATGGGTGGGGCGTCGTCCGGTGCGGCGTTTTTGCGGGCGTCAGCGAGGGCTTCGCGGACGAGGTCCACGAAGTGGGCGGCGTGGGCGTGGATGCGGGATTCGGCGGCTTCCGGGAAGTATGGCTGCTTGTCGTTCATATCGACGTGAGAGCCGGTGACGCGCCAGTAGCGGTGGCCGCCGGGCCAGCGCTTTTTGTGGAAGTCGAGGTAGTTGCCGTCGCCGGGATATCCGAGCTCGCCGGACCAGACCTGGATGCCGGTGCGGGGGTCGCGGGGGAAGACGGAGGCGGGGGGCAGGCCGGTGAGGGGGCCTTCGACGTAGTAGGGGTGGTAGACCGAGCGGGGGTCGCGATGGCGTTCGTGGTCGGTGAGGGGTTTAGCGGGGAGACGCGGCGGCTCCTTGAGTCCCATGAAGGAGGAGATGGAGTAGGGGGAGTGGACGGCTTCGGAGTGCTCGATGAGGTGAGTGTCCACGAAGAAGAAGGCGAGGGAGGACTCGGCGAGGGCCTGCTCGACGCCGATGCGGTCGAATCCGGGGGCGATCTGGGTGGAGTGGGGGTCGCCGGGCTGGGCGGGCCGGTTGACGGGGTAGGACCAGAAGCCGGCGGGGCGGTATCCGCACTCGGGGATCCAGATGCCGGTGGGGGGTTGGCCGAAGTGGCGGACGTGGGTCTGGACGGCGGTGCGGACCTGGGCGCGGACGCTTTCATCGGTGCCGAGCAGGGGCATGTAACCGTGGGTGGCGCCGCAGGTGAGGATGTCGATGTAGCCCGCTTGCTGGAAGTGGCGGAAGGTGGCGAGGATGTCGCCGTTCATGGAGTTGAAGTCATCCAGGGCCTGCTGGAAGAAGGACTTCCAGAAGCGGGCTGCCTCGGCGTAGTGGCCTTCGCCGGTCTGGTTGAAGAAGGCTTCGTCCTCGCGGGCGTAGACGATTTTGCGGGTGAGGTATTTGGGGAACTCGGCAAGGAAGACGGGGTGGGAGAGCTGCTCCAGCAGGACGGGAGAGATGTTGATGTTGCACTGCAGGCCGATGCCATCGCGTTCCAGACGATGGAAGACGCGGAGGAGCGGGAGGTAGGTTTCGGCGGTGGCCTCGTGGAGCCACTCCATGCCGTGAGGCCAGGTGCCGTGGTTGACGACGTATGGCAGATGGGCGTGGAGGGTGAAGGTGAGGAAGCCTGCCGGCTTTTTCGACGATGCGGTCAAGAAAGGTCCCCTATGCTGAGCGTTCGACGCCGCCCGACGTGTCGAAGACTCACTTTCTGGGATTGAGTGTACCTGAGTGAAGTCACGGGACTATGGATGCAACGACATGGAAAGGAAAGGCGATCGAAGGGAAGTTGCTTCGATCGCCGGGAGCTGAGGATGAGATCGAGTGCAAGCTATTCGGGGCGGTGCTGGAGGTCCTGGTCTGGGGAGTCGCCGCGGGAGACAGCGTCAGTGCGGACGCGGACGGTCATGGCGCTGGCGGAATGGAAGCGAACGACGGATTCGGAGGGAATCTGGACCTGCTGGCCGCGGGTGACGGCGTTGATTCCGGCTCCGCCTGCGCCGCCGACTCCTGCCCCGATGGCTGCACCTTTGCCTCCGCCGAAGATGCCGCCGAGGATGGCACCGACGGCTGCTCCGCCACCGGCTTTTTCCGCGGTATTTTTGCCGCGACCCTTGCCGGAGACGGTGTAGGGATCGGAGGAGAGGGGAAGGCGCTCGCCGCGGTCGCGGATGCCGGTGAGGGAGACGGTGAGGAGGGCGCTGCCCTTAAAGTGGGCGGCCTCGTGGACTTCATCGACGTTGCCGGTGACGGCGGAGCCGGCGGGGATGGCGATGAGGCCATCAACGACGATGTCCGAGGCGACGACGCCGGAGAAGTTGTCGCCCTGCTGGGTGGTGGCGCTATCCAACGTTTGAGTGACGCGGACGGGAATGGAGGCTCCGGCGGGGACGGTAAGGGTCTTGTAGGTGGGGGCGGCGGGCGGTGGGGGTGTTCTGGGTGCGGGCTGGGGCGGAGGCGGCGGGTTGTAGGCTTGCTCGCGCTGGATGGGGGCGGGTTCGCGGGCGGGTTGGCGTGCAGGCTCGGGACGAGGTTTGGGCTCCGCCGGGATGACGGCGGTGGAGGCGCTGGGCTTAGTCAGGGGGAGGGGAGCGGGGGCCGGAGCGCTGGCCTGGGCGGAGGCGATGGTGAGGTTGTTATCGACTTCCTTGACGCCCTTGATGCCGGCGGCGTCGCGCGCCGCGATGGTGCGCTGGGCGTCGTTGAGGACGGCGCCTGAGAGCTTGACGACGCCGCCGAGGACGGAGGCCTGGATGGGCTGGCCGGCGAGAGAGGAGTCCGCGGTGAGCTGGGCGTTGACAGCCTGGGTGAGGGCGGCGTCGCTCGACGTTGACTTGCAGCCCAGAGGGGAGAGCAGGATGAGGGAGAAGACGGTGGCGGGAAGGAGAGCGGAGCGGCGGGTGCTTGCGGGGCTCTGGCGCGAGGTGAAGATGGGCGACATGGGTTTCCTTTCGGGCTTGCTGATGTTATGTCCGTGCGTGTCTGGGGCGCTGATAGTCAAGGAGTTAGACGGGCGGAAGAGAGAAAGTGTTGGGCGGCAGACGACGGGGCCGGAGAGCCGCATTCCAGCGCGCGCTCCGATTATATTGTGAGTGAACCAGGAGCCGCGCAACCTAAGCGACAAGGAGGGCATCTTCCTAATTGACACGTGATGATGGCCCAAGTTGTACGGGTGCGGAATCCAAGGCAGCACTGAGCGGTGGAGTTGGACTGGCAGCGTGCTTGAAGACGAATTTGAGCCGGGACGAAGGTTCTGGCAACTACGAAGAAACATGAGGAGAGATCGATGGCTGATGACAATGGATCGAGCGGATTGGGTTGGTTCCTGGCTGGGCTGGGAATCGGCGCACTGGTAGGCGTGTTGTATGCTCCGAAGTCCGGGGTCGAGACGCGGGCTGATCTGGTATCCGGCGCACTGGATGCAAAGGACAAGGCAGCGGTGCTGGCACAGCAGGGCGTTGAGAAGGCTAATGCTTACGTCGATCAGAGCAAGCAGGTTGCCGCCGACTACGTCGACAAGGGTAAGGAATACTACGAGCGCGGCCGGTCGCAGTGGACTGAGTACGTGGAAAAGGGCAAGGGCTTGGTCCAGGATCAGCAGGACAAGGTTTCCGCTGCAATCGAGGCGGGCAAGGAAGCGTACGCGACCAAGTCGTCTGAGCAGGAGTCTGCCTCGTAAGACGGGCTGGATAGGTGCAGTGCAGTGAAGCAGGGGCGGGCCGGTCGAAGGTTGACCGGGTTTCGCCCCTGTGCTGCGTTCAAGGCGGTCTGTAGTGGTGTAAGGTTTTGAAATCGTAATTGGGAGTGGCCGCGGAGGTTCCGCGCGAGGAGAGGGTAATGATGCTGATGACGTTTGTTGGGGCCTTGGGGACGGGAACGGCACAGGCGAGAGGGCTTGCCATGTTGCAGGGCGGCGCGATCAATGGGGATCTGAAGACGCTGACGGTCTGGGTGGCGATTGCGGCGTGCGCGCTGACGTTTCAGGCGCTGGTGTTTATCGGGTTCGTGATTGGCGGGATGGCGGTGCAGAAGCGCCTGATGGTGATTGTGGAAGAGGTTCGGGCGAAGCTGATTCCGTTGGCGGAGAAGTCGCACACGCTCATCGAGGAGCTATCGCCGAAGATCAGCAATATCACGGCGAATGTGGAGCACATCTCCCTGCTCATCAAGGAGAAGGCGGAAGACTTCGAGCCGACGATCGATGCGGCGAACGTTACCATCAAGGAAGCCAATCAGACGGTTCGGGACGCGAACGCGAAGGCGCATGAACAGATTGTGCGGGTGAACGGGATGATCACGTCTGCCCTGACAGCGACGGCGGATGTGGCAGGGAAGATTCACCACGGGATTCGGGTTCCGGTGCGGGAGGTTTCAGCGATTGTGAGTGGGGTGAAAGCTACGCTGGAATCGCTTGTGCACAAGACGCGAGGTTTTGGAGACGGGATCAAGCCGAATCCGGCGCGGACGACCTACACCTCACCGGGGTATGGGGCGAAGCCGGCCTCGTCCGTGGTTCGGCCTCCGCATAGTGCTGGAATTGAGGTTGTGACGACCGAGAACGACCGCGAGATTGGGATTTAGAACAAGCCCGTTTAGATGATCCAGCCACCCCCGACCACCTCATCTTCCTGATAGAAGATGGCGGCCTGGCCGGGGGTGATTGCACGTTGGGGCTCGTCAAAGATGGCGAGGGCGGTGTCTGAGTTCGGCCCGGGACGCAGGGTGGCGGGCTGGGGCTCATGGCGGTGGCGGACCTTGGCGAGGACGCGAATGGGTTCCGTCAGGCCGGGGATGGAGATCCAGTTGAGGCGATTGGCCCGGAGTTCGCGGGTGTAGAGGTCGGCGTCGGGAGCGACGGTGACCTGGTGAGAGTCTGGGTGGATGGCTAAGACATACAAGGGACTGGGACTGGTGAGTCCGAGGCCTTTTCTTTGGCCTACGGTGAAATTGTGGATGCCATGGTGATGGCCGACGACCTGGCCGGAGGGGGTGACGAGTTCGCCGGAGGAATCGGGCATGGGCTGATCCTGTTCCTCGAGGTAGGCCTGGAGGAAGGTCTGGTAGTCGCCGCCGGGGATGAAGCAGATCTCCTGGGAGTCTGGCTTGGAGGCGACCTGGAGGCCGGCTTCGGACGCCATGGCGCGGACGGCGGGCTTCTGCATCTCGCCGAGGGGAAAGAGGGTGTGGGCGAGCTGGTCCTGGGTGAGACCGAAGAGGAAGTAGGTCTGGTCCTTGGAGCGGTCTGCGGGGCGGGAGAGGATCCAGCGGTTGCGAAGGGGATCGAAGCGGTTGCGGGCGTAGTGGCCGGTGGCGATTTTGTCTGCGCCTATCTGCTTTGCTGTCAACAGCAACTGGTCGAACTTGAGGTGGTTGTTGCAGAGGGTACAGGGGATGGGGGTGCGGCCGGCGAGGTATTCGGCGACGAAGGGCTTGACGACGTCGGCTTCGAAGCGGGCTTCCTGGTTGACGAGGTAGTAGGGGATGTCGAGGGAGCCGGCGACCTTGCGGGCGTCGTAGACGTCGTCGATGGAGCAGCATCGGCCCTGGACGGATTCCGGCATGCCCTCATGGCCGGCGAGGCGTCGCTGGTTCCAGAGCTGCAAGGTCAGGCCGACGAGGGTGTGGCCCTGGGCGTGGAGGAGGGCGGCTACGGCGGAGGAGTCGACTCCTCCGGACATGGCGACGGCGATGGTTTCGGGGTGCTGCATGGCTTGATCCAGTTTACGCCGTGGGTGTGGCTGACCATGAGCGTGGACCGCGGTGTATGGCGTGCAGAACGTGGTTTTCGGGTGGTCTAACGTGGTGGAGTGACAGCGTGTGGCTATGGTGGAGGGTGCGTCTTTGCTGGGGATTAGCGATTCAGGCCATGAAAAAGTGATTTGTGGTGAAAGTTGCACCATTAAGTGTGCAATGGTGTGGGACGGATTGGTAAGTGGCTTGTTTGCATGGGGATGGAGGGGGAATTCCGCGGGGCACCATGTGGGTGTGGTGGGTGCCCCCTCTTCGCGGTAAGGGTTTGCAAAGGAGGGGCGCAAGGTTAGTGGATGGCGATGAGGAGGCCGGCGGAGATGCCGATGGATTGGGGGTGGCCGCCGGCGAAGCTGTAGTCGTAGGCGGGTTCCAGGAACCAGCCGAAGCGGTGCTTGCGGGCGGGCCAGAACATGAAGTCGCCGGCGAGCTCCGCGGAGAGGGAGTTGGAGGTGCGGCTGTTCTGGCGGAGGTGGACCCATTGGGGGCCGACGCCGAGCATGAACTCGGCGTGGGGGGAGAGGGTCCAGGGCTTTTTGAAGAGGAGGTCGGTGTCCCACTCGGTTGCGTTGCGGGTGAAGAAGGGGGAGACTCCGGCTTCGAGCTCCAGCCAGTTTTCAATGGGGGTGGTTTCGACGGCGAAGTTGGGGGCGAAGGTGGCGGCGCCGCCGGTGAGGGTCCAACTGGTGGCTGCGCCGAGCTCGACGATGGCGGCGGGGTCTTTGTCTTCGGACGGCTTGGCGGATTGGGCGTGGGCGGCGAGGGTGCAGGCAGCGAGGCAGGCTGCGAGGACGCGGGTTCGCATGAGGGGGCTCCTTGGTGCGGTGGGGGTGGGTTGTAGGGGGGCTAGGCGGAGAGGGTGGTGCGGGGCGGGCGGAAGGGGGTGGTGCGGGGGGCTTGTGCTGGGGCGGGTATTTGATGCGGGGAGGTGGCGGTGGCCGGTTGCGGGAGGGTGAGGAGGGTGCGGGAGGCGGGAAGCCAGTGGAAGCCGCAGCAGGCGCAGATGCCGTTGCAGTCATCGGGCTGAGTGGGGGCGGGGAGGTGGGCGGCGGTGGGGTGGGAGGGGACAGTGACGAGGGGGGCGTGGGGGGTGTCGCAGAGGGCACAGGGCGGGGCGGCGAAGGAGAGCCAGGCCAGGAGCAGGCAGAGGAGCAAGGAGGCGAGGCGGGTTGTGGCGGTGGGGGGCACTGGCGATGATGATACTGCGGGTGCGGCGGGTTGGGGGCGCAGATTTAGAGGGCGAGGGGTGGGCCTACGCGCTGGAGGCCGTATGGGGTGACGATGGCGGGGTCGGTGGGGAGTTTGCCGAGCTTGCCGAAGTCGCGGAAGAAAGCTTCCATGCGGCCGGCGGGGGTGAAGGCGATGAGGAGCTTGCCGGGGGTGTCGCTGACCTGGGCCCAGACGTGGGGGAGTTTGCGGGGCATGAGGATGGAGTCGCCGGGCGGAGGATGGACTTCTGGTCTCCGATTTCGACGTGGAACTCGCCGGCGAGGGCGTAGAGGAACTCGTCCTGCTCCGGGTGAACGTGGCGGTAGGGGCCTCCCCGGGTGAGGTTGGAGTGCTCCATGACGAAGAGGGCGTTTTGGGTGTCCGCTGAGGCGACCTTGAAGGCGATGGTGCTGAAGCCGAGGGTGTGGGTTTCTGCGTGGCGGTCGGCGCCGGCGGGGACGAAGATGCCGCCGGATTCAGGGTTGGTGGTCTGGGCGGAGGCTAGGGCGGGGAGGGCGAGGAGACCAGTTTGGAGGAAGGTGCGTCGTTGCATGGGGAGGCTCCGGGGGGGAGGGGATGGCTAAGAGCATAACGGGTGTGGCGGGGGAGTGGATTGGTGCGGGGTGTGATGGAAGGCTTAACACCGATTTGCGCCGATTGGACCGATCAGAGGCAAAGGGCGACAGGGATTTCACGGATGGGTGCGGATTGGCACTAGGGAGGACGGGGGAGGACGATGGGGATTGGGTGCTTTGGCTTGAGGGGCAGGTTCAGGGGGTGCGAGCTCTATAGGCTATCGGTTCAGGTTCGAGCTTCGAGATGGGAGGTAGTCGTGGCGGGGTAAAGAGGGCGGTCCTTCGTCGACCTCCCCACGATGAGGCTGCGGGGAGGCCGCTCAGGATTTGGATGCAGGGATGCGGGGGAGAGACCCAAGGCTAAAGCCTTGGGGTACCTAGAAGCGACGGCATAGACGAGTGGGTTTGAGTTGGGTGTGGGTGGGGTCGGGGAGAAGTGAGAGAAGGCGGTCGTTTGCTGGCCGCAAACGATACCCCACCCTATTCGCGATGAGGCTGCGAAAAGGATGGGGCACCCGTATCGTCGTTCTCAGGACCCAATAGTTCTTGCTCGGCCGAGTCTTGCTCGACTTTCCAAGCTTTCCACTGCTGTTTCTCTTTCTCATAGGCTTTGAGGCTTACCTGGCGCGGCCTTAGATGGGACGCTTGCAAGTCGGCTTGTGGGGAATAAACAAACCTAAAAGCATGTTCGATAATCATCTTTCGGATCACCAAAGATTGGTCATAAGTGAGCGAATCTGATCGCTTGTTGTGACCAATTTTCGTGTAGAGGAGATGCCTCGGACTGAGTGGCAATATGATTTCAGATCCTTCACTGCCCCACCCACCGCCGAAATCGTACTTACTAATAGAATGGAAATTAAGGTTGATGACGGGATCATCGCTGGTCGGAAAACGAATGTCTTCCGGTGCTTCCAGCACCGTCCATCGATGTTCATGAAGGACTTTCAATGTGCTGGTGAGATGGTGTCGCATAGCAAAGAGCCAATGGCCTCGTCCAACTACGGTTTCGATCTTTACACCAACCATGTCGTCTACCGGGTCACTCTTCGTCACGCGAATCGGAAGGTATTCTTTTGGCATTTCTGCAAGGTGGTTCGGAACGAACTGATGCTTTCTCTCGCGAATATATTGAGGTAAGTTCGCGGACATATCTTCAAGCCATCGCTCTGTCTCTTCTCGCCATCTAGGAAGACCCTTGACTAGAAATGCAGGAGTCCTGACGATTTGCGACGCAAGCAATCGAACGAGATTCCTGTAATCAACCGGGTATAGCCTAGCTCCGGTGATCGCCTTTCGAAGCGCTTCTTCTCCGGGGTCTTCAAACTCCCTATTGAGCCATGTCTCAACCTCATCTGTATCTGATCCTTGAAGCGATCTTGTATAAAGATGTTCCTGATAACCAATGGAGGAGATGTGAGTTCTCTTCCATTCTCGAACGTTCTTCGTAGGAACAAGAAGTCTGTACGTGCTGAGGTAGCCGTCTGCGTCAGCAAAGTTCTTTAAATAAAGTCGAGGTACGTAGTGGTTGCGGTAGCTAAGTGACATAGGGGCCAGTATTACTTTTCGGTTTGGGTGAGGAAGGTGGAGAGGTAGTCTTTCCAGATGGCGGCTTGGGTGTGGGTGCCGTGGCCGCGGGTTTGGTCGGTGATGGGGAGGAGGATGAATTTGGCGTGGGGGATTTGGGCGGCATATTTTTCGGCTATGCCTAACTCGGGTGGGTTGATGAAGTCGTCGGCGGAGTTGATCCAGAGGACGGGGGCGGTGATTTTGGAGAGGTTGGGGCTGGGGTCGTAGTTCCGGCTGGCGTTGAGGTAGAAGATCATGTTGTTGGCGTCGGTGGAGGCGTTGGTGCGGGCGATGGATTCGTCGACGTAGCGCTCGACCTGCTGGCGGGTCGGGTAGTTTTTCTGGAGTTGGAGGGGGGCTCCGCCGGCGAGGAGGAGGAGGTCGTTGGCGGTGGTGAGGCCTTGGATGGGTGGGGAGGTGTAGTCGCCGTTGTGCCAGGCGGGGTCGTTTTTGATGGCGGAGATGGCCATGTAGCGCCACTCGCGGTTGCGGCCGGCGAGGGGGACGGGGAGGCAGGCGAAGGGAGCGAGGGCGTCGGCGAAGGCGGGGTAGGTTTCGCCCCAGACGAAGGCCTGCATGCAGCCCATGGAGGTGCCGAGGATGAGGCGGAGGTGGTCGACGTGGAGGCCCTGGGTGAGCATGAGGTTCTGGGAGCGGACCATGTCGTCGTAGTCATATGCGGGGAAGTGGGCGTGGAGGCCGTCGGAGGGGCGGGAGGAGTGGCCGTGGCCGATGTCGTCGGGGAGGATGAGGTAATACTTTGTGATGTCGAGGGGCTGGCCGGGGCCGAAGAGGACGTTGGAGAAGACGGGGTTGAGGAGCGAGGAGGCGTCGCCGCCAGTGCCGTGGAGGAGGAGGACGGCGTTGACGGTGTGGCCCTGCGCGTCCATTTTGGGGGTGCCGAGGGTGAGGTAGTGGAGATTGAGGGCGGGGAGGGTTTCGCCCGAGCCAAAGCGGAAGTTGGGGATGGTGTAGGTGCCGGGGGTGGCCTGGGCGAGCCAGGGGTTGGGGGCGCGGGTGGGGGATTGGGTGGGGGCGATGGGGTTTGGGGTCTGGGAGAGCGCGGGGAGGGCAGCGAAGGCGAGGAGGGCGGCGAGGAGGGAGCGCATGGGGTGAGTGTAGATGATGGGGTCCTGCCGGACGGGCCCGCTGCGCGCGGGGCGGTCACTCCGTGACGGGTGATCCGGTTGGGGTGATGTGGGCGGGGAGGAGTATCATTTTGTGACTGGGTTCGTCTAAACCGGTGGACCGCGAAGTTGTGCGACGTTGTGCCTGGAGATGGATTTCGACTATGCCTAAGAGCTCGAAGATTCTGCTGCTTGTTGTGTCGGTTGTGCTGGTGATGACGGTTTTCCTGGGGACGCGGGCGAGCGGGGTGAGCGCGGCGAGCGAGCAGGGGGATGGCGCGTATCGGCAGATCAACGTGTACAGCGAGGTGCTGCGGCATATCCAGGCGGATTATGTAGAGGAGCCGAATATTCCGCAGGTGACGAATGGCGCGCTCAGGGGGCTGCTGGAGTCGCTGGATGCGGATTCGAGCTATCTTTCGCCGAACGACTACAAGGCTTATAAGGAAGCGGCGAAGAGCGATAAGGGCGGCGATAACGGGCTGGTGCGGCGGAACTTCGGGACGGGAAGCAAGGCGCAGGTGGGGATGATCGTGTCCAAGCGGTTTGGGTATGCGACGGTGGTCTCGATTGTGCCGGGGAGCCCGGCGGATAAGGCGAACTTTACGGATGGGGACATCCTGGAGGCGATCGGCGGGGTGGATACGCGGGATCTATCGCTGGCGATGATCCAGATGATGCTGGAGGGGAAGCCGGGGACGGAGGTTTCGGTGTCCGTGGTGCGGCCGCGAAAGGCTGCTCCGGACAAGATTACGATGACGCGGACGGTGACGATGGAGCCGCCGGTGCAGGAATCGGTGTATGAGAACGCGACGATTATCTATTTGAAGCCGGAGACGCTGGACGCGGAACATGTGCAGGTGCTGGAAGGCAAGCTGAAGGCGAGTCAGAAGGGCGGGCCGAAGAAGGTGCTGCTGGATCTGCGGGATGTGGCTTCCGGCGATATGACGGAGGCGGTGCGGGTAGCGAACTTCTTTTTGAAGACGGGCACGATTGCGACATTGGAAGGCCAGAAAGTGGATCGGCAGACGTTTACGGCAGATCCTTCGAAGGCGATCGATCCGGCGGGTCCGCTGGTGGTGCTGGTGAATCGTGGTACGGCGGGGCCGGGTGAGCTGGTGGCGGCGGCGCTGCTGGATGACAAGCGCGCGGACCTGGTGGGGGAGAAGACGTTTGGCGAGGGCGCGCAGCAGAAGATGTTTGAGTTGCCGGATGGTGCGGCGTTGATTCTAAGCGTTGCGAAGTACGCTTCGCCGAGCGGGAAGAAGCTGCAGGATGATGCGGTGACGCCGGGAGTGCTGGTCGCGGGCAATATTGGCGATCCGGCGGAGAGCGATGCGGATGAGGATGCGAATCCGGGCAATGCGACGGGGGCTGCGTCCGCGGCGACGGTGGTCGCGAAGCCGAAGCCGAGCGTGACGGTGGATGACCAGCTGACGAAGGCGCTGGATCTTCTGAAGGCGAAGGCGGCTTAGGACAGGGAAGAGCAGTATGAGGCAGTGTCAGGTGGGTAGGGTGGGCGGCTCCGGAGATTTCGGGGCCGCTTTCTTTTTTATGTGAAAGGGTTTGCATTTCCGGCGAGGGCTGGGCATACTTCTCGGACTTCCGTTTTCGACGACCTGGCTGGGCTGGAGCCGGGACGATTTGCGGAGGGATGAATCTGGTTTGATCGGGCCCGCGTTTCTACGGTTGTGGAGCCTCGATGAGCAACGTCAACGGCAAAGTCTATGCAATGAACGTCGTCACGCCGATGCGGCCGTGGAAGACGATTGTGCTGCGTGCGGTGTTCTTCGTGCTGTGGAGTGTGAAACCGCTGCAGAACGACTTGATCAACCTCTCGTTCATCGAGTTTGCGCGGTGGGTGATTGTGCCTCGGCGGAGGTTTCCGAACCTGGGGAACGGGCAGCAGAGCGAGGAGTTGCAGTATGACTATCTGCTGTTCTTCAGCAACTTTAACGGGACGTGGAACCAGTACATCGATGCGTTCAGCGCGGTGTTGAGCAAGGGGCTGGACCTGATCTGGCGGTGGAGCGAGAAGTATCCGGGGTCGGTTCCGGTGATGGGGTTCAAGGAGTATATTGCGCGGGTTCAGTTCGACACGGACTACTACTACACGGCGTATCCGCATGCGGCGGCGAACGATTTGAAGTCGGCGCATGTGGTGCAGGGGGCGTATGACACGTTGAGCAAGAGGGCGGCGGGGATGTCGCCTGAGGAGTTTGCCGCGGCGTACAAGGATTTTGTGTTGCAGGTGCAGACGCACCTGGGCGAGACCGGCGAGGGGCCGGTGGCGTGTTGAGGATGTGGAGTTCGGGAGACAAGCGATGCCGAATGAGAGTGGAAAGCTATACGGGTTGACGGTGCTGTCGCCGATTATCGATGACGATCGTGCAACGCCTTCGCACGATCTGCAGATACGGAGGTATCTGGCGGGGCTGAAGACGGATGAGCGGAGTCCGTTTGCGGCGGCGCCGGGGACGCATCTGACGCGGCTGGCGGTGATGGATGACGTGATCTATGTGGGTGCGCCTTCGTGCGAGGAGCATTTGAAGAGCAAGTACCTGGTGTGGGAGTGCAACTGCGATGGTGGGTTGGAAGAGTATCTGACGAACCTGGCAAGGGCGGTGCCGGGGGAGCTGGATGCGATCTGGTCGCACTGTGTGGGGTATCCGGGGGCTGGGAATGTAACAAACCTTATTGCGTATATGAAGCGGTGCCAGTTGGATACGACGTTTTTCTTCGCGGCCGTGAATGACCGGTCGTTGCCGCAGTCTTTGCGGGCGCTGCTGACGCAACATGCGGTGACGAACTTTATTGCGGAACATCAGGGGATGGCTCCGGCACCGTTGCAGGCGGAGTTCCTGGCGTTCAAGGCGGCGCTGGATGCGACGCCGACCCCGCGGGCGGGATCGATGGGACCGCACCGTGAGATGAAGACGGGTGGCCGCAATGAGTAAGCTGAACGCGACCGATATTCAGGGGTTCGTCCTGCGTGGGTATAACCTGCCAGTGGCGCGATACCTGTTTCTGCACCTGAAGGATGCGGAGAGTGCGCGGGCGCTGGTCCATGCGATGCTGCCGAAGATTACGACCGGGCAGACGTGGGATGGGGGTAAGCCGGAGAGCACGGTGAATCTCGCGTTTACGTACAAGGGGCTGGAGGCGTTTGAGCTGCCGCTTGCGACGCTGATCAGCTTTCCGGTGGAGTTTCAGTTGGGGATGAGGGCGCGGGCGGAGATATTAGGTGACACGGGACTGAATGCTCCGGAGAAGTGGGATCCGTACTGGCGGACGGGGGAGGTTCATGCGTGGGTGGCGGTGAATGCAGCTTCGGCGGAGTCGCTGGAGCGTGCTTGTGTGGAGTTGAACGCGCTGTTTGAGGGAACGGGGACAACGGTGCTGGGGGCGCAGGATGCGGCGGCGGCGGTGGTGAACGGGAAGCCGACGACGAAGGAACATTTCGGATTTACGGATGGGTTTGGAAATCCGGACTACCTGGGGGTGGAGCGGAGTACGCAGCCGGGGCAGGGCAAGCTGATGCCGGATGGACGGTGGGCTCCGCTGGCGACGGGGGAGTTGCTGCTGGGCTATGCGGATGAGGCGGGCGAGCTTCCGGTGGCGCCGGTGCCGCATCTTCTGGCGGCGAATGGGACGTTCATGGTGTATCGGAAACTGCATCAGAATGTGGCTACGTTTCGGGCTTATCTGGATGATCATGCGACGCGGTATGGGGCGGGAGATTCGGCGGCGAAAGAGAAGCTGGCGGCAAAATT
This sequence comes from uncultured Acidobacteriaceae bacterium, assembly GCA_964242025.1. Lineage (GTDB taxonomy): Bacteria > Acidobacteriota > Terriglobia > Terriglobales > Acidobacteriaceae > Edaphobacter. The sequence goes on from CAXSZW010000002.1 coordinate 411,382, forward strand.
TATTGGGCGGTGGCGGGATGGGACGCCGCTGGAGCTTTCGCCGGATAAGCCGGACTTTCCGATGACGCAGGATCCGAACCGGAGCACGAACTTTGGCTATGGGGAGGATCCGGAGGGGACGAAGTGTCCGCTGGGAGCGCATCTGCGAAGGGTGCATCCGCGGGATGCGTTTGGGTTTGAAGGGCGGCTGGTGCATCGGCGGCGGATCACACGGCGGGGGCTGCCCTATGGGAGGTTTGCGGGGGAGGATGAGGCGGTGAGCGATTCGGATGATCGCGGGGTGGTGTTTATGGCGCTGAATGCGAGTTTGCAGCGGCAGTTCGAGTTTGTGCAGCAGCAGTGGATTGAGTATGGGAACGACTCGAAGCAGGGCAACGATAAGGACGTGCTGATGGGGAACCACGGCGGCAAGGGGCGGTTTGTGATTCAGGGCGATGCGACGGAGGCGAATCCGCCGTTTGTGTGTTGTGGGCTGCCGAATTTTGTGGAGTTGAAGGGCGGAGACTACTTCTTTCTGCCGAGCATGACGGCGCTGGGGATGCTGGCTTTGGGGTTAGTGGATCCGAGATAAGTTTGCGAGGTGATGCGATGGAGCAGCGGGCGTTGAAGGTTGCGGGAGTGGTGGGCGTGGCGGCGGCTGCGGGATATCTGATTGCACGGGTGCTGATGAAGCCGGAGGTGAAGGCGAAGCTGAAGGAGGGCTTCGACGACTTGTGTACGCAGATTGACCAGAGGCATGGGTGGAGTACGCTGCCGACGCTGGGCGGGCTGATCACGCTGGTGGGTGTGCGGAATACGCTGCGGGCAAAGAACCTTTACGACACTGGGGTTCCAGCGGTGACGGCGGAGCATCCGCTGCCGGTGTATCCGAATTTGGAGGTGTGGCGGACACCGGATGGGACGTCGAATGATCTGAAGTGCCCGTTTATGGGGAGCGCGGGGACTCGGTTTGGACGGAATGCGGAGATTGCGTGGACGTTTCAGGAGCCGATGCCGGCGGTGATGACGCCGAGCCCTCGGGTGGTGAGCAAGGAGCTGATGACGCGGGAGACGTTTACTCCGGCGACGACGTTGAATTTGCTGGCGGCGAGCTGGCTGCAGTTTCAGATTCGCGACTGGTTCAGCCATGGGCAGAGCGTGAAGGACGGTCCGTGGATGATTCCGCTGGCGGAGAACGATCCGTGGCCGCAGCCGGAGATGAAGGTGTTGAAGACGATGCCCGATCCCACTCGGACGAGCGCGGATGATGGAAAGCCGGGAACGCATGTGAATACGGAGACGGCGTGGTGGGATGGGTCGCAGCTTTATGGAAGCAGCGTGGAGTACAGGAACAACGCGCGGACGGGGGTGGATGGGAAGATCAAGCTGGGCAAGGACCACCTGGTGCATCCGGATGCGGAGGCGCTGGTGCAGATGCAGAGTGCGTCGCTGGCGGGGTGGTGGGTGGGGTTGGAGATGCTGTTTACGCTGTTCACGAAGGAGCACAACTCGATCTGCGATGCGCTGAAGGCGAGCTATCCGGAGTGGGGTGATGATGACTTGTTTGAGCATGCGCGGCTGGTGAATGCGGCGTTGCTGGCGAAGATTCACACGGTGGAGTGGACGACGGCGATCCTGGGGCATCCGGTGCTGCAGATTGCGATGCGGGCGAACTGGTGGGGGCTGGCGGGGGAGACGATCAAGAATATGTTTGGGCGGCTGAGTGGGAGTGAGCTGCTGAGCGGGATACCGGGGTCGGATACGGACCAGTTTGGGGTGCCGTATACGCTGACGGAGGAGTTTGTGGCGGTGTACCGGATGCATCCGCTGATTCCTGATGACATTACGTTCTGGTCCGCGAAGGACGGGAGGAAGCTGCAGGAGACGCAGTTTCAGGGGATTGCAGGGGATGCGGCGCAGGGAATCTGCGACGAGGTGGACCTGACGGATCTGTTTTATTCGTTTGGGCAGATGAACCCGGGGGCGGTGACGCTGCATAACTATCCGCGGGCGCTGCAGCAGTTTACGCGGCCGGATGGGGTGCTGATCGACCTGGCGGCGCATGACATTATGCGGTGCCGGGAGCTGGGTGTTCCGAGGTATACGAAGTTCCGGGAGATGCTGCACATGCGGCCGGTGACGACGTTTGAGGAGCTGACGGAGAATGCGGAGTGGCGGGAGCAGATTCGGACGGTGTATGAGAATCGGATCGATCGGGTGGACCTGATTGTGGGGCTGTTTGCGGAGACGCCGCCGAAGGGGTTCGGGTTTAGCGATACGGCGTTCCGGATCTTTGTCCTGATGGCGAGCCGGAGGCTGAACAGCGACCGGTTCTTTACGACGGACTTTACGGAAGAGGTTTATAGCAAGGTGGGGATGGGCTGGATTCGGGATAACACGATGAGTACGGTGCTGCTGCGGCACATGCCGGGGCTGGAGGCGACGTTGCGCGGAGTGACGAATGCGTTTGCGCCCTGGAAGACGGTGAGCTGAATCGAGGCTTAATCTCCCCTGGGTGAAAGTGGTGCAAAAATTTCAAAACAAATGACTTAGATTCTATTTACCTTCTGGATAACCATCGGTACCTCACTTTTCCGGGGTGGCGCGGAGGAGGGCGGAGCCGTGGGGTTCGAGGGTGATGGTGAGGGTGGATTGGGGTGGGAGCTGGGTGTGGGTCCAGAGGTCTTTTAAGGCGTAGGTGGCGGCGGTCAGGCCGAGCTCGGACCAGGGGGCGCGGAAGGTGAGGGGCTGGTTGGTCTGGTTGAAGATGGCGAGGTAGGTGGAGTGGCTGTCGGCGGATTGGGCGGTCCAGACGGTGCTGTCCAGGCGCTGGAGGGCGAGGCGGTTGGCGTTGGAGTGCTGGTCGACCCCGAGGACGTCCGGGTTGGTGAGGAGGGATTCGGTCCAGGCGTCGGTCTGGGGGAGGTTGCCGCCCATCATAAGGGGTGAGCGGAAGATGCTCCACAGGGTGAGGAGGGTGCGCTGCTCGGGGTGGGTTAGGCGGGTGTCGCGGGGCTGGCCCCAGCCGGGGGCGGGGCCAAGGTGGCCGATGGGGAGCATGTCAGCGTCCGGCCAGTGACCGGGGAGGCGGGTGCGGTTCCAGTAAGCGACGCGGGCGAACTGATCGCCGAGGCCCTGGGGGTAGGGATGGTCATTGTGCCAGAGATCCCAGATGTCGTTGGAGATGCGCCACTGCTGGGCATTGAACTGGAGATCGGCGACCTGCTCGATGGGGGGCTCGCCGGGGGAGAGGGAGATGGAGATGGGGTGACCGGGGGTGGCTGCCTGATCCAGGGCCTTGCGGAGCATGGAGATTTCGGCGGACTTGAGTTGCGGGGCGGTGATGCAGTCGACTTTGACGAGGTCTACGCCCCAGGAGGCGTAGAGGCGGGCGATGGAGTCGTAATACGCCTGGCCGGAGGGGGTGGGGAGGAGGTCGAAGTTGCCGGGGTTCCAGGCGCATGGGGCGGCGGGGTTGGCGGCGTCGCGGACGTGGAAGGAGGAGCCTTCGATGAGGGGGTTGGAGGCGAGGGACTCGCGGGGGATGCCCTGCAGGATGTGGATGCCGAATTTGAGGCCGAGAGAGTGGACGTATGCGGCGAGGGGCGCGAAGCCTTTGCCGCCGGCGGCGGAGGGAAACCGGGCGGGGGCGGGGATGTATCGGCCGAAGGCGTCCAGGGTGCGGATGGCTTTGGGGCTGTTGCCCTCCGGGGTGGGGTTCTGGACGAACCACTCCATGTCCACGACGATGTAGCTCCAGCCGAAGGGGGCGAGGTGCTGCTTCATCCAGGCGGCGTTTTCGCGGACCTGCTGCTCGTTGACGGTGGTGCCGTAGGAGTCCCAGGAGTTCCATCCCATGGGCGGGGTGGGGGCGAGGGAGGGCTGCTGCTGCGCGAGGAGCGTGGACGCGAGGAGGAGGAGGAGCGGGAGCAGGCGAAGCGTTCGCATGGTGGGACTCACTGTGAATTGTTCGATCCAGCTTAGAGCAGAGCGCGTTAGGGAGGTGAGACGGTACGGCGTTGCAGGTGCTCTGGCCGGTTCCGCGGGTATCTGTTTGTTGACAAACGATTTGTTGGGAGGGAGAATTCGCGGAAGAACGAATCGTTCGCACCTCCCCCACGTAACCCTAACCTGATTGAGTCTGTGAGGGATTATGCCTCCTCGCCCCTTTGTGACTGGAATGCTGGCGGCTGCCATGGCCGCGACTGCGCTGCATCTTGCGAGTGGCTCTTCGGCTGTGCCGCAGACGCCGGATATGGGGGTGTATGCGGGGACACATGGGCACGGAGGCGCGGGGGTGGAGGCTGCGACGAAGGTGTCGTGGTCTGAGCGGCTTGACAAGGACCCGGAGGGGGCAGGGAAGGCGAGTGCGGAGGAGGCGCTGGCGGGCACGCTGTGCGAGGTGGTTGCGCGGGCTGCAACGCCGTGTGCAGGAGGGACGGGAGCGCTGCGCCCGATGTACACGGACCAGGACACGGGGACGCCGGAGGTGATGTTCGCGATTCTGCCGGACCCGGTGCATACGCATCTGGCGCTGTGGTTCGACCGGTCCGTGGACGCGCTGGAGGATGCGCTGGCGGATAGCGGGTGGGAGTATCAGAAGCACTGGATGCCGTGGCGGCTGGAGGGTGGCGGAGGTGGGTCGGCCAAGACGAAGGACGGAGAGGAGCAGCGGCTGTTTCTGGATGGGCAAGAGCAGTTTCCGGGAGTGATCCTGTTTCGTCCGAAGGCGCTGGATCATACGGCCAAGGATGTGGCCGCGGGAGCGAAGATTCCGGCGACGCATCCGCTGGTGGTGTTTTTGATTGGAGATTCGCCGACGAGCGGGATTAACCAGACGCAGTTTGAACGGGCGGTGGCGCAGATGCAGGCGATTGCGCCGGGGCAGGAGCGGCTGAAGATTGTGGGGCCGAACTTTACGGGATCGGGACCTTCTCTCCATGCGCTGCTGGACGAGGCCAAGCAGACGACGCTGGCGAAGGTGAAGGTGGATGTCGCGAGCGGAAGTATCAGCGACTGGAGATGCAGCGACCTGCTGCCGCATGGCGTGGCGGACGCGGAGCATGGGCGGTGCACGGATGGGGCCGCGGCTGCGGACAGCTTTGTGTCGTTCGATGTGGACTTTGCGTGGGAGGTGCAGCAGACGGAGATCTACCTGCATGAGAAGGGGCACCTGCAATACAGCGAGATGGCGCAGTTGAGCGAGGACGAAAGCGGGTTTGGCGCGCTGAGCAGCGTGGGGACGCAGGCGAACGAGATTTTGAAGCTGACGTTTCCGCGGAACATCTCGCACCTGCGGAGTGCGTACCAGAAGAACCGGGTGTGGGGGTTTGGCGGGGCGAGCCAGGGGTCGAACAACATCAGTCTGAATCTCGACTTTGACGAGACGCATGAAGGGGACGATGCGGTGCCGGAGTTTGCGAATAAGCAGATGCCGGTCTCGCAGGAGGCGACGCTGGGACAGGTGACGTCGATCCTGGAGGAGAGGCACATCAAGGCGGTGCTGCTGAGCGCGACGGACGTGCTGGATGAGCTGTTTGTGGCGCAGATTCTGGCTCGGCAGGCGCCGAATGTGGTGGTGGTGGTGCGCGGGACGGATGTGCTGTTTTTAAGGTCGGGGGATGGCGGGGTGTATCACAACATGTACGCGGTGAGCCCGTGGCCGCTGCTTCCGAAGAACTATTACTGGAGCCAGAAGCCGCCAAGGATGGGGCTGCGGGATTTTCCTAACGATCACGCACAGGGTTTCTATACGGCCACGCGATATTTGATTGAAGGCGGGGCCGGGGTGAAGCAGATGCAGGATTACAGCTCGCCGCTGGTGGCTACGGAGCGGCCGCCACTGTGGCTGATGGCGATTGGGCACGGGGCGTACTGGCCGCTGGCGCTGCTGCCGGAGGATGTGCCGACCAACGATCTGCCGAAGGAGCATGTGGACCGGGCGTCCACGAATCTGCCGAAGCTGCCGCACTTGATGGAGCCGGCGGGTCTGGGGCCGGAGGATAATCGGCCGCCGGTGACGCAGTTGCTGCTGATCCTGGGAGCGTGTCTGCTGTGCCTGACGCATATGGGCAAATGCCTGAACTGGAAGTGGCTGGCGGGGATCGCGACGCGGTACCGGATCAGCGAGGTAAGCACGCGGCCGGGCAAGTTGCGGGTGCAGATGGGGATCTCGTTTTTGGGGCTGCTGGCGCTGTGCCTGCTGTGCGGGCCGGCGAAGATTCCGGATTCAGCGAGGGAGTGGTCCTGGGCGTTTCCGCTGCTGCTGGGGACGTGGGCGCTCTCACTGGCAACGGCGAGTTGCGGGCTGGACCTTGGGGTGAGCGAGGCGGAGGCGGCAAAGACTCCGGCGCGGCTGTTCTGGGCGAAGGTGGCGCTTTCTGTGCCGCTGCTGGCAGCGACGACGGGAGTGTGGGGGTTGGTGTGGGGACTGCTGCCGGCGAGCGGTACGGCGTCGGAGGGGTTGAAGGAATTCTTTGTGTTCCGGTCACGGTATCCGCTGAGCGGCGCCTCGCCGGTGCTGCCGCTGTTGCTGACGCTGGCGGCGATGATCATTTACCTGCTGAATCATCTGGATCGGTTTACGTTTGGAAAGACGCTGCGGCCGCGGCTTCCGGGGAAGGTGAACGGGGTGCCAAATTGCCCGGATGAACGGGCGGTGAGGCCGCTGAACGAACTGCTGACCTATCCGCCAGAGGCTCCTGCGATTGTGCGCAAGCTGGGGATCCTGGGGGTGATCGCGTTCAACACGTTCATTGTGGTGGAGACGATTCACCTGACGCCGAAGATGTTCGACGGAGGCGTGCTGGCGGTGGTGTGCGGGCTGGCTATGTTTACGGTGCTGCTTGCGCTGCTGTGGGACCTCTCCATGGCGGCGTACCTTTGGCGGCAGTTGAAGTTGTTGTGTCTGGAGCCGCTGGAGTCGTCGTCTTTGCGGGCGGGTTTCAGCAGTGTGTGCGGGATTGCGTGGAAGGATCTGTGGCTGCTGCCGCAGGCGCATCGGGGGCTTTCGCAGTACCGGACGCTGACCCGTGCGCTGGAGCAGGCGGGGCGAAAGGTGATGCATGCGGAGGCGTATGTGGATGCCGGGGTCGGCAAGCCGCTGGATACCTTCTGGGGGCTGCGGGATGAATCGACGGAGCTGAGGGCGGAGGATGCGCCGCTGCCGGAGGAGACGGAGACGCTGCAGGCGACGATTGAAAAGTTTGGCGAGGTGCAGAGCGGGCTGGAGGTGACGGCGCGCAGTGTGCTCGCGGAGTTGAAGAAATCCTGGTCGGATGAGGTGGGGCTGGTGAGCGCGGTGGATGAGCCGGGAGGCAAGGGGAAAGGTCATGCGGAGGGTGGCGACGGGGGGCTGAGTGTATCGAAGCTGAGGGCGGCCTGGCGGGAGGATGTGAGTGAGGCGTTTCCTGGGGTGGCCTTTAAGGCGCGACCGGATGAGAAGAAGGACGATGGGCCGCCGGCGAAGGTGCTGCAGGGGATTCGCGAGGAGTGGATTGCGCTGGTGTATATCCACTTTGTGCGGATGGTCTTGATCCAGATTCGGAGCAGGCTACTGACCTCGGTTGCGCTGTATTTGCTGCTGGTGCTTTCGGTGACGTCCTATCCGTTCCTGAACCGGCACGTGCTGATTCTGGCGCTGGCGGTGGTGTTTGCGATCCTGGCGGCGACTGCGGTGACGACGTATGCGGCGATCAATCGCGACCCGATTTTGAGCCGGACGACGGAGAGTCAGCCGGGGCGGTTGGATATCGACTTTTACGTGCGGGCTGCGTCCATGGTTGGGGTGCCGCTGCTTGGGTTGATTGCGTCGCAGTTTCCCGAGGTGAGCAGCTTTTTGTTCTCGTGGATTGAGCCGGGGATGGCGGCGGTGAAGTAAGGGTTGGGAGAGCGAATCCACCGGGGCGAACGTGCTATCGTCAGAGGCTGTGAGCAGTCTCTTCAGCGACGAGCAGGAGACCCCGGAGAAGGCTGTGGGGCCGGTGTGGCGCCGGGTGCTGGACAGGGTGACGCTGCGGGGTGAGGAGTATCCGACGCGGCGGGTGGCGGTGCGGAGTACGTTTCTGCTGCTGCTGGTGATGTCGCTGGTGTTTGGGGCGATGAGCGGGCTGATGCTGGTGTATTCCGTCGATCTGCCGCAGATGGAAGAGCTGGCAAAGTACCGGCCGAACACCACGACGGAGCTGCTGGACGCCAAGGGCAAGGTGATTGGGAGCTTTGCGCTGGAGCGGCGGCTGGTGGTGCCGTACGGCGACTTTCCGCCGGTGCTGCGGCAGGCGATTATTTCGATTGAAGATAAGAGCTTCGAGCGCAACTGGGGGGTGAACCTGGTGCGCGCGATTGGCGCGGCGTATGCGGATTTGCATTCGGGGAGCAGGGCGCAGGGGTCATCCACGCTGACGATGCAGTTGGCGCGGAACCTGTTTCTCTCCGCGCAGAAGACCTATGCACGCAAGCTGCAGGAGATCTTCCTGACGGTGCAGATTGAACGGCGATTTACGAAGGATCAGATCTTTGAGCTGTATGCGAACCAGATTTATCTGGGGCATGGGCGATATGGGTTTGAGGCGGGGTCGCAGTTTTATTTCTCCAAGCATGTGAAGGACCTGACGCTGCCGGAGGCGGCGATGCTGGCGGCACTGCCCAAGGGGCCGGAGTACTACTCGCCGCTGCGGAACCCGGAGCGGGCGCTGCGGCGGCGGAACCTGGTGCTGAACGAGATGGAGCATGACGGCAGGATCACGCCGTTCCAGGCAGACGAGGCCAAGGCTGCGCCGCTGGGGTTGAAGATTGAGCAGGTGCCGAACAGCGTGGCTCCTTATTTTGTCGAGGAGGTGCGGCGGCAACTGGAGAAGGAGTATGGCGTCGATGAGGTGCATGGGGCGGGGCTGAGGGTGTATACGACGCTGGACCTGGACCTGCAGCAGGTGGCGAATAAGGCGGTTCTGGATGGGGCCGCGAAGTACGAGAAGAGGCGTGGGTGGAAGGGGAATCTGCAGAATGTGGCGGCGGCGGGGCTCGACATGGAGCGGTATCAGCATCCGGACTGGGTGCAGACGCCGGGGCCGGGGGATTATGTCCACGGGATGGTGACGCAGGTCTCGGCGAAGCGGGTGCAGGTGAAGCTGGGGCGGGTGAGTGCGGTGCTGACGCCGGAGGATTGGGTTTGGACGCAGAAACGCGCGGCGGATGGCTTCCTGAAGGTGGGGGATCTGGTGTATGTGCGAGTGGAGCCGGGGGCTTCCGCTGCGGTGTACGAGGCGGGACTGAAGGCGACGCTGCAGCAGGACTCCGGCGTGCAGGCGAGCATGATGGCGGTGAACAATGCGAATGGCGAGGTGCTGGCGATGGTGGGGGGGAGGGACTTTGCGCTGAGCCAGTTCAACCGGGCGACGCAGGCACAGCGGCAGGTGGGGTCCAGCTTCAAGCCGTACGACTATGTGGCGGCGTTTGAGGCCGGGTCCAAGCCGACGGATGTGATTCTGGATGCGCCGACGACGTTTATGACTCCGGGCGGGCCGTACACGCCGCATGACTACGAGACGGGGTTTGCGGGGACGATGAGCCTGACGACGGCGTTTGCGCAGTCGCGGAACATTCCGGCGCTGAAGCTGGCGGAGAAGGTGGGGATTCGCGCCGTAATCGCGGTGGCGAAGCGCTTTGGGATTACAAGCAATATGCCGGCATTTCTGCCGGTGGCGATTGGGGCGGCGGATATTACGCTGGCGGAGCAGGTGGGGGCGTACAGCGTGTTTCCGAACGATGGGATTCGGATCCAGCCGCACTATATCCGGAAGGTGACGCAGGCGGATGGGGTGCCGCTCGATGCCAGGAATCCGGTGGTGACGGAGGTGATTTCCGTGGAGACGGCGCGGCAGATGATGGTGCTGCTACAGGCGGTGGTGCACTCCGGCACGGGCGCGGCGGCGGAGGCGACGCTGCATCATCCGCTGGGCGGCAAGACGGGGACGACGAATGACTTTACGGATGCGTGGTTTATTGGGTTTTCGCCGAGCGTGACGTGCGGAACGTGGATTGGGTTCGATACGCGGGAGACGCTGGGCAAGGGGGAGCAGGGTGCGAAGGCGGCGCTGCCGATGTGGATCGACTTTATGAAGGCGGCGATTGCGGGCAAGGACGATGAGGCGTTTCCAACGGCGGGGGCTCCGAAGAAGGAGCTGCAGGTGCAGGTGACGGCGCCGGATGAAGAGAAGAAGCCGGACGAGCCTGAGGACCCGGATGCTCAGGAAGACGCCGCGCCGAAGCAGCCGGCTCCGATTGAACGGGTGCCGCCGCCGGTGGTTCCGGCTGTGCCGCCGAGCGTGCCGACGACGCCTCCAGTGGATGGGAATCCGCCTTCTGAGGAGTAAACGAGGATTGACACCCCTCCCGGCGAATGTGTGCAAAGTTTTCGAAACAGGGACTTTAGGTTTGGACTAGGATTTGGATTGCACCAAAGAGTGTGCAAGGGTGTGGAAGCGTTTGGCGTGGGCGACGTCGGTCATGATCTGGGCGCGTAGGGCTTCCGGGGAGGGGAAACGGACCTCCGGGCGGAGGTATTTGAGGAAGGTGAGCTCCAGGGGGGTGGTGGTGGGCTGGAGGTCGATGGGGTGGAAGTTGAGGAGGTGGGACTCGACCGTGAGTGGATTTTCTGAGAATTGGGTGTCGAAGGTGGGGCGGTTGCCGAGGTTGGTGACGGACTGGAAGGTTTCGTCTCCTACTTTTAAGGTGGTGATGTAGACGCCGGGGGCGGGGAGGAGCTCGTCGTAGGGGGCGAGGTTGATGGTAGGGACGGTGTAGCGGGTGCCGTAGCCGCGGCCTGAGGCGGGGGTGGAGCGGACAGCGAAGGGGCGGCCGAGGAGGGGGCGGGCGTGGCCGACCTGGCCGGCGGCGATGAGGGTGCGGAGGCGCGAGGAGGAGACGGGGCCGCCGCGGAGGAGGTGGGGGGCGTAGGCGCGGACGGTGAAGTTCATCTCCTGGCCGAGGGCTTCCAGGCCGTCGATGCCGGCTTCTGCCTGGTAGCCGAAGCGGAAGTTTTCGCCTTCGTGGACCTCGCGGATGCGGCAGCCTTCGCAGAGGACCTGCTGGGCGAACTGGCGGGCGGAGAGGTGGGAGAGTTCGGGCGTGAAGGGGAGGAGGAGGGTGGCGTCGATGCCGGTTTGGGCGAGGAGGTCGAGCTTCTGGGCGGTGGGGGTGATGAGGGCGTGGGGGGCTTCGGGGCGGAGGACGCGGATGGGGTGGGGGTCGAAGCTGATGGCGAGAGAGCGGAGGCCTAGGGTCTTGGCGCGGGTGAGGACCTGGTCGATGACCCAGCGGTGGCCGCAGTGGACGCCATCGAAGTTGCCGATGGTGGCGACGACGGGGCCGAAGGATGGGGGGATGGCGGCGAGGGAGGGGAAGAGGAGCATAGGGGGCGGTTGATCGTTCTTAGTTGTTCGTTCTTAGTTGTTCGTTCTTAGTTGTTCGTTCGTGCGCGAGTCTTTGTGTTGAGAAGAAGGACGTATCTCAGGGCTGAAGCCGCTTTGGGTTGGGTCGATGGCACGGCTGAAGCTGCGTCTTATGCGGAGCGTGAGGCTTGGAGGAGAAGGCATACGCCAGGGGCTAAAGCCCGAGTTGGGGCGGGGTTGTGAGACCCGAGGCTGAAGCCTCGGGGTACCTAGAAGCAAAGGCGGAGAGGCAAAGGCGGCAGACGTGGCTAAGTGGTCCGAAGCGCGGGGGCAGGGCTGAGTTCTTCGGGGTCCTTCGACTGCGCGCTGCGCGCTCCGCTCAGGATGACGCTTCATTTCTCCCATTTCGTTCCTTTGAGAGTCTCTGTGCCGGATTGCTCGTCGTAGAGAGTGAAGGGGAGTTGGAGGCTGTCGTAGGCGAGGCGGATGTGGGGGGGAAGGGAGGCGTTTACTGTTTCGTGGTCGATTTCGTGGCCCATGTGGGTGAAGAAGGCGCGGCGGGGTTTGAGGAGGTCGACGAAGCTGATGGATTTTTCCAGATGCGAGTGGCTGGGGTGGGGGGTGGGGCGGAGGGCGTCGAGGATGAGGAGGTCGAGGTTCTGGAGGAGGGGGACGGACTCTTCGGGGATGTCGCTCATATCGGTGAGGTAGGCGGCGGAGCCGAAGCGGTAGCCGGTGATGCGCTCGCGACCGTGGATGACGGGGATACGGCGGAAGGTGGCGCCGAAGAGGGTGACGGGAGTGTCGTCAAGTCTGTTCAGGGCGACGCGGGCGCTGGTGGGGTAACGGTTTTCTGTGCGGAAGGTGTAGGAGAAGATGCGCTCGAGGGTGTCTGCGGTGTTCGCGTCCGCGTACAGGGGGAGGGGTTCGGGGTTGCGGAAGGTGAGGGGGCGGAGGTCGTCCATGCCGAGGATGTGGTCGGCGTGGGGGTGGGTGTAGAAGACGGCGTCGAGGCGGGTGATGTGCTCGCGGATGGCCTGGGCGTGGAAGTCGGGGCCGGTGTCGATGAGGACGGTGTGGGGGAGGACGGAGGCGCCAGACAGGGTGGAGCTGCTTACGTCTTCGGCCGAAGTAGGCCACTCTATTCGGATGGAAGGGCGGGTGCGGCGATTTTTGGAGCCGGGGATGCGGGCATCCGCACAGACGGCGCAGGGGCAGCCGAGGGTCGGGACGCCCATTGATGTGCCGCTTCCGAGAAATGTTAGGGTCGCTTGCATTGGGTACTTTTTGAGATTCTCGCGCGAGCCTGTTAAGGAACGCGATGAAACGGGCTTCTTCGGGGTCCTTCGACTGCGACCGGCGCAAGAGCGCGCCGGCCTTCGCTCAGGATGACGATTTTCTTCTGAGTTAGCGAACAACATCGCGCCTCGAATGTAACGATGCCCTTCAGCGGACGATGCTGGGCCCGGGACGGCCGGGGCCTCCGAAGCCCGGGGAGGCTCCGGGGCTCGCTGGGCCTCCGGGGGGTGGGCCCTGGCTGGCGCGGGCCTGGGCGGCGCGGGAGAGGGCCTGGGTGATTTCGAGGAAGGCGAGGCGGAGCTCGAAGAGGGCGCTGTCGAGGAGGCGCTGCTCGGCCTCAGAAAGGTTGCCGGAGGTTTTGTCGGCGAGGACGGCGAGCATGTCGATGGACTGGCGGGCACCCAGGATGTCGACCTGGGGCTGCTCGCCCTGCTGGGCTCCGCCGCCGAGCTGCAGGATGGCCTGCATGTAGACGGACTGGACGAGCTGGTCGAAGCTCATAGCGGGGGGGTGGTCCATGCCGGGGTTGGCGGAGCGGATGGCGACGTCGAGGCGGTCGGCGGTGGCGGTGTAAGCCAGGCGGGCCTGCTCCATCTGCTCCGGCGTGGGGGGCGGGGGGAGGTTGGGGTCTTCGTCTTCGGGACGGGTGGCGGTCTCCGGGGTGACGAGGTGTGGGGCTTCGGCTGGGGTCTTGGATTCAGGCGCGGGGGCCGGAGTGGCCGCGGGGGGCTCGAGGGATTCGGGGCGGACGTGCTTTTCCGAGGGTGGCGCGTCGGGGCGGGGGTCGCCTTCAGCGTTGAACTTGCGGCGGTCGTTGACGACGAAGGGAAGGGGCTTTTCGGACATGGGTGTCGGCTCTATTCCTGTGGGTTCTGTTGTTCGGATGTGGATGGGGCGGTCTGGGATGCGGCGACCGCGAAGGGGAGGGTGGTGGGGGTGGCGGTGCCGCCGGGGTAGTGGATTTGGTCGGCACGGGCTGTGCTCGGTTCGAGGGCTTCGCGGCGGATGTAGCCGAGGGCGAGCTGGATGGGGCCTTGCGGGAGGTGGATTTGGGCTACGCTGGTGAGCTCGCCGATGGCTTTTCCGTCGGCGCCGGTGAGGGGGGTGCCGGCGGCGGGGAGGGTGCCGGTAAGGACGAAGCCGGTGAAGGTGCGGTGGACGTTGCCGCGGGAGCGGATGCGCTCGACGATCTCCTGGCCGAGGTAACAGCCTTTGGCGAAGTGGAGGGCGCGAGTTTGGGCGGTTTCCTGGGGGAGGTCTTTGGCGGAGTCGGAGTTGCGGATGTCGGTGGCGTAGAGGGGGGTGCCTTCGAGGAGGCGGAGGTGTTCGAGATCGTCTGCGGAGGCGGGGAGGGCGGGGGTGGTGCGGAGTTCGGTGAGGATGAGGGCGATGGTGGCGGGGTCGGACCAGATTTCGAAGCGGGGGATGAGGGGGCTGTGGGCCTGGATGAGGATGACGGGGGAGTTGGCGTAGGCGGTTTGCTTGAGGTTGAGGGACTGTGGGAGGGCGGCTGCAGGAGTGGAGCAGGGGGCGGCCTGCTGGTTGGTGGCGCCGAGGTTCATCACGATGGTGCGAGCGTCTGGGCCGGCGATGAGGAGGCCGTGCATGGCGTCGAGCGGGGTGAGCTCGACGTCGTCCATGATGATGAAGCGGTCCAGGAGGGTGGCGAGGGCGGTGGGGGATACGGTCTGGAGGAGGATGGAATCTTCCAGCAGGAAGGCGGTTATGTCGGCCTGGATGCGGCCCTGGGCGTTGAGGACGAAGCTGTAGTTGCCCTCGCCGGGTTTCAGGGCGGCGATGTTGTTGGTGACCATGCCGTTGAGCCAGCGGACGCGGTCCGAGCCGGTGACGCGGAGCCAGCCGAGGTTCGGCAGGGGGGCGAAGGCGGCGGAGGTGAGAAGCGCGTGGAGGGCGGCGGTTTCGGCTTGCGATTCGAGTTGGGGGAGGGTCTGGGTCATGCTTGGGTGAGCGCGTGGGGAATCTCTGCGTACACTTGATTATAGGTTGACGGAGGTTGGATTGGGTCTGGGGACGCGGGTGGGTCGGGTTGGCGTGCTGGGTTTGGCGGTGGGGCTTGCAGGGGTGTGGGCGCGGGCGCAGGGCGATGCGAAGCGGCCGCCGGTGACTCCGCCGCCTCCTGTGGCTCAGGGGCAGGGGGCGTCCGCGCAGCCGGACAAGATTATGACCAGGGAGCAGACGAAGAAGCTGCTGGATGAGGTCGACGCGGTGATGGGGTTTGTGAGTAAGGACAGCGGGCTGGCGGCGGTGAAGGTGAAGCGCCGTGTGCTGGGGCGCGATGAGGTGATGAAGTACCTGGTCAAAAACTTCGACGAGGATGAGAGTGCCAAGCGGCTGCAACGGTCTGAGATTGTGCTGAAGAAGTTCGGGCTGCTGAGCCGGGACTTCGACCTGCGGCCGTTTTTGCTGACGCTGCTGACGGAGCAGATTGCGGGCTTCTACGACGACAAGACGAAGACGGTGAACCTGCTGAACTGGGTGGATGCGGATGAGCAGGAGCCGGTGCTGGCGCATGAGCTGACGCACGCGGTGCAGGATCAGAAGGTGGGGCTGGAGAAGTGGTCGGACTCCGGGTATAAGGGGATCTCTCGAAGCGTTGGCGAGGATAATGCGCGGGTGCAGGTGGATGAGCTGGAGACGGCACGGCAGGCAGTGACTGAGGGTCAGGCGATGGTGGTGTTCGTCGACTACAGCTTGAAGGACACGGGCAAGACGCTGAAGGATGCGCCGGATGTGGGGGAGCGGATCAGGCAGAGTGCGGCGGATACGAGTGGATCGCCGCTGATGGCGCGGGCTCCGCTTTTGTTACAGCGATCGTTACTTTTTCCGTACAGCGATGGGTTGAGCTTCGAGCAGGCGGTGCTGATGAAGCGCGGCAAGGAGGGCGCGTTTGCGGGGGTCCTGGATGCGCCGCCGGGGTCGAGCTACGAGATTATGAATCCGGAATCGTACCTGGCGCATGTGGCCGCGCCGGTGCTTCGGTTGCCGAACGTTCATGCGACGCTGGACGCGGAGTATGAGCCGTATGATGCGGGCGTGATGGGTGCGCTGGATGTGCAGATTCTCGGTGAGCTGTTTGGCGGGGAGCAGATGGCGAGCCTGCTGGCGAAGCAATGGGACGGCGGGGTGTACTACGCGGGGCAACGCAAGAGCGCGACGATGGAGGAGAAGAAGTCGGCGAGCTCGATTGGGCTGGTGTATCTTTCGCGGTGGAAGAGTCCGGCCGCGGCGGAGACCTTTCTGCAGATGTATGCGGCGCAACTGGGGCGGAAGTATGACGGGTTGACGGAACGCACGAAGGATGAGGCAGCCGGGGAGCAGGTGTTTACGACGAAGGAAGGCGATGTGGAGTTGATGCTTTCGGGTACGAGTGTGTTTTTGTCTGAGGGGTATCCGGTGGCGACGGCGCGTAAGCTGGGCGCGGATTTTCTGGCAGTGCAGGGGACGGGGCCGATGAAGATGGCCACGGCTCCACGGCGCGAGTTGACGCTGGGAGTGGCGCGTGGGCTGGCGGGGTTCGGGATGATGAAGGTGGGGATGGAACGATATACTTGTGGTTCGGGGATTGAAGCAAAACGATAAGGAGCAGGGCATTGGAGAAGGTTGAGATTGGGATTATCGGCGGCAGCGGGTTGTATGCGATGCCGGGGCTGAGCGGGTTGAAGGAAGTGAAGCTGACGACGCCGTTTGGGGAGCCTTCGGACGCGTACATGGTGGGCGAACTGGATGGGCGTAAGGTGGCGTTTCTGGCGCGGCATGGGCGTGGACACAGGATCAGCCCAAGCGAGTTGAACTTTCGCGCGAACATTTATGGGATGAAGATGCTTGGCGTCGAATACATCCTGAGCGTGAGCGCGGTGGGGAGTCTGAAGGAAGAGCATAAGCCGACGGACTTTGTGATTCCGGATCAGTTCATCGATCGCACATTTGCGCGGCAGGGTACGTTCTTTACGGATGGGATTGTGGCGCATGTGGGGTTCGGGGACCCGGTGTGCAGCGTGGTGGCGAAGGCTTTTGAGCAGGGGTGCAGGGAAGTGGGTGTTGTTGGCAAACTGGGCGGTACCTATGTGTGTATGGAAGGGCCGCAGTTTTCTACGCGGGCGGAGTCGAACCTCTACCGGAGCTGGGGTGCGGATGTGATTGGCATGACGAATCTGCAGGAGGCCAAGCTGGCTCGCGAGGCGGAGATGAGTTACGCAACGATGGCGATGGTGACGGACTACGACTGCTGGCGCGCGGGGCATGACGATGTGACCGTCGAGCAGGTGGTGGCGGTGATTCACCAGAACAGCGAGAACGCGGCGAAGGTGGTGAGGGCCGCGGTGGCTGCGCTGCCCAAGGGGCAGAAGAGTCCGTTCGATGGAGTGATGAAGTACTCGATTATGACGGATAAGGCGATGATTCCGGCGGCGACGAAGGAACGGCTAGCGTTGCTGATTGGGAAGTATCTGTAGGCTGGTTTGGATAGTGCAGGAATCGTTACAAATAAGGAGCGGGATGAGCATTCTGGTTGTTGGGTCTGTGGCGTTCGATACGGTGGAGACGCCGAGTGGTAAGGCGGAGAAGATACTGGGTGGGGCGGCGACGCACTTTGCGCTGGCTGCGAGCTACTTCACGGACGTGCGCGTGATCGGCGTGGTGGGCGAGGACTTTGGGGCGGAGCATGAGGCTGTGTTTACGAAGCGTGGGATCGATACGCGCGGAATTGAGCGGGCGAAGGGGCTGACGTTTCATTGGACGGGCGAGTACAGCGGCAGCCTGAACGAAGCGAAGACGCTGGGCACGGACCTGAATGTTTTCGAGACGTTTGCGCCGAAGATTCCGGCTGAGTATGCGGATAGCGAGTACCTGTTTCTGGCGAACATCGACCCGGTGCTGCAGGCGCGGGTGCGCAAGCAGATGACCGGCGTGAAGCTGGTGTGCGGCGACACGATGAATTACTGGATTGCGGCGCATCTGGACAACCTGAAGACGGTGTTGAAGGAACTGGATGTGCTGCTGATCAACGACGGCGAGGCGAAGATGCTGGCCGGTGGCGAGCAGAACCTGGTGAAGGCAGCGCAGGCTGTGCTGGCGCTGGGGCCGAAGTCGCTGGTGATCAAGCATGGGGAGTATGGGGCGACGGCGTTTTTTGGGGCGAAGTCGTTTGCGGGGCGGGATGAGGCGATGAAGCCGTTTCGCGCGCCGGCGCTGCCGCTGGCGGAGGTGGTTGATCCGACGGGGGCGGGGGACTCGTTTGCGGGCGGATTTTACGGGTACATTGCGTCGCAGCCGGCGCTGACGCCTGCGGTGTTTCGGCGGGCGTTGTTTTATGGCGGTGTGATGGGGTCATTTGCGGTGGAGAAGTTTGGGACCGAGCGGCTGCAGGGCGTGACGCGAGAAGAGATCGAAGAGCGTTACAACTTGTTTATGGAGATCTCGCACCTTGAGCATGCGGGAGCCTAAGAAGCAGGTGGTGCTGACGGGGCGTCGCAGACCACGTGCGGCTGCGACGCAACTCGATCTGAACGTGGTGACTCCGGCGACGCGGGCGGATACGCTGCCGGTGGGGATGCTGGCGATTGTCGCGGGGTTTGTGGCGCTGGCAATTAGTGCCACACATGGTTACATGTTGCTGTACGGCGATGCGGTGGCGCATCTGGGAATTGCCAGGCGCATTTTGGACACGCGGTATCCGGGGCTGCAGCAGCTTGGGGGCGTGTGGCTTCCGCTGCCGCATCTGCTGATGCTTCCGTTTGTGGGGAACATGGCGTGGTGGCAGAACGGCATGGCGGGGGCGTGGCCTTCGCTGATCTGCTATGTGATTGGGGTGATGGGGTTCTACCGGCTGACGCGGCGGGTGTTGACGCCGATGTGGGCGTTGGCTGCGACGGCATTCTTTGGGTTGAATGCGAACCTGCTGTACCTGGCAACGACGGCGATGACGGAGCCGCTCTTCCTGGCGCTGCTGGTGTGGATTGTGTTGATGACGATGGAGTGCGTCGATGCTCTGAAGGCGGAGCGGAGCGTGGTGGCGGGGGCGCGGATGCTGGTGCTGGGGCCGTTAATTTTTGCGGCGGTGATGACGCGGTATGACGGATGGGTGCTGGGTGCGGTGGTGTGGTGCGTGGTGGCTTGGTCGATCTTCAAGCGGCCTGCGATGCGGGCACGGATGATGGCTGTTTTCGGCGTTTTTACGGTGATGACGGTGGCGGGGCCGGTGTGCTGGTTCTGGTACAACCAGCATTTTGCGCATGATTGGCTGGATTTTATGCGGGGGCCGTACTCGGCGAAGGAGATTGACCGTAAGACTTCACCACCGGGGTCTCACCACTACTTTGGATGGCACGATCCGGCGTGGTCTTTGATGCTTTATGCAAGAACGGCGCAGGTGGATGCGGCGTGGTGGGAGACGGGCTGGCTGGTTGCAGCCGCGGCGCTGGCAGGGCTTTGGAGCATGGTGAAACGTGGTGGAAACATGGTCGCTATGGTGCTGTGGCTGCCGCTGCCGTTTTACGTGTATTCGATCTCGTACGGGTCTGTGCCGATCTTCATTCCTCAGCTTTATCCGCACTCGTTTTACAACTCGCGGTATGGGATGGAGATGCTGCCGGCGCTGGCGTTGTTTGGCGGGCTGGCGATGGAGTGGGTGGCGGGGAGATTGAAGACGAGGCAGCCCCTGGTGGTGCGGTTGATGCAGCCGGCGGCGATGATGTTGATTGTGCTGAACCTGGTGCTGATGGCTCATGCGACGCCGCTGGTGTTGAAAGAGGCGATGGTGAACTCGGCTGGGCGGCTGGCGATTGAGGTGCAGCTTGCGACCCAGCTTGCGGCTGTGCCTGCGGGGGCGCCGATCATGATGGATGCAAGCAGGTATGTGGGGGCGTTGCAGCGCGCGGGGATTCCGCTGAAGCAGGTGATTGGGCCGGAGGATTACTACAAGGGGCTGACGGGGCCGGCGGAGAAGGCGGCGGTGGTGATCGCGGGGGATAAGGATGCGGTGGCGGATGCGGTGGCGAAGCATCCGGAGGGGCTGACGGAGACCTCGATCCTATGCACGAGCAAGGAGCCTTGTGTGAGGATCTACCGGTCGGGGCTGTTCCTGCTGAAGTAGATCGACGGTGTTCTGGTAAACTCTTCGCCAAAGCGGTGTCGATGGTGACGAACTTACAACTCCTGCTCTCGATCGGCATTCCGAGTTTGATGATCTTGCTGGCGATGTATAACAGCAACTCCCGCCTCGATCGCGTGGAGAAGCGGATTGACCTCATCGACAAGCGGCTGGACGGGCATGACTCCCGGTTTGATGAACTAAAGGACGCTGGCCACAGGGATGCGCTTGAGATTATGCGGCAGATGACGGGCGCTTCATGAGCGGGGGGCTGTGGTTGAGGCAAGGCAGGCGAAGTAACTCGTCAGACCCGACGACAACTGCAGATCTCCGCTTCGCTGCGGAGTGTCAAGTCAAGAGCAGGCTACTGGCGGGCGTAGACGGTGTAGACGGCAAGGCCCTGGGGCTCATACAGGAAGAGTGGCCGGTAGATGCGGCCGGCGAGGTAGCGGTCCAGGTCTGCCTGGTCGCTTGAGTGGATGACGAGGATGTGTTGCTGGTCGGGGACGCCGTCGCGGTCGTAGTGGATGAGGGGCTCGTTGCGGTAGAAGGCGAGGCCGTAGTCCATATCGCGCTTGACGTCCTGGAGGGCGACGATGGTTTCGCCTGGGGCGTGCTGGGCGATCTCCTGGGCGAGGGGGCGGGCCGAGTAGTTGAGGTCGAGCTCGTGACCTTCAAAGCCGAGAAGAAAGATGAGCATCCCGATAACGGGTACGAGGGTGATGTTGCGGACCTGTGCGATGCCGAAGCGACGGATGACGAAGGCTACGATTAAGCCGATGACGATGGCCGCGGCTGCGGCAGAGACGAGCCAAGGGGCGGAGGGGACGAGGGTTTCGTACTTCATGTGCTGTGGGGCCAGCGTGAGGACGAAGACGAGGATGGCACAGAGGCCGGCGTGGGCCCAGATGAGCCAGGGGGCCAGGCCGACGCGGCGGATGCGATGAAGATAGTCGCCGGTGAGGATGGTGAGGGGCGGGATGGAGGGGAGGATGTACCCGGGGAGTTTGGAGCCGGAGAAGGAGAAGAAGAAGATGGGGAAGAGAGCCCAGAGGACGAGGAACTCGGGGAAGGCGTCGCCAGCCCGGGAGTGTCCGAGGTATGGGACGGGCTTGCGGCGGGCGCGCCACTCCGCGATGGAGATTTGGACGGCGTCAATGAGGGCGCGGACGGCGAGGATGGTCCAGGGCATGAGGCCGAGGATGAGGACGGCCACGTAGTACCAGATGGGCTGGTGATGCTGGTAACGGTTGGTGGCAAAGCGTTCGAGGTTGTGCTCCAGAAAGAACTGGCGAACAAAGCTGGGGTTGCGGCGCTGGACGGCGATGTACCAGGGCAGCACCATGACCATGTACAGGATGACGCCGGGAAGCCAGATGGTGCGGCGGAAGAGCGACCACTCGCGGCGCAGGGCGACGAAGAGGAAGATGATGCAGAGTGCAAGGAAAGGGGCGATGGGGCCTTTGGCGAGGGTGGCCGCGGCGCCGAAGAAGTAGAGATCGAAGAGCCAGAATTTTTTGCCGGTCTCATACCAGGCGTACCAGCCCAGCATGCCGATGCAGAAGGGTGCGGCGAGCTGCATGTCTGTGGACGCGCCGCGAGAGAAGGCGATGATGGCAAGGGCGGAGCAGGTGATGAGGGCTGCGTCCAGGTGTCCGCCGGGGCGGAAGCGTCGCATGTGCAGGAAGATGAGCAGGATGAGGAAGCCGGCGCCGGAGGTGGAAGGCAGGCGGGCGGACCAGTCTGAGACGCCGAACTCCTTGAAGAAGCTCATGGCTCGCCAGTAATAGAGCGCGGGCTTTTCCAACCAGGGCCTGCCGTAGAGGATGGGCGTGACGGTGCCGGAGATGAGGCAGTGGAAGGAGTTTTTGAGCTCCTGCGGGTGCAGGCTGTGGGGCAGGATGTCCGCGTGTACGGCGTCGCAGGCGGTGTTGTGCGCGGCGAGCATCTCGCGGGCGATCTGTGCGTAACGGGGCTCATCCGCGCCGACCAGGCCGAGTTTGTCTCCGCCGAAGTGGGGCATAAGGCCGAAGAGGAGGAGGAAGAGCCCGACGGCAAAGAGGACGATGACTTCCTTGGGTGCTTCAAAGAACGGGCTATGCGTCAGGCGGCGCAGCCAAGCCCGGGCTGGGCGGCTCTGCTCTGCCGGGGTGGCGGGCTCCCCTGGGTTCGCGGGTTGGATGAGTTCACTCAATGCTGCTTGGCAATCTCTGCGGGTGGCTCCAGCGGCCATAAGGCGCGCGTCGCTGCCAGCGAGACAAGGCTAACAGAACGCCTTGCCCGGGTTGTCATGGTTTTGTGACGAAGTGAAGTTCAGGAGGGATCCGGGTTTGATCCGGGAGGCGGAGCCACGGCAGAAGGCTCGGCGGTCTTTTCAGCGGCCTGGGCGTCGGCGCGCTTCTTATCGCGCTTGCGGGCGCGGCCAAGAAGCTCCTCCATGCGGCCGGTCATCTTCTCTGAACGGTCGATGGCGAAGCTGAGCTCCGGGATGTGGCGGACGCCCATGCGGTCGCGAATCTGGGAACGGATGAAGCCGCGTGCGGTGGTGAGGGCTGCGAGCGTGGAGGCTTCCTCTTCTTCTCCGCCGTGAACCTGGATGAAGACACGGGCGGACTTGCCGCCGGGCGCGAGTACGACGTCCGAGACGACGGAGGGGAAGATGCGAGGGTCGGAGAGCTCGCCTTCGAGCATGGCGCCGATCTCTTCTGCGAAGGAGTGGGCGACACGGTTGCGATGGTAGGTGCGGGCGCGTTGTTCGGGCATGATCGTTTCTCTTGGGTGTTGTGTTGGGCTAAGACTCAGCCAGTATTTCGGCGTAGGAGTCTGCGATTTCAGCGCTCAGGGTGGAGGTGATGCGGTGGGCTGCATCGTCAATGGCCTCCAGGTGCTGCGCGACGGACTGCGTAGAGCTGGAGATGACGGCGCAGCAGACGGTGGCCTGATTCCAGAGGGTGCCGCCTTCGTTCATCTCCGCGACGGAGAGGTTGAAGGCGTGGCGAAGCTTGTCCTTCAAGGAGCGGACGACCTGACGGCGATCCTTCAGCGACTGCGCGTGTGGGATGGAGAGTTCAAGGGTCAGCTTTCCGATGGGCATTGTGCAGAGCGCGACACCAGGTGAGTGTGGCAGCGTTTGGTGAGGCTGCGGCGCTGGATCTATTGTAGTCGTTTCAATCGACGTGGGGGGCTGCGGATCCGAGAGAGGTGTCGATGCGGGCGCGGTGGCGGATAAGGCGGTTCATGGGTTCGGCGTAGAAGACAGCGACCGCCCAGCCGAGAAGACCGGCGGTGACGATGACCGAGGCGAAGAGGATGGGTACGCCGTGCATGGGTTTGCCGAAGTGCAGGAACGCGGTGAAGAGCGCCATGACGACGAACATGTGGGTGAGATAAATCTCGTAACTGCGCTGGCCGAGGACGAGCAATGGCGCAAGGATGCGCGGGGCCTTCCACGCGGACTGCGAGGCTGCTGCGATGACCAGGGCGGTGCCGAGCGCGAGGACGGTGAAGAGAAGACCGGTCTTGCCGAGGCCGAGGGCGTTGGCCTTGATGGAGAAGGCGAGGATGAAGATGAGGAGAGCCGCGCCGATGAGGCCGCAGGTCTGGATCCAGGTGCGGGTGAGGCGGCGTGTGGAGAGGAAGATGGCGGTGAGGCAGCCGAAGGCGATGCCGTCCATGCCGCCGAAGTAGGAGTACTCCTGCCAGACTTCATTGGGGTTGAAGGTGGCGACGCGGAAGAAGGGGCCGGCGATGATGAAGAGCAGCAGCAGCGGTATGAGGAAGGTCATGCGGCGGAAGGTGCGGGCGATGAGGGGGAAGAAGAGATAGAACATCTCTTCGACTGAGAGCGACCAGAGGATGTCCCAGTTGCCGGGGAGATAGCCGCGGGTGGCTTCAAGGACGTTGATGTGGAAGGTGAGGGCCGCGAGGAGGGCTCGGCCGAGGCCAATCTTTTTGGAGATGACGTAGTTGGGGACGTGAGCCAGGTGCATCGTGCTGAGGATGAGGAGCACCAGCACCATGAGGGGGGCGATGCGGGCGAAGCGGAGGAGATAGAAGCTGCGGATGTTGAGCGCGGCGGGCGAGGACCAGCGGCGGATGCTGGTGGAGGTGATGAGGAAGCCGGAGATGACGAAGAACATCTGCACGCCTTGCTGGCCGTTCCAGACGAGCGAGGAGACGAACTGATGCGGAAGACCTTTGGTGTAAGGCACATGCGCAAAGAGGAGGCGCATGTTCACGTGATTCATAAGGACGAAGAGGATGGAGAGGCCGCGAAGCAGGTCGATGCCGTCAATACGATTCCATGTTCGAGGCGTGAGTGCCGGGTTGATGGCGGTCATCGGGGTAGTATCGCACTGCAAGCTAAGAGGCGGGATAGTACGTGACTTTGGCGTGAAATTGCTATAAAGTCCGGGGTACAGAGTTCAAAATCTTCAGCATCATCAGCGGCCGGGAGAGCAATCTTCAGCGCGTCTGCGGGTCTGTCTTTCTTTTCAACAAGCTACCACCTTGCTTGCAGGGATGCGGTGCGTCCTGCGCGCGCGATCACCACGGAAATGAAACCGGAGGAACGAACGGATGAGGTTGACGAGACGAGGCTTTCTGACGCAGGTTGGTCAGGCAGGTGGATTCAGCGCGACGGTGATTGCCATGCAGTCGCTGGGACTGATGAATGCGACGGCGGAGACGGCGCCTTCGATTGCGGCTGAACCGGGTATCGGTAAAGGCGTGAAGGTGGTGATGCTGGGCGGCGGGATCGCGGGACTGGTGGCCGCATATGAGATGCGCGCGCTGGGGTACGAGTGTACGGTGCTCGAGGCGCGGGAGCGGCCGGGTGGCCGCAACTGGACCGTGCGCTCGGGAGACAAGATCAAGTTTGTGGACGGCACGACGCAGACGTGCGAGTGGGCGCAGGGCCACTATCAGAATGTGGGGCCGGCGCGGTTGCCGTCCGTGCATAAGACGATTCTGGATTACTGCAAGAAGCTGGGTGTGGAGCTGCAGGTTGAGGTGAACACCTCGCGGTCCAGCTTTTTGCAGAACGATGCGGCCAATGGCGGCAAGCCGGTGGTGCAACGACAGGCGGTGAACGATACGCGGGGCCATGTGAGCGAACTGCTGATGAAGTGCATGAATGGCGGCGCGCTGGACCAGGAGATGAGCAAGGAAGATCGTGACCGGATGCTGACGTTCCTACGGCAGTATGGATCTCTGGACGCGGCGGGTAAGTACGGCGGGGGCGACCGCGCCGGTTACAGGATTACGCCGGGTGCGGGCGACCAGGTGGGCGTGCCGAGCGATCCGATCGACATGCACACGCTGTTGGACGAGAACTTCTGGACCGGCATGTTGTTTGAAGAGACGTTCGACATGCAGGCGACGATGTTCCAGCCGGTGGGCGGCATGGATCGCATTCCGTTTGCGTTTGCGAAAGCGTTGGGGGAGATCGTTCATTACAACAGCCCGGTGACGGAGATTCGCAAGACGGCCAAGGGTGTTCGTGTGGGCTACACGCAGGGCGGCGCGGCGAAGACGATTGAGGCGGACTACTGCATCTGCGCGATGCCGCTGACGATTTTGAAGAAGACTCCGAACGATTTTGCGGCACCGTACAAGAAGGTCATCGACGAGGCGACGTATGCGGCGGCGTATAAGGTGGCTTGGGAGAGCCGCCGGTTCTGGGAGCAGGATTACAACATCTATGGCGGGTTGGAGTTTGTGAACAACGGCTGCAGCCCCATCTGGTTTCCGAGCGCGAATATGTTCTCTGAGCGCGGCGTGGTGGTGAGCGGCTATACGGATGAGTCGACCTCGCCGTTTGGCAAGCTGGCCGTGCCGGAGAAGTTTGAGGAGAGCCGCAAGAGCATTGAGCGGCTGCATCCGGGGCATGGCAAGGAGCTGGAGAAGCCGATCTACGTGGGCTGGGGCAAGATTCCGTATAACGAGGGATCGTGGATTCGGTCGTATGGGCCCGGGCAGGGACGTGGTCCGGCGCCGACGATCACGCGCACGGGTGCACCCACCCAGACCACGCAGGCGAGCACGACGACGAACGCCGGCTATGAGACGCTGATCCAGCCGGATGGGCCCATCTACTTTACCGGGTGCCATGTGAGCCACATCGTGGCCTGGCAAGAGGGTGCGGCTTTGAGCAGCCTCCGCGCGATCGGGATGATCAACGAGAAGGTGAAGGCGTCGCGCGCCTGATCGAAATTTGTAACGCACACTGAGCTTTTTGTTCCAAGGAGAGACCATGACACGCAAACGTTTGAATGTGGGAGCGGCCTTTGCGGCAGCTCTCTTGCTGACTGCCGCCGGAGCCGGTGCGCAGACGACGGTGAAGCACCTGCAGCCGAATGAGAAGGCCCTGATCGCCGATGGCGTATGGGCCGGCGACACGCTGTACCTAAGCGGGCAGCTCGCGAGCCCGGTGACACCGGCGGATGCGGCGACGGGTAAGGCTGCCGCCTATGGCGACACCAAGACGCAGGCGCTGAGCGCGCTGAACAAGATCCAGGGGCTGCTGAAATCGCAGGGGCTGGACATGAAGGACGTGGTGAAGATGACCGTGTTCCTGGCGGGCGATCCGGATAAGGGCGGCAAGCTGGATTTCCCTGGGCTGCAGGCGAGCTATACGCAGTTCTTCGGGACCAAGGATCAGCCAAACAAGCCCGCTCGCAGTGCGATGCAGGTGGCTGCACTTGCGGCGCCGTGGGCGCTGGTGGAGATTGAAGTGATTGCAGTGAAGGGCAAGTAAACGTATCTGTTTCGGTTGTAAATTAAGAAGGCTCCGGCGGTTGCCGGAGCCTTCTTATTTGGCGTTGACGGTGGGTTATGCGAGACGGTTGAAGGTGCGTGCACCGTCAAGCTCCAGCGGCTCATGCAGCTCCGCGGTGACGGGCGGCGCGTCCATGACTGCCTTGAAGGCGACCTTGAACTTGGCCATGTCGTCAGGCGTTCCAACGGAGACGCGAACGGCGTTTGGCCAGACGGGCCAGGTGCGGCCGATCATGACGTTTTTATCTGCCATGGCCTTGATGACCGACTTGCCGGGGCGGCCAGTGTCGATCATGAAGCAGTTGGACTGCGACTCGCCGATGACCTTGTAGTTGTTCTCCTTGAGCCACGCGAGTGTATCGACGCGGGTATCGCCGATGATCTTTTTGCGAGTGGGGACGAGTTCGGCATCGAGCAGCGAGACATGGGCCGCGGAAGAACCGGTGATGGGCATGGCGTTCATGCCGTAGGGCTGCAGCTTGGCGAGCAGGTCCGGGCGGCCGAGCGCGAGACCGCAACGGATGCCGGCCATGCCATAGATCTTGGAGAAGGTGCGCAGGACGATGAGGTCCTTGCCAGCGGCGACGAGGTCGAGCGTGTCCGGCGAATCGGAGAGATGGATGTACGCCTCATCGACCAGCAGGATGGAGCCTTTGGGCTTGTTCTCAAGCGCCCAGACGATGTCCGCTTTGGGGGTAAGGGTGCCGGTGGGATTGTTGGGGTTGCAGATATAGATGAGACCGGCGGTGGGGTCGGCTGCGACCATGGCCTTGACGTCATGGGCGTAGGTGGGGGTCAGCTTGACGTAGGTGATCTTGGCTTTGGCGACCTGGGCGGCGCGTCCGCCTGCCTCATACGAGGGGTCTCCGGCGACGTAGCCGCGCGTGGGCGAGGTGAAGGCGAGCACGCTGAAGTGCAGGGGCTCCGACGAGCCGGCGTACACGGCGATGTGGTCTTCCGGCAGGTTGTGCTGCGCGGCGAAGGTTTTGGTGAGCTCCTCGGTTTTGCCCATGATGTCGTACCGTCCGCCCATGGGGGCGATGGCTGCGATGGCCTCACAGGCGGCCTTACAGGGTCCGAGGGGGTTCTCATTGGCGTTGATGAGCACCGCGCCCGCGGGGGAGGCGGAGCGGCTGCGGCGCGCCGGGGCGGCACCGGCAGTCTGCTGCGCCGCGAATGCGAAGTGCGCTTCAGTAAAGATGGGGGCGGCGGCGGCCAGAGAGGCGTACCGGAGGAACGAACGGCGGGAGGCGGAAGCGGCTTCGGAACGAGGCATGGGGAGCTCCTGCAGCAGATTTTGTTGGGGGGGACCTACTTCGAAGAGAACACGAAGCGCGGAAAAGGTACAGAGAAATCTTGTACGCGAATGAGGCACAAATACCCTCATGCGCGCATGGGACCGTCTTTGGTTAGAAGGTCAGGCGGCCTCCGAGCTGCACCAGGCGGGGGAAGCCGAGTGCTCCGGAGACCAAAGGGGAGTTCATAGGTTCCGGCGAGGGTGAAGCGGTTCGGGAACTGCCTGGCGCTAGCGAGAGGAAGTGTTCCCAAAAAGACAGTTCATCGGGGTGATGTTGTCCTGGAATTGCATCCAATGCGCATGTGGCTTGTTGATCTTGAGGGTGTCTGGGACGGCAGAACAGCCGATGACGTGCGAGGTGCGGACCTCGCCATGCGACTTATTGACCGAACGAAGGCCCTGCTTGGGCACGGCTCAACCTGGCAGATGAAGCCGCTTGCAATGGACACCTTTGGAGCAGCCTGCGACCCGTTGTCAGCGGAAGCAAACACCTTCAGCCTCTCCGGAGCGGCCGCGCGAGCGCGGTGGGAGTTGCGGGAGGATGTGGCAGAAGCGGAGATCAATCCCGTGCACGTCCGGCAGGTGATGGATGCGCTCTTTTCACTCGCACGGACGTCCCGCGGAGAGCGAGGCGGATGGACGTTTGGAGAGGCGGTACTGGACGGCATGCGTCACGCGCTAGTGGAGTATCGGGAGCTGCGTGCGGATGCGCTGGAGCGCGAGGAGACGGCACCAGGCGTTCCCGTCAGCGCTTAGAAGTCCTGTCGCGTTGATTTGAAAATGGTCGGAATGGAGAGATTCGAACTCTCGACCCCCTGCTCCCGAAGCAGGTGCGCTACCAGGCTGCGCTACATTCCGACATTGGTAGAAACTTGAGGCGGACTCGGGGGTCCACCGAAGATGGATGCTCACCCTGCTGCTCAGGCCAAAGGCCCGTGGGCTCACATCACAACTTCTAAAGTTTACCAGAGTTTGCCGGCGATGTGCAGGAGGGGTTCGTACGCGCGCCTGGCTGCATCCAAAGTCTGAGTAAGAGAGAATGAACACGCGATGATGGAGCGGCGGCAGATCGTAACGGCTTGGCGGGAGGGCAATGCCGTGGCCCTGGTGACGCTGGTGCGAGCGGAAGGCTCGTCTTACCGGCAGCCCGGCGCGCGTCTGCTGACCACCGCTGCGGGCGTCAGCGCGGGGACCATCAGCGGCGGATGCCTGGAAACGGAGGTCGTCCGTAAAGCCGCCTGGATGGTCCGGGAGGGAGCATCCGTGGAACGCTACGCAATGAGCTTCGACGACACCGCGGAGATTCCGTTTGGCCTGGGCTGCGGAGGCACGGTCGAGCTTCTGTTTGAAGCAACCGCCAGCGAGGAAGGCAAGGCGTTGTTGCAGGCGATGGCCGCTTCGCTCGCGGGGGAAGAGTTTAAGGTCATCAGCTTCCTTCCCGGCGGCGGCAGAGGCCTTCGGCGCCTCATCCTCAACATGGACGGCGATGTCCTCTTCGCCAGTCCGGGCCTGAACACGGAGAAGATCGCCTGTGCCACGGCACTGGAGCCGGGACGTGAGTATGACGGCCGTTTCGTTGAAGTGCTGCGCCCCCCGCAGCGACTCTTCGTTCTCGGCGCGGGCGATGATGCCAAGCCGCTGGTACGCTTCGCGACGTTGCTGGGCTGGACCGTGATTGTGGCTGACGGTCGCCCGCAGTTGGCCCGGCGCGAACGCTTTCCGGAGGCGGAGCAGGTCCTCATCCTTGCTGCGGAAAGCATGCCGAAGATTGGGTCGCAGGACGCTGTCGTACTGATGACGCACAGTTATGAGCAGGATCGCAGGCTGCTTGCCTCCGTGTTACCCATCGGGCCGCGCTACCTGGGCATTCTGGGCTCGCGCCATCGCAGCAGCCTGCTGCTCAGCGAGGCCGCCGCGGAGCTTGGCCGAAGCCTGGAGTCCTGCTGCGCGGGAGTCTTCGCGCCGGTGGGCATGGACCTGGGGGGCGACGGGCCGGAGGCGATTGCGCTTGCCGTCGTCAGCGAGATCCAGGCGCTCTGCCACGGGCGTCTGGGCCGCTCACGCCGGCTCACCCCGGAGGAGATTGCCTTCCAGTTGGAGAAGGGTGGCGCCTCGCGTTACCTGCAACTGCAGTGCGCGCTAGAGACCCTGGGAACAGCGTCTTGAACTCACAGCACCACACCTTCGCCGTGATCCTGGCGGCAGGTGCATCCACGCGGCTCGGAAGGCCGAAACAGCTTGTGCAGTGGGGCGCAGAGACGTTGCTCGAACGTGCCGTGCGCATCGCTGCGGAGGCTGGCTGCGCGCCGCTCGTTGTGCTTGGGTACGCCTCGGAGCAGATTGCCTCGGCGTGCGATCTCTCGCGGTGCGAAGTCGTGATCAATCCGGCGTGGCGGCAAGGCATGGGCAGCTCTGTCCGGGTTGGGGTTGAGGCCGCCAGCCTCCTGGGCGCGGCGGTCGCGCTAGTGATGACCTGCGATCAGCCCGCGGTGAACGTGGAGCATCTTCGCCGCTTGGTCGAACTCAGCAAGGGCGCAGAGATCGCGGCCTCCTCGTACGCGGGCCGCAACGGTGTGCCGGCCGTCTTTCCCGCATCGAGCTTTCCAGCGTTGCAGGCGCTGGACGGCGACTCTGGCGCACGAGCCCTTCTACAGCACGCCCGGTCGATCGAACTGCCGTTCGGGGAGTTGGACGTGGACACAGAGGAAAGCCTGCAACTCGCTCGTGGCCTGCTGCATGAGAAGACCGGCGGCTAGCGTAGGCTCTCCAGGAATTCCTGCAACAGGTTGGTCGCCACTGCCGCGCGATAGACGGCAGTAGAGCGAATGTCGTCGATCGGCTTAGCCTCGCTCAGCAGCGCTTGTCGCGCGTCCGCAATCGTCTGCGGTGTAATGCGGCGGCCGCGCAGCGCCAACTCCGCCGCGCGGCAACGCATCGGGATCTCGCTCAGGCTGGCCGCACCCACGCGCACGTCGCGGATCGTCTCGCCGTCCATCGCAATCAGCGCGGCCAGCGCCACCTTGGAGATCGCCTGCGCATTGCGCGTCCCTACCTTGCGCGTATAGCTTCGATACCCCAGCCACGACCGGCGGATCGTAATGCTGTGCAACAGCTCCCCGGGCCGGATCGCGGTCTTCTTATAGGCAAGATGAAACTCGGTGTACGGCATGACGCGCTCGCCTGCGGCAGAGATCAATCGCACCTCCGCCTCGTAGCACAGCAGCGCGGGTGGAGAGTCGGCCGCGGGCGAGGCATTCACCAGATTTCCGCCGAGTGTGCCACGATTCTGGTTCGCAATGGAGCCTGTCCAGCTTGCGGCCAGCGCGAGCAGCGGAAGTTCCGCCGCAATGGCCGCACTCCGGCGCAGATCGCTGAAGGTCGTACCGCTGCCGATGACGATGGTCTCCGGCTCAACACGGATGAAACGAAGTTCGCGGAGATGCGCAATGGAGAGCATGGGCCGCACCGGCAGCCGCCCAGCGGAGAACGCGACCATCAGTTCCGTGCCACCTGCGAAGGGTGTGTGCCGTCCCTCAGCCAGCAGCTTCAGGGTCGCGTCGAGCGTCGGTTGCGCACTCAGGTCGTACATCGTTGCATCAGCCCGCATGATGCTCCCCCTTTCGTTTATGTGTTCGCTGTCAGCGCCGCGCAAGCCTGCACTGCGGCGACAATTCTCGCGTAGCCCGTACAGCGGCAGAGATTGCCCGCAAGGCCTTCCTGTATTTGTGCCAAATTTGGTTGCGAATACGTATCCAGCAGATGTTTCGTTGCAAGGATCATGCCGGGGGTGCAGATGCCGCACTGCGCACCACCCTCTTCCAGGAAGCACTGCTGCACCGGGGCCAGCGTTCCGTCCACCTCCGCAACGCCTTCAATCGTGGTGATGGACGCGCCCTCAACCTGCAGCGCTGGAACCAGGCAGGAGTTCACCAGCTCTCCGTTCAACAGCACGGAGCAAGAGCCGCACTCCCCCTCGCCGCAGCCTTCCTTTACTCCGGTCAGACGAAGGTCCTCACGCAGCACATCCAGCAGCCGCTTCATCGGCGGCAGATCGACCCGGCGCTCCACGCCATTGACGGTAAACTCGATCATCCTGGCACCGCCTCTGTAAAGTACGGCCCCGCGTGGGCGGGATTGAGGTTCTCCGCGCCCGCCTCCGGCCTGCCCATCATGCGCTCGAAGATGTCTTCCGGGAGCAGCGGGATAGCGTTAAATGCGATGCCCGTCGCCTGCTCAATCGCATTCAGGATCGCCGGCGCCGGACCATCCATCGGCAGCTCGCCAATGCCCTTGGCCCCGAAAGCCCCGTGAATGCTGGGCGTCTCCGCAAAATGTACCTGGATCAGTGGCAAATCCATACTGGTCGGCATAATGTAATTCGTCATCTGGTTGTTCATCATGCGCCCGCGTTCATACACGCACTTCTCATACAGCGCAAAACCGATGCCCTGTGCCACGCCGCCCTGCACCTGTCCCTCGGCCAGGATGGGATGCAGGACCCTGCCCACCTCCTGCAACGCATGGAAGTTCGTCACCGTCGCCGCATAGGTTCGCGTGTCCACGGCCACCTCCGCCACGTACACCGCCCATGCATAAGCCGGATACGCATCGCCCTTGTACCGGTCGTCATCCCAGAAGATGTCGCCGGGCGCCTCGTACCGCGCACTCGCCCGCAGCGGTCCACGCTCGTGCTCATAGCGCATTGCCGCTGCTCTAAACTCTTCTGCCGTGTACTCCTGTGCAAGATACCCGGAAGTCGTCAACGCCACGCAAAGGTTCTGCGACGCGCGTTCCACGAGCTTGCCCACAATCATGGCCGTACGACTCGCCACGGTGGGCCCGGAGTTCGGGACATACGCCGTGTCGACCGGGGCTATCTCGACCATGTCATACGGCAGGTTCAAGGTTTGTGCCGCAACCTGGCACAAAATCGTATTCGTTCCCTGGCCAAATTCCGTGGATGAAACCAGCAGCCGCGGCCGGCCAGCGCCGGTCAGCACAATCTCCACCAGCGAGTTCAGCCTTCGCTCACCCGATCCCGTAAAGCCGGCCCCGTGCAGGAACGTCGCGAAGCCCATACCGCGCTTGATGGGGCTCTCCGGGTTGGTGCGCGCAAACTCCGCTGTCTTTGCGTGGTAGTCAGACTCCAACAGCGCTCGCGTCAGCAAGCCATCCATGTCCACCGGGTCCGTTAGCAGTTGTCCTGTCGCCGTGCGATCGCCCGTCGTCAAGAAATTACGCCGACGCATCTCCTCCGGCGAGATCCCCACCACCTTTGCAATCTTATCCATATGCCGCTCCAGCGCAAACAGCGACTGCGGCGCGCCGAACCCGCGAAACGCCCCATGCGGCGGCACGTTGGTCGCCATCGCCTTGGCACGGATGACCAGGTGCGGCCAGTGGTACGGTCCAGCCGCATGAATCGTTCCGCGCGAAAGCACCACGGGCGAAAGCGTCATGTACGCGCCCCCGTCAATGGCGAAGTCGATCTCCCCGCCCAGGATACGGCCGTCCTTCGCCACGGCCGTCTTATGCCGCGTGCGCGAAGGATGCCGCTTGGTGGTGGCCACCAGATCCTCGCTGCGGTCGTAGCAGATCTTTACTGGCCGTCCAGACTTCATCGCCAGCAGCGCCGCATGGCTCCCGATGACGGAAGGGAAGTCCTCCTTGCCGCCGAAGGCGCCGCCCGTCTCCGTCTGGATCACGCGGCACTTCTCCTGCGGCAGGTTGAAGACAAGCTCCAGTGCATGCACCAGATAATACGGGCACTGCATGGACCCCTGCACCTTCACGCCGTCCTCGCCCAGGTACTCCGCGATGACGCCATTGTTCTCAATGTAAAGCTGCTCCTGCGCGCCCGTTGTGTACTCGCCTTCGACGATGAACTCCGCCGCGGCAAACGCTTCCGCCGGGTCCCCGTGCTCCATCAGGTAGCGCTTGAAGCAGTTCCTTCCATGCGGATGCCCATGCTCCGCCTGCCAGATTTCTCGCGCGTCCTCAGCCTCGGAGTCTTCGATGGTAAAGACACCAGGCAACTCCTCATACTCAATCAGCACCGCCGCCACCGCCGCAGGCAGCTTCGCCTTGTCCGCATGAGCCAGCAGCAGGATCGGCTCCTCCGGGTGATTCACCCACTCCGCAGCCAGACACGGATGATCCTTCGCCAGATGCACGATGGTGTTCTCGCCAAGGATGTCCTTTGCGGTGACGATGGTGAACTCATGCCACGGAATATGCGGCGGAAATGTGATGGAAAGGATGCGTCCCCGCGCAACCTTGGACCGCACCGTCGCGCCATAGATCATGCCCGGAAGCACAAGGTCATCCACATAAGCGGCACGCCCTTCAACCTTGGCGCGCCCTTCCTTGCGAAGCGGCGAACGGCCTACGATGTTACGGTCTCTGGTCGGCTCTGCGGGCATCTGAAGGTTCCGTAAGGATAGAACGAAATCATCCTCAAGCCCAAACCATTCTTGGCTTATCGCCCGTGCGCCGCCATCTTCTTTTCAATCAAGTCCACCAGGTGCCCCACCGAGTTCATGGATTCAAGCTCCGCCGTCTGGAACTTGATCTTGAAGCGCGACTCAACTGCGACGATCAGGTTGATGTGGTTGAAGGAGTCCCACTCAGGAACGTTCGCGGCGGTCATCGCTGGCGTTAGTACCAGGGTTTCATCGTCAAAAAGATCGTGGAAGATGGGTGTCAACTGCGCGTAGATATCCTGCTGCTGCATGGCGTGCAAATATCCTTTGTCATTGGGTTTGCAGCGCCATCAAGCACTGACTTCAACCCGATTATAGTGTTCAGAAGTGCCGCAGGGTCTCGGTGGGCTGACTTGCGACCGCACCCGGAAACGGCACCCGTTCCCCCTTGTCGGTGTTGCGTTCCAGCGATCGCGTCACCAGGTCGCGTGAGCCCAAACCAACCGCCAAAGCAAGCGTCAGCACAATCCCGCCGAATAAGATGCCGAATGCAAGCTCCACCACGGTGCCGCCAATCTGCAGGTGGTCGAGCACCATCGCCGCGGTCAGCACAAGCACCAGCCACTTCACGCCCATGGAAAGAAACCGTGCGTACTGCAACTGATTGTTCACCGCACCGATCAGCACCGTGCGCGCCAGATACCGTGCGATCAGGTTGCCGGCAAGAAGCAGTAGGATCGCCCCGACCGAATGCGTCAGGTACGGCAGCAGCGAGACGGTCCAGACGGACGTGCCCGTTTGTACGGACGTATCGAACGCCATCACGCCGATGATCAATCCAAGGAAGACGCAGACCCAGAACGCAACCCGTCCAGCCAACGCCGTTGGACTATGGGACGGAGACCAGTCCGCGATGCCACCAGTCTCCCGCCGCGTCATTCGCTCATCGAACTTGACCGCCACCAGGATCTTCCGCAGCACGTAGCTGAGCAGCATGCCCAGCAAGGTCAGTAGTCCAAGCACCAGGAAGAATGCCAACACACCTGGCAGGATCACAACAAGCAGCGAGAGCACACGTTCGACCGACTGCTGCAGCGCGGCGGACATGTGGTGCCACACGGAGGGATTCTCAATGTACACAGGTTGCGTCGTGTAGTTGCTGTACTGGTCGGGCTGGATCGCGGTCTGCATCACAAAACTCCTGAACTCGGTTGTCTCATTGTCTCTTCACTGCATGCCAAGGTGCACTCGGGCTCCTAAGGATTGAAGCGGTCCGGCCAGCGCCAGCGTGAGACCAGGTAGGCCTTATCCGCCTCAAAGGCCGCCGCCTGCGTCTCAATATGCTTCTCCGGATCGATCCCGGCTTCGGTCGCAAGAATGTGCGAGGCCACCCACGCAAGATACAGCGGAGTCAATGCACCCAGTAGGTGGCCGCGATTGATCGTGCGCAGCCGGTACGCCAATAAGAAGTCGTACACCGTACGCACCCACAGCGACTCGCCCATGCGGAACTGCGCAGGGGGCATCGCGGACAGACGCTTCAGGCCGAACAACGACTGCGGCGGAAGCACCAGTGACCAGATCTCCTGTAGGTTCGTATAGGCCAGCCGGAAGGATTCAATCATCGACTGCACATCGCTGCTTGCCGCGCCCGGATGCAAGGACACCGGCCCCGCATAGGCCGGAGGCGAAGGCCTTGCACGCTGCCACCAAGCCGCTTTCGCATCCACATCGCTGAACAGTGATCCCGCCACCTGAGCCAGCACGCTGTTCAAGTCATTCCCCGCAGGCTGCGGCAGCGTGCGTGCCCCACACTCCACCTCATGGATCGTAAAGCCTGCCACGCTCGCCTCAGCCACTGGCCAGATCAGTGCCTCCGGCTGATTCGCCGCTGTATATCGTTGCGCTACTGCAGCCAGCTTGTCCAGCATCCGCGCGGAGACACAAAGATCCACTGCGAGCGGGAATCTCGGCTTGGCCGCGAACAGCGCCCGCGAGACCGGATACAAGATAGCCGAGTTCACCAGCCCGGCACGTGGCGGAAGATCGTAGCGCGGCACAGCCAGGTCACCTTCCGGCGAATTGGCAGCCACCGCCTCAGCCAGCCGCCGCAGCGCCGCAGGTGCCAGCGATTGCGCCTCTGCACCCAGGATCAGGATCGCCTGCGCTCCATGTGTCCCGGCCAGTTCACGCGCGTTCAAAAAATCCGCGGCAGTCAGCGTCCACGCGCCGGTCGTGGGAGCCGCTGGCGTATACGCGACCACCTGCATCGCCCCGCGCCCCACGCCCGCCTGGGCATGATCGCTGGAAGCATCCGGCGTCGCCACCACAATCGACTGGTCGGAGAATGCTTCCGCCAGGTTCGCCAGCATCGTCTCAAAGCCCTCATGCGAAAGTGAGGCGAGGCTGACCAGCAGCGCAGGTTCGCCGGCTGTGTCCTTGGCCGGCGTCGGATTTGGAATCGTGTTCGTGGTGGCCATCGTCTCGTTCGCCTCGCGCCTTCAGCTTCTATGCTGTGATCGTTGTCGCTGCCGGAAGCCCAAGGATCCCGGCCAGCGGAATCCTCACCCAACCAGGCCGGTTGTTCAACTCGTAAAGGAGCTCGTACAGCGCCTTCTCCAGCAGATATGCATTCAACAAGGACTCCGCCTGCGCCGTCTCCGGCAGCAGCCCGGGCTTCGCCGCCATGGTCTCACGGTAAGCCAGCAGAAAGGCAGTGGACACTGCATTCTGCCACAGCTTCGCCCACGGCTCCAACGAGCGAGCACTATCCGGATGCCGCTGCGCATACTGATCCAGCCCGGAGTAAGCGGCATAGGAAAAGCTTCGCAGCATCCCCGCAACATCCTTCAGCGGGCACTGCTTGCGCCGCCGCTCTTCAAGCGTACGCGCCGGTTCGCCCTCAAAGTCCAGGATGACAAAATCGTTCTTGGACCGCAGAATCTGCCCCAGGTGGTAATCCCCATGGATCCGAATACGCTTGCCCGTAGCCGCGCCCGTGGTGATCGCATGCGCCCGTGAAAACAACTCAATTCGCCGGCTCAGAATCGTCGCCGCGTCATCCGCGGTCAGATCCTTCATTGCCTGCATCCCTGCCTTCAGCGCGTTTAGCGTTAGCGTAACCTGCGCATCGATGCGCTTCGCATCGACCGCAAGATCCTCCGCGGTAAACGCCTCCGCTGCAAACGCCTCATCATCCGTCTCTGTTGCCATTGCCAGATGCATCTCCGCCGTCCGCTGACCTAGCAGCGCGGCCGCGTTCAGGTAGAAGCCCGCACGGTCCTTCGCCTCTTCGGGCACCGTCCCTTCATCGCCAAAGCGCGGCAGCCGCCCCTGATCCTTCGGCGGCGGACAACTTGCCACCGATTCGTAGTATCGGCTCAACTCCTCAAGCGTCCACGCCCAGCCATCGCCCTCATTGCTGACGAGCCCCTGCAGCATGGCTGTCGTAGTCGCATCGCCATTCGCGGCGGTCAGGGTCAACTCCCCCAGGAAGGGCGCAATCCTCGGGAAGTGCGCTACCTCCGTTAAAAATTTGCCGATCTCCACATCCGGGTTCAGCCCTGGCTGCAGCCGGCGAAACAGCTTCATCAGCAACGCCTGCCCATATAGGAAGTTCGTGTTCGATTGCTCCGCCGACCCCGTCTTCCCCGGCAGATACTGCGTTCCCCGTGCCGCATCGAAGGCCTCCGACTTGTACGCTGAAAGTGTCCCAGCCTTCACTTCACCGCGATCGGTGCCACTGCCTGAGGTCTTCACCAGCCCATCCGCTCCGCCCTTGGACGAACCCGGCATGTGCCCGGCAAACTCGGGCGCAACCTCCTCCGGCTCAATGCTGTGCGCCGCTTCAATCGCACCAGCGATCGCCTTCGCCTCATCATCCTGCGTCGCCACGGAGCTCACCGGCTCACCCGTGTGCGCCGCAATCAACGTCGCTGCAATCTCCTGCGCCGCGCCGTCCTTGTCGCTCAACGTCAGCGTCCCGCCTCGCCCAATCAACGACAGCAACCCTTGACGCAGATCCTCGCGCGTGGCCGCGTCATGCAGCACGGCAGGTCCAGTCGGCGTGCTCAGTGTCGCCAGAATGCTCCCGGGCGCAGCCGTCCGCAACTCCTCCACCGCTGCGCCCATGGTCAAGGCCAGCGGCAACTGATATTGGTCAGGTTTTGAGCCGCCCGCGGCATCCGCATACTCAGTCTCCAGGAAGAACAATGCATCCCCGAGCGTGCTCGCCGCAGGCACAACCGCACTCGGCAGAATGACGCCCTCGCCGGTCGGGATGCGCACCCACTCCACCACCCGCACCGTCTTGATGGTCCGAGTCTTCGCCCCAAACCATCGCTGCTTCCCAAGCCACGCGGGCAGCGCTGTCTCCAGCAACTCCAACCCCTTACCGCTGACCAAACCCGCCCAACCCTTTGTCAGCAAATCCAGCGCAACCTGCTCGCCCTGCTCCCTCGCTCCTTCATTCTGTTCTGGCTCAAGTACCGCCGCCGTTGGCGCAGGTTGCAGCTCAAACCACAGGAAAGAGTAGGGCGCGACACTCAACGCATACGGGGCCGCCGTAATCGCCGGGAACGACACATACCCCAGCATCTCCACCGGCATCATCCCCACAAAGCCTGACAAATCCAGCGCAACAGGCTGCGCAAAGCGAGACAGGTTGGCGACACACAGCACCGTCTCGTGCGACCCGTCCTCGCGCTCCAGATCGCGCAGATACGCCAGCACCTTCCGGTTCTCAGGATGTAGGAACTTCAGTGTCCCCCGCCCAAACACCTGGAACAGCTTGCGCAGCGCAATCATGTTCCGCGTCCAGTGCAGCAGGGACGATTGATCGCTCAACTGCGCCTCAACGTTCACCACCTGGTACCCATAGATCGGGTCCATCACGACAGGGAAGTAGAGCCGCGCCGGGTCACACTTGCTAAACCCCGCATTGCGGTCGGAGTTCCACTGCATCGGCGTCCTCACGCCGTTGCGATCGCCCAGATAGATGTTGTCTCCCATGCCAATCTCGTCGCCGTAGTACATGATCGGCGTGCCCGGGAAGCTCAGTAGCAGGCTGTTCAGCAGCTCAATCCGTCGCCGGTTGTTATCCACCAACGGAGCCAGCCGGCGCCTGATGCCGACGTTGATCCGCATCCGCGGGTCAGACGAGTACGCCAGATACATATAGTCGCGCTCATCATCCGTCACCATCTCCAGCGTCAACTCATCATGGTTGCGCAGGAACAGCCCCCACTGACAGCTCTCCGGAATATCCGGCGTCTGCGCCATGATGTCCGTAATCGGCAGACGATCCTCCTGCCGCAGCGCCATATAAATGCGAGGCATCAACGGAAAGTGGAACGCCATGTGGCATTCATCGCCATCGCCGAAGTAGGGCCGCACATCCGCCGGCCACATGTTTGCCTCAGCCAGGATCAGCCGGTTCCCATACTCCTCGTCGATCACCTTACGGATTGCTTTGATCTTGACGTGCGTCTCCGGCACGTTCTCGCAGTTGGTCCCGTCCCGTTCAATCAAGTACGGAATCGCGTCAAGCCGCAGCGCATCCACACCCATATCCAGCCAGAAGCGCATCGCCGTCAGAACCTCTTCCATCACCCGTGGGTGATCGAAGTTCAAATCCGGCTGGTGCGAAAAGAACCGATGCCAGTAGAAAGCCTTTGCCTGGTCGTCCCACGTCCAGTTGGATTTTTCCGTATCGGTAAAGATAATCCGCACACCGCTATACAGCATGTCCGTCTCGGACCAGACATACATATTGCGCTCATCGGAACCCGGCGGCGCCAACCTCGCTGCTTTGAACCACGGATG
This sequence comes from uncultured Acidobacteriaceae bacterium, assembly GCA_964242025.1. Classification (GTDB taxonomy): domain Bacteria; phylum Acidobacteriota; class Terriglobia; order Terriglobales; family Acidobacteriaceae; genus Edaphobacter. Next base: position 451,474 of record CAXSZW010000002.1, read on the forward strand.
CTGGTCGCTCGTATGATTGATGACCAACTCAATCATCACCTGCATGTTGCGCGCATGAGCCGCATCCAGAAACAGCTTGAAGTCGTTCAGCGTCCCATAGGACGGATTCACATCGACGTAATTCGCGATGTCGTATCCATCATCGCGCAGCGGGGAAGGGAAGAACGGCAGCAGCCACAGGCACGTGACGCCCAGGTCCTGCAGGTAGTCCAGCTTGGACATCAGCCCGGGAAAATCCCCAATGCCGTCGTTATTCGAGTCCGCAAACGCCCGCACGTGGATCTCGTAGATGATCGCGTCCTTGTACCAAAGCGGATCGCTGGCGCTGCCAAACTTTTTCACTCGTTATCTCTCCAAATCCGTTGGATGCCAATTTTCGCACCGCTTCATTGATACGAATGCAATTCATCGCCGCATCGTCACTGATTGCTTACCCCACCCGCCGCACAATCCGGAAGATATGCGCCGGCTGCACATCCGGCCGCAGCGCCACATAGTTGCTCCGGTCGTGCCACTTGTACGAAACCCCGGTCAGCAAATCCTCCACCAGGAAATCCTCGTTGTAAGGAATTCCCAGCCGCTTCAGGTCCAAATCAATCCATCCTGCCTGCTCCTGCGTGGCATCCAGGTTGATCGCCACCAGGATCGTGTTCTCCCCACCCGCTCCGTCCGGCGCACTCTTGGAATAGCACATCAAACTCCGGTTATCCACCGCGTGGAAGTGCAGCGATCCATTGGACTGGAGCGCCGGATTCGCCCGCCGGATGTGGTTCAGGTTCGTGATCAGCGGCACCAGCGATCCCGGCACATTCCGGTCCCTCTGCCTCACCTCATACTTCTCGCTGTCCATATACTCTTCGCTCTCGGTCTTACCAGCTGAAGGCGTCGCCGGCTCGTTCTCACAAAGCTCATAGGCCGGCCCATAGATCCCATAATTGGCCGTCAACGTCCCAGCCAGAATCAGCCGCTGCATAAAGGCCGGCCGTCCCCCCACCTGCAGACTCCGGTGCAGGATGTCCGGCGTGTTCGGCCAGAAGTTCGGCTGGAAAAAGTCGCTCACCGGAGGCTGCGTAATCTCCTCCAGATACTCCTGGATCTCCGCCTTCTCCGTCCGCCACGTAAAGTACGTGTAGCTCTGCGTAAACCCGCCCTTTGCCAGCGAATACATCACATGCGGCCGTGTAAACGCCTCTGCCAGAAAGATCACATCCGGATGCTTCTCCCGGATCGTCCCAATGCACCACTCCCAGAACGGCAGCGCCTTGGTGTGCGGATTATCCACGCGAAAGACCTTCACTCCGCGCTTCACCCAGAACTCAAACACCGAGCACAGCTCATCCCAGAGCCCGCGCCAGTCCGGCGATTCAAAGTTCAGCGGATAGATATCCTGGTACTTCTTCGGCGGGTTCTCCGCATATTGGATGGACCCATCCGGCCGAATCGTAAACCACGTCGGATGGTCCTTCACCCACGGATGATCCGGCGAGCACTGAAACGCAATATCCAGCGCGAGCTCCAGATCATGCGCCTTCGCTGCCGTCACCAGATGATCGAAATCCGCAAGCGTCCCCAGCAGCGGATGAATGGCCTTATGCCCACCCTCGTTATCCTTGGTCGCCATCGCGCCAATCGCCCACGGACTGCCGTCATCGCCCTCCGCCGCTACGGTGGAGTTATTCTTCCCCTTGCGAAACGCCGTCCCAATCGGATGAATCGGCGGCAGATACAAAATGTCGAAGCCCATCGCCGAAACCTCCGGCAACTGCGCCTCCACATCCTTCAGCGTGCCATGCTTGCCCGGAATAGGCGACATCGACCGCGGAAACAGCTCATACCAGCTTGAGAATCGAGCCGTCTCCCGGTTCACCCAAAGCGACAACTCCTTCTCATACTTCGTCGCGAACTCCAGGTCCGGATACTTCCCGGCCAGCGCCACCAGACCCTCGGTCAACGGATATTCATACACCGCCGCGTTCTGGTCCGCCATCCACCGCAGGCTCTTCACCAGCTCCGTCAACTGCTTCGCATCCGCACCCTTCGCCCGCTTCGCCGTGCCCTCCAGCAGCGCCGCCCCAATCCGCAGCGCCATCGGGATATCCTGCGCGGTCGCGCCGGGCTGCGGGCTGTCCGGGTCCGGCTGGGCTGCCAGCCGCTTCTGCAGATCGTGCACCCAGGTGTCGAAGTGATCCACCCACCCCTGCACCGTAAACACCCACATCCCCAGCTTGTCGACGGTAAAGTCCGCCGTCCACACATCGTTGCCCACCTCGGTCATCGCCACGCTGCGCCAGCGCCGTTCGCCCTTCTGCTTGTACAGCAGTTGCGCCGCCAGGTGGTCATGCCCGTCGCCAAAGATCGCCGCCGTCACCGTCACCACATCGCCCACAATCCGGCACGCAGGATAACGCCCGCCATCCACCACAGGCTTAATACCCTCAACCACAACGCGGCTCCGACCCTCGACAGGTTTCATCCAATCCATCTTTCATCCATCAGGTTTTCATTCCAATCAGGCCCGTGCGGATCGACCCCGGACGAATCGCATCCAACCTATCAGGTCGCACCCAACCGTTCCAGCCCTGCTCTTTCAACAGATGCACAGACTCGACCCGGGGCTTTCTCGAACGTAGCAGTTTGCCTGACCAACACGGAGCGCACGAGTGCCGGATAACCTGTTTCAGAAGAAAAGCAAGCTCCCCCTCCACGCAGGAAAACTAGAAGACTACGCCCTCATCGGCGACTGCGAGACTGCCGCCCTCGTCTCCCGCACCGGCTCCATCGACTGGCTCTGCTGGCCCACCTTCTCCTCCGGCGCCTGCTTCGCCGCGCTCCTCGGCACCGCCGATCATGGCTTCTGGAAGATCAGCCCCGTCCGGGAGGTGGAATCCTCCTCCCGGCGCTACCTCGGCAACACCCTCATCGTCGAGACCACCTTCACCACCTCCTCCGGCACCGCCGTCGTGATCGATTTCATGCCTCCCCGCGGACAAAACTCGGACATCGTCCGCATCGTGCGTGGCGTCACCGGCCGCGTCAAAATGCAGATGGAGCTCGCCATCCGCTTTGACTTCGGCCGCACCATCCCCTGGGTCACCCACACCGGCTTCGGCCTCCGCGCCATCGCCGGCCCGGACATGGTCGTCCTCCGCACCCAGGCCAAACTCAAGGGCGAAGGCATGTGCACCATGGCCGAGTTCACCGTCCGCCCCGGCGACGTCGAAACCTTCACCCTCACCTACGGCTCCTCCATCGGCCCCCGCAAAGAGAAAGGCGATAGCAACCACCCGGAGGTCGACCCCAAGGCCTTCAGCCCCATCAAGGCCTTTGACGAAACCGTCGACTTTTGGGAAAAATGGGTCGCCCAAAACCGGTACAAAGGCGAGTACGCCGACTCCGTCGTCCGTTCCCTCATCACCCTCAAAGCCCTCACCTACCAGCCCTCAGGCGGCATCGTCGCCGCCCCCACCACCTCTCTCCCGGAGTCCCTCGGCGGCCGCCGCAACTGGGACTACCGCTTCTGTTGGCTCCGCGATACCGCCTTCACCCTCCTCGTCCTCCTCCAGGCCGGCTATGTCGAGGAGGCCACCGCCTGGCGCCGCTGGCTCCTCCGCGCCATCGCCGGAGCCCCCGGCCAGATCCAGACCATCTACGGCATCAACGGCGAACGCCAGCTCCCGGAGTACACCGCAAACTGGCTCCCCGGCTACGAGCACTCCCAGCCCGTCAACATCGGCAACGCCGCCTCAGACCAGTTCCAGCTCGACGTCTTTGGAGAGGTCGCCGCAGCCCTTGCCCGCATCCCGCAGGCCAAAGACGATCTCAAACTCTCAGCGCCCGCCGTTGAAGCCCAGCTCATCGACCACCTCTGCCACGTCTGGGACCAGCCCGATGACGGCATCTGGGAGACCCGCGGCGGACGCCGGCACTTCACTCACTCCAAGGTCATGGCCTGGGTTGCGCTGGACCGCGCCGTCAAAAATTACGAGCGCTATGACGGCGGCGGCGACGTCAAACGCTGGCGCAAAAATCGCGACCTCATCCATAAACAGGTCTGCGAAAAGGGCTTCGACAAGCGCCTCAACTCCTTCACCCAGTCCTACGGCTCCAAGGAGCTGGACGCCTCCTGCCTCCGCATCGGCCTCGTCGGCTTTCTCCCCATGGACGATCCCCGCATCGTCGGCACCATCGACGCCATCCAAAAACGCCTCATGCCGAAGGGCAAGGACGGCAAACCCGGCTTCGTCCAGCGCTACGACACCAAAACCGCCTCCGACGGTCTTCCCCCGGGCGAAGGCGCCTTCCTCGCTTGCAGCTTCTGGATGGTCACCAGCCTCTGGCTCATCGGCCGCCACCAGGAAGCCCGCGACCTCTATGACCGCCTCCTCGCGCTCCGCAACGATGTCGGCCTCCTCTCGGAAGAATGGGACTCCACAAATAACCGCATGGTCGGCAACTTCCCTCAGGCCCTCTCCCACATCGCTATGACCCACGCCGCCTACGCCATCTCCGGCGCTTGGCACCCCGAACGCCCCCTGGGCTCCCCCCTCTAATCCATCGCTTGCATTTGCTCAAAACACTTCGGCTTGAGCCGCGGAGGTACCCCCTGACCTGAGCCCGTCCCCTTCATCACCCTCCCGAGTTCTGCCGCACACCGTCAAATCGAATCCCAGGTCATTGACACCTGCCGCTAACCTTCCTACCCTAACCGTATGAGCACTCTCCCAAGCCAGATCAGCGGTCTAACCGTCGCGGAGAAGTTTGACCTGCTCGACGCCCTCTGGCAGGACATCGAAGCCCAAGCACCGGCCTTGACCGGCGAACAATCCGCAGAGCTCGACCGCCGCCTGGCCAACTATGAGCAGAATACGTCGTCCGTCATCCCCTGGGAGCAGGTCAAAGCCGATCTCTTCAACCAGTGAAACTGCCGGTCGTATGGCTGCCTGAGGCGGTAGCGGAGCTGAAAGAAGCGAAGTCCTGGTATACCGGCGTTCGTCCGGAACTGGGCCTCCGTTTTGCACTGGCAGTCGATCAAGCGATAGAGAAGATCGCTTTCGCACCCTTGCACTACGCACTTGTAGATAAGAACCGCAGGCGCGTCGGAGTTCATCGATTCCCGTACGGTCTCTTCTTCATCGTAGAGCCTGACCGGATCGTTGTGATGGCATGCTTTCACGGGAAGCGGAACCCTCACCACTGGAAGTCTCGCAACGTGTCATCGCTCTAGCGTGCGCCAACTCGCCATCTCAGCTCCGACCACCACGTAACTTTCCCCCGTCACCACAGTCCACAATCCACACCCTAGATCCAGGCCTAACCACTTTCCCTTCAATTGTTTGCATGAATAACGCCAGCAAGGCCGAGTCACCACTCCCGCCGCCTCGAACAACCTCAACCCCCCGCCTCGCACCTAACCACTCACTGCCACAACAGGACTCCCCCAACTTGATGAAAAAAGTGATGGTCCCGGCCTCTACGTACCGGATCCAGCTCCACAAGGGCTTTACCTTCGACGATGCCTCCTCCATAGCCGCGTATCTCTCCGCGCTCGGCATCACCCACGTCTATAGCTCACCCTACCTCCAGGCCGCGCCGGAGTCCATGCACGGTTACGACGTCGTCGACCATCAGCGCGTCAACGAAGAACTCGGCGGCGCGGAAGCCCACGCCCGTTTCTCGAAGATGCTCGGCGAAAACGGCCTCGGCCAGGTCCTCGACATCGTCCCCAACCACATGGCCATCGGCCGCGAAAACCGCTTCTGGTGGGACGTGCTCGAAAACGGCGCAGCCAGCCGCTACGCCTCCTTCTTCGATATTGACTGGCAGCCCCAGGAAGAGCGCCTCCGCGACAAGGTCCTCGTGCCCGTCCTCGGCGACCAGTACGGCCGCGTCATCGAGGCCGGCGACATCAAGCTCCTTCGCAGCGGCCCCCGCTTCCTCGTCGAGGCCGGCGGCCAGACCTTCCCCGTCGCCCCCACCTCGGTCCCCCTCATCCTGATCCCCGCCGCGGACTACGCCAACTCGGACACCCTCCGCTTCATCGCCGCCTCCTTTGGCCGCCTCCCCCAGCCCTCCTTTGAGGATCGCCGCACCGTTCTCGCCCGTCACCGCGACAAAAACGTCCTCAACGGCCTCCTTGAACGCCTCTGCGCCGAAGACCACCAGACCTGCATCGCCATCGATCGCTCCATCGAAGAGATCAACAAGAACCACGACGCCCTCGACGACTTCCTGAACCAGCAAAACTATCGCCTCTCCTACTGGAAGACCGCCGACCAGCAGCTCGGCTATCGCCGCTTCTTCGACGTCAACAACCTCATTGGCCTCCGCATGGAGCGCGCCCACGTCTTTGAGGAAACCCACTCCCTCATCCTGGACTGGCTCCGCAAGGGCGTCCTGGACGGCGTCCGCGTCGATCACCCCGACGGCCTCCGCGACCCCCTCGAATACTTCCAGCGCCTCCGCGCCGCCGCCCCCGACGCCTGGATCATCGGCGAAAAGATCCTCGAGCCCGGCGAATACCTCCGCGAGTCCTGGCCCATCGAAGGCACCAGCGGCTACGACTTCCTCAACGTCGCCATCGGCGTCCTCGCCTCGCCCAACGGCCTCGCCTCGCTCACCCAGCTCTACGCCCAGTTCACCGGCCAGCCCACCCACTTCCCAACCATCGCCCACGATAAAAAGATCGCCGTCATGCAGGAGGCCCTCGGCTCGGACGTCAATCGCCTCACCACCATCTTCGTCCAGATCTGCGAGACCAACCGCAACCACCGCGACTACACCCGCGCCGAAGTCCGCCGCGCCATGCGCGAGCTCGCCGGCTGCTTCAGCGTTTACCGCACCTACGTCGTCCCCAGCCGAAACGAGATCACCGACGAGGACCGTGACGTCATCCAGCGCGCCACCCGCTGCGCCAAGGACAACCGCTCCGACCTCCCCCCCGGCCTCTTCGACTTCCTCGAAGCCGTCCTCACCATGAAGGTCACCGGCCGCCTCGAATCCGAGTTCGTCCTCCGCTTCCAGCAGTTCACCTCCCCCGTCATGGCCAAGGGCGTGGAAGACACCGCCTTCTACTGCTTCAACCGTCTCACCGGCCTCTGTGAGGTCGGCGGCGACCCCGGCCGCGACGCCCTCTCCGTGGCCGACTTCCACGCCTATCAGCAGACCATGCAGGCCACCCACCCTCGCACCATGACCACCCTCTCCACCCATGACACCAAGCGCTCGGACGACGTCCGCGCCCGCCTCGCCGTCCTCTCGGAAATCCCGCAGGAGTTCGCCTCCTTCCTCCAGGCCGCCGCCAAGGTCAACGCCCCCTTCCGTCAGGACTCGTACCCCGACCCCAACACCGAATACTTCCTCTACCAGACCCTCATCGGCGCATGGCCCATCGATTCCGACCGCACCAAAGCCTACATGATGAAGGCCGTCCACGAGGCCAAGCAGCAGACATCGTGGGTCCAGAACAACATGCCCTTCGAGGACGCCGTCAACGCCTTCATCGACAGCATCCTCACCCACCAGCCCTTCCTGGACGAACTCGAAAAAATCGTCGCCCGCGTCCTCCTCCCCGGCCGCGTCAACTCCCTCGCCCAGACCCTCCTCAAGCACACCGCCCCCGGCGTCCCGGACCTCTACCAGGGCGGCGAACTCTGGGACCTCTCCCTCGTCGACCCCGATAACCGCCGCCCCGTCGACTACAAGCTCCGCCGCGACCTCCTCAAGCAGGCCCTCAAAGCCACCCCATCCACCCTGACTCCCTTGCTCGCAAATCCCGCGGACGAAGGCCTCCCCAAGCTCTTCCTCATCACCCAGGCCCTCCACCTCCGCAAGGATCACCCGGACTGGTTCGGCCCTGAAGCCGCTTACACCCCCATCGAAGCCAACGGCCCCGCCGCCGGCAACGTCATCGCCTTCGCCCGCGGCGAACATCTCGTCACCATCGCCCCGCGCCTGACGGTAGACCTCGCCTGGACTGAAACAACCCTCGACCTCCCGGAAGGCATCTGGCAAAACGCACTCACCGGCCACTCTGGCCACTCCGGCACCGTGCGCATCGCGGAACTCCTCCGGGACTTCCCCGTAGCCCTGCTCACCCTGCAACCTCCTTCCTCCCCCAGCACGGGGGAGGAAGCCTAGCCAAGGAGACCCTTCATGCATGAGTTCAAAGTCTGGGCCCCCAAAGCCTCCACCCTCGCCGTCAAGGTCGGCGACCGCTCCTACCCCATGAAAGGCCCCGATCTCAAGGGCCGCTGGAAGCTCAGCGTCGATGAAGCCGTACCCGGAACCCAGTACGCCTTCCTCATCGATGACGACCAGACCCCCTACCCGGACCCGCGCAGCCTCTCCCAGCCCAGCGGCGTTCACGGCCCTTCCGTTATCTACGACCACAAAGCATTCAAATGGACGGACCTCGGCTGGCACTGCCCGCCCCTCGGCTCCGCCATCATCTACGAGATGCACATCGGCACCTTCACCCCGGAAGGAACCTTCGACGCAGCGATCCAGCGCCTCGACTACCTCGCAGACCTAGGCGTCACCCACCTGGAAGTCATGCCCGTAGCCGAATGGGCCGGAGACCGCGGCTGGGGTTATGACGGTGTCTGCCTCTTCGCCACGCACGAGGCTTATGGCGGTCCCAACGGCTTCAAACGCTTCGTCGATGCCTGCCATGCCAAGAGCCTCGCCGTCATCCTGGACGTCGTTTATAACCACTTCGGTCCCGTCGGCAACTACACCGGCAAGTTCGGCCCCTACAACACAGAGCTCCACCACACCCCCTGGGGCGCCGCCATCAACTTCGAGCGCGAAGGCTCCGACGAGGTCCGCCGCTTCTTCATCGATAACGCCATGATGTGGATGCGCGACTTCCACGTGGACGGCCTCCGCCTGGACGCCATCCACGAGATCTTCGACCGCTCCGCCATCCACTTCCTGGAGCAGCTCTCCGCAGACGTGGAAAACCTCTCCACCACCTTCGGCCGCCGCCTCTCCCTTATCGGAGAGTCCGACCTCAACGACCCCCGCATCGTCCGCCCCATTGAAGCCAGCGGCTATGGCCTGGACGCCCAGTGGTCGGATGACTTCCACCACGCCCTCGCCACCATTCTCTTCACCAAGGAAACCCACACCGGATACTACGAGGACTTCGGAGCCTTCGGTGCCCTCGCCAAGGCAGCCAAAAACGTCTTCGTCTATGACGGAAACTACTCCACCTTCCGCAACCGCTCCCACGGTCGCCCCGTGGACAGCCTCTCCGCCCACCACTTCGTCAACTTCCTCCAGAACCATGACCAGATCGGCAACCGCGCCTTCGGCGACCGCATTCATGACTCCGTCGGCCTCGCCCGCACCAAGGCCGCCCTCGGCCTTGTCCTCACCGCACCCATGATCCCCATGCTCTTCATGGGCGAGGAGTACGCCGCCTCCACCCCCTTCCTCTACTTCGCCGACCATCAGGATGAGGAGATGGCGAAGCTCGTCGCCGAAGGCCGCAAGCGCGAGTTCGCCAGCTTCGGCTTTGACTCCGAGGAGATCCCCAACCCCGAAGCCCCGGACACCTTCACCAAATCCAAGCTCAACTGGGATGAAGTCACCCAGGGCGAGCACGCCGAAATGCGCGACTATGTCCGCGCCCTCATCCGCATCCGCCGCACCTCCATCTCCCTTAACGACGGCGACCGCGGCCACGTCAAAGTCACCTTTGACGAAGACAAGTGCTGGCTCCGCATGGATCGCCGCCTCGTCTCCGTCTTCATGAACCTCGGCCCCAACGCCGCCGACTTCAAATCCCTGGAAGACCAGCGCCTCGTCCTCACCTCCGTTGGCGGCACCACCTTCTCGTCCAACACCCTAACCCTCCCCGGAAACGGCTTCGCCATCCTCTCCGCCGAACCCGAATAACCCCACCCCAACTCCTGTCCTCCCACAGACCCAAGGCCTCCGCCTTGGGTCTTTTGTTAGCCGGATGATGAGGTGATGTTCAGGGCATGTCGTAGCTTTGCTCTTGCCATTGCTTGCTGTTGCCGTTGCTTCTAGGTACCCCAAGGCTTTAGCCTTGGGTCTCACAGCTCACCGTCGAATCGGGCTTTAGCCCCTGGGGTATGCTCTCTCTTCATGGCCACCATCCGCCAGAAGCTCGCGACGTACGCCATCACCATCTCAACCTTCCAGCAGCTTCGCCATTTCCAGCGGTCCGCCAACGCCGAGCTCTTCATCCACACTCTCGCCCGTTATCGCGATCAAGGCCGTTTCCTCCTGCACGGCTTTGTGGTCATGCCGGACCACGTCCACATCCTCCTCACCCCGTCCATCGACCAAGCGACATCTAGAATCGTCCAGCTCATCAAGGGCGGCTACTCCCACGCCGTACGCGATCAAAGTCCAGGCGAGGTATGGCACACCGGCTACCACGAGCATCGGATCCGCGACGCAGCCGACCACGACGCTCAACTCAGCTACATCGCAGCCAACCCCTCACGGAAGCATCTGGAACCCTATCCCTTCGTCCATACCGCCCATGCCACCCTTCTCGATCCTTGGCCGGGCCTCGCCTCATAGGCGAACCGGGCTTCAGCCCTGGAATCCGCGCCGTTGCCTTTGCTCTTGCCATTGCGTCTAGGTACCCTAAGGCTTCAACCTTGGGTCTCACAGCCTGCCGCAGAACTGGGCTTTAGCCCCTTGGGTATGCCGTTGCGAGATCCCATTTCGGCTCAAAGTCAACGACCTCCAGCCGCAGACCGTCCACACGTCCACCACGTTCTATGGTGCAAATAACCACAACAAACCGCATGGTCGAGCCCCAAACCACCCCCCGCAAACCCAAACCCGCCCTACAAAACACCTACTTCCGTCCATAACTCACCGGAATCAACCACAAACTCCAGCCCCACCCAAAGTGGACGCAACTCCTCGCACAGCACGCAAGGCAGGCTCCCGCCGGACCGTATACCATCGAAGGACACTCTCTTCAGTACCCTGAAAGGCCTTCCATGCCCTTCCGCGCCACCCGCCTGCTCGCGCTCGCCGCCTTCGCCGTCGCTCCTCTCGCCTTCCATGCAGCCGCGCAAACCGCTGCAAACAAAGCCCTCCCGTCCCTTTCCGACCCCACCATCTCCCCTGACGGCCGCGAGATCGCCTTCGTCTCAGGCGGCGATATCTGGTCCGTCCCCGCCGCCGGCGGCGAAGCCCACCTCCTCGTCACCCATCCCGCCACCGAATCCCGCCCCCTCTTCTCCCCCGATGGCAAACGCCTCGCCTTCGTCTCCACCCGCACCGGTGCCGGCAACATCTACATCCTCACGTTGGCAACAGGAGACTTACAGCGCCTCACCTACTCAGACTCCCCCGACCGCCTCGACGCCTGGTCTGCGGACGGCCAGTGGATCTACTTCACATCCGCCCGCAATGACGTTGCAGGACAAGGAGATATCTTCCGCGTCCACGCCACCGGAGGCACCCCGCTTGAGGTCGCCGCGGACCGTTACATGACGGAATTCGAGTCCGCCCCCTCACCCGATGGCACCCAGATCGCCTACATGACCAAGGGCATCTCCGCCGGCCAGTGGTGGCGCAACGGCCACGCCCACATTGACAACACCGAGATCTGGCTCAAGCCCATCGCCTCTCCCGCAGGCTACAAAAAGCTCATCCCCGCCGACGCCAAACACGCCTGGCCCATGTGGTCCCAGGACGGCCATACCCTCTTTTACATGTCGGACGCCTCAGGCGCGGAAAACATCTGGTCCACCCCCACCACCGGCGCAGCGCCCAGGGAACTCACTCATTTCAAAGAGGGTAGAGTCCTCTGGCCCTCCATCGGTGCAGCAGGGAAGACCATCGTCTTCGAGCGTAACTTCGCCATCTGGCGCGTCGACACCGCCTCCGGCAAAGCCGAGATCGTCCCCATCGAGCTTCGCGGCTCGGGCTCGACCCCCGGCACCACCCGCACCACAGAGTCCTCCTTCCGCGCCCTCGCCCTCTCTCCAGACGGCAAGAAACTCGCCGTCATCGCCCACGGCCAACTCTTCGCCTCCTCCGCCAAGGACGGCGGTGAAGGCCAGCGCGCCCTCACCGGCGCCGTCTCCATCTCGGACCCCCTCTGGTCCCCGGACTCCATCTCCGTCCTCTACATCGCTGAGCGCGCCAACGGCGCCCACCAGCTCGAACTCTTCAACTTCGACACCCTCAAACTAACTCCCCTCACCTCCGCCCCCGGATACGTCTCCTCCCCGGAATGGTCCCCCAACGGCAAGTCCATCGCCTATTGCCAAAACGATCACGACCTCCACCTCCTCACCCTCCCCGACCCCAAATCCGCCGCCGCCCCCGCAGATAAACTCCTGACCCACGGTGAGTTAGACCGCCCCACCCTCGCCTGGTCCCCGGACAATCAGTGGATCGCCTTCACCTCCGTGGACCCCCGCAGCTTCACCAACATCAGCGTCATCCCCGCCGCTGGCGGCCAGCCTCAGCCCATCACCTTCCTCGCCAACGGCGAAACCGGCTCCCGCCTCGCCTGGTCCCCGGACGGCAAGTACCTCCTCTTTGACACCGCCCAGCGCTCGGAACAGGTCCAGCTCGCCCGCGTCGACCTCCTCCCCCACATCCCGCGTTACCGCGAGGACGAATTCCGCGAGCTCTTCCGCCCCGGCAAGCAGCCCGGCACCCCCGCCACGCCACCCTCGCCGGACCGTCCCAGCCCCGAAAAGCCCGAGACGACCCCCGAACCCACCCCCACACCCGACCCAACCTCAGACGCCGCCACCAGCCGCAAGCCCGGCGCTACCGCAGACAAAAAGCCCTTAGAGCCCGTCAAGATCGTCTTCGAGGGCATCCGCCGCCGCCTGACCATCCTGCCTATCGGCCTCTCCTCCCAGTTCCCGGTCATCAGCCCGGACGGCAAAACCCTCCTCTTCTCCGCCTCCGCCGTCAATCAGCAGCAGCTTTACACCTACTCCCTCGACGAGCTCGCCAAAGAACCCGCCGTCGCCAAACAGCTCACCTCCACCCCCGGCCGCAAGAGCAGCTTCGCCTTCTCGCCAGACTCCAAAGAGGTCTTCTACCTCGAAAACGAGTCCGTCCGCATGGTCCCACTCGAATCCCGCACCCCCAAACCAGTCGCTGTCACCGCCCGCGTCCAGATCGACTTCGACCAGGAAAAACAAATTGTCTTCGAAGAAGCCTGGGAAACCCTCGACCGCCGTTTCTGGGCCAAGGACTTCAATGGCCGCGACTGGCGCAAGCTCCATGACGAGTGGCAGCCCTACATCAACGGCGCACGCACCGGCGACGAACTCCGCCGCGACATCAATCTCCTCATCGGCGAGCTCAACTCCTCCCACTCCGGCATCAACAAGATGGCCGGCCCAACCGACCCCCACCCCACCCCTGTCGGCAACCTCGGCCTCCGTTACGACCGCGAAAAGTACGAAGCCGGCCAGGGCCTCATCGTCCGCGAGGTCATCACCCTTGGCCCCGCCGCCATCGAAGGTTCCATCAAGCCCGGCGACCGCCTCCTCGCCATCAACTCCGAACCCATCGGAACCCAGGACGTAGACAAACTCCTGGAAGACACCGTCAATCACCGCACTGTGCTCAGCGTGCAAACGGCAGGCAAAACCCGAGACGTCATCCTCCGGCCCATCGCCACTGCCGCAGCCACCGGCCTGGTCTATCGCCAGTGGGTGGATGAGCGCCGCGCCTTCGTCGACCGCATCTCCGCGGGCAAAATCGGTTACGTCCACATGGCCGCCATGGGCGATGGCGACCTCCAGCAGCTCTACCTCGACCTCGACGCCCAGAACGAGTCCAGGCAAGGCGTCATCGTGGACGTCCGCAACAACAACGGCGGCTACATCAACGGCTACGCGCTCGACGTGTTCACCCGCCGCAACTACCTCATCATGACCCCGCGCACCGGCGAGCCCCACCCCAGCCGCCAGTCCCTCGGCCAGCGCGCCCTCGGCCTGCCCACCGTCCTCGTCACCAATGAATCCACCCTGTCCGACGGCGAGGACTTCACCGAAGGCTATCGCTCGCTCCAGCTCGGCAAAGTCGTCGGCGAACCCACCGCCGGCTGGATCGTCTTCACCGGAGCCCAGCAGCTCATCGATGGCTCCGCCGTCCGCGTCCCCTTCAGCCGCATCCAGGACCTCCGCGGCCAGACCATGGAGATGCATCCCCGCCCGGTCGATGTCGAAGTCGACCGCGAAGAGGGCGAAACCGAAGCCGCCACCGACGCCCAGCTCGAACGCGCCGTCAAGGAGCTTCTCGCCGTCCACTAAACCCGCAAGTCGTTCCTGTTGACGAGGATGGAATTGTTCCAACGACGAAACTTTTGGCACCGTCCTTCGTACCTTAAGCAGTCACCACGCAGTCAAACAGGCGAAAAGGGGTCATCCATCCTCCCCTTTTCGAGCCGCACCCGTATGCCGCACCTTCTCAGAGGTCCTATGTCTACCCGCACTCGCATCCTCCATCTCGCCATCAGCCTCCCCTTCGCTGCCGCCGCCGTGGCCGCCCCCGTCGCGCTCTACGCGCAGGCTGCTCCCGCGCCCATCCGCCAGACCGGCACCGTCAAGTCCGTCTCCGCCACCAGCCTCACCATCTCCACAGACGCCAACGCCCCATACACCATCACCCCGGCGGACGGCGTCAAGCTCCTCCAACTCCCCGCGGGCTCAACCGACCTCAAGACCGCCACCCCCATCGCCATGACGGATATCTCCGCCGGCGACCGCGTCCTCGTCACCGGCCACCCCGGCGACAACCCCTCCACCCTCATCGCCACCCGCATCATCCTCATGAAGTCGTCGGACATCGCCAGCCTCCACGCCGGCCAGGCAGCCGACTGGCAGCGCCGCGGCACCGGCGGCCTCGTCAAGGGCGTCTCGGACAACACCATCACCATCTCGAACGGCGCCAAGCTCCTCACCGTCTCCACCACCCCCACCACCCTCTTCCGCCGTTACGCCGGCGACTCCGTCAAGTTTGAAGACGCCAAACCTGGCGCCCTCGCAGACATCCACACCGGCGACCAGCTCCGCGTCCGCGGCGCCAAATCGGACGATGGCGTCACCGTCACCGCGGAGGAGATCGTCTCCGGCTCCTTTGAAAATCTCGCCGGCGCCCTCACCAAGGTCGACCCCACCGCCGGCACCATCACCCTCAAGGACCTCGCCTCCAAGCAGTCCGTCACCGTCCAGGTCACGCCCAACTCAGACCTCCGCCACCTCCCCCCGCAGGCCGCCGCCGCCTTCGCCCGCGCCCACGGTGCAGCCGGCGGAGCCCCCGGAGCCGCAGACACCACCCACGCCCCCGCGCCGGACGCCGCCGCCGGCCGTCGCGCCGGCATGGACCTCTCCCAGATGCTCGCCCGCCTCCCCGCGCAGCCGCTCGCAGAGCTCAAACCCGGTGACGCCGTCATCATCGTCGCCTCCAAAAACGGCAGCGCGGTCACCGCCGTCACCATGCTCTCCGGCGTCGAGCAGATCCTCTCCGCCTCCCCCGGAGCCGCCGCTCCAACCCTTTCGCCCTGGAATCTCGGCACCGGCGGTGGCGAGGGAATGGAAGGCGGCGGAGCCCCAGGCGGCGGAGCGCCCGGCGGCGGCAGCCACTGATCGCCCTCCCCAACTTCACCGGCCAGACCTTCAGGCCCGTTTCATCGTCGTCTCGTACGATTGCGCCAGCTTCACCCCGGCGCAGCTTCAACCGCCCATCCGGCGGTCCAACTGAAAGACTTTCTCGAGGAGTAATAATGCCCGTTCCTGCCGATCAGAAGCCCCGCCGTGCCGTTCAGAAGCGCTTGTCCGGCCTGTCGCTCGCACTGACCCTGGTTCCTTTCCTGGCCTCATCCGCTTTCGCCCAGGCGCCTGCAGCCGCCGCACCCGCGGCCACCACTCAGGCCGCGGCACCCCAGACCGGCTCCAGCGTCCGCGGTACCGTCGCAGACCCGGACGACGCCGTCATCCCTGGCGCGACCATCACCCTCACCCCGCCCTCCGGCAAAGCCGTCGTCGGCACCTCCGGCGCGGATGGAACCTTCGCCCTCCGCGGCGTCCGCCCCGGCACCTACTCCCTCACCGTTACCATGCCCGGCTTCGCTACCTTCGTCCGTGAAGCCGTCCGCGTCACCGCCGGCGCGCCCCTCACCGTCAACGCCAAGCTCGCCATCCAGGATGAAAAGCAGGTCGTCAACGTCACCTCCACGGCCAATCAGGTCTCCGTCGACCAGGACTCCAACGCCTCGTCCACAGTCCTGTCAGGCAAGGATCTGGACGCCCTCTCAGACGACCCCGACGAGCTCTCGGACGAGCTCTCCGCCCTCGCCGGCCCCGCCGCCGGCCCCAACGGCGGCCAGATTTACATTGATGGCTTCACCGGCGGCCAGCTCCCCCCCAAATCCTCCATCCGCGAAATCCGTATCAACCAGAACCCCTTCTCCGCCCAGTATGACCGCCCCGGCTTCGGCCGCGTAGAGGTCTTCACCAAGCCCGGAACCGACAAGTTCCACGGCAGCGCCCAGCTCAACGGCTCGGACAAATCCTTCAACACCGGCAGCCCCTTCATCGGCTCCACCACCCAGCCGGGCTATCACACCATCCTCTTCTTCGGCTCTGTCACCGGCCCCATCAACAAGAACGCCTCCTTCACCATGAACGGCTCGTATCGCGATATCGAAAACAACGCCATCGTCGATCCGCCAGCCATCTACGCCACCTCCCAGACCTCCGGCACCCCTTGCAATCCCGGCCAGGCCGGCTGCTCCATCTTCTCCACCGCCACTGGCAACGGCTTCACTCTCGCCCAGTTCACGCCGCAGAAGCGGTACGATTTCTCTCCGCGCCTCGACCTCGCCCTCGGCTCCAAAAACACCCTCACCGCCCGCTTCCAGTACGAGCACAACGACCAGCAAAACCTCGGCATCACCAACACCAGCCTCTTCTCCAACGGCTACAACTCGGACGGCGCGGAGACCACCATCCAGGTCAGCGACTCCCAGATCGTCTCCTCCAAGGTCATCAACGAGACCCGCTTCGAGTACCAGCGCCCCACCTCCACCATCACCCCCTTCTCCAAGGCGCCCAATATCAGCGTCCAGGGTGCCTTCATCGGCGGCGGCTCTGCCACCCAGTCCTCCAACGATATCCAGAACCACATCGAGGTCCAGAACTACACCTCCATCGCCCTCTCCAAAAACTTCATCCGCTTCGGTGGCCGGCTCCGCACCACCAACGACACCAACACCTCCACCGCCAACTCAAACGGCACTTTCGTGTACTCCTCCATCCAGAACTACGCCAACAACATCTTGGCCGACTACAACGTCACCAATATCGCCGTACCCACCGTCTCCGCCCGCAACACGGACGTCGGTCTCTACGCCGAAACCGACTGGAAGGTCCGCCCCAACTTCACCTTCAGCTACGGCCTCCGCTTTGAAACCCAGAACTTCATCCACGATCATCACGACTTTGCTCCCCGCGTCTCCGGTGCCTACGGCGTCGGCAAAAAGACCGTCATCCGCGCTGGCGGCGGCTTCTTTTACGACCGCTTCACCCTCGCCAACCAGCTGAGCACCGTCCGTAACAACGGCCTCAACCAGCAGCAGTACACCGTCTCCTCCACCAACTCGAACGGCACCACGCTCCCCGCCAACTGCACCCCGGCCACCCCATTGAACTGCCCCGTCGGCAACACCGGCCGTCTCACCATTCAGAACATCTCCGGCCGCCTGCGTTCGCCATACTCCATCCAGCTCAACGTCGGCGTAGACCAGCAGCTCTTCAAGGGCGCCACCGTCTCCGTCAACTATCAGCGCATCCGCGGCGTTCACCAGTTCAACTCGGACGCCCCCAACTACGCCACCGCCTCCACCAGCCAACCCCTCCAGTATCAGTACCAGTCGGAAGGCATCTTCAACCAGAACCAGCTCGTCACCAACATCAACTACCGCGGCTCCCACGGCTCGCTCTTCGGCTTTTACGTCCTCAACTTCGCCAAATCGGACACCAGCGGCTCCGCCGGCTTCGCCTCCGTGCCCAACAATCTCAAGGCAGACTACGGACGCGCCACCTTTGACACCCGCAACCGCGTCTTCATGGGCGGCAGCTTTACCCTCCCGCATCTCATCACCCTCAGCCCCCTCCTCGTCGCCTCGTCCGGCACCCCGTACAACATCACCTCCGGCCAGGACCTCTTCGGCGATAACATCTTCAACAGCCGCGCCGTCTTTGTCCCCACCGGCACCGCTCCCATCGCAAACGGATACGTCAAATCCATCGCCGGCTGCGGCACCTTCGCCACGCCCGGTACGCCCGGCTCCACCGGCGCCGTCCCCATCAACTACTGCACCGGTCCCGCCAACTTCACCGTCAACCTCCGCGTCGTCAAGACCTTCGGCTTCGGCGGCCTCAGAAACGCGGATGCCAATGCCAGGGGCGGACGTCAGGGCGGACAGGGTGGTCCCGGCGGCCCGCCCCCGGGTGGCGGCAGTCACGGTCCCGGAGGGCACGGCGGGGGACCCGGCGGTGGCGGCGGCGGCTTTGGCGGCGGCGGAGCCAACAGCGGCAAGCGGTACAACCTCTCCGTCGGAGTTCAGGGTCAGAACATCTTCAACATCGTAGACCGCAACACGCCCGTCGGCACCCTCACCTCACCCAGCTTCGGCACCAGCACCCAGCTCTCCAACAACGGCCTCTTCACCACAGACTCCGCAGTCCGCCGCATCGCCCTTCAGGCCTCCTTCACCTTCTAAACCCCCAGCCCTGAACCAACAAACGAAACGGCCTCCGTAAGGAGGCCGTTTCGCGTAGCAGTTCGTCCCACCTCAGGGTAACTTTCCAACGGTTACAAAAGTAGGTACAAGCCTAACCAGCCTGTTTTGAAGAATTTGCACACGGAAGGGGAGGGGAGGGGGGATACTCCTCACCCCTACTTCTTCTCGTTCAAAGCGCTCTCAAACATCTGCCCAAACTGCCCCGCCTCAAACGTGTCCTTCCCCAGCAGCGCCATCAAATCCAACGTCATAGGCTTCTCTTCCTCCGGCTCCTCAAACGCAATCTCCGTCTGCTGCATCGGATGCGCAATCACCACCGTCTTCGCGTTCAGGAACTCCCGCATCCCCGCCGCGGAAAGCTCCCTTCCATACCCACTCTTCTTCACCCCTCCAAACGGCAGCCGCACATCGCTCGCCACCATCGTATTCACGAAGACCCCCCCGCACTCCAGCTCCGCAATCAACCGCTTCTGCTCCTCCGCGCTCTGCGTCCACACGCTCGCTCCCAGCCCGAACGGCGTATCGTTCGCCACCTCAATCGCCTCCTCCACGCTCCCCACCCGGAACAGCATCGCCACCGGCCCAAACACCTCCTCCCGATACACCCCACTCCCTCGCGACACCCCCGCCACCGCCGTTGGCTCAAAGTAGTTCCCCGTCCCATGCATCCGCTCGCCGCCGGTCAACACCCTCCCCCCCGCCGCCTTCATCGCCTCCACCTGCTTCTCCAGCGCGTTCAACTGTTTCTGCGTAGCGATCGGCCCAATCTCCGTCTCTTCCTTCATCGGATCGCCCACCTTCAGCGCCTCCATCCCCGCCACAAACTCCCGCTCGAACTCCGCATACACCGCGTCATGCACCACAAACCGCTTCGCCGCAATGCAGGATTGCCCGCTGTTCACCGTCCGAGCCTTCACCGCCACCTTCGCTGCCGCCTTCACATCCGCAGACGGCATCACCACAAACGGGTCCGACCCGCCTAACTCGAGCACCGACTTCTTGATCAGCCATCCCGCCTGCGCCGCCACCGCCCGCCCCGCCGCCTCAGACCCCGTCAGCGTCACTGCCGCCACCCGGGCATCCGCCAGCAACGGCTCCACCTGCTCCACCTCAATCAGCAAGGCCTGCAGCGTCCCCCGCGGAAACCCCGCCCGCCGCACCAGCGCCTCAATCGTCAGCGCACACTGCGGCACATTGTCCGCATGTTTCAGCAGCGCCACATTCCCCGCCATCAGTGCCGGAGCCAGGAACCGGAACACCTGCCAGAACGGGAAGTTCCACGGCATAATCGCCAGCACCACCCCCAGTGGGTCGTACCGCACATAGCTGTTGTTCCCTTCGGTCGGAATCGATTCCTCATGCAGAATCCCCGCCGCATGGTCCGCGTAGTACCGGCACGCCACCGCGCACTTCAGCACCTCCAGCTTTGAAGCCGTAATCGTCTTTCCCACCTCGCGCGTCAGCAGCCCCGCCAGGTCGTCCGCCTCAGACTCCAGAATCCCCGCCAGCTTCCGCATCCACAGCGTCTTGTGCTCCAGCGGAACCGCCGCAAACTCGCGGAACGCCTCATGCGCGACCGCCACCTTGGCCTGCACGGCCTCATCGCTCAGCGCCTCAAAGCTCCGCAGCACCTCGCCCGTCGCCGGATTGATCGATTCGATAGCCATGATGGGAATAACGCTCTGGTCCCTTACGCTGCAGCCAGTCTAGCAAGGACCTTCGCCAATACAAGCGTCCCCCGCACAATATCCTCCGGCTTCGCGTACTCATCGGGACGGTGGCTCACCCCGCCCCGGCACGGGATAAAAATCATCCCCACCGGACAAACCTGCGCCATAAACAGCGTGTCGTGGTACGCCCTACTCACCATCATCCGTGTCGAAGCCCCAATCCCCTCACACTCCGCCGCAATCACCCCAACAATCCCTACATCGCACGTCGCCGGCACATCCGCATTCACCAGCGTCTCCGTCACCCTCACCCCGCGCCGCCCGCTGATCTCCTCCACTGCCGCCCGAACCCCGCGCATCACACCCTCGCGCCGCTCCGGGTCCGTATCCCTCACATCCAGCTCCAGCCTCACCCGGCTGGGCACCGAGTTCACCGCCCCGGGATACACCCCGCACGTCCCCACCGTCGCCACCGTGTCGAGAGCCCCCGTCCCCAGCGCCGCCCTCTCCACCGCCAACACCATCTCCGCCGCCGCACAAAGCGCGTCCTTCCGATCCGGCATCAGCAAAGCCCCCGCGTGCCCCCCAAACCCCTCCACCTCAAACCGGTAGCTCGCCGGCGCCGCAATCGAGGTCACAATCCCAATCTGCTCCCCATCCCGCTCCAACAGCGGCCCCTGCTCGATATGCAACTCCACAAACCCCGCATAGTGCCCCCGCTCCAGCCGCACCGCTTCAAGCGACCCCCCATACCCCGCCTCCGCCCGAATCGCCCCCAGCGTCTTCGCTGTTTCTCCCTTCCCAACCGTCAGCTCCGTCATCCCATCCGCCGCCGCCTCCAGCACCCCACCCATCAACCTCGACCCCAGACACCCAATCCCAAACCGAGTCGGCTCCTCCGCCGTAAACATCACCACCTCAATGGCCCTCTTGGTCTTCACGCCCGAAGCCTTGATCGCCCGCAGCGCCTCAATCCCTCCCAGCACCCCCACCGTGCCGTCATACATCCCCGCATGCGGAATCGCATCGATATGCGACCCCGTCGCTACCGCCGCCAATTCCGGCTGAGACCCCTCCAGCCGTATAAACGTATTCCCCACCGCATCCACCCGATACCCAAACCCCTCACCCACCACCAGCTCCTTCAGCCACAGCCGAGCCGCCAGGTCATCCTTCGTAAACACCACCCGCGTCACCGCCGTCCCACCCTCCGGCTGTTCCACATGCGTAAAGCCCGAAAGCATCGCCATCTCCCGGCCCAGCCGCTCCCCATTCACCACAAACTCACTCATCGCTGCCGCCCCCAAAAATCTGTCATCCTTCCGCGCAGCGGGAGGACCTGCTGTTGCACTTGCCGTTGCCTGTTCTTCGCCGCCAAATCCGTGATCAATCACGCCGCCGGATGCCGATTCCAATCCTTGTAGATCAAATACTTCGCCGCCGCCTTCCCTAGTGCCCCAAACCACTGCGGACAGTACGGCGCCATCCAGATAAAATCCCCCGCCCGCACCGGATACCACCCCTCTCCCAGCCGATAAATTCCCCCACCCTCCAGCATCAGGCACCCATGCTCCATCACATGAATCTCCACCATGCTCAGCGCCGCCCCCGGCTCATACCGCATCGTGTTCACCGCAAAGTCATGCCCCCCACCCTCCGGAATCATCATCTTCACCTGCAAATCCTCATCCCCGCCCAGCGCCACGCCCTTCACCTCATCCTCATGCCCCACAAACGCCGCCGGGGTAGGGAACTCCGCGCTCCGCACGTACTCCTTCTCAATCACCGCCACCCGCGCATTCTCGAGCGCCCCCAGCCTGTGGTTCGAACCTGCCGGCAGATACGCATACCCACCCACCCGCAACCAATACGTCACCGAATCGATCACAATCTCCGCCGACCCCTCCAGCACATACACAA
Source organism: uncultured Acidobacteriaceae bacterium (assembly GCA_964242025.1). Classification (GTDB taxonomy): domain Bacteria; phylum Acidobacteriota; class Terriglobia; order Terriglobales; family Acidobacteriaceae; genus Edaphobacter. The sequence goes on from CAXSZW010000002.1 coordinate 473,839, forward strand.
ACCGCTGCCCCACCGCGGGCCCCAGCGCCCCACCCGCCTCCATCTGGGCGGTATATTGCACAAAGCCCGCCCCCGCCGCCGGCGCAACATGCACCACCGCCGTCGCCTTCACCATTCCCGGCAGCGCCGCCCGCACAAATGTATCCGGCGTCTGCAGCAGATGATCCCGCCGCAACACACTCCTCGTATGGCCCAACCCAAACAGCTCGTTCACACACGCCTCGATCCCGGCCCCAAACGCCCAAGAAACTCCATCGTAACCCTTAGTGCCGTCTCCACGTCCTCCACCGCCACCGCTTCGTCCGGATGATGGCTCACCCCACCCGGCGTCCTCACAAACAGCATCGCACTCGGCACCCTCTCCGCCACGATCCCCGCATCGTGCCCCGCCCCACTCACCACCGCCCGCCCATCACACCCACACGCCCCCGCACACTCCTCCATCAACTGCCTCAGCCGCTCATCCAACCCCACCGCCACCTGCTCCAGCACCACCTGCCACGTCAGCCCCACCCCGCGCTTCGCGCCCGCCGCCTTCGCCCCTGCAAGCACCCTCTCCACCGCCGCCACCCTCACCCCATCCTCCGCATGCCGTACATCCAGCGAGCACGTCACCCCTCCCGCCACCACATTCCCCAACCCCGGCTCCGCAGTGATCGACCCCACCGTCGCCACCAACCCGCTCGTCCCCAAAGCCTCGCGCTCCACCCCGGAAATCCACTCCGCCGCCGCCGCCAGCGCATCGTGTCTCATCGACATCGGCGTCGTCCCCGCATGATTCGCCTGCCCCTCAAACCTCACCCGCATCCGAGTCTGCCCCGCAATCCCACGCACCGCCGCCACCGCCCGCCCCTCTGCCTCGAGCACCGGCCCCTGCTCCAGATGCACCTCCACATACCCGAACGTCCCTGCGCTCAACCCCGCCCCGCTTAACACCCTTACATCCAACCCATACCCCGCAATCGCCTCCCCCACACTTACCCCGGCAGCATCCCGCAGCCCCAAAGCCCTCGCATCCAGCTTTCCCACCACCGCTCGCGACCCCAGATACGGCGCCCCAAACCGCACCCCTTCCTCCTCCGAAAATCCAATCACCTCCACCCCAAACTCCAGCCCCTCACGCATCGCGTCCACGACCTCAATCCCCAGCACCACCCCCAGCGGCCCATCGAACGCCCCCGCATTCCGCACCGTATCCAAATGCGACCCAATCACAAACCTCGGCCCACTCTCCGGCCCAAGGAGCCCCCGCAGATTCCCCGCCGCATCCACCCGCACCCTCATCCCCGCGCCGGACATCCACCCCCCCACCATCTCATTAGCGCGACGCATCCCCGCCGACAAAAACGTCCGCGTCGTCTCCCCCTGAACATCCGTCACCCGCGCCAGTTCCCGGCACCGCCCCACCACCCGTTCCGCCCGCTCCCGCCCCGTCACTTCCGCCGCACCCGAGCCTCAATATACCCATGCGGCTCATCCGTCGGCACAAAGATCTCGTTCGGATTATCCTGCCCAAACCGCCCCAAATCGATCAGCAAACAATGCTTATTCGGCATCGCCATCCAAACCTCCGAAATCTCCGCCACCGCCCCCATCGTCTCCTCCGCCATCGCATACAGCGTCTGCTGCACGCTCTCGCTCACATGGTTGGCGAACACCCTTAGCATCGTCTCCCTCACCGTCGCCCGCGCCTTGCCATAGTCCACGCCCGCAGCATACGTCCAGCTCGCCTCCACCGCCGTCCCAAACACCCGGTCCTTCGTCTCCGGCAGCGTCGTCAGCTCATCCCGCTCAAAACCCCAGAACGCCGAGTTCGCCGTCTTCAGCAGATTCATCTCCTTGAAGCCCGCCACCACTGTCGTCTCCCCCCCACGAACCCGCTCCACCGTCGCCGTCTGCACCTCGTTGCTCCCCCGCATAAACGTATCCGGATGCGCCTTCCCCTCCACGGTCAGCCGCTTCCACATCGCCGCCTCAATGTGAACCCGGCACCCACTCACCTGCGGCTTGGCCAGAAAATGTTCAATCAACTCCCCCGCAAACCCCTCCATCGTCCGCGCCGTACTCTTCCGTGCCAGCGAGTACACCGTATTCTTCATCGTGTCCGTCGCCACAATCTTCGAGTTATCCCCCACCGTATGCGCCGTCTCAAAATCCCCCGTCAGCAACACCTGCACCGTCCACTCAAACACATCCTTCGCATCCGCCCCATGCGTCACCTTCAGCAGCCGCACCCGAGACTTCCCATACCGGTTCGCCACCATCTCCACCGCCATCAAACCCTCCTCTTACCTCATGAATGGTTCTCATCCTTCCGCGCAGCGGGAGGACCTGCTTTTGCCGTCGCTCTTGCCGTTGCCGTCGTTCTTGCTGTTGCCCTTGTGCTTGCTAGTGCCTCTGGTTCTCGTTCTTGCCTTTGCCTCTTTAGTCCTCATTCGTGCAAGAAAAGCGTCATCCTGAGCGAAGTCCGTCGCGCACTTTGCGACGGACGCAGTCGAAGGACCCCGAAGAATCTCATTTCACTCTACCCTCAGCAGGCTCGCGCGAGGAATCCCGCCCTGCTTGCCGTTACCTCACTCAGAACGGACCATCAACTCCCCCGATACGTCGTATACCCATTCGCCGTCAGCAGCAGCGGCACATGGTAATGCCCCCCCGCATCCCTCACCTCAAACACAATCTCCACCCAGGGATAGAGCCCCGCCACCCCCGTCCGAGCAAAATACTCCCCCGTCTCAAACCGCAGCCGATACACCCCCACCTCCAGCACCTCCGCCAGCCCCTTACATCGCCCATCTACGTCCGTAGCCCCCTTCCCAACCCCCACCCACTCCGGCGTTTGGAGCCGCTCAAGCCTCACCCCCACCCCACTCGCCGGTCGCCCACTCGCCGTATCCAGAACATGCGTCGAAATCCCCATACTTACTCCCCCCTCATCCATCGCGCCAGCCGCAACCTTGTAATCCGCCTCTGCTGCTCCACCGCCTCGTCCAACTCCTCCTCCGCAGACCGCCCCATCCGATCCTCCAGCGCTGCCAGAATCTCCCCCTTGCTCAACCCGCTCGCGCAGATCAAAAACACCGTCCCAAACCGCTTCTCGTACTCCAGGTTCAGCAGCGCCAGCCGCTCCGCCTCCGCCTCAGACCCCGCCTCCGCCGCAGCCTGCTCCCTCCCGCTCCACTTCAGCGCCAGCCCCGTCGCCGCCTCCGCATGTCTCTCCCCAATCCGAGGATGCGTCGCAAACGCCTCGCACCAATCCTTCTCGCTCAACCCCGCCCAGACCCGGTCGGACGCCTCGAGCACACCCTCTTCCCCCGCATAAGGCCGTCCCGCCGCCACCCCCCTTGCCCATGCCTTGGAGCCATTGCACGCCAGCACCTCGCGCTCCGCCTCCTCGACCCCAACCTCGTTCCACCGCCTTAAAACCTCACTCATAGTCCCCCAGCATACCCCCAACTCTCTTTTCTCAGCGCGTTCAGCAAAGTTCGTTGGCCTCAGAGAAGCTTCTGCTTCTAGGTACCCCAAGGCTTTAGCCTTGGGTCTCTCCTGCCCGCCACAGAGACGGGCTTTAGCCCCTGGGGTATGTCTTTGCCTTCTCGCCTCGCCACCACAGCATCAGGGATTGTAGTTACACGTTGCCCTGTTCAAGCCTCAAGAACCTTCCAGCCCTCTCCCCACCAACCTCCACCCCTCGCAAATATGTCCTCTTCACCCTCCCTCTCACCCGCGCTCCCAAATAAGGCGAAACCTCATGCCGAAAATAGAGATCCCCCGTCCCAATCGTCCACTCCTTTTCCGGATCAAACACCACAAAGCTAGCCTCCCGCCCCACCGCCAACTCCCCACACCGGTCCTCCAGCCCCGCCAGCTTCGCCGGCTCCCTCCCCATCCACCGGGCGATGTCCCCCAGCCCAAACCCCCTCCCTCTTGCCGCCGTCCACATCACCGGCAGCGCCACGGATAGACTCGCAATCCCCCCCCACGCCAGGTCGAACCGCCCCTCCTCCATCCGCTTCATCGCCGGCGGGCACGGCGAGTGATCCGTCGCCACTAGATCGATCGTCCCGTCCCGCAGCCCCTCCCAAAGTCCCTCCCGGTTCGCCGCCCCCCGAATCGGCGGCGCACACTTGTGCACCGTGCTCCCATCTGGAATCTCCTCCGCCGCAAACCACAAATAATGCGGACATGTCTCGACGGTGACCGGCAGCCCCTCCGCCTTCGCCACCCGCAGCTCCTTCAGCGCCGTCGCCGTCGCCAGATGCACAATGTGCAGCCGAAACCCATACACCCGGCAAAGCTCCAGCAGCATCCGCACCGCCTCCAGCTCCGCCTCATCCGGACGGCTCGCCAGGTACGTGCTGTACTTGCGCCAGTCCGCACCCTTCAACCCAGCCGTAGCCTCATCGATCCAGTGCGAAAGCTCCGCATGCACCAGCAGCGGCAGCCCCGTCCTCACAATCGCCGGCAGTGCCGCCTCCAGCTGCTCCCGGTTCACCATCGTGAACCCCTCACATCCCGGATAGATCAAAAAGCACTTGAACCCGCAAACCCCCGCAGAAGCCAGGCTCTCCAACTCGCCTTGATTATCCGCAACACACCCACCCCACGCCGCCCAGTCAACCGAACACTCCCCCTCCGCACAGGCCCGCTTCGCGTCCAGAGCCGCGACCGTCGTCGTCTCCGGCAACCCGTTCAGCGGCATATCCACCAGCGTCGTAAACCCTCCCGCCGCAGCCGCCCGAGTCGCCGTCCGAAACCCCTCCCAATCCCCCCGTCCCGGCTCATTGATGTGAACATGCGAATCCACCAGCCCTGGCAGAATCGCCATCCTCCCAAGCTCCACCCGCTCCACCCCTGCCGCCACCTCACGCGCCAGACAGATTCCCACAATCCGTTCATCCTCCACCAGCAACGCCCCATCCATCACACCCGCGGACGTCACAATCGTTTCAGACAAGTAAGCCGTTGCCATCCCCGCAGTCTACCCCCCAAACTATTTTTTGCGAATTTACGGGCCAATTCGCGTGTCAACCCCCAAAGCCATCTAACCCATTCATTCCAGACGGAATAGAGTTGGCGTAGTCACCCTGCTCATTCCCGTACAATGGAGATAGAAGAAAAGCACGAAGGGCAAGCTCAATCGCCGCAAGGTGTCTGCAAGTCCTTAATTTTGAATATTTTAGCTATAAACCCTTTGCTTTCAATATGTTGCATTCTTGATACAGATCTAACTGATCTGGAATCAATATTTTAGCGAAGACAGGGGAGGGGGTACCCCGTGCCAGACCACGCCCGTTTCCTCCAGCAAGCCATCGATCTCGCCACAGAAAACGTCCAGTCCGGACGGGGCGGGCCCTTCGGTGCCGTCATCGTTCGCGATGGCGTCGTCCTCGCCACCGGCGTCAACCAGGTCACCGCCACCAACGACCCCACCGCCCACGCCGAGGTCACCGCCATCCGCGCCGCCTGCGCCAGCATCTCCGCCTTCGAGCTCCGCGGCGCAACGCTCTACAGCTCCTGCGAGCCCTGCCCCATGTGCCTCACCGCCATCCTCTGGGCCCGCCTGGACGCCCTCTACTTCGGCTCTACCGCCCAGGACGCCGCCGCCGCAGGCTTTGACGACAGCTTCTTCTACGCCCAGGTCCGCCTCGCCACTGCCGACCGCGAACTTCCCACCACGAACCTCCTCCGCCAAGAAGCCCTCGCCCCCTTCCTCGCATGGCGCAACTTCCCCGCTAGAATCAAGTACTAAATGCCCGACCAAACCCGCATCGCCCTCATCGGCTTCGGCACCGTAGGCTCCTCTGTCGCCAAGCTCCTCGCCACCCTGACCCTCCCCGGCCTCAAGCTCACCCACATCTACAACCGCGGCATCGCCCGTAAGCAGGGAAGCGAAGCCGCCCAATACGTCCCCACCGACGTCCTCTGGACCGAGAATGTGGACGATCTCCTCACCTCCGACGCCGACGTCATCGTCGAGCTCATCGGCGGCCTAGACCCCGCCGCAGGCTGGATCGAGCGCGCCCTGACCGCTGGCAAGTCCGTCGTCACTGCCAACAAGCAGCTCATCGCCTATCGCGGTCCCGCTCTCTCCGCCCTCGCCGCCCGGCACAACGTCCAGCTCCTCCACAACGCAGCCGTGGCCGGGGGCGTCCCAGTCATCCCCGGCATCCTCCAGGGCCTGGGGGGCGACCATATCACCCGCATCTCCGGCATACTCAACGGCACCTGCAACTTCATCCTCTCCAAGATGGAAGCCGGCGCACCCTACTCCGAAGTCCTCGCCGAAGCCCAGCGCCTCGGCTACGCCGAAGCCGACCCCACCGCCGACGTCGGCGGCTTCGACGCACGCGCCAAGCTCTGCATCCTCGCCCGCACCGCCATGCACGTCGAACTCGACCCCGAAGCCGTCGCCACCCAGTCCATCGCGGAGATCGACGCCGTCGACTTCGCCTACGCCAAAGAGCTCGGCTGCACCATCCGCCAGGTCTCCCGCGCCCAGCTCCAACCCTCCGCGTCGGACCAAGGCGTCTACGCCCGCGTAGCCCCCATGCTCGTCCCCCACGCCAGCCCCATCGCCTGGTCCCACGGCACCCAGAACATGGTCGTCTCCACCGGCCGCTTCGGCGGAGACGTCGTCTTCTCCGGCCACGGCGCAGGCGGCGAAGCCACCGCCGTCGCCGTCCTCTCGGACCTCCTCGCCGTCGCCCAGAACGCCCGCAGCGTCACTCTCCCGGTCACCCCCCGCCCGGTCACCGGAGACTCCATCGCCCCCCACTACCTCCGCTTCATCGTGGACGACAAGCCCGGCATCGTCAGCTCCATCGCCGGCGCCCTCAGCAAGGTCGGCGCAAACATCGACTCCATCCTCCAGCGCCCCGGCTACCCCAAACACCGCCTCGCCTTCGTCGTCACCACCGAGCCCTGCCTTACCAGCACCATCGCCGAAGCCGTCGAATCCATGGGCCAGTTGGACTGCATGCTCCTCCCCCCCCTCGCCCTCCAAATCCTAGTCCTAGACGACAAGGACGAACCCACCGCCTGACTCACCCAGAACTCACGTCATTCTGAGCGCAGCGAAGAACCTCTGTATTTTGCTTTTACTGTTCCTTACTCATAAAAATAAAGGCCAGCCGGTAGCCCGGCTGGCCTTTGTGCGATTCGTGACTTCAATACTTCGCCATCGAAGGATCCACCTTATCCGCCCACTCCAGAATTCCCCCAGCCAGATTGGACACATGCGTAAATCCAGCATTCTTCAGGATCACCGCCGCCTTCTGGCTCCGAGCCCCGGAACGGCAGTGCACCACAACCTCACTGTCTTTCGAGACTGGAATCTCAGAAATCCTTGCTTCCAGAGCCCCCACCGGAATGAGCGGAGCCCCCAAATTTGCAATCGGATACTCATGCGGCTCCCGCACATCGAGCAGAAAGAAATCCTCGCCCTGGTCCTGCTTCGCCTTCAACTCCTGCACCGAAATCTGCGGAATCCCATCGACGAGGGCTCCAGACACATTCTTGTCCTTAGCCACCTCAAGCGGCCCAACTGAAGTCGGCTTTTCGATCCCGCAGAACTGGTCGTAGTCGATCAGTTCCTTGATCTCATGCGTCCCGCAGGCCGGGCACTCCGGATTCTTCCGCAGCTTCAGCGTCCGGAAGTTCATGCTCAGCGCATCGACGAGCAGCAGCCGCCCAGCTAGCGTATCCCCAATTCCCAGGATCAGCTTAATCACCTCTGTCGCCTGAATCACGCCCACAAGCCCAGGCAGAATCCCCAGCACTCCACCCTCGGCGCAGGAAGGCACCAGCCCCGGCGGTGGCGGCTCCGGATATAGGCACCGGTAGCACGGTCCATCCTCCGTCGCAAACACGCTCGCCTGCCCCTCAAACCGGAAGATCGACCCATACGCATTCGGCTTCCCCGTCAGCACGCACGCATCGTTTACCAAGTACCGCGTCTGGAAGTTATCCGTCCCATCCGCAATCACGTCAAAGTCCTTAAAGATCTCCAGCGCATTCGCGCTCGTCAGCATCGTGTTGTACTTCACCACGTTCAGATTCGGATTCAGCCCCTTCAACATGATCTCCGCCGAATCCACCTTCAGCATCCCCACCGTCTTGGTCGAGTGGATCACCTGCCGCTGCAAGTTGCTTGCATCCACGGTATCGAAGTCCACCAGCCCCAGCGTTCCCACGCCCGCCGCAGCCAAATAAAGCGCCAGCGGCGCACCCAGCCCACCCGTCCCGACGCACAATACCTTCGCAGCCTTCAGCTTTTGCTGCCCCTCATACCCCACCTCTGGCAGAATCAAGTGCCGCGAGTAGCGCGCAATCTCCTCATTCGTCAGCTTCGGCAGTGCCTGTACCTGCTCCTCAACCAGAACCATGTCAACTCCCTTTCGTCGTTGCAGCTTGTTTGTTCCCTGCGTTGTTACAAATTCCCCCAATAAGTGCAGGCGCAGTTACAAACAACAACAACCCCCGGCAATACTGGGAATAATCGTCAACTCATCCCCATCGGACGTCTTCGTCAATTCCTTCTCCGGCAAATATCGAATGTCGTCGTCGTTCAAATACACGTTCACAAACGAACGCAGCTTTCCGTCCGCGCCATACAGATTCGGCTTCAGGTCCGGATACGCCGCACACAGCATCTCCAGCGCATCGTCCACCGTGTTCGCTTCAATCGCCACTGTCGCCTGCTGCCCCGTATAGACCCGCAGCGGTGTTGGAATATTGATGTTCATTGTTCTCCTAAGCTCTTCATCTTGTACGTGTCTGTTCCGCATTCATCCGCGAACTTCGCGGTCGTTTGCCTGCCCCTAAACCGCAGCCTGCGACATCACAATCTCGATCGCCTCATCCTCAAAAGCCTTATCTTCTTCCCCCGTCCCCTTCAGCAGAAACGAGTTCGTCACATTCGCCTTACCCTGTGCCACCCGCGTAATCACATACGAGCAACCCAGCCAATGCGCCTCAGCAAAATCCGTCGAAGACCACATCGCCGGATGATCCGGGTGTGAGTGATAAAACCCAACGATATCCAACTCCGCCTTCCGTGCCTGCCTCTGAATCCGGATCAACTCCACCGGGTCAATGTGATACCGGTTATGCGCGGAATCCGTCCGCGTATTGCCCGCCCGCACAATCTCGCGCACTTCATTTTCGCCGTCGCTGAAACGCCCCAGCAGCACCCCGCAGCACTCGTGCGGATACGTCTCTTCGCCATGCGCCCGCAGCGCGGCATAATCCTCAAAGCTCAGCTTCAGCACGTTTACCCTTCCTGCCAGAACCGCTCGGACATGTACTTCTCAGCCGAGTCGCACAGAATCGTCACCACCACAGCCTCGCGCCCGGCCTTGTGCTCACGCTCCGCAATCTCCAGCGCCGCCGCCGCCGCGCCGCCGGCCGAAACCCCAACCAGCAGCCCGCTCTTCCGCGCCAGCCGCAGGCACATCGCGTACGCCCGCTCAGTCGCCAGCGGCATATTCGCATCCGCCAGCGCCGGGTCATAGATCTTCGGCACAATCGCCGTCGCCATGTGCTTCAGCCCTTCCAACCCGTTGAACGCCGAATCCGGCTGCATGGACACGCACTCGATTGCCGGGTTCAACTCCCGCAGTCGCCGCGTCGTCCCCATAAACGTTCCGCTCGTCCCCAGCCCCGCGACAAAGTGGGTTACCTGCCCATCCGTCTGCCGCCAGATCTCATTCGCGGTCGTGTGGTAATGGCTCAACCAGTTCTGCTCATTCGAATACTGATCCGCATAGAAGTACCTGTGCGGCTCAGCCTCCACCATCGCCCTTGCCTGCCGGATCGCCCCATCGCTTCCATCCGCCGGGCTCGTCCAAACAATCTCCGCCCCATACGCCGCCAAATATTTCTTCCGCTCCGGACTTACATTGCTCGGCATGCACAGCGTCACCGGAAATCCCATCGCCGCGCCCAGCATGGCATACGCAATCCCCGTATTCCCGCTCGTAGCATCCAGCAGCCCTTGTTTCGGCCCCAGCAACCCCCGCCGCATCCCGTCCGCGACAATCGCACTCGCCGCCCGGTCCTTGACACTCCCACCCGGGTTGGCCCACTCGGCCTTACCCAGGATCTGCACTCCTGGCATCCCGGTCGTCAGCTCATCCAGGCGCACCAGCGGCGTGTTCCCAATTCGCTCCAGCAGCGTCGTCCCCAGTAATGAAGTTGCAGTCATCATGCGTCTTTAGGCCCCTACCCCTACCCTTCAATCCCGTTTTATGCGACAGTGACTTAGAGTCTAACGTATGGCAAAGTCACCCCTCCAGAGAAGCTTCAACGACGTCCTCTCCATCCTCGGCAACCAAAGGTTTGATGTCGCCGCCGCCCAGGAAGGTTCACACCGCACCCAGGGAGCCGTCCGCGTCAGCAAATATAACTGCGCCGCGGAGATCGCAAGCACCCCGCAGGACAAATCCGCAAAGGCGGACAAGTCAGCCACAGCCCAGCCCGTCTCCATGCTCTCCCGCCCCGGCGTCCTCCTCTCCGGAGAGATCTCCCGCCTCGTCGACCGCGGCTATCAGAAGTTCCTCAAGTCCTCCAAGCTCGAAATCCCCGCCACAGCCGACCACCTCCGCGCCCTCCACAACTTCTCCACAGAGCTCAACGCCGCCACCGGCGAGATGAACCTCTTCAACGACGCCCTCGGCACCACCAGCGACAAATACCAGTACGACCGCGTCCTCGGCCGCCCCGACCAACCCACCCGCTAAACGCTGTTGCACTCCTCAACCAGCCCCCGAGAGCTCGGGTCGCCATTCATCGCAGTCTTACCGCGATGAGTGGGCCGCAACCCGCCCGCACCACGTTTTTGAACCTCCTCCCTCATGCCCGACCCACCCCTCGCCCCCGGCCTTTATCTCGTCGCCACCCCCATCGGCAACCTCGAGGACATCACCCTCCGCGCCCTCCGCGTCCTTCGCCAGGCAGACCGCATCGCCTGCGAGGACACCCGCCAGACCCAGAAACTCCTCAACCACTTCGACATCCACACCCCCACCGTCTCCTACCACCTCTTCAACGAGCAATCCCGCACCCAGGAACTCATCCGCGACCTCCAGGCCGGAGCACGCATCGCCATCGTCTCAGACGCCGGCACCCCCGGCATCGCCGACCCCGGCACCCACATCGCCGCCTCCGCCATCGCGGCCGGCCTCCCGGTCTTCCCCATTCCCGGCGCCAACGCCGCCCTCTCCGCGCTCATCGCCTCTGGCCTCCCCGCCGAATCCTTCCTTTTCCACGGCTTCCTGCCCAGCAAATCCGGCGAGCGCCTCACCACCCTCGAGTCCCTCCCCCCCAACCTCACCCACATCTTCTACGAGTCCCCCCACCGCATCCTCGAAACCCTCGCCGATATCGCCGCCGTTCTCGCCCCCACCCAGCCCGTCGTCCTCGCCCGCGAGCTCACCAAACTCCATGAAGAGTTCCTTCGCGCCCCCGCCCAGGACCTGCTCGCCACCCTCGCCTCCCGCCCGCAAGTCCGCGGCGAGTTCGTCCTCCTCCTCCACCGCCCCCTTGACGCCCCCGCCCCCATCACCACAACCATCCTCGAAGCCGTCCGCACCCTCCGCCTCACCGAGCCCGCCCTCTCAGAGATGGACGCCCTCAAGCGCGTAGCCCGTCTTCGCGGCATCGGCAAGTCAGAAGCCTACCGCGAACTCCAGCGCGAGCAATCCCGCAAAAAATAGCCCCAGCCTGCCCCCCAGGGTAAGAGACACCTACTCAGTCCCACCCGTATCGAACTCCGCAAAATTCTCCAGGTGATTCTTCACCACCCGGTAGCACTCGCATGCCCTCCGTTCCAGCCCCGGCCGGTCCAGAATCTCGATCGCCCCCCTCCGGTACACCATCAGACCCTCACTCTTCAGCAACCCGGCCGCCACGGAAACCGTCGGCCGCGTACTTCCCAGCATGTCCGCCAAAAACTCATGCGACATCCGGAAGTTCAGGCTATGTGCCCGGTCCGCGCAGATCAGCAGCCACCGCGCCAGCCTCTCCTCCACATCGTGCTTGGCATTGCATCCCGCGCTCTGCATCGCCTGCAGCAGTTGCGTCTGCACGTATCGCAGACAAAGCATCTGGAACGCTCCGCCCCGCGCGAACTCTCGCCGCGCCGCCTCCACCGTGCAGCTATATCCCCGCCCCGCAATCTGCGTGTACACCCGGTTCAGGCTCCGCTTGCTCCCCATCAGCGCGGAAACCCCAATCACAGACTCATACCCAAACGTCCCAACCTCCACCTGCGACCCATCCTCAAACGTGGTCGTCATGGAGGCCATCCCCTCCTCAACAAAGAACAGGTGCGCTATCCCCGACCCGGGATACTCCATCTCGTGGCCCACCTCCAGCGCCACCGCGACCAGCCCCAGCCGCGCCACCACCTCCTCTTCCAGCCGTCGAAGCAGAACATTCTGGAACTCTGGCTTGCACATAAGAGGTCCCCTGATTCCCATAAGAATCTATCCAGCCATGATGCACTATTGTGTCGCTTACCGCACACAATACTCGTGAGGGTCCTTAGGCGTCATCCGAGTCGAGCTCAGGCACATCCTCAGCCCGGTCGATCACACTCAGAAGCAGAGAAGCGGAAAAGATCGCGGACCGGCCATCGCTGAAGTGGACAATAATGCCCCCATCCAACCGCTCTGCAAAGAGAATGCGGGACTCGTCGCAAGAACTCATCCCAATATTCTGCACACACTGGCCCACCCCCATCTGTCTCATTCGTGACGAAACCGCGGATCCTTGCAAATTCAAATCCCTTTTACTCTCCCAATGAGACTATGGCCCATTGCCCTTCGTCTCCTCAAACCGTAGCCTCTCTCCGTGCAACGCCCGGTCCCCATCATTCCTCTAATCCACTTGAGACCCCTTATGAAGACGCCTCCCCTCGCCCTCGCCGCCCTTCTCCTCGCGCCCCTCGCCGCCGCCCACGCTCAATCCCGGCAGCCCCTCACCGGCCAGGCCGCCTTCGCGGATTACACCCAGCAAAAGCCCGGAACCCTCCGCAAGATCACCGTCAGCGACCTCCCGGAGCCCAACCCAACGGAGTCCGTCGATAACGGCCCTTCCGTCGTCCCCAGGCCCGCCAACGCCTGGCCCATCGCACCCGCGGGCTTCAAGGTGACCCTGTACGCCGGCGGCGATAACGGTCAGGATCAGGCCTCCAACCGCAAGCAGACGGACGGCCCCGCCACCGTCGGAACCTTCCGCGAGCCTCGCCTCATCCGCACCGCCCCCAACGGCGACCTCTTCATCTCAGACTCTGCCGCCGGCACCGTCTTCGTCCTCCGCGGCACCGGCTCGGACGGCAAGGTCCAGACCGTCTCCAAGTTCGCCACCGGCCTCGACCACCCCTTCGGCATCGCCTTTTACCCGGCAGTCAACCCGAAGTACGTCTACGTCGCCAACACCACCACCCTCGTCCGCTTCGCTTACAAATCCGGGGACCTCAAGGCCTCCGGCGCGCCCGAGATGCTCATCCCGGACCTTCCCGGCTATGCCCAGCTTCGTGGCGGCGGCCACTGGACCCGGGACGTCGTCTTCACCAGGAACGGTGACCACATGCTCGTCTCCGTCGGCTCCGGCTCCAACGTCGATGACATGGACACCCACCCCCGCGAGTTTCACCGCGCAGACGTCCTCGAATACACCCCGGAGGGCAAGTTCGTGAAGGTCTACGCCTCCGGCATCCGCAACTGCGTCGGTGAGGCCATCAACCCCATCACCGGCTCTCTCTGGTGCTCCGTCAACGAGCGCGATAACCTCGGCAATAACCTCGTCCCGGACTACATCACCTCCGTCCAGGAGGGCAGCTTCTTCGGCTGGCCCTGGTATTACATGGGCGGTCACAAGGACCCCCGCCTCCAGCTCCCCTGCACCGCCGGCAACGGCGTCAACCCCCAGGCCCCAGCCCTCACGGACGCCCAGGCCAAGGACTGCAAGCGCACAGACGTCGCCTCCAGGGTCAGCACCCCGGATATCCTCGTGCAGCCCCACATGGCCTCCCTCCAGATGACCTTCTACCCCGCCACACCTCCGAACACGCTTTCCACCCGTAAGGCCTCCTTCTTCCCGCCGGAGTTCGATGGAGGCATCTTCGCCGCCGAGCACGGCTCCTGGAACCGCGCCCGCCGCGGCGGCTATGAAGTCGTCTACGCCCCCACCCAGGCCGGTAAAGCCCTCGGCTCCTATGAAGACTTCCTCACCGGCTTCGTCACCCCTGACGGCCAGGTCTGGGGCCGCCCCGTAGGCGTCACCGTAGCCCAGGACGGCTCCCTCTTCGTCACTGACGACGGCAGCCGCTCCATCTGGCACGTCACCTATACCGGCCAACCCACTCAGAAGACAGCCTCCCGGTAACCCGGAAAGCACGTCATTCTAAGCGAAGCGAAAGACCGCTGTATCGGTCTTGCTGTTGCCCGTTCCCGGGTGCCCCACCCTTTTCGCAGCTTCACCGCGAATAGGGTGGGGTATCGGGCAGAGCCCGACCGCCCTTCCCCTCCTCACCACACTTACTCGCAGTCCCTCTCCCACGTTCTCCACACCAAAAACCACAACTTCACCATCACTGCGACCCTACTCCCAGCATGGCGACCGGCACTTTAGCCGTGATCACCACCCGTTCCTTCTTCTGCTCAACCTTCATGGAATCAACAACTTCACGCGCCGCCAGATCTTCCTTACTCCCCGCCGTCGGCGCGATCGCCTTCAAAAGCCCCAAAAACGTAGTCAAGGCCTCCTCAGACCGCTTTGCCTCGTCCTCCCCCGCCGTAATCTCTTCCACCTTCAGGTGCAGCGCCGTCTCGTATCGCACGCTCGCCACAAACGTCGTATCCGCTCCCAGCGGCAGCTTCACCCCCAACGCCGTAATCTGCCCATCCTCGCTGAACGGAAGCCCAATGTGTCCTACCCCCCAAGCCATTGAAAACGCAGGTACATCCCCATACCGTGCAGCCAGCAGGGAACTCCCCGCAAACGGACTCGCCCCCGCCCGCTCCCGGTCCAGCATGGAGTGAATCTGCTCCGCCGTCGGCATATTGCTCGCCGCCACCAGGTCGTACCCCAGCACCGCAACCCGCAGCGTCCGCCCTTCGGACGGAATCGCATAGATCGTGTGCCCCGCATACTCCTCGGTCCCCGTAGCCACTCCCGCCAGGTACTTCGTCAGCTTCCCCGCGTCAAAACGTCCGGAAAACACCTCCGAGTACGCCACTGCACCATTCGGCCCCCGTGGATCGCTCATCCGGTGCAGCGCAAACGCAGCCGAATCCAGATCCCGCTCCGGATCGATCCCCGTCGCCGCAATGAACTGCGTGTAAGTGGCTGATTTCATGACGCTGGTGCGATCAAAATGCGTCGCCAGCCGCACCGGCTTCAGGTTCACGTACACCATCGCATCGGACTCCGGCAGCAGCCGCGCCACCTCTGGCGGAGCCTTCCACCTTAGGTACAAAACCGCCGCCAGCGCCACCAAAACCACCACAACGGCCAGAAGCGTATACCGCGTTTGCCTTCGCATCCACCGAGTCTAAGCCATACGCGCGGCTACTTCTTCAGCTTCTTCGCCGCCGCTTCCGCCGCTCCGTACAGCCGCCCGAACGTCGCCTCTTTCACCCGGTCCAGCGAGGGCGAAGTCCCCGGTAAAGTCGGCTCTAACCCCAGCTTTCTCAGATACTTATTCACCCGGTGCGCCCCTATCACCGCATCATTCCGCCGCTTGAAGTTGATCGAAACCGAGACCGAAACCTCCGGCCCATTCTGCAGCCAGTGTGGAAACGTCGCCGGGTTGAACACCCCATTACTGGGCGCCAACGTGTACTGCCAGTGGCCCTTTGGCAGCGTCTCCGGATACTCAATCTTTGGCAGCCCGCCGGTCCAATACCGCTCCAAATCCTTTGCGCTCAACACGGAAGTGTCATTCGCGTCGTAGAGATACACGTCCTTCTGCCCATGAATTTGCGCCAGAAAGTTCGTCTCCCCGTCCATGTGGTATGGCGTAATCCGACCCGGCGACGTCACAAAAATAGTCATCGTCGGATCGTAGTAAACCTGAGCGATATCCACACCCGTCAGGCTGGAAAGCTCCGGAATCAGCGCCTCCAGCACCGCCCAGTACGCCGGATCCTCATGGATCCGCTTCAAAATCACCCAGTTCTTGCCGCTCTGAATCTCCGCCAGCGCATCCACAATCGTCTTGCCCGCCGGCCGCTGACCAAACCATCCATTTTTTTCCGGCTCCCCACTCTCATAATGCGACTTCTGATCGTTCTTCCGCGCCAGCCGCTCTGCCGCCTCCAGCAGCGCCGGAATCTGAAAAGCATCAAGCTTGTCCATCGCATGCCGAAACTGGAATGGCTGATGATCGAACTTCTCCGCAAACAGCGCCTGGTCCTCGAGCTCGTGACAGAGGAGCTTTGGCTTCATTGCAGAGGTGTGAGAACGTTCTGCGGCAGGGGACAGCGTTGCAGGCATGGCAAGACTCCGTTCCCCTCACTTCTACAGCCTCACCAACTGGCATTCAATAAGAAAGATCGATCCCGACCTGCCCGTTTTCGGTTACTCACTGATAGCAAAGGTGTAGATCTTTCCGCCGTTCGTCACATTTCCCGTCCCCGGCGGCAGAATCCCATACTCCCCGCCCGGCGTGTCCTTCCTCAGCGTGAACGTATACGCATGCGGAGCCAACTTCACCGGCGTAAATTTAACTTCATCCCGCTCCGCCCCACCCGTCGAATGAATCACCCCACCCGTCAACGTCCGAAACTCCCGGTCCTTGCTGTTCAACCGGAATAGCAGCAGGTCGTACTCCTCCACCGAGATTCCCTCAGGCGTATAAATCATGAACTCGATCGGCCGCGGCAGCAGCAGCTTCGACTCCCGCCCATGCACCACGCCATTCCTGTCTTCCTTGATGATCCCGTGCGTCAGCGTCGACTTCACAAAGCCGCCGGACTTAACGTGGACAATCTCCGTCTCCATCAACGTCCATCGCCCTTGCTTGTCCTTGTAGTACACCCCCGGCTCGTTCACCTCCGCCAGCGCCACAGGCGTCTCCGGCACATTGGTAATCTGCCGGCGCGCCCGGTTCATCATCGCGGAGATCACCGTCTCCGGCACCCCCGCCTGCTTCAACGCAATCACCGAGTCCGCATCCAGCGTGTACTTACCGGGCTGCGTATTCACGGTCTGCAAAACCAGCTCCGTCCCCAGCCCCGCCTTCATCATGCGCACCACGGAGTCGTTATTCATCAGCGCCGGTTCCGCCGGCCGGCTCGGAGCGGCGGTCCCCGGAGTTAGCGGCCCTTCCTGGAACTGAGGAGACTCCGCCGTAGGCCTCTCCTGAGCCTGAAGCCCAGTCGCGCAGGTCAGCGCACCAGTCATCACTCCCCACACGAACCACCGTCTCCTCATGCCCAAATCCCACACTCCAGCCTGCAAATTCAATCGACCCACTCTCTCATAGACGCTTCATCTCACGTCGCGTTGCAGGGCTCACCTTTTCCTCTGCGCAAGCCATTTGCGACCCCTCCCCGGCTATGCTAAAGTTTCATCTTGTGGCGTATTTCGCGCGGGCTCATTTGCGTAAGCAAAGAGGTCAGCAACAAGACGCAACAGGCTGTTTGGGCTGGCGTAGCTCAGCTGGTAGAGCATCTGATTTGTAATCAGAGGGTCGGGGGTTCAAATCCCTTCGTCAGCTCCAGATTTTCTCCCAGCCGAAACGCACGTTCCACGCAGTAGTACAGAATGGATTTGGTTGCGCTGTTCGTCCTTGCGCGTCACGCCAAGCCACCTCCCTCAGGTCATTTGACTCACTTGGGTCTTGTCGACATAGGAGCGGTTCGTGTCTTCGCTTGCCCCGCAATAAGTCGTCCAGTGAAAGATGGGCACAGGTGGCCGAGTGGTTAATGGCAGCAGACTGTAAATCTGCCACTCTTCGAGTTACGGAGGTTCGAATCCTCCCCTGTGCACCACTCCCCTCCCACCTCCAATCGCTCCACCCTCGGGGTAACTTTCTGAGGGGTTACGAAAGTAGATACAAGCCTAAGTCGTCTGTTTTGAATATTTTACACCAAATTGCCGGGGAGGGGGTATCACCTTGAGCCCGGTAGACTTCAACCCCGCAGGAACCGGACGTTTAGTTGTCGCGCTCATCATCCTCGCGCTCCTTGCTCTTTCGGTGTGGTTCACCATGGAGCCGGGTAAGTACAGAGCCCTGACGTTTGTCCTGTTAGGCTTTTTTGCCTTCCGCGTCGTGCTCGGAAGGCTGCGTTCGCGGTAGGATAGTAAAGCTGTTCTGTTGTACAGGCTGGCGTAGCTCAGTGGTAGAGCACTCCCTTGGTAAGGGAGAGGTCGAGAGTTCAAGCCTCTCCGTCAGCTCCAGACTTTTGATTTGGATTCACCGCAGGAAAAGGGCTGTTTCTCCTCTTCCGCTGCGGGAGTAACTCAGTGGTAGAGTCACAGCCTTCCAAGCTGTTGGTCGCGGGTTCGATTCCCGTCTCCCGCTCCATCGTTTCACCGCAGCAGGCTTTCCGGGCAAGGTGCCTGGCCGGTCTTCCAGGGTAGGACCTGGCAGGAGTCATCGTTTGAGCACCATGAACACCTCAGGCATCAACGGCAGCAACTACGAGAAACCGCCCCTCCTTGTCACAGACCCGGAAGCCTTCGGTGCGGTTCGCTCCGCCATTGAGTCCTGTTTCTCGGCCCCAACGGTCGCCTCCTTCCTCAAGTCAGTCGATCGCTCCGGCCTTCGCATCCGTGACTTCGAGTCCGTCCTCGCCAAGGGCCTGCTCGGGCCTTCCACCAAGACCACCTACGGCTCCCTCACCAACGGTGATCAGGGCCAAATCCGAGAGTTCTACCTGGCCAGCCTGGAGCGTGTCGCCCCGGAGCTGCGGGAGAAGTTCTTCAAGCTTTATTCGTATTACTGAGTCGCCCTTCAGGCCGGCTTCAAACAAGCCAGCCCAAAGTTCAGTCCGTAACCGCATCTGTCCAACCGATCATTAGGAGATCACCATGGGTAAGGAAAAGTTTGACCGGAGTAAGCCGCACGTCAACATTGGGACGATTG